>NZ_CANLZV010000006.1 GCF_947495665.1 uncultured Sunxiuqinia sp.
TGCCATCATCTATTTGAGCCGGGGTAATAGTTGCATTACCCGTCGCATCAAGCTGAACGGTAATATTCTTGCAAACTGCTGTCGGTGCTTCATCATCAGTCACCACTACATCAAACGTACACACATCTGTTCCGCAGGTATTTTCTGCCGTAATCGTTACCGTCGTTGTTCCAACATTAAAGGTGGAACCGCTGCCGGTCCCCGCACTGGGGGGCGCAGTTGTTGCCCCGGAAAATTCGTAAGTATAAGTGGGCGCTGGATTTCCAGATGCTTCTGCAGTATAGCTTGCCGTGTTGCTACAACTGGCAGGCAAAGTATTCAGGGCAATTGAAGTCGCTGGGCAATTGGAAAAAGCCGGAGCAGTATCTACTGTGATCTCAATCTGGTCTTGTGCGCTAAGCCCATTCGCATCCGTTACCGTAACGGTATAGGTCGTGTTGGTGGATGGGCTTGCTGTCGGATTCGAAATATTGGTTGCGCTTAAACCAGTTACTGGGGACCACTCATAAGTCAATGTGGGATCACCAGCTGCTGTTGTTGTCAGATTAAGGAATGTCCCTTCACAAATAGTAGCGGTTGCCCCTTGATCGATGATAACCGTTGGCGCACTGTTAATCCCCGATAGGATGATACTTCCATCGGTAATGCCATAAGCTATTAAATCAAACAATGTCGTATTAATACTACCCACACCATCGCCGTCATAAATATCCCATGAAGTGCTTGTTTTTGAGTAGACTGCAGCTGAAATTGAGCTTCCTGAGTCATGAATGTCACTTTCAACAAAGTCTGCAAAGATATCATAGGAAAAGTTTCCGGTAAATCCAGTAATATCAATATCCCAATACCGATTCAGGAAGCTTGCGCCATCTGAATTTAAATTTTCATCAGGTTTGTTAGCCCCCATACTGAGCGAAATCTGTCCGGGCCCATTACCACCTGTGATTTGAATATCGATTGGGATCAGATCACCATCATCCACTAAGCGAAACTCATATTTAGGTCCAGTCGTTGCAGGGATTTGAAGGGTATCGTCGTTAAGTGTTAAACGACTATCAACACCCAAATTGAAACTATTTGGTACCTCCAGGGAGTGTGCTAATTCCAAATCCATCCCATTCCAAGTGCTAATGTTCGGAATTGCAATTTCACTATTAATAACGAAGGTGCTATTTGAGGTTGTTTCATCATTTCCAAACTGAAACACTCCGTTCGTAATGGTTTTCACTCCATTTCCATCGACATCGATTATTCCGAGATCAATGGCACTTGCTGCTGTGCTGGCTTCTTGAAAAATAATGGTACCACCTGTAAATTCGAACGCTCCACGGGAGATTACGTTTAATGAACCTGTATTGCTTAGCCCATTACCAACAGTGGCAAGGGTAATGTCACCGCCAGATATATGAATGCCTGCTGTTCCTGCATCGTTACCTGCTGAGTTGTGTAATCGCCCTGCAATATTTACAGTTCCACCGCTAACAAGAAAAGCACCATCAACCTGCGTGTTAACACTATTGCCCGAGCTGTTTCCAAAGGTGGCTGTGCCCTTATTAATTCGAATAAGTCCTTCGTTGATGATCGTAAAATCGCCGGTCGTGAGAGTTCCCCCAGCATTTACTTCAATACCAGTACTGGCAGGAATCAGATGGGCAGGGCTAGTTGCCGGGTTTAAATTTGTAATTGAAGTTGTTCCACCATTGATCTGTAACAAGCCATTTTGAAGGAGCAGATTACTGACGGTGATGTCTGAGTTTACGGCAATGATCGAGCTGACATCTGCTCCGGCATTGATTAAAAGATTGTAAAAGCTGGTTGCTCCTGTAATTTGTGAGCTATGAGTGTTGAACTCAACGGTGCCATCATTGGGCGTAAATGTTCCGTTATTGGTCCAGTCGCCGGTAACGGTCAGCGTTGCTCCATTGGTTATAACTAGGCTGCCTCCCGTCTGAATCGTGATGTTTTGGCAAGTAGCAGCAGCATCAATTGTGATGATAGTTCCGGTCGCAATAAAGACCTCTTCACTCGCCGTAGGCACCGCTCCATCCCAACTGGAAGAAGCACTCCATAAACCTCCTGTTCCGGTTGATGTTGGAGGCGGCGGAGCGATGTTCGAAAGAGGGTTGCTGTTGGTTTCGGCAAGCGGTTCAGTCCTCGCATTCCATTGCTCGTTGGGGCTTTCGTTATTTTTTCCAGGGACTAAGGCAATAAGATCGGGTTCGTTGGCGTTTGGATGCTGTTGGTTGTTTTCGGAGTGGGCAGTAGATTGAGGTTCACTTAGGGGCATGAAAAAAACATCCAAGACATTCTTTGGGAACGACTCAGATGATGGATGAGCTTGAGAAAAACTGATTTCCTGCAAAAAACACGCCAGTACGACCACACCCACTACGACAGAAAGAATCTTATTTTTTAGGACCATTAAAGATTGATTCTTACACTTAATTCACAACCAAGTGTTTTCAACATGATTAAATTTACGAAATCCCACCTAAAAACCCTTACTACTTAGGACTTCGCTGTTTCTCCGATGACGCTTTTGAAAATTAAGGCACTTCTGTTTTGCTCACTTTACAAATAAACACCTGCATTAAAACAACGATTTAAACAACTGCCATTCAGACAAATAAACCCACTAACTGAGTACAACCAATTGGCACTTTCACTAGGAATCTCATGCACGCATAAAACGACAGGTAGCGAAAATATGTTCAAAAGCATACGCCGGAATATATAATTCTCATATCTTAATACCGAATTACGTTAATAAGTGACCCCTTTTCCTTCTCTTTTTTGATAAAAAGGCCTTATTTAAAATGGGTTTGAATTTCGCCTGTAGCAGATAAAAAAAACAGGATACCAAATCGTAATTTCCTCAACCTTCCTCAGCCTCCTGATTCTCAGGCCCCAGTACGTTTCACGGCACACCATCTCGCTTCGAAGCCTTTGTGCGTTCGTGATTTCGTGTCCTCGTGTGTTCTTTGCGTTCACTGCGATGCTTTCCGTCTTAGCGACTAAGCAGACTGTTGTCGGTGGACAGTTGTCGGTCCTATGACATACGCACTCCGCAAATTTCACCGGATAGATTGTCAGTTGACAGTTCGTGCGATCGTGACTTCCTGGGTTCGTACCTTCGTGAGTGCCTTCTGCCTGTCTATTGTCTAGTGTCTAATCTCTATTGTCTTCTCTTTCCTTTTGACAAGGATCAAATCCATATCTTCTAAGTATCTTCTGTGTTATTTCTGTGTATATTCTGTAACTTTAATCATAGAAAATATGTAGAATAAACTAATCAAATACGTTAAAAATAAGACTCTGCTATGGCGAAAATAAGAGACGGGTTATTGGGATCGGTATCCGGGAAACTGGGGCCACTGGTTGTTGTTCAGCGCGGGGACACGTCTTATGTGCGGACAGCACCACAATACAGCAAAGACTCCTGGTCGGACCGGCAGAAGCAACACCGGCAGCGGTTTAAGGCGGTAAATGCCTTTTGTCAGCAGTATAAACAGCAGGTTATTGTCCCCATTTGGAATCGCTTGTCGGGAAATAGCAGTGGGTATCATATGTTTTTAAAAGCAAACATGCCAGCATTCGGTCACCAGGGACAGTTGGAAGATCCATCCTTGCTCCATTTTGCAGACGGCTCGCTGCCCTTACCATTTAAGCTTGGGGTAGTTGTCCGGCCTGATGGAAGCGACCAGCTTGAAGTGAGCTGGCTGAACGACGAAGGAATAGCCAGCATTCGTTTAAGCGATGAGCTGTGGTATATAACAACTTCTGCGGACGGATTTCAGGGGCCCTATGAAAGTGGCCTGCACCGCTCGGCGCAGGGCGGTCTACTTACGCTTCCAGAAGAGTCAAGTTCGTATGACGGAATTTACCTGTTTTTTGCATCGCCTGACCGAGGCGCTTTTTCACCCGACCGATTTCTGGTCATTTGAATTAGGAGAGTCAAGAGCAGCGGGCTAAGAGCATGGAGCACTGGGCACTGAGCGCGAGAACAGTGAGAAGGACTTTACAGAAGGTATGAACACAAGAAGGCACGAGCGTACGGAAATATGAACTTATGCACTCATGAACTTTCAAAGATTCTGGAAGCACCTCTACAAGCCAAACAAAAAAATCCAGGTCTTTGCTGACATGCAGCTAAAGCCTGGATTTTTGATATCGTTTTCATACAACTTGCTAATGCGAACGTTGATAGCCAGAATGACTAAATCAATTCCTTAACAACATTCAATGCCGAATCATAATCAGGTTCAGTGGTTACTTCAGGCACAAACTCAACATACTTAACTGTTCCGTCCTTGTCAATCACCACGGTTCCGCGGGCCAGCAAACGAAGCTCCTTTATCAGGAAGCCATATTTAGTCCCGAAATCCACGTCTCTGTGATCCGACAAAGTCACCACTTTATCCAAGCCCTCGGCAGCACAAAACCGGCTTTGCGCAAAAGGCAAGTCGCAAGAAATAGACAGCACAGCGGTATCGCCTAATTGGGCAGCTTCCTCATTGAAACGACGATTCTGCGCCTGGCAAACGCCCGTATCAATGGAAGGGTAAATAGCCAAAACACGCACTTTGCCATCAAAGTCGGATAACTTCACCGGCTCAAGGTTTGCACTTAATAACGTAAAATCGGGCGCTTTTTCGCCTACCTGAATCGGTTCCCCAATCAGGGTTAAAGGATTACCTGCAAAGGCAATTTTTCCAGTTGTTTCTTTCATCTTATTTTAATTTTCAAAGGTATTCGATGGAACGCGCTTATTGATCTTCTATCGGGGTGCAATAGTTTTCACATGCTCGTTTCATCTTGATTTCTTTTTTTTGAACTTAATTATCTAAAACAACCAATCCCTTCGCTTGTTTGCTCTCAGCACAAGTTTTCATCCCAAACTTCCATTATACAATTTATTCCAAAGCATAACATCCCAACAATATGAACAAATTGAATAAAAAACGATTCGTTTATTTCGTTAAGTCAACTCCACGAAATTACTTTTCCAGTGTCATTCCAATAATCCGTATTGGCCTTTGCAACAGCTGCCCATCATCGTTTCCCTGCTGAATCTCCCGAACAACTTCCATCCCCTGCACCACTTTTCCAAAAGCAGCAAAGCCTTGTCCATCCGGATTTCGTTGGCCTCCAAAGTCCAGCTCTGGCTGTTCGCCCACACAAATAAAAAATTCGGTTGATGCAGTTCCCGGCTCCATGCGGGCCATGGAAAGGGTTCCATCCTGGTGCTTCAAGCCTGTTTCGCGTGTTGTTTCGTGCATAATTGCCGGGTATTTCTCCACCAACTCATCCTCTTTCAATCCCCCCTGAATCACTTCAATTTTCACGTCATTATCCGGTTGATTATCCATCCGAACCACCCGATAAAAACAAGCTCCGGAATAAGTCTGATCCTCAACAAGACGCAGAAAATTAGCCACCGTTACCGGTGCTTTTTCCGGATACAGTTCAACCACCACATTCCCCCGTTCTGTTTCAATAATCACAGTAGGTACAGCAGGCCGGTTACAGGCATAAAAACAAATTAGCAAAAGGCTAAGCAATCCAGGTTTCATAAAACACATTTTTAGGTTAATCAAAGAAACAAAAAAAGTCGCATCCTCCGTGAATACGACTTCTTTGTTGCAAAGCCGTTGTCCCAATGGACAACGGCACTTATTCGCAAAAAATCAAAATCCTGGTGATCCTGAGATATCTTGATACCAATCAAACTTAAGAAGAAGCCACCATCATTACGACAGTGGCTCCCTCAAGGGTTAACCAGTTTAGTAGCCTGGATTTTGGCTTAGATTTTCGTTTGCATCCAACGCTGTACGTGGAATTGGGAATAACAGATACTTCTCATCTGTTTGTCCTTTCCAACCTTCAATCGGATCAAGGAACTTGCCAAATCGAATCATATCCTGACGAGTAAATCCTTCCCATGCCAACTCAAATCTTCTTTCGTTGTAGATATCATCCAATGTAACCGAACCCAACAATTTAGAACTTTCATCAAAAGCCCGCTTTCTGAGTTCGTTCACTAAGCGAGTTGCCTCTCCATTTTCAATGCCCAAACGGACTAACGCTTCAGCTTTCATCAGATACACATCAGCCAAACGGAAAATGCCAAAGTCATTCTCCATATCGCCATTAAGGCCATTCTCAAACTCCCACTTGCTGCAACGAGCACCTTCTTCTTGCTCTACTTGTCCCCAGCCGTCCTCATCAACATTGTATTTCAACTCAATATCAAGTGTATGAATAAGCGGCCGTCCATGAGCAGTAATCAAAATGTCTCCAGTTGCTGGATCTTTCATCTCACCGGTCAAGAATGACCAATCGAACCGCTTGTCAGCCTCATCAAAAGACTTCACATATGCTGGCATGGCACTAACACCATTCCAGGTTCCAACTTTCAGGTTTAAAGCTACTGGATCCAAGTAATGCAGCGTTCTTTTGTGAATATGATTTCCCCCATCGCTCGTACTGAAAATTGCTGGAAAGATAATTTCCTGAGAGGTTTGATTTTGGACTGCAAAACTTGCTTTGAAATTAGGCTCAATAATGTAAGCTAAATCCAGCACTTCATCACAAGCAGCAATACATTCTTGCCATTTTGCACCTCCATCCGGATTCCAAATCTCCGCATTGAGGTACATTTTTGCCAACAAGGTATAAACCATTCCCTTGGTTACTTTTCCATAACTTGAAGAGCTGACATCATCACGCACCAAGTCTTTAATCGCGTTCAATTCAGAAACAACAAAGTCGTAAACTTCTGCTCTGGATTTTGTTGAAGGCAAAGACGTATCCTCAAAGTCAGTAACAATAGGAACATTTCCATAATAGTCAACCAGCATATAATACCAGAAAGCGCGCACCCCTCTGATTTCAGCTAAAATCCGATCTTTGTTTTCAATCGCTTCATTAACATCAATCATCTTATAAACCTTGTTACACAAGGTGATACCCTCCATAGCGGCATTATATGAACTAACGACCAAGCTGGTACTTGGTGTCCAGGAGTGAAACCGCAATTCTTTAAACTGACCACCGTCCCACCAGTCGCCACCTTTACGTGTTGGTGTTACTGCCATATCGCCCGAGCACTCACTCAACAAGAGATAATTACTTGGAAATACATTTTTAAAAGTCCGATAAATTGGAGCAATCAGCGAGTTGATTTCATTAGGAGTCTTTCCAAACTCTTCCACCGGTAATTTATCATATACCTCTTCATCTAGATTGGTGCACCCCTGGTACCCCCAGGAAAATACGACAACCAGTAATAATGATATTATTCTATTTATTTTCATCGTGTTAAAGTTTAGTTAATTAAAAAGCCAGATTTAGTCCAATTGAAAATCTTCTGGATTTTGGATAATACTCACGACCTTCCACACCGGGATCAAGTCCTGACATTTCAACTTCGGGATCCAATCCGTCGTAATTCGTGATGGTGAAAAGGTTTTGAGCAGTAACAAAAACTCGTAACTTATCAACTCCTTTGATTGGAGTAGAGTCGAAACTATAAGAAAGACTCGCATTGTCGAGACGTAAGAAAGACCCTTTTTCAATATAGAAACTGCTATACTTGGGGTTGTCGGACAAACCAATTGTTAAAGCATCATGCAAAACATTGGCTCCTGGCAACCATTGGGTTGTTGCATAAGACATTTTTGAGAAGTTCAGAAGATCGTTGCCATAAACACCACGGAAAAAGAAATTAAGTTCCCATTTTTTATAGTTAATGATATTGGCTAAACCATAAGTGAATTGGGGTTGAGCAGAACCAATGTAAGTCCGGTCCTCATCACTCAAACCGGGTTCTCCATCAATCATGTCATCCATGATGTACATACCATCCTCATCAAGACCTAAACATTTCCAACCGTAAAAAGTACCAACTTCTTTTCCTTCTTCTACAATATGAGTGGTATTGGATGAACCACCACGAATCCATGCATCCCCGGTTTTAATTGAGCTGGTTGAAAATTCGTTATTCGAAAGTTTTGTGATCTTGTTCTTATTGTGCGCAATGTTGAAAGAAGCATTCCAACGCAAGTTTTTCGACCGAATGATATCTCCTGAAATAAGCACTTCGAACCCTTTATTAGACATACTTCCAACATTTGCAACCATCTCTGGGAACAAATAGGGTGGAACAGGAACAGAGTAAGTATACAACAAATCTTCTGTCTTTTTGTCGTAATATTCGACTGTTCCATGCAAACGCCCATTGGCAATACTGTAATCAAAACCAATATTAAACATCGAAGTCTCTTCCCACTTCAGATTTGGGTTGGCATTCTGATCGATCTGGTAAGCTTTATACCATTTACCATCATCATAATACTGTCCTGAAGTTCCGTAAAGTTCCAAGGATTTATAAGGATCCAAACCATCTTGATTACCCGATACACCATAACCTACACGGAATTTCAAATCGTCAAAAAAGCTCGCTCCGCTCATAAAGCCTTCCTCGTTGATGTGCCATGCAGCTGATACCGAAGGAAAAGTTCCCCAACGGTGATTTTCTCCAAATTTAGAAGAACCATCTCGCCTTAAGGTTGCTGTTACCACATACTTGTCTTTCAGGCTATAGTTAACCCGACCAAAGAAGGAAATCAGCTTATTCATATTCTTTTCCGACCAAACATCACCTGCACGAAGATTTTCTCCAGCGCCAATGTTATTAGCTTCAAAAAAGTCAGTTACAAATTGGCGGTTTTGTGCTCCTGATTTTTGGTAGAAATTTTCTTCATAAGAATAACCACCCAAAATGTTCAAATTACTCTCTTCAAATTCTTTCCGGTAGTTGATGGTTGTTTCCAACATGTCTTTATCCCGGGTCCAGGCTTCGCGCAAAGCAAAACCTAAATCGTTCCGACCACGCTCAGTTCCAGAATGTCGATACTGACTCCGGTCTGAATTTTCACGTTCTTTTAAAAGACTGAGTGAAGCTTTAAGGTTCTTCACAATTTCCAAGTCAGCCCGAATATTTCCATAGTAAATATTGTTTTTATATTGATCGCTGTTGTATTCGATGTTTCGAACGGGGTTTCCCTGGTCATATTCCTGGGTGTCATACCATTCTCCATCCTCTGTTTTTACAGGAACCACCGGAAGCATGTTATAAGCCAATACAAAATTTCGTGTATCCGTTGGCGTATAATCCCGTTGGGTAATCGAACCTGTTACCGAAACATCAAGCTTATCATTCAACGCTTTTTGATTAAAAACCATCCTTAAGTTGTATCTTTCCATGCTGTTATCATCAACAACTCCCTGCTGATCGAGGTAAGAAAACGAAGCCCGGTAATTGTGGTTTTGAGCTCCACCAGAGAACGAAACGTTATGATTTTGAGTAACACCAGTTCGCATAATCTGATCAAACCAATCGGTATTGGCTCCCAGATCCAAACCTTCCGTATCAATATCATTAGCTGAGGTATAGTCACGCCACTCTTGTGCCGTAAGTACATCCGGCGTATTGATCACGTTGTCAATAGCCAAATAGCCTTCATACTCCACCTGGCTTTGACGAGCCGATCCTTTTTTAGTGGTAATCAAAATTACCCCACTAGCAGACCTTGAACCATAGATGGCAGCTGAAGCCGCATCTTTCAAAACACTCATCGATTCAATATCCTGAGGAGCCACAGAATTCAAACTCATTCCCGGAACTCCATCAATTACAATAAATGGCTTACTGCTTCCTGTCAAAGAAGAAGTTCCGCGCAAACGGATTGTTTGCTCCTCAGTAATGTCACCACTTCCCTGAGTAATTGACAAACCAGCAACTTTTCCTTTAAGCAGATCAACAGCCGTGCTATTAACTCCTTTGTTGAAATTCTTTTCAGAAACACTGGAAATTGAGCCAGAAACCTCCCGTTTGTATTGCGTACCGTAACCAACTGCCACGATTTCCTCGATTTCCAACATATTTTCAGCCAAATTGATCTCAAAGAATGTTTGATTACCAATTAGTACTTCTTGCGTTTGGAAACCAACAAAAGAAAATACCAGCATCTCAGATCCTGCAGGAACTTCTAAGCTAAAAGCTCCATCAAAGTCGGTAATGGTTCCAATGCTGGTCCCTTTGACAACAATAGTCACCCCAGGAAGTGCTATCCCCTCAGAGTCAGCCACCTTACCTCGCACCACTTTTTCACCTTGAAGCATAGCTCCCAAAGTTGGCGAATCCACCCTTTGAGTTATTACAATCTGCCGGTCTTTTATTGTATAATCAATAGGTGTTCCGGCAAACATTTGATCCAGAATCTTTTCGACAGGAGAATTTGTTACTACCACTGAAACTTCCTTTGATACATCCAGAATATCATCAGAATAAACAATAATGAACTCACTGCTTTGCTCAATCTCAGTAAATACTTGTTTGACAGTGGCGTTGTTTAGCCGAAGTGAGAATTTTGTGTTTTGCGAATAGCTGTTCCCAACAGCGCTTAAAACACTGACTAATAGGAATAGTGCAGATAGCCTCATAATAAGGAACGTTTTTTGGAACCCTCCACTTGCGTGAAAGCCCCCTTCATACAACTTTTTTTTCATAAATTTGAACGTTTAGTTTAACGACTAATAATCAAACCGTTTAGGTTAAACCGGAGAATACTGCCATATTCTCCGGTCTTTTTATTGGTTTGGTTGTTATTTATTCATAATAATAAAATCTCCATTGCTTTTCTTAGTCCAGTCAATTGGTACGGTTAGCTTAACAACGTTAAGTACTTCTTCCGGACTTTTCCCCAGATCCAATTTCCCGGATATTTTATAAAGACCAACCAGTGGATCGCTTAATGTAATGTGAATATTATAATAGCGTTCAATTTTTTTAACCAACCGACTCAGATCTTCCGACTCGGATTTCAGGATACCTTCTTTCCAGGAAGTATGCATACTAACATCGACCAAGCGAACAGTTGTTTCACGTGTTGTTTTATTCATACTAATTTTCTGATTTGGTTTCAGAAGAATTTGCTTATCCTCCGCCAGTAAACCTTTTCCTTTGATTTCCAGTCCAACACTTCCTTCTTCCAGTGTTGTTGCGACAAATTCATCTTCGGGGTAGGCCGAGACATCAAACTTCGTCCCAAAAACACGGACATTTAGTTCGGCTGTACGAACAATAAATGGCTTCTTCTGATTTTGAGCAACATCAAAATAGGCTTCACCCACCAAAACAACTTCTCTTTTATTACGAAGAAACACAGAAGGATAAACCAACTGACTTCCTGCATTCAACCATACTTTTGTTCCATCCGAAAGCATGATCATTGACTTTTTACCATAAGGAATGATTACCTTATTCATCAACTCTTTACCTTCATTTCTGGATTGCGTAATGGTATCGTTATTCACAACCAGTTGATTTCCGAAGCTATCGTAAGTAATTTCTGATTCATTCTTCTCCAGCGAGATTTCGGTTCCATCAGAAAGCACAATTTTGGCATCGCCATGATTCGATTCATTCACCTCCGATAATTCGTAATGCACTTCCCGTGTCGTTTCGTACACATAAAATGAAACAGCACCGGAAACAAACACCAGAACCATAATGGCCGCATAGCGAAACCATTTTCCCCAATGACCAACTTTCTTACGCTTGGTATTACGAACCACATCATTCCAAATATCATAGGTTTCGTCTAAACTCAATTTCTCCTGCTCATGCTGGAACATGCTCACTATAAATTTGGCCTGTTCCACATTCGCTCTCTGCATGGGATGTTTCATCACAAACTCGGTCCAAAACGCCTCATGTTCTTCCTCCGGATCATTTAGCCACTGAATAAAATATTCATCGCCTAAAAAGCCCTCTACCGTATAATTCTTGTATCTGTCCATTGACTCAGTATTCTGCCCTTATAAGACAGCAGTAGTAATTCTGTTGATGGCTTTTGATAAAAAAATAACCTGTTAAAAAACAGGTTTTCTATTGGATTGAAATAGGACCCATAAAACCTGACTAAACAATTCAGCCTTATCCGCCAGGATAACACGAAGTTTTGAAATTGCCCGATGAATGAGAGCCCGGGCTGATTGGTAGTTTAAGTTTAAAATAACAGCAATTTCCCGATAGTCCAGGCCACGCGTGAATCTTAGGTAAATTGCTTCTTTCTGTCGATCAGTTAAAGCTTCAATCGCATCGACCAATTCTTGTTTTTGCGTTCGCGATAATTCAAAATCCGTATGGTCGAAACTACAAAGGAAGGAAATATTAAAGCTGACAACGGGTTCTCCTTCCACCTGCTGTATTCTATGACTCTTTTGAATTTCCCGAATCAACTTGCGCTTTAGTGCTTTGAATAAATAAAGTCGAATATTGTCGGTTGCTGATAGTGTCTGTCTGTTTCGAATTATTGTACAGAAGATATCTTGGATAGCATCTTTAACCAAATCGCGGTTCGACGTAATTTTACAGCCGTAATCAAGCAAAGCATTAACATGTCTTAAATAAATTAACGACAAAGCCTGATCATTACCGTTCAAAAATCTGGCCCATAAGGTTTGGTCATTATCTTTCAAACGAGCTGACATAAATTTAGGTTAAGTGCGTAGTCTAGCATTACAATGTAACAATAATAATCGAAACACCCTTGATCAATACCCCTAAAATAATCATGCTTTAAAAAATACCTATAGTCAAAAGCTGAGCATTCCAACATCTTCATTACAAAGCTATAAATCGAGCAAGAAAATCAAAGCAAAAGCAACATAAGAAACAATAGCTATTTCAAAAATGCTACAAAACAAGTTTGCAATTAGCCTAAGTTCAAATTAGCGAACTTTCTTATCTGTAATTTCTCATTTATATCTGTTCAAACCTTATTAAGCAAACACAAGTCTTATGCAGTTTTCACATCAAGCTTTTAGTCTGCCATTCTACTGACATGACAAATGGATGAAACAGTCATTTTTTCGTATATTGAATGCACAAATCAAAAAAAAATCAGAATAGCGATTCCGACCTATGAAAACACTCAAAAAATTCTTTCTTGGCCTGCTGATCCTACTTATTGCCATGGCCATCATTGCCTTTTTCCTACCACGAGAGGTACATGTTGAACGAACAGCCAGCATTCAGGCACCCGCCAAAGTTGTTTTTAACCAGGTAAACAACCTTCGTTCGTGGGACAAGTGGGCCGTGTGGAACCAAATGGACCCGGATATGAAAGTGGATTATAAAAACAGAGGCATCGGCAAAGGAGCGGCTTATTCGTGGGAAAGCGAAAATCCGAACCTTGGAGCCGGTACCATGACCATCACCGAATCCGTTCCTTACGATTCCATTGCTACAACGATGAATTTTATGGAGGAAGGCCTGTCAACCGGTTATTTCCTATTTGAGGAGTCGGGACAGACCACGACCGTCACCTGGGCTTTTGATACCGATCTGGGCTACAACCCCATTGCCCGATGGATGGGCTTGTTGTTTGATTCGATGATTGGCCCTGACTTTGAACAAGGCCTTCAGAATTTAAAAATTGTTGCCGAAACCATTGTTCAGGAAAAGCGTCCGGTTGTAGAACTTGTCAACCTGCCGGCCTTTGACTTTGTTAGTATCCGACAAACCATTGAGCTGGAAGACGTGTCAGAGCAAATGGGAATTAACTATGGGCAGCTCATCAATTTCATCAACCAAAACGACCTGGCCATGACCAACATGCCTTACGCCATCTACCACAAGATTGACGGCAACCTGATTGATCTGGAATGTGGCATTCCGGTTAATTCTAAAGTTGAAGCCCAAGAGAACATCCAGACGGGCACCATGCCTGCAAAAACCTATGCCGCAGCCGATCACTTCGGCTCATATGACCATCTGGAGCAAACGCACAGCTTTATTCAAAAATGGATTCAGAACAATGAGCTTCAGCTGGCTGGCAGCCCCATGGAGCAATACCTGACTGACCCACAAAAGGAACCCGACGAATCGAAATGGGTAACGGCCATTTATTACCCAGTGAATTAGGCAGGAAGGGTTAATAACCAGCTTCGGAAGAAAGAAAATCATCCAACCAAGGGAGTCCGCCATATTGCCGATGAAGCTTCTGGCGGGTTCTTTGGTACAAAGCATCCTGATTGGTTTCAGAGTAGCCTTTCAGGATGAAAATTTCAACCAGCACTGTCAGGTAGTTGCAGGACTCTTCGCTTTCCTCAAACAACTCCAGCGCTTTGCGATAAGCCGCGATGGCCTGCTTTTTATCGCCCCCGAAAAGGGCCGGCCGGTTGTAAAGGGCATTGCCTTCTTCCAGCCACACCATGGGTTCATCCGGATCCACTTCCATAGCCTGTTGGATGGAGCCAACGACTTTAGGTCCCAAAAAGGGGGCTTTGTACCTGGCCAGACCAATCTTAAATGCATCGAAGGCGGCTTGCAAACTCAAAAGCCGGGCATTGTCTGGCTCTTGATCTAAGTAGCGTTCCAGCCGATTCTCTCCTTCCTGAAGTACTTCCTTAATCCTCTCCTTTTGATCGGTTCCGAAGTAATAACCGATAAGGCCATAGCGAGCTTGCAGGGCCAGAATCCCCCACTCCTGCTCTTCCGGATGCTTGTGTTCAATTTCTTCAATCCAGCGCATCCAGTTACTCATATCTCCTTCCAGATAGGCATTAAAAAAATGACACTGGTAGGTCTCCAGCTTTTGCCCCGATACGGGCAAAGCCAGGCAGAACAGCAAGCCAAGCAGCAACACGTTTAAATAGTTATTTTTCGACCTTTCCATTTTGCTTTTTTAGTTATTCGAAGGCGAATATTTTCAATCATCAGATGAGCCAGAAACACCATTTGCAAAGGATGAAACAAAAGGTTAGTCCAGCATTGCTGATGGCTTGCCCGAGAAACCAGCAGACGGTTCATCACAAGCAATGTACCATAAACAAGCAACCCGTTCCATCCCCAGGCGAAATATAAAAGCAATGGACTTCCCATGAGAACGATCCCAAAGAAGAGCATCAGCAAACGGCTGCCAAAGAAAAACTCATGCACATTTTTCACAAAGCCCTGCAAGGCTCCCGCATAATCCTGGTACATCCGACAAAAGACATCGCCATTTCCTAATAAAACAGCCACACGCTCCTGTTGTTTTTTCATCAGGCGAACCAGCTGGATATCTTCCACATGACGATTTTTAACTCGTTCGTGCCAATTATTCCGTTGATAGTTTTGTGCGTCAAAAAGCATAAACTGTCCATTGCCGGCGGCAAACAAAGGGTTACCCGATTTCAGCACAAGCTTCAGAGGCAATAAAGTCACTAAAATCCAGTTCATAACTGGCACTGTCCGTTTTTCAGAAGTAGTTTGCATCAGTTGCTGCGGAAAGAGAGATAACAGGCTTAGCTTGTTGGCTTTGAAAAAATCCACAGCTTTGTGCAGGACATCCGGTGCCAGAGTCACATCGGCATCCACAAACAACCAATAGTGTCCCCTTGCTTTTTGAGCCAGTTGGTGACAGGCAAAATTTTTCCCCGTCCAGCTGGGTGGTAAATCGTCTCCGCCAAAGTAATGAAGCCAGTCTGCATGCTGCTGCCATTCCTGTAAAATCTGCCCGGTTTTGTCTGTTGAATGATCATTGCACACCCAAACCTCAAGATCCGGGTAATTCAATTGAGAAATAGCTTGAAGTAAGTTCGGCAGGTTGTGCTCCTCGTTCCTGGCTGGCACCAACAAGGACACTTTGTCGTTGTGCTCGCTTCCGGCAGCAGGCAGGTAAGGTTTGCTCACAACATTGACCAGCGCAACCAAGGTGCGTAAAACAAGAAAAGTAAATACAGCCCAGGCAATGATTAAAAGATCAGTCATGTTGCTTGTTTATACATTCGTCCCGAAAAGAATTGTAGGCCAGCTCCATGCTCTGGGTTGTCCGCTCGCCCTCATAGTGTTTCAAACAAAACCGGATTAAAGGTTTTGAGCTGCTGAAATAATCCGTTAAGGTCACACAAAACCACACTTGAACGGGCTCGCCGGCATGTTTTAAAATCCAGGAAGCTCCTTTCCCAAAAGCAATGGTTTTAACCTGCTGCGATTGGATTTCCCCTTGCGGATAGAGACAAACCAGATTCTGATGAGCATGCAATAGCCCGGCAGCATAAGTCAGCGCCTCCAGCAGCTCGCGCGAATTCTTTCGTACTGAGAAAGCACCGCACCGGTTAATGAACATGCGCTTATGAAGTTGTTCTTCCAGCATCATCACATGAAAACGCTTCTGAAAAAAACGCTTGCTTAACCACAACGACCAATAACCGTCCCACCAGCTGAAGTGATTCTGAAGCAACAAAACCGGTCTCTGTGGATCAGCTTGCTCGTTGGCATGCACCTCAATTCCGCGAAAATGAAACGCCATTTTCCAGCGGAAATAAAGATCGAAAAACCAAATCGTTAGGGAATGATGTCTGGATTTGATCATAGCTGAATTTTTCGTTTATCTTTTTCGCGATAAAGTTGCCACCAAGGAATTCGGGGTATCTCGTGATGTTCCCAGTGGTAACCAAAGAAGTAGCAACTCAGCATGGCCCACCAATGCGGTCCCCGCTGGCTTCGCGCCCGATGCGGCTGCATACTTTCGGTGTGCGGTTTTCGGTGGGGCAGGTAGGTGCCCACAAAAAATAGCTGAAAAGTAGCCAGTACCGCCGGAACAATCCAAAACACAATCAACTCCGGAACAGCAAACCAAATTTTCAGCACATTAAAAGCAACCGCCATAAACAAGAGTTGCCAGATGGTGGCATAACGTTTCAGAAAGACAAACCACCAAACAAAGAAATTCTGCGAGCGCGTATAATAATCCGGATCCTTTTCAGTAGCCGGAAACTGATGATGCAAATAATGATTGGCCCGCAGTTTTTGGTAGCTAAGTCCGGCAAAAAGCAAGGATGAAATCCAGCCAAACAACGTGTTTACCTTCATGCTTCTGCTAATTAATCCATGCATGGCATCATGCCCGGTAATAAACAAGCCGGTATATAAGTAGGCCTGTAACATAACATGCAGGTAGGTCCAGCCAGAAGAAGGATCAGCTTGCAGATACAGCAGGCAGTAAAGCAAATGCCCCAGCCAACATATTAGCACGATGATTGCAATTAAAATTCCCATCAAGTTAAATTTAAAGTGAAGGTTAAAGCGAGAAAAAATACCAGTTGAGTCCCCAAGATCCATACGGCCAAAGGGTTCTTCAACGACACCCTTCCGGCACGCATCAAGGCAAAAATCAGGAGCGAAACCAGGTACCAGTCCAGGTAGTTTTTCAACGGAATATGGGCCAATTCCCAGCTCCACATTTTCAAGGCCGTGGCTACCGGTTCCATAATAAAATCAAACAGCACCATCAGCAGAGCTCCCAAAAACGGGAAATACCATTGTTCGTTGATTTTCGAGAAAAGCACAAAAACACCGTAAGCCAGGAGCAACCAATTGATTCCGATAAGCAAAGGGGTATTCATCAGTTTCAGCCCAAGTGCCGGCCCATAAGTGTAGTTTCCAAACAGCCAGCCCGTGTTGACGCCAATCCATTCGGTGACAAAACCAATGCAGGCGACAGCTGTCAGCATTAAAGCCGTTTTTACCGACCACTGCTGTTGAAAGTACAATAAAACCACTGCTGTCAATGATAAATTAAGCGGAGTTAGAGCCACAAATAAATCATACGTCCGATCCAATGAAAAGCCCAGTATCCCAACCAGGTAGAGGATGGCCAGAACAATTTTGATCCCTAAAATAAATTTGGCATTTTCTTTCATTAGCTCTTCCTTTTTTCTTCAACCATATCGGCCACAATTTTTGCCGAAGACAAGCACAGTGGAATTCCACCACCGGGATGCACGCTGCCACCAACGAAGTAAAGTCCGGGCACATCGCGCCGGAAATTGGCATGCCGGTAAAACGCAGCAAACAAGCTGTTTGAACTTGGACCATACATGGCTCCATGAAACGAGCCGGTCTCCGCCTCAATTTTCACCGGATCAAGCAACTCCTCAAACACAATCTGTTCTTCCAGCTCTTCGCCCAACATACGCATCAGCTTAGTCAGAATATGCTGCCGTGTCCGACGGTTCATTTCAGCCCAGTCTTGTCCAACATTCTCGGGTGCATTCACCATCACAAACCAATTTTCCATACCTTCCGGAGCATCATCCGGATTTTCTTTACTACTAACAAACACATACACCGTTGGATCATCTGAAATTTCCTTTTTCTCAAACAAGGACACAAACTCGGCTTCGTAATCTTCACTGAAAAAGATGTTATGCAAATCCAATTTGGGAAATGACTTTTTCATGCCCCAGTAAAAGATCAAGGCAGAAGAGGATCGTTCCAATTTTTCCATCCGCCGGATCCGCTTCTGATCAGGCAGCAGATGGGTATAAAACTGGTGAATATCCACATCGCTAACAACCACATCGGCAGGTTTCAACTCGCCCTGAACAACGATGCCTTTCAACGCCCCCTGATCCATCCAAACCCGTTCAACCGGTGCTTGCAGATGAAACTGCACTCCCAGCCGCCGCGCTTGCTCTGCCAGTGAATGCACTAGTTGAGCCATTCCCTTTTGGGGGAAATAAGCTCCCAGTTCATGCTCCAGGTGTGAAATCACACTCAACGTTCCCGGAGTTTTGTAAGGATTAGAACCATTGTAGGTGGCATAGCGATCAAACAGTTGCACCAAACGCGGATCGGAAAACGCCTTTGCATTCAGCTGATGCAGGCTCGAAAAAACTTTCAGCCGAAAAAACTGCAGCGCCCGAAGCAAATTAGCCCAAGTAAGCAACTTGCGAATGCGATGAAAAGAGTTGAAAATAAAAATCGGGGCCGTCAAGCGGTAAATCCGCTCAGCCTGTTTCAGGTAATCCAACAATTTGGCGGCTTTCACTCCGGTTTTTTGCTCCACTTCTGCGGCAAATTGCCCGGGATCAGCATAAGCTTTCAACTGCACGCCATCTTCAAAAAAATACGAGGTAATCACTTCCAGCTTCCGGTAGGGAAATCTCAGGTCTTCATCGAGCAGCTCATCCACCAAATGAGGCAGCGTAAACAGCGATGGCCCCCGATCAAAACGGAAACCAGCTTGGCGCGATTCCTTAACCTTGCCGCCCAAACAATCCGACTGTTCATACACCTCCACCTCCATGCCCAGTCGAGCCAATCGAATAGCGACTGCAATTCCTCCAATACCTGCTCCTATGACTAGCGCTTTTGACATTATTTCATTAATTTTAAGAAAGATAATACTCTTATCGAAAAAAAACTTGCTACTAGTTAAAACATTTTAGCTCCAATTTGTTTAACTAAACAGATAAAACTTCAAACAAAAATGAAAAAGAAAGTACTGATTGTCGGAACCGGATTAGCGGGTTTATCAACAGCCCTGCGGCTTACCACTGATGGCTACGAGGTTGAGATGGTTGAAAAATATCATCAACCGGGAGGACGCTTGAACCTGCTGACTCAAAACGGGTTCAAATTTGACATGGCTCCGACTTTTTTCAGTATGAGCTACGAATTCAAGGAACTGGCCAAGTACTGTAAAATCGCCATGCCTTTTGAATTTGTAGAGCTGGACCCGCTTTATGCGGTTCACTTTGAAGGCGATTCTCGTTCTTATTTAATCCATAAGAACCTGAAGAAACTGGCCGCTGAGTTCGAACACCTGGAACCCAATCTGGAAAAGAAACTGGAACGCTTTTTGAAATCAGCTGGCGAAATTTTTCACGACACCGAGCACATTGTCATCAAGCAGAACTTTGATAGTTTGCTGGGATATTTGCTGCAGCTTACCCGTGTCCCAATCAAGCACGCCCCAAAAATGTTTTATTCGATGTGGCGTGAGATGGAGAAGAATTTTGATTCGTTTGAAGTGAAAGTCATTTTTTCGTTGGTCGGCTTTTTCCTGGGAGCAACTCCTTTCGATACGCCGGCTGTTTATTCCATGCTGAATTACACCGAATTGGTACACGATGGCTATTACAACGTTAAAGGCGGCATGTACAAAATCGTGGAAGGCATGGTTGCCGAACTCGAAAAGCGCCAGGTGAAGATCCACTATGGGGTAGAAATTGACCGGTTTGAAGAGACTAACAAACAGCTCTCCGCCTTTTATGATCAGACCGGGAAGAAATGGGAAGCTGATTTGTTTGTGGTAAATGCTGATGCAGCTTCATTCCGCGGCACTATTCTCAACCGGAAGAAGTACAGCCCTCAGAAACTGGATCAGAAAAAATGGACGCTGGCACCGCTGACCATCTACCTGGGCTTAGACACCAAAGTTCCGGACATGTATCACCACAATTACTTTTTGCGCCGGAACTTTAAGGAATATGCCGGGAAGATATTCAAAAACGACATCAAGCTCGACAAGCCCTATTACTATGTCAACATTCAATCGATGCATAATCCGGACTACGCGCCGGAAGGCAAAGAGAGTGTTTTCATTCTGTGCCCGGTACCCGACCTAAGGTTTAAAGCAGACTGGAGCGATGCCGAAGAAATTGCGGATGCCATCATTGCCGATATGAGCCAGCGGACCGGCTTCGACTTTGCAGCACATACCGAATTGCGGACTGTTTATTCGCCCGAAGCCTGGGAAAGCACCTTCAACCTCTACCAAGGAAGTGGCTTAGGCCTGGCCCATGATCTGAACCAAGTTGGTGGATTCCGCCCGTCAAACAAAGACGAGGCATTCAACAACCTCTACTACGCCGGAGCCTCTACCGTTCCGGGAACCGGACTCCCCATGACCGTGATAAGCTCAAGATTAGTAACCCAACGAATTTTAAAAGACCATGGAACTTTATCGTAAAAACAACCTGGATTGCAGCCGAATTACCACCCGTAATTACAGCACCTCTTTCTCGCTGGGTGTTCGCATGCTGAATAAAAAATACCGGCCGGGCATATACAGCATTTATGGTTTTGTGCGGTATGCCGATGAAATTGTTGACACCTTTTTTGACCAAAACCAGGAAGAAATTTTTCAGGAATTTAAGCGGGAAACCTTTGTAGCCATAGAAAGAGGCTTTAGCATCAATCCGATTCTCGACAGTTTTCAGCATGCGGTTCGTCGTTATCAAATCGATCGGGAATTGATTGATGCTTTTCTTTTCAGCATGGAGATGGATTTACACCAAACCAGCTACGACCCACTCCTTCTGAAAACCTACATTTACGGGTCGGCCGAAGTTGTTGGGCTTATGTGCCTGCGCGTCTTTTATTCGGAAGAGCCCGAGCTGTACGAGCAGTTGGTGGAGCCGGCACGAAAACTAGGTGCTGCCTTTCAGAAAGTGAACTTCCTGCGAGATGCCCAGGACGACTTTGAAAACAAAGGCCGTATCTATTTCGAAAACATCGACTTCAATCATTTTGACTCGGAAGCCAAAGCACGGATTGAGCAGGAAATTGAACAAGACTTTGCCGAGGCTTACCAAGGACTAAAAGCCTTGAAAAAAGAAGTCCGCTTTGGCGTTTACCTTGCTTATATCTACTATTTAAGGCTATTTCGGAAAATCAAACGTGCACAGCCATCTCAAATTTTAAAGCAGCGTTACCGGGTTTCCAACCCAAAAAAAATGTATCTTTTGGCCAACGCTTATTTAAAAAATACGCTTAACCTTTTATAGATGGATTTGCAACATTTTACCTACGCCGGCTTGCTGCTGGGCACCCTTGCCATTCCGCTGGCCCTGAGTTTTGATCAAAAAGTTCGTTTTTGGACCAAATGGAAGTATTTGTTTCCAGCCATTCTGATTACGGCTATCCTTTTTATTTATTGGGATATTCAGTTTACCAAGGCCGGCATCTGGAGTTTTAACCACGACTATGTGTTGGGCTACTTCTACAAAGGGCTTCCGCTGGAAGAATGGCTTTTCTTTCTCATAGTTCCTTACGCCTGCCTGTTTATTTACGAAGTGCTGAAAGCCTACTTCCAGGCCTATGAATTCCCGCGCATTTTTGCTGCCATAAGCCTGGGACTGGTTGTCCTGTTCGCGCTCATCAGTTTTTATCATCAAAGCCAGTTGTACACCTTTTTCAACTTCCTGTTTGCAGCTGTCTACCTGGGCTATACCATCTTTCGAAACCGTTTCAAGCAACATCTCAGCAAGTTCTTTTTCACCTACCTGATCACGCTGATTCCCTTTCTGCTTGTCAATGGTGCACTGACAGCCATTCCTGTGGTTGAGTACCACAGCGAGCATATTCTCAACATCCGGGCATTTACGATTCCGGTTGAAGATTTTGGCTACCTGTTTTTATTGCTTCTGATGAATACAACCATCTACGAAACACTGAAGGAACAAAAGTACTATTAAGCCTTAGGAGCGCGGGGTAAACCCCAAAGAATTTGAACGGCTAATCCACTGCAATTTTGAATACCAGTTTTTTAACTGGTTTCGCTCCTTCATGATCCATCATCATGCATGGGCGATGAACATCGGAAGGAAAAAACACAAAATAGCACATTGGATTGGCTCTAAAATATTCGCCTTCCTGCTGCCCAAAAAAGATTAAATCGTTGGCCTCATCATATTTTTCAGGCGAAACGGCACGCGACAGGTCCAAAAGTCCCATCGTCTCCTCACCATCAATGACATACTGTAGATCAATATATTTTCGGTGTGCTTCCCATTTCGCGTCTTTCGGATTTTTCGTTGAATAGTTTGAAACCATGGCAAAAACATCATCACCCATCACCGGGTATTTACCTTCATCCAACGAAGTCAAGTCCTTTTTCAAAAATTCAAAAACAGCTTTCCAGCGCTCGGGATGGCTGTGATAATGGCTATAAAACTGGTTTAAATCAATCGACGCATGCGCCTTCATACTCAATCCTTCCTGCCAATCTGCCGCATGAAACCAGGCTTGCTCTTTGCTCATTTTTAGGGGGTATATGGGGTTATCAATAATTTTCCTGCTTCAAAGGTAACAAAAACAAGCATCTCTGGCTCCTAAAATGCTTTTTATGTAAGTTAATTATTTGGATATCTAAACGTTAAGAAATCATAAAATAGCTTTACTGACCAACGACATACCAAAACAAATTCACAACTTTGCAGTTGTAAATCATGAAAACAATGTTTAGCCAATGGATATAGTCGGAGTTGTAAAGTTAATTCATGTATTTCTGTTAGCCACCATCAAGTATTCCATCACCTTTCCCTACGCCTTGTTAATCGGACTGGATACCACTCAGGCCATTATCGCCATAACCGTCGGGGGAATTAGTGGTTTTTTCTTCTTTTATTACTTGAGTGCAGCTATCGTTCGGGTATTTAAAAACCAGAAAGTAGTGATCACCAACTTTGTTGACAAACACTTCAAATTCGATTTGAATCGGCTGTTTGCCAAGTTCAGGTCACGTTCATCCAAATCTATGCGGACCAAAAGGCAATTTGTCAAATTCAGAAACCGCTACGGATTCATCGGGATTATTATTGCCACACCTGTTTTGTTGAGTATTCCTTTAGGAGCTTTCCTGTTGAACCGTTACTACTCCCGTAAAAAACATGTGTTTGCCTATATGGTTCTTTCCATTTTGGGCTGGTCCATGGTATTTTCTTTAATTGTTATCATTATCCCGCATTCGATCTAGGCATGCTTCGCTTCAGTTGAATCAGCTATCTTTAGTCATGTTTTCAGAAAAGAATACAGCATGACCCGAGAAGAATTTTATACATACTTAAACGAATGGAGCGCCATTGAAACCCTGACCAGCTACCTGGTTGAGCATCCCGAAGAAATCAGCATGCTCGTGCAAATTGGCTTACATGATTCTCAAAAAGAAAGCTGGCGAGCCCTTTGGATCGTGGATAAAATTCATGAGAAGAAGCCGGCCTTAATCGGTCCTTACCTACCCCAGTTCATTGATTCGCTCCACCAGGTTACCAATGAAAGCAAGCTTAGGCACCTGTTAAAAATTATCAGCCTCAACCCAATTTTGCCTGACCGGCTAACTTTTCTGTTAGACTTTAGCATTGCTGAGCTGACCAATGCAGCCCGCCCGATAGCCATCCGGGTACATGCCATGCAACTGTTGTATGAAATTGCCCTCGTCGAACCGGAATTGCGGGCAGAAGTCATCCAACTCATCGAACATGAAATGACTTTTCATGCCTCGCCAGGCATTCTTTCACGCGGGAAAAAGATTCTCAAAAAAATTCACGCATTAGGTCAAACATAAAAGATCCTCATTTTCAATATGGTTCTTAATTCGCCCAAAAAAAATTGAAAAAAATTACTCCAAAACGCTTGTGGGTATATATTCTTTTCCTATTTTTGCAGCGTCTTTAAAGAAAAGGCAATAATGATTGACCCGTGGTGTAATTGGCAACACGTCTGATTTTGGTTCAGAAGAGTCCAGGTTCGAGCCCTGGCGGGTCAACAGAAGAAAAAAAGGAGTGCAAAATTGCACTCCTTTTTTTGGTTAGAAGAACCCCGAAGGGTTCTTCTAAATTGGATTAATCTTTTGTTACCTGACTTCCCCACCAATTGTTGTTTGGGTTGAAATCTTCCGATAAATAATGAAGCCGTTGTTTTTCCAATTGAGGCATTCTGTTTTTCTCCACCCTCTCCAGATGGGCTTTTTCCAGCTCAGCATCATACTCCGGATCTTTCTCCGGAAATCTGGCATTAACCTCATGCAGGTAATCAAACAAACGTGCATGCAATTCATCGACTTTCTCAGGCTGTACTGAAGCAAGGTCGTGCTTTTCTTCCATGTCCGTTTTCAGGTTGTACAATTCTTCGCGCCCGTCCTCATAATAATGAATGAGTTTCCAGTCGCCCAAACGGATAATGGATGAAGGCTCACCTCCTTGGTTTCCGTAATGCGGATAATGCCAAACCAAAGGACGCTCAGGCAATGATTTTCCTTGCAGAACAGGCAGCAAACTCACACCATCGGCATGCTCGTCTGGCAATTGAGTAATTCCGGCCAAATCCAGAATCGTTGGGTAAAAATCGGTTCCACTTACAGGCACATCGCTCTTTGTTCCGCCCTTAGTCAAACCTGGCACTTTGATGAAATAAGGTTCCCGGATACCGCCTTCGAACTGATAGCCTTTGCCTCCGCGAAGGGGCAGGTTGGAGGTCGAGAATGAATCACCAGCCGAAACCCCGCCATTATCTGAAGTAAAGATAACAATGGTATTCTCATCCAGCCCCAGCTCTTCCAGGCTGCTCAGCACGCGGCCAACGGCATCATCCATCGATTCAACCAAGCCGGCATAAACCGGGTTATCCTGCACCTGACGAATAGGAAGGAAATGCCCCATTTCATAGCCCGATTCGGCAATCCCAGCCTGCGCTGCCTTTTCGCGGTACTTCTGCCATTTTTCCTCAGTGGTTTGAATTGGCCCATGCACGGCGTAAAAGGAAAGAAAAGCAAACACCGGCTGTCCGGTTTCAGCAGGATTATTGGCCTTTAAATAGGCCACTGTTTCCTCGGCTAAACGCATTGATAAGTTTTCGCCATCCTTCCGGTTTTCGAGGTTCGGATTGTTGTAAGGAGAATAGTA
Source organism: uncultured Sunxiuqinia sp. (assembly GCF_947495665.1). GTDB lineage: Bacteria > Bacteroidota > Bacteroidia > Bacteroidales > Prolixibacteraceae > Sunxiuqinia > Sunxiuqinia rutila. Next base: position 25,525 of record NZ_CANLZV010000006.1, read on the forward strand.
ACCTCCGATTGGACTCCCGGCATGCCAGCCCCCAATGTTTACATCGAAACCATGATCTTCGGGCCAAGAGCCTTTGTCTCCCAAGTGCCACTTCCCGGCAAAAAATGTCTTATATCCGGCCTGCTTCATGGCTTCAGGCAAGGTCAGATAGCTAGAATCCAGCTGAAACACATAGTTCGGGGGCAACAACTTGTTGTGTCGTTGTAGCTTTCGCCAGTTTTCGCCGACCGGTGCTCCAATCCAATCGGTAATTCCATGGCGCGCCGGAAATTTTCCCGTCATAATACTGGCCCGCGAAGGACTACACACCTGGCAGGCGGCGTAACCATTGGTAAATACGACACCCTCCTGAGCAATCCGGTCGATGTTAGGTGTTTCGTAAAAAGAACTGCCCATGCAGCTCAAGTCGTAATAACCCAGGTCATCAGCCAAAATAAAAAGAACATTCGGCTTGGGTTTCTCAGCCGACTGAGAACAAGACATAGCACTTAGAGCAATTGTTCCTCCTAAAAGAAGGAGTTGACGATTAGAATACATAAAATTTAATTGTGGTTTTTATAAAAATCAATCTACATCATTTCGCTTGCGCAAAGTCATTTGGAAAGCAGCAGATATTTTCCTTCCAACAAAGAGAACTTTTGGCAAGTTCCACTTCGCTCAATCCCGACAAACCAAAAAGGATCCTCCTGGCAATTCCAATGTTTAAAAGTAAGCAAGTTTTTTAGTCAAGAGAACTCCTGTTTCAATTTTGCTTCATGTTCTGGTCATGAATTGCAAACCCTCGAACCCAAAACACAACTCGAAATGAGTTCATTGCCATCCGAGCTGTGAACTGCTCAATTTTTCAGGAATTATTCGGAATACCTGTTCCAATGTGTCCCTGCAAAGTCCGTTTCAACGTTTTTGTTGATTCAACAACAGCCAGTAAAAACCGATTTCACGAATGGCATCCACAAACTTGTCAAAATCTACTGGTTTTACAATGTAGCTATTAACACCCAGTTGATAACTTTTCACCAAGTCGGATTCTTCCTTGGACGAAGTGAGCATAATAACCGGAATGACCTTCGTTTCCGGATGACTTTTAATTTCTTTCAACACATCCAACCCATCAATTTTGGGCAATTTCAAGTCAAGCAAGATAATTTTAGGGCGCGACTGCCGGGAGCGTTCATCAAACTTTCCTCGTGCAAAAACAAAATCGAGGGCCTCTTCTCCATCGCCCACCACCAGCACTTTATTGGTCAGTTTATTCTTCTTCAGTGCTCGAAGAGCCATTTCGGCATCCAATGGATTATCTTCGACAATCAAGATCTCCACTTCATTTAAATTCTCCATTCGTTAGTTCATTTAGCAGGTTTATTTTTAAATATCCTTAAGGTCTCTATTGCTGACTTGTTTATTCCTATGCTCCATTCAACGAAAAGTAAAATGTAGCCCCCTCCTGTAACTCGCTCTTAGCCCAGACCTGCCCACCATGCCGCGACACAATGCGCTGCACAATGGCCAGTCCAACCCCGGTGCCTTTAAATTCCTTTTCGGTATGCAGGCGCTGAAACACGCCAAACAACTTATCCTGGTATTTGGGGTTAAAGCCAGCTCCATAATCCCGGATAAAGAAAACTTGTTCTCCTCCTTCTTCCCATGAGCCAATCTCAATTTTCTTAACGCCTGACTTTTCACTGTACTTCAAGGCGTTGCCAATCAGGTTCTGCCAGACTTGCTTTATGAGTGAATAGTCGCAGGCTATCTCGGGCATGGCTGAGATTTCAAGGACAAACTGCTCTTGTTCTTTCCGGCTTGCAAGTTCCTGAAAAATGGACTTGGCCACTTTGCCCATATCAACTTTACTCATCCGCATTTCAGCACGCGAAATCCGTGAAAGGTTTAGCATGTCCGTAATCAACCGATCCATTTTGGAGGCATTATTCTGAATAACCCTAAGGAAACGCTTCCCTTCATCATCCAACTTGTCTGCATAATCTTCCAGTAAAAAATCAGAATACCCGTTAATAGCACGCAAGGGAGCTCGCAAATCATGAGACACCGAGTAAGTAAAAGCATCCAGTTCCTTGTTGGATAATTCCAGCTTCCGGCGCTCTTCATTCACTTCTTTACTAACCTGATTCAGATCCTCAACCATATACAACAAGGCTCTCTGACTCTTATCCAGTTTTTGTACTTTTTCCTCCAACTCTGCCGTGCGTTGAGCAACCTCAATTTCCAGATTGGCTTTCAAGGCCAGCAATTCCCTTTCGGATCGTTTCCGTTCAGTTATGTCCCAAAAGGTAACCACAAGGCCTACAATCTCCTCATTTTTATGAATCGGGTAAGAGAAAAATTCCGTAGGAAAACAACTGCCGTCGGCCCGCCAAAACACATCATCTTCATTATGAATTCCAGTTCCTGAACTAAAGGCCCTTCGAATATCGCACGCCGCTGTTTCATAGTAAGAACCATCGGTTTTGGTATGGTGAATCAATTTATGCATGTTTCGTCCAATTACCTGACTCCGGTCCTCATAACCCAAAGCTTTTAGTGCCGATTGATTAATGAAGGTGCAGTTGCCGCGGGTGTCAGTGCCATAAATTCCTTCGGCGGTTGAATTGAGCAACAGGCGAATCTGCTCCTCACTTTCTTTGAGCCGGCTTTGCTGCTCCTGAAGCACCCGCCAGGTTTTTTTATGCTCAATAATTTCTTCGTTCAGATGCCGGGTTCGCTTTCCTACCTCTTTGCGAAGCAGTACAATCCACAACAGCGATAAGACCACCAGCAAGGGCACAAAAATCCAAAGCACCACCTTGAGCAAATCAGCTTTTGTAAAATGTTCCTGAAATGCCGGACCAAACCATTTCTGATGGATGGCCTTGTAGGTACCATTGGCCATCACGATTGACAGCCCTTCATTCAGTTGCGCTAACAAGGCTTCGTTGCCTTTTTGAACAGCAAAACAAAACTCCTGCCGAAACTCGGGCAGAGGGGCTTTCAGCGGAACCACCGTTTGCAGGTTCAGGCGCTCCATGATTTTTAGTCCAATAATACGCTGCGTAATAACCGCATCGCCCTCGCCGGCCGCCAACTTCGTAAAAGCTTCATCAAAAGTCGTGGTGGTATAAATCCGGTCAGAAATACGTTCGCGACGTACAAATTCGTCTGCCACATCGCCTTTCATCACCAGAATTTCTTTATTCTTTAAATCAGCCAACGAGTGGATGTCCTGATTGTCGCGCCGCACAAAAATAGCGCCGTGCAGTTGGATGTAAGGAATGGTGAAATCATAAAGAACTTCTCGTTCCGGAGTTCTTCCCACAATCGGAAGTGCTTCAATAGCTCCTTCGGCTAAGTCCTTCTTCAAGCTCACCCAAGGGCCTAACTTAACTTTTACATTCAGGTGAACAGCTTCAGCTGCTGCCCGGAACAGATCAACGGCAAACCCAACGGGCTTGCCATTTTCATCCAGCAAACAGTAGGGTGGGTAATCGGGCTCTGCTCCCAGCAAAACAGTCCGGATAGTATCGGGTTCCTGCATGTGGGAACTTGCCTCAACCAGTATTGCGGGGGATGCAATCAAAGCCAACAAGAATATGCCCAGGCGTATCACGATTCTGTTCATGCGTTCTTCTCTTTAAGCTTTTCTATTTCGTCGCGTAGTTCTTTAATCCGGAACTCACGTTCGATGGTGGCATCATAAAACCGCTGCAATTCGTCAACACGCTCTTGCAGTTCTTTCGTTTTCTCATCCACCTGAATTTCCAGCTGCGCTTTTAGCTCAAGCAAATCAGCTTCGGCCTTTTTCTGTTCCGTAATATCTCTTCCAACACCAATAATACCAACAATCTTTCCTTCGTCGTTCAGCAAAGCCACATCGTTCCAGGCCAACCATTTCCAACCTTCCTTGGTCATGGCACGCTGCTCCAGCGAGACCCGGTAAGGAGGCTTGTATAACTTTTTCATGGCTTCAGCCGTGCTCCACTGATCCTCTTCATGCACAAGCGGCATAAATGTTTTTCCCAGCAATTCTTCTTCGGTTTTTCCAAACATCCGGCAATAAGACGGGCTCACAAACAGAAAACGACCTTCGACATCGACCTTCACAACAATATCCGACTGGTTTTCAACCAAAAGCCGGTAGTTATTCTCGCTTTCGCGTAAGGCCTTTTCGGCTTTCTGCTGTTCGGTAACGTCTTTTACAAAAGAAAACGACAGGAGTTTATCCTTATACTGAAAGTAATTGACCGTGACCTCCACCGGAAACTCGGTTCCATCTTTTCGTCGGTGCGTCGAAATAAAGGTATTGCTCTTCTTCTTGCTCTTAATTCCCTCCCGATGCTTATGAAAATTTTTGGCATTGAATGGAGGAGCAATGGTAAAAAGCGAACTGCCAATCAATTCTTCGGTGGAATACCCCAGACTTTTGGCAGCATAATGATTGGCATAAATAATCGTTCCATCTTCTTCGACCTGAAAAACACCCACCTGCGCATGATCAATCCCAAACTGAGTCAGCTCCAAGCGAAATTCTGCTTGTTTGCGCTCGGTTACATCGGTAACCAACACATGCCGCGCCGGGCGTTTATTAAACACAACAGCATGAGAAGTGATTTCCACAAAAATCAGTTCGCCATTCTTTTTGAAATGACGCCATCCCCGGGTTCGCTCATATTCCTGAGCACCCAGCCTGACACTCTCCATTAAGACAGGGATGTCTTCCTCCGGGCGAATATCTTTAATGGTCATTCCACAAAATTCTTCCTCGGAATAACCATAATGGTTGATAGCCGCATAATTGACCTTCAGAAAAGCAAGCGTTTCGAGGTCATAAATCCACATTGGCTGCGGATTATTTTCAAACATGACCCGGTATCCTTGCTCCCTTTCTTTTAGCATTTCATGCATTTGATAGGCATCGGTTACATCGCGAAAAACAAGCACAACACCCGTAATTTCACCCTGTCCGTTCCGAATGGGTGCCCCCGAATCGGCAATCTGGTATTCAACACCTGTTTTTGAAACCAGCTTGGTGTGATTCGCCAAACCAACCACTTCACCGGTTTTTATCACCTTGCTGACCGGACTTCTGGCTGGTTCGCCAGTTACACTATTGAAAATATGAAAAACCTCCTCCAGATTTCGGCCGGCTGCATCCTCCGGATTCCAGCCCGTAAAATGGGCAGCTACCGGGTTTATTCGGGTAATGGCACCCTTAACATCGGTGGCAATAACAGCATCGCCAATGGAGTTTAGGGTGATGCGCAGGTTTTCTTCGCTTTCCCGCCTCACTTCTTCCATGCTTCTTCGCTCCAAACAGCGGCTCAGGTGGGTCGTTATGGCCTTCAACAGGTTTCGTTCTTCCTTGAAAAAAGGTCCTTCGTCGGCTTCCGGTCGCTTTTCCAGATAAGCCACTTCCACTTTGGCCAGCAGCCGATCGCCGGTATAGCTCTCTTCGGTCAGCATCCAAGGGGTCTCCTTAAAATTGGAGGTTTGCCCGGTCTTTTCACCCACATGCAAGCGCACGCCGGTAGCTTCCGGATATTGCCAGGCAGGAGGGATCAAGCTCAGCACCTGCTGTAAAATACTGTCTGACGAAACGGATCTGTCTTCGGTATACTGAATAAGCTTGTATAATGCACTCAGCTCTTTGGCACGTTTCTCAAGCGATTGTGATTTTTGATCCAGTTCCTGTTGGTACTGATTCATTTCTTCCAGCAATTCCTGGAACTTCGCGTCTGACCTCCGATCATGCTCTTTGTTGAGCAACCCATTGATCCGTTCTTTTAAGGTCTTACCAATATTTGATTTGAGTGGACTGCCATCTGATTTCATAATTTTGCTTTAGTAGGTTAACTACTCCACCGACCTGAAACCATTATCGCAGGAAGCATGTTTTCTCCATAATCTACCGCTCTAACCGTTCAGGTCATTGCCTCCAATCGTCTTCCTTCTTTCTTCATCTGGTTAATCTATAGAAAATTACGGTTTATTTTCTTTTTACACAAAAAACAAGGTCATTTTTTATGTTTGCAAATAAAAAGCAATTTTAGGAGCAGTTGGCCGGACAACTTGCCATAAAACCAGATCATCTTTGCAAATCAATATCTTTAAACACTAAATCCACTTGTGTACCTTTCCCCACTACACTATTTACCATGAGCTGGATGTTGGTTTTCTGAATCAGTTCGTTAACCAGCACCAGGCCTATTCCATTCCCTTTTTCTTGGGCTGTCCCCAGTGTTGAACCAGCAACAGAACTAAAAAGCGAGGCCAGTTTTTCCTTGCTCATGCCAACACCATGATCAATAACCGATAAGGTTTTAGCATGATACCTCAAAAGGATTGTTCCTTCGTGGTAAGAATATTTCACCGCATTCGACAAGAAGTTGCGCAAGGCAATTTTCAAGATAGGACCATTACTAAAAACCCGTACATCTTCAGGAACGTCATTTTGCAGACTGATTTTTTTGTTGTTTAGTAATGGTTCAAACTCAGCGGCAAGTTCAAAAATCAATTCACGCAAAGCAATCGGGTGGTTATTCTCCGTATTTAAACATTTGGCCTTTGCCCACTCCATCAGACTCGCAGTCATGTCATAAGCCTGACCAGCTGTTTGCTGAATAATGCTCAAAAATTCAGCGTCAGCCGCCCTATCATCGTTTTCCTCCGTGTTTTGGGCCAATAAATCGGCAAAGCCGATAATGTTGGACAAAGGAGTACGCAGATCGTGCAGGATGGCCGAGAAGAGGTTCTCCTGCAAATTCAGCTGCTCTGAAAGCGACCGAATTAGGGCTCGGTGATTTTCTTCAATGGCCTTGCGCTCCGAAATGTCGAAGACAATGCCTGTTAAAAACAAGGGTTCTCCCATCGGTCCTCGCTGAGTGATGGTTCCGCGGTCGTAATACCATTTCCAATCGCCATGTTTGGTTTTTATGCGATATTCCACCTCATAAGCATCCGATTTTCCGCTAAGATGATCGCGCATATTTTGCATGACAGGCTCGTAATCATCCGGATGCAGTTTATCGGTAAAAAACTGGTATTCGCAGCCCTGTGGAACCTCCGTTAGATCATAACCCAGCGTAGTTGCTTTCAGCGCATTGAAGCTGACCTTATTGGCTTGCACATCCCAGCTCCATTGCCCCAGGTTACCCGCCCAGGCAAACTTCAGCTGCTCCACTTCCTTTAGCTGATTGGTCAAAGCAGCCAGCAGTCGGTCTTTTTCCCGTAGGCGCTCAAGCAATTCATCCTTGCTTTGATGCTCATCAATTGTTCCCATAATACGTTCCATTCATTTTGTCACAATCCCATTCAAAGTAAACACTTTTAAAGGAATCAAAAAGAACCAGTGAAACAATCGTATTCCGCAGCTCTCTGAATCTCAACGATATTTCTGAATAAAAAAAAATCAGCCCAATTCCTGTTTAATGAACAAATGTTCATTATATTTGTGTCGTTGTTTATTTTCATTTATTCTTATAAATCATGAAAGTTGCCATTACATCATCCGGAAAAACAGGCTCTTCCAAAATTGACAATCGCTTTGGAAGGTGCGCTTATTTTGCGATTCACGACCTGGAGTCAGACAAAACAGAGTTCATCAAAAATCCAAACAAGGATGTCAATGAAGGCGCAGGTCCAGCTGCCGCTCAGCTAATCGCATCACAAGGCGTTAAGAAAATTATATCAGGCGAGTTTGGAGGAAAAGTGAAAACCATTTTAGAAGACCTTCAAATTCAGATGATCATGGTCAATGGTCCGGAACAGACCGTTGAGGAACTTATTCGATTAATGACCACCAGGTAGAAAGGAGGTGTTATTATGCCCGGATTCAATAAAAAAGGCCCAGCGGGAGAAGGTCCCTTATCAGGCAGAGGCAGAGGTTGCTGTGCAGCCAAAGGTCAAGGCCGTTTCTCTACCCAAACAGGTCAACAGGAGCCCAACACTCCTGAAAATAAACAAGAGGAAAGATCAGATCGTCTTTGGGGCTTAAGAAGAGGACGTCGACGCGGGAATGCGTCAGGACGCAAAGCTTGCTTCTGAGGATGAACTGTTTCCGATTGAAAACTGGCAGCTGAATGGTCCTTAAAGCTGCCAGTTTACTTTCAAATGAATCAAATTAAAAATAGAGACTATGAAAAAATTTGCGATCCCGGTTGAGGATGGTCAACTATGCGCCCACTTCGGGCATTGCCAGCAGTTTGTAATTATCCAGGTTGACAACAACACGATGCTCCAACCAGAGTATTTAACGCCTCCGCCACATGAACCAGGACTGCTCCCTGCTTGGCTCGGGCAGCATGGAGTTACAAATATCATTGCAGGAGGCATTGGACAAAAAGCCATTAGCCTGTTCAATCAACAAAACATTGAAGTAACAGTAGGCGCCCAGCCCAAATCACCCCACGAGCTTGTAGCCGATTGGTTAAGCAATTCGTTGGTATCCGGAGCAAATGCGTGCGATCATTAATGACGAATAAACATGATTAATGACTATCGTTGTTTCTTTTGTTTTAACCGGGCTTTTGAGAAACTGCTTAAACGGGAGAAATTATCTTCAGAGCAAGCACTAAGTTTTACTCATGAGATGGTGCAATTTTATATGGAAAATCAGGAAGAATACTCGACACCACAATTAGCCAGAGAGTTGCATCTAAGGTTTAAAAAATATAATAACCAAGAGGATCCCTATCAAACAGAAAAGAAACAAAGCAATGATTTCATTCTGAATCAGTATCAAAAATTCAAAGCTCAGGTTGAATCAAGTGAAGACTCATTCAACACAGCACTTCGACTTGCCATTGCCGGAAATATAATTGATGCAGCGGTCAGTGAAACTTATCGATTAGATGAAACCATTGACCATGTCTTAAATTCTGACTTTGCCATTGATCACTCCAATCAATTAAAATCAGCAATTCAAAAGGCTCAAACGGTTTTGTACCTGGGAGATAACAACGGTGAAATTGTATTGGATAAATTGTTCATTGAAACCATTCATCACCCCAATTTGGTTTATGCGGTCAGGGATCAGCCAATCATTAACGATGCCACCATGTCCGATGCGCATTATGTGGGAATGACTCCGCTCGTGCCGGTCATTTCCAATGGATACGATGCGCCATCGACCATTTTAGAGCAATGTTCTGATGAGTTTTTGAGGCTATATAATCAAGCAGATGTTATTATATCAAAAGGTCAAGGCAACCTTGAAGGCTTATTGGAATCAGGAAATGAAAAAATATTTTTCCTCCTGATGGTTAAATGTGATGTCATTGCTGAGAAATTAGGAGTCAGTAAAGGTGACTTTGTCGTTACCCGACACTTTAACCCTGAAACATTAGAAAAATGAAGATAGCAGTTGCAAGCGGAAAAGGAGGGACGGGAAAAACGCTACTGGCCACCAACCTGTTTAATGTCATTCAACAATCAGGCTATGCAGTTGATTTAATTGATTGCGATGCCGAAGAACCCAATGACCAACAATTCATTAAAGGAAAACTGCAAGGACAACAACTGGTTACCCAGAACATCCCGGTCATTGATAAAGATCGGTGCACCTTTTGTGGAAAATGCCAGGAATTTTGTCAGTACAATGCCATTATTATTGTCCGAAGCCATCAGCATATCCGGGTTTTCGAAGACCTTTGTCACGACTGTGGGGCATGCGGCTACGCTTGTCAGTCAGGGGCAATTTCATGGCAAGCAAAAACAACAGGCACCCTCACAACCTATGAATACAACCAGCACTCATTACTCGTTGAAGGTCGAATAGCTGTTGGCGTATATTCATCGGTACCGCTCATTTCGCAAGCCATAAAAGGAGCGAAACCAGAGCAAATCACAATTCTGGATGCCCCGCCGGGAACATCCTGCCCTTTTATTGCCACGGTAAACGAAGCCGATTTTGTCGTACTGGTAACCGAGCCTACTCCTTTTGGTCTAAACGATCTCAGACTTTCTGTGCAAGCCCTTCAGCACCTTAACATACCTTTTGGCGTTGTTATTAACCGGGGCGGGTTGGGAAATCAGGATGTTCATCGTTTTTTAACCGAAAACAAGCTGCCGTTGCTGGATGAGATTCCCTTCGACCGCCGCATAGCCCAGCTTTACTCCGAAGGAGAGTTGATTACCAACAACATCTCGGCCTACAACAAGCAATTTCAAGAACTTTTCATTCGTATAAAAAAACAGATTGAACATGACCGAGATAGCCATACTTAGCGGAAAAGGCGGAACCGGCAAGTCGAGCCTGAGCGCTGCATTGGCAACTTTAGCCTCCAAAGTTGTGGTGGCCGACTGCGACGTTGATGCGGCCAACCTGCATTTGGTTCTCCATCCGGACAATTACCGCGAAGAGACCTACGTATCGGGACAAAAAGCAGTGATTGATGCCGCAAAGTGCAGCCACTGCGGAGCTTGCATGGACTATTGCCGCTTTGATGCCATCCGCCAAACCAACCACACCTTTCAGGTGATAGAAACAGCCTGTGACGGTTGCCAGCTTTGCACCCGGGTATGTCCGGAAGAAGCCATCAGCATGGTCAATCAAGATAAAAGCCGATGGTTTGCCGCCGACATTCCAAACGGCAAAATGATACATGCCCGGCTCGCTCCAGGCGAGGACAACTCAGGCAGGCTCGTTAACCTGGTTCGCGATCAGGCTCGTGAGGCAGCTCTTGAGCTTAACACGGATTTAATTCTGATTGATGGACCACCGGGAATTGGCTGCCCGGCGATCTCTTCCTTAACAGGTATCGATAAAGTCGTTCTGGTTTCTGAACCCAGTAAATCAGGCATTCACGATTTAAAACGCATTGTGAAGCTGGCCCAGCACTTTCGGGTCAAAATTTATGTTGTCATCAACAAATACGACTTAAGCAGTTCACTCAGCAAAGCCTTGGAAGACTGGTGTCAGTTGATGCGTATTCCCATCATTGGGAAACTTCCTTTTGACCGGCTGGTGGTTGATGCCATGGTCAATGGCGAGAGCATAACCAATTGGGCACCAGACTCAGCAATCAGTCATGAAATCCGAAAAATTTGGAATAAACTCATACAACATGAATAAGCAAGACCCTTTTGATAAAATAGAACTGCCCGGAGTAAAAAACGTCCTGGTGGTTGCTTCCGGAAAAGGAGGCGTTGGAAAGTCAACCGTAGCAGCCAACCTGGCAGTATCTTTGGCACGCGAAGGTTTTCGGACAGCTATTTTTGATGCCGACCTTTACGGACCGTCCATCCCGATCATGTTTGGGGTGCAAAATGAGAAGCCAACCATTGCCCATTATCAGGGAAAAGAAACCATCATCCCAATTACAAAATTTGGTGTCAAAATCATTTCCATCGGATTTTTTATGGTTAGTAACAAATCCCTCATTTGGCGTGGACCAGCCGCCTCATCCGGATTAGCTCAACTGCTATCCGATACCGAATGGGGCGAGTTGGATTATCTGATTATCGATTTTCCACCTGGCACCGGCGATATCCAATTGACAACCATCCAACGGCTAAACCTGACAGGCGCTATTTTGGTAACTACTCCACAACAGGTGGCCATTGCCGATGCCCGGAAAGCAGCCGATATGTTTAACACCAAACGAATTCAGGTCCCCCTGTTGGGTGTTGTGGAAAACATGGCCTGGTTCACTCCTGAAAAACATCCGGAGGAAAAATACTTTCTCTTCGGAAGTGGCGGAGGTCAGCAGCTGGCCAACCAGCTTAACGTCCCTCTGCTAGCCCAGATTCCCTTGGTTTGCGACGCTTGCGAACTGGGCGATACCGGTCAAACCATCTTTGCATCAACCGATGGAACACTGATCAACCAGTTTGAAACTCTGGCCGACAAAATAAGTAAACTTCCAACAGTCAGCGCTTCAACTAACAATTAAGCCAAGCTCAAAAATGTTTGAAATTCAACATCAATCAATTGAAACGACGATTCTTAAAATTGGGGAACGCGTGCAGCTTCCAACCGTTTACGGGGACTTTGAGTTGCTGGCCTTTCAGGAAAAAACCAATGGCAAGGAGCATATTGCTTTGATAAAAGGGCAGCCCGAAAAACAACAGCCGGTACTCGTCCGGATTCACTCTGCTTGTGCTACCGGCGATTTGTTTGGCTCCCTGCGTTGCGACTGCGGCGAACAGCTGCAACAGGCTTTAAGCCGGATCGAAGCTGCAGGTTGTGGCGTATTGATTTATCTTCAACAGGAAGGCCGTGGAATTGGGCTGATGGAAAAGATGAAAGCCTACCGGTTACAGGAAAAAGGTGTCGATACCGTTGATGCCAACCTGCAACTCGGGCACCAACCGGACGAGCGCGACTACAGGGCTGGAGCAGCCCTTCTCCATTATCTAAACATCAGCCAGGTTCGGTTGCTGACCAACAATCCGGAGAAAAAGAGCGGACTTGAAAAGCATGGCATTGCCATTTCCTGCTGCGTTCCCATTCTGACGACGCCCAACCAACACAATTCGTTCTACTTAAAAACTAAGCAGGAACGCATGGGGCATTTGTTGAAACAACTAAAACTGAACAGCTATGAATAAGCCTTTAGAAAGCCGTTTCAGCCTGCGTCCGCGCTATGGCGAGGCAGACCAAATGGGCTACGTGTACCATGCCAATTATGTGAGCTATTGCCACCAGGCACGCACCGAACTGCTTCGGGAACTTCAAATTGATGATAAAACACTGGAGTCGAATCAGATTATGATGCCAGTGATCAGCATGAACCTGCGGTACCACAAACCTGCGGGCTATGACGATCTGTTGACAGTGATCACCAAAATTCCACAACTACCAGTCACCCGTTTTGCTTTTCAGTTTGAAATCCGAAACGAATGTGATGAACTGATTTGCTCGGCAGATTCAACCGTCGTCTTTGTTGATAAAGTCAGCCGCAAGCCCATGCGGGCTCCGAAAATGATTATTGAGGCCCTCGAAAAACACCTTTACTTTTCGCATTATGAAACTGAGCATACTCACTGACAACACCGCCGGAAGCCACTTTTTAGCCGAGCACGGACTCTCTTACCTGATTCAGGTGGATGGGATGAACATTCTGTTCGACACCGGACACAGCGATGTTTTTCGGCAAAACGCCAGCAAATTGGGGATCGACCTGCAGCAGGAAGTCAGCCTGATCGTACTCAGCCATGGTCACTGGGATCATGGCAATGGCCTGCGTTTTTTGCAAGGCAAGCCTCTGCTCACCCATCCAGAGGCCTTCATCAGGCGATTTCGCAAAAAGGATCGTTCGCCCTTAGGCCTTGCCTTATCCTATGAAGAAATTAACCAGCAATTTGCACTAACAACAAGTGCGAAGCCCTACCGCATTTCAGACCGTATTTTTTATCTGGGCGAAATTCCCCGAACAACACCTTTTGAGTCGCAAAGTACGCCCTTTGAACAGGAGAACGGAGCAGATGATTTTGTGCCCGACGATTCAGCCTTGGCCATCGTCAACCATGGAAAACTGATTGTTATTTCGGGATGTGCCCATTCCGGCATTTGCAACATTTGCGAATACGCCAAACAAGTAACTGGCGTACAAACCATTGACGCCGTCATTGGCGGGTTTCACCTGAAAAGCCAGGATGAGCAAACCCGACAAACCATTCGGTATTTTGAACAAGAAAATATCCGAACGCTACTCCCCTCGCACTGCACTGAGCTTGCGGCACTAGCCGCTTTTCATGCTGCCTTTGGCATTGTCCAGGCCAAAACCGGACAAATTATCAGCTTTCCCTCTGCTGGAAAATGAGTCAGCCCTTTTAATGGTAGCAATAATTATAACGAGCTCTATTTTAATTAAAAACATAAGCATATGAAAAAGACAGATGTATTAATTATTGGAGGAAGCGCAGCAGGTATGGTGGCGGCAATGTCTGGCAAAACATCATGGGCTGATAAAAGCTTTACTCTGGTAAAAAAGCAAAAAGAGGTCATGGTCCCCTGTGGTATTCCTTACATTTTTGGCACACTTGATAGTAGTCAGCAGAACATTATGCCTGTTGATAATATGCTATCAAAAATAGGAGTTGATACCCTTGTCAACGAAGTTGTTTCAATTAGTAAGAATACGAAAACGGTGACCCTAAAAGATGGAGAACAAATCAGTTACAACAAACTGGTCATTGCCACGGGGTCAACACCCGTAAAGCCCAAATGGCTTAAAGGTACTGAGCTAGACCATGTTTTTGTGATTCCGAAAGATCGAGCTTACCTGGATGAGATGAAAAATCAAATTAGCGAGCTCAAAAAAGTGGTCGTGGTTGGTGCTGGCTTTATCGGGGTTGAATTTTCTGATGAATTAAAAAAGCAGGGACATGATGTTACACTAATTGAAAAAGAAACGAGTATTCTGTATTCTGCTTTCGATGAGGAGATCGCTTCTCGAATTGCAGAGATTCTTGAGAGTAGAGGCGTCAAAATCATAACAGGCAACGGAATCCGTGAAGTAGTGGGTGACTCAAAAGTGCAAGGGGTGAAATTGGAAAACGGCGATCTACTCCATGCCGATGCGGTAATTCTGTCAATGGGTTACGAACCAAACACAAAGTTGGCTGAAGATTCTGGAATTTATGTTGACGAAAGTGGTTTTATCGCTGTTGACGAATACATGCGTACCCACGAAAAAGATGTATTTGCTATTGGGGACTGCGCACAAAAGCGTGATTTTATTACCCGCAAGCGCATTTCCACCATGCTGGCCTCAACAGCTTGTGCCGAAGCGCGCGTAGCTGGAATGAATTTATTCAACATCCACGTGGTTAAAACTTTTAGCGGAACCATCGGAATTTACTCAACAGCCATTGGCGAATATGGATTTGGAACGGCAGGAATTACAGAATCACGAGCCAAAGAAGAAGATGTTTCGGTTGTTACCGGTTTTTTCGAAGGCATTGACCATCACCCGGGCAACTTACCTGGAACTCACAAACAACAAGTAAAACTGATTGTTGCCAAATACTCAGGAGTTATTGTTGGTGGAGAAGTAATTGGGGGTACAAGCGCCGGAGAATTAACGAATGTCATTGGTTTAGCCATTCAAAACAGGATGTCTGTTAATTCACTGCTTATTTCACAAATCGGCACACATCCTTGTTTGACGGCTTCTCCTGCTGGTTATCCATTAATAAAGGCTGCCGAGATTATTGCCGCAAAAATGAAAAACCCAAAGTGAATACAAAAGTAGCCACAGTCAATAAATGAACCTTTCATTCGAACTAATGTTCTATATAATGCTTACTATTTCTACTTTTTAAAAGAGGCAAAACAGCAAACTTTAATTACGATTCAAATCAGTAAAAAATCAATTATTAATCTTTAAAGTATTAGAACAATGGAAGAAAATCAAACACAACCAACCGTAAGTATGCCTCGCATTGGCGAGGCGGCACCTGAATTTAAAGCTGTAACCACACAAGGCGAAATTAATTTTCCATCAGATTACAAAGGCAGCTGGGTTATCCTCTTTAGTCATCCAGCCGATTTTACACCGGTTTGTACCTCCGAGTTTATGACTTTTGCCAGCATGGAAAAGCAATTCAATCAGGCCAATTGTAAACTGGTCGGACTTTCTGTGGATGGCTTGTACAGCCACATTGCCTGGCTGCGTACCATCAAGGAAAAAATTGAGTACAAAGGGATGAAAGATGTCGAAGTCACCTTCCCGCTGATTGAAGATATTACCATGGAAGTGGCTACCAAATATGGCATGATGATGCCCGGCGAAAGTAATACCAAAGCCGTAAGAGCCGTATTCATCATTGATCCAAAAGGAATAATCCGTACCATTATTTACTACCCGCTAAGTCTCGGACGTAATTTCGATGAGCTTTACCGGGCTCTGATTGCCCTGCAAACAGCGGATGAGTTTGAAGTGGCTACGCCAGCGGATTGGCAACCGGGCGACGATGTTATTGTACCCACTGCCGGTTCGTGCGGAACAGCCAAAGAACGCATGGAAAGCAAAGATGAAATGCATTGTTACGACTGGTTCTTCTGCACCAAAAAGCTGGATAAGGAAAGCATTTTGGATAAAATTCTGAAAAAGTAAAATCGCTCTGTTTTTAGTTTATAACAGTTAAATCTGAGGGTTCAATGCGTTTAGCACTTGAGCCCTCTTTCTTTTCGGAAGTTCAGTGCTTGCACCATCTTCAGCTCAGTTTATTTCGAATAGCTGCCAGCTCTTCCTGGATAATCTCCATCTGTCGGTGCAACTGGTCAGAAGTGCTTTGCTCAGGAACTTCTCTGGAGATAAAGTGTACAAATTTCCAGATTTCCCGAATTTCAGTAACCTGCATCGTGTAAGGCGCATAGGCCCGGTTGGTTGAAATCAGTTCCAAACAACCAGCTTCCGCCAGCCTGTTTTTTACCTTCTTAAAAACCACTCCTTCATTCAAGGTAAGCACCACACAACAGTCGCCATCTTTCAGCTCATACCAATCCTGAATGAACTCGCCTGTAACCCAGGCACCATCAGGTATCGGCAACATCGAATCACCGGAAATCTGGAAGGTACGGTATTTTTTTTCAGAAGAAAGGAATGGCAACTGAAAAGCCGGAAGTTCTGAAATATAATCCGGGTCAGAAAACCCATTCAGGTAACCGGCTTTCGCTTTCTCCGAAACCAGTTCAATATTTTCCCGGTTGTGCGAATCAACCGTGGTTGCTAACACCCGAATATTGCTTCCCCGCAAAAAAACATCCTGCCCATGTTCCAATTCATACAACTGACTCAACCGAAGTTGCGAAAGATCAACCCGCAAAAGCGTATCAACAGCCACCCCAAAATAATCGGACAAACGAATCAGGATCTGAATATTAGGTCCGGAAATCCCGTTTTCATAATTATTCAGAGTCGAACGCTTGATTCCCAATGCAAGCGCGATATCTTCCTGGGTACGTCGCCGGCGTTTTCTCAAAAACTTAAGGTTTGAAGCAAAATACATAGCTAGAATGATTATATTATAATCCGCAAATTTGATTATATAATAATCAAAAATACAGATTTTGCATTGAAAAACAATTTGTTTGTGTTGATTTTTTGGGGAGAATGACCAGTAGCATGCATGAAAGGAGGGAACGATGAATCTACAAAACCGCACCATTGCCCATTTTGACCTGGATACTTTTTTTGTATCTGTCGAACGGCTAATGAATTCTAACTTAAACGGCAAACCCATTCTCATTGGAGGGCTTTCGGACCGGGGGGTTGTAGCCAGCTGCAGTTACGAAGCCCGTACCTTTGGTATCCATTCAGCCATGCCCATGCGCATGGCTCTCAACCTGTGCGGCGATGCCATTGTCATCCGCGGAGATATGGACTTGTACAGCAAGTATTCCCGGCTCGTAACAGAGGTTATTGCCCACAAGGCTCCGATGTACGAAAAGGCATCGATTGATGAGCATTACATTGACATGAGTGGGATGGATCGCTTTTTTGGCTCCTACCAATGGACACACGAATTGCGCCAGCTCATCATTCAGGAAACCGGTTTGCCCATTTCTTTTGGATTATCGGTTAATAAAACCGTATCGAAAATAGCTACCGGAGAAGCCAAACCCAATGGCGAAAAAGAAGTGATCCAAAACCAGGTTCAGCCATTCCTGAACCCCTTATCAATCAGAAAAATTCCATTGGTTGGCCCCAAAAATTATCAGCTGCTTTCCTCCATGGGTGTGCAAACCATTCAAACCCTAAGCGCCATTCCACCAACCATGATGGAAAGTGTACTCGGAAAAACCGGGATCGAAATCTGGCGCCGCGCCAATGGTATCGACAGCCGTCCGGTAGTGCCCTACTCCGAAGAAAAATCGATGAGCACGGAACGCACCTTCGAAACCGATAGCATTGATGTACAAATGCTGAATCAGGTACTAACCCGAATGGTTGAAAAACTGGCTTTCAGGTTACGTCAAAAACAACGACTGGCCTCGGTGGTCACCGTCAAAATCCGCTACAGCAATTACGACACCCATACCCTACAAAAAAAGATTGCTTATACCTCTCTTGACCACGTGCTGATGGAGACAGCCCGTGATTTGTTTCGCCGGGTATACCAGCGACGCATGCTTGTCCGCCTGATCGGGGTTAAGCTGAGTGGCTTGGTAGGAGGCGCCCAGCAACTCAACCTGTTCGACAACAACGAAAAAATGGTGAAGCTCTACTTATCAATGGATAAAATCCGCATGCGTTTTGGCTCCGACGCGGTTCGCCGGGCCTCCGGAGTCAAATGCCGGGCTTCGTGAATTCGTTGTCTGACCGCTAATTCATGCAAGGAAAGTCAGTCCTTGTCTTGCTGCGGTCTCAACCTGACTGGCACGCTTCAGGCTAAGTCCTGTGAATCATTAAAAACAAGAAAGTATGTACCTCAACAACCACTCATTTTTCAGTCTTCGCTACGGCACCCTTAGCATTGAAGAGTTGCTGGAACAAGCTTCAAACATGTCAGTAGAAAGCCTGGCCCTGACCGATATTAACACCACCATGGGCATTCCTGACTTCGTGAAAGCTGCCAGCTCCAAAGGGATTAAACCCGTTGCCGGTTGCGAATTCCGAAATGGCGATCAGCTCTTGTATATCGGCTTGGCCCGTAACCGCGAAGGCCTGAAAGAATTAAACGACTGGCTGACGGAACATAACCTTCAGAAAAAAGAATTTCCGGCTGAGGCGCCACGCTTCAACCAGGTCTATGTTATTTATCCGTTCAGCAAAAAACACCAGAAACTACACGATCATGAGTTTATAGGAGTACGCCCCGATGAGGTAAACCAACTGCTAACTTCACCTTACCTTAGCGCGTCTCACCGCTTGGTTATTCTTCAACCCGTCAGTTTCACCAACCAATCGGGCTGGCACTTGCACAAAAGCCTGCGGGCTATCGATCACAACACACTGATTAGTAAACTTAGCTCCAGCCAGTCAGCTCCTGCTTCTGAAATTATGCTTCCGCCTGCCAGGCTTTATGAACGATTTTCCCGGTACCCGGAAATCATTCGTAACACCCAAAAAGTACTGGACGATTGCAACATCACCATTGATTTTAGCTCCTTCAAAAACAAAAAAGTGTTTACCCACACGGTGAGTACCGACAAACAATTGCTTGAAAAACTGGCCTTCGAGGGGATGATTTATCGCTACGGCACCAACAACCGGGAAGCCCGGGAGCGGGTCAGGCATGAGTTAAATATTATTTTCAAGCTGAATTTTTCATCTTACTTTCTGATTGCCTGGGACATCATTCGCTACAGCATGTCACGCGATATTTATCATGTTGGGCGAGGAAGTGGAGCCAACAGCATTGTCGCTTACTGCCTGCGAATCACCGATGTTGACCCCATCAAACTCAACCTGTATTTCGAACGTTTTCTGAACCCCAAGCGTACCAGTCCGCCCGATTTCGACATCGACTATTCGTGGCGAGACCGGGACGAAATTCAACAGTACATTTTCAAGCGCTATGGCAAAGAACACACCGCCTTACTAGGAGCCACCTCCACCTTTAAAGGCCGATCCATTTACCGGGAGCTCGGGAAAGTGTTTGGCTTGCCCAAGGAAGAAATTGACCGGCTGATTCGTGATCCGGGAAACAGGCAAAATCAAAACAAAATCACGGAAGCCATCGAAAAACTCGCCCAACAGATGGCAGACTTTCCCAATGCAAGAAGCATCCACGCCGGAGGTATCCTGATTTCGGAAGAACCAATCACCTATTACTCTGCACTGGACTTGCCTCCCAAAGGGCTTCCAACCACCCAATGGGATATGTATGTGGCCGAAGACCTGCGCTTTGACAAGCTCGACATCCTCAGCCAGCGCGGCATTGGACACATCAAGGAAACTGTGGAAATTGTTCGTGAGAACCAGGGAAAGCAAGTTGATGTGCACCAGGTGAATCAGTTTTTTCAGGATAAAGAAGTAAAAAAACGCCTGCAAACCGCAGAAACCAATGGTTGTTTCTACATTGAAAGTCCGGCCATGCGAGGATTGCTAAAAAAGCTGCAATGCAATGACTACCTCACGCTGGTGGCCGCCAGCTCCATCATCCGCCCCGGCGTGGCCAAGTCAGGCATGATGCGGCAGTACATTCACCGGTTTCACCATCCCAATGGGTTTCAATACCTGCACCCGATTATGAAAGAACAGCTGGAAGGAACCTATGGCGTGATGGTTTACCAGGAAGATGTGATCAAAGTGGCACACCATTTTGCAGGCCTCGATCTGGCCGAAGCCGATGTGCTGCGCCGGGCCATGAGCGGAAAGTACCGTTCGCGAACGGAATTCCAGCGCATCGAGGACACTTTTTTCAGCAACTGCCGGGCCAAAGGTTATCCCGATGCTTTAAGCTTGGAAGTGTGGCGCCAGATTGAGTCATTTGCCGGCTACTCGTTTTCCAAGGCCCATTCGGCATCGTATGCCGTAGAAAGCTTTCAAAGCCTGTTTCTGAAAACCTATTTTCCGCTGGAATTCATGGTTGCGGTCATCAACAATTTCGGTGGATTTTACCGCCCGTGGGTCTATTTCAATGAAGCCCAGCGCTGCGGCGCCCACATTGAACTGCCCTGTGTCAACCACAGCCGAAATGAAACACGAATTACAGGACGGACGATTTACACCGGTTTTGTATTTGTTCAAAACCTAGAGCAACAAACCATCAGCCGGCTGGTCTGCGAACGGGAAAAAAACGGCCCCTTCCAGTCACTCGCCGACTTTATTGAGCGTGTTACCATCGGCAAAGAACAACTCACCCTGCTCATCCGACTGGGGGCTTTTCGCTTCACCCAGAAAACCAAAGCTGCCTTGCTGTGGGAGGGACACCTTCTTTTAAACAAACCTATTCCGAAAGTAAAAAGCCCATCCATGTTTCAGGTTCAGGAGCGAAACTACCAACTCCCCAAGCTGGAACAATCGCCTTTACGCGATGCCTATGACGAGATTGAACTGTTGGAATTTCCAATCAGCATAAGCCTCTTCGACCTGCTACAAACCCGTTTTCGGGGCGAAGTTTTTGCAAAAAATATGCTTCAGCATGTTGGGCGTAAAGTGCGGATGCTGGGGCGTTTGGTAACCATAAAATATGTTCGAACCGTAAAGAAGGAAATGATGCACTTCGGCACTTTCGTTGATGTGTATGGTGAGTTCTTTGACTCGGTCCACTTTCCGCCTTCGCTCAAGCAGTATCCGTTTCGGGGAGATGGCATTTACCTGCTGCTGGGCAAGGTTGTTGAAGAGTTTGGCTATCCTAGCCTTGAAGTCGAAAAAATGGCCAAGATGCCGTTTCAAACAGCCTCTTAAGCTCAACAAAGAGCAACTTCTGAACCGACTACCTGCTAGAAGTGAGATATTGATCGCTTGGCACGCACACCCTGATACTCTCCTTTTTTAACCACTTTCACAATATTCCGGATATTGGCTGCATGATCTGCCTCCGGGCAATCCACGCCATCATCGCAATTATTCAGCAAACGGGTTTCGCCATAGCCTTTGTACACAATCCGCAAGGGATTGATGCCTTTCCACACAATATAATTGAAGATGGCTTTTGCCCTTCGTTTCGACAACAGCAGGTTTTCCTGATCGTCTCCACGCGAATCGGTGTGCGATTCAATCCGAATCTCAACATCCGGAAACTGAACCAGATAGTCAATGAGTCCGTCCATGGTGTGAGCAATTTCGGAGTTAATCACCCAGCTATCGTTATAAAACTGAACATCATCTTCGCTCAACACCTGCAATGGCTCTCCGTTTTCAGTTTCCATATAAAGTGGCTCGGGCTCTCCTTCTTCCAGCACTTCCCGCTCAAGCAAAAGTTGTACGGTCGTTTCCTCCCCTTCCCGCAATTTTAAGGTTCCAAGCTCCACCTTATTTTTGAAATAGTATTCTTTTTGCCCCTGAATGGTATAGCTCAGGCCTTTATTCACTTCAAACTGAAACATCCCGTCAGCCGAAGTCAGCTGGGTTGAAAGGGTGTCGGCAAACGGATTGACCAGACTGATTTTAGCACCAGCCAAAGGCTGGCCGGTAACCATATCGTTAACCACGCCCCGAATAAAGACCGGGACAGACGGAATGCGAACATAGTAAATGTCATCGTTGCCACGCCCGCCTTTTCGGTTCGAGGATAAGTACCCGGCAGTTCCGGTTTTATCCAGCACAAAGCTGAAATCATCTTTCGGACTATTCAGCGGATATCCCATGTTTTTCACCGAATGGAAAGTCTCATTTTCAGGTACCGCCACATACACATCCAGCCCTCCCAGGCCGCCATGCCCATCGGATGAAAAATAAAACAAGCCATCGTAGCTGACAAAGGGAGAAAGCTCATTGCCACTGGTGTTTATTGCCGGTCCAAGGTTCTCCGGCTCTGTCCAGTAACCTCCGCTAAATTCGGACCGATAAATATCTGTCCCGCCGTAACCTCCTGGCATATCTGATACAAAATACAGGACGCTCCCCGTGGTGTCGACCGCCGGGTGTCCGGTGGAATAATCATCACTGTTGAATACAAACTCTCCCCGGTATTCCCACTCTCCTTGTTCCTTACCACCAAACAAAATTTTCAGGTTTACCTCGCCATCCTTCCCCTTGCTAACATTGTGCCCTTTCCCTACGTTATTGCGTGTAATATACACCCGGTCGCGGTAAGGGTCAAACGCCACCGGCCCGTCATGATAGCTTGTCTCCAACTTGGGCGCAAATTTTTCAACATTAAGAATATCGCCATTGGGCCCCCGGTCGCCAATAAACAAATTGAGGTAAGGCAATTCGTTCCATTTATATTTTAAGCCAGGCACTCCGTTTACCGCCTTGGTCGATGAAAAAACAAGCTGATCGCGATAAAAGGCAACCCCCAATTCCGATCCGTCGGTGTTCAACGAAACCGGACGAATTTTATACCGGGTTGAATCACGATGCAATAAACGAATTTGCTCCAGCAACGAGGTTTGAGAGTCAATGCGCTCGTCACCTGGCTTTAGCTGTGCATACCTGGCCAGCAACTTTTCAGCCTCCTGGTAACGCCCATTACTCTTCAGCACCTGCGAGTAACTAAACACGTCTTCCGGCGATTCTTCTCCGCAATCAATCAGGAGTTTCAGCCATTTCTCAACCGATTCGGTATCCCCAATTTTTTGATTGGCCTTAGCCAGCTGCCGAATGACATAAGTATCTTCCGGGTTCTTTTCGTAGGCGAATTCGTATAAGCCAATCGCTTCAATAAAAGCAAAATCCGCATAGCTTTTATCAGCCAAACGAATCGTTATTTTTTGGGCAAGAGTAAACGAGCAAAGCAGCAAGAAAAAAAACGAAGTCAGGATAATTTTACGTGTTGCCGGTCTCATCAGGTTTTCAGGTTTAGTTAAAAATAACGTGGCGACCGGACTTTGTCCCGCCCGAAGTTAAAGTCATAGCTCACTAATATTTCATGCGTTCCGTTGTTGTAAACGCCGAAATCGGTTGCTGTGATATCATAAGAATAACCCACTTTCAAGCTCTTTGAAATTTGAACCTGCATCATGCCCCCCACGGCATCGCCCACCCGGTACATGGCA
This sequence comes from uncultured Sunxiuqinia sp., assembly GCF_947495665.1. GTDB lineage: Bacteria > Bacteroidota > Bacteroidia > Bacteroidales > Prolixibacteraceae > Sunxiuqinia > Sunxiuqinia rutila. The sequence goes on from NZ_CANLZV010000006.1 coordinate 49,073, forward strand.
CCAAGCCACAGACGCTCATAAAAAAGAAACTGGGCTGTCAAGTCTAAATCCAGCGGTATATTCGTACTGTACTTGACTAAGAAATAGGGTTTAAACTTGATGATCCGGTTCAAGTCAAAAACATAGCCGGCCATCAAAAACAAGTGAATATTTTCTTTACTCACATATTCGGACGACGAATTGTGCCGGTTAATTTTATTCTCAATAAGCTTTGGCACCGAGAGCCCGACCATGCTTCGCTCCGAATGGTAGTAGATGCCCAGCCCCACATTGGGCAGGAAATTGCGCGTAATATCACTGGCAAATACCGGATCATTCGGATCGACCGTTTCCAGATCGGACAGCTTGGCTTCAAAAAAGTTAACGCCTGCCTTTAATCCAAAAGACAGGTAACGCCCACGCGTAAAATCAATGCTGTACGAATAATCGGCATAAGCTCCGGTTTGATTAATAGGGCCCAGCTGGTCTTTCAACAAGGAAAATCCCAAGCCCATGTGCTGTCTGGAAATTGGAGCATGCATCACGAAAGATTGTGTCGCCGGAGCACCCTCAAAGGAAACCCACTGGTTACGCGACATAACCATAAGACTGAGCACATTGCCGGAGCCGGCATAGGCCGGATTTACGGAAAGGATATTGTTCATATACTGCGTATACATCGGATCTTGCTGCGCCCAACTTTCCGTTACCGGGAAAAGAACAACACTAAACACCCCCAATATCAGTGCAAACAATCGCTTCATTAAACTGTGTCCCTCATTGGCTTCATGCTAAAAACGCACTCAATTTCAGCGACAAACATACCACTTGAAAAGCCCTGCAAAAACAAGTAGTTAGCAAACCCGGAAAAAGGTATAGCGAAAAGGCTTGTGGAACTATCTACCATCAGGCAGCACGCACCACTACCCGCTTTGGGAAGTGTAGAAGTGCCCGGCAAGGGCTGATTCTTGGAGCTGCAGCAAGCGCCCCAAGCTGTTCGTTTCAATGTCATATCCAGAGGTTAATTATCCGTTAGCGGTCCAGGTAAACAAAGCCCGTGACTTTCTCTTTTCCCCGCCCCAAATCCAGGATGTAATAGTAGGTTCCGGTAGCAATCTGTCCGTCACCAAAACGGATTCCTTTGCTGGCTGTGCCATCCCAAAAGCCATCGCCACTTCGCCCATAGTTATTCGATTCATAAATCAAGCTTCCCCAACGATTCAGAATCCGGAGCTTAACACGTTCATAGCCATCAATCCCGATAATTTCGAAATAATCATTTATACCGTCGCCATTGGGCGAGAAGGCATTGGGGATAAACAGTGCCTCATCACTGATCCGCACCAAAACATTGGCTTCATCACAGTGATTGGAGTAGTCGCACACCGCATAAATAAATTCATCGGCCCCCACATAGTACGGGTTAGGCGTATAAGTAATGATGGAGTCAGAAGTGACATGAGCAACTCCCTGGCTCGGAGGCGACACAATAGTAATGGATTGCGGATCGAGTTGTCCCTTCGGAGCATCATTCCTAAGCACGTTGATATCAGCATAGGTATTGACCAACACGTCTGCCTGGTCATCCGCTGCCGTAACCTGAACAAGCAGGCCTACCACCACCGAATCCAAGGCCGAACAGCCAAAACGATCCGTTACCTGAAGGTAGTATTTCCCCAGTCCCAAAACTTGTGGCGTTGCAGTTTGTGCCCCGCTTACAAGCAAACCATCGCCCGATGACCACCAATTGAACGACAGGTCAGTACCTGCGCTTGAGGAAGCATCGAGCAAAATAACTTCGTTCGGTGAGTTGACAAACACCTGCCTGTCCAGTCCAATTTGGGGCGAAGGCAGCACTTCCACAAAAACATCATCAGTCGCTGTTTTCCCCCGACTGTCGGTAACCGTAACGGTATAACGCGCAGAGGCTTCCCCCCTTAAAAGAGGTGTCGGACTTGCCGGATCATCCAGCCCGGCCGTTGGCGACCAGCTATAGCTCAGTTTTCCAACGCCTGTACTTTTGCTGGCATCCAAACGAACAGTTCCACAACTTCCTGTCTCCAGCCGCTCAGTTTCAATGATGGCTACCGGCCGGTCTTCCTGGGGCAAAACAACAATTGTTCGGGTATAAACTTGCGATGAACAGCCCGCCTGGTTAGTGGCTTGCACACTTAATCGGTTCACGCCCGACAAGTTCCAGTTTATTGGTTCGGTGGTGTTGGTTTCCGAACTCAACTGAAGCAACCCTCCATTAGGCTTTGAAAGTGTCCAGGAATAAGTGTATGCAGAGGCCCCTTGTACCGAATACGCAGAGATCGTCCCAAACGCCACTTCATCCTCATTGGTGTTGAAGCTAATTTCTGGAGCAGACACCAGCGTAGTGGTTTGAATATCTTTTCCCTCACGGGCGGGAATGGTCAAATTTTGTTTGTCGGTTACTTCAATTAGCTGAATAGAAACAACCGTATTCTGTGTTGGATCAGCCTCAAAGGCCGTTTCCGGAATATGCAGTTGTTGATTCAGGTAGCTAACGGTTTGCGTTGGTTGTGGCACATCGTTGACCGTAAAGGAAACCCTTACCGGAAAACGATCAGCCGTCCAAAAGCTGCCCTGATCATCTAAAAACTGAAGCTCAACCGAAAAATCGTTGTTCCCTTCCTGGTAACATTGGGTGGTCGAAGCATTGGTAACTGCCAGGCCTAAATCTCCAGTTGGAACGACTTCGATAGGAAGTGATCGTCCTGTGGAACATCCCAACGGGTTCGTTTCCAATAGGACAATAAAATAAGAACTGGCTTTATGGAATACCAATTTGGTGTGACTTTCTTCTGCTGAAGCAATAAAGTCATAGGAATCCTGATTTGCGGGGATCAACGCATTCTCATCTAAGAACACGCCCCACAAATATTCATTTTCATCCACAGCTTCAACTTCGAAAGAAATTTCCTGTCCAATAAAATAAGAAGTCTGCGCTTGTAATTTAATTACCCCAGTAATTAAAATGAAAAGAGAAATCAATCCTATGGCAATTTCCTTTTTCATTGAAAATATACCACCTCAAGAGTTTTGAGGTGGTATAATTTTCTATTCAAGTTCTTTAATCGACTGTAATCGCACTTGTGTTTGGATAAGTATTTCTGGTGTAGTTAATCGCATTTCCTTTACTATCTGTTTCTGTAATTTTACCAGCTCCAACTTCTAAATTAGTTCCTACAAATTGAACAAGAAGATCATCAGAGCTAGATGTTCCTGGATTATCGGCTACAGTTACTGCAATCGTGAATTTATTTAATCCATCAACCGAAATAGTACCTGATCCTGTTGTAGAAATACCGCTCACCTCTGTTGGAGTACCAACTACCACAACAGTTGCAGTCTTAGTTACATCAGCCGCATCTTTCACTGTCAATATGTAGTCAAAAGCCCAACCATCCTGAGGATTAAATAGAGAGCCTTCGTTTTCCAATGAAACAGTAAAATACACAACATTGTCAAGCGGGGTGATTGCTTCAGACATATTAAAAATTCGTCCTGCCCCTTCCATGCAAGTCTCTAAATCGATGACGTTTTCACTTGCATCCTCATTAACCACAACTAAATCATATGAAGCAGCATTAATTGCAACACTAGTATACCGACTAGTAGAACAGTTACCAATTGTTTCTGTCACTCCTACATAGTAAGTGGTAGGAGCAATATTCGTCCATGTAATTGTAACTTCGTGAGTTCCTTCGCCCGAAATGATGTAGTTTGCATTAGAATTAGAGCCAACTGCTGTTTTTAAAGTCGCGTCGGTGTAAACTTCCCATGCATAGCTAGCAGCAGCACCGTGGTCGTCAACTCGAAAAGTATGAACTTCTCCAGGATAGTGAGTAGCATCTTGTGCCAGCACATTGGCGCTCATGCCCAGAAAAATTAGTACGCTAAATAAAGTAAAGAACTTTTTCATCTGTAAAAATTAAGGTTATTATTTTTATTATCTATCTATCACATTATTGATTAATCCGTTGTTATATCGGAGGTATTTGGAACTCCCCAAAGAATCACATCTTCCGAATCGTTTGAAACATTACTGTCCGAAACTTCAAAAGCATCAGTTGCCTTCACGGTAAGGCCAATTTGCAGATCACTCCCCGTGACGCTACTGATAACATATTCTAGCCTAACCGTATTTGAATTTTGATTTTTGCTGACCAGCGTATAAGGAGGAGCTGCCGGGCTTCCTACCGGGCATCCACTATCGTGGTTAAGACTTGTGTTCGAATATGAAATACCTGAGACGGTTCCTGTACAAATGGGAGTTCCGTCGAGCGTAATGTTGTAATTGAACAGGAAAGGTTCGGTAACGATTTCAGGAAAGCTAATCTCCCACGTTATTGTACTTGGAGTTCCCGTCTCTCCTGCCTGACAATCAGACCCTGCAGGCAACAGCTCTACATCAAAATCGTGGGGGTAAATTCTAATGGGTAAAGTCTCCTGTTTGCCACATAAGGTTCCGTCTCTCCATTTCTCCACTGCAATAAAGTACTCGTTTTCGACACGCAAGTCTTCCAAAAAGGTGATGGCAACTGAGGTGCCATTCGATTCTTCTGTTTGATTAATGATGTAATAAGCCGGATCAACCTCGTCTCCAAGGTTCTCACCGTTCCTTTCGAATAATTTCCATTGGTAAGAATACCCCACTTCAGGAATTTTTGAATCAACAGCATAGGTGTGAGTGGACGTTTGCATGGGGTATACTCCTGAACCAACATCAGTTGAGGTTGAGCCATTGTCGTAGCTGATTTCGCTCAATTCAAAAGTCACATCAATGATTTGGGTGCAAGCCACCGAATTCCCACACTCATCGGCAAAAGTCCAAGTGATTGTGGTACGCCCTAACGGAAAGTTGGTCTCCGGGATATCTCCTGATCCGGTTATCTCATTTTCTGGATTATTGAAAAGGAAAAAACTATAAACAGGTTCAATATCTCCAAATTTACAATTATCGGTATCGGCATTAATTACCGGTTTATCAACCGGAATTGTAACAGAACAATCATCGTTGGTTGGGCTGAAACTTAAATCAACACAGGCAATGACAGGATCAATATCATCTCGAATCGTGAACTCCTGCTCGCAAGTCACCATATTCTTCGATTCATCCATGATAGTATACGTTCGGATTACTCTACAGCCACTGGCAGTTGCCGTAACATCCTCGTACGAGATGGTCAAATTACAATTATCCGATACTGCTCCTCCAATACTTTCAAAATCAGCAATGTTATTTATCTGTGGTAGATTCTCTATACAGTCAAATGTAGCTGGAGGAGGACAATTGACTGATGGGGAAGTATGATCATTAGTTACTGAGATTTCATTGGTTTGATACCATTGCGTGCCCAATTTGTAAATAGCATGGTAAATTCCCACTGAATAAACGTCTTTGGTTAGTGCTCCGGCACTTTCAACTTTGACTCCATCCTGATACCAAAAAATATTGCTCGCTTCCGGCTCCTGGATGCTCAAAGTCACGTTGCCAGAAGGACAAAGTTGCCCGTCCTCAGGAAAGGAAACCAAGTTATTGGTTGGTTCCACCTTATCGGAAACAATCTGTTCAAAAATGGGGTTGTCGGACTCGCCTTCTAAAAAATCATCCAGCGTTCCGTGTCCGCAATTATTGATTGTTCCTTGTTCATAGTCAACATCAGGACAAGCAATATCGGTATTATCAAAGTCGGCAGAAACATCTCCAAAAATATACACATGCGAAGCATCTGAAACCACTGCCTCAGCATGCTTTTCAGCCCCGGTATGGGTTAATGATCCCAGAATAAACAAGTAACTGTCAATATCCAGCGTAATCTTATTGGCGGTGATTAGATTCTCCTGAATAATAACAACACCGCCTTGGTTGATCGTTAGTACGACCTTATTGGCTAAGGTTAAATCGCCCTGAACCCAAAGTGTATCGTTGACAATTAAATTTTGAGAAATTGTTGTGGAGGAAGGGTAAACTGTTGGAGAATTGATATAAATCTGCCCGAAACTTTGGCGAGACAGCAACAGACAAAAAAAAAGTATACAAAATAGCAAGCACCGTTCTATTGAAAACTTCATCAACTCCCAGATTTGATCATGTTCCAATTCTTCGGATTCATCCGGAAGATGATCCTACAAATTGCTAATCCACTCGTTTTAGCGTCGATAAAGATAGATGGAAAGAGAACAGATAAATATCGGAATTAGCAAACGGGGAAGCCGAACTAGCAAACAGGAATAATGGCAGAACCAATGACAACAAGCGCCTCTTTAAAGCCGGTTGTGAAGCAGTTTATCAAGCAATTCTTCTTTGTATTTTGGGGAAACACGAAGCTGTGATTTGTCCGACAATTCAACCAGACCGCCATCCGTTTTCAGGTAGCGCTCAACGTATTTCAGATTGACGAGGTGGGAACGATGGATACGGCAAAAACCATGCGGCACCAACAATTGATCGAATTCAAGCAAGGTTCTGGAGATAAGCACTGAAGTGCCATTTTGGTAATACACCCGGGTATAGTTGCGTTCGCCCTCGCAACGTAAAATATGAGTCACCTTAATGATCGCAAAGCCATTCATCTCCGGCAAGGCAATTGTTACGTGCGAACTCTCGCCCTTATTGTCAATATTTTTCTTCAGCGCTTCAACCCGGTGTTTCTCATTCAACACCGGAATCTCGCTGATGCGCTGGATGGTTGCTTTGACATTTTCAACCAAAACCGGTTTTAGGATGTAATCGAAAGCCGAGTATTTAAAGGCCGTAATGGCATAATCGCTATAGGAAGTGGTGAATACCAGCTTGAAGTTAACTTCTGGCAATTTTTCAATCAGGTCGAAACCCGTACCATCAGGCATTTCAATATCCAGAAACACCAGGTCCGGAGCTTCTTTCAAAATTAGCTCAACTCCGCTCTCGACAGAGTCAGCTTCACCAACCACATCAATTTCAGGAAATTGTTGATCCAGAATTCGTAATAATACCCTGCGGGCTAATTGATCATCATCAATAATTGCAGCTCTATACATTGTACCTGATTAAAAATCATTTAAAACTAATAAAAAATACAAACTATTCAGATTTTTCAGATCATTTGTTTTTAACAAAAAAGCTTTATTCAATTTTCCAAATCATTTTAGGGGCTTATGCTGTTAATATCTTAATTTTGCGGTTTAAAGGAAGAAAACAATGACATTAATATTAAATCTCGAATCATCAACCCAGGTATGTAGTGTGTCTCTGTCAAAGAATGGTCAACTGGTGGATTATATTGAAAGTAATGAAGGCCAAAATCATGCGCGCTTATTAAGTGTATTTGCCGATCAGTTAATCCAGCGCAATAAACTTGATTTCAATCAACTACAAGCAGTCGCCATCAGCAAAGGCCCCGGCTCGTACACCGGACTTCGTATTGGTGTTTCATTGGCCAAAGGCATTTGTTATGCCAATCAAATTCCGTTGATTGCCATCAGTCCCTTGCAAGCCATGAGCGATCATGTCAGCTCTAATCTTGAAAAATATGCCATTCAGCCTCATGCACAACTTCGGTTATGCCCCATGATCGATGCCCGACGCATGGAAGTGTACACCGCCATGTATGATTTGCAGAATCAAGAGCTGGAATCAGTTTCTGCCAAGATTGTGGATGCAGACACTTTTGCCAGCCAACTGAACCAGCACCCGATCGCATTTTTTGGCAATGGAGCTTCTAAATGCCAACCAGTCATTGACCATCCTAATGCCATCTTTATCAATAACCTTGAAACTTCGGCACAGTTTATGTGTTCTCTGGCTCAGAAAGCGTTTGATAACAATCATTTTGAGGATGTGGCCTATTTTGAGCCTTTCTACCTGAAAGATTTCATTGCGGGCATTCCCAAGAAAAATATGCTGAAACCATGAAAATACAACTAATCATTTCCTTTTTACTGGCGGCCATTCTTGTCAATGCCCAGCCCCATGAAGAACTGAAGTACCACATGAAATACGGCTTCTTCAAGGGAGGCGAAGCAATTTTGAGTGTCGAAGACACCACCTACGAAGGCAAAGAAGCCATTCATCTTCTTCTGGACGGCAACACCGTTGGGGTAACCAATATGCTGTTTGGCGTTCATGACATATATGAAAGTATTGTCGATCCTAAAACTTACCTGCCTTATAAGGCTATTCGAAACATTAAAGAAGGCAACTATCGCTGGTACAACGAAGCCTTCTTCTTCAACGACCGGGACTCCATCTACTCACAACGGTCCGGGCCGCGAAAAGTACCCCACAATACGGTTGACTTTGTCACTGCATTTTTTTACATGCGTCATACCAATTACCTCGATCAGTTTGATGGAGGAGAAGAATTTTCCATCCCGGTTTTTCATGCCGATGAGCATTTTGTAATGAAGGTGAAATACCTGGGAAAAACCAAAATAAAATCCAAACTCGGCACCAAAGAATGTCATATCATTCAGCCCCGCATTGACAAGGGGAAAGTGTTGAACAGCAACAGCGGCCTTAAGTTTTACATTACCAACGATGAGCACCGCATTCCACTCTTGCTTGAGTTCGATCTGAGAGTGGGTGCCCTAAAATGTGAACTCCATTCCTACAAAAAAAATGGCATCGAACAAGTGGACTAAGTTCAACAAATGAATTGATTAGCGGTAGAAAAGGAAAATATTAAGCAGAAAATAACTATTTTTGCAGCAAAATTTGCAATTCATTATAATTCAAAGATATGGCTAGTACATCAGATTTTAGAAACGGACTGACAATTGAATACAACGGACAGATTTTTACCATTGTACAATTTCAACATGTTAAGCCCGGTAAAGGTGCCGCTTTTGTGCGTACCAAATTGAAAAATGTTAAAACCGGGAAAGTGCTTGAAAACACCTTTAATGCCGGAGTAAAAGTAGATGTGGTTCGGGTTGAAAGAAGACCGTATCAATACCTGTATAAAGATGACATGGGGTGCAACTTCATGCACACCGAAACATTTGAGCAAATTTCACTGAATCCGGACATGATTGAAAACGCCGATTTGATGAAAGAAGGCCAAATGATTGAGGTAAACTTCCAGGCTGAAAATGAAACCCCACTGACTGCTGAGCTGCCTCCTTTTGTTGAATTGGAAGTTACTCAAACCATTCCTGGCGAAAAAGGAAACACAGCCAGTTCAACAGCGCTAAAACCAGCGACTCTTGAAACAGGTGCTGAACTGATGGTTCCTTTATTCATCAATGAAAACGACATCATTAAAGTCGATACCCGCGAACGCTGCTACAGCGAACGTGTAAAGAAATAAAACCTTCAGCAATGATTGAAAAGCCCGGGAAACCGGGCTTTTTTATTTTCCAGTCAATTCAGCTTGCTGTTCTTTGGTTTTCCCGTCTAGCACAACCAAAATAGCAACAAAAGCCCAAAAGGGCACAGCCACCTTGTCGGTATCCAAAAAGTTGTTTAAGGTACCATGAACCAGGTAAGTGACCAACCCCAGCAATGTGCATAAAGTAAGCATCCGTGTTTCCTTGTCTGATGCCCGGGAATAAGCATGAATTCCGGTGTAAAGCACCACTGTAATCAACACCAACAGACTGATCAGCCCGATGAAACCCGATTCAGCTAAAATCCCCAGGTACTCGCTGTGCGCATTTCCGCGATTGGCCGAGTTGGTGCTTATAATTGTCCGGTGCCTGGTTAACTGAAAGGGGGCATATTGAAACATGTAAGTTCCGGGTCCCCAACCCGACACCGGCCTTTCTTCAAACATACGCATCGCGCAACTCCACCGATTGATCCGCTCCAGATTGGAGGCATCGCTGGACACATTGGTCATCGACGAAACATGCGCCATTAAGTTAGCCGAAGACTCCTGATCATTGCGTTCCAGCATGCTGAGCAGCTGAGTCTGAAAAGTCAGTATCAGCGCAAGGGTAGTTAAGCCGGTAATCAACAACGGACGAAAGCGAATGCGCAGCTTCAGAATAGCCCAAACAACTGCTGCAGCCCCCAAGCTCAACCACGCAGCCCGGCTGTAGGACAACAGCAAAGCTGCCGAAAATAAAAGTAAAGCCAAAGCAGCCATCTTGCGAAACCCTTTCCGGTAGCCCTTAAATAAGGTAACGCCAAGCAAAAAAGGAATGAAAAAGGCCAACATGGCACCATACGAGGTGTGATCTTTGTAAAAAGGGTTCATAACAAAATGGGCCGCTTGAACATTGTGAAAACCCAAGGCAAAATGCCGGGACCACGCATAGTAAATGACCAACACAAAAGCACTGCAATAAAGCCCTGCAAAACGATAAATGTTCGTTTTTTTCTGAAAGAGCAAAAAGCCCAAAAAGTAAAACGCGATCAAAAACCAAAGCTTCGACAACCAGTATTTTAAGGAAACCACCGGCATGCTACTGCTTAACGAGGTCAGCAGCATCCAGCCCAGATAAAAATACAGAGCCAGTGAAACCGGATGCCTGAGGATACGCTTATCAAAGGTTTGCTGCCTGGCAACCTGAAAGATAAACAAGATCAACACACCAAACAGCAAAGGCTCGGTGGGCAAATACATATCAAAAGGCAGGCCTTCAACCAAATCGTGCAACGGTAATGACAAAGGTGTTAAGAAAGCCACCAGCAGCAATAAGTTATCCATCCGCATAAAGGCTGTGAGCACAAAGGCCAAAGCAAAAGGTAATACATTAATCAACAGGCTTTGCTGATTAACCACAAAGTAGAAGTTGAGTGCTAAAAACAAAACAACAACCCCGTAAAAAAAGACAAGACGAAATGATTTTGGAGACAACATCTAGCGGCTGGACAATTGAATTCCTTCAACACAAAAAATCGTAAGTAAGGCCAGTGCCTCAACCGCAAGCAGGCTAAACAACACGATTAACCAACGGATGGGGTAAGCTTTTTTATCAGCAGGAAATGGCTTTTCAATAACCATCGTGTAGGTTGAATTCTTTTCCGCCTCAATCAAGGCATTATCGTAGCGATTAGCCAGCGTATCGCGCTGAGCTTCCAGGCCTGCGAGTTCTTTTTGAAGCAGGAAAAAGGCCCCCCCCCGTTCTTCCAGGTTCGCTTTTAACTCTTTAATATCAGCCACCGAACGACTGCTGGCTCCCTCAGCCAGGGCCAGCAAATACCCTTGCGTTACCTGAGCGGCCTGAATCTCATAATCCAGCAAACCATATTCTTTTCTCAACGGCTCCATTTTTTCTGAAACCTCCTCAATCGCAATTCTTTTACGCTTCAGTTGTTTTAAAATGGTAGCCGCATTTTCGCGCGCCTTTTCCTGGTGAAGGGTCAAAATCTTGCGGTTGTAAAAATGGATTAGCGAATCGACCATGGCGCTGGCCACCACCGGTTCGGCATCAAGTGCCTTAATTTCAATCGACTCATACTCGGTCTTTTTACAACTTATTCGGTCATTGTACTCTTCCATGATTTTCGTCCGGTAAAAACGCTCAGCGGTTGAAATATCAAAGCGGGAAGTCAAATCAAACGCATCAATAAGCTGCCATTTCAAATCCGAAGAATTAAGCATCTCCAACATTTGCTCACTCTCAGACTCCTCTGAAAACGTGTTGGTATTGGTGGGATAAACCCGCGCCTGCGATTGAAACAGGGGTTGAATAAACAAAGGGGAAGAAAAGACAGCGGCTGCCAAAATAGTTACCACTCCAACAATAAGCAGGTGCAGTTTCCATTTCCAGACAATAGCCAACAGATTCTGGTTATCAAAAAAACTTCTCATAAACATTTAGGTGTTTGATCTTTCTTTAAACGAATATACCCTTTGTTTTGTATAAATCGGGCACAAAAAAGTCCAAAATAAAAGGGTGTCTAAAAATCGTTTCCTTTGCTTTCAACAACTTAGTAGGTTCTACTAAATGAAACTGTTGAAAACGAAGCCGACTTGTTAGACACCCTTCTGCTTATTCAGCAATCAGCAAATAATAATTTTTCTTTCCTTTCTGAACCAGAATATACTTATCACCAATCAGGTAATCTTCGTTGACAGACAACTCCTGATCCGTAATTTTATCCTTGTTAATGCTGAGTCCGTTTCCTTTAATGGTGCGTCTCAATTCTCCTTTTGAAGGGAAAACAGCTGCTGTATCGGCCAGCAAGTCCACCACGTTGATTCCCGCGGCAAGTTCTGCTTTAGAAACCACAAACTGAGGCACACCTTCAAAAACAGCCAGGAAGGTTTGCTCATCCAGTTTTTTCAGGTTTTCTGCTGTTCCGCGTCCAAACAAAATCTGAGAAGCCTCTACAGCCATCTCATAATCTTCGCGCGAGTGAACCATAACCGTAATCTCCTCGGCCAGTTTCTTTTGCAGCTCACGCTCATGTGGTGCTTGTTTGTGGCGAGCAACCAAATCAGCCACCTCATCACGGGTTAACAGCGTAAAAATCTTGATGTATCTTTCCGCATCCTCATCCGAAGTATTCAGCCAGAACTGGAAAAACTTATACGGAGAAGTCAGCTTGGCATCCAGCCACACATTGCCGCTTTCCGTTTTCCCAAATTTGGTTCCATCGGCTTTGGTAATCAAAGGACAGGTCAAGGCAAAAGCTTCTCCACTTTCTTTGCGGCGAATCAACTCAGTACCGGTAGTAATATTTCCCCACTGGTCTGATCCTCCCATCTGCAGTTTGCAATTTTTCGAACGATACAGGTGTAAAAAGTCCGTTCCTTGCACCAATTGGTAAGAAAACTCGGTAAAAGACATTCCCACTTTAGCATCTTCTCCCAACCGTTTCTTCACACTGTCTTTCGACATCATGTAATTCACCGTCAAATGCTTGCCAATATCACGAATGAACTCCAGAAAGCTGTATTCTTTCATCCAGTCGTAGTTATTCACCAATTCAGCCGAATTGGGTTCGCCTGAATCAAAATCCAGGAAGCGGTTCAACTGGGCTTTAATACAATTCTGGTTATGACGAAGGGTTTCTTCGTCCAGCAAATTACGCTCCTGCGACTTGCCCGAAGGGTCTCCAATCATTCCTGTTGCACCACCAATTAATGCAATTGGTTTGTGCCCGGCTAACTGAAGGTGCTTCAACATCATCACACCAACTAAGTGCCCGATATGCAATGAATCTGCCGTCGGATCAATTCCGACATAGGCCGTGGTCAGTTCTTTTTTTAGTTGCTCCTCAGTTCCAGGCATGATATCGTGAATCATGCCACGCCAGTTTAATTCTTCAACAAAGTTCATCTATAACTATTTGAATTAATGTTCTGTACTTTTTTCAATTGACCAGCTTCTACTTTTTAGCAAACAATAAAAATTGAAAGGAGTAAAAAGTGATTCGGTCTGTGAAATTTGGCAAAGATATAAAAATGAACCGTTAAGGGCTGAAGGTTCTGTTTAATATTTTAAGCTCCGATCCGGTCAGGCACATCCTTAACCTAGCCCAAGGCATTGATGAAAACCGAGACCAACACAACAAGTAGGATGGCGTGGTAAGCAAATCCGAGAAGCAGAAATTTGGCCAGCGTTTTCAGGTAAGTCTGCCCGTAAAATTTTTTCAATGACCAATAACTATAAACCGGAATCAGCAGCAACAGCCACATAAAAAAACCAGAAACCGAATCAGGAAGTAGCAGGTAAGCAACTACGACCAAGCTGAGCAGAAAGAAAATAAACGCATGCAGATGCACGGAAAAAATTAAATGACGGACGTAAAAAACGTGGTGCCGCACATAAATTAAGCTAAGCAGTAAGGCAAAGACCGGCAGCAAAACAAAAAAGGCATAAGATAAGTATTGCAAAAACTTAGCAACCCGTTGATCCGGAGACCGAAGCATGGCCGCAACATCTGCCAACTCCTTTTTTTCAGCCAAATCGTCGGTGCGATCAGCTTCTAGTTCCAGCTGACTGGCTAAGCGGTTCAACCCTTGTTTTACATTGGGAGCCTTCAGCAAATCATCATAATTCAAGGCCACGGAAGACTCGTCTCCCATGCTCTGCTGCAACTCAATTTGAACTGAATCGAGCTTCGCATCAACCACCGAATCGGAAGCCGACGCTGCCTCCCACTCCTTCGCGATGGAGTATTCCAATGCGGTATTTAATCCCCTGTTGGTCATTACCTGCAGAAGCAGGAACAAAATAAAACTCATGAAAATATAAACACGGAAAGGAGGAGCATACCGTGCCCGGCGTCCTTTAAAAAATTCCTGCGTCAGAAAAGCAGGTTTGAAAATCAAATCGCGAAAAGTGCGAAGAAAACGGGAATCAAAAGCCAGTAAGTTGCCCAGAAAATCGTAAAAAACAAAACCTACCGGGCGGTCAAACTCGGAGGTGGACTGCCCGCAATTCGGACAGTAAAACCCTTTAAACACATGCGAACAATTTGGGCAAGCATGTTCTTCCAGCTCGTCAAACGAAGGTTTTTTGCGATTAAACCATTTTTTCATGCTCCTTTTGTTTTTGCGGTTCGAACAACCCCTCGTCCACATCGCCCAGGTTCAGAAAAGGAAACAGGGTAGGCAACAAATTTTTCACCGGCTCATACATCTGTGATTCCTCTTTCACATCCTTAGGAAGAATTTTTACGTTTTCATCCACTTCATCAAAAATCAGCAAAAGCACACTCAGAATTAAGGCCGACTTAATTACGCCAAAAAGAATTCCGGCCAACCGGTTTATAAAACCCAGGGCAACAGCCGAAATAATGGTTTCAATAGCTTTACCCACCAAGTGAACCAGAATAACAATGACCAAAAAAGTGACCAAAAAAGAAACCAGCCCGAGGTGATCTGATTGGTAACTGAACGTTTCAACAATGTAGTCTGCCGTGAAATGCGAAAAGTGGATAGCTCCCCAAACGCCCAATACTAAGGCAGCCAACGACGCCACTTCGGCCACAAAACCTTTATAGAAACCACGAAATGCTGCAAGTATCAACAAAACAGCAAGAACAATATCAATGTAATTCACGCCGAGCGATTTAAGTAAGGAAACAAAATGTTGCTTTTCTTTTTCAGAAAAGATTTGAAGTAAAAATAGAAAAATATTTTTGCTGATCAGGCAATAGGTAGTCTCAAACAAAAAAGATAAATTTGATTCCTACAGAAAAAGCAACCTGTAAGCGTGAGTATTTAACACCATAAAAAAACACGAATGCCATTTATCAATTCCGTCATCAACTGGATCAACTTTAAGCGCATCTATCAAATAGATCTTTTTAAAAAGCACCCCTTTGATGTTCAGTTGGAAGTATTTTTCAACTTGCTTGAAGAAGCACGCGACACCGAATTCGGGAAACAATATGATTTTAAAAGTATCCGTTCCGAACAAGAATTCAAGGAGCGGGTTCCCATTCGTTATTACGAAGATTTTGCCCCTTACATTGAACGGCTGCGGCAAGGAGAGAAAAACCTGCTGTGGCCCGGCGAAATCAAATGGTTTGCCAAGTCTTCAGGAACCACCAATGATAAAAGCAAGTTTATTCCTGTAAGCAAACAATCGCTTGAAGATGTTCACTACCGGGGAGCCAAGGATGTTTTTGCCCTTTACCTGAAAAACAATCCCGACTCGGGGGTTTTGTTCGGCAAAACACTCACCCTGGGCGGAAGCCAGCAGGTGAATAATTTCAGCAATAAATCCTACTATGGCGACCTTTCAGCCATCTTAATTGAAAACACGCCTTTCTGGGCCGAATTTATCCGTACCCCTTCCGTACAGGTCGCTTTACTGGAAGAGTTTGAGGAGAAAATCGCCCGGATCATTGACGAAGCGCTGGATGAAAACGTCACTTCGCTGGCTGGCGTTCCATCCTGGTTTTTGGTTTTGCTCAACCGCATTCTCCAACACACCGGCAAAAGCAGCATCCTGGATATTTGGCCGAACCTGGAAGTCTTTATTCATGGCGGTATCAACTTTGATCCTTACCGCGAACAATACCAAAAGATTATTCCGTCGTCGGCCATGAATTACATGGAAACCTACAACGCTTCGGAAGGCTTTTTTGCCATTCAGGATGACCCGGACAGCAGCGACATGCTGCTGATGCTCGACTATGGCGTTTATTATGAGTTTATTCCGATGGAGAATCTGCACGATGAAAACCCGAAGACTCTGAGTCTTGCAGAAGTCGAGCTGGATAAAAACTATGCTCTGGTTATCAGTACCAACGGCGGCTTGTGGCGCTACATTATTGGAGACACCATTCAATTCACCTCCAAAAAACCATTCAAAATTAAAATTACCGGACGCACTAAACATTTCATCAATGCGTTTGGTGAAGAAATGATTGTTGACAATGCTGAGCAAGCCCTGAAAATTGCGACCGAACGCACCCGATCAATTGTGAAGGAGTACACGGCCGGACCAGTTTTCATGAAAGACGATCAAAAAGGAGCCCACGAGTGGATCATCGAGTTTGAGCAAAAACCGGAGGATTTGGATTATTTCATGGAAGTACTCGACGATTCGCTGAAAACACTCAATTCAGATTATGAAGCCAAGCGGCATAAAAACCTGACCCTGGAGAAACCTCATTTACTGGTAGCGAAACCAAATTTATTCTACGAGTGGATGAAGCAGCGCGGAAAGGTAGGTGGTCAGAACAAAATTCCAAGGTTGGCCAACAACCGGCAATATTTGGATGAACTGAGAGAGCTGCAGGAAAAAATCTAGCACAGGCTATTAATTCAGACAGCAAGACTAAATTTGTAAATCATAATTTAAAAACTATATCATGCACATCGCACTTGCAGGTAACATTGGAGCCGGAAAAACAACCCTGGCCGGCTTACTGGCTAAACACTATGGTTGGAAACCTCATTATGAGGATGTGGATGAAAATCCGTATCTGAACGACTTCTACGAAGACATGCAACGTTGGTCTTTCAACTTGCAAATATACTTCTTAAACAGTCGGTTTTCACAAGTAATGGGCATTCAGAAATCAGGAGAAACCGTCGTGCAGGACCGGACCATTTACGAGGATGCCGAAATTTTTGCACCAAACCTCCATGCTATGGGCTTAATGTCCACCCGCGACTTTAACAACTACTCCACCTTGTTTCAACTGATGAGCCAATTGGTAAAAGCACCCGATTTGCTGATTTACCTTCGGGCTACGGTGCCCACCTTGGTCAATCAGATTCAACAACGGGGACGTGACTATGAAAACTCCATCCGCCTGGATTACCTGAAACAACTGAATCAGCGTTACGAGGCCTGGATTAACCGTTACAAAGCAGGAAAACTGTTGATCATTAATGTGGATAACATTAACATCACCAACAACCCGGAAGATCTGAGCAGCGTGATTGATAAAATTGATGCCCAGATACACGGCTTGTTTTAATAGCGCCGGAATATGAAAGGCCACGGCTGCTCGTCTGGATGACAGCAACCGTGGCCTTTTTCTATTTTTTTACTGAATCGGAGCCATCCCTAAAACGCCCCATCCTCAACTTCAGCAAGTCAATTGTTTTTCCAGCCCTCTACTTGTTCAAATATTCCCGGCCATTCCGCATCCGGAATTTTGGCCCCCAATACCTGAATTACCTTACTGGCCAGCAGCGAAGCCAGGTTTCCGCAGTTTTCAAGCGAAAAACCATGCGCCAGCCCAAATAAAAAGCCTGAAGCATAAACATCCCCTGCTCCTGTAGTATCCAAACTTTTCACTTTAGGCGTGTCCACTTTTATGTACTGATCTCCGGCCTGAATCATCGAACCATCTTTTCCTACCTTTACCACAGCCACTTCACACTGCAAGGCAATTTGCTTTAAAGCTGCTTCGGGTTCCAATCCGGTGTACGCTTTAGCCTCTTCTTCATTAGCAAAAACCACATCCACATATTGGTCTATCAAGTGTTTCAGAAAATCCAGGTTCGCTTCCACCACATTGAAACTTGCCAAGTCCAAGGCAATTTTCAGTCCCTGACTTTTCGCGAGCTTCAAGACTCCCTCAATCAATTCATGATTAAAAACCAGGTAGCCTTCAATATGAAGAAAGTCATAACCCGCAAACAAATTTTCCGACAAATCATCCACCACCAACTCACTGGCAGCTCCCAGGTAAGTACCAAATGTCCGCTCCGAATCTGGTGAAATCAAGGTAGCGGCTTTACCCGTTGGAATCTGACTGTAAAAAAGATGCGGCGCAATATGACTTTTCTCAAATTCATCTTTGAAAAAATGGCCCATCGAATCATTCGCAATTTTTCCGATAAATCCGGCTTTTCCTCCCAGTTGTGCGATAGCTCTTAACGTGTTCGCAGCCGAACCGCCTGTCTCAATTGAGCGACTCAAGCCCTGAGTTGAGTCCAGTATCTTTTGCGACAAACCAGCATCAACCAAGGTCATGCTCCCTTTAGGCAACTGAAAATCATCCAGCAACTGGTCGTCCTCCAGTTGAACCAGAATATCTACCAGGGCACTTCCGATACCCACAATTGTTTTTGGCTCCATAGTATTGTTCATGGCCACAAAAATAATGAAAATGCTGACTTAGCGACTCTTAAAAACATATGCCAGGCAATTAATCATGACTCTTCCAAACAAGAAAAGTGAACAAACTTGAACTCCAATGCAAAAATTAATTGATGCCTATTTCATTTATTTCTAATGAATTTCAAGCACTTCTCTTCGCAAAGTGTTGTTTTATTCAGCAGTATTGATTTTTTCAACACTCGACACAACTCACTAGCTCACTGCACAATAAGAAAATCCATAAAGCAAACTGTTGATTATATCAACAATACCCTCTGTTTAAGCAAACAACACGCAAGCCCATAACAACATGACCACCTGTACTTTACGCGTGTTCTATTTTATGGCATCCTATTTGGCTAATAGTGAAGCAAAACAGTCTAACAACTGACTAACAATCAATTACGACTAAGTAGAAATAGAAACCACACTTAATATCAACGTTATGAAAACCTTTTTAGCAACTTTTTTCACATTATCACTTCTACTGCACAGCATCGCTGGCTTTGGCTTTGTGGTGAGTGATAAACAAGCTGGAGAACAGACCAAGGCTACAAGCCTGCAACTGGTTAGTTCTCCTGAGCTACTGAACCTGACTTCTGACTGGGTGGCTAACTTTAAGAACCAGCATCCAGATAAAGACATCACCATCCGCACAATGACTTCAGAAACAGCACTTACTGAAGATCAGCTCTACCTGACAACGCATCAGCCTCAGGTAATTCCAGAGGAAATCAGCTGGAAAATGATTATCGGCCATGATATTATTGTACCGATTATCCATTCAAACAACCCGCTTATTCAGGCAATTCAACAACAAGGCATTCATGCCGAAGATCTGGCTCAGCTGATTGTGGAGCATTCAAACTGGAGCCAGGTTCTCGAAGGCGCTCCCAGCCAATCTGCTCAAATATATCTGGTTGACCAAGAACAAATTCGAGCAAAACTTGCCAGTTACACTCAAGTGTCACCAGCTGACATTCAGGCAACGGCGTTTTCTTCAGCCGCCGAACTTCTTGCTGCAATGCAACAAGACGTAAAGGCCATTGGATTCTGCAAATTGGCGGATGTAATCGCTTCAAACAACACCACATTTGCTTCAAACATCTGTATTCTTCCGATTGACAAAAACAGGAATGGACGCCTGGACCGCTTTGAAAACATCTACCAAAGTCCTGAAGCACTAACCCGTGGTGTTTGGCTGGGCAAATACCCTCGTGAACTGAGCACTGAGATTTATGCCATGGCCGTGTCAAAACCAGACCAGCAAAATGCGTTGGATTTCCTGAGCTGGGTCAATAACAACGGACAAGAACTGCTGGCCGCCTCAGGTTACAGCTATCTTTCCAGCCGCGAAAAAACGGCTAACATCGAAGCCTTAATTCAGCCCAACGCACAACCTACACCCGGGAACAACACTCCAGGCTTGCCCTTAGGATGGATACTCGCTGCAGCCCTGGTACTTGTTCTGTTTTTCGTTTACCGGCTTATTCATTCCAAACAAGAAGACCTGGCCGAAATTGGAAGTGACGACATTGAAATAACAACTGCCATGAATGAGGACGCGATTGAGGCTCCAGCCGGCCTGTTCTACGACAAAACCCACACCTGGGCCTTTATGGAACGCGACGGACTGGTTAAAATTGGCATCGATGACTTTTTGCAACACCTCACCGGACCTCTGACACAAGTCAAACTCAAAGAGCCCGGAACTGAAATTCGTAAAGGCGAAAAAATACTAACCATCATCCGCGAGGGTAAACAGTTGGAGATTCACTCTCCTGTTTCCGGAGTTATCAAAGCGCAAAACCAATCGTTGCTGAACGCTCCGGTTCAGTTAAACACTGCACCCTATTCCGACGGATGGGTGTATCAGATTGAACCTTTAAACTGGAGCAGAGAAGTACGCTTGCTATTTCGTGTTGACACTTACCGCGACTGGCTTGAGGATGAATTTACACGACTGAAAGATTTTCTGGCTCATGCAGCCAACACCAACACCCTGGCCTTTGAACACCTGGTCTTGCAAGATGGCGGCGAACTGACTGATAACGTTTTGGCAGACCTTGCCCCTGAAGTTTGGGACGACTTTCAAACCAAGTTCATCGACACCTCTAAGTAAACCATACGCTAAACGCTTATAATCACTATCCTAAAAACAGAGTTATGACAATCGATCGTAGAAAATTCTTCAAAAGCATTGCGATAACCGGCATGACCATTATCGGTGTCAATGCTTCGGGAGCGCCCAAGGCAAAGTCAGAGGATGAGGAGACCGAATTTTATGGAATTCTGTATGATTCAAGCATCTGCATTGGCTGCCAGGCTTGTGAAAAAGCCTGCGCCAAAGCCCACGGTCTACCCGAACCAACCGACAAGCCGGAAGTAGGTGTCGTTCGAAAAACCAGTGAAAACCAACGCTGCGTCCTCAACAGCTACGAAACCTCCCAGGGCGAAGTTTATGTACGAAACCAGTGCATGCATTGCAACGAGCCGGCCTGCGCCGCAGCCTGCCTCACGCAGGCCATGTACAAAACCAAAGAAGGCCCCGTCATTTGGCGTGAAGATAAATGCATGGGATGTCGCTACTGCATGATTTCGTGCCCGTTCGATGTTCCGAAGTTTGAATACGGAAGCACCAATCCGAAAATTCAGAAATGCGACATGTGTTACGACCGGATTATTAAAGGCGAAAAACCAGTTTGTGTTGAAACCTGTGGCGATGCCTTATTCTTTGGAACCCGACGCGAGCTGGTCGCTGAAGCCCGCCGCCGAATTGCCGAAATCCCTGAGCTCTATATCGATTCAATCTACGGAGAACGCGTAGCCGGAGGAACCGGTTACTTATACCTGGCCCCAGTTGCGCCCGGCGAGCTGGGCTTCGATACCCGTATCCAGCCCTCGTCTTATCCGGCACTTACCAAGGGTTTTCTGTACAGTGTTCCTTCTGTCTTTATCCTTGTGCCTACCCTGCTGCTAGGTATTCACGAAGCTACTAAATCCAGAAAAACTAAAGACGAAAATCATGACTAGCCCAATAATTCCGTTAACCAAAACAGCCAAAGATCAATCGACTTGGCGCTTTTTAATGAACGAGCTAAAACCCAGAGGAAAATGGCTGACACCTTTTAACCTGATCTCCATTCCGATCATCCTCGTGGGGCTGGCTCTTATTGTTATTCGCTTTACAGAAGGCCTGGGAGCCGTTTCCAACATCAATCAGGAAATCCCCTGGGGCTTGTGGAAGGGCTTTAACGTAGTTACCGGCGTAGCCTTTGCCGGTGGCGCCTATGTACTCACCTTCATCGTTTATATTCTGAAAGTGGATAAGTTCCACTCCATTGTCCGGGTAACCGTGCTGAACGGCTTTCTGGCTTACCTGTTTTACGCCGGAGCACTGGTTCTTGACCTGGGCAAACCCTGGAACATCTTCAACCCGATTATTGGCAATAACTTTGGAGCCAGCTCGGTACTGTTTCTCGTAGCCTGGCATTTCCTGCTCTACATTGTGGCTCAGCTCATTGAGTTTTCTCCGGCTGTAGCCGAATGGCTGGGCGCCCGTCGTGCCCACAAGCTACTATCGGGGCTGACTCTCGGAGCGGTCATTTTCGGAATCACGCTTTCAACCTTACACCAATCCGGTTTAGGCGCTCTGTTCCTTATGGCTAGCCAAAAGATTCACCCGCTCTGGTACAACGAGTTTATTCCCATTCTGTTTCTGGTTTCCAGTGTGTTTGCCGGCCTATCCATGGTTATTTTCGAAGGGTCAATCAGTCAGCGGGTCTTCTTCCGAAAAATCAGCAGCAAGAACCGCGAATCACGCAATAGCCTGGTGCAAAGCCTTTCAAAAATCTGTGCTTTTTCCATGTTTGCCTACCTGGCCATGCAATTCCTGGTTTTCATTCACGGACAACACTGGGATTTGCTCAACACACCCATGGGCTACTGGTTCCTGCTTGAAATGATTGGTTTTGTCCTTGTTCCGATGGCGCTGTTTTTCTATGCTTCCCGAAAGTCCAGCATTTTGCTGAGCCGGGTGGCCGCCATCATCACCATACTTGGCATTATTCTGAACCGTTTGAATGTATCGATCATTGCGTTTCGCTGGGATGCCGCGGTACATTATGTCCCCTCCTGGATGGAAGTGGTGGTTAGCATTACCATCATCCTCATTCAGATTTGGATTTTCCGCTGGGTTATCAGCCGGATGCCTGTGCTTGACGAATCGCCCAAGTGGGCACAAAAAGCCAGTCATTAGGCAACTGACGAGTTTGAATTAACAACCTAAAATATACAATCATGGACGGATTTACATACACCAATATCTTTGCAACCAAAGGAATCGAATACCTGGCCATCATTGGCTTTTTCCTCCTACTGGTTCCATTCTGGATGCTGCTGACCAGAAAATCAAAAACCTCCGGGCAGGAGCAACTGACTGGCAGACTGATTACCGCCAGCATGCTTCGTATTCCTCATGGAATTTTCTTCAGCAAGTTTCACAGCTGGGCATACCTCGAAAAAAACGGAGCGGCAAAAGTTGGCCTTGACGACTTGCTACTTCATCTTACCGGCGAGGTAAGCATTACGCACCTGAAACAACCGGGCGAAAAAGTGCAAAAAGGCGAATGGCTCACGCAAATTAACCACAACGGAAAAAGCCTGCGTATTTTCTCTCCCATCTCAGGCGAAATTAAGCAAATGAATGAGTTGCTGGCCGAAGAGCCCGGGCTGATGCGCGAAGATCCGTACCGTCAAGGCTGGATGTACCAGATCAAACCCTCGAACTGGAAAGCTGACACCAACGCCCACTTTTTAGCCGAAGATGCCAGCAACTGGGCAGCCCAGGAACTGAGCCGCTTCAAGGATTTCCTGTCGGCTTCAGTCATGAAACACTTGCCCGACCCAAGCCAGGTGGTTTTACAGGACGGAGGAGAATTGGTCGACCATCCGTTGGCAGAACTGCCTCCGGAAGTATGGCGTGACTTTCAGGAAAACTTCCTGACCTAAACAACCACCAAAAATACGCTTAAGCCTTAGTGCTTCTTGAAAGGAAACGGTTTTAGAGCGGTGTGCATGCCACATCGCTTTAGCCGTTTCTGATGATTTTAAATAACCGGATTTCATCATTTAGATGTTATATAACAAAATACAGAATTGAGTCTGGTTTCAATTTTCAACTAACTTCGTCCTAGTAACTAACTTTAGCCTGCACCCATGCCCTGGTTAAAAAAGATAGAACAAAAACAACGCGTTGGCAAACCTCTTGTGAATGGTTATGTCAAATTCCGTTCTTCCATCTACGGACGGGTTATCTTCATCATCGCCATTTCTTCCTTTTTCCTGTTTGTCTCCTTCGGAATTATTTTCCGGTCGGTGAATGAAAATTACATGAAATCGGTGATCAGTGAAAACGGCAACAACATTGGCTTTTTGGTCGAAGGGGCTTTGTACGATGCCATGCTGAAAAATGATCAGGCCTCGCTACAGCGAACGCTGGACCTGATCAACAACATGTCCGGGATTGACAATGTGAGCATGTACGACACCAACAACAACCTGGTGTATACTTCCATTTCGAGCAATTCGGCCAACCACAGCGACCCCGACTGCATCAGCTGTCACGAAGACTTTGCCCAAATGTTTTCGGCAGAAGAGAAATCCTACCGGATTATTGAGGCCAAAAGTGAGTGCATCATGAATCCGGACAATGACAGCATTCGTAATTTAATGATCAAATCTCCCATCTTAAACGATCCTTCCTGCCATACGGCGGCCTGTCATGCCCACAGCCCCGATGAAAAAGTGCTGGGATCGCTGATGATTAAAATGCCGCTTGAGAAGCTGGATAATGCCCTGCAAGAGTCAACCACCGACTTTTTCCTGATGGCAGCACTGATGACCATTTTGCTCATCCTTTTTCTAATTCTGTTCACCGACAAAAAGATAAAAAAGCCTCTGAACCAGATTATCCGCGCGGCTGAAAAGGTGGCCAAAGGCGACAAAGACACCCGCCTGCGTATTAAGCCCAATTCGCTCTCCGACATGCGCATGGTTTCTTACGCCTTCAACGAAATGCTGGATAACCTGCACACAGCCAACACCGAGCTGCAAAATTGGTCCCAACAACTGGAATATAAAGTTCAGAAGAAGTCGGAAGAATTGGGGCAGGCACAGAATGAGCTGATCAACATTGAACGCATTGCCTCGCTGGGGAAACTTTCATTATCCGTCGCCCACGAAATCAACAACCCGCTGTCCGGCATTCTTATCTACACCAAACTCATTCACAAGCAGCTGAGCAACCCCCAGCTCGATCCGGAGAAGGTAAACAACATGCTCAAACACCTGAAACTGATTGAAAGCGAAACCAAGCGTTGCGGCGATATTGTAAAAGGCCTGCTCGACTTTTCCAAAAAAGATCAGGAAGGCTTTGAAGCTAAACACCTGAACGAAATCTTGCGCGATACCGCCACCCTGATGAGCCACCCTATGAAGATCGCCAATATTCACTTTTTGGCTGATTTATCGGCCAAACAAGACCTGATCTTCTGCAGCCCGAACCAGATCAAACAAGCATGCATGGCTATTTTAGTCAATGCTTCGGAAGCTGTTGGTGAAAACGGCGAGATTACCCTTCGAACGCTCAACCCCGATCCGGAGACGATCCGGATTGAAGTGATTGACAATGGCGTTGGAATTGCCGAAGCCGACCTGCCTTATGTGTTTGAACCCTTTTTCTCGACTAAAGAAAAAGCCAGCGGAATTGGACTCGGTTTATCCATTGTGCATGGCATTATTCAGAACCATAAAGGAAAAACTGAAGCTCAGTCAGAACCCGGAAAAGAAACAACCATTGCCATCACCCTCCCATTAATAAAGACTTAATCAAGCTCAATCATGACACAAAAAATCTCCATACTCATTGTTGACGATGAAAGCTCCGTAAGAGACTCCCTGTACAATTGGTTTATTGAAGACGGCTACCAGGTAGATTGCGCCGAAGATGCCAAAGTCGCCTTAAACAGGTTGGAGTCTGAAACTTTCGACATTGTGCTGGCCGACATTAAGATGCCGGGCATGGACGGACTTGAAATGCTCAAGCGCATCAAAGCCATTCAGCAAGATGTCATTGTGATTATGATGACCGCCTTTGCCACTGTTGAAACAGCCGTTCAAGCCCTTAAAGATGGAGCTTTCGACTATGTAACCAAACCCTTTGACCCGGATGATTTATCGCACCTTATCCGCAATGCATCGCGGCAAATTACCCTGATGGAGGAGAATGAGGTTTTGAAGGAGAAAGTGGTGTCACTGGAAAATGTGGAAGACCTGATTGGCAAAAGTGAAGCCATGAACCAGGTATTCCGGGAAATTGAAAGCGTGGCTCAATCCAATGCTTCAGTCATTATTACCGGCGAAAGTGGGACCGGCAAAGAGCTGGTAGCACGCGCCATTCATGCCAACTCCCCACGAAAATACTTCCCCTTGGTCAGCGTTCACTGCGGAGCCCTGTCCGAAAGCCTGCTTGAGAGTGAGCTGTTCGGACACGAAAAAGGCGCATTTACCGGAGCCGTTTACAACCGGAAAGGACGCTTTGAAATGGCCGACAACGGCACCATTTTTCTGGATGAAATTGCGACCATCTCCCCCAAAATGCAGATCGAATTACTAAGGGTGCTCGAAAGCAAGAGCTTTATGCGCGTTGGTGGGAACAAAGAAATTAAGTCTGATTTCCGGGTGATTTGTGCCACCAACCGCGACCTGAAAACCATGGTGGACAATGGTGTTTTTCGCGAAGACCTTTACTACCGCCTCAACGTAGTCAACATCAACGTGCCCCCTTTACGCGAGCGTACCGACGACATCCCCTTGCTGGTCGACTACTTCATCAAGAAATACTGCAAAACCATGAACCGGGCGGTAATGACCATTGACCCGGCCGCCTTGAAGCGTCTGGAGGAATTCCCATTCCCGGGCAATATTCGCGAGCTGGAGAACATGATTGAACGAGCCATTGTCGTTGGGAACGGCAAGAAAATCACCTTAAAAGATCTTCCCATCGACCGACCGGAAGCCAGTCCTTCATTCGAAAGCCTGAACGATATTGAAAAGCATCATATTCTTCAGATTCTGAATAAGTACAATTGGAACATTTCGGCTTCGGCCAAAGCGCTGAAAGTGGATCGGGTGACTTTATACAATAAGATCAAGAAATATCAACTTAAGCAGGCAAACAATTGAGCATTCAGCAAAAAGATGGGGCAAACATGTCCCGACGATACGGACAAAACCACCTGCTTGCTGCTTAAACCGACGGATACATGAAGCCGGAGAACATCACACTAATTTCATTTGGGTATTTCGAGAAACGATTTCTCGGTGAAATCATGTATGATGTCGAACGGGAATTCCGCATCCCGGTTATTGTCCGCGAAGGTTATCTGGACCTAAGCCTTTACTTTGATCCTGCGCGCCGCCAATACAACGGAAATCGCCTCCTTCAGGATATCAACCAGCAATTTGCTTCTGATGAAACCAAAACACTCGCCGTTTTCAATGTCGATCTATACATTCCGATTCTCACCTTCATTTTTGGCCAGGCCTTTTTAAACGGCCGTTGCGGCATTGCTTCGGCATACCGACTTCGTAACGAACGCTATGGCATTGCGCCCAACGAGCCTGTTTTTGTTGATCGTTTGCGAAAGGAAGTGATCCATGAGCTGGGGCACGCCTTTGGCCTTATCCACTGCCTTACCCCGACTTGTGTCATGCGTTCGAGCACCTACGTGGAAGACATTGACCAAAAAGGCTGGTCGTTTTGTCCCAAGTGCAGGAAACAGCTGGAAGGCTGACTCCGCCAAAAGCTCCCGAATTCCGGAGCAGAGGTACTTGAAAAGAACCAACACCGATAGTAAGACCTAAAAGTATTCTTATCTTTATGTTTTATTTTCAAACGGATAAATAGTGGCAAAACACCCGAACACAAAAAAGTAATCGTCTGAATATGAAATCTATTGATGTTGACAAATTAATCCTTCGGTTGATGAGGATCAGGGAGGCGATTCTCTCATGCGAAGAAAACTATGAACCGATGATCCAGTCGGTGCATCCGAATTACCAATACAGCGTACGCAATTTCATTCGCTACCTGAAACTACGCACCTTTGAACTCCGGGAGATTCAGGAGGAACTATCGGCCATGGGACTCTCTTCCATTGGTCACTCGGAACGCTATGTTTTAGCCAACATCGAAAACATCCTTTACTTTTTGCACTTGTACCAGGGGAAAAAATTCCAGGGGAAATACGATCTGGGCGAGCACCCGGTTAACTACTTCCGGAGTAACGATGTACTGGAAAATAACTCCACCCGCTTGCTGGGAAAAAGCAACCAGTCGCTCAACACGCGTATTATGGTTACTTTACCTTCGGAGGCCGCAACTGATTACGAACTTGTCAAACGATTGATTAAGCTGGGGATTGAAGTTGCGCGGGTAAACTGCAGCCACGACACACAGGAAGATTGGGAAAAGATGATTGCACATGTCCGGCAAGCTTGTCGGGAAACAGGTCAGGAATGCCGCATTTACATGGACTTGCCCGGCCCGAAAATGCGAACAGGCCCTGTCAAGATGAAAAAAAAGAAAAAGAAGAAGAAAAAACAGATCAATTATCTGACTTTGCATAAAGGCGATCATTTGCACGTGTATCGGGAAGAAATTCTGGGACGCGATGCCCAATACTCCGCTGACGGAGAACTGATCGCCCCTGCCCAAATTGCAATTGCCTCTCCTATTCAGTTTTCCGACCTGAACGTGGGTGAACACATCTGGTTTGACGATGGCAAAATCGGAGGAGTCATCAGCGCAATCACCGCAGAATACCTCGATGTGGAGATTGTGCGGGCTAACATTGAAAAGGGAAGTAAGCTTCGGGCTGAAAAAGGTATTAACCTCCCTGATTCAAAGCTAAACCTGCCTTCCCTCTCCTCCGACGACCTCAGCTTTCTACCTTTCCTAACTGAACAGGCCGACATCATTGGCTATTCATTTGTACGCCAGGCCGCCGATGTGATTGCCCTTCAGAACGAGCTGAAAAACTACGGAAGATCAGACATTGGGCTGGTTCTAAAAATTGAAAACAGTGATGCTTTTGAAAACCTTCCCGAGCTGTTGATCACCGCCATGCGCAATCCCAATATCGGAGTGATGATTGCTCGCGGCGACCTGGCTGTTGAACTGGGAGCTGAACGCATATCTGAAGTTCAGGAGCAAATTCTGTGGCTGTGCGAAGCCGCTTTCATTCCCAACATCTGGGCCACCCAGGTTCTTGAGAAGCTGTCGAAGGAAGGCGTTGCAACCCGCGCCGAAATTACGGATGCCTCCATGGCAGCCCGTTCGGAATGCGTAATGCTTAACAAAGGAGATAACATGCAGGAAACCGTGCAAATTCTGTATAACATTCTGCATCGTATGGAAGCACATCAATATAAAAAGAAAGGAACTTTACGCGCTTTGCGGGTGGCTGAGGGTTTTCTATCGAAAAAGAATCTCCCCCTGTGAAACAAAAACAACTTGCAATGCTTGACAAATGAAACGACCTGACTAAGTCCAGCGCAGGTGTTTTTTGGGTAATCTATGCAAGATTCCCAATAATTAACCTTAACTTGCACGGTATTAAAACTATTCATATCATGAACAAAGGAACAGTTAAATTTTTCAACGAATCCAAAGGTTTTGGATTCATCAAAGATGCCGATTCATCGCAAGAATATTTCGTGCATTCATCCGGGTTAATCGACAATATCGGAGAGAATGACGAAGTAACCTTTGAGTTGCAAGAAGGCAGAAAAGGATTAAATGCAGTCAATGTTAAACTAGCTTAGTTTAAAATAAACTTACCATTTAAAGATCTTAAGTCCCATTAAACATGGGACTTTTTTTTATCTCATTTTCAGACCGATTTAAAAATTTACACCGACAAAAAACAACTGATTTAAAGCATGTTTATCTATCCAGTTCATCTCTGAAATGAATAATGGTACAGGTTTTGTATTTTCACTGGAAACAGATCATTAATTAATACATAATGTCATGAAAAAATCAATCATCATATCCCTACTCGCACTGCTTATAGCAGCAACGAGTACCGTTCAGGCAAAAAACTACCCGAATGAATACCTCGGACTGCCTGGAGACAACCTCAACCTCTACGCCACCATGAAGCTTTTTCAGGAATCAGAAACTCTTGAAGATTTTGAACGAAGTTTGAATGATGAAAATTCACGCATCAACAACCTCGACCTGAACGGCGACCGAATGGTGGACTACCTGATGGTAATTGATTATGTTGACGGACATGTCCACAACATTGTTTTGAGAGCCGCCTTGAACCAGAATGAAACACAAGATGTGGCAGTTTTTACCGTTGAACGTTTCAATGACGGATCAGCCCGCATTCAATTAATTGGCGACGAAGCGCTTTATGGCCCCAATTATATTGTTGAACCCATTTATGCCGACAACCAGGAAAGACCCAACCCCGGCTATATCGGAAACTCAACCGTTGTCGTTGAACGTCCGTCCATGGTTGCTGTTACCACTTTTCAGGTGGCTGCCTGGCCCGTTATTCGGTTCATTTACCGTCCGAGCTACGTAAGCTGGCATTCATCCTGGCGATGGGGCCATTACCCTTCCTACTGGCGGCCATGGCGCCCCTATTACTGGCATACTTACTATGGGTACCATACCCACTATCACAACCATTACTATGCGCACTACCGGCATTCGCACCATCATCATTACAAACATTACAACAAATTTTACTACAGTCGTGTCCGGACTTATTCTCCGAGGGTATCGGCCCGAATAAAACAAGGAAGCTACCGGAAAACCTATTCGCGTCCGGACCTGAGAAGAAAAGGAGATGTACTTTACAAGCGAACAGCTCGCAAAAATCAGCGATCACGCGAAAACTATTCGGATAGCAGGCGCAGAACATCCAGCTCATCTGTGAGTAGCCGGCCAGTTAAACGGAACAGTTCCGTATCTCATAAACGATCGGGCTCGAGCACAACAACACGGGTAAGCCCAAACTCTTCCGTAAACAGAAGAAGCAGTGTAACACGCAAGTCATCAGCCGTTCAGCCCAACAGGTCAGTTAACAACTCGTCTTCAGGACGCAGCACCAAGGTATCACGTAGAACGAGTCCAAGCAGTAATTCGACTTACAGAAGTGGCACCAAGTCTTCGGTGAAGAAGCAAAGTCGGCCATCTCCGAAATCAACAACAATAAAGACAAACCGGACAACACGTTCGTCTTACAGCAAGCCCAGCAACAGTTCTTCCAAACGGTCATCCACTTCGGTTTCAAGAAAGTCGAATTCCCAACCGAAGAGCTCTTCAAGGTCGGTAAGATCCCGAAGTTCTTCATCAAAGCCTAAAGCAACGGTTCGCAGCAGCAGCTCCAGCAGCAAGACATCAAAAGCTGCATCGAAAAGCAGGCAATCACGGAGTTCTTCCAGCAAGCGATCCGGACGTAGGTAAATCCGAAAAACATAAAAAAGCCGATCCATTTCTGGATCGGCTTTTCTGTGCTTCCAAGTCAAGCTTTACGCGCTAAATAATAATCGCTTTGAGGATAAAACCGGCCTTCGGTCTTGCCGTTTTTAACGAATCAAAGCAAGGTCTTCATCAATAACCTCAGGATTAAAAGCCAGCAATTCATCCGTATACAGCATCTCCGGCACCGGACGATACAGAATGATGCGTTTATTCAGAACATGGGCAAATCCCATTTCCAGAAAGGTATTCCCTCCAATGTAGTTGGCAATGCCCTTTTTATCAAAGTTCAAAACCAGAATCCCATCGGCCATTTTTATCTTCTCAAAATAGCTCCGAATGACATCATGCTCTATCTTTCGCCGGGCACTTTCACCCGCATTGGTTTTCTCGGCAAAATAGTCCTCCAACGTGAGCTCACCGGCTATAATTTGCTGGCTGGTCAAAGGAATATCCACCGTATGCCCCAACCGGGTTAACCCCTGTGCCACCTGCGCTATTTGTGGCGTAAAATCAATACTTGAACAGATAACAATATGCATATCAAACTCATTTTTTTTCAGAATACAAAGCAGGCTTCCTGTATTTATCTATTCAACAAGAAACATGCGCAGCTTGCTGTGCGCTAAGCCTTGTCCGCAATCGTTTTGGTTTTAAGAATCACCTTTTCGATGATCACATAAGCGACAATAGACGTAAGCACACTATTTACCGGAGCAACTCCCGGCAGAAAAGTAGCAGCTAAAACACCCATTCCCCACGCCACAACGGCTGACCAGCGAAATTTAGTGATCGTTTTCTCGGCTAATTTGGCATATTTCATTTTATGCACCAGGTAGAAGTCGGCAATGAGCACCCCGCCAATGGATGGCAACATGGTATTCAATACATTCAGAAAGCCGACAAAGTTGTTGTACAAATAAAGGGCAAGCAAAGTCCCGACAACACCATTGACAATTACCATTACTTTTTTAGGCAAACGGGTAATGTTTGAAAAACCTAAGCCTGATGCATAAAGTGCATTGTCATTGGTTGTCCAGATGTTTAAGCCCAAAATTATCATGGCCCAAACAATCATTCCCTGCTGCATTAAAACATCACTAATATCAGACTGCTGATAGAAAGCGGAACCAACCGCCCCAAACAAAAACATTAACGAATTACCCACGAAAAACGCAATCAGCGTGGTTGATACGGCAATTTTGCTGTTTCTTGAAAATCGGGTAAAGTCAGGAGTTAAGGTGCCACCGCTAATAAAAGAAGCTACACAAATACCAATTGCAGCATAAAGTGTAATCGGATTTGACGGAACAATATCGAACCAAGCCTCTGTACCACCAAAATCATTAAAGGCCTTACCAACCGACATTAAGCCCAAAAACGTGATGGAAGGAACGGCAATAAAACTAAGTATTGTCAAGGCTTTGATTCCAAACCAGGCCGTAGCGGTCATAATGAATCCAGAGACAATAACCAGCATGTAAATATTTAAGCCAGTTACTTTTTGCACCGGAATAGCAAACATGGCTACACCAACACCGAACCACCCCACTTGCGTAATTCCCAACAAAAACGAGGGTAATATGGAACCGCGTTCGCCAAAAGAATAACGCGCCAACAGGTGAGTGGACAAATTGGTTTTGGAGGCAATAAAAGCAAGTAAGCCTGTGTAAATTCCTAAAATAAGGTTTCCAAACAATACGGCTGTAATAAAATTAGCGGCCGTTAATCCTGCTCCCAGGTTTCCACCAGCCCACATACTGGCTGAGAAAAATGTGAAACCCAGCATAACAACCAGCATGGGCCAAAATCCTTTTTGATTATTTTTATCAACAGGCGACAATGAAAAGTCATGGTCAAAGTGTGTCGTCTTTTCCATTTCTTATATAGTATAGTTTGAATTGATTATGAATTTGCAATAGTTTTCAACTTATCCAGCTGACAACGGGCCACTTCCAGCAGACTAACATCGGCGAACCGGCTGGCATCAAGCTCTGGGAAACGTTCACTGAGCAGCTGTGTAAAAGTTCTGCCCCGGCGGGCCATGGTATGCACCTGCTCCCAATATTCAATCACATCTTCCAGGTATTCAGGAAGCCAAAAAGCCCGTGACCCGGCATCGTAAATCACACAGCGCTCAATAGCATATGCCGGCGCTTCGTATTGACTTTCGATAAACTCCGGCGTCATTAACGCATCGCGTTTGACCAAGTCGGTTCCGGTAAGTTTTATCGTCAATGGCGATGAAATGGTTGGAACGGAAAAACGTCCTTCAATGTAACAGAGGGTAGTTGATTGGTAGCCTTCAAATTTCTCGCGGCACAGGGCATCCACTTTTTCCAAAATTTCTTCCGTACGCTGTCCTCCAAAAGTGAAAAACAGAATCGATTCAATATTGATGTTGTTCATTTCGGCTTGTTTTACCAAGGCCTCCAAGCCAAACTCTAGGCTGGTTCCGGTAGCCACAACATCGCCAATGACAATTTGTGCCG
Source organism: uncultured Sunxiuqinia sp. (assembly GCF_947495665.1). GTDB lineage: Bacteria > Bacteroidota > Bacteroidia > Bacteroidales > Prolixibacteraceae > Sunxiuqinia > Sunxiuqinia rutila. The sequence goes on from NZ_CANLZV010000006.1 coordinate 82,586, forward strand.
ATGGAGGCATGTAAACTTTTTGGTAATCACTTTCAATAATATGCCATTCTTCCGATTCCGGATTCCTCCGCGCACGCTGGGCACTGATAAACGACGAGCCATGCAAATTCCAGCCAAAAGCATCGGCAATAGCCTGACGCAAGCCAAAATTCAATCCTCCACGCAAAATGTTAAAAACAATGGTTTTTCGTTCTTCCAGTTTAATCACTTGCTCTTCCTGCATACTTTTTAAAGCCAGCGAACAGGCTTTGCCTAACTTTTGCGTGTAATCAACCCCCATAACGGTTGAATCATTGCAAATTGCACGCGTTTCAGCACTGGAAACAAGCAAGCGGTTGACACTTGTTTTCCCTTCTTCCTCAATTTGATAGATTGAGGAATTGTTATTCGTTGAAATTCTATTCAGCATTTCTAAAAGATTTAGTATGTAATCGGGAGAAACAGGAGACCAGAGAACGGTCTCGAAGAGTGCCCCGAGTATCTAGAATTACCCTCTAAATACCGGACCACAAAAGTGCTTTTTATTAATTAAAAATCAAAAATTGATGTTCTTAAACAGCTCCTTTAGATCATCTCTTACCCTTTTATTAACAAGTGGACAAAAATGCCTGTCTTTGAGATTTCGTCAGCCCAGGCACCAAGGCGTTGAGCAAAAAAAAGGCCAATCATCGTCTGATTGACCTTTTTAGCTCTCCAACAGTGGTAATATGCACCTGTTTGCAACAATTCCACGTTTAAAGAAAACTATTTTTACAACACCACTTAGTTGACAGCTGGTGTAATCACAAATTTGCGGAACTCGATGGGTCCATGATCACCTTGCACCATGATGGGGCCCGGTTCTCCCTCTTTGCTATCAAGCGAACCTCCTGTAATTCCAGGAATTGGTCGGTTTGAAACCGTTTCAATACCGTTATGAACAACGGTTACATGGCGGCCTACAAGCGTGATTTCGTAAGTCTGCCATTCTCCCGGTTTTTTAGCAGCGTTAACCGAAGGAGCAATAAATCCGTAAATACCACCAATACTTACCGCATCAGCTCTTCCTTTTGAATCTTCAATTTGAAGTTCGTAACGGCCACGAAGGTAAATTCCACTGTTACTTCCTTCCGGATAGCGGAATTCGACGCTAAGCTTGAAATCGTCAAATTTTTGATTGGTAACCAGGTTGCCACCTTTTTCTGTGTTCACCATAACACCATCAATCATCCGGAACTTATTGTTCGCCGGAATGATCCATTTGTCCATGTTGTCCGTAAGCAGGTTAATCGGATTTCCCCAAATTGCTGGTTCTGTTCTTTCCAAAGAAGGCGCACGAACACCAGTCCATTTCAGTTTGTTGCCATCAAGTACTTTATATCCGGTCAACACATCGTCTTTTATCGTAAATTCAAAATAGATGTCATCAATATCCATCCATTGTGGTGGAATGGTAAAATGATATTTATCTTCACTCGCTGAATAATGAATTTCTGCAATTGGTCTTGCACTTCCTTCGTATCCTACATAATATCCTACAAGTGTTGAGAAACCAGACAATTTAATTTCCAACCATCCGGGGAAACCATCCGAGGCCATTAAACCGTGTCTGAAAATTCCGAGATTCTCTAATTGTTCTTTCTCCATGGTGATCGTAAGATCCCATTTCCCAATCACATTCGAATCGCTTTCAACACGCTGTGCCTGCACCGAAACGAAGCTAGTTAAAGTAAATACAAAAAGTAATAGGAATGTTTTTAGTTTTTTCATGATACTATTCTGTTCGATTAATAAATGTGAATTTTTTGTTTACGTACAAATCTACTTAAAAAACTACTTCAGAATAAATCACAATATCCGAATCGGGTGTGTATTTGGAATTATTTACTATTTGTTGGAGGTTTCTCAGACTTTCAGCTTCTTAAATCAGGGACAAAAAAAAGGTCAACCATTTCTGATTGACCTTTTTGAGCTCCCCAGGTAGGACTTGAACCTACGACCTACGGATTAACAGTCCGCCGCTCTAACCAACTGAGCTACTAGGGAATTTTTATCTTTAGAACTGTTGCTTTGTGTTTCAAAAGCGATGCAAAAATAGGAGCTTTTTTGGAAAGAAAAAACAAAAACAGAAAAAATTATTCATTTTGATCGATATTTTTTTTCCGACCAAACCCCTTTGAAATAGGTACACCCAGCGCACACCTAACTAAAGATTCTGATTATCACCAACCTTACTTTAAAAGTGCCGAACCAAAGCCGAACGCCACCAGGAATAATATTTTTCTTCCAAATCTTTTTCCGAAGGAAACGGATAAAAGAGGTACTGCTTTTGGTCGCCTACAAAAAACCCGGTTTGAATGGTTCGATACGAAATGTCATCGCGCAAAAAACGCAAGACGGTTTTAGTTTGACGAGCTGACGATAGTTTCAACTTCTTGATACAATCCCGAAGATGATCCGGATTCGGATAAGGCAAATCGCTTAGGGGGCCATCGGGATTTGTTCCCCAGTCATTCAATTTCAAATCCACTAAAAATACCTTGGGAGCTGACACGGGTTGATTCAAATCGGTTAAACGGCGAATAAAATCAACCGGCGAAAGTTTACTGGCCACCCGCGTAGTCACCGGAATTAATTGTTGATACAAGTGAATTTCCTTGGTAGTCTTCGGAATATAATCATGAGCTGCCATTTCCAGCACCTTTCCGTCATCAGTCACCAGGTAAAGATTACGCAGAGCACGCAAAGGAATTGCTTCAAAACAGCGGTAAATGGAAAGATAAACCGAACGTTTGGGCTCTCCATCATCATAGGGTTTCATTTTTAAATTGATATAATCCTGATGCAGTTTGGTATGGTCGGGATCAAATTCAAAAAAAATCACCTCCCCATGAAGCTGTTTTTGGGTACCTACCGAAAGGTAATTCCCAAAGTCATGTGGTTGCAAATGCGAAACAATAATGGACTCGGGAGTGGCAACCAGGTAAAAATATTTTTTCATAACTTCTAATTTTATTGATTTGCGTTTCTCCTAATTCCAATTCAAACAACACCTTTCATTACGTCCCATTCTTTAAGCAGGCTTGCTCCCTTCCGTATCCAACTTGTTTTGCCCCATTAAAAACAAGGTTTTCACCCCTTTAAATCACGAATCTTTCTTTATCATTAATGAAGGGAAGCTGCACCAATGCTTTCTTTCGTAATCCCATTTTATTAACTATTTTCGCCATAATTTTTTATACGAATTTTGATTATGTGGGTTTGGCTCTCCGGTATTATACTTAGAAACAGGCGTTTATTACTTTCAATATTAGGACTTGTTACCATTTTCATGGCCTATCAGGCCAGTAGAGTTGAAATGTCCTATGAGGCGGCACAGTTGCTTCCTAAAAAAGACAGTGCTTATGTTGATTACCAAAAGTTCAGAGAAATTTTTGGAGAAGAAGGTAATCTGATTGTCGTGGGTGTTGAAGATCCGGATTTTTTCCAGCTGGATCATTTTGAAGCCTGGCATGAACTGGTCTCCAACCTGGACCAGATTGACGGGGTTGAAAATCTACTGTCGGTTTCCAACGCTTATAATTTAAGGAAGAACAAGGAAAAGCGCAGTTTTGAAATTGAAGAAATCTTCCCGGAAGAAATCAATTCCCAGCAACAACTCGACAGCCTGGCCTCGCTCTTTCACAGCCTGCCCTTCTATCGTGGTTTACTATACAATGAGGAGTCCGACTTTTATTTGCTGGCCATTTCGGTCAACAAAGATAAAATGAAGTCGAAACAGCGGGAAAAAATGGTGACTTCGATTCAAAAGACCTGCGAAGCCTTCTCCGAGAAAACCGAATTAGACCTCCACTATTCCGGTCTCCCTTACATTCGGGTTGTCAATTCCATCAAAATCAAAAAAGAAATTTACCTGTTCAGTGCCTTGGCCCTGCTGCTTTGTATCATCACCCTCTTTCTGTTTTTCAGATCGTTCAAAGCCGTTCTTTTCCCCATCTTGATTGTTATTACCGGGGTGATATGGGCCATGGGAACCATGGCGCTGTTTGGATTTAAAATTACGCTGCTCACCGGGATGATTCCGTCCCTGCTCATCGTAATTGGTATTCCCAACAGTATTTACATGCTGAACAAGTACCATCACGAATTTCGGAATCACGGAAATAACATAAAAGCCTTGCAGCGGGTCATTATTAAAATCGGGAATGCCACCTTTTTAACCAACCTGACCACGGCTTCCGGGTTTGCCACCTTTGTAATTACAAACAGTGAAATTCTAAGACAATTTGGAGTTATTGCTGCCCTGAACATCTTGACCTTGTTTGTTCTTTCGCTGCTGCTGATTCCCATTTTATTTAGCTTTGCCAAACCTCCGGGCGAGCGTCACATTAAGCACTTGGAAAGCAAACTCTTCCAATTTATCGTTATGCGTCTGGAAACCATTTCACAGAAGCACCGCAAGCTGGTTTACATTTCCACCATTGGCGTATTGCTGCTGGGTTTCTATGGCATTTCGCAAATAAAGAGCTCTGGCTACATGGTCGACGATATTCCGGAAAGCGACATCATTTACAAGGACCTGAAATACTTTGAAAAACAAGTTGACGGATTGATGCCTCTGGAAATCATTATTGATACCCAACGCCCCAACGGAGTCATGAGCCTCAGCAATTTCAAACGCATTGACCAATTGGAAAAACGACTGGAAAATTACGATGAACTGTCGTCTTCCATGTCGTTGCTGAATATTTTAAAATTCTCGAAACAGGCTTTCTATAATGGCAATGAGCGCTACTACAGTCTGCCTAACAACCAGGAAAAAAACTTCATACTGGGTTACGCCACCAAAAGTAATGAAGATGAAGCTGCTGGAGTCAGCGCCCTTCATTCCTTTTTGGATAGCACCAAACAAGTAACCCGAATCAGCATTCGGATGCATGACGTGGGCACCAAACGCATGGAAGAGCTTTACACCGAGTTTAAGCAGGAAGTTGACTCCGTTTTCCCGGCCGACAAGTACGATGTAACCGTAACCGGCTCCAGCGTAACCTTCTTCAAAGGCACGCAGTACCTGGTAAAAAACTTGTTTAGCAGCCTCACCCTGGCCATCTTCCTGATTGCCACCTTTATGGCCGTTATGTTTTACTCCTGGCGCATGGTGCTAATGTCATTAATACCGAACATCATTCCGCTCATATTTACTGCAGCAATCATGGGTTTTGTGGATATTCCCATCAAGGCTTCCACTATTCTGGTTTTCAGTATTGCTTTCGGTATTTCGGTCGATAACACCATTCACTTTTTGGCCAAGTACCGGCAAGAACTAACAGCCACCGGCTGGAATATTCAGGAGTCCGTCAAGCTGGCCCTGCGTGAAACAGGCGTGAGCATGATTTACACCTTTGTGGTTCTTTTCTTCGGATTTGGTGTTTACAGCGTTTCCCAGTTTGGGGGTACAGCAGCCCTTGGTATCCTGGTTTCGCTAACCTTATTTGTCGCAATCACTTCAAACCTGATTCTACTTCCCTCGCTTCTGGCAGGGCTCGAAAAATACACGACCACTAAGTCATTCCACGAACCTTTGCTCCAAATCTTTGATGAAGAAGAGGACATCGAGCTGGATGAGCTGGAAATAGAAGGTACTAATCAAGAAGACAAAAAGCTATGAAAGCCATGTATTCAATCCAGGAACTCCAGGAGCTGCTGGTAGAACAACTCCAGCAGGAAGCAACGCAAATCGGACAAACCCAACCGGTAAATCTGTACCAACCCATTGAATATACGCTACACATGGGCGGGAAACGCCTGCGTCCGGTAATGCTTTTGATGGCTTGCGATTTATTTGGAGGCGATGTGAACAAGGCCTTGCAAGCCGCGCTAGCTGTTGAAGTATTTCACAACTTCACCCTGTTGCACGACGACATCATGGACAAGGCGGAAATCCGACGTAACCAACCTGCAGTTCACAAGAAATACAATGAGAATGTGGCTATTCTTTCAGGCGATGCCATGTCTATCATGGCTTACCAGTACCTGCTAAAAACTGCGCATCCCGCCATTCAGCTGGTAGCCCAACTGTTTTCGAGAACGGCCATGGAAGTTTGCGAAGGGCAACAATACGACATGGACTTTGAAAGCCAGTCCAATGTCAGCATCGACAATTACCTGGAAATGATTCGGCTAAAAACAGCCGTACTGATTGCCGGAGCAATGAAGATGGGAGCACTGCTGGGAGAAGCTCCCGAAGCTGACGCTGAGCGTCTTTACCGTTTTGGAATCAATCTTGGACTGGCCTTTCAGCTGCAGGATGACCTCCTGGATGTTTTTGCCGATCAAGCCAAATTCGGTAAAAAAATCGGTGGTGACATCTTATCCAATAAGAAGACATTCCTTTTGCTCAAAGCACTCGAACTGGCATCGCCCACACAACGAGCCGAATTAGAACACTGGATCAATAAAACAGACTTCGCCCCGGAAGAAAAAGTGGCCGCAGTCAAAAAAATATATGGCGAACTGAATCTTCAGGAAATCAGCAGTCAAAAATCAGACGATTACTATCAGGCAGCACTTGGTGAATTACAAGCCATTGAGCTTGAAAACGATCGGAAGCAACCATTGATTTTATTGGCTAAAACCATCATGAAACGTGAACATTAAGCACTAAAAAGCGTTTGCTATTGTTGTAAAAACAACAGACAATATAAAACCCATTAAATTTGTTCAATTAAGCTGGTTTTTGTAATTTCCGGCTCCACAGAAGTAAACTTTTTATCATGAGTCAAAATATCGGAAAAGTAGTACAGGTTATTGGACCTGTAGTTGATATCAGTTTCGACCGGGAAGGCAGTGAACTCCCCAATATTTACGATGCCTTAGAAATTGTTCGCGAAGGCCAGGACAACCTGGTTGTTGAGTGCCAGCAACACATTGGAGAAAACACGGTTCGCGCCATTTCAATGGATTCAACAGACGGAATCAGACGCGGAATGGACGTTGTAGCAACCGGTGAAGCCATTACGATGCCACAAGGGCAAATTGCACTGGGACGCTTGCTGAATGTTACCGGCGATGCCGTTGACGGCATGAAGAACCTTCCCAAGCAAGGATTGAACATTCACAATAAACCACCGAAATACGAAGACCTGACCACTGAAACAGAAGTGCTTTACACCGGAATTAAAGTAATTGACTTGATTGAGCCTTATGCCAAAGGGGGTAAAATTGGTCTGTTTGGTGGTGCTGGTGTTGGAAAAACCGTATTGATTCAGGAGTTGATTAACAATATTGCTTTGGCGCACAGCGGACTTTCGGTTTTTGCTGGAGTAGGAGAACGGACCCGTGAAGGAAACGATTTGCTTCGCGAAATGATTGAAGCGAAAATTGTTGACTATGGTGATGAGTTCCGCAAATCGATGGAAGAAGGCGGATGGGACCTTTCAAAAGTAGACCCGGAAGCCCTGAAAAAATCAAAACTGGCCATGGTGTTCGGACAGATGAACGAACCTCCCGGCGCCCGTGCCCGGGTAGCACTTTCCGGATTGACCATTGCAGAAAGCTTGCGCGACGGTGACGGCAGCAGCTCTGGTGGACGCGATATCCTGTTCTTTGTTGACAACGTATTCCGTTTCACACAGGCAGGTTCAGAGGTGTCAGCCCTTTTAGGACGGATGCCTTCAGCGGTAGGTTACCAACCCACGCTGGCTTCTGAGATGGGTGAAATGCAAGAGCGAATCACCTCAACCAAAAACGGATCAATTACATCGGTTCAGGCCGTTTACGTACCTGCTGATGACTTGACTGACCCTGCACCGGCCACAACCTTTGCGCACTTGGATGCTACAACGGTATTGAGCCGAAAAATATCAGAGCTCGGAATTTATCCCGCAGTTGATCCGCTGGAATCGTCTTCGCGAATCCTGACTGCCGATATTGTTGGGCAGGAACATTACAACTGTGCCCAGCAGGTGAAAGAAATTCTGCAACGCTACAAAGAGCTTCAGGACATTATCGCCATTCTTGGAATGGACGAACTATCGGAAGAAGACAAACTGGTTGTTCACCGTGCCCGCCGGGTACAGCGCTTCCTGTCTCAGCCATTCTTCGTAGCCGAACAGTTTACAGGACTGCAAGGAAAACTGGTTTCCATTGAGGATACCATTAAAGGTTTCAACATGATCATGAATGGTGAAGTGGATCAATATCCCGAATCAGCCTTCAACTTGGTTGGAACGATTGAAGAAGCCATCGAGAAAGGTGAAAAAATGCTGGCTGAAGCCCATGCTTAAAACCCATAACCATGTTTCTTGAAATTATAACACCCTCGACAAAAGTTTATTCAGGTGAAGTAAGCCTGGTAAAACTGCCAGGCAGCAAAGGCTCCTTTGCTGTTCTGAAAAACCACGCCCCTATCATCTCGACCCTGGAAGCAGGAAAAATCAAGATTGTTGAAAAAGGTGACAAGGTGAGCTATTTTGACATTAACGGTGGTGTGGTAGAAGTAAAAAAGAATAAAATTATTGTGCTGACTGAATCAGCATAAATATATTTACACTCATTAATTGATAATACCCTGAAAGATCAATATCTTTCAGGGTATTATTTTTAGCATTGGCTCCTAAAATACTCATCATACGGTTTAGCTCCATCGGCGACATTGTTCTGACCAGCCCGGTGCTGCGCTGCTTAAAAAAGCAGCTGCCTGAATCTGAAATTCATTTTTTAACCAAGAAAAAACATGAAGATCTGCTTCGGGCCAATCCGTACATCGATCAACTCTTTCTGCTGCAATCCAACCTGACCGAACTGATGCAACAGCTTCAACAGGAAAATTACGACTACATTGTGGACTTGCACCACAACCTGCGTAGCCAGTTTATACGACGCAACCTGCGCAAGAAAACCTACAGTCTGCACAAGCTGAATATCGAAAAATGGCTGCTGATTACCCTTAAAATGAATCTGATGCCCAAAATTCACATCGTCGACCGGATGATGAACACCGTGGCGCCGCTGGGCATTAAAAACGACGGACAGGGATTGGATTATTTCATTCCCGAAGAAGAAGATTACCCCCTGAGTCACTTACCCGAAGAATTCAGGCAGGGCTATGTTGCTCTGGTTTTGGCCGGCAGCTTTTACACCAAACGGTTTCCTGCCGAAAAGCACCTGGAAGTGATTGCAAAAACCCAGGTTCCCTTTGTCTTACTCGGCGGGAAAAATGAATTGGAGCTGGCCCAAAAGATTGAAGAACAAACATCGGGCAGAGTGCTTAATTTGTGCCATCAACTAAGCCTGAACCAATCGGCCTCGTTGGTCAAAAAGGCCCGGCTGGTTATTTCAAACGACACCGGACTCATGCATATTGCCGCAGCCTTTCAGCAAAAGATTCTTTCGATTTGGGGCGGCACAATCCCCGACCTGGGAATGACTCCCTACCAGCCGCATCCTCAATCCCGCATCTTCAAAGTAAACGGATTAAACTGCCAACCCTGCTCTAAAATTGGCAAAGCCTACTGCCCCAAACAACATTTCCGTTGCATGCTTGCACAAGATACAACGGAAATGGCTCAATGGGTTAAACAGAATTTTTAGGCAAACGCTTGCTGAATGCGAATCAATGCCTGCTCCAGCGTTGCTTTTGGACAGGCAATATTGATTCGCATGTAGCCCTTCCCTTGCGTTCCAAACTGGATGCCCCGGTTCAGACCAACACCGGCATTAATCAATCGGTCGTTCAGTTCATCATCCGTCAGCTTACAGGCTGAAAAATCCAGCCAGATCAGGTAAGTTGCTTCGGGTTTCATCGGAACAATCTGAGGCACTTTCTCTTTCAGGAAAGTCTCTAAAAAGCGGTAGTTTTCCTGTAAGTAATCCATCATTTGATCCACCCAGTCGGCTCCTTCGCGCAAGGCTGTTTCCAGGGCCAGCGAGCCAAAAATGTTCCCCATATGCAAGTGCGGTACCTGCAAACTCCGGTTGTAGCGCACCAACAGACGCTTATTAGGAATGACCACAAAAGAGGTGGTTAAACCGGCAATGTTGAAGGTTTTACTTCCCGACATTAACACCACACAGTTGTCGGCAATCTCATCGGACAGCGAAGCCAAGGGAATGTGCTTATAGCCATCAAACACCAGGTCGGCATGAATTTCATCCGAAATAATCAACACGTTATTCTCCAGGCAGATTGTTGCCAGCTGGGTCAGTTCTTCGCGTGTCCAAACCATTCCCCCTGGATTTTGCGGATTACACAACAACAACATCTTGGTGTTGGGCGTAATTTTGCGCTTAAGATCCTCAAAATCGAACGTGTAGCGACCATTCTCCAGCTTTAGCGGGTTTTCCACAAGCTTTCGTCCGGTTCCCTTAATCGAATCAAAAAACGGGAAATACACTGGTGGTTGCAAAATCACCTCATCACCAGCCTTGGAATAAGTTTCAATGGCCAGGGTTAATCCAGCCACAACCCCCGGACTAAATGAAAGCCATTCCTTATCAATCTTCCAATCGTGCCGCTGCTCCAACCAATTCAGAATAGCATCCGAGTAAGAATCGCCGCGAAACGTGTACGCTAAAACCTCATGTTCCAAACGCTTCCGCAAGGCATCCATCACAAAGTCCGGCGTCTTAAAATCCATATCGGCCACCCAAAGAGGCAACACATCCATGGTTCCAAACACCTGCTCCCGGGCGTCATATTTCAAACTGTTGGTATTGGTCCGGTCAACCAGTTCATCAAAATTGTATTTTTTCATAGCATTTTACCTATTCATTCTTCTAATTTCAGCAAATCAGACACTTCCGTAGCCTGGAAACTTTGCATCTGCATAGCACTTCCATAAACAAAGGCAGCAAAGTTACCCTTCCCAGCAAGGCGTTCCAATAGCCTAAAGTTCGATCTTTTTCAGAAAATACAAGTCCTCTTCCCGCTCAACTTTCAACACAAAGTTAAAGCGATCCAGGTCCAGGCATAAATCAAAATCAACAGCAGGAGCCCAGCTTTGTTTTTCGGGAACAAAAAAACGTGCTCCGGCACCATGACGCAAGCGCTCAACCATAGTCGGGAAGTCAACCGGCTCATCCAGCAATTTCGCCTTGATGTATTCCGCCAGGAAAGTATCTTCGTCAGTTGGTTGCTGGCAGGCATACCCCATACATACCAGCGAGAGCTTTTCGGGTTGCCGCTGCCGTATATATTGAATAATAGCGTCGGCATTAACAAAGCTTCCGCTTATAATCTCATCGGCACCCGTTGCATTCACAATCCCCTGTGTACCGCTGCTGGTGGTATGTACCATTGTTTTACCAGCAAGCTGGGTACTGACCAATTGCGAAGGCGAGTTCCCAAAATCAAAACCTTCGGGCTTCTGCTCGTTCCGCTCACCAACAAGCAAGTAATCCGGATGCTGCTTTTTGAGTTGATAAGCCAGCTCAATCTGTCCCACAGGATAAATACGCTCCACTCCTCCATCAAAAGCATAACAAGCTACCGAGAAAGCCCGGAACACATCAATAATAACGGTTAATCCTTGTGCCTGCCGGGCACCTTCCAGTAATTGTAAGATTTGTATTTCCATGAATTTTATTAAAAATTAACACCCCGGTTTTTTATGGCACAATTATTGATAACCTTCCACTCGCATCTCCAATCCCCTCTAAACACACATATTAGATGAATTCTTAAGCCCATCAATTTTATTGATTAATCTGATCGCATAAAATTAACCTACCCTTAACGCATGTTTTACAGCACATGTTGTAAAACATCTTACTTTTGTAAGTGTCATTTAGTAGTGACCATTTAAAATTCAAAACTATGAAAACATTTAGAACAATTACCATGATGTTTGCATTAACAGTTATTGCAAATATCGCCCTGGCAGCGGGAAGCTTGCGTGTAAACATTCTGCCGATCAATGGCGATCAGGCTGTGGTGGCCATTTCAAACAATGCCGAAACCAAATTCCAAATCAGCATTAAAGATGAGCAAGGCGATGTTGTTTACTTTAAAGAAACTGAGGAAAATGTAGCAGACTACCGCAAAGTGTATGATTTCTCAAAATTGGAAAACGGAGACTACACCCTGACTGTAAGTATTGATGATGTAAAAGGAGAACGTCCCTTCTCAATTGACCGCGGTTCAATCGTCGTAGGAAAAGAAAAAACCTTGGCAGCTCCATACTTCTCATTCAACAACGACGTATTGCGTATTGCTTTTCTGAACTACTCCGGCGAACAAACAAGCTTATACATTTACGATGGCGACCAACTTGTTTACAGCAAAGCATTGGAAAATTCTTTCTCTGTAAACGAAGGACTTAACCTTTCTAAATTAGCTACAGGAGATTACCAAGTGGTATTGGCTTCAGGAAATGAAGTTTACGACTACGCAGTTGCTGTAAAATAAGAAGTCCCAAAACTTTTTTTCCAATGCGGTTATCCACAAGAGACCGCATTTTTTATGCTTTAAACTTTCCTGGTGGAGCCAACTTCACCCATTCGGGTTGTTATTTCACGAAGCCGTTTGTCCAAATTTATTCCGGCCTCTTCCCAACAACCAGAAAGGGCTTTTACCTCCAACAGATCCTGAAGCAAGTTTAGAATGACGATCTTCACTAAGGAGTCACCTTCCATTTGCGAATCTTGCCGAACTTGTTACGGCATCTGCCTACTTGAAGGCAGAAAATTCTCTGCCCAAATGCTTACCTTTAACCAACAAACCTTCACACATGCATAAAGGCTTCGTTTATATCCTCTCGAACAAAAATCGAACAACCTTTTACATTGGCGTTACTTCCGATATTAAACGAAGAATACTCGAACACAAAAAGCGCATCGGATCAGCCTTTACCAAAAAGTACAACCTGACTGATTTGATGTATTATGAGAAAATAGAAGGCATGAACGAATGCATCAATCGGGAAAAACAACTTAAAAATTGGCATCGCGATTGGAAAATCAATCTGATTAGAGAAAACAATCCTAAAATGAAAGATCTATCCAGTGATTGGTTTCTTCAGCAAAATGGAGAACTGCTAATTGCCGACCGGGCAAAAGCGAAAGCATTTTTTAAAAAGCAGAACCAAAATTCGCGGACAGACCCTGAAGCAAGTTCAGGATGACGATCTTCACTAAGGAGTCACCTTCCATTTGCGAGTCTTGCCGAACTTGTTTCGGCATCTCTATGGGACTTAAAAGGCTGACAAGTAAGAGCAAACAGATCCCGAAATAAATTCGGGATGACGCTTTTTCTTTTTAAACGGACTGAGCAACAAAAAAAAAGCCACTCCCTCTCGGAAATGGCCTTTTATATGGTGAATTGAGCAGGTGACTCGGAGTCAGCTGCTCAATAACAGTCAGCATTTATTCTTCGTGCGTTGAAATCAAAATCTCAAGGATTTTTTTACCGGCAGCTGATACACTTGTACCAGGTCCGAAGATCGCAACAACACCAGCATCGTACAGGTATTGATAATCCTGAGCAGGAATTACACCACCGGCAATCACCATGATGTCTTCGCGACCCAGTTTTTTCAACTCAGCAATTACGGCAGGCACCAATGTTTTGTGTCCGGCAGCCAGAGAAGAAACACCCATCACGTGTACGTCGTTTTCAACGGCTTGCTTGGCAGCTTCTTCCGGAGTTTGGAACAGCGGTCCCATATCCACATCGAAGCCAAGGTCGGCATAACCGGTTGCTACTACTTTAGCGCCGCGATCGTGACCATCCTGCCCCATTTTGGCAATCATGATCCGTGGCTGACGACCTTCCAGCTCAGCAAATTTCTTCGCCAATTCCTGAGCTTCAGCGAAGGTTTTATCTTGTTTACTTTCTGATGAATACACGCCTGATATTGTTCTGATTACAGCTTTATAACGTCCTACGATTTTTTCGCAGGCGTCTGAAATTTCACCCAACGAAGCACGTTTTTGCGCGGCTTTAACCGAAAGGTCAAGCAAGTTACCTTCGCCTGTTTCAGCACATTTGGTAATGGCTGCCAAGGCTTGTTTCACTTCTTCTTCGTTACGCTCACCACGCAGTTTCTTCAACCGGTCAATTTGTGACAAACGAACAGCCGTATTGTCAATGTCCAAAATATCAATCGGATCTTCTTTTTCCAATCGGTATTTGTTCACGCCAACAATGGTTTGAGCACCGCTGTCAATACGTCCCTGAGCACGGGCAGCAGCTTCTTCAATCCGCATTTTTGGAACACCAGTCTCAACGGCTTTCGACATACCTCCCAGTTTCTCAACCTCTTCAATTAAGGCCCAGGCTTTGGTGTACAACTCTTGCGTCAATGACTCCACATAGTACGAACCAGCCCATGGATCGGCTCCACGGCAAATTTCAGTTTCCTGCTGGATGTACAGCTGCGTGTTACGTGCAATACGTGCAGAGAAATCGGTTGGCAAAGCAATCGCTTCGTCCAGCGCGTTGGTGTGCAACGACTGCGTGTGACCCAAAGTAGCCGCCATCGCTTCAATAGCTGTACGACCTACGTTGTTAAACGGATCCTGCTCAGTCAACGACCAACCCGATGTTTGCGAGTGCGTGCGCAAAGCCATCGATTTTGGGTTTTTAGGATTAAATTGTTTCACCAATTTAGCCCAAATCATACGAGCAGCACGCATTTTAGCAATCTCCATGAAGTGGTTCATTCCAACGGCCCAGAAGAAAGACAGACGTGGTGCAAAGGCATCCACATCCAATCCGGCTTTGATACCTGTTCGCAGGTATTCCAAACCATCTGCCAGCGTGTAAGCCATTTCAATATCGGCCGTTGCACCAGCTTCCTGCATGTGGTAACCCGAAATAGAGATGGAGTTGAACTTTGGCATTTTTTGCGACGTGAATTCAAAAATGTCAGCAATCACTTTCATCGAGAACTCTGGTGGGTAAATGTAGGTGTTCCGCACCATGAATTCTTTCAGAATATCATTCTGAATGGTTCCCGAAAGCTGATCCAGCGTAGCGCCTTGCTCCAATGCTGTAACAATGTAGAAAGCCATTACCGGAAGCACCGCTCCGTTCATGGTCATTGATACAGACATTTTATCCAATGGAATCTGGTCGAACAGGATTTTCATATCCAGAATCGAGTCGATAGCTACACCTGCTTTACCCACATCACCAACTACACGTGGGTGATCCGAGTCATAGCCGCGGTGCGTTGCCAGGTCAAAAGCTACTGAAAGCCCTTTTTGTCCGGCTGCCAGGTTACGACGGTAAAACGCGTTCGACTCTTCAGCTGTTGAGAATCCGGCATACTGACGGATGGTCCATGGACGCATGGCATACATGGCTGAGTAAGGTCCGCGAAGGAATGGTGGCAAACCGGCCGCATAGTTCAAATGCTCCATACCTTCCAAATCTTCTTTGGTATACACTGGCTTCACCGGAATTTGCTCCGGAGTCACCCAGTCTTTTTCAATTTTGTTTTGAGCAGCCCACTCACTCGCCTCTGGCTGGGCAGCAGCTGTCTTTATATTGATATTTTTAAAATTTGGTTTCATATTAAAAACTTTTAAACGCGAAGACGCTAAGTCGCCAAGAATTAAACAAAATAGTTATTTGCTTTTCGTTTGATCCCAGTTTTAATTAATGGGACATTGAAATTTATTAAATATCCAAGTTTCATATTGGCTAATTTCATGTAGGTCAATAACTGAACTTCGTGCACCGGTAAGATAATTTCCACGGCTTTAAGCTCAATGATTATCGACTTTTCAACTAACAAATCAATAAAAAACTCTTTCTCGAGAACCTTTCCTTTAAAAATCACTGGCAGTTTAACTTGCCTTTCAACCTCTAAATGAAGATTTCTAAGTTCTTCGGCCAGACAAACTTCATAAACTGATTCCAACAAACCGGGACCAAGTTCACGATGCACTTCATAAGATGCATGGACTATTTTTCTCCCAATTTCTTCATATTCAATTTTTGAAATCATCTTAGCGTCTCTGTGTCTTTGCGTTAGGTTTAAATTCCAAGTTTGCTTTGATACGCCTTCAATTCTTCCAGCAAATTGCTTTTCACATGAATGAAGTTTTCAATGCCTTTGGCTTTCAGCTCGTCGGTGCAAGCAGGAGCGCCGGCAACAACAAAGATTGCTTCACCATTGATGGCTTCGAAAGCAGCAGGAGCCATTTCAGCATATTCATCATCAGAGCTACAAATCACCACGATATCAGCGCCGGCTTCTTTGGCAGCAGCCACACCTTCTTCAACCGTAGCAAAACCGTTGTTGTCTTTTACTTCGTAACCGGCAACAGCAAAGAAGTTACAGGCAAACTGAGCCCTTGCTTTGCGGAAGTTCAGGTTACCAACAGTAAGCATGAAAGCCAACGGACGCTTGTTGTTCTCGGCATATTTATCCGTAGCAACACGGATTGCCTCAAACGCCTGAGCCCCACGATAAGGTTTCAAGGTTTCAATTTCAGCGTCCTCAGCAGTCAGGTCCATCGGTTTCAACGCGTCCTCAACAGCTTCTGGTTTTTCTAAACGCTCGGTGAAGTTCGGGAATTGATTAATACCCAGCAGATTTTCGCGACGGGTAGCCACGTTTAAATCCCGCTTGGCAGCCATTTCTTTCACTTTTGTTTGAATAAATCCAGCTTTGGCTGCAGCCAGGAAACCACCATTATCCTGAACTTCCAGGAACAGCTTCCAGGCCTCATCAGCAATCGACGCAGTCAATTCTTCAATATAGTATGAACCGGCACCAGCATCAACAATTTTGTCGAAGTGCGATTCTTCTTTCAATAACAGTTGTTGGTTACGGGCAATCCGGTCAGAGAATGTTGTCGGATCTTCGTAGATCGCGTTAAACGGAAGCACCGTAATCGAATCAGCTCCACCCAAAGCAGCACTCATGGCTTCGGTTTGGGTACGCAGCATGTTTACATAGGGATCGTAGAATGTTTTGTTCCAGCTGCCGGTTTCGGCATGAACTTTCATTTTGCAGCCACATTCGCACTTGGGTTCGTAGGCTTTTACAATTTGAGCCCACAACAGGCGACCGGCACGTAGTTTGGCAATTTCCATGAAGTAGTTGGCGCTCACACTCAAATTGAATTTGATGTTTTTAGCCACATCTTCAACAGCCACACCAACTTCGCTTAAGCTTGAAAGGTACTCAGCACCCTGAGCCAGCGAAAAACCCAACTCCTGGACAACAGAAGCTCCGGCATTGCCAAAGTTTTTGCCATTAACGGCCAATACACGGTAGCTGGGTAATTCAGCTGTTTTGGCAATCAGGTCTTGCGCTTGCGTCATCGCTTGCTCAACACCATTTTTGATACGACCGTAAAGCAGGTAGTTGCCAAAAGGATCGTAAGACACAGAAGCCTTCACGTTTTTAGCATCCCACTTGCCTGCCAACACATACTCTGCAAACAAGCCGGCAATTTTGCACGTCTGGCATTTGCAAACAAAGTTTACTTCTACCGACTCCAGACAGATGTCTTTCAACAAAACACCAAGATCTGCAACGGTCAGTTCTGCACAGTCATTAAAAACAAAGCCCAACGAAGTCACACCTTTCATCAAAACGTCAAGTGCTTTTTTGTTGGACTCTTCTAAATCTTTTACTACGATGTTCTGACGGACATACCAATCGTTGTTATTGGTCTTGGTTCCGCGCACGTAGGGAAACTCACCCGGTAGGGCATCAAGGTATCCCAACTTTTTCAGGTCTTCCTGCCGGTAATAAGGCTGAACGGAAAAACCCTCATTTGTCCTCCACACCAGCTTGCGGTCAAAGTCGGCACCTTTCAAATCGGCAACCACTTTTTCTTTCCACGCCTCTGTACTGACAGGAGGAAACTCGTTAAATAGTTTGATATATTTTTCTGCCATAATGTAACTGTTAAGAAAATCAGGCTGCAAAATTAGTCTTTTTACATAAGGACTGCTCAAAAATTCACAAGTTTTTAACCTTTAACTAACAAATATCAGGTTTTGATTCTCAGTTATTTAGACATCCAGTCATCTAGATATCTCAAAAATGCCCCTTATTTTTAATGGGTATAAATAACAAGGCATTTTGAACAGACCAAAAAACACACGATAATGCCAGTCTGGATTCACACGCTTTCCAGAATTGCAAAGGCGATAACCAACGCCTATTCTATTCCTTAATTAACTCATTTCGCTGCAAACAAGCAGGAATTTATGCAAACAGGGCAAGTAAGCTTATAATTTCAGCCATTGGGCGTTAAAGCGTGTAGCTTTGTCCACATTCGTAGAATACCTGACTCAAGAAAACAGCAACCACACTCCCCGCTAGCACCAGACCATAATTTAATAAACAATTTTGCGTTCAATTGATTAAGCCCCTCAAACGAACGAAAGTTCTGCTTTGAGTGCCTTTAGTGTGATTTTTGCAGCCTCCCCTGTGAGCTGTAGAAAAAATACGAACTGGTTGATCTCAAAAACTCCCGGGTTCCTGGAAAGAAGAAGCCTCGGTGCAAAATTTTAAACAGCCTGCATTCTTCTTCCGGTTCACAAACAAAATGAACGAGCTTCAACAAAAATAAAAATTGCAAAGAGGACATAAACATGAAAGATCCCAACTCACAATATACCTTAATTACAGGAGCAAGCACAGGCCTTGGAAAAGCCTTTGCCCTGGAATGCGCTCATCGAAAGATGAACCTGGTCTTAAGCGCCTTGCCAAATGAGAATCTGGAGGACTTAACCAGGCAACTCAGGCAAAACCACGGAATAAAGGTTTTTTACAAAGAAACAGACCTCACCAATCGGGTAGCCGTGGAAGAATTCGCCCAATGGGCCACCAGTAACTTTTCAATCAATATTCTGATCAACAATGCAGGAATTGGAGGCACTCAGCATTTTATTGATTCCACAACGACCTACCTCGACGATATGATTCAACTCAATATCCGGGCAATGACCCTCCTCACCCGTTTGCTATTGCCCAGCTTGAAGCAACAAACGCCAGCGCACATTTTAAACGTTTCAAGTCTGGCTGCCTTCTCTCCGGTTCCATACAAAACAATTTACCCAGCCAGCAAGGCTTTTATCCACCATTTCTCCCGCGGACTGGAAGCCGAACTCCAAGACACGAATGTCCGGGTAAGCGTGTTAAATCCAGGCCCCATCATGACCAACTCAGATGTTTGCAAACGCATTGATGCTCAAAGCTCCTATGTCAAACTTTCCATTATGACACCGGAACAGGTAGCACAAATTGCCCTTAAAAAAATGCTTCGCGGCAAGTCAGTCATTATCCCGGGCCTGATGAACCGAATCAATGCCTTTTTCATTCGTTTGGTACCCGTCAATTTCCGAATCTTTGTCGGCACCCAAATCTTTAAACGCGAAAACCGAAAAACCCGTAATTATGAAGGTACTCGTAACCGGAGCAAACAGCCTGCTTGGAAGCAACCTGACCAGAAAGCTGCTGCAAGCCGGCTACAAGGTTAAAGCCATGGTTCGTGAAACTAGCAACCTTCGCTCGCTGGAGGGAGTCTGTCCGGAATGGTTTAAAGGGGATTTTACAAATGCTGCACACGTAAGGCAAGCACTGACTGGCTGTCAAGCTGTAATTCATGCAGCAGCCAACACTTCGCAATGGCCATCCGCCTACGAGCACTACAAAGCAGCGAATGTAGACGGCGTGAAACGGATGCTGAAAGAAAGTCGGCTGGCTGGCGTAGAACGCTTCATCCTGGTTGGCTCAGCCAACGCTTTTGGTCCGGGCTCCAAAAGCAATCCGGGCAACGAATCTACTCCATTCACCCCCCTGCAATACCAATCGGGCTATATGCGCAGCAAGTTTGAAGCTCAGCAACTGGCCCTAAACTTTCATCAGAAACATGGCTTTCCGGTGACGGTGGTCAACCCCACCTTTATGCTGGGGAAATACGATGCTAAGCCAAGCTCAGGCCAGTTGCTACTGATGGCCTATGGCAAAAGACAGATGCCCTGCCCTTCCGGAGGAAAGAATTTCGTTCATGTTGACGATGTCGCAACCGGCATTGTTAGTGCCATCGAACGAGGACAACCCGGCGCTTGCTACCTGTTAGCCCATGAAAATTTAAGCTATGAAGCGTTTTTCAAAAAGATGCAGGCTGTTTCAACCTACCCCAAACGACTCATCAAAATCCCCAAGCCACTGCTGTCATTAGCCGGAACTGCCGGTTCCTGCTATGAAAACCTAACCGGCAAACCCGCCAAACTCAATTCCATCAATGCTCCTTTACTCCAGGCTGACAATTATTACTCGCCCGCCAAAGCAGTGCGCGAACTGCAACTACCGCAAACGCCCATCGAGCAGGCCATCCACGATGCCCTCAACTGGTTCAACAAACAAGGGTATTTGAGTTAATGGAACAAGTTGGGTGCAAGATTAAACCAAGCTGAGCCAGTAGCAAAAAATGTGACGGTAGGGAGTTGCTTTCCCGTTAGGACTTAAAAGTAAAAAAACGCTGCAGCAGGTAACTGACAATAATCACGATGCCAGTAGTAATAATCTTTGAAGGCGTTGGAAAGAAGTGAAATTGCTCAACTAAAACCCGCAACAGCACATAGTTCAGCACAATATTCAGCATAGCCACCGAAAAATAACGGACTAGCTGAACACGCCCCCGAAGGACCGATTCCGGAAAGACCAAGCCACGCATCAGCATAAATCCCAGCGGGAAGGTGACCAGAAACGCAATGATAAAAGCCGCGATATGCGGGCTGATAGCCACCTGCGAAGACAAATAAATCACCTGCTTGTCGATAATGAAGTTGTAGGAGATAAAGTACAGGAAAATGTCCAGCAGCGTATTTGATCCTCCCACCGCCAGATAGCGAAAGGTTTGCAAATCAAGAATAGGACGAAAGAGTGGATAAAACCAGTCTATTGTATTGAGAACAAATGTCTTTGTTTTTATGTACTTGATCGGCTCGGGCATGAAACAACTAAAAATTCATAAACTTGAAAGTGATGCTCCGGCAATCCACTTTCGTTAATTTTCCTCTTTATTTTTAACGGATTTTCAGGCTTCAAAAATAGGAAAAAATCCTAAGTTTCAGAATTCCATCCTTTAAGAGCTGCTTCACAACACAAATACCAGAAACTCTTATCGTCAGCAGATCAACACAATCCATCAACTAAGTTGGATCAAATCCGGAAAGGGAAGCTCTCTTTCAGCTTAGGCCCCTTAGCGGTCCATTCCACCGTGGCACATTCGGTATAATAGTCATGCTCAAAAAACAGGATGTAGTTTTTCTCAGCCACCTCTTTCAAAAAAGACGCTTTTTCTTCCATCGCCGTAACCGGATACAAATCGTAAGAAGCCAGCCACACGATAGGAATATGCGCATTTGTTGGAATGAGATCAGCCGTGTAAACATAGGTTTTACCATCCGATTCCACCAAAGGAATTAGCTGTCCGGGGGTGTGTCCATCAAACAAGCGCACACTGAATCCGGGAAAAAGCTCCCCTTCCTGCTCCACCAACTGCAGGTTCCCTTCGTTTTTCAGAAAATTCAAAATCTCGGGATAAAAAGCGGCCTGCTCCCGAATACTGGCTTGGGGCACATGCTCCCACTGGCGTTGGCTGCACCAGTGCGTGGCATTGGGAAACACCAGCTGCAACCGGCCACCTTCCTTTAAAACAGCCCCGTTACAATGATCCCAATGCAGGTGTGTAAACACCACATCCGTAATGTCATCCGTTGACAGCCCTTGTTGTTGAAGCGACTGAGCAAGCGCATCGGTTTCCTCATGACCATTATTCTGCCTGACTTTTTCGGGATAATGATTGCCTACGCCAGCTTCTATTAAAATGTTCCGATCGCCTTGCTTAACCAACAAACAGCGCATGGTCAGCCGGGTTACATTATTTTCATCGGCCGGATAAACCCGCGACCACAACGGTTTTGGAATCACACTAAACAGAGCGCCGCCATCACACGAAAAGTGACCGGCATGTATGGGGATCAATTCATTCATTTCTTTTAATCTTTGTATGGTTTTAACAACTGGCTCACCCGTTGGGTTGCCAGCGAATCGGTTGAAAAGTCCATCACAAACTTCACAACACCGGTATAGTCCTCAATACCCTTTTCTACTTTATTGGTTTTCAAATAGGCATCATTCACTTTCGAAGCGTATTGGTCAATCTTCTCGTTGCGCCAACTCAGCCAATGCTGCCGGATACGCCGAAAATCCGCTTTCACCGGTTCATCAATCTTTTTCACCAACCCGGCATAAGCTTCCAGCTGGTACGCCTGGTATAAAAAGTAACGCAACACATACAGGTTGGCGCTGTATTGCAACACCTGGTCCGGACTCTGGGAGCAGACCAGCCAAGCGTAAAAGTTCGCCTCCGCCTCGCTCGTTATGCCCAGCTGATGCGCCTTTTCATGAGCCAACACCAGGGGGTACTCCACCGGCAGCAAGTGCCTGTTAACCTGCACTTCATTAAAAAACGGCCCATAATAACCCGAAATGCCCGCTTTGGCAAAAAAGCCGCTAAAGGTAATCGCTTTGGCCCGCCGCACACCGGCCGGGTATGAAATCCCAAGGAAAGGCGCCAATTGCCCGTACGAGTTCTCCACCCGTTCATCAACCCAATCGAAATCAATGGAATCAACCGGTAAATAGGTGCGATTGGTTTTAATAATCAATGCCTCCAAAACCTCCACAAAAGCCTCAGTGTCTGCCTGGCTTTCGGCTATTTCCAGACGCTCATTCAAGCCTTGCCGGTAATAGTTAAAGCCCCACAACCAATAAAACAAGATGTAGAAGAGAGCCAATGTGTTCACCCAAAACCGGAGGAAGCCACGCCAGTTGATGCGTCGAAGGATCAGGCTTATCAGACTAACCAACCCCAACAAAATCAGCGAAACATACAAGAGGTCATCCAGCGAAAAAGGGAACCAGCGACTGAAGCCCGACAAAAGTGTAGCAAGGTGCGGATAAATTCCACGCGCATAAACCCACTCGGAAACAGCAGGAAACGCGGCCAACAACTCGGTCAGTAAAAACGTAAGCACCGCCAGCCAAAGGAGCAGCCAGCGTTTTCCAAATAATTGTTTCAGTTGCCTGGGAGTTTTCACGTGCATCAATCTTTCTTTCAGAATTTCAAAAATACACGAAATCGGCCGAACCCCGAAATCACAAGATTTTCTTTTCTGAAAAGGAATACTTGACGTACTTTCGCTATTTTTAACGCTCAATGCTTAACACAGACTTCATGCACATCCATTTTATAGCCATTGGCGGAAGCGCCATGCACAACCTGGCCATTGCCCTTCACAAAAAAGGATACCAAATTACCGGAAGCGATGATGAAATTTTTGAACCATCGCGCAGCCGGCTCGACAGCTACGGCTTGCTTCCTCAGCAACAAGGCTGGCAACCGGAGCTGATCACCGATCAAATTGACGCCATTATTCTGGGCATGCACGCCCATCCCGATAATCCGGAGCTGAAAAGAGCGCAGGAACTCGGACTAAAAATCTATTCGTACCCCGAATACCTGTACGAACAAACCAAAGATAAAACCCGCGTGGTGATTGGCGGCTCGCATGGAAAAACAAGCATCACCTCCATGGTTATGCATGTGCTGAAAAGCAACCAGATTGATTTCGACTATATGGTTGGTGCCAAACTGGATGGTTTTGAAACCATGGTTTCGCTGAAAAAAGAAACCAAAATTGCCGTGTTTGAAGGCGACGAATACTTATCGTCCCCCATCGACCGCCGCCCCAAGTTTCATTTATACCATCCACACATTGCCTTGCTCAGTGGCATTGCCTGGGATCACATCAACGTGTTTCCGACCTTTGACAATTACGTGGAGCAGTTTCGCATTTTCGCCAGCCAGGTCGAAGAAAATGGTTCGCTCATTTATTTTGAAGGCGACGAAAACCTGCAACAAATTGCCCGGCAAGTGCGGCAGGATGTAACTGCCATTGGCTACCGCGAACATAAATCGACTGTTGAAGATGGCGTGACCTACCTGAATTATGGCGACCGACGTATCCGCTTGCAGGTGTTTGGCGACCATAACCTGCAAAACATTGCCGGCGCTAAACACATTTGCGATCAACTGGGGCTGACTGATGAGCAATTTTACCGGGCGATGACCTCGTTTAAAGGAGCAGCCCGCCGGCTTGAAACGCTTGCCGAAACCAACAACTGCACGGTATTTTACGACTTTGCCCATTCGCCCTCGAAGTTGAAAGCCACCACGGCAGCGGTAAAAAAACAGTTCAGCAACCGAAAACTGGTTGCCGTCATGGAATTACATACTTACAGCTCGCTCAAAAAAGAATTTCTGCCCCAATACCAGGGCTGCATGGACGAAGCCGATGAAGCCTATGTTTTCTTCAACCCCAAAACCATTGCGCACAAGCGGCTAGCTCCTATTTCGGAAGAAGAGGTGGCCAGTGCTTTTGCTTCCGAAGGCTTGCAGGTATTTACCGATCCGGAAGCCTTGTTCCAGCAATTACGCGAAAAAGACTGGGAGCATCAAAATCTGCTGGTCATGACCTCCGGCAATTTCTCCGGACAAGACCTGAAAGCATTTGCCATTGATGTGACGGGCAACCCGGTTCGGTTTCAACAACAGAATAACTGGCTGAAACATCCGGATGGCATGATAAGCTAAAAAACAGGAATCCCATGAAGCACCTTCTACTAGCCGCACTCTGCATCCTTCTTTGGTTGCCAGGAAAAGCAACAGAAAAAGACCAACGCCTGTGGAAAAAAGCCCTGCGCATTCACGAACGTGTGTTAACCATAGACACCCATTGCGACACGCCCATGGAAATGCTCAAGCCGGGCTTCAACCTGGGAGAACAACATGAAAGTCCGGAAAGCCGGGTAGATCTGCCCCGCATGAAAGCAGGCGGACTGGATGTTCTGTTTTTTGCCGTGTATACCGACCAAAGACCTCGGACGGCTGACAATTACAGGCAAAGCTACCAGCTGGCCCACCAAATGCTGGATTCGATCCATGCTGCTGTCATCCGGCATGCCGACCAGGCCATGCTGGCCTCCACAGCCAGTCACGCGGGACAAATAGCCCAAACCGGCAAACGTGCCATCTTCATTGGTCTGGAGAATGGCTTTCCCTTGGCCCAAAAGCTCGACCGGGTGCAGGAATTTTACAGTCGTGGGGTTCGCTACATCACCCTGTGCCACTCGTTTCACAACGACATCTGCGACTCGTCCAGCGATGCTGCTGAGCCGGAGCACAACGGCGTTAGCGACTTCGGGCGCATGGTCATTCATGAAATGAACCGGCTGGGCATGATGGTCGATGTTTCTCACCTGTCGGATGCCTCTTTTTTTGATGTGATGAACATGAGCCAGGCACCGGTAATCGCCTCACACAGCAGTGTTCGGGCTATTTGCAAACACGACCGAAACATGAGCGATGAGATGATCAAAAAGTTAGCGGAGGAAGGTGGCGTCATTCAAATCTGCCTGCTCGACGACTACGTGAAAGAGCCGGATACCACCACCCAACGCTACGCCATCCAAAGCCAGCTCATGCACACTTACCGCACCGAGTATCATGCCATGAACAAAGCGGAGAGGGCGACTCTAAACCAGGAATGGGTTGACATGCAGAAAAACTATCCCAAACAGCTGCCGACCGTTAGCGATTTGGTTGACCACATTGACCATGTGGTGAACCTGGTGGGTGCAGACTACGTGGGAATAGGCAGTGATTTTGACGGAGGAGGTGGCCTGGCCGACTGTGCCGATGTCAGTGAGTTTCCAAACATTACCTATGAATTGTTGAAACGCGGCTACTCCAAGCGGGACATTCAAAAGATTTGGGGAGGAAACCTGATCCGTGTTTTCAGGGAAGTGGAAAGAACAGCGGCAAAACTGTCGAAGAACTAAAAAAACAGGCACGCACTGGATTGACTCCTGATAAAACTGGCACGGAATACACTAAACCGCAGCCAAACAAGCTTTAACCGCAGCGAACAGCATCCTACCAGCGCGGAGCGCTAAAATCCGCGGCGAAATGGCATTCGACCAGGTTGAATCGCATTCCGCGCTGGTTTTTGGCATTCCGCCTTGGTTTTTTCCTGTCCCGCCCTCGTTTTTGGCATTCCGCTCCGGTTTTTCCTGTTCCGCCCTCGTATTTTGCATTCCGCGCTGGTTTTTCGCGTTTCGCCCTGGTTGTATTCAGGCTTTCCTTCCTTTTTTGCTCTCCAAAACGGTTTTGCCCATTTTTGAACAATTAAATTGGACACATTCGGCAAAGATCAAGCAGCTTTTTATAGATTTGTAGGAATGACCAATTGAATATTTTCTTGACACCTAAATATTATAAATACGATCTAATCTTTGCTGTACTGCTATGCCTGCTAAGTGGCTTTGCACAAGCCCAAACCGTGTGGTACCACGAAATGCCGGACAGTACACGAACAGCCATTCGACTGCAAGCACACCTGCTGATTCAGTTCAATGAATTGAGCGATTCGGAGCTTAACACGCTGAAGCAAACGGCGCTTCCTCTGGCTTTTTTCGCCGAAGATTTGGAAAGCCCGGAACGTCAACGTAAACTAAACAGGTTAACGGGTCAACAAACCCATATTCCGGTGATCACCAACACAGAAAAAGAACCAATTTTCCAAGCAAGCAAACCCTTGGTGCTGATAAAACCGCAGGAATTTGACCGGGTCAGGCTCGACCAGCAGGTGAACGACAGCTTATTCAGCCATTCCTTGTTCAGCCTCAGCGAGCTGCTTTTGGTAGAACCGGGCAACACCGCAAACAAGGCCGAGCGGCTGATGGCGCTTTGGAGCCAATCCGGAAAGCTCCCCAATTTCATCCTCCCCGACTACAACAACCTTACAGCCTCTGCCCAATGGGTGCAGTCGCTCAATGCCACCGGACAATTTGTGGGCATGGTTTCCTCCAATGGCAAACTGCTTGAAAAAGTTTCCTGGAAAGCCTATCCCAACCGTCAAAGCAATGGCTATTTCTGTTTCCCGCTGATGCCGGGCAGCCTGGAACCATTTATTCCACACAAGGCTGGCTACCGCTTTTCACCCGACATCATGTACGATTCGCCTGCCAACAGAGGCTACCTGAAAGAATTTAAAGCTGTTAACCTGAGCCCCGACTTTGAGTTGACTGACCATTTTGTGTTCGATAAGAAACCGCTCAACTTACTGCGTAACAATGAGCAGGAAATCATCAACAACGAAGTTGAATTCATCACTGACAGCAAAAGAGGAAACTGTGCCTGGTTTCCGGGCAGGGCTTACCTGGATGGCGGCATCCAGAGCAAAGAAAGCCTCCACCCCAATTTCAGCATAACAGCCTGGATTAAACCCACCCAGCTAAATGCCAACAACAGCATTCTGGGTAAAGGGCGTGATTTTGTGCTGAAGCTTCACAACGGGAAGCTCACCTACACCATGCAAGGAATTAAGGATTACATTTCCACTTCGTCGGAGGTGCCTACCAACGAATGGACCTTTATCTCAGTGGTCCACTCGGCCTATGAAAACCAGATTCGTTTTTACCTCAATGGCGAACTCACCGACCAGGTCGGCTTGATCACCCCGTACACCGAATCGGACTATACCTTACTGATTGGGAGCAATTTGTGGGAAGAGTTTTTTGTCGGCTACATGGACGAGATCAAAATCTGGAGCCGCGAGCTGAATGAAGATGAAATTCGCCAGCAGTACCAACAGTCCGTCAACCTGGATGAACAACGAGCCGGATTCTGGGCCTGGCTGGTCATTCCACTTTTGGTGCTGATTCCTGGCCTCCTGGCTTTCCGAAAAAGAAAACCAAAGCCAGCACCGGCAGTGACGAAAAAAGAAGAAAAGAACAACAAGCCAGCCCTTAACCACGAACAAATCTACTGTTTGGGCGGGCTTAAAGTCATCAATCCTGAAGGGGTGGATGTTAGCCAAAAGTTTTCACCTAAAATCAAACAGTTGTTTGTGCTGGTGCTTCTGAATAGCGTAAACGGCCACCGTGGAATCTCAACCAGCGAACTGTCCGGAATTTTATGGCCCGGCATGAGCACACAAAAAGCCAAAAACACAAGGGGCACAAACATACAAAACCTGAAAGCGGCCTTGGCCTCCTGTCCGGGTATCAACCTGGTATTTAAAGACCGGCTTTGGCAAATTGAACTCAGCGACTCCTGCTACTCCGAATACTGCGATATTCTTAGCAAGCTTAGCTTGGTGGAGAGCCAGCCAGATGGTCCGAATGCCAAGGAAGCGCTCCCCGAACTGCTGGACATCCTGAGCCGCGGCACCCTTTTACCCGACATGTCCGAATCCTGGCTCGATCCGTACATCAGTAAAATGAGTGACCGGATCATTGAAATGGGCCTTAGCCTGTTCGAATCGCTTGATGAAAAGCAAGATTCGGCATCCCTCTACGCCTTGGCAGAAGTTGTTAGCCTGAATGACCCGCTAAACGAACCGGCCCTGCGCAAAAAATTGCAACTTTTAACCAACCAGGGGAAACTCAGCCTGGCGCATTCGGTCTACGACCACTTCATCAAAGTGTACCAGGAAATGTACCAGGAGAACTATCCGGTCAACTTCAAAAGCCTCACTGTTGAAAATAGCAACACCGAATAAGTCGTTTTCCGGTCTTCCGGAGCAAAGCAAACGGCCAGGCATATTGGCCAATTTTTCAGCAAAAACCGACTTGTCCGCCCCAAAAAACAGGAGCGCCAAGACCTGTCGTGTCCTTTCAAGAAGCTCCGGCTAAAAAATAAAAAAACGCCTGCTTCCCTTTTTTTATCGGGCATTACCCCATTTGTTACCCCTGGCATTATACCCCGGTGTCTTTCTTTGTGTGGTTCCAATTCATGTAATATCGAATCACTACTAAATCCATTAATACAATGAACAAGAAAATGAACAACCGCCGCGATTTCCTGAAAAAATCGTTGATCGCAGCCGCGGGCGTAACAATTATCCCAAGACACGTTATGGGTGGACCAGGCTTCCTGGCTCCCAGTGATCAATTGACCAAAGCCATTATTGGTGTGGGTGGAATGGGAAGAGGACACATCCCCTATGAAGGCACGCGTCTTCTGGCCGTTTGCGATGTAGACAAAAATCACCTCAAGCAAACCCTCGACATGGTAAAACCTGAAGTACAGGGTTACCACGACTTCCGGGAAGTGTTACAACGCCCTGACATTGACATTGTGCACATTGCAACACCTCCACACTGGCACGGTATCATGTCGGTGATGGCTGCTCAGGCCGGTAAGGATGTTTGGTGCGAAAAGCCCATGACCCGTACCATTGGAGAAGGAAAGCGCGTGGTGGAAGCCATCAACGCTACCGGAAAAATGTTCCGCTTAAATACCTGGTTCCGTTTCAAAGACAACTTCTACGGATTGGGCACACCGGTAAAACCAATCAAGAAAGCAGTGGAAAGCGGTGTATTGGGCTGGCCGTTGAAAGTAACCATCAGCGGAGTAACCGGTTTCAACTGGAAATTCTACTGGGTAGGAAAAACCAACCTGGCACCACAACCGGTTCCTCAGGAGTTGGATTACGACATGTGGTTAGGACCTGCTCCGGAAAAACCCTACAACGCACACCGCGTACATCAAACATTCCGTGGATACTGGGATTACGATGGTGGTGGTCTGGGCGACATGGGACAACACTACATCGACCCGGTTCAATACTTCCTGGGTAAAGACAACACCAGCCCGGTAAAAGTTGAAGTGGATGCCCCACAACAACACGACGATGCCATTGGTACCTGGCGGAAAATTACCTACACCTACGAAGATGGCTGCCAGATTATCCTGGACGGCGAAAACAAAGATAAAAATGCCGCTTACATTGAAGGTCCCAACGGAAAAATCTTCAATGGATTTAAATCCGACATTCCAAATTTGAAAGCGCTGATCGACAGCATGCCAGATCCAGAACCTCAAATTACCACGTTCAGCGAATCGGTACGCACCCGTCAAAAATTTGCACTAAACGAAGAAAACGGACACCGTTCAGCAACCATTGTTAATATGGGACTGATTGCCCTTCGCCTGGGAAGAACCCTGGAGTTCGATCCGGTAAACCAGGTTTTCATCAACGATGATGAAGCCAACCGACTGATCAACCAACCCATGCGTGGTGAATGGCAGATTTGAAATCGGTAAACGAACAAAATCAACAGAAACACAAAATTACTTGGATTTAAAACGAAAATTTAAAACGGAATGAACCACTTAAAAAATATACTTACAACCTTATTGATAAGCTTGATGCTTATCCCGGCTTTTGCGCAGGACAGGCGGACGCTGGAAACCAAGGTCGCTGATATTCTGGCGCGCTTTCCCGCCGAAAACAGCCAGGAAACGTCAAAGTTAACTCAACAAATCATTGCTTTAAATTCGGAAGGGATTGCCAGCTTTTGCGACATGATTATTCCTCCCGGAACCGGAAATGACACCCAGGCTCGCTACGCCATTACCAGTCTGGCCAAATTGCCGGTAAAAGCAGGTTCGGCCGAGAGCAAACTAATTGAGGAAAACCTGATCAAAGCCTTGGAAAAAGCCAATGACAACGAAGTAAAAGCTTTCTTCATGCGCCAGCTGGCTTACTGCGGACAAGAAGCAACGGTTGATGCCGTGAGCCAATACCTGAATCATAAAACACTGGCTTCACCAGCTATTTCAACGCTTACCAGCATTGGTACAGACGAAGCGGCTGCCCTGATTCTTCAAGCAGCTCCAAACCAAAGTGGCGAGCAGCAAGTTGAATTCATCAAAGCACTGGGAGTGTTAAACTACCAACCCGCCGAGTCATTTTTGATCGGTCTGGCCGAATCAGCCAGCGGCGAGCCGCTAAAACAAACGTATGCTGCTCTGGCACGTATCGGAGGTGAAGCTTCTGCCAAAACCTTCAGCGCTGCAGCCAAAAAAGCATCGTTTGCCCCGGATGAAACTGAAACCATGCTTTCGTACCTGCAATATGCCTGCAACCTAAGATTGAATGGGCATACCAAGTTAAGCAACAAGCTGGCTGCAACTGCGCTCAAAAAATTCAAAGAGCAGGATCAATTGCATTACCGCTCGGCTGCCTTAAAAACATTGCGCGCCAATCAAGGGGAGGCTGCCTTCAAACTGTTGGCTAAAGAATTCAAAAATGAGGACAAAGCCTACCGCATGGCTGTATTGACTTTTGCCAAGCAAGGAATCACCGAAGCTGAGGTTAACCAATGGGTGGCCTTATTCCCAAAACAATCAGCTGAGCAACAAACGGAGCTGCTTTACGTTCTGGCACACCGTCCGGAAGCCAGCGTCCTGAACCAGGTTATTTTGCCATCATTGGCTTCAGACAACCAAGCGGTTCGCCAGGAAGCAGCCTTAGCATTGGCTATCAACCAACAAGCAGAAGCCATCCCTACGCTATTGAGTCAGCTGAAACAAGCTACCGACAAAGCGGAATTGGCAGCTATTAAAAAAGCCTTGCTTACAGCAACGTCAGTGGACGACTGCAACCAACTGGCTGCTCAACTGAATGAGCAAAGTGCCGATGCGCAGGTTGTCCTGATCGAAGTACTGGCAGCTCGTCGTGCCCATAATTATTTCAACCAGGTTGAAGCGCTTTGCAAAAGTTCGGACAACCAGGTTAGCCAAGCCGCTTACCAAGCCTTGGCTCGGGTAGCTCAAGCCGAAAATACAAACAGCCTGTTAAGCCTGTTGCAACAAACCTCTTCGGCCAATGGTATCAACGCTGTACAACAAGCACTGATTACCCTGTACAACTCGACAGATGCTCCTGCCGTTTCGCTTGTTTTGAATGAAATGAAAGCCGGGAAACAGACCGAAAAACTGGTTCCGGTTTTGCCTTTCCTGAATGACCAAAATGCACTGAACAGTGTAGTTTCTTTGCTGAAAGACGGCAATAGCAGCGAGCAAAAAGCAGCTTTCAAAGCACTGACCAACTGGTCTGACGCTTCAGCTCTGCCAGCGCTTTTCAATGTATTCAGCGACAATTCAAAAGCAGCCTTCAAACAAGAAGCACTTGCTGCCTTTTTGAAATTAACCAGCCAGGCCAACATTCCGGCTGATCAAAAATTGTTGTGGTTGGATAAAGTAATGCCCAAGTGTACCACTGACGCCGAAAAACAACAAGTTATCCGCGCAGCCGGAAATGTGAAAACATTCTTGTCGCTGGTTTTTGTTGCCAACTACCTCGATAACGAGGCCCTAAGCGGAGCTGCCGCAAGAGCTGCCATGAAAATTGCGCTGCCAACACCAGGCGAACAAAACGGTTTAACCGGAACCTTTGTCCGTGAAACACTGACTAAGGTTAAAGCTAAAATTTCAGGGGCCGACAGCCAGTACTTCAAAATTGACATTCAGGAGTATTTGGACAAGATGCCTCAAGAAACCGGCTATGTTTCTTTGTTCAACGGCAAAGATTTGAGCGGCTGGCAAGGATTGGTGAAAAACCCAATTGCAAGAGCCAAAATGTCGGAGAAAGAGCTGGCTGCTGCACAAGTTAAAGCCAACACCCGCATGCACGAAAACTGGTCGGTAAAAGACAACATGATTGTTTTTGACGGTAAAGGCGACAACCTGTGTACAGTTAAAAACTACGGCGATTTCGAAATGATCGTTGACTGGAGAATTACCAAAGAGGGCGATTCCGGTATTTACCTGCGTGGCACCCCACAAGTTCAAATCTGGGATACTTCATTGGTAAAAGTTGGCGCTCAGGTAGGCTCAGGCGGACTTTACAACAACACCAAGCACCGCAGCACCCCATTGGTCGTAGCCGACAACCCGGTTGGAGACTGGAATACTTTCCGCATTAAAATGGTAGGTGATAAAGTAACTGTTTACCTGAATGGTGTTCTGGTTGTAGACAATGTAACCATGGAGAACTACTGGGATCGCAGCTTACCTATTTTCAGCGAAGGTCCGATTGAACTGCAGGCCCACGGTAATGACCTGACTTTCCGCAACGTTTATGTTCGTGAGTTGAATGCTGAAACTCCGGGTATAACAGAAGCTGAAAAAGCCGAAGGTTTTGTATCGCTTTTCAACGGCAAAGACCTGAACAACTGGGTTGGCAATAAAACAGACTACCTGGCTGAAGATGGCCTGTTGGTTGTTCGTCCGGCAGAGGGTGGCCATGGCAACCTGTACACTGAAAAAGACTATTCAAACTTCATCTTCCGCTTTGAATTTCAATTGACACCGGGTGCAAACAACGGACTTGGAATTCATGCTCCGCTGGAAGGCGATGTTGCATATGTAGGTAAAGAATTGCAAATTCTGGACAATACTGCTCCGATTTATGCCAACCTGAAACCTTACCAATACCACGGTTCAGTTTACGGAATCATCACGGCTAAACGTGGATTTCTAAACCCTGTTGGAGAATGGAACTACCAGGAAGTGATTGTTAATGGAGATGACATTAAAATCACCTTGAATGGTGAAGTTATTCTGGAAGGAAACATGAAAGAAGCCTCTAAAAACGGAACTGCCGACAAGAAAAACCACCCTGGACTGAAACGCAATACCGGCCGTATCTGCTTCCTGGGTCATGGTTCAGACCTGAAATTCAGAAATATTCGCATCAAAGAGTTGTAATCAGTAGCGAACCGAGTAAACAACTAATAAATCAAGCGTCTCCGGATTAAAACACGGAGGCGCTTTTATTTTTTCAGCCATCTCGCTCAGCAATCAGACCGGTTAATAAATCATCCCAAGCCAAGGGTCCCCACTCCATCCAGACGACGAAAAGAAACAGTCACACAGGAATTGATGCGACGATTTTAGGCACAAAAAAACCGGCTTCGTGCCGGTTTTTTCGAGAAAAAACTATTGTTTGTTGGTGTTGAATATTCAATTTTTAGACAACGGTAAAACCAAATAAGTGTAAATGGTACATCCCGCACAAAAGGCAAAGGCAAATTCCAGGCTTGCAAAAAAGAGCAGAATGCCTGCAACAACCATTGCTGCCAGCGAAAAGTTCAATCCAAGTAAAGCTGTAATCATCACAGTCATAACAAAGCCCATTCGTGCCGCAAATACTTTTGGCGCTTTATCAATGGGTTTTGCCGGAATTTTAAGCCATTTCACCATCCAATAAGCCAAACAACTCAGCGGACTGAATTTCAACTTGGTAAATGCCCGAATGAAAAAGTCTCCGGCTACAAGAGCCATCAACACAGGCAACTGAAACGCAAATGAAGCAATCACAGTCAGAATTACCAGCAAAGCCGTAACCCGGGGTACCTGCTCATTGATTCGTTCATCTGATATGGGGCAAAATAAATTTTTCATCGTACTCCTTTCCTGACCTACAGTTTCTTAGAATTACTTTTTAATTTCGGACAAATTTATCTTTTTCTCCTTCCTATTTAAAGATATTCTAAATAGTGCCGAATAGACTTAATAGTTTCTTTACATTGGTAAAAAAAGCTAATTTGCGTTTGTTGTTTAATTTTCGACACGGATGAAGTTCAAAATCAAACATTTCTCGAACCTGTATCACCACTTCGGCAAAGGACTTTACGAATGCTGGATCAATTGAATGCCTGCTTGGCTAACGCATTCACAACCACCCTTCTTTCTTTTCTAAAATCGGATTAAAACGATCTCCTCATGGATGGGATTATATTTGATATTAAGCGCTTTGCTGTACATGACGGGCCGGGCATACGCACCACCGTATTTTTCAAAGGTTGCCCCCTGCAATGCCAATGGTGCCACAACCCCGAGAGCATTGATCCGAAACCCGTTTGTGTGCCCAAAACCGTTCAGCTCAACGGGCACCTTTTCACCGAAAACGAACAGGTAGGTTACACCATAACACCCCGGCAACTGTTGGCAGAACTTCAGAAAGAACAAGTTTTTATGGAAGAATCGGGTGGTGGTGTAACGTTCTCTGGCGGCGAACCTTTATTGCAAAGCCCGTTTCTACAAAAAATGCTGAAGCTATGCCAAAACCACGGCATGCACACTGCAGTAGACACCAGCTTATTGGCAAGCTGGAAAACAGTACAGCAAACAGCGCAGGCAACCGACCTCTTTCTCCTTGACCTTAAACTGATGGATGATCAAAAGCATCGGGCATACACCGGGGTTTCCAACCGGTTGATTTTAGCCAACATGCAAAAGCTGGCAAGGCTCCAAAAGGCCTACAATGTGCGCATTCCCATCATTCCAGGAGTCAGCAACACGCCTGAGAATATTGAAGCAAGCATCGCATTTTTGCAGAAGCTGCCTCATCCGCCACGCGCTGTTGACCTGTTGCCATTTCACAATACAGCCAGGTCTAAATACATACGTTTTCAGCTGGAAAACCCGTTTAAAGATCAAGCTTCCCTGAGAAAGGAAGCCTTGCTTGAAATCAGGCAACAGTTTGAAAGGGCCGGATTTACAGTCTCCATCGGAGCTTAACCTTGAATTCCCAAAAATTACAAACAACATGACACCACGAATAGAAAAACTACGCAATCAAAGTTTAAACGCCATCAACCGCATCTCAGCCGAACGAGCGTTATTGTTGACCGAATTTTATAAAAGTCACCAGGCCCTGGGAGACTCCATTCCGATGCAACGCGCCAAAGCGTTTCGCTACATCATGGAAAACAAAACCATCTGTATTAATGACGATGAGCTGATTGTTGGTGAACGGGGACCGGCCCCCAAAGCCACACCCACCTATCCGGAAATTACCGTACACTCGCTGCAGGATCTGGACATCTTAAATTCCCGAAAAAAGGTATGGTTTCGGGTTGATTCGGAAACCCGAAGGGTTTATGAAGAAGTGATCATTCCATTTTGGCAGGGGCATTCCAATCGTGACCGGATTATGAGCCGAATGCAACCAGACTGGCTGGCTGCCTACGAGGCGGGCATCTTTACCGAATTTATGGAACAGCGAGCTCCGGGGCACACCGTTGCCGGCGCTAAAATCTATCACAAAGGCATGCTGGATATTATTCTGGACATCAAGGAAAGCCTGTGCCAACTCGATTTCAAAAAGGATCCGCAAGCTTACGACAAGCAGGAAGAGCTGAATGCCATGCAGCTGGCCGCCGAAACCATAATTGTATTTGCCAACCGGCATGCCGACCAATTGGAAAAGCTTGCCAGGCAAGAAAAAGAAGCGGCCCGGAAACTGGAACTTAAAAACATGGCCGGCATTTGTCGCCGGGTGCCCGCCAATGCGCCTCAAACCTTCCATGAGGCCCTGCAATATTATTGGTTTGTGCACCTGGGCGTTGTCACCGAACTCAATCCCTGGGATTCGTTTAACCCCGGCCGACTGGATCAGCATTTGCTCCCTTTCTACCAAAAAGAACTGGCTGCCGGAACACTAAGCAAAGAGCTGGCTCAGGAACTGCTACAAGCTTTTTGGATCAAGTTTAACAACCATCCCGCGCCTCCCAAAGTGGGCATTACTGCTTTGGAAAGCAACACGTATACAGACTTTGCCTTGATTAACCTGGGCGGGGTGAAACCCAACGGGACTGATGCAGTTAATGAGCTGTCTTACCTGATACTGGATGTTATTGAAGAAATGCGTTTGCTGCAACCCAGCTCCATGGTTCAGCTGAGTCAAAAAAATCCGGACCGTTTCATTCAACGCGCCATTCAGATTGTAAAAACCGGCTTTGGCCAACCTTCCATTTTCAACACCGATGCCATAATTCAGGAATTGGTTGCCCAAGGCAAAAGCCTGACGGATGCAAGAAACGGAGGCGCCAGCGGCTGTGTGGAAAGCGGTGCTTTCGGTACTGAAAGTTATATTCTGACCGGCTACTTCAACCTGCCCAAAATATTGGAAATTACGCTTCACAATGGTTTTGACCCACGCACCCAAAAGCAGACTGGGCTGCAAACCGGCAATCCTGCAGCATTTCGGTCGATGGAAGAATTGATGCTGGCTTTTGAAAAACAAGTTCAACATTTTGTTTCAATTAAAATTGAAGGCAGCAACCGCATTGAAAAAACCTTCATCAACCATATTCCAACGCCATTTCTCTCGTTAATCATTGATGATTGTATTGCGAACGGCACCGACTACATTAATGGAGGCGCTCGCTACAACACCAACTACATTCAAGGTGTAGGCATGGGCACCATCACCGATTCGCTCACCGCCATTAAGCAACAGGTATTTGACCAAAAAAACTGCAGCATGCCAGACCTGCTGGAGGCTTTGAAAAACAATTTTTCAGGCGCTGAAAACCTGCATTACCAGTTGGTTTACAAGACCGCCAAATATGGCAATGACGATGATCAGGCTGATGATCAGCTGCGAAGTGTTTTTGAAATTTATCACCGGGCTGTCCATGGTCATAAAAGTCCGCGGGGAGCAGATTACCGGATTAACCTGCTGCCGACCACCTGCCACGTCTACTTTGGAAGTGTGATGCAAGCCAGTGCTGACGGGCGCCTGGCTGGAACACCTGTTTCAGAAGGCATTTCGCCCGTGCAGGGCGCTGACCGTAAAGGTCCCACTTCGGTAATTAAATCGGCTGCCAAGATCGATCATTTACGTACAGGCGGCACCTTGCTAAACCAGAAATTCACCCCTTCTTTTTTTGAAGGAGAATCGGCCGTTGCTCAGGTTTCCAGCCTGGTGCGAAGTTACTTCCGGATGGACGGACACCACATTCAATTCAATGTTGTGGATGCCGCCACGTTGCGCGACGCCCAAAGGCATCCGGAGCATCATCAAGATCTGATTGTGCGGGTAGCCGGCTACAGCGATTACTTCAACGACCTGGGCGAAGATTTACAAAATGAGATTATTGAGCGGACCGAACACCAAAACTTTTAATTTTAAGGTATTTTCTAAACAAGCCACAAATGCACCCAATAACTGCTAAGCTCCATTGGTTTCTGGTTCTTTTTTTGCTGACCACCGGAACCGCTCTATGCCAGAACCTGTTTCAATTTATGCAGGCTCAGCCAGAGATCTCCTCCATCAAAGCCATTGATGGAAATCACTTTTTCAATCAATGTTACGAAATAAGGATCAGACAGCCGCTAAACCATCGGGACACCACGCAAGGATTTTTCCTTCAGCGGGTGTTTGTGTCTGACAAAAAAGCGGACCGCCCTGTGGTGCTGATCACGGAAGGGTACGATGCCAACTATGCCGCACAGCCCAATTTCATCCACGAGCTCAGCCCGATGCTTGAGGCCAACCAACTTTGTGTGGAGCATCGCTATTTTGGCGAATCGGTACCCGATCCCATCAACTGGGAGTTCTTAACGGTTGAAAATGCCGCCCGGGATCATCATCGTATTGTGCAACTTTTCAAAAAACATTACCAGGAAAAGTGGCTCAACACCGGAATCAGCAAAGGCGGACAAACGGCTCTGGCTCACCGCAGCTTTTTCCCCAACGATGTTTCGGCCACGGTTGCCTATGTAGCGCCGCTTAATTTTGGGGTTGAAGATGGGAGGCACGAACGCTTTTTAAATCAAGTCGGATCGGATGAATGCAGGGACAAAATCCGAAGTTTCCAACGCGAAATACTGGTACGACGGGCACAAATGCTTCCGCTGCTAACCGACTACGCCAAGCAGCGAAACTACACCTTCCCCATGCCCATGGATGAAACACTTGACTATATTGTGCTGGAGTATGCCTTCTCCTTTTGGCAATGGGGTCACAACTGCAATGCCATTCCCGCAGACACGGCCAGTACCGAAGCGCTCTTCAACAACTTAATCAGAATCAGTTCTCCGGACTATTTTTCCTATCAGGGATCAGCTCATTTCCGGGCATTCTTCTACCAGGCAGCCCGTGAACTAGGATACTACGGCTACGACACCCAATCCTTTGCCGACTTATTATCCCTGCAATCTACCCAAGGATATGTCAACCAGTTTATGCTTCCTGTCGGAAGTTCCACCACCTATAGCGACAAGACCTCCAGGCAGGTAGATCAATTCTTAAAGTCGGATGCCCGAAACGTCGTGCTTATTTATGGGGAGGTAGACCCGTGGAGTGCAACGGCTGCGACTGTCAGAAAACGAGGAAATAACCATAAAATAGTACAGGAGGGCGGGAATCACGCCACGCGTATTGGAACACTTCCCGAACAAAAGCGTGAAAAACTCATTCGAAAAATAAACAAAATGGTCCGATAATCTCTTTCTAAACCATAAACAGCAACACACCTGAAGCAGAAAGAATATTTTCTACAGCAGCTAAAAAACACAAGCAACTAACAACCAGTGTTTTTGTGCAAAATAAAGTTTTTCTCCTTTTCGTGCGAACATTGTTAAAAGTTGTTAAATTTACAGCCACTCTAACAAATCAATAAATACATCTATGACCAAGAAGACCATCGAAAGAAGGAATTTTCTAAAATTGGTAGGTACTGGAATTGGATCATTACTCACAATGCCTTACTACTCAAGTGCACTTGAGTATACCAGCACGGTAAGCCGCAACCGGTTTAAGATTGGAAAACCACAGTGGATTCTTCACAATGACGGCACCTTCGATTTAATTGCCGGTGGCATTCATTTGAGAAATTGCCGCCCCACCATTGATGGTCAGAGTATTTTTGTTCGAAATACCTTCGTGGGCGATTCGCCCAAAGGCAAGCGTATTATTTATGAGCTGGACCGGGGCTTTGTCATGCTCGACCTGAAAATTAACTCAGGCTCCATCTCTATTGGCGCTGAACTAAGCGGCATGCCACGGGCGCCTTATTATTTCTGCCCACTGGGCGAAGCGGTGGTTAACGGGGTCAAGCACTTTTTCAGGCAAGGGCAAGGATTCGGGGGGCCTTCCGGCTTGTACGAATTTCAGAAACCCACTGCTGCCGAATTTGGGAATCAACCCGGCGAACAGGCTTGGTCGTATGATTCATACCTGACAACCGGTTTAATCTCGGCTCAACAGGACACCCTGGCCATCGGCACCTACGAACATCACGATTTTATTCAAAAAAGCACCTTATACAACCGGCCTCACCGTCGCGGTTTATCGGACCGGTATCCCGATGTTGAATCCATTTTGTTTGAAACGGGCTTTGTGACGGAGAACATCCCCTTGAAAGATGACTTCATCAAGCTTCCCGACATTTATATTTATTTTGGGAATAAGCCCTACGAAACGCTTCAACATCTGGCCTGGAACATCTCGGAACAGCTGCAGGCCCGCAAGGACACCAAGACCAGCTATCACTGGGACTCGGTGAATGAATTTGGCCACGACTTCAGCCACGACAGCCTGACCGGCTTACTGAGCAACCTGGACACCATCAATCCAGCCCTAATGCTGGATGCCATCCTGATCAATGACTGTTACTGTACGCACGGCGACTGGCTGGATTGCAATGACCAATGGCCCAAAGGGCTGGAACCCGCCGCCCGCGATATTTTTCAGCGCGGTTATCGGGCCGGAGTTTGGGTGTCACCGTTTATGGTGAGCGAAGAAAGCAAGCTGTTTAAACGGCACAAAAACTGGCTCATTCGCGACCTGGATGGCAATCCGATTCCGGAACGAACCTCCGGTCAAAGCCGTCACTACACGCTCGATGGCAGTCATCCCGATGTGCAACGATACATTGAAAAAGTGTTTCGGGCCTACCGAAAAATGGGCTTCACCTTTTATAAAACCGATTTCATGGATTGGGGCTTAAGGCCAAGTATCGGCATCGACCGCTACGACAAAACCAAGACATCGGTTCAGATATTCACCGACATTCTCAACATTATCCGGGAAGAAATCGGCGCCGGAAGTTTCTGGATCACAAGTCGGTCACCCTATGCCCCAATGATTGGTTATGTGGATGCCATGTGCATTGCCAACAGCAAACAAGACCAATGGACCACAGAAGGAATAGGCAGCATGTTGCAGGAAAGTTACAACACCCAATATTTCAACAACATCTTTTGGCAAAACGACCTGGATGTTATTCCCTTCGATCTGGAAAATGACGGCCTAAATCCCACCGAGAAAAACAGCATTGCCAATTGGGTAGGCATTATGGGAGGAGTGGTCAGCACCTCTGTTAAGTTCTCCGAGCTTACGGAACAGGAACTGAATACCTGGCGTTTGTTGCTGCCTCAGGAACGTCCGCAAAGTGCGACCATACCCCTTTGGGGCGGCTCTAAAAAGTGTAAAATTGCACTTCGTCGCTACCGCTCGCCCAAAGCCTGGGGGCTCCTTATTCTGAATGACACGGATCAAACGGTCACTGAAAGCTTTACCTTTTCTGAAATCAACGAAGAAAACAACAACTGGGTGTACGAGTGGAAGTTAGGAGAAAGCATCAGCTTGGGTAACCTCAGCCAGATAACAGTCACCTTGCAAAAACACGAGTCGAAACTGTTCTACCTGGCCAATGGAAAAGAAAATCCGGCGGAAGATTTGACCATGAGCGGCATCCGACTGAAAAAAGCCTACCGGAAACAAGATTCTTAGCCTCTTGAGGAGGATCCTCTGGTCAAATGAATGGGGAAAAGCCCTGTTAAAATTCAAAACTAAACCTTACTTTTGAGGTTCACTTTTTTTGAATATATCATTATGGATCTTAGTTTACTAAATAACAGTACCCCCCTTGAACTCATTAATCAGGCAACACAAAACGGCTTAATCGGAAGCCTGGGTATCGAAATCACCAAAGTTGGTGAAGGAACCGTTGAAGGCACCATGCTCCTTTCGGAGAAAAATTGCCGGCCCGATGGTATCCTTCATGGCGGAGCTAACCTGGCTTTTGCCGAAAGCCTGGCCGGTTTAGGAAGCATGCTTATGGTTGACATGAAAAACTTTGACGTGCTGGGTATCCAGGTCAACGGAAACCATACCAGCAGCTTACGCCAAGGAAAAGCTTACGCCGTAGCAAATATTCTCCATCCGGGAAACCAGACCCACATTTGGAATGTTGATGTAAGAAATGAAGAAGGACGCCTGATTTCAACCATTCGGGTGACCAATATGATTGTGAAAAGGAATGACAAATACTGAGAATTTTGCCATACTGCTGGATGAACTGATCGAAAAAAATTGCTCTTTTGCGCTATGGTCCATGCCGGGGAGCCAAACTCCTGAAATTCTGTTAACCGACAAGAATGACCTGATTTACCCGGCAGAATTTAACAAACTGAACGGTCAGGAGGGCTTTGTGTTTGCCCCCTATCAAATCAGCAACGAAACGCCGCTGGTGCTTCTCAAGCCTGGAACCTACAAAAAAGGCATCGAAGAGATTCTGACCATAGATCCTTCTCTTATGGAAAAAGGCGAAGCCCAGGACAAGGGGCCGGAGCAACATCGGATTATTGACAAAAAAGCTTACTTAAACGATATTGAGCGAACGGTAGAGGAAATCAAAAACAGCAAGCTTGCCAAAGCCATTGTTTCCCGGCTGATTCCGAAAGAACGAAAATCAGAGTCGCTCGGCAAACTTTACCTGCAACTCTTGCAGCAAACGCCCAACGCCTTTGTTTACCTGGTCAATTTACCCCAGGCAGGCTCCTGGATGGGAGCGACTCCGGAAGTATTGTTAAAGGCAGAAGCCAAAACCGTTGAAACGGTTTCGCTGGCTGGCACCCAAAACCGCCGGGCCGACTCGGACTACAGCTGGCACACCAAGGAAATTGAGGAGCAAGCCTTTGTTTCCCGTTATTTGCTGGATGTTTTTTACCGGTTCAACATTTACCCTTACACCACACAAGGTCCGGA
Organism: uncultured Sunxiuqinia sp.; assembly: GCF_947495665.1. Taxonomy (GTDB): domain Bacteria; phylum Bacteroidota; class Bacteroidia; order Bacteroidales; family Prolixibacteraceae; genus Sunxiuqinia; species Sunxiuqinia rutila. The sequence continues at coordinate 125,244 of NZ_CANLZV010000006.1, forward strand.
AACTTTGGAAAGTGGCAAGGTGGCTCACCTGTTTACCAGCTTCCGGTTTTCAGCAAAAAAACTGGCTCACAAACTGGGCGATTTCGTTGCCGAACTCCATCCCACACCAGCCGTGTGTGGCTATCCCAAAGCAAAGGCAGCCAAATTTATCCGGAAAATAGAACAGCACAACCGTCGCTATTACACGGGTTACCTCGGTCCCTGGCGAATGAATGATTCCGTCAGATTATTTGTAAATTTGCGTTGCATGGAAATTACCCCCGACCGTTACATTCTGTATTCCGGAGGAGGAATCACAGCCCGGTCGGTTCCCGAAGAAGAATGGGAAGAAACCATCAAAAAAGCAGACACTTTATTATCAGCCATTGACGCTGTTCAACATACATGATTTCAACAAAAAAGCACATTCAGCAACTGGCAGCCATTTTGCTGGCCAAGGAAATTGACGATGTCATCATTTCCCCCGGATCACGCAACGGGCCGCTAACTCATACGTTTGCCGGTAGCAACCGGTTTAATTGCCGCAACATCGTAGACGAACGAAGTGCGGCTTACTTCGCGCTTGGACTGGCGCAAGCCAAGCAAAAGCCCGTAGTCATTGTTTGCAGTTCCGGAACAGCCACGCTGAATTATGCACCAGCTATTGCCGAAGCTTTCTACCTGCAGGTCCCTTTGATTGTGCTTACAGCTGACCGTCCCGACTACTGGATTGATCAGGCTGAAAGTCAGTGCATCCGTCAGGAAAATATTTATCAGAATTTCATTAAAAAAGAAATCAGTTTGCCATTGGGCGAATCTGAAAATGAATTGTGGTATGCGGCACGCCAAATCAATGAGTGCCTCAATACGGCCTTATGTGAAGCGCCTGCCCCCGTGCACATTAACATTCCGCTGGAAGAGCCTTTGCACGACTTACTGGATGAATCGCTTCCTCCGGTTAAAATCATTGAAACCGCTGACACCCGGCAGCTTTTAGCGGACTCAGCACTCGACCAGCTGACTGCAGTTTTCAATAAGGCCCATAAAGTATTGGTGCTGGCCGGTCAGCAAATTCCAAACCCCGGCCTGGAAAACCAGCTGAGCGAATTGGCTTCCAAAACAGGCGCTGTGGTTTTGAAAGAGCATTTGGCCAATCTCGACGATCCCAACTTTTGCGGTAGTATTGACCCCCTGATGGCCGCCTTGCTGGAAGACCGGATCGAAGAGTTTCAGCCCGAACTACTCATCAGTTTCGGCGGACAATTTGTATCCAAATCCTTAAAGCAATTTCTACGGAAATACAAGCCGGCTAACCACTGGCACCTGAGTTTAGCGAAGGAACATTTCGACACCTACCAGTCGCTCACCAAGGTCATTCCACAGGATGCGACTGACTTTTTCGGGCAGCTTTTACCCAAGGTTTCGAGCAAAGAAAAGAACTACATTCAGCGCTGGAAAAACAAAGAAAAACAAGTCAACCAGCTTCGGGATGCCTTTATCGAACAGGCAAGCTATTCCGACTTAACGGTCTTTGACCAGCTTCGAAAAGCCATCCCCGAGAATTCTGTCATCCATTTGGGAAACAGCTCACCGGTGCGTTACGGACTTATCTGTCCGCCGGTAAAAAATGCCCAATACTTTGGCAACCGCGGCACCAGTGGCATTGATGGCCCCTTGTCCACCGCTTTGGGTTTTGCTTCCGAAGCAACAACAATCAACACCATCATCCTGGGCGATTTGTCTTTTTTCTACGATTCGAATGCCCTGTGGAACAAATACATTCACAGCAACCTGCGGGTGATTGTCATCAATAACCGGGGAGGAAACATTTTTGGACTGATCAAAGGTCCCGGCAATTCTCCGGCTTTTCAGGAACATTTCTTCACCGAAAATAAATTTAAAGCCGAAGGCCTGGCCCGGGCTTTTGAACTGGACTACTTCAAGGCCGAAAATGCAACTGAACTAAGCCAGGCTTTAAGCGACTTTTATTCCCCCGGACAGCAAAAGGCTGCCCTCCTCGAAATTTTTACCGATGCGGAGGTAAACACGAACGTGTTTCGGGAGTTATTTAAATACGTAAAACAATAAAAAAACAACATACGATGAGCACAACAAGACAATGGCAAACCATTAAAGAATACGAAGATATTTTCTTCGATTATTTCGACGGGATAGGTAAGATTACCATCAACCGGGAACACGTACGCAACGCCTTTCGCCCCACTACGGTGAATAACATCAGCGATGCGCTACAGATTTGTCGTGAAGACCAACGCATTAACGTAATTGTTTTGACGGGTGCCGGCGACAAAGCTTTTTGTGCCGGAGGCGATCAGAATGTAAAAGGAACCGGCGGCTACATTGATGAGAATGGCATTCCGCGCCTCAACATCCTGGAAGTTCAAAAACAAATTCGCAGCATGCCCAAACCCGTCATCGCAATGGTCAACGGCTTTGCAATTGGCGGTGGCCATGTGTTGCATGTGGTTTGCGACATTAGTATTGCCAGCGAAAACGCCATCTTCGGACAAACCGGTCCCAAAGTTGGAAGCTTCGATGCCGGCTTGGGTTCTTCTTATCTGGCCAGCATTGTGGGCCAAAAGAAAGCACGCGAAATCTGGTTCATGTGTCGCCAGTACTCCGCACAGGAAGCCTTGGAAATGGGCTTGGTTAACAAGGTTGTCCCTTTCGATCAGCTGGAAGACGAAGTGGTGGCTTGGGCTCAAAAGATGCAGGAACACAGCCCGTTGGCCCTTCGCATGCTTAAGCTGGGCTTAAATGCTGAATTGGACGGACAAATTGGAATTCAGGAATTTGCAGGCAATGCCACTTTGCTGTATTACTTAACCGAAGAAGCTCAGGAAGGCAAACATGCATTCCTGGAGAAACGCAAACCAGACTTCGGGAAATACCCCAAGTTCCCATAACTTACAAGGGAAATGAGCTTATCGAAAGGAAAGTCGCCTTTCGGTAAGCTTAGTTGAATTAGCCCGGATTGTAACCTTTCCCGAGATTAGACAATAAACAAATACATTTTCGGACATTCAGATTTTCGGACAACTCCGAACGTTGAACTCCGAGCGTTGAACACTGATTATGGCAACAACAAAAAGTTGGATCAAAGCAGCCCGGCCCCGAACCTTACCTTTGGCCTTATCAGGCATTGTACTAGGTTGTGGTTTGGCATGGTTTTGCGGAACTTTTAACACGGCTGTCGCTTTGTTGGCGATTCTGACCGCTACCCTTATTCAGGTATTTTCAAACTTTGCCAATGACTATGGCGATAACCAACGGGGAACTGACAATGAGTTCCGCCTGGGACCAACACGTACCATGCAAAGCGGAGAGATTACCAAAGCAGAAATGAAAGCCGGCATGGCCCTGATTGGCGGCCTGAGCTTTATGCTGGGGCTGGCACTGGTTTATGTAGGGACCTGGCAAGTTTCGAAAACCGCCTTTTTCAGTTTTATTGGTCTGGGAATCCTTTCGTTACTGGCAGCTTATTTTTATACCGCCGGCAAAAAATCATACGGCTATGTTGGCCTGGGCGACCTGGCCGTTTTCCTGTTCTTTGGACTTTTACCGGTTGTTGGCGTTTTTTACCTCCACGCCAGTTATTTTGAAACGGCCATTTTGCTGCCTGCCATCAGTATGGGTTTTTTCAGCACCGGCGTGCTCAACCTCAACAACATGCGCGACATTGATAATGACCGGGCTTCCGGAAAAATCACACTGCCGGTTCGCATGGGCGAGCGCAACAGCCGCATCTACCATGCAGCCATGATCTTATGGGGATGGGTGGCTGTAATCCTGTTTACTTACCACCAGCAGGAGTCAGCCTGGCAATGGCTCTTTCTACTGGCCTTTCCACTTTTTTTAACCGACCTGATCAAAATTAGCCGGACAAAAGAAGCACAAGGCTTGGATCCCTTTCTAAAACGCCTGTCACTTTCAACCCTGGCATTTACCGTGCTGTTTTGCCTGGGCCTTATCTTGGCTGCTTCATGATTGCGCACTACCAAAAATATGAGCTTCAGTTTAAGCAAGCTGCAGGAACATCGCGTGGCGTATACAACACAAGGCCCGTTTGGTTTCTTTTTCTAAACCAAAACAACCAAACAGGAATTGGCGAATGTGCTCCTTTGCCCGGCCTTAGCCAGGAAACGCCCGAAGAAGTTGAAACAGCACTAAAATTGATTTGTCAGGATCCGAAGCCATTTCTGGAAAATCCGGAGCTTCTTCAAGCCATTCCATCGGTTCGTTTTGGGCTGGAGACTGCCTTAACCGACCTGCAAAACGGAGGCAGACAAGAACTGTTCCCCTCTGCATTTACCAAGGGGGAAGCAGGCATTCCCATCAACGGGCTAATCTGGATGGGGCCTGCGGAAGACATGCGCAAGCAGATTCAGTACAAGCTGGAAAGCGGCTACCGATGCATCAAACTAAAAATCGGGGCCCTTCATTTTGAAGAAGAGTTGGAGCTATTGCATGCCATTCGCACGCATTATCCGGCCAGTCAGATTACGCTTCGAGTAGATGCAAACGGCGCCTTTAAGCCCGAAGAAGCACTGGAGAAACTGAACCGGCTGGCAGCATTGAACCTCCACTCCATTGAACAGCCTCTGGCCGCCTCTCAGTGGACAGCCATGCAGCAGCTTTGCCAGCAAACTCCTGTTCCTATTGCACTGGATGAAGAACTGATCGGCATCAATACCCTGGCTGACAAAGAACGCTTACTCGACACCATTCGCCCCCAATACCTGGTATTAAAACCCAGTTTGCATGGCGGTTTTTCAGGGTGCTCGGAATGGATTAGCCTGGCCAACGAAAGCTCCATTGGCTGGTGGATTACTTCCTACCTGGAGTCGAACATCGGGCTGAATGCCATTGCCCAGTGGACCTTCACCCTCCAGGCAAACGGGCATCAAGGACTGGGAACCGGCCAGCTTTTTACCAACAATGTGAAATCCCCTTTGGAAATCCGCGGTGAAAAGCTGTGGTTTAATCCACAACAACCGTTTGATCTAAGCCCGATCAGCAAACAGGCCAACTCACCGAAAAATAAAGCGGAACAATGAATCTGTTTCCCAGTCATATCAAACTTAATGGCAGGCCAACTGCTGTTGCCAATTTGCTCCAGCAACAAGCTAAAGCAGGCTGGGAAAAAGAATGGCTTGATTTTTTGGCAGAATGGTATGCTCCCCAGGATTTTATTGAAGTCAACACCTCAGGAAGTACAGGAACACCCAAAACCATCCGCCTCACGAAAGAATTTGTGGCAGCCAGTGCCCAACGTACGCTCCATTTTTTCAATTTGAAGCAAGACGACCGGGTGCTGCATTGCCTGCCTACACGCTACATTGCCGGTAAATTAATGGTTGTTCGCGCCTTGGTTGGGCAGCTGGACTTACAGGTGGTTGATCCGGCAAGCGACTTCCAGCTGCTGAACAACCAATCGTTTCAATTTGCAGCAATGGTTACCAACCAGGTGTATAAAATACTGGAAAGTGGAATCGAGAACCTGGAATCCCTATTGATTGGTGGCTCAGCCGTTCCACAAACACTAACAGACCAGCTCCAAAAGGTTTCAACGGCCTGCTATTCCAGTTATGCCATGACCGAGACAGCTACCCATATTGCCCTTCGGAAACTCAACGGAGAAGATCGTGACGAATTTTACCACATATTGGATGGCATTGAATTGAGCTTGTCAGATGAAGGCTGCCTGCAAATTCAGATGGCCGGACTGGAGAACAACTTCATTCAAACAACTGACTTGGCTGAACTTATCGACTCCAAAACATTTAAAATTCTTGGGCGATCCGATCATGTGATTATTTCCGGAGGAATTAAGTTTATTCCCGAGAAACTGGAGCAAAAACTGGAACCCTATCTGCCATTTCCTTTTCTGATCACCTCCCGCCCCCATGAAAAACTTGGGCAACAATTGGTTTTATTAGTCGAAGCAAGTGAATCAGCAGAAAGCATGGCGGAACTGACCGCTATCTGCCAACAGCAATTGGATAAATTTGAACGTCCGCGAGCCATTGAATTCACGAATACCTTACCACGCACGCCCAATGGAAAAATCCTGCGAAAAGGATCATAAAAAAAGCCCTACCCGATAAACAGACAGGACTTCTTTTTTTCAATTAAACGAATCAAAACCAACGGTCTGACTCATTTAAAGATGCTTTCACTTGGAAAGCAATCAATAATTCAAAACGAGATTATCAATGATGAGGACACTGTTTTCAGCTCCTTCGTAATCATTTCCATTGGCACTTGACGAGAAAACAGCCACAATATGCGTTGGCACTTCTCCCTCCGCCGCATAAGTTTCGCCTTCACCCGGAAGCATATATTCCGGCGAGCCCGCAGGTAATTGCCCGTAAGTAAAATTGACGGTTATGTTTTTCATCGAGCTGGTTCCTTCCTCAATCCGGAACCAAGCCGTTGCCACACGTTTTACCTGCTCCTCCTCTCTCCTTTCCAACAAAATGTACATATCGCCGGTATCCGCATAAGGCAAAGCATTCTGAGAGGCATCCATGTTCTTCTCGCCAGGAGTATATTGGTAATCGACACTGAACGATGCAGGAGTTGCTGTAAAAGGAATTCCAAATTTAACGGCCGCCTGTGGATTGTCGAAACTAATGTTTCCTTCCTGAAAATCGCCGGTGAAGACCGAGCCCGATGCTATCGGTTTTCCAACCAACGAGCCAACCCAGGTAAACCGGGTTGTTAGCTTAACCGCATAATCACCAGTAGTCATTTCCAACTGCTGAACATTGGGCGTTATGCCCCCAAAAACAGCTCCTGGGTTGCTTGTTCCCCAGGCTGAAGATTCATCATCCACGCCTAAATCGAGGTAAGTTCCCCGATTGTGCCAGGTATTAAAATCAGAATTTGAGATTTGTGGCTGACTTCCTAGCTCAAACACATTGAAACTCCAGCTCGAAACGGCACCACTTTCAGCCGTAACACCAACACGAAGCTCGCTGCTTTCACTAAAATCCAGGGTGTCGCCAACGGCAATGGTAGCCTTTGCAAACGGAGACAGTTCCAGGCTTTTTACAACAAGCTGCGAAAGATCGGTTCCATTAGCGACCTCCACATAGAGCGAATCATTTTGCCGGTCAATAAAAGGCGTTCCATTCTGATTACTAAGTTCAAGGCTCAGAATATCGGCACCATCACTAAAACCAAAGTGATCTTCTTTGACACATCCGGCAGTGAATGAAACAAGGAGTAAGGCAATTATTAGTTGATCTATTGATTTCATCATTCCCTCCTTTCTAAAAATAATAAGCCAGGCCAAAGTCCAGAGAAAGCAGCGAAATATCAAAATCGAAATTGAACTTATCCCTACTACCCTCCTTGACACCATCTGTAGTTACATTCTTATTGGTGTAAGTAAGCCCCAACAAACCAACAGACACCTCAAAAGCAAAGCCTCTGGTTAAAACAACAGCCATACCCGGCTTTACACCCAAGGCCAGCGAAAATTCTTCGGAATAGGATTTGGTGATATCTTTCTCGCTTTTGGTATGACGCGTGACACTACTTCCTAAGTCAACTCCCAAATCAGTTTCGTTAAAGAAGCTAAACCGTCCATTAGGCGAGATTGGGTAATAATTCCGTAAAAAGAAAATCATGCGATGGTTAGACTTCGCCGACTGGTAGCGGGCATTTTCTTCGTTCCATTCGTAAATGGCATCCATTTCCTTACTCTGATAACTGTATTTAATACCTGCAGAAATATCATCCGCAAGGAAATAGCCTCCTGAAAAATTCAATCCGAAGCCAGTATTATCAAACTTCCCGACGTTAAACAACAGGTTGTCCAGATTCTCACTGCTGGTATTGTTCAGGTTCATGGTAAAACCCGTGTGCCAGGTTCCTTTCTCAAACATCGGACTGGTTTGATCCTGCCCCATTACCTGGTAAGTTTGAAACAATAAGCTTACCCCAATAAGCATTAGGGTAAGCCGATACTGGTATTTCCTTTTTTCGTTTGACACTAGTCAACTTTCTTAAATTTCATCAATTCATTGTCCGCTTCGTCGGTTAGAATTAAAGTTAAACCAACAAGCTGATAGCCTTTAACCTGCTGCAAACTCTTTCCAAATTGATCAGGAACAGTCATGTTCTGACACATTTTTCGGGTTCCGGCCAGAACACCAAATTCCAGGTTCTTTCCATCCAGTTTTTTGATATCGCCCATGAAATTATTGCAGCCATCCGTTCCTACTGCCCGCATTTCGGCCAAGTGAATTTCAAGTACCGGGCGTTCCTCAAAATCAGTTACGCGTTCTCCATTCATGGTTTCCAAAGCCCAAATGTCATTCAAGTTTTGGTTGACCTTTTCCTCTTCATGCTGCCTGATAAAAGCCAATAATTCTGCGCCATCTTCACCGTAAAAAACAAGCTCTGACTGAACCGCCTTATAGCTGGCTACCTGGCTCAAAGCTTTCAAATAAGCATCTTCAATATTCCGATTCATGCAAGCTCTGCGGGTACTTGCAACATTGCCCAGCAGAATCGCTTCCTGAGTCAGTTGTTGAATGGGACCTGAATAAGTGTTACATCCGCTGGAACCAAAAATACGGTTGTTCTCTAAATCGACTTCCAGTGTGGGAAGAACGACCGAGCGATTAACCGGACCGCCATTAATTCGTGCTAACAACCATTTTCCATGGATCAGAGCGCTACGGTCCACTTGTTTATCCAGCACTTTAACAAGGGTGTACTTGATGGAAGAAGCATCAGCCGGAACCTCTTCCTTGGGAAGATGCTCTTCTTTGACTTTCAATTTATAGAAAAACCCCGGTTCATAGTCAAAACCATCAATGGTCGAATAAAAATTTTGCCATTGGGCTTCCTCCATGTTATTCCCTTTTTGCACTTGCATGCACGACATTGGGCTAACACCCATACAATCAACCTTACTACTATTCACCCAGTATACATTCTTTTGCGTACTGCATGAAAACAGCGTTGCCAGCAGTATTAAGCTAAAAATACCTTTCATCATAACCTTTTATCCTTAATTAATTTAAACGAGTACCAAAGATCGAATCCAAGTAATTGTCATCGATAATACTTCAGATCCCGCTTCAGCACTCTTATTTCCTGAATCTATTAAACTAAACTATCCAACTAGATGCAAGTCGAAGTGAAAAGGTTGCTTACAAGCAACTTTAGCCTACAAAGAAACAACCAGGCTCAATTCTTAAAGTCTTATAAATAAACAGATAAATACAAAAAAGAATTCAGAGAAACAGATGCATAAGCATCAGTAATTATTACTGATCATTTGAAGAAGGGTTACACCGAAAGAAAAGATCAAGGTCTTTCTTTGCCGTGTGGTAACCAATCGCTACGATTTCCTCGAACTTGTCAAAGTCCCAAACTGAAAACTGCTCCAATTCATCGGGTTCTATGCACAAGTCACAATAGACTTTACTATTCCGTTGATTTTGAATAGCACACAAATCAAACACCCGCTCCGCAATGTCCCTGGCTCCAGAAATATGCTCAACTCTTTGATCGCCAATCACATTTGAACCAATCACCACATCACAATCGAAGTTTAAGGCCTCAACCGGTAAATTCATAAACAAGCCCCCATCAACAAAGACAGAGCCATTAAGATGAACCGGAGCAAAAGCCACCGGGATGCTAGCGCTGGCAATTACCCAATCGATCAATTGATTACCTTCGCCCGCCACCTTCACTCTCCCGGTATTCAAGTTGGTGGCCGTTACAAAAAAGCGCTTTTGAAGCAAATCAAACCGATCGTGCTTGATGTAATTTTCCAACCGCTTCTTCACCCCATTGAGGTTAACCAACCCACCGTTCCGGAAATCAATTTTAAACCAATTCCAAATTTTCTCTTTGTGGAGCATCGTTAATATTTCATCAGCACCAAAGCCGGCGCAGTACAATAGGCCAATAATTGCCCCCATGCTTGTTCCGGCAAGTTTGTCCACAACAATTCCGGCTTCATCAATGGCTTTCAATACCCCGACATGAGCAAAGCCTTTCGCTCCGCCGCCTCCAAGAGCCAAGCCTATTTTCTGATCCTGCTTTTCATTCATTGCTTTTCACTTATTTAGAATTGATTCCACATCAGGCTAGCAGCGCCATTCTATAATTGAAGAAGGTTCCTCCTTTCAAAATAGGATAGTTAAAATTAGTCATTTTATTGAAGTTAACCCCCTAGAAAAAAGCATGATATTTGGGATTTTGAAAAAACAGGGGCATCGTATTTCAGCATGAGGACTACTGAAAAACGACTTTTGTAAAAACAAAAAAGCAGCTACAGCAAATAGCTGCAACTGCTTTTCTTTTTGTGGAGAATATCGGAATCGAACCGATGACCTTTTGACTGCCAGTCAAACGCTCTAGCCAACTGAGCTAATCCCCCATTAAGCGAGGGCAAATATATAAATATTTTTAAACCGCAAGACCATGCCAACACACAAATTTTACATTTTCGGCAAATAAAAATCGGGTATTCCTCATTTTCAATGAAATGTCCAATATCAAAAAGCTATTCTTTGTTTTCCCAATACGCCTTTTCTTTCGTAATCGCCAGGTCCAACAATGGAATTGACACCTTTTTACCCGCTATAAGCTCTTCATTCATTAAGAAAGCTGCTTTTCCTTCTTCCATCGAACGATAGAAGCTCCCGGAAATAAAGTCTCCTTGCGAGAAATCAGTTTGGTGTTCTTCCCAGAATAAGTTGTTTAAAGAGCTTACGGGGAGACTCCTCGAAATTTTGTAAAAAATAAACACAATTAATTAATGTATCCAGAACGGTTCTTTTCTCAGCGAATTCAACGATTAGCCTTCAAGTAAACACCTGTTCAAAATGGGTTGGGCGGAGGCCAATTCAAACTCCCAGGTTTCTTCCTTTCGTTTTTGGTTTAGTTTTTGTGTTTCAAGGTTTAGCCATTGAATTAATCATTCACTTTTAAACTTAAAGTCATGAAAACTAAGAAAACTAAAAAAGCCGATTTAGAAGGAAAACGCTCCTTATTTCTAAGTATTGGACTGGTTCTTTCCTTAAGTTTTGTGCTGCTGGCCTTCAGCTGGAAAACACCCGTAAATCAAACCGACGCTTTTGACCAGGTTGATTGGGGCGTCCCCGATGACATTGTGATCCCACTTACCCGACCAGAGAAAAAAGAAGTCCTTCCTCCGGTTCAAACAGTCGTAGAATTCACCTTGGTAGATAATCAAACAGAGATTGAGGATGAGCATCTCGAAATATTCAATTCCGAAATAACCGATGAAGGAATTGATGTGGATGCCTTGCTTGCCAACCGTAAGGATGATGCCTATGAGGACAAAACCGTCATTTATAACTTTGTGGATGAGATGCCTGAATTTCCAGGAGGCAAGCAAGCGCTGCTCAACTACATTGGCAAAACAGTCAACTACCCGGTAATTGCGCAGGAAAATGGGATCCAAGGAAAAGTCTATGTCAACTTTGTTGTTAATGCTGATGGCCAGGTGGGCAATGTTTCGGTGGTTCGTCCTGTTGATCCATCCCTTGACAAAGAGGCAATCCGGGTGGTGGAAAGCATGCCACGGTGGAAACCGGGCAAGCAAGCAGGTCGCGCAGTCCGCGTGTTCTACCATGTTCCCATTAGTTTTGTATTACAATAAACAAAAACCGAAATAAGTCTGTTAATAAAAAAGATTTGAACTCTTGCTTTTGAAGATTATTTTTTATCTTTAACCCCTCAAAAGAAAAAGTATTTCTGAGAATAGAATAAACTTCTAAAACTGAATTATGGAACTAAAGAAATCACCAAAAGCCGATCTTGAGAGCAAAAGAAATATCTTTGTTCAGATAGGGTTAGTGGTATCTCTTGGTCTTTGTTTGCTTGCTTTTGAATGGACTACAAAAGTAGAACAGGCATCTTCATTGGGAACAATGGCTGAGCAGGTAGTAGAAGACGAGGTTATCCCCATCACCCGTCAAGAAGAAGTAAAACCACCACCACCACCTCCACCTCCAAAAGTAGTAGAAGTGTTGAACATTGTGGAAGACGACGTTGAAATTGAAGATGAACTGGAAATCCAGGACACAGATATCGACGAAGAAACAGCTATTGAAGTAGCTCCTGTTATTCAGGAAGAAGAAGAGGAAGAAGAAGGTCAGGTATTCTTTATTGTAGAAGACATGCCCGAGTTCCCCGGTGGAGAATTGGCTTTGCGTAAGTTTATTGCCAACGCCATTAAGTATCCGGTTATTGCTCAGGAAAACGGTATTCAAGGTAAAGTATACGTAAACTTTGTTGTTGATACTGACGGAAGCGTTACCAATGCGCGTATTGCCCGTGGTGTTGACCAGTCGTTGGACAAAGAAGCCCTTCGTGTGGTAAACAACCTTCCAAAATGGAAGCCAGGACAACAAAGGGGAAAACCAGTAAAAGTTTCTTACACGGTTCCAATTAACTTTGTATTACAATAACGATTTTAGATAAACAAAAGATCCTGGTTCCGTATTTCGGGGCCAGGATTTTTTATGGATAGAAGTAAAAGCTGAATGATAGAAACCGCCAAAACACAGGAAACCGCCGTACTCGTTGGGTTAATTAACCAAGAACAGGATGAAAGACAGGCACAAGAATACCTGGATGAACTTGAGTTTTTGGCTGATACCGCAGGGGCAAAAGTTGAAAAACAATTTTTTCAACGCTTAGACACACCCAATTCCGCAACTTTCGTTGGCTCGGGAAAACTGGAGGAAATTAACAACTTTATCAAAGTTCATGAGATTGACACCGTGATTTTTGATGATGAACTAAGTCCGACACAACTCCGGAATATTGAGCGAACGCTGGAATGCAAAGTTCTTGATCGAACCAATTTGATCCTGGACATTTTTGCCAAACGCGCTCAAACAGCGCATGCCAAAACACAGGTTGAATTGGCTCAATATCAATACATGCTGCCCCGTCTAACCCGTATGTGGACCCACTTGGAACGGCAACGAGGTGGTATTGGGATGCGTGGTCCAGGAGAGACACAGATTGAAACCGACCGGCGGATTATTCTGGATAAAATAGCACGGCTAAAAATTCAGCTTCAAAAGATTGACAAACAAAAGGCCACACAGCGCAAAAATCGCGGAAAACTGGTTCGTGTAGCTTTGGTTGGCTATACCAACGTGGGCAAATCAACCATCATGAACATGCTGGCGAAGTCAGAAGTTTTTGCTGAAAACAAGTTATTTGCCACACTGGATACCACCGTCCGCAAGATGGTTATTGGCAACCTTCCATTTTTGTTGGCGGACACCGTTGGTTTTATTCGCAAATTGCCCCATGGACTGGTTGAGTCGTTCAAATCAACCCTTGACGAGGTGCGCGAAGCCGATGTTTTGGTTCATGTTGTTGATATTTCACACCCCGGTTTTGAGGAGCAAATTGACACCGTTAACGAAACACTGGCAGAAATTAAGACCGGCGAAAAACCCACCATCTACGTGTTCAATAAAATTGATGCTTTTGAGTACGTCCAAAAAGATGAAGACGATTTAAGCCCCAAAACGAAGGAAAACCTTTCACTGGAAGAACTTCAAAACAGTTGGATGGGCAAAGGCAACACGCCGTCTTTATTTATTTCGGCCACCGAAAAAGACAATGTGGAAGCCTTCAAAAAGGTACTTTATGAGGAAGTGAAAAAGGTACATATTACCCGCTTCCCATACAACGATTTCTTATACGATATTGATTGGATCAATCCACAGGAATAACAAGAAAGAAAAACATCACCCAATAAGAAACCCGGCCATCAAGCCGGGTTTCTCATTAGTTATTGTCTGGTAAATTCATTATTTCACTTCACCATTGGCAATCAACCATTCAGCAATCTGAACAGCATTAAGCGCTGCACCTTTTTTGATCTGATCACCAACACACCAGAAGGTAATTCCTTTCGGGTTTGTCAGGTCCTTACGCAAACGACCGACATAAACATCATCTTTCCCGGCTACAAAAAGCGGCATCGGATATTCCTTGTTCTGTGGTTTGTCAATCACTGTCAGGCCTTTGAAGTTATTGAACGCTTCACGCACCTGCTCCAGGCTCAGCTCCTCTTCTGTTTCCAGCCAAATAGCTTCAGAGTGTGAACGGGCAACCGGTACACGCACGCAAGTAGCACTTACTTCCATGTCTGTGTGCATGATTTTCTTCGTTTCCCAATTCATTTTCATTTCCTCTTTGGTGTAGTCATTATCCAGGAAAACATCAATATGAGGAATAATATTCATGGCCAGCTGATACTGAAATTTATTAATCGTAGGCTCTTCGCCCTGAGCCAACTGACGTGTTTGCTCTTCCAATTCAGCAATCCCCTGAGCACCTGCGCCACTGGCAGCCTGGTAAGTAGCTACCTGAACTTTGGTAATCTTGGATAAGTTTTCAATGGGTTTCAAAGCCACAACCATCTGAATGGTTGAACAGTTTGGGTTGGCAATGATGTTACGTGGACGGTTTCTGGAATCTTCTGCATTCACTTCAGGAACAACCAATGGAACATCATCATCGTTACGGAAGGCGCTGGAGTTGTCAATCATCACCGCACCATATTTAGTAATGGTTGATGCAAACTCCTTAGAAATAGAAGCGCCAGCCGATGTCAAGGCAATATCAATATCCTTGAAGTCATCGTTGTGTTTCAATTCTTTAACAGTCAGTTTTTTGCCTTTAAAGTCAAACACCTTACCGGCACTACGGGCCGATCCAAACAAAACTAACTCATCGAGTGGAAAATTACGCTCGGCCAGAACTTCAAGAAATTCCTGCCCAACAGCACCACTTGCACCAACAACTGCAACTTTCATAATTTAATAAATTTTATTAATTTGAATTCATTCTTACGTTCTTTCAAACGTATAATAAAGTCCGCAAAATTAGCAGTTTGCTTTTAATTTTTCACAATATGTGGCGTATAAATAGTGTTTTTCTTATAATGCTTTTAGTATTATTAACAAATGAAAGCAAGGGCAAGGTAATTTGGGAGGAAAACTTCAGCCAACCCGACTTGGGTGTATGGGGCGATGCGAACGGAGAAAGCATTCATTCAAACCTTGATCCGAATGTGGGCTGGTCTCTCGATTATGAAGATTGTCAATTCACGGCTGAAAATGACTACGTTAAAACAGTGACGACCTCCGGCGGCCGATTTGAAGCCCTGGACTGCGACGGCGAAGCCATTTGGACTTCGGCATGGATCATGATTAGCAAATACACCGAAATCAATTGTGAGCTGATAGCCAAAGAGACCGGTAGCGGCAAAAATCCGGCGAGTAAATACCTGAAAGCCTATTACCAGATTGACCAGCAGGAAGAACAACTTTTTGAAACCAATGGGGTGAATGAAGGGAACTGGGGTGAAGTCATCGCCAGTCAATCTCAGTTGGAAGGTGATTCGATCCGAATCATCGTTCGCCTGAATAGCAGCTATGCCAGCGATAAAGTCATTCTGGATGCTATCCGCATTTGGACCGACCAACCGGAACAAATTGATCCGAATCAGCTGGCGGTTATCGGTGATCTTTTTATCAATGAGGTTCTTTTCAACCCCTATCCCGAGGGCGTTGATTTTGTTGAACTTTACAATCAATCGGACAAGATGATTCGCCTTGATCACCTGTTTTTGGCCAATAAAAACGACGATGGAAGCTTAAAAACCATCATTCCGATAACAACTCAAGAAGCATACTTCCCGCCTAAAAGTTATCTGGTGCTCAGCGAAAGTCAGGAGCAGGTTTTTGCTTTCTACAGCACATCCTGTCCCGATTGCTTTCTGAACCTTCCTGACTTGCCCGCCATGAACAACGATGAAGGAACTATAGTGCTAATGGCCGATTCGCTGAAAGTTCTCGAAGAATTCCACTATTCAGAGAAAATGCACCATCCGCTTCTGGTTGACGAAGAAGGTGTATCGCTGGAGCGAATTGCCCTGGATCAATCCAGCAATGATCCTTCCAACTGGGCTTCAGCAAGTCCGGCCGTACACTTTGCCACTCCCGGCTATGCCAATTCAATGAGCCGGACCGAGTCTCACCAAGCCAACAGCGTCACCTTAGAACCCAAATCCTTCTCCCCCAATGATGATGGGTACAATGATTATTTAACAATCAGCTATCAATTTGAAAATCCGCATTACGTGGCCAACCTGAAAATATTTGATTCTCATGGTCGACCGATCAATGACTTGGTTCAAAACGAACCTGCCGGCAGCCAAGGGGAATGGATTTGGAATGGCGAGTTGCAAAACGGGAGCAAAAGTCCGCTGGGTATTTACATTGTTTGGCTGGAAGTGCACGACCAAAACGGAAACACGCACCAATTCAAAAAAGCCTGCAGCATTACCGACCGTCTGGAATAACAGACCAAAACGGGCATTTCTGGCAGAATGATTGGGCGCTATCAATAAAGGCCCCAAAGCACGGGATCAGAAGATCACTCGCCTTGGAGCCTTTATTTGGATATCTCTTAAGAAGGGATCGCTCCTGTTAATCGGATGAAACAAACTTCAAGTTACCTGTGCTTTTTCAAAACAGCCAGCACATCATCATCAACATTACCAAACAGCGAAACGCCGGCTGCACCGTTTTTCAAGGCATAGCTAATGCCAGCATCCAGCTCTTCCGATGACTTGAAGTTAGGCAGAAACAATCCGGCATACAGCGGGAACCGACCGCACAGAAAGTGAACACCTTCTTTCACCGCATCGCCAATCCACTGCACTTGCTCACGATAAAATCCGTGATAAATCATCGGACAGATAGCATCCAGGTTCCAGTTGGTCCAATCTTGCCGAACAATCCGGCGGGCCACTTCCGGTGTTGGAAACACCGCGGCTGTAATTTGCTTTTTGTGCTTACTGGCAATAGCCGAGGCCTGATTCACAATAGTTGTAATCCGGTCGTATCGGTAGTTTCGCCATGAAAGGCTCTGATCCGGATATTCCAGTTCCAGCGGATCAACACCGTGCATTTCTTGATACTTTGACCGACAGGTTTCGCAGTAGCAAAAATCATATTCCGGCAGTTCCTCCTGCTGAACAATGCCATAATTTTCCCACAAATCAACTGGCAAAATCACATCGCAGTAGCGTACATAATCCAGGTGAATGCCATCCACATAGTCTTTCTCCAAAACCTTTTCCACCTGTTCGCGCAAGTAATTCTGAACCTCAGGTTTTGACGGACAAAGCCAGCGGTAGTAATTAACGTACGGAGGATTGGTGGCACACGACTCGCCGGTACGGCTGATGGCGTACCATTCAGGATGCGACTCCAGCAACGACTTCTCCCCCCGGTTCATGGTCCACATCCAACGATGTGTTTCCAGTCCCGCCTTCTTGGCAACCCGGAAGTGTAATTCGCTGTCACTCTCAAAAAACATCCCCCGGATGCCGGCATCGTAATACCGTTCGTATTTTTTCTGCAACTCAGCTTCTGTTTCTTTTTGATTCGGATTTTCCCAAACCCAATGTTTAGTCGCTGTTTTTTCCGATTTGCTTGCTTTCGGAAATGCTCCCGAGCTGGTATAGCTTAAAATACCGGCACCTGCCAGTAAGGACGATTTTAAGAATTCACGTTTTTTCATCTGTCTATTTTTGATTTGTTTTGAATAAGCCTACATCATTAATCGTAAAAGAAGTTCCATCAGCAGCCGTAAGCCTGACTGTAAACTGCCACTTACTGGCTTCCAGCTCCAGCTTGGCCGGCTCATTTCCATCTAAGGTGAAACGGTCATTTAAATCCAATTGTTGCAAATTATCTGCATACCGGCCGTGTTCACGCTGATAATTTTTCTGTCGGTAATAAATTAACCAGGCATATTGGCGCAATTGCTCATGCTTCTCCGGCTGAAAATCATCGGTAGTAGTTCCTACCGGCTGAGTCGAGAACTGAACGATTCCATAACGTTCGGGGGCATGCATGCTGATGATGCCGGGAGCACTCCAAACCCAGTTGTATTCGGGCAACGGACGCCCCGTATCCGGATTTTTGCGTCTGACATACCGACCATCAACAACATCGGTTTTCCATTGTACCCGCGAAAAGTTAATTCGCCAGTGCTCACCTTGCTCAGGCACTTCACTCTCAACCCCGGAGCGCAAGTCTGAAAAAGGAATTTTCATCTCTACCGTCCATTTTTTATCCCGGTCACTCGCATCATTCAGCGTTCCATCAATAGCAATGGCACTTTCAAAGCCCGGGGCATTGTAAATGACCAAGGGGCGGGCTCCGTCGCGATACGGACGTGGCATAAATAAGTCAAACAAGGTGTTGCGGGCATTTACTTCAAACTCAAAATAATCATGCGCATTGCCGTCCGGGTCAATGAAAACTTCAAAATCATTTTCATGATAAACAATCATATCATTCGTGTCGTAGTAGGCCCAAACGTGCGGCTCTTCCAGCTCGGCAAACACATACAGGTTGTTCGCGTCCCATAGCATTTTAACACGTGTACGATGCAATGGTTTTGGTTTGAGGTCTCCTTCAATATCCACAAATTCTGCCGTCCAACTGGCTTTTGACCAAGCGGCTTCGTCTGGTTTTCCATCCACTACAATCGGTTCAGCAGCCTGGTAAATCACATAATTCCGAACCGGTGTAAACAAATGCTCAAGGCCTTCCCGCAAGTTCTGTGTAGAAGCAGAAAACGGAGCGGACAGTAAGAGAATCAGGCTCAGTATACAAAATTGTTTTTTCATCATCTTTCTCAATACTTAAAAGATCAGTTCTATAAATTGGGTTGAATAGAAAAGGCCAACGCAGGGTATTCAGCATGACTTTTCCGGAATGACTTTGGCACGGTCACCACCACCTGGTCTCCGTCCATTTTCCATTTCACTTTTTCTCCGGTAGCCAGCAGTATCAAATCTGAACCCTTTGCCGGTAAATTTCCACTCCAACGAATCGTTGCCGGAACAGGCTCTCCCTCTGTCAACCGGGCAACTGCATAAGTCTCCTTGTTCTTACCTTTCGTAAAAAACACTTCGCCATCTTGGTAAAAATCGGCAAGTCGCGTATTGTAAATAGCGTCTCCGTTGGCCTCAAGCCACTCGCCAATCACCTTTAGCCGTTCAATAACTTTGGTATCCAGCGTTCCATCAGGACGAGGCCCAACGCCTAATAATAAACTACCTCCTTTGGCCACAATCTCTACCAGGTCATGCACCACTTTCGTCGGCGATTTCAGCTTTTCATTCGGAACAAATCCCCAATTGCTGCCGAGGGTAATACAGCTTTCCCAAGGATAAGTTAATTGCTTGGAAGGAATACTGCGTTCGGGAGTCTGATAATTCTCGTAAGGGCCATGAACCGTGCGATCCACAATCAGCAAGCCAGGTTGTTTCTGGCGCGCCATATCGGCAATTTTGGGCAGATCAATTTTCTGATCCCACTCCGGAATTGGTGCTCCCCACGACAACACTTCTTCATTCACCGTCTCACGCGGGCGAACCCAACCGCCATCAAGCCAAAGAATATCCACTGAACCGTAATCAGTCATCAACTCTTGAATCTGATTATAGGCAAATGTTTTAAAGCGATTCCAGCGCTCCGGAAATTTGCGAATGTCATAGTTAACATTCCGGTTGGGCGTTGAATATTTATCCCACCAAAAGTCTTGCGAATGCCAGTCTGGCTTGGAGTAATATGCCCCAATCATAAAGTCTTTAGCCCGAAAAGCATCAAAAACATACTTTGCCACATTGGCTTTGGGATGGTCAGCAAACGGGCCGTTCGTTACTTTAAAATCCGTTTGCTGGGTATCGAACATGTTATACCCATCATGATGTTTGGTGGTGAACACCAAGTATTTCATACCCGCCTGATCAGCAGCATCTGCCCATTGCTCCGGATCAAATTTCACCGGGTTAAACTCTTTGCTCAAGCCCCAGTACCACGATTTATACTCACAATAGCCCATGCTATCGGGCCGGTTTATCCAGTCTTCGGAACACAGTGCCCACGACTCGATTATTCCCGGAACGGCATACAAGCCCCAGTGAATAATCATTCCAAACTTCAGATCCTGCCATTGATCCAATTTTTCCAAAACCTTTTGGTCGGATGGCCATTCATAGGTTGTTGACTGTTGATGTACACCCAGGTCCTGGGCCGACAACGACCAACAAACTGTCATAACCATTAACAAAACTCCAATTATCTTTCTCATTTATAGTCGATTTTAAAGATTAGTCTACATTACAAAGTTCCGAATTATAATCCTTTCTAAAAAAGTGTTTGCGAACACACTATAAAAAATCTGCAAAAGTGCCCTCGAACAATTACGGTCAACAAAGAAAGAAGCCTTTTTCTGATTCTCCTCCGACATGAATCCGGTAAGCACTCAAAATAAAGCCCTTAACCAAACAATGGATTAGTCGGATTTTCCTTTGTTAAACCATACCTCTGGAGGAGAAGAACATGCGACAAGATAAAAAAAAATGGTGTGTGCGTACACATTTATCCGCAAAAACAGCATTTCTTGAGAAAAATATACTTAGTTTTGGGCAGTTACAACTGACAGCAAAATACGTACACTTCTCATAGTCAATCAGATTTAAAAATAGAGACAGGGATAAGTGACAGAAAAAATAATCGACCCGGAACTTCCGCAGGCCGATTCAAAAAAATTGGAAACTCGTTGTTGAAGTCAAGTCCTTTAACAAACACGACTTCCAATAAATTAGCAGCATAATTTTTTTTACTCGGGGCTGCATCAGTGATTCATTTCATTGGTGCAGCTTTTTTAAGTGGTAACATGAAACCAATCTGCCCGATACAACAAGCGGAATAACAACCGTTATCCCGCTTTCAGTATTTCTTTACTGTGGTAGTTTCACTTTTTCCAGATACAGCTTTTTCAGCTGCTGCAAATATTCCAGGCTCAATTTATTACTATAAATCCTTACAAACTCGCGCAACCGCCCCTTGTGATAAAAGGCTCCAACAGCCGCATCAAATTTACTCTCACTCCAATTGTATTTCACTCGGTTGCTTAGTGCATCGAACTCTTCCCAAGTATAATGAGCCGGAAGCTCAATATAGGCATGAAACTCTTCTTTCAAATCCAGGTAAATTCCAGGGTCAATTTCCTCCAAACTGAAAAACTTAACCACTTTAATGTTGGCTTTTTCTTTCAGGTTCTTCCGGTTTTTAGTCAGAAATTGAATCCCATTCGCAGCATAGGCTTTTTGCAGAGCACCAATCAGGTCATATCGGTTCAGATGCCGCACCCTCAAAACATTGTAAGTCGTATCATACATGGTAAGAAACCCTTTACCAGCATCAAATTTTTCGTCAAAATCCTTTTCCACCTCCTGGGTGGCGCGAATAATCGTTTCCAGTGGATAATGTTCCTGTAACGCAATGTACATGTAGATTGGCTTTGTGTCAAAAGGTGTTTCGTGGTAATAGCCCGGAAATGGCTCAAGTGATTCAAAAACAAGGGTTCCCGGCTCTACTTTGTCATCAATAGTAAATACGGTTTCTCGTTTGTTAATCGTCCCAAATACCTCAATCGTGTTTTTTTGTTCCATAGTTCAAATTTTGAAGGATTGATTATCTTCGTCAGCAATTATCAACGCTATGAAGGCTGAAAAAGTGATCGATGTAGAACCTGTTGGCCAGGTTACTCTAGTTAGAAATGAACGCTCCCGTTATTTTCGGTTACGGGTAAAACCCAATGGACTGGCCCATGTCTCCATGCCTGTTTTAGCTTCCGAGTCAAAAGCAATTGACTTTGTCAAATCAAAAACGGCCTGGATACAAGAACAACAACAAAAGCTAAAAACAGGTTTAACTGTTTTTAGACAAGATAGCTCTTTTCGAACAAAGTTTCACCAATTAAGAGTCGTAAAAGTCAGGCAGTCAAAAGTATCAAACAGCATTGGGAACGGGATTATTCAAATCAACATTCCGGAACACATCAATCACGAACACCCACCCATTCAGCAGTTTATACGCAGAACGCTCGTAGAAGTGATGCGTTACGAAGCCAAAGTATACTTGCCTGCCCGCCTTCAGGAACTGGCTGACAAACACCAGTTTCAATTTGAAAAAGTATTTGTAAAACATGTAAAAAGCCGCTGGGGAAGCTGCTCATACACCAACAACATCAACCTGAATGTGCATCTGATGCGTTTGCCGGATCACTTAACCGACTATGTTCTTCTGCACGAACTGGCCCATACCCGGGAAAAGAACCACAGTGCCCGCTTTTGGAACCTGCTCGAATCGGTTTGTCCAAATTCAAAACAACTGGACAGAGAGCTGAAAAATTATCAGGTTGATATTTTTTGAACAGAAAGCGCCCCCAACTGCTTATTAAAATAAAAAGCTATGATGAACTGGAACGAATTAATTTCGAGTAAACGATTAGGCTCCAAACCCGCAGCAAAACAGGCGGAAAACTATAACCGGACCCAGTTTCAGCGCGACTACGACCGGATTATTTTTTCATCGCCATTCCGGCGGATGCAAAATAAAACCCAGGTTTTCCCGCTGCCCGGAAGCATTTTTGTACACAACCGGCTAACGCACAGCCTGGAAGTGGCCAGTGTTGGCCGATCGCTCGGAAATATTCTTTCAGAGAAGTTGCTGGCTGCCGGTGAAACCAATCCGCTAATTTCGGAACTGGGCGCGGTTGTTTCAGCTGCCTGCCTGGCCCACGACATGGGCAACCCTCCCTTCGGGCATGCTGGTGAAGAAGCCATTTCAAGCTATTTCAGAAATGGAAAAGGGCAGAACCTGGAGCTCATGTTAAAACCCGAAGAATGGAAAGACTTTGTTTATTTTGATGGCAATGCCAATGCTTTGCGACTGCTTAGCCACCAATTTCACGGGCGTCGTGCCGGAGGCTTTGCCTTAACGTATACCACATTGGCCAGCATTGTTAAGTACCCGTTTGAATCGGTCAATGTTACCAAACCCAAGTTTGGTTTTTTTCAATCGGAAAAAGCCTGCTACGAAGAAATCGCCCGCGAGCTCAATATCAAACAGCTTGAAAACAATCCGCTGAAATTTGCCCGCCATCCCTTGGTTTTTCTGGTTGAAGCAGCCGATGATATTTGCTACCAGCTGATGGATTTGGAAGATGCTCACAAACTGGGGATTCTGACTTATGAGCAAACCAAAGCCCTTTTCCTTAATTTCTATGACCAGCAGGCAGACAAGGACTTATTGGCCAAGATTGAAGCAACCTTCAACGAAGTACTGGACCACAATGAGCGCATTGCCTACCTGCGTGCGGGGGTAATTAACAAGCTGGTGCACCAATGCATGGCTGAATTTGAAATCAACCAGGAAGCCATTATGGAAGGAACTTTTCAGCAGTCGCTGATCAGCCAGGTTAAAGGAATCTCGAAGGTTGCCATGGACGAAATTCAGGCCTTGTCCATCGAAAAAATTTACAGACACCGGGCAGTAGTGGAAGTTGAAATTTCGGGTCACCAGATTATCGGAACGCTGCTTGAAGCGTTTACCGAGGCGGTCCTTTCTCCCGACAAGGGGTACTCGCGACGCCTGATTTCACTGATGCCTGTTCAGTACAAAGTCGACCACCATTCGACCTATGAAAAGGTACAATCGGTAATCGACTTTGTGTCGGGCATGACGGATTTGTATGCCCTTGATTTATTCCGTAAAATAAAAGGAATTAACCTGCCTTCTTTGGGTTAAAGCTCCCGAAGTTTCAGGTTTCTCCAGCGTACTTTAATGCCGCCTCCATCATGAATTTGCAGGGCAATACTTCCTTTGCCTTCTGCAATTTTATCGTCGGTCATGTCGCACATTTGGTGTCCGTTCAACCAGGTAGTGACATGGCCGCCTTGCAGGCGAATTTTCATTTTATTCCATTTTCCCATTTTCAGGTGACCTTCTTCCTCATCCGGAATCTGGCAGATCCACCCACGGCCATAAGACTCGTAGATACCGCCTGAATCGTGATTTGGCGGAGCTACTTCTACTTGCCAGCCACTCACTTTCGTTCCTTCAAAAGTAGAACGAAAGAAGATGCCGCTATTGCCATTGGCTTCTTGCTTAAACTCAACTTCCAACTCAAAATCATCATACGATTTCTCGGTTGACAGGTAACCATAAGCCTTATCCGGGCCGCTTTCACAAACTAGTTCCCCTTTGTCCACATACCATTTTTCGGTACCGTGAATTTTCCAACCATCCAGGTTCTTACCATTAAACAGTTTAACTACATCTTTTTGTGCCAGCAGCGGCCCTGCGCACAGCAGCAACGCCAGCAAATACGTCATTTTTTTCATTCAATTTAACTTTACGATTGATTTATTTCGCCAACTCACTTTTCAGCAAGCTAACATTGTTTTTCAGTTGTTCGATTTTTTCATCCTTGGATTGAAGATCTACTTTCAGCTTTTGCACTTGCGATTTTAAAGTAGCCAGCTGCCCCGACAATTCTTCAATGGTACTGTTTTTCGATTTGAGTTGAAATTCTAACTTACCATTTTCATCTTTCTGACGGTTCTGGTCAAAACGAATTTCGGAAAGATCGCCAGTCAGTTTCTTCACTTGCGAAGAAAGGGCATTTTTATCATCCTGCAAAGTAGCTATCTGATTTTTATAGCCTTCCATCTGCTGGTTATATTGCCTCTTTTCGTATTCGAAGGCATAAATCTTTTCTTCGATGTTGGCATCTTTTTCCTGCACATTGTTGGCCAAAGTATTGATTTGTCCGTTTAAGTCACTAATCAGCTGATCCTTTTCAGCATTGCTGCCCATCAATTCTGTCTTGGTCTCTTCGTAGTCGGCAATCAGCTGCGCAATCCGGTCAGCTTTGGCCTGATTCTCATCCGTCAGGTCCCGCACCCGCTGCTCCGCGCGCAATTTCGATGATTCCATGTCCAAGTATTTCTTTTTCGACACACACGATACAGACAAAAGCCCCACGCATGCGATGAATATAACAAGTTTGCTTGTTCTCATTTTTATTCAATTTTATTGTAAACAATAAGCCGGGCAATTGAATCCTAATTCATGCTGAATTGAAGAGGATTTAACTCCCGGATTGTTTGATTTCAAACTATTTTTTTGTTGCTTGGTTAATTTGAATAAATAACGTCTTTCTTATAAATATGTTATTCAAATTGTACTTTTAAATTTATTCTCCCGTTATTAGCTAAAAATAGGAAAAACTCTGAGCTAAAAAAAAGACAACATGAGAAATCTGATAATATCCTTATTTCTTCTGTTTAGTTTAACGACAGAAGCACAAGTCAAGCAAATTAAAGGCCGCGTGGTTGACGCGGCCAACCAGGCAGGAATTGCCTATACCAACATTGGTGTTGAAGGCACCTTTTACGGCACAGCCAGCGACGCCCAAGGCTTTTTCGAACTTAAGGTTCCGGAAGAATTTCAACAGGAACAACTGTTTTTTTCGGCAGTAGGCTATGAAAACCGCACCTTTGACATTGCCCAACTCTTGCAAAAAGACTTCATCAAGATTGACCTAAATGAGCAGACCTACGATATTGAGGATGTTGATATTGCTGCACAATCCCGGGTTCTTTTCCGAATTATAAAAACGGCCGCAAACAATATTCCTGAGAACTTTCACCAAGGACCTTTGGGTCTGAAATTTTACTACCAGGAAACCTTGAAAACAGGAGATGATGCGCAACAAAACCGCGAAGCTGTTATTGATCTTTTTGATGTCACAGCTTATCGCTCGCCATTCATCACCGATGCCTTTAAAAATCGCCACTATCAGTTCACGGAGGTCAACAAAAATTTCGAATCGTATTCGATTTCAACAGGTAGCACCGGCTTTGACGAGCTGCTTGAAATGGATATTGCCCGGCTAGCCAATGGGATTTTAAATGCCCAACTGCTCAACGACTTTGACTTAAAACTCGAAAGCATTAGCCCCTTTAACGGCGATTCGGTTTGGGTAATTTCGTACAAAACCATCAAAGCCGATTTGGCCCATACCGGCGATTATTATGCCACCCGTCTGGACGGGAAAATTTACATCAGCCAGAATAACTATGAAATTCTGCGTAATGAGTGTGTGGTTGAATCCAAACGCAACAACCCGCACAACCGTTCACTGGCAACCAAAAGCAAAAAACAAAGCCAGGTACGTTATCATTACACGGCTACATACAAACCCCAGGACGGGAAGTACGCCCTTAGCTACCTGGATTGCGACAAAACATTTTTAAATTCGAAAAACCAGCAGGTAACCTTTAGCCGGAAGGCCAGTGTGCTGGATTTAAACACTAGCCCAAGCCAACGAACGGGAAAAGATTACTTCGAAAACGAGGCTTACCTGGAAAGTTTCTGGAACAATTTTAAACGTCCGGAATAAGTAAGCATCAAGGCATAGAAAAAGCCATTCGGAAAATCCCGAATGGCTTTTTTTTGTGTTGCCTTTGCCTCTTTATTTTTGAGCTTCAAACAATTCTTTTTCATCCACCGGCTTAACACTTAAGCTATCTTTCAGGGTCCGGCTCACAATGTTATAGGGGCCGGTAATCACTTCATCACCGTCCTGAATTCCACTCAAAATTTCAATGTTCATGTTATCCTGAATACCGGTTTCAACCCGTTTTTTACGAGCCAATCCCTCTTCCAACACAAAAATCACTTCTTCTTTTTCATCCTTTGAGGTTTCTGCGCCCGAAACGGTATCGCCTTCTGCCACCCGGGTAGTAACTGCCTGAATCGGTACGGCAATCACCCCTTTGCGAGTCTCCGTCTGAATATCAACCGTGGCTGACATGCCCGGACGAAACGGATAAATATTCATGGAAGCGCTGTCGATCAAATCGAGGTAAGATTCCTGCAACAGCAACACCTTCACATCAAAATTGGTTACCTGGTCAGATGAAGTCCCCACCGTATTAGCCGAGTTGGCAATCTCGGTGACAATTCCCTTAAACTTGCGCTTCAAATAAGCATCTACCTCCACCAGGGCGGTGTCTCCTTTTGTCACCTTCACAATATCGTTTTCGTTCACTTCCACCTTCACTTCCATCCGGTCCAGGTCAGCCACCACCATCATATCGGTTCCGGCATACATGTTGGTTCCTACTACCCGCTCGCCTTTTTCAACATTGAGTTTGGATACTGTGCCATCCATGGGCGCATAGATTTTGGTTTTCACCAACTGCTCTTCGGCTTCTGCCACCGAAGCTTCAGCCGATTTTACGGCAAACTCAGCTGCGCGCACCTCTGCGGCTGATACCTTATAACTGGCCTGAGCCGTTTGAAACTCCGACTGCGGAACGGCTTGCTGATCATACAATGTTTTAGACCGCTTGAACGCCAACTCCCGCTCAATCAGCTGGGCTTCGGCCTGCGCCAAGCGAGCTTTCGAAGAATTCAGGCTGGCTTCGGCCCGGTTCAGTGCCTGAATGTAAATATCGGGTTTGATCACCATCAACAGCTGACCTCTTTTCACCTGGTCTCCTTCTTCAATGTCCATCTCAATAATCTCCCCGGAGACATCGGGGCTTATTTTTACTTCGGTTTCAGGCTGAACCTTCCCATTAGCTGTGATCAACTCGGTGATGGTTTTACTTTCAATTTTTTGGGTGGTAACTTTAACTTCAAACTCTTTTCCAAACCAACCTTGCTTTTTCCCAACGACCAACACAATGATGAGAACAACAAGAAGGACGAGTAGTAAAGGAAGTAACTTGCTTTTTTTTCTTTTAGCCATGGTGTGTTTTATTTGGTCAGTCCACTAATTCTGATTTTGTTGATTAAAAGTACGATATTTCGATAACTTATGACAAACAAAACAGAAATATACACCTGCGGCCCGTAATTCGAAAAAAACGGGCCGCAGTTTATTCTTTTGTCAGCTTGGTTCATTTTTTAACCAAGCCTGTCTGGCGCTTGACTATTTCAGCACCAAACGTGCGGTACGCCGGCTTTTTTGTTCCAGAAAGAGTTGACGACCTTGCTTCATCTTTGCCATCGCATCATCGTTGTAAAAACGAATGGTGGCCAAGATCAGTCCCGTGTTGTAAAGCACATCAAACTCCTTACGCAACTCAACAACCAACGATTCCAGTCCAACTTCCGGTTCATCAATACATAGCGAAAGATCAATCGCCGATTGCTGAATCAGGTTCACCTTAATCCGGCGCTTTTTAAACAAGCTGAATACTTCGGATAGTTGATCAATCCCGATGAAAGAGAAATCTGACGGTGACAGGGTAATCAGCGCCTGCTTTTTCTTCAGAATAAAAACAGGAACCAAGTCCAGCTGATGACCTACATCGTGAATCATGGTTCCAGCCTGGTCCGGGAAGTCGAACGGGCGAACAAGAAGTGGAATCCGCTTGTTGCGCAAAGGCTTAATGGTTTTGGGATGAATAACCTTTGCTCCGGAGTAAGCCAGCTCAATCGCTTCCTTATAAGAGAGTTCTTCCAGCTTTACGGTATCCTCAAAATCTACGGGGTCAGCGTTCAAAACACCGGGTACATTCTTCCAAATCGTTACGCTTTCCGCATTCAACAGGTTACCCAGAATGGCCGCCGTAAAGTCAGAACCTTCGCGTCCCAAAGTGGTCGTCTGATTCGTATTGGTCGAACCAATAAAGCCCTGAGTGACGTAGTGGTCAACATTCTTAAAAGTGAAGTTATTGTTAATCAGCATTTCAGACCACTTATAGTCAACAAGTGCTTCGCGATGTGTGTCATCGGTACGCAGGCTTTGACGGATATCCATCCACTGGTTTTTCAGGCCGCGCTTATTCAGGTAAGCCGAAATGATAGCCGTGGAAATCAATTCGCCATAGCAAACCATTTGGTCATACTCGTAATCAAAATTCAGTGAAGGGCTCTCTGCCAAACGCAGATCCAAAGCTGCAAAAAGTTGTTTCACTTGACCCAAATCGTCTTCACCAAGGCCCAGATCAGCAATAATACCAGCATGGTAATCCTGAATACGCTGGAACACTTCCTGGCTTTTCTTGCCTTTGTTGAAGTAACTTTTTACGAGCTCTTCCAACTCATTGGTTGTGTTGCCCATGGCCGAAACCACAATGACCTTTTGTCCGGGAAACAACTCAATAATTGATGCCGCATTTTGGATCGCACTTGCAGAGCTTACCGAGGCTCCGCCAAATTTAAATATCTTCATAGGTCCTGTTTTTCAATCAAACTTTAAGGTGCTAAAATAAATAGTTTTAGATCATCATAAAACTATTTTTATCAGCCGCTGAATTTTATTTTCAACACCTCAAATAAGAAAATGGTTGACTGCAAAGCAAAATGCACCGTAACGATTCAATCCGCTGTAAATGAACACACCCAACAAAGGTCGACAAGCAATCCATGCCACCGATTGGCAAGCAGGCGAAGCTCTTTCGCTAAAAAACAGGTCGCGCTTTAGCGAACGACAAAATTCCCCTTCTTATGGATGCTTCGAGCCCAGTAAACAAAAGGCGTATCGGCAGCAGCAACGGCCCATTTCAACAGATAAGTAGTGATTAGGATTTCCCACAGCATATTCAACTCAAACACCCCAAAAAAGGCAATGAAGGTAAACACCACACTATCCAGCAGCTGCGAAACCATGGTACTTAAATTGTTGCGTAACCATAGCTGACGGGTTGTTGGGAAACGCTTTTTCCAGAAATGGAACGCCCAAATATCATGGCTTTGCGAAACCAGGTAAGCAGCCAGACTGGCAACTGCAATGCGGGGCATCAACTTAAAAATGGTGCTTATGGCTTCGTGCGTTGTTCCGGCAAATACATCGCCTCCAAGCGGCAGGAAATAAAGTGCCAGATTCATCAGCAAGGTCATCGAAATCAAGCTAAAGAAACCAATCCACACGGCCTTTTTCGCGTCTTCGCGCCCATAGTTTTCCGATAAAATGTCAGTTACCAAAAAAGAAGTTGCATAAACAATATTGCCTAAGGTAGCCACCAAGCCAAACAGCTCAACCGTTTGAATAACCTGGATGTTTGCCACAATAACGGAAATTGGAATCCACATGATCAATCCCCATTTTCCAAAGAATTTATAGGCAGCTATAATTAACAGAAAATTGGCCAGTAACATAACCAGCCACAGTAGTTCGTTGTGCATTTTTTTAATTTTTTAGGCAGGGTGATGCCACCTGCTGTTCACGAAAAAAATATCGGCGCAAAGATAATTATTTCGCCAACATAATACCTGAAATCATGCGTCCGGTATTAATCCCGTCTCGTCGCGCCGAATAAAAAAGGGTTTGGTGAGAAAACGAACAGAACCCCATAATTTCAATCTGTTCTTCAGGTACGCCGGCCATTACCAGCAGACTTTTGTTCGCTTCCCACAAGTCAAAGTAAGCTTTCCCGGGCTTTGTTGCCGGTTTTAACAATTCGCGGTAATTGGGCAATTTTTCGCGTACAGCACGAATTACCTCGTCACCAACCTCATAGGCATGCAAATGAATGGAAGGTCCTATCCCGGCAATCAGGTCTTCAGGCTGGGTATTGAAGTGACGTTGCATTTCATGAACGGTCTTGCTCACAAGCTTTTGCACGGTTCCGCGCCAACCGGCATGAACAGCCCCCACCACCCGGCGCACCGGATCATACAACAAAATGGGCACACAGTCGGCCGTTTGCACACAAATGCAACACTGCGGCTGGTTGGTGATCAACGCGTCTGTCTCTTCCAGATCGCCGGGCACGGTAAGCTCATTAACCACAACAACCCGTTTGCCGTGTACCTGCCGCGGAATAACCAACTGCTTCGCGTCAAGCCGGAAGGCATTGGCCAACTCCTGCCGGAAATAATTGTAAGTTTCAGGCTGATCACCCGTAAAGCGGGATTGCCCGTTGCCTCCCCACCCTTTTCGAGTCGACGAAAAGTGAAAAACACCGGAATCGGTCAATTTTCGGAATTTCAAAAACGTCTTTTCACCATGCTGAATACATTCCATTGCGATCCTTTTCATACAAAACTACAGAATAAAAGATAGATTAGTGTTTATTTACAATCGGTGTTAATTCTAACTTAACAAACAGGCCCTCACCCTTTCAGTAAGTCGTTCATTTTTTGCTTATCCAGAATGCGGACCGTCCGGCGTTGCACTTCAATGTAGCCTTCCTGATCCAGCTCACCCATGGCCCGTGCCAGCGACGGACGCGTCACCCCGAAAAACTCAGCCAGCTGCGCTTGCGACAGGGGTAACTCCACCACTGCCAAACGATCGCCTGCCAAATCGAGCAGGTAGTGCGCAATCTTTTGCCGAATGGTTTTAAACGATAAAAACTTAATGCGCTGCGACAGGAATTGCGCCCGCGAAGAGATCGAATTCAGGTAGTTGGTCAAAATCTGTGAATCCTGCTGCAACAGCTTGAGGAACTCAACCCGTTCAATACTCAGCAAGCTTACCTGCTCGTTGGCAATCACTGTCACCGGAAACCGGTTATTCTGACCAAACAAAAAGGCAGCAGCCAAAGGGCGCGGCGCCTCAATATCTTCAATCTTAATGGTTTTTCCGGTATAATCGGCCATCTCCCCTTTTACACTTCCTTTCAGCACAATAAACAGCCGATTACATTCATCGCCGGCATGTACCACCAGCTCATTCTTTTCAAAGTTCCGGATCTGGTAATGGACAGCCCGAAAAAGCTCGGTTAGCTGCTCCGGGCTCAGCCCCCTAAAAACCGGCGATCGGCTTAATAAATCATAGTTCAGCATAAAAAATCAAGTTTGTAACATTTGATACATTCTCCCCAACACAGACCATCTACATTTGTTGCATCAAACATAGGAAAAGATGATCAGAGAAATCGTAAAAATAGATGAAGAGTTGTGTGACGGATGCGGACTATGTATCCCCAATTGTCACGAAGGCGCACTACAGGTTATCGATGGAAAAGCCCGATTGATCAGCGAATTGATGTGCGACGGACTGGGCGCTTGCCTGGGCCATTGCCCGCAGGGAGCCATCGAAATTGAAAAGCGCGAGGCAGAAGAATACGATGAAGTGACCGTGATTAAACAAATGATTCCGAAAGGCGAAAACTTGTTGATCGCTCACCTGAAACATCTGAAAGATCATGGAGAAACCGGATTCTTACAGGAAGCTGTTCGCTATTTGAAGGCCAATGAGGAAGAGATTAATGTGAATGTATCGGCCATTATCAGCGAAGTGCATAACAGCAAGCCCCAGGGGCAAGAGCAAAGTAGTGGTTGCGGCGGTGGATGCCCGGGGTCAGCTCCGGTAAGTTTTGAAAAGCCGGCCTTTATGATGGCTCCGCAACCAGCAGCAAGCCATTCCGGACAATCCGAGCTGCAACAGTGGCCTGTACAAATGCACCTGATCAATCCGGCAGCCGGCTATTTTAAAGGGGCCGACCTGTTGGTAGCTGCCGACTGCGCAGCCTTTGCCCACGGCAGTTTTCACCAAACCTTTATCAAAGGGAAAAAGTTAGTCATTGCCTGTCCGAAACTGGATCAGGGAAAAGAAATATATGTTGAAAAATTAGTCCGGCTGATTGATGAATCCAAGGTCAACACCATCACGGTGGTCATTATGGAAGTGCCTTGCTGCGGTGGACTCTCCCACCTGATCCAGCTGGCTGTTGAGCGGGCCAGCCGGAAAGTGCCGGTAAAAGAAATTGTCATAGGAATTAGAGGAGATGTATTGGCTGAAGAGTGGATTTAAGGAGGAATAGCCGGGAGCACCGAATCCCGGCTTCTTTTACCACCCCAAAATTACAAGCCCTACCAATAGCAATCAGTTACGAAACTGCGTCAAATCGCAAACCGAGTCATCCTGAACTTGTTTCAGAACCTGCGAGAAAAGCGCATCTTTCCTAAGCTGACACAGATTCCGAAACCAGTTCGGAATGACTTCCTTGCTCTTGTAGGGGCCACCATCAAAAAAATAAATCATTTAATCAGAAAATAATCGCGTTTAGTTATGGAGAATATGTTTTGTTTTCAGTGCCAGGAAGCTGCCAAAGGAATTGGATGTACCATTAAAGGAGTTTGTGGAAAACCAAGCGATGTAGCCAACCTGCAAGATACGTTACTCTTTGTATTGAAAGGAATTTCAATTTTAAATACCGAGTTAAAAACGGTTGGAAAGGCAGATGCCAAAGCCAACAAAGTTATTTTTGACGGGCTGTTCAGCACCATTACCAATGCCAACTTCGACCACACGGCGTTTGTAATCCGCATCAAAAAAGCTTTGAAGTTTCGCGATGAACTGAAAGGCCAAGTAGCGGATGCCGGATTGTTCATCAGTCAGCACGAATCGGTGCACTGGACCGCTAAAACCGGCGAAGAGTTTGAAGCAAAAGCCCAGGAAGTGGGAATTCTGAGTGAGAAAAACGAAGACGTACGCTCCCTGAAAGAGTTGATTATTTATGGGTTGAAAGGGCTGGCCGCCTATGCCGAGCATGCCTATAACCTGGACCATGAGAAACAGGAAATTTTTGACTTCCTGCAGGAAGCCCTGGCCGCAACCACCAAAGACCTTACCGTGGATGAATTGGTCAACCTGACGCTGGAAACCGGTAAATTCGGAGTGGATGTCATGGCACTTTTGGATGCTGCCAACACCAGCTCGTACGGCAATCCCGAGGTCACCAAAGTAAACATTGGCGTACGCAACAACCCAGCCATCCTGATTTCGGGACACGACCTGAAGGATTTGGAAGACTTGCTGAAACAGACCGAAGGAACCGGCGTAGATGTGTATACCCACAGCGAAATGCTGCCGGCCAACTACTACCCCGAGTTCAAAAAATACAGTCACTTGGCCGGAAACTACGGAAATGCCTGGTGGAAGCAAAAGGAAGAATTTGAATCGTTCAACGGTCCCATCCTGTTCACCACCAACTGCATTGTTCCACCTCTGGAAAAAGCCAGCTACAAAGACCGCATTTATACCACAGGCGCCAGCGGACTAACCGGAGCCATCCACATTCCGGATCGTAAACCGGGTGAAATGAAAGATTTCTCCCTAATTATTGAGCATGCAAAAAAATGTGCTGCTCCAACCGAAATTGAAACTGGCGAAATTGTAGGTGGATTTGCACACAACCAGGTTTTTGAATTAGCTGAACCCATTGTTGAAGCCGTAAAAACCGGGGCCATTCGTAAATTCTTTGTGATGGCTGGGTGCGATGGCCGCATGATGAGCCGCGATTACTATACCGAGTTTGCCGAGAAACTGCCGAAAGATACCGTGATCCTGACAGCCGGATGCGCCAAGTACCGCTACAACAAACTGCCTTTGGGCGACATTAACGGCATCCCACGGGTTATTGATGCCGGGCAGTGTAACGACTCGTATTCATTGGCTGTGGTGGCATTAAAACTGAAAGAAATTTTTGAGCTGGATGATGTCAACGACCTGCCCATTGCCTACAACATTGCCTGGTACGAACAAAAGGCTGTGATTGTGTTGCTGGCCCTGCTTTACCTGGGCGTGAAAAACATTCACCTCGGACCAACCCTGCCGGCCTTCCTGTCACCCAATGTAGCCAACGTACTGGTTGAAAACTTTGGCATTGCCGGCATCACCAACGTTGATGAAGACTTGAAATTATTCTTGAACCCCATCGAAGAAAATGCATCGATTTAGATTGGTTATTTATTGAGTTTAAATTTGATTTGGGAAAAAGCAGGGGCATCTGAAAAGGTGCCCCTTGTTTTTGTTCCATACAATAACAAAACGTGCATCTCAAATCTGGGCAAGCGGTCTTGAACAACTTTCCGGGGTGAAATAGTGGTCAGAATTCGATTCGACCCAATTTAAATTTTTCCTTTGACGAGTGAAGTATCCAGTATACTACCCCACTCATTAAAGCAGCAAAAAAGCACCACACCGAAGTAAGGTACTGTCTGAAAAACACGATAGTAACAACGCACGACAGCAGCATCAAAATACCCAGCCACTTGGTTTTTCGGACTTCTGAAACAAAAAGAGGGACGATGGTTACAATCAGATATAAACCAAAGGCAGGTAACGCCAATAAACTCGGAAAATCATTATTGTACTGAACATGATAATAAACAATTCGTGGTGATACCTGATAGGATATCAGACAGAAGGCATAATAACCGGACAAAATCATACCCAAAATCAGCAACACACGTAAGATCTTTCTCCATTTTTCATTTTTCTCCATCAACAAGACGGAGACTGGGATTAAAGATGGCCAGATGACTTCGGCCATAACCAAAAAGAAGTAAGTACTAAATATGCGTATTGTTTCTGATCCGTCAGTGAACAGACTAAGCCATAAAACACCTTCCGCAAATTGCTGGATCCCAAAAAACAGAGGAATTACTGCAAAGACAAGCTGTGCCGGATGATGTACTTTTCTTACAGTCACAACACCAATCACCGTAATGACTGCCCCACTGACAAAACTGGCTTCTGGCGAAAAACACATCAACTTTCCCTTTCTGTGAAATTTCTATTTACAAAATACTGATGAACCTAAAAAAACTAAAAGGTACGACATAATTCCTGGTTAAAGCAGACATGCACAAATTATATATTGGGTTATCGGGCTTAGCATCAATAACGACAGTGCGCATTTATTGAATTTGATTTGCGAAAACGCAGGGCATCAGAACAGGATGCTCCTTGCTTTCTGGGGTAGAATCAGCCACACGCCATAAAAAAAGCGAGGCCGTTCAATTGAACGGCCTCGCTTGTCGATATGTAGGTAGCTTACTTGCGTAAAATCACCTTCCTGGTCAGGATGGATGTTCCCAGTTTCACCTGGATTAAATACACCCCATCCATTTGATTAGACAGATTGAGCTGAATGGGTTCGGACAAGAAATAGCTTTTACGATGAATTTCCTGTCCCAACAGATTACAAACACTTAACTCAACTTCCAAGCTGTTTTCGGCCTGAATAGCGACCTGCACCATTCCCCTGCTGGGGTTCGGATAAACCTTTAGGCTCATGCTTTCGGTAAGCTCATCCAGCCCGGTCGGAATCTGCACAACCACCAGCACTTCAATGCTTGCGCTGGCACCCGAAAGGTCGGTGGCCGTTAATTTAAACCGGTGCTCACCCAGCTCTGTTTCGGTTGGAGCCACGGTCAGTTCCACCGATTCCGGATTGAAATTGGCCCAAGCCGGCAACGTCGTGCCATCTTCCAGACTCATGTGATACGATAGGCGGTCACCTTCGTCCGCATCGCTGAACAGGTTGGCCGACAAGTCCTCCGTCACGCTACTGTTTTTATCCACATAAATGGTAAGGTTCTCTCCAGTCACCTCCGGAGCCTGGTTTTCCAGCAACCTTAACGTAAAACTTGCCTGAGTTTCATCCAGTCCGCCATTCGCTGTTCCACCGTTGTCTTTCAGCCGAATGCTGATGGTTGTTTCTCCGCTTTGACCTTCAGCAAGCGAAAGGCTTACCCGGGCTGTTTCTTCGCCTGGTGTGTAGTCCACTTGCGTTGCCGTAACCATTGACGGGTCAGCAACATCAACCACAATACTTTCAACCCGTTGTCCCTCGCAATCGGCTCCGGCATGAATGCCTGTCAGTACTAACTCCACGCTGGTTTGATGCGCAGGCACCATCAGGTTCTCCAAAGCATCAAGCCCCGGCGCCTGATTTATGGATTCTACATTTACCTGGAAGCTGGATGTTGTGGTATTTCCCGAATTGTCGGTTGCGCGGAAAACCAGCTCCGTGGTTCCAAGCGGAAATTCGCTGCCACTCGCAAGGCCCGCAATCTGTTCGAGCGAAGCCCCACAGGCATCGTGTACAACAGGCAAATCAAAGTTCACCACCGCCGAACAGGCTCCGGGTTCAGCAATAACCGTAATGGCTTCCTTTTGTGCGATTGCCGGATTTGTTACATCCACCACGCGCACCATAACAGTAGCCTTGCTTTCGTTTCCACTCTGATCGGTCACGGTCACAAGCACCTCATTGTCGCCCAGGTTTGCACAGTCAAATGCCGTTTGCGAAATCACCTGATCGCCAATGCCACAATTATCCATCGCGTCGATGATCACATCTTCCGGCTTAATGGTCGCTGCCCCATTGGCATCAAGTTCCAGGCTTATGTTTTCGGTTACCAGCGTTGGCGGCGTTTGGTCTTCTACAGTAATTGTGAAGGAGCTTTGAACAGTGTTCCCCCCCCAATCGGTAAATTCAAAGGTGTTGGTGGTTGTTCCCAACGGAAAGACGGAACCACTTGGCAGGCCGGCAGTCTGAGTAATTGCTACCTCGCCTGAGTTATCAAGCGCAACAATTCCTGTGGCAACAGAGACCTTGAATGCCAGATCAACGTCATAAGAACCACTATAGAATGATGAATAATACTGGCCTTCGGAATATACTCCCGGATACGAAGCTTCAAATAAAAGATTGGTGCCTTCAATTTGAAAGGTATAGCTTGCTCCTTCCATAAGCATCGGAGCATCGGCATAAGGAATTGAAACATCCAGCCAACCACGATCGTGACTTTCGCCCTGATAATCGACACTGTAAATGTTTTTCCCGGCAACACCTGTCCCCTCAAAAATAACTAATTTAAACATGGGGGTAACCGGTCCATTTAAATGAAGCTGCAGTTTCGTTAACCTACCTGTTTCCCCGGCTTTAAACGATTGCCATTGGACACTTCCGCTTACTTCCATATTAGCATCAAGTACCGAAACATCAACCACCTCTTCCAAATAATTCACCCGTGCGCCACATTGGTCTGCTGCACTAGCCACCGTACTATTGGCAGGAAGCGAAATGGTGGGAGGAATAATATCCGGAATGGTTACCACAGCTGTTTGCTCCACCGAGTTTCCATGCACATCCACCAAGGTCACGATTATTTCCTGTTCTCCCGCATCAGCCTGACTAAAAACAGTCTGGCTTAAAAGAGTATCCTGAATGCCACAATTATCGGTCGCCTCAACCACTAAATCCTTTGCACGAATGGTGGCATTCCCGTCGGCATCCAAAGTTGCCTCCATTGGCTGAACCGTCAGTTTGGGCGAAATCGTATCCATAACCGTAATGATCGTCTGTTGGATGGACTCATTGCCACTGCCATCGGTTGCCGTTAGCGTGACTTCATGATCGCCCACCTCTTCGCAGTTAAACACTTCTTTACTGGCTGTAAGCTGCATCCCGCAGTTGTCATAAAACGGGATAAAGTTCAAGGTAAATTCTCCAGTCTCTTTTCCAAAGATACCTTGTGCGTTCGGAGTCAGACTATAGCGATCAGTATCAATATAATAATAAGAAGTGCTATAATCCGTTCGGATAAAAAACAGCTGATGAAAGGTTGAACCATCAAGCGTAAAATAGAAACCATCCAGGTCTCCCGGAGCCGGGCTACCAGGACTAAAACCTCCTAACGCAACCCTGTTATCCGTATAGAATGGGAGAACCTCCAAAGTCATTTCAAACGAAAAGTCCTCCGCTCTTAAAACAGCCTTTCCGTCGGCATCAAGCATTAGCGTTAGGTTTTTGCTGGGTAAGGCAGGCGGGGTGTTATCAACCACCGTAACCACCGCTGTGCCCGAGTTGCTGTTGCCGGCGGCATCCCAGGCTGTCAGCGTAACCGTATTATCCCCCAACTGGCTGCAATCAAAAGAAGACTGATCCAACGAAAATTCTGTAATCCTCAAATTATCAGTCGATCCATTATCGATTTGCTCCGGGCTGATGCTTGCCTTTCCTGATTGATCCAGCTCAAGGATAAGATTCTGAGTAAGGGCTACCGGTGGCGTATCATCCGGAGCGGTGACCGTAACAATTGCCCTCTGCTCAACGGTATTTCCATGCGTATCAGTTAAAGTCACCGTTACCTCATTTTCCCCCGCATCTGTCGGGCTAAAAGTAGTTCGACTTAAAATCGTATCCTGTGTTCCACAAACATCCGTAGCTTCAACAACTAAATCCGCTGAAGTGATGGTGATCGCTTCGGCGGCATCACTTTCAAAATTAACCGTGAAATTTTGAACCGATAAAACCGGGCGGATGGTGTCGGTAACCGTAATGGTTAGCGTTTCCTCCATACGATTACCGTGTGAATCGGTTAACGTTAGCGGCAGGGGATTATCGCCCAAGTCTTCGCAGGAAAATGTTCTTGCAACTAAATCCGACAGCACTTCGCCGCAGTTATCATACCACAGGGCAAAGCTTAAGGTATATTCCTTGTCCGTTTCATCAAATATACGCTCTATATTGCCAGAAGAATTGTTGGTACCTGAGTCAAAATGATACAGGTACGAATCAGTGGAATGCTGATGGTACAAAAATAACTGATAGAAGTTTGAGCCATCAAGCGTAAAATACAAACCATCCAAGTCTTCCGGCCTTGGTCCTTCATCCTTAAAACCGCTAACAACAATCTCATTGTACGAGTTATGTGAGTAGTACAAATACACCGATAAGCTCATTTCGAAAAAATGGTCCTCCGGCGCAAAAACGGTTTTTCCTTCGGCATCAAGTACAAGCGTTAGATTTCTGGTCACGAGGGCTGGTGGCAAATTATCAATCACTGTAACCACCGCTGTGGCTGAAGCACTGTTGCCGGCAGCATCCCAAGCCGTCAGCGAAACCGTATGATCACCCAACTGGCTGCAGTCAAAAGAAGACTGATCCAGCGTAAGCTCTGTGATTCTCAAATTATCGGTCGAACCATTATCAATCTGCTCCGGGCTGATGTTTACTGTTCCTGATTGCTCCAACTCTACCGTAATATCCTGCGCTAAGGCTACCGGCGGTGTATCATCCGGAGCGGTGACCGTAACAATTGTCCGCTGCTCCACGGTATTTCCATGCCTATCGGTTAAAGTCACGATTACTTCATTTGCTCCCGCATCTTTCGGGCTAAAGGTACTTCGGCTTAAAACAGTTTCCTGAATTCCGCAATTGTCCGTAGCCTCAACAACCAAATCCGCTGAGGTAATGGTGATCGCTTCAGCGGCATCACTCTCAAAATTAACCGTAAAGTTTTGAACCGATAAAGCCGGGCGAATGGTATCGGTAACCGTAATCGCAGCCGTTGCTTCATTACCGTTGGCATCCCGTGCAGTCAGAACAATTTCATTATTACCCACATCTGCACAGGTAAATTCTTGTTGGCTTAGCTCAACTTGCACATCGCCACAGTTATCATACCACGAAGCAAAGTTCAGGGTAAACTCTCCGTAAGCTTTTCCAAATAAATCTTGCGCATTGAGAGTCGGGTTGAAGCCATCCGTGTCAATATAATAATACGAACCTCCCAGATAATGTGGATTAAGGAATAGTTGGTGAAAAGTAGAACCATCAATCGTAAAAAGCAAGCCATCCAAATCCTCCGGAACTAATCCATCATCCTTGAAACCATATATTTCAATTGAGTTAGTACTCGCACTATAAACCGTTAAGGCCATCTCAAACGAGAAATCTTCCGGCCTAAAAGCGGCTTTCCCATTGGCATCAAGTACTATCGTAAAATTATTGGTTGACAGCCCCGGAGGGGTGTTATCAACAACGGTAACCACCGCTGTTGCCGAGGCACTGTTACCGGCAGCATCCCTGGCCGTAAGGGTAACGGTATGCTCACCCAGCTGGCTGCAATCAAAGGAAGTAATATCCAACGTCATTTCAGTTATACCAACATTGTCCGAAGAGCCAGCATCAATCATTTCTGGCGTAAGCGTTGCGCTGCCGGTTTCATCCAGGTCTAAGGAAATGTTATTCATTAATACCGTAGGAGGGGTAAGGTCAGGAATGCTTATCACAGCGGTCTGTTCAGCACGATTGCCATGCACATCCACCAAGGTCACGATTACTTCATTCCCGCCCTCGTCTGCATGACTAAATTCCGATTGACTTAATAAGGTATCTTGAATGCCACAATTATCCGTAGCCTCAACCACTAAATCCTTTGCGCTGATGGTAGCGTTTCCATTGGCATCCAGTGCCAACTCCAAATTCTGAACCGTCAGTTTGGGCAAAATTGTGTCCAGAACCGTAAGGATTGTCTGTTGGATGGACTCATTGCCACTGTCATCGGTTGCCGTTAGCGTGATTTCATGATCGCCCACCTCTTCGCAGCTAAACACTTCTTTACTGACTGTAAGCTGCATCCCGCAGTTGTCATAAAACGGGGTAAGGCTCAAGGTAAACTCTCCGTAGGCCTCTCCAAAAATCTCTTGTGCGTTCGGAGTCATACCCAATTGATTCGAATCAATTAGGTAGGCCGCAACTTCATCACGCTTACCATAAAAGAACAACTGATGGTAGGTCACTCCATCAAGTGAAAAAAACAAACCATCCAGCTCCTCTGGGGTCAATCCGCCAGCCTTGAAGCCATAAACTTC
Source organism: uncultured Sunxiuqinia sp. (assembly GCF_947495665.1). Classification (GTDB taxonomy): domain Bacteria; phylum Bacteroidota; class Bacteroidia; order Bacteroidales; family Prolixibacteraceae; genus Sunxiuqinia; species Sunxiuqinia rutila. The sequence goes on from NZ_CANLZV010000006.1 coordinate 166,572, forward strand.
AATTCCATTAGCCGGTGCAGGGAACACCTCTAAGGTCATTTCGAACGAAAATTCCTCCGGTGTAAGAACGGCCTTCCCGTCGGCATCAAGCATTAGCGTCAGATTTCCGGTGGGTAAGCTTGGTGCAAGCTTGTCAACCACGGTAACCAATGCTGTTGCCGAGGAGCTGTTGCCGGCAGCATCCCAGGCTGTCAGCGTAACGGTATTATTCCCCAACTGGCTGCAGTCAAAAGAAGATTGATCCAACGAAAGTTCTGTGATTCTCAAATTATCGGTCGATCCATTGTCAATCTGCTCCGGGCTGATGCTTGCCTTTCCTGACCGATCCAGCTCAAGGGTAAGATCCTGGGTTAGGACTACCGGTGGCGTATCATCCGGAGCGGTGACCGTTACAATTGTCCTCTGCTCAACGGTATTTCCATGCGTATCTGTTAAAGTCACCGTTACCTCATTTTCCCCCGCATCTTTCGGGCTAAAAGTACTCCGGCTTAAGACTGGCTCCTGAATCCCGCAATTGTCCGTAGCTTCAACAACTAAATCCGCTGAAGTGATGGTGATCGCTTCGGCGGCATCACTTTCAAAATTAACCGTAAAATTTTGAACCGATAAAACCGGACGGATGGTGTCGGTAACCGTAATGGTTAGCGTTTCCTCCATACGATTACCGTGTGCATCGGTTAACGTTAGCGGCAGGGGATTATCGCCCAAGTCTTCGCAGGAAAATGTTCTTGCAACTAAATCCGACTGCACTTCGCCGCAGTTATCATACCACAGGGCAAATTTGAAGCTAACTTCCCCGAATGTATCTCCAAAGATGTCCCGCGCATTGGGAGTAGAACTGTAGCCATCTTTATCGATATTATATACATAAGAATAACTGTTATAGTTGTAAGCCAAGAATAACCGATGAAAGGTATAACCGTCAAGTGTAAAGGACAAACCATCCAGGTCTTCCGGCGTCAGTCCGCCATCCATAAAGCCGCCAATGACAACCTGATTAGATGAATAGAACGGAGACACCGTTAAGGATACTTCAAACGAATAGTCCTCCGGCGTAAAGGTTGCCTTTCCATCCGCGTCAAGCATAAGCGTTAGATTACTGTTCACGAGGGCTGGTGGCAAATTATCAATCACTGTAACCACCGCTGTGGCTGAAGCACTGTTGCCGGCAGCATCCCTGGCCGTAAGGGTAACGGTATGCTCACCCAGCTGGCTGCAGTCAAAAGAAGACTGGTCTAACAAAAGCTCTGTGATTCTCAAATTATCGGTCGAACCATTATCAATCTGCTCCGGGCTGATGTTTACTGTTCCTGATTGCTCCAACTCTACCGTAATATCCTGCGCTAAGGCTACCGGCGGTGTATCATCCGGAGCGGTAACCGTAACAATTGTCCGCTGCTCCACGGTATTTCCATGCGTATCGGTTAAAGTCACGATTACTTCATTTGCTCCCGCATCTTTCGGGCTAAAGGTACTTCGGCTTAAGACTGGCTCCTGAATTCCGCAATTGTCTGTAGCCTCAACAACCAAATCCGCAGAGGTAATGGTGATCGCTTCAGCGGCATCACTCTTAAAATTAACCGTAAAGTTTTGAACCGATAAAGCCGGGCGAATGGTGTCGGCAACCGTAATCGCAGCCGTTGCTTCATTACCGTTGACATCCCGTGCAGTCAGAACAATTTCATTATTACCCACATCTGCGCAGGTAAATTCTTGTTGGCTTAGCTCAACTTGCACATCGCCACAGTTATCCTTCCACGGGGCAAAGTTTAAAGTATGCTCACCGGATGTATCTCCAAAGATGTCCCCCGAATTCGGAGTTGTGCTATGCCGGTTCAAATCGATATAGTAATATGCACGACTTGCATTCTTACTATGGAAAAACAGTTGATGGTAGGTATAGCCATTGAGTGTAAAATACAAACCGTCTAAATCCTCTGGCGCGGGTCCGTTAGCTTCAAATCCACTAAGATGAATATCATTATAAGGGACATTCGGATACACCATCAAGGTCGTTTCAAACGAATAATCCTCCGGTGTAAAATCAGCTTTCCCGTTGGCATCAAGTACTATCGTAAAGTTATTGGTTGACAGACTCGGAGGGGTGTTATCAACAACGGTAATAATCGTTTGCTGGCTTGACGCATTGCCGCTGGCATCGGTTGCGGTTAGCGTGACTTCATGATCGCCCACCTCGTTGCAGCTAAATACTTCTTTACTGGCCGTAAGCTGCATGCTGCAGTTGTCATACCAGGGAGAAATGCTCAAAGTAAACTCTCCATTGTCTTTTCCAAAGATCTCTACTGGGTTCGGAGTCGGACTATCTCCATCCGTATCTAAACTGAAATAAGAGTATCTACCTTCCTTCCATTGAAAGAAAAGCTGATGATAGCTTGAACCATCAAGCCTAAAATACAAGCCATCTAAATCTTCCGGAGTGAGTCCATCAGCCTTGAAATCATTAATTTGAATTAGATTATCAGGGAACAAATACATTTCGAATGTCATTTCAAACGAAAAATCCTCCGGGGTGAAAACGGCTTTCCCGTCGGCATCAAGCATTAGCGTAAGGTTCTTGGCAGGTAAAACCGGAGCCCTGTTGTCAACCACGGTAACCACCGCCGGGGTCGAAGCGCTGTTGCCGGCAGCATCCCAGGCTGTCAGCATAACTGTATTATTTCCCAACTGGCTGCAGTCAAAAGAAGACTGATCCAAGGTAAGCTCTGTAATCCGGAGGTTGTCGGTCGATCCCTTGTCTATCTGCTCCAGGCCGATGCTTGCCTTGCCCGACTGATCCAACTCAACCGTAATATCCTGGGTTAATACCACTGGCGGCGTATTGTCCGGTACAGCAACCGTAACAACAACCGTTTGCTCAACGGTATTTCCATGCGCATCGCTTAAGGTCACGGTGACGTTATTTTCGCCCGCATCTTTCGGGCTAAAGGTACTTCGGCTTAGAACAGGCTCCTGAATTCCACAATTGTCCGTAGCCCAAATAACCAAATCCTCCGGAGCAATGGTGATTGCGTCGGCCGCATCATTCTCAAAATGAAGTGTCAGGTTTTGGGCTGAAAAAACAGGATGTATGGTATCGGTAACCGTAATGGTTAGCATTTCCTCACGACTATTGCCCTGTGCATCGGTCAAAGTCAACGACAGGGGATGATCGCCCACCTCTTCGCAGCCAAATGTTCTTGGAGTTAAATCGGGCTGCACCTCGCCACAGTTATCCTTCCACAGGGTAAATTTCAAGGTAAACTCCCCAGGCTCTTTGCCAAATAAATCTTGTACATTCAGAGCATAGTTGGAGCCATCCGTGTCAATGAAATAATGGGAATAATTAGAACTACCGTTATAGTAGAAGAATAGCTGATGATAGCTTGTGCCATCAAGCGTAAAAAACAAGCCATCCAAGTCCTCCGGTGCCGGTCCGTCAGCTGTAAAACCCCCAACAATAATCTCATTATTTGTATAGTTTGGATACATCGTTAAGGTCGTTTCAAACGAATAGTCTTCGGGTGTAAAAATGGCCTTTCCTTGGGCATCAAGCACAAGCGTTAGTTTACTGTTTAATAAGACTGGAGGGGTATTATCAACAACAGTAACCACTGCCGGGACCGAAGTACTTTTCCCAGCAGCATCCCGAGCTGTAAGGGTAACGGTATGCTCTCCCAACTGGCTGCAATCAAAAGAAGTAACATCCAGCGTCATTTCAGTAATGCCAACATCATCGAAAGAGCCGGCATCAATCATTTGTGGTGTAAGCGTTGCCCTTCCGTTTTCATCCAGAGCTAAGGAAATGTTCTTCGTTAATACCGTGGGAGGGGTAAGATCATTCTCCACACGAAGGGCATTCTCCGCAAAGATTCTTGATTTCGATGAACCGATTGCATTAACCAGCAAACGTTCCGTTGAACTTATGGCTTTTGGCCCAGGTTCGGCACTAACAATCACTCGTTCGTTGGCCGCTAATTTTGTCGTTACGGCAAACAGTAAAAAAAGGCTTACGAAAAAGCCTCTTAAAATTGTGTGTCTAAAAGACCTCAGGTCACGTGACAGGTAAAATTCTCTCATATTTCTAATTTATCACAAAGGGTACAATATGTTATACAGGTAGTTGTGCGCCAAAATTAGGGCTTATCCATACGAATTGCAGACTGATTATGGGTACAGTTTGGGTACATTCAGCCTAATTTTTTACATTCTTTTTAACAATTACATGAGCATAGACTACCCCATCGGAAATTTTATTTTTCTCTTTCGTCGCAAATTGGATAATGAACGTATGCTATGGAAGAACTAGAAATTGAGGATTTAATTTTTCAGACGACAGAATGCCGTCAGGAAGCCCTCTTTTTAGTCAGCATAAAAGGGCAGGTCATCACGGCAAATCCATTGGCTGCATCCCTGTTCGGATATCCAGACCCGAAGGAGCTCATAGGCCTGCCGGTCACCCAACTCGTTCCGGAGGATTTTGCCAAGCTATTTCCGGAGGAAATCCCCCAGGAGCACCTCACTCGTGGAGAATTTGTGCCACGAATCAACCGGAAAAAAGATGGCACGCTTTTTCCCACTCAGGTAAAAACCTGCTATGTTTATGCGGGCTCCCAAAAGTTTGTTCAAACCACTGTTCGTTTGGAATCACGCCAGGAAACCGACCAGCAACTCATTGAAAGAAGATGCCTGGAGCAAAACATTGCCTTGCTTAAATGCGAACTCAGAAAAGTTAAAAACACCAGCCTCGCTTTTCAGCATCCTTCACTCAACGAAGCACCAATGAACCCTGTTGAAATTGATTTTCAATTTCGTTCCTGCTTAACAACAAAACACAAGAACCTTAACAACAACGACCTGAAGCTGGCATCCTTGATTTTCCTAAATAAGGACTCCCATCAAATCTCAGAAGCACTGGGTATTAGCCTGAATGGGGTTTATGTAGCCCGAAAACGTCTTCGAAAAAAACTGGGTCTGGACCGATCTGTTAAGTTAACAGAATACCTGATCAAACTGGTCAAGTAGAAACGAAGGAGCTAACATTCATACAAATGCAAGTCCCTCACAACCTTTAACCTCCTTTATTCGTCACTCCAAAATCACCTTTAATTGTTCCCCTTAAATCAATCTCGGGCCAGGGCCTTTAGTCTGGTAAAAGCGAATACTTCTGTTGCTGAAGCCTTCTTAATAAGTGTTAATACCGGCTATTTACAGGCTGTTAAAAACGCTTAATTTTATATTCTGATTAGTCTGAGTTCAAAGAATGTACTATCTTCGCAAACATCAAAAAAACATGAAAATAGAAGCGGTTGATACAAGTGCTTAACAGGACTTAGCCTGCATGCCAAGAAAAACGATTTAACAGGCAATCCAAGCGTTTAATTAAACCTCTAAAATAGAAAACTTTAACGAATGAGAAATTATAAGTTCATTAACAATGTTACCGGCTGGCTGGTGTTTTTAGTTGCAGCCGTTGTTTATTTAATGACGATTGAACCGACCACCAGTTTCTGGGACTGTGGTGAATTTATTACAACTTCGTATAAACTGGAAGTAGGACACCCACCCGGTGCCCCCTTCTTCATGATTCTCGGACGCTTTTTCACCCTGTTTGCCGACTCGGCCCACGCCGCCATGATGATCAATGCGCTGTCGGCTCTGGCCAGTGCTTTTACCATCCTGTTTTTATACTGGACCATCACCCACCTGGCGCAAAAACTGGTTAAGAAAGAAAATGAATACACCACCGGACAAGCCTTGGCCATTATTGGCAGTGGCGTTGTTGGTGCCCTGGCCTATACCTTTTCCGACACCTTCTGGTTTTCGGCTGTTGAAGGTGAAGTTTATGCCACCTCATCGCTCATTACCGCCATTGTTTTCTGGGCCATTCTGAAATGGGAAAATGTGGCCGATGAACCTCAGGCTAACCGCTGGATCATTCTGATTGCTTACCTCATGGGGCTTTCCATCGGAGTTCACCTGCTGAACCTGCTGGCTATCCCTGCCATTGTATTTGTCTATTATTTCAAAAAATACGAAGTCAGCCGAAACGGAATCATCGCCAGTCTTATCATTTCCATGGTGCTTCTGGGGGTCATTATGTACGGAATTATTCCGGGAGTCATCACCGTGGCCTCCTGGTTCGAACTGATGTTTGTCAACGGTTTTGGACTTCCATTTAACACCGGTACCATTATTTATGCCCTGCTACTCATTGGACTGATTGTGTATGGTATTCATTACACCACCAAAAAGAACATGGTGCTTTGGAACACCGTATTAGTAGCTTTCACCGTAATTGTGATCGGCTATTCATCCTTTGCCATGATTGTAATCCGTTCTTCGGCCAACACACCGATGGATCAGAACAGCCCCGACAATGTTTTCTCATTGTTGAGCTACCTGAACCGCGAACAATATGGCGACCGTCCGCTGATAACCGGACAGCATTACAACACTCCGCTTGATCCGCAAGCACCTTATGTACAAGGTAAACCCTATTACATCAAGAAGGATGGCAAGTATGTTGTTTCTGATGTTCGTCAGAAACCGCAATACGATTCGCGTTTCACCACCATCTTCCCCCGCATGTACAGCAGCCAGGCCAACCATATTGAGGACTATAAAAGCTGGGCGGGCATTGAAGGAAGAACCGTACAAATAACCAACCGGCAAGGGGAGCCAGAAACCATTAAGCTCCCGACTTTTGGCGAGAACCTGCAGTTTTTCCTTCGCTACCAAGTGGCGCACATGTACCTGCGTTACTTTATGTGGAACTTTGCCGGACGACAAAATGATATTCAAGGGCACGGCGATGTGCTGAGCGGAAACTGGATAAGCGGCATTCCGTTTATCGATTCCATCCGCTTAGGCAACCAGTCTGATTTGCCCGAAGCGTATGCCAACAACAAAGCGCGCAACACCTATTATTTCCTGCCATTGTTATTAGGATTGATTGGTGCTTTCTTCCATTACCAGCGCAATAAAAAAGACATGTGGGTGGTTTCCCTCCTGTTTATCCTGACCGGCTTTGCCATTGTGGTTTACCTAAACCAGTACCCGCACCAGCCGCGTGAACGGGATTATGCCTATGCCGGTTCGTTTTACGCTTTTGCCATCTGGATTGGGTTGGGGGTAATTGCTCTGGCTGAAAGCCTGAAAAAATGGATGCCCGAAACCGTTAGTGCACTGGCTGTTTCAGTAATCAGTCTGATTCTGGTGCCCGGTATTATGGCCAGCGAAAACTGGGATGATCACGACCGTTCAGGCCGCTACACCGCTCGCGACTTTGGAGCCAACTACCTGAACAGCTGCGAACCAAACGGCATCATTTTCACCAATGGGGATAATGATACCTTTCCCTTGTGGTACAACCAGGAAGTGGAGGGCGTACGGACCGACCTGCGGGTATGCAACCTGAGCTACCTGCAAACCGATTGGTACATTGACCAAATGCGTCGCAAGGCTTACGATTCAGAGCCGCTGCCAATCACCTTTACCGAAGACCAGTACGTTCAGGGTAACCGCGATGTGGTTTACCTGATGGATGATCCGCGCATCAAAGGTGCTGTTGATCTGAAAAAAGCGCTCGACTTTGTTAAAGATGATAATCCAAGAACCAAGCTTGCACAAGCCGATAATGCCTCGTACATTCCTTCCAGAAGATTGTTCCTGAAAGTGGACAAGGAAGCGGTGATCAAAAACAAAGTTGTTCCCGAATCGCAGTACGACGCCATTGTGGACACCATCTACATTGATTTTGGCAACAAAAATTACATCACCAAAGATGAGCTGATGGTGCTGGACATGATTGCCAATTCAGACTGGGAACGGCCAATTTATTATGCCATTACCGTAGGTCGCGACAAATACCTGGGCTTGCAGGATTATTTCCAGCTTGACGGTTTTGCCTACCGCTTTACCCCGGTTAAAACCGAGCAATCGGGCATGTATTTCGGAAGCGTCAATACCGACCGGATGTACCAGCATATGATGCACGACTTCAAATGGGGCAACATGAATGACCCGGATGTTTACATCGATGAAAACAACCAGCGCATGATGATGAACATCCGAAACAACTTCAACCGCCTGGCCGAAAGTCTGGTTCAGGAAGGTAAAAAGGATTCGGCCATTCAGGTGCTGGATAAAAGCCTGGAGTTGATTCCGCATGAAGTCGTTCCGTACAATTACTTTTCGCTGCAACTGGCCGAGAACTACCTGGCAGCCGGCGATCTGGAAAAAGGGACAGCCCTTATCCGCGAAATTTATGAATCGTACCAGGAAGAGATGGACTATTTCTTGTCACTTGACTCGAAGTTCATTGTGTCGGTAAGTGAAGAAATTCAACGTATCATGTACTTCATGCGCGAAATGAGTCTCATCACCAACAACTATCAGCAAGAAGAGTTATCAAAAGAGATTATACAAAGTTTTGAAAGCTATTTTCAAGCCTACAGCACCATTAACTAATGCTAAGATTTGACCCAAGAATACGGCCCCCAAAGTTGGCTACCCGCTTTTTTCCTGACGCTATCTGGCGACTTTCAGGCAGCAAAAAGCAGGTGGTGCTGACCTTTGACGATGGGCCGGTTCCTGAAGTCACTCCCTGGGTTTTAAAGCTGTTGAAAGAAGAAAATATCAAGGCTTGTTTCTTTTGTGTGGGCGAAAATGTCCAACGGTACCCCGATTTGTACCAGCAAATCAAAGCTGAAGGGCACCAAACCGGCAATCACACCTTCAACCACATGCAAGGGTTGAAAAATCCCGACGACACTTTTTTTTCCAATGTTGAAAAAGCAGCTGGGTACATCGACTCTCCCTTTATGCGCCCTCCTCACGGGTGGATGCGCCAATCGCAATACCGGGAGTTAAACCAGAACTACCAGATTGTAATGTGGGATTTGATTAGCCGTGATTACCAAGCCCAAATTGGCCCTGAGGCCGTTGTAAAAAATGTGCTTAACTTTGTGCGCCCGGGATCGGTCCTGATTTTTCACGATTCCATCAAGGCGGAGAAAAACTTAAAACCGGCATTGCCGGTTGTCATCAGAAAATTAAAAGAAAAAGGATATCAATTTGCCTTACTCCCCGAAAAAGGCAAACAATAAACAGACAAATTTAAAGGATCATGTTAAATATTTTACTCGTTGGATCAGGAGGTAGAGAGCATGCCATGGCATGGAAAATCAAGCAATCACCTAAAGTCAATCAATTATTTATTGCCCCCGGAAATGCCGGAACCGCCGAGTTTGGCGAAAACATTGCTGTAGGTGCTACCGATTTTGAGGCCCTCAAAAAAGTGGTTTTGGAAAAAGCCATCAACCTTGTTGTGGTGGGTCCTGAAGTCCCTTTGGTGGAAGGCTTGCATGACTTTTTCCTGGCTGATGAAGAACTCAAAAGCATCCGGGTAGTAGGCCCTCAAAAAGCCGGTGCTTTATTGGAAGGCTCAAAGGATTTCTCGAAAGAGTTCATGGCTCGTCACCAGATTCCAACAGCAAAATACCAAACCGTAACCGCCGACACCCTGGAGCAAGGACTGGCATTTCTGAAAACCATGCAGGCCCCCTACGTTTTAAAAGCCGACGGGTTGGCAGCTGGTAAAGGCGTGTTGATTATCGACAACCTTCCGGAAGCAGAAGCTTCACTTAAAACCATGCTTGACGGGCAATTCGGACAAGCCAGCAGCAAGGTGGTTATTGAAGAATTCCTGAGCGGCGTTGAGCTATCCGTGTTTGCCATTACCGATGGAAAAGATTACCAGATTCTTCCGGAGGCCAAAGACTACAAACGTATTGGAGAAGGCGACACCGGACTTAATACCGGAGGTATGGGCGCAATCAGTCCCGTTCCGTTTGCTGATGATGCCTTTATGCAAAAAATTGAAGAGCGCATCATTAAACCAACCGTTGAAGGCTTGCAGAAAGACAACATTCCTTACAACGGATTTATCTTCTTCGGATTGATCAACTGCGGAGGCGAACCTTATGTTATTGAATACAACGTACGCATGGGCGACCCGGAGACCGAAGCCGTCATGCTTCGCATCAAATCCGACTTTGTGGCCTTGCTCGAAGCTGCTGCCGATGGCACCATGGCCGAGCAGTCAATCGAAATTGACGAACGTGCTGCCGTTACGGTTATGCTAGTTTCCGGAGGTTACCCAGGCGATTACGAAAATGGCAAAGTGATGAGTGGCTTCGATCAGGTAGAAAACAGTTTGCTGTTTCATGCCGGAACCAAGCAAGCAGGCCAGGAAGTTGTTACAGCCGGAGGACGCGTGCTTGCCGTCAGCTCGTACGGAGCAAACCGTCAGGAGGCTTTGGCGCAGTCGTATGCCAATGCTGAAAAAATTAGTTTTGAGGGCAAATACTATCGCAAAGATCTCGGATTTGACTTGTAAAGTTCTCCTCCACAACCCGCGATAAAAAAGGAAAGAGACATCCAACCACTGCTAATTTATGATACTCAGGATACTCAAGACAAACCAGGCCTATCACTTTATTCTTATTCCGCTTTTGGTGGCAGGACTCTGGTTTCGTTCATACATTGACCCGGTCTACTTCCCTTATTTCGAAGGGGAAAATGACATGTTTCTGTACCGATTCGTTCATCAATGGGTGGCACATTCAGCCTTGTTGAGCAACTTGCTCTCCATGTTTTTTGTGATTGTCTTTTCCTTTCTCATCCTGAAATTAAACACGGAGTATGCTTTTATTCGGGTGCGAACCTTTCTGCCCTCCAATATTTTTGTACTCATCATCGGCGGACTGATCACCTTGCATACCCTGCATCCGGTGTATTTCGCCTTGCTTTTTCTGCTTCTTTGTGTCGACCGGATTTTCCAATCCTACGAAAAAGAAAAGTTTCATGACAGTGCGTTCGAAGCCGGATTTCTCATCGGGCTGGGGTCTTTGTTTTACCTCAACCTGGTCTTTTTCTTTCCCATCATCTGGGTTGGCTTTGCCCTGATCAAAAAACGTCCGCAATGGCGAAATTTTGCACTTCCGGTGCTCGGTCTGGCTGTTCCCTGGCTGTTCACCTGGTCGTATCATTATTTAACCAACCAGTTGCCTGCATTTTGGGATACAATCCTGGTTAATTTTGAAACTGAAAACTCTTTTTTTAGCGGCAACATCCCCCTGCAGGTTTACCTGGGGTACCTGATGCTGGTAAGTTTTCTGGGCGGAATTTTTCTGCTGAATCAGTATGACGAGAAAAAAATAAGTACCCGCAAGAACTTTCAGGTGTTTTTTCTGATTACGCTCATTGCCTTTGCCTTGCTCCTTTTTGTTCCTGCTGTTTCACAGGAAATTGTGGTGATCATGTCACTCCCGCTGACTTACCTGATCTCCAACTACCTGATTTTTATGAAGCAAAAATTCTGGGGCAACCTGTTTGTTTATCTGTTCATCGCCTTAATCATTTACCTGCAATTTGTATCATGACTCCGGAAAGGCCAACACTGGCAATTTATGGCATCCAGGATCGCGACACTTATGAATATCCCTTTTATGTGCACGATCATAACCTGGCAATCATGCAGCATGGTCAGGTTCGGGAATTCCTTCAACTGGAACGCCTTTCGCGACGCAAACGTGACAACCGCCTGCACGAGCAGCTTTACGACCTGTTAAAAGACCGAAAACTGCTGGCCGAGACCTTTGATTTGGTGTTTGTGGACAATGTGGTTGGGCGTACTTTTCTGTCGACTCAGGGGAATGCCCGCTTTGAAGCTCCGCTGAGCCAAGAGCTGGCTACCGACCTGGAGGAAGGACAATGCTGGTGGTTTGGGCAACAAGCCAATGCCTGGGCATTGAATCACGAGCTGGCGCATGTTTTTACCTGCCTGCCTTTTTTCGGGAATTTCAAAAACAACAGCCTGCTGGTTCATTTTGACGGCGGCGCCAGTAAAAGCAACTTTTCAGCTTGGACTTTTGAAGATAACACCATCCGCAAAATTGAGGCACATTGGGATTACCAGTACCTTACTTCCATATTCAATGCCAATGCACTGGTATTTTCCGTCATAGGGGCCAAACTAAACGAACAAAATTCAGTGCCCGGTAAAATGATGGGGCTGGCCGGACACGGCTCCTATCAACCTGCACTTGAACAGTGGCTTCAGGATAATAATTACTTCCAGAACATCTGGGGAAAAAAATCCGTGTTTTTCAAACAGGCAAAAACTGATTTCAATCTTGATTTGAAAGCTTTTGACCAGAAAAACCAGTGGGTGCAAGACCTGATTGCTACCCTGCATGAACTATTCGTTCGTGAGAGCTTACAAATTTTCAAGCGGCTTCAACAACAAACGCAAAGCAAAACACTCTACTATTCGGGCGGGTGTGCCCTCAATATCGTTGCCAACACCCGGTTGATTCAGTCGGGCCTGTTTGAAGAGGTATTTATCCCTCCTTGTTGCGAAGATTCGGGGCTTGCCTTGGGTGCTGCAGCCTTTGCCGAATGGAAAAAGCACGGACAGGTTAAAACGCATTCGCCGTATCTGAATAACTGGAAGCTGGATGCAACTCCGCCGAAGTACAGCTTGGAGGATCTGGAACAAGCGGCCCAACAATTGCTCCAAGGGCAGGTAATTGGGCTGTGCAACGGACACGGAGAAGCCGGTCCGCGCGCATTGGGCAATCGAAGCCTGCTATGCCTGGCCAATGACACCCGGCTGGCTCAAAAGGTAAGCATGCAGCACAAAAAACGGGAATGGTATCGTCCGGTAGCACCGGTGATGCTTGAAAAGAACACCCGCTATTTTACCGGACTTCAGGCTATTCATCACCTGAGTCGGTACATGCTACTGGATTTTGACATTCTGCCCGAGAAGCAGGAAGAAATAGCCGGAGCTGTGCATGCCGATGGAACTGCCCGAATTCAAAGCCTGTTTGAGCGAGCGCAAAATCCTTACTTGTGGGACTTACTCAACCTACTGGATGAAAAGCACCAGGTGAAAGCCTTGATCAATACCTCTTTCAACGCGCAGGGAGAACCCATTGTGCATACCGCTGATGATGCTTTACAAGCCGCTCACAAAATGGGAATTGCAGGAGTGGTTATCCAAGGGAAATGGCAAGCAGTTAATTGCAAAGAGACACGGGATTAATCCACTACTTTTCGAATCATCTGCATCAGGCATTCCTGGTTGTAGGGTTTGGCAACATATCCGTTGCAACCTAACTTCAGAATCAGGTCCTTCTCTTCAGGCAACACATAAGCTGTTTGAGCAATCACCGGCACAGCAAGGTTTCGCTTCCGGATTTCAACAATGGTTTCGAAGCCATTTTTAACAGGCATGCAAATATCCATCAAAATCAGATCAGGCGTTTGTTTGTTCAACAGGTCCAGTAATTCCTGTCCATTCGTCGCATGCTTAACAGTCATTCCCTCGGCAGTCAGAATCTCCTCCAGGTAAATGGACGATTCCTTACTGTCCTCAGCAACAAACACTGTTTCCACTTTCTGCTTCTTACCATTTACCCGTTGGGGAATCTTGCTTTCCTTAGGCTTATCCGCAACATGCAGCGGGAGTGTGAAATAAAAACAACTTCCGGCTCCCAATTCGGACTCGACCCGGATTTCCCCTCCCAATAATTCAACCAGTCCCCTGCAAATACTTAATCCCAGGCCGGTGCCTTCATTCATCTGCAAAGTCATATCCTGAAAGAAACGCTCAAACACAAATAGCCGTTGCTCTTCATTAATTCCAATCCCCGTATCTTTCACGTAAAACTCCAGCTCCTGATTAGCTGATGAGGGCTTAAGCACATAGCCAAATTCGATCCATCCTTTATGAGTGAACTTCACCGCGTTATCAATCAAATTATTCAGAACTTGTTTCAGACGAACCGGATCTGTGTCAATCACAAACTGACCTTCCTCAGGCAATCGGGGGGCTCTCAGCTCCAGCAAATGTTTTGCTTGTAAGCGCTGACGCCCAAGCTGGACTTCATAGACCTCCTGCATCAACTGGTTCAAATCGGTTGCTTGAATAAAAAGTGAGAGTTGATGGGCATCCAGTTTCGAAATATCTAAAATATCATCGATGATTCGTGTAAGCTGATTCCCGGCGTTTTGAATAATCCCTTTGTAGCGCCAGAAGGATTCTTCTTCGAGCTCAGGCTGCAACAGATCAGAAAAGCCAAGAATGGAGTTTAGCGGGGTTCGAATCTCGTGGCTCATGTTGGCCAGGAAAGCCGATTTCAGCTGATCACTCTCCTCTACCTGCTCCACCAGCCGCTTTAAGGCCACATTTTTTTGCTTGATCCGCTCATTCTCCAATTCCACTTCGAAACTGGATCTGATATCATCAATCATCAGGTTCAGGCCCATGGCCAGCGAATCCAGATCATCATTTTTTTCGGATACAGTAATTTGTGACGAATAATCGCCCCGGGCAACCTCCATAATTACCCGAATCATCTCCTTAATTCGTTTTTGGTCGGCGGGTGTAGTCATTCATTTCGGGGCTTTACTAAATTACAATTCATTGTTTACGACTAACCGGCTCTTTCCTGAGCCAGTTCATCGCTGCGGTTTCATTTCTGAAAAAACGCATTTTTTGCTCATTGCTAATCCCGATTACAAAACAAGCCAACACCTCCGCTACCGGATGTAGACCAAAAAGTGCAATCCGATGTGTTTGGGCACGATCCCCAATTTGTTTCCACACCCGGCGAGCCTCGCTTGAGTTCTTCCCAGCCTGATTCAAATCAACCAGGTAACTCACCGGTTTCGACGAGCCGGAAAGCATTCGGTCAAATATGTCAAGATAAGTGTAAGCCATTTCGGAAGTTTGTTCTCCACAGGCCACAATATGAAAAACCTGGTCTTCTAGCAGACGAATGCGATTGTGATTCATCCATATTTCATCTTTAGAGACTTCTCTGATCGTAATTTTCTGATTCATTGTTTTCCGCAATGTTCCTCTTTGAGCACCTTTCAACAGAATTGCAATAGCACATTCCAAAGTTAAACTATTTCTTGAAAAACAAAAGCCTCATACTCAGCCAGCTATTTTTTGATTTTTTCTGTAACGTCTTGTCCATCTATTCGTCCTAAGTACAAGAGACACTCTTTTCCCAATTTATCCGAAGAACCAACCGAAAGGAAAAAACACCATTGACACCTAAAATTCTGCCGTTCATCGAATAAATTTCTGAAATAAGCCGTGAATTCATGAATTTTGATTGTAGAAAGCCGAAAACAAGAAAACAATGATTACACTGAACAACATTCACAAATCCTATGTCATGGGAAGCAGCAAGCTGCACGTGCTAAAAGGAATCGATCTGGATATTGAGCAAGGCGAATTTGTTTCCATCATGGGGTCCTCCGGGTCTGGAAAATCAACCCTACTCAACATTCTGGGTATGCTCGACAATTATGACGAGGGAACTTACCACCTGGACAATAAACTGATTGCCAACATGAGTGAAAAGAAATCCGCTCAACTTCGCAATGAAATGGTGGGCTTTGTTTTTCAATCCTTCAACCTCATTTCCTTTAAAAACGCCATGGAAAATGTAGCCCTTCCGCTGTATTACAAAGGGGTAAACCGCAAAAAGCGAAACGCCATCGCCATGGAATACCTGGACAAACTGGGACTGGCTCCCTGGGCCGAACACATGCCCAATGAAATGTCGGGTGGTCAAAAACAACGGGTAGCCATTGCCCGCGCCCTGATCTCACACCCCAAGATCATATTGGCAGATGAGCCTACCGGAGCGCTGGACACCTCAACATCCTACGAGGTAATGGAAATTCTGAAAGAAATTAACAACGAGGGAATTACCGTTATCATTGTCACACACGAGCACGACATTGCCGCCATGACCCAAAAAGTAGTTCGCCTAAAAGACGGACGAATCGATGAAATCATCCGCAACGGAGATTTGCGGGCCTTTCGTCATACGTACAACAAAGAATTGGAAACCGCTTAACTCCTGACCATGTTCGATCTCGATAAATGGCAGGAAATCCTGTCAACCATCAAAAAAAACAAGATGCGCACCTTCCTTACCGGCTTTTCTGTCGCCTGGGGAATTTTTATGCTGATGATTTTGCTGGGTTCCGGCAATGGACTCAGCAATGGTGTGGCCAGTAATTTCATGAATGATGCCGTGAATGCCATGTGGATCTGGACCGGCGAAACCACCATTGCCCACCAAGGACTAAAACCCGGGCGCCCCATTCAATTTCACAACGATGACTACGACGTTATCACCAACATTCCCGGCGTGGAAACGGCATCCGGCCGCTATTACATGGGCAACACCCGCTATTCCTATGGAAGAGAGTCAGGCGAATACACCACCGTAACCTGCCACCCCGAACTGAATGACGTTGACAATATGGTCTTGCTGGAAGGCCGCTTCATCAACGATGTTGACATTCTTCAAACCCGGAAGGTGGTTGTCCTCGGAAAAGATATTCACACAGCACTTTTTAAGGAAAAAGAAGCATTGGGCGAATACGTTAAAATCAATAAGGTGCCTTTCAAGGTCGTCGGGGTTTGCATTGAGCCTGAATCCACCCGAAACCGCAATGCTTACATGCCCGTCTCCACTGCTCAGAAGGTTTTTAACGGTTCCAACCGGCTGCATAATTTCGCCATCACCATCAATGGGCAAACGCTGGAAGAGAGCCAGGCTATTGAAGACCGTATCCGAAACACCTTTGCCCGCAAACACCGTTTTGACGTGACCGATGAAAGTGCGATGGGCATGTACAACAAGCTGGAAAACTACATTCAGACCATGCGGATTTTTCAGGCCATCAAAATCTTCATCTGGATTATTGGTATTGGAACCCTCATTGCCGGCATTGTTGGTGTTAGTAACATTATGCTGATTGTAGTGAAAGAGCGAACCAAAGAAATTGGTATTCGAAAAGCCATTGGTGCCAGTCCCTCCTCGGTCATTGGGTTAATTTTACTCGAATCCATCTTAATTACCACAGTGGCCGGATACATCGGATTAGTTCTGGGAACCGGATTGATGGAACTGATTAATTATGCCATGATCCAATCCGCAGGGGAAGCAGCACAGCGCGGAGAAACCGTATTTTTAAATCCTACGGTTGACTTTGGCGTAGCCCTGTCGGCCACCATCTTGCTGGTCGTTGCCGGAACCCTGGCCGGTTATATCCCGGCGAAACGGGCCGCCAGCATCAAACCAATTGTTGCCCTGCGCGACGAATAACTTCAAAAAATCAGCACCATGTTAGATCTTGATCTTTGGAAAGAAATATTAAGTGCCCTCCGGCAAAACCGTCTGCGCAGTTTCATGACCGCCTTTGGCGTATTTTGGGGTATTTTCATGCTTATCATCATGTCGGGAGCCGGACGCGCATTGGAAAACGGTGTAATGGAAGGGGTCAAAGCCTTTGCCACCAACTCGGCCTTTTTCTGGACCGAACGCACCAGTGTTCCCTACGAAGGCTTTCAACGCGGACGACGCTGGATATACAACAACCAGGACATTGAATACATCCGTCAGAATGTATCCGAAATTGAGTACTTGTCCCCCCGGCTTTTTGGTTGGCAACAAAACGGCGACAATACCGTTCGCGGAGAACGAACCGGCGCCTTCAACATCTTTGGCGATTACCCCGATTACTTCAAAATTGATGGATGGACACCGGTAAAAGGCCGGCTGATGAACGAAATTGACGTTCGCCAAAAACGGAAAGTTTGCGTCATTGGCGAACGCGTGGAAGAAGTGATGTTTGATAAAGAGGAAGATCCCATCGGACAGTACCTCAAAATCAGTGGCGTCTATTTCCAGGTGGTGGGGGTCATTCATCCCGAAACACGGATCAATATTGGGGGCGGTAAAAAAGAAGAAACCATCATCATCCCGTTTTCAACTATGCAAACCGCTTACAACTATGGCGATGAGATTCACTTTTTTTCGGTTACTGCCAACCGTGGAACCAGTGTTAGCGCCTTGGAAGAAAAGCTCAAACGGATTTTGAAAGAACGCCACAAAATTGCCCCCGATGACATGCAGGCCATTGGCTCATTCAACATTGAAGCCGAGTTTAAAAAGTTCTCCATGCTGTTTTTCGGCATTCAGGCCCTGACCTGGATTGTTGGTATCGGAACACTCATGGCAGGCGTGATTGGTGTGAGCAACATCATGCTCGTGATTATTAAGGAGCGAACCCAGGAAATCGGTATCCAGCGAGCCATTGGTGCCACTCCGGCAAAAATCATGTTACACATCATTGCCGAAAGTGTCTTCCTGACCGTGATGGCCGGCTATGTTGGCCTTTCGCTCGGCGTTGGCCTGCTCGAAGTACTGAACCAGATATTGCTGGCTGCCGGCGATGAGGTCTTTTTCCGCAATCCGGAAGTTAACCTTAGCATGGCCTTGTCAGCCTTAGCCGTTCTGGTTTTTGCTGGTGCTTTTGCCGGTTTTATTCCTGCACGACGAGCCATCAGAATAAAACCTATTGATGCCCTGCGCGATGAAGGCTAAAAACAGGAAATACTTGAAAATAAAAACTCAAAGAACATTGAAACAGAAACAATAATAAAACCAACACCATGAAAAAGATTTTCAGAATTTTAGGAATAGTCCTCATCGTAGGCATTTTTGGAGGTACGATTTACTTCCTCTACACCAAATCAAAAAAACAACCGGATGTTTTTGAAACCAAAACACCCTTTGTCAGCAATGTTATCCGGAAAACGGTGGCCACCGGATCGGTGGTGCCACGTCAGGAAATTGAAATTAAACCCCAGGTTTCGGGTATCATTGATGAAATTTACATTTTGGCCGGCGACTTTGTAAAAAAAGACCAAGTGATTGCCAAAATCAAAATCATCCCCGACATGGTTAACCTCAATGCGGCCGAATCACGCCTGAACCGGGCAAACATCAATTTTGAAGATGCCAAAATTGATTATCAACGTCAGCAAAAATTATTCGACACCGATGTGATTTCCTACGAAGAATTTAAAAATGCCAAAGTGGCTTACGACTCGGCCAAAGAGGAATTGGCCGCTGCCGAGAATAACCTTGAGCTGATTAAAAACGGTGTGACCAAAAAAGCGAAAACTGCCACCAATACTCTTGTTCGCTCTACCATTGATGGCATGGTGCTCGATGTTCCGGTTGAAGAAGGCAACTCCGTTATTCAATCCAACACGTTTAACGAGGGTACCACCATTGCCGCTATTGCCGACATGCAGGACATGATTTTTGAAGGGAAAGTGGATGAAACCGAAGTTGGCAAAATTAAAGAGGGCATGCCCATTGAACTGGAAATTGGCGCCATTGAAAAAGAAAAATTTCAGGCCATACTTGAGTACATTTCACCCAAGGGAAAAGAAGAAAACGGAGCCATTCAGTTTGAAATTAAAGCCGACGTTTCGCTGAAAGACAACCAGTTTATCCGGGCCGGATACAGCGCCAACGCCAGCATTGTATTGGAGCGCAAAGACAGCGTTTTAGTCATTCCGGAAGGCATGCTTAAGTTTGAAAATGACTCGGCCTTTGTGGAAGTGTTGATCAATGAAGAAGAACAGGTATTTGAAAAACGAAAAGTAGAAACCGGTATTTCTGATGGAATCAACATTGAAGTGGTTTCAGGATTAACGAAAGAAGAGAAAGTAAAAGGCGAAAAAATTGACCCTAAAAAGCTGAAAGAAGACAAAAATAACCAGGGCTAATCCGGCGTAATTACAAACGAATGATTAAATTAGCTCCGTTCAAAACATAAAAAGAACAACTATGAAACATCTATTTCCGCTTGCGTTCTTAATGCTATTTGTATTCTCCGGAACAATCAATGCTCAGGAAACTTGGGACCTGCAAAAGTGCATTAACTATGCGCTCGAAAACAACATTCAAATTCAGCAGCAAAGCATCAATACCGACTATTACGGCAACGAACTGAAACAAGCCAAAAAAAACCTGTTGCCTTCGGTCAGCGGAGGCTTATCCAACAGCTTCAATTTTGGGCGGACGCTGCAATACGATAATACTTATGCCAACTACAACTCGAACCAAACCAATGGCAACCTAAGCGCCAACGTGACGCTATGGAATGGTTTTACGCTGCAAAACAGCATCGACAAAGCTAACCTTGATTTAAAGGCCAGCCTGGCCGACCTGCAAAAAGCCAAAGACGACATCATGCTTTTTATTGCCGCGTCATACCTCGAAATTTTATTTGCCGAAGAGTTGGTACAGGTTGCCGAAGATCAGATGGAGGTGACCAAGCTGCAGATTGAACGCACCCGTAAGCTGGTGGATGCCGGCAGCCTGGCCAAAGGCAGCCTTCTGGAAATAGAGGCACAGCTGGCCGGCGAAGAACTCAACCTGGTGAATCAGCAGAACAGCCTTCAACTGGCCTACTTAAATTTGTACCAGTTGCTGGAATTGCCCTCCACCGAGCAGTTTAAAATTGCAGAACCGGTGTTACCCGTTGTTAAAGCCAACGGAACTCTGCTCAACTCAATGCAGGTTTTTCGCAATGCCGTCAATATTCGCCCTGAAGTGAAAAGCGCCGAATACCGGTTGGGAAGTTCGAAAGAACAGGTGGCCATTGCCAAGGGCAGCTTGTACCCGTCTGTTTCGTTTGGCGCCGACTACTACAACTCGTACAATAACAAGTATGAAGATTTAGTTGGAGATAAGATTTCATTTAATGACCAGCTAAAAAATAACGAACGTTATGGCGTAGGGGTCAACATGCGCATTCCTATTTTTAGCAAAGGACAGGTTCGAACCCAAATTAAAAATGCCGAATTGCAGGTGTTGAACCAAGAGCTGGAATTGCAAAGCACCAAGAACGTGTTGCGCAAAGAAATTGAACAAGCCTACACCAATGCCCTGGCCGCCCTGAAGAAATACATGGCCAGCAACAAAGCGGTAGAATCCATGCAAGAAGCTTTCCGTTATACGGAAGAAAAATTCAATGTTGGCATGGTTAACTCAGTGGAGTACAACCAATCGAAAAACAACCTGGCCAAGGCGAAAAGCGACCTGGCACAAGCCAAATACGACTACATTTTCCGCACCAAGATTCTGGACTTCTACAATGGCGAGATCATTGAACTATAAACTAGTGATATTTACACATTTCAAAAATCCGACTTGCAGATACAAATCGGATTTTTTCTTTTCTGCCAACAGGTTCTTAGAACGATCAGACGACAGCTATTTCCGGTAGTGCTTGAGCGAATCCATCAGGTTCGAAATTTCTGCGAAGGGTTTATCGCCATGATTTTGATAAACCTCATCATGAAATACATCAATCTCCTCCAAAACAGGCAAGACTTTCTTCCACTTATTTTCGCTGATGGCCGCAAAAAACAAGGTGTTCTCATCCTTAATTCGCTTGATCGACTGTCTCAAAACCTGCTTACCTTTCTCTGTAAGCAACAACAATTTGGCCCGTTTATCTGACTCGTCCTGCTTTTCATCCAGCAAACCATTGTTCTTCAGTCGCCGGATCGTATCCATGCCGGTGGTGTATTCCAAATGATAAGTATTGATGAGATCCGTTTTTTTCGCTTTTTCCATCTGGTCAATAGACTGGAGAAATAAAAATTCGAGGCGGGTATTTATAATGAGGTCTTTCAGAGCCTTTCGGGTGTAAAATTCATGGTAGCGGGCCATGCGGGAAATAATTTCCAAAAAACGGGCTTTTTCATTCAACTCCAGCAAAAAAGAGGTTGAAGCCCCATCCTGGGGAATCTTTTTCTTCGATGCGACTTTTTGATTTAGCTCTGGTTCCTCTTCCAACCGACCAATCATCCAGCGCGAAAACCCAAGCAAATCCATGTGTTCCTCTCCCTGCTCATACTCTTCGAATAAATCAATCAGCTGCTTAAAAAGCGCGTATTTATTTTTCATCCACTAAAATTTGTGTGAAAATACAAAAATATTACTTACATTTACATCGGATGCGATGCTTTTGGGTCGTATCCGTTTTTTTATGCGCCCAATTGGTTGCCTCAAAAAGCAACCAAAATGATGGCATTGCAAAAGTAAAATGATTAGGAACCTGACATTACATAAGACTTCGTTTTGGGACGGGCATTACCCAATGCTCCGTACACAGGATTCTTATGGCCTGATGCCCCGTGATCTGCTGGAAGACAAACTCCATGCCCGGCAGCAGCACCGGCTGTCACTTGCCTCCATGCGGAGTCAGAAAGGTTCACTTCTTGAAGGCAGCTACCAATCAGACTTCAGCACTTCACGGTTGTTCAGGTAATCTTCCTAACAACCCCAATCAGACTATTTTTTTCGTTAAACAACAATTAATCTTTTATACCTATGGATAAACAAATTACAATCACGGAATTGGATTTTGCCCGTTTGAGCAAACTCACGCTTTCAGAAAAGAAACTTCAAGCGATCGAAGTCAGAAACTTACCCTTCTTAACCGAAGAAATTAACCGGGCGGCCAAAGTTGAATCCAAAGCCATCGCATCGGATTATGTTACTATGAATTCAAAGGTAGAGGTCCTTGACCCGGATACGAAGAGGGTCATGACTTTTCAACTGGTTTACCCCGAAGAGGCGAACCTGAAGAACGGTAAAATTAGCGTTCTGTCGCCCATGGGCAGCGCACTTTTAGGCTACAAAGCCGGAGATACAATTTCCTTTAATGTTCCGAAAGGAATTAAGAAAATGGAAATCAAAAGCATTTTATATCAACCAGAGTCTCAAGGCGAGTATACCGTATAAACGACGGTTTACTCTTTACAATATGTCTTGTTTTTATTAACCTTAAAAATTAAAATCATGGCAAAAGGTAATTTGAAAGAACCGAAAAAAAGTTTGAAAGAACGAAGGCTTGAAAAGAAGCTAAAAAAGGAGGACGAAAAAGTTGTTAAACGCAAAAAGAGATAGAGCCGATGCTGGTATCAATTGTTGACTTCAACAAAATCATGCCCCTCGTCAATTCAATCGAAAGCACCTATTCATCCCGTTCGGAAAGCATTCAGTTGGTCAAGAAGAAGCTCCTTTCAGCTCAAATTGTCCAACCTCATGAATTGCCTTCCAACATTGTTACGATGAACTCGGTTGTAACGCTGAGGCAGATTAACCCGATACTTACCTATAGCATCAAACTGGTCTATCCCACGTTTGATAATGTCAGAGAAAACAGGGTTTCGCTGTTCTCGGCATTAGGTGTTGCTATTTTCTTAGGGAAGATTGGAGAGGAACTGACTTACACAAACTGGAAAGGCGAACACCGGATACAAATCCTCGACATTCCCTTCCAGCCGGAAGCCAATGGTAATTACGTTTCTGCCAAGACCTATGAAACGAACAACTCACCCTTACTTTTTTAATACAAACTCATCTTCCCGGAGGTATGCTTAACCTCCGGGAAGTTGGCTATTGCTGGTTATCTTCAAATTCTCAAAGCAGTTTTCCAGTGCTAGAAACGCATCTAAATAGCCTTCTTCAAAAAGCCAACACAGGCAACCGCCACCCCCAACCGATACCAAAACTTCACAATTCCTTCCGAACACGTTAAAGCCGAAAAGTTTCATTTCAAAACAAAAAGCCTCAAGCACTGATCGCTAACTTCCATTTACGAAAATACGGAGAGTTGCATTAAACTTCATTGCAAGGTTTTTGTTCTCTTGTCGTTTCACGAACACTTAACAATCCTTCTTTTTAACAACGATAAAATGAATTATTATGGCAGTGATTATGTGTGTTGATTTTCCTCATAAAGAACTTTGGGGAGATGCAATGGCCAGTCAGATGACTGAACTTGCACAAAGTATCATGAAAGAACCCGGTTGTATTTGGAAAATATGGACAGAGAGCGAGAAAGATGAAATTGCCGGAGGTGTCTACCTGTTTGACACCAGGGAAAATGCCGAAAAGTACCTGGCAAAACACTCCGAAAGGCTTGCCCAGTGGGGCTATTCGAATATCCGTGGGCGTGTATTCGAGATCAATGAAAAGCTTTCGGCCATTGGAAAAGCTCCTCTTTAAAAACAAAAAGGGCTCCACACGTTTTCACCGGTGGAGCCCATCTATTGTAAAGAAGTTTTTCTTAAATCACTTTCAGCTCTTTTCCTACTTTGATAAAGGCCTCAACAGCCTGATCAATTTGTGCTTCGGTATGAGCAGCGGACAGTTGTACCCGGATGCGTGCCTTTCCTTTAGGCACAACTGGGTAAACAAAGCCAATCACGTAAATGCCTTCTTCCAGCAATTTATCGGCAAATTTTACAGCCAAAGGGGCATCGTACAACATCACTGGCACAATTGCTGTTTCGCCTTTCACCAGGTCAAAGCCGGCAGCTTCCATTTTACCACGGAAACGGTCAGCATTTTTCATCGTCCGGTTTTGCAGGTCCGAAGAAGCAGTCAGCATCTCCAGCACCTTCAAAGTCGCCCCAACGGTTGCTGGTGATAAGGTATTGGAGAACAAATAAGGACGCGAGCGCTGACGCAACATCTCAATAATTTCTTTACGGCCTGAAGTACAACCTCCGTTACCACCGCCAAGCGCTTTTCCGAAGGTTGTGGTAATAATATCGATCTTACCCAGCAAGCCAAAATGTTCGGCTGTACCCCGTCCGGTAGCACCAATGTAGCCTGAAGCATGTGAATCATCCACCATGACCAAGGCATCGTACTTCTCACACAATTCTACAATCTCGGGCAACTTGGCCAAATCTCCATCCATCGAGAATACGCCGTCAGTAACCACCACACGATATTTCGCCGACTGGCTGTCGATCAGGCATTGCTCCAGCTCTTCCATGTTAGAGTGCTTGTAGCGAAAGCGCTGGGCTTTACACAAGCGTACTCCGTCAATAATGGAAGCGTGGTTCAGTTCATCCGAAATAATGGCAGAATCAGGCCCCAGCAGCGGTTCAAACACACCACCGTTAGCGTCAAAAGCGGCACAATACAAAATGGTATCTTCCGTTCCTAAAAATTCAGATGTTTTTTGCTCCAGTTCCTTGTGAATGGCTTGTGTTCCGCAAATAAAACGAACCGAAGAAAGACCGAAGCCCCAGTCATTCATCACATCCTGAGCAGCTTTTACCACTTCCGGATGATTCGCCAGACCAAGGTAGTTGTTGGCACAAAAGTTCAACACTTGCTTGTCGGAACCAACCTCAATGCTTGAGCTTTGAGATGAAGTGATAATACGTTCGGTTTTATACAATCCCTGCTCTTTTAATTCTTCGAGAGATTGCTGTAAATCTTGTTTAATTTTCCCGTACATGTTTTGAGTATTTGAGTATTTGAGTATCAACTTGTTTCTAGTGACACTGGTTGCACGAACAAGCAGTGCCGGAATCCATCAGAAAATACAGTCCAAAGTAATTAAATAAGGCTAAAATAAAAAGTGATAAAAGGCAGGATACACGGCCATTTTCCACCATTTAAGCTCGCTGATTACAGTTCCAGCTTCAATTGTTCATCCAGCAGGCGAAAGCTCATCCGATGATAGGGCGTAGGCCCGTGCTGCTGAATAGCCTGACGATGCACTTTCGTGGGGTATCCTTTGTTCTTGCGCCATTGGTAAACCGGAAATGCTTCATCCAGCTCATTCATATAATCGTCGCGATAGGTTTTAGCCAATACCGATGCCGCCGCAATAGCTAAAAATTTGCCATCGCCCTTAACAATGCAGTCGTGTGAAATGCCGGAATATGGCTTAAAACGGTTACCATCAATCAAGAGGTGTTCGGGTTTCACTTTCAGCAGCTTCACCGCCCGGTGCATAGCCAAAAACGAAGCATTCAACACATTAATCTCATCCACTTCCTCGTTGCTAACGACCCCTACTCCATAGGCCAAAGCCTGCTCTTCAATAACAGGCCGAAGCTGGTAGCGTTGCTTTTCGGTCAATTTCTTGGAATCATTCAGTAAGTCGCACTGAAAGTCAGCCGGCAAAATTACAGCCGCAGCAAATACCGGCCCGGCCAGGCAACCACGCCCCGCCTCATCACAGCCAGCTTCCACCCGACCTTCTTTCAAAAACAATTCTAATTTTATTGGTGTCTTTTTCAAATCTCAATTTTTAAAATTTCGGGGCTTCCCCTTTAAATCCCGGTTTTCATCCCAATTCTAACGGCTCCTTACTCAGGACTTCAAACAAAGCCGAATACTTTCCCACAAACTTTCCGCCGTCTTGTCCCAGCTAAACAAAGCTTGTTGCTGTTGTCCTTTCGTCACCAGCTCCGCCCGCAAATCCGCATCATCAACCAGTAGGTGCATTGCCTCTGCCAACTGGCGAGGCTGAGCAGGATCGACATACAGCACAGCATCACCTCCTACCTCAGGCAGGGAGCTGGTGTTGGAGCAAATAACCGGAATTCCGGCACGCATCCCTTCCAGCACAGGAATACCAAACCCCTCAAAGTGAGGCACAAAAACCAATGCCAGTGCCGCCCCCAACACCTGATGCAAATCGTCAACCGACAGTCGCCCGGTGAAAATCACACCTTCCTGAAACTGCATGCTTCCGTAAACCTGAGTAAACCTTCTGGAGCTAAACATCAGTTGCCCGGCAATAACCAGCTTAACTTTGGACTTTCCGGACTTGCGAAAAGCTTCATAGGCCAACAATAGGCCATCCAGATTCTTACGCGAATGCAAGGACCCCACATACAAAAAGAAGGGTTCGCCAGCCGTAAAGCGCTGCCGCGTTTTCTGTTTCTCTTTTTCAGAAGTTGGGGCATACAGCGGGTTAACACCATTGTAAACCACATCAATCAAGTCAGAGGCAATTCCGTAAGTTTGCTGAAGGTCTTCCTTGGAATACCTGGAAACCGTGGCCAACCGTTTGGCACGCCGTGCAAATTTCGGAAAAAAATAATTGTAATAGCGTGCCATCAGCCAAGGTAAATCCTGCGGGCGATGCACAAAGTTCAAATCATGAATAACCGCCAGTTGCTTGACTCCCGTGCGCAACGACAAATAACCATCCGGCGACACAAACAGGTCGGCCTTGTATTTTTTCAGCACCCGGGGGATGCGACATTCAAACCAAAACCACCAAAGCAGGGGATGACGCGTAGGCGGCGAAACCACTACGGGAGTAACATTTTCAGAGAAAACAAACTCCTTGCTGTAGGGCCGGTCAAACAAAAAAAGAAACTGGTGCTCGGGATGATTCCGCGTAATCCGGGCCAGCGTTTCGAATATAAACCAGCCAATTCCTTCCAGTTTATCCTTTTGTAACAAGCGTGTGTTTACCGCAATGATCATTCTTCGTTGTTTATTTCCAGTGTTGCTCTGCTGATTTTATCTGGTCTGCCTGAATTTGGTTAACCAGCCTGAAGCCCGAGTCACTCACCAAAGGTTTTCCGCCGGCTCCCGGTGTTTTGAATAAGCTAAGCCAAATGTACAAAGTCTGCCTAAAATTTGATTATTTTTAAGCCAATTAATCCGCTAAAGAAAACGGCCGTTGAAACGCAAGTTTGTTACCAATTTAATTCTGCTGCTCTTTCTGAATCTTCTGATCAAGCCTTTCTGGATTTTCGGAATTGACCGAACCGTGCAGAATATGGTGGGTGCCGAAAGCTATGGCCTGTACTTTTCCTTGCTGAATTTTTCGCTGCTGCTGAATATCCTGCTCGACTTGGGAATTACCAATTTCAACAACCGGAACATTGCCCAAAACAGTCATTTGCTAAAAAAATCGCTTACCAATATTGTTGGGGTGAAATTTTTGCTGGCGGTGGTTTACGCCGTGGTCTGCTTGCTTACCGCTGCGCTCATTGGCTACAACAAGCTTCAGCTTCACTTGCTGCTGTTTCTGATTTTTAACCAGTTTTTGATTTCGTTTACCCTGTACCTGCGTTCCAATATCAGCGGCTTACACCTGTTTCGTACCGACAGCCTGCTTTCGGTGCTTGACCGAAGCCTGATGATCGTGTTTTGCAGCCTACTGTTGTTCACGCCCAGGCTGGCCGAAACTTTTTCAATCAGCTGGTTTGTTTATGCGCAAACCGCGGCCTATGTCCTCACAGCCATCATCACCTACCTGACGGTGTTGCATTACGCCGGCACCTTCCGGATGAGGCTGGACTGGCACAACATCCGCCTAACGCTGAAACAAAGCTTTCCTTATGCGCTGCTCATTTTACTGATGGCGTTTTACAACCGGATTGACTCGGTCCTGCTGGAGCGCCTGCTTCCCGGTTCGCTGGGAAAAGAACAGGCAGGCATTTACGCGCAGGCCTTCCGGCTGCTGGATGCCTTGGCCATGTTCGGGGCCTTGTTTGCCGGTTTGCTGCTCCCCATTTTCGCCCGAATGATTAAGCAAGGAGAAAACCCCTCGCCATTGGTACAATTTGCTTTCCGATTGCTCATTGTCCCAGCCATTCTGGTGGCTGTAGCCTCCATCTTTTACGCGCAGCCCATTATGAGCCTGCTCTATCACGAACACATTGAACTGTCGGCCCCTTTGCTGGGTATCCTGATGACCGGATTTACCGGGATTGCCACCACCTACATTTTCGGCACGCTGCTAACAGCCAACGGCAGCCTGAAACAACTAAACCAAATGGCTTTGGCAGGCGTGGTTTTAAACGTCAGCCTCAACCTGCTGCTCATACCGCAGCTTCAGGCTCTCGGGTCAGCTTATGCCAGCCTGACTACCCAGCTGCTAACAGCCATGGCGCAGGTAGTTATTGCCACCCGGTTGTTTCAGTTTAAGGTGGATTACCTGTTACTGCTGAAACTTCTGGGCTTTGTTTTGTTTTGTATTTTAGCGGCCAAAGCAAGCCTTTTCCTTAACGACCGGCTGCTGGGCTTTGCGCTGCTGCTGCTATCAGGCGTTGCCTATGCCTTTCTGAGCCGCTTAATTTCAATCAAGGCCTTTGTTGTCATTCTGAAAGATCAAACCAAATGAAACACCAATTCACCCCCAACGACTTAAAAGATCCGGAGCAATTCGAGCTGCTGGCCGAAATTGACCATCATCATATTAAGCAGTTCATTTTTGAACAGATTTCGCGCGAAAGGCACCTGATCCGGCTCTATTCGATCTACCAAATCAGCATGATTGCCCTGTATGTATTTCTTCTGGCCAAAGCCATCATCAACTACACGCACGGGCTAAGCCAACCGCTGGCCAAAATGGGGCTGGCCCTGCTTTTTGCATTCACGCTACTGATTGTGCTGCACGAACTGATTCATGCTGCTGCCTACCGCTTAAAGGGAACAGGGAGGGTACAATTTGGCGCCATCTGGAGCAAATTCATATTCTACGCCGGAGTGGACAAGGAAGTGATTGATTTCTCCACTTTCCGATTTGTGGCCCTTACTCCCTTTTGGCTTGTCAAAGGACTTAGTATCCTGGGGGTTCTGCTTTTTTGGTCCAGCGCCTGGGCGTACTTTTTCATTAGCCTCATGTGCATTCACTCGCTGTTTTGTGCCGGCGATATCGCCATGCTGGCCTTCTACAGGCTTCATCCTGACAAGGAAATTTATAACTACGACGACTTAAGCCAGCAGAAAACTTATTTCTATTCGCGTAAAAAACACATAATCAACACACCAAATAGTCAATGATCAGAAAAAAGGCATTCATTTTTTTTTGATCGAAGTACCTCAACACAATCCTCAATTTAATATCTTGCATGCTAAAATAAGAAACGGCAGGAAGACATAAAATTGGACGGCTAAACATCAAAACAAGCCTTGCTTTGTTATCGATTCAAACAACTAAATTATGACAGTTTCAAAAAAAGAATTCGGTACTGCTCCGGTGTTTTTCACAGCAATCTCTACCATTCTCGGAGCCATTCTATTTTTACGATTTGGCTATGGCGTGGGCACGCTTGGCTTTTGGGGGGTTGTTTTAATCGTCCTATTGGGACACTTGGTAACCATCCCCACAGCCTTGGCCATTTCTGAAATTGCCACCAACAAACGGGTGGAAGGCGGCGGCGAATACTTCATCATTTCCCGTTCGTTTGGCTTGAATATTGGCGCCACAGTGGGCATCGCCCTTTACCTGTCGCAAGCCATTAGTGTCGCCTTTTATGTCATCGCCTTTACCGAGTCTTTTGAGTTCCTGTTTAACTACCTGAAGGTAAATTACGATTTTACGCTTCCCCGGCAAGCCATCAGCCTTCCGGCTATGGCTGCGCTATCCTTTCTAATTTTGAAAAAAGGAGCCGCCATGGGGGTTAAAACACTGTATATCATTGTCGGCATCCTGGCCTTGGCCATAATCCTGTTTTTTGCCGGAACAACTGATTATTACGAGGCCAATACCTTTTCGATTTTCTCAGCCGAAATGCGGAACATGAATCAGTTTTTCATCGTGTTTGCCATTATCTTCCCGGCATTTACCGGTATGACTGCAGGAGTCGGGCTGTCGGGCGAACTGAAAAACCCATCCAAATCGATTCCGTTGGGAACCACGCTCGCCACTTTTTCCGGCATGATCATCTACTTGTTTATTGCCTGGAAACTGGCCTCTTCAGCCAATTCAACCGATTTGATTGAACAGCAATTAATCATGGGAGACATTGCCTTGGGCGGCAGCATTATTATCCCCATTGGGCTGGCGGCTTCCACCTTGTCATCGGCCATTGGTTCCATCATGGTGGCTCCCCGAACCTTGCAAGCCTTGGCCACCGACCGGTCTTTTCCGGGAATCAAGGTAAACGCCTTTTTAAGAATGAGCGACCGCAAGAAGGGCGAACCGATCAATGCTACCCTGGTAACCATTTTGATTGCTTTTGTTTTTGTGGCCCTCGGCAATGTGGATGTTGTTGCCGGTATTATCTCTATGTTTTTCATGGTCACTTACGGTTCCTTGTGTTTGATTTCATTCCTCAACCATTTTGGATCTTCACCGTCCTACCGTCCGTCGTTTAAGTCGCGCTGGTATTTCTCACTCATTGGCTTTGTGGTTGCCTTGTTTGTCATGTTCAAAATTGATGCGCTGTATGCCTTTATTTCCTTGCTGGCCATGACCATTATTTACCTCCTGATTAACCATTATCACCGGGACCGGAAAGGTTTGGAAATTATCTTTATCAATGCCATTTTTCAGCTCAACCGCAACTTACAGGTTTACCTGCAAAATGCCCGTAAGCGCACCTCTTATTCGGAATGGCGGCCCAGCTGCATTTGCATTTCCGACAAGACCTTTGAACGCAAAGAGGCCTTCCACCTGCTGAACTGGATTTCGTACAAGTATGGCTTTGGCACCTACATCCATCTCATTCATGGCTACTTTTCAAAAGCTTCGAACAAAGAAGCCAAGGCCACGCTGGATAAGCTGATCCTTCAATTTGGAAAAATTGAGAGTCAGGTGTATGTCGATACCATGATTTCGCCCTCGTATACCTCGGCCATTGCTCAGGCCGTGCAGCTTCCGGGAATTACCGGGTTGGACAACAACATGCTCATTTTTGATAACAACATCAACGATGAAGATGGCTTGAAACGAATTATTGAAAATTACGGACTGGTGAATGCCGGGAATTTTGATGTGCTGATTCTCCGGACCGGACTGGACCCGATTGATTCGGACAAGGACATTCATTTGTGGCTGAAACGAAGCGATGAGTTCAACGCCAACCTGATGATTCTGCTTAGCTTCATTATTTATGCGCACCCGGACTGGAAAAAGAGTGCCATCAAGATTTTTGACATTTCGAAACCAGGAGAGATCGAAAAAACCAAGGCCCATCTGCAGGATTTAATTATACGCGGACGCCTGCCCATTACGCTCAAAAACATTGAGTTTTTGGAAGAACAGGAGAACGTAAGCATCCAGGAGATGATCAACCAGCGCTCGGCCGATGCCGGGCTGGTTATTTTGGGTTTCCGGGGCGACCACCTCAAACACCAGGGCACACCGCTGTTCCAGGGTTTCACCAACATCGATTCGATGCTGTTTGTCAACAGTCATAATGAAAAGGTGATTGAATAGCGCCCAGAAGTAGCAACAGTTCCGGCATGAAGAGCTGCCGCAACCGAAACAGAGGCAGGAAATTTTCATTTCGCGCAGTGTAGAAATGAAAATCGGCAGCCAGCTTTTATTTCTCGCGCTGTAGAAATGAAAACTGATAGCTAACTTTTACGTCTCGTTGTGTAGCGATGAAAACTGACAGCCAGCTTTTACTTCTCGCATTGTAGAAATGAAAATCGGCAGCCAGCTTTTATTTCTCGTTGCGTAGAAATGAAAATCGGCAGCTAACTTTTACTTCTCGTTGCGTAGAGATGAAAACTGACAGCTAATTTTCGCTTCGCGCAGCGTAGAAATGAAAATTGACAGCTAACTTTCTTCTCCCGCAGCGTAGAAATAAGTAGTGTTCATTAAACTGTGTCAGTTGTATTTTTTGCGCTAGCTTCTAACTTCCGGTTACGCCTTGTTTCGACATACAAAGCCAAAGCGGCCGTTGCAAAGTAAAAACCAACCTGAATCAACAGCAAAAAGTATTCGTGCTGAACGCTGGACAACTCCACGCCAAGATTGCGTATTCGTAAGTAAGCCGGAACCATAATGGTTGATGGAAACACATGGGCCAGTTTGTACAGGAACGGAGGAATTGAAGCGGCCGGCCAGCTAATTCCACTCAAAAACAATACAATGGGCGACAGGAAAACCATCAGTAAAATGGATGATTCGCGCTTTTTGAAAAGCACCGAAAAAGTAATTCCCATAAAAATAACGGCAAGCAAAAACAGCACAGTCAACGCCATCACATGCAGGTAACTGCCGCGGTTCGGATAATCAAACCAATGATGCAGCAACACCATCGTAAACACGCAATTGATGCTGTAAATGGTCAGGTAGCTCAGGCCTTTTCCAAGCAGCAAGGGAAAAACACCTCCCCGCCTTAAAGCCACAGGTACTTGAAAACTATGCCGGTTCTTTTCTTTGCTGGTTCCTCCAATCATTCCAATTCCAATCAGCAAGGTTTGCTGCAGAATAATCAAAATCAAGCCGGGCATGACAAAGCTGCCATAGCCCGAAGAGGAGTTGAACCAAAAATGCAAATCAGCGGATAACGGATCGCGGGCAGCCATGGCCTGTTCGTAGGTTTTTCCTTCAGCCATCAAGCGCTTGATTTCAACACCGGCCGAAAAGGTACCCACCGACTTTACGGCAGCTCCAACCAGCTGTCGATAGATTAAGAAATAACTACCATCAGCATACACCGACACATCAGTTTGAACTCCCTCCAGCAAATCCTTTTCAAATCCAGAAGGGATCAGGACAATCCCGCCAACTTGGTCATCTTCATAAAAAAGTTCCTTGGCTTCTTGCATGCTGGTTGCTGAAAGACTGATATTCGCTTCTTCGGTGCCATCGATCATGCGCACCAGCTGGCGGCTCGAAGAACTACGATCCAAATCAATCACTACGGTATCAATCTCCCGCACAACTTCCATTTTGTAGGCATAGGCATAAATCAACGAATAAATGATAATTGCCCCCAACAAAATAAGCAGCGCTCCCTGGTCTTTCAGAATGGCTTTCATTTCATCCTGATAGAACTCTCCCGTCATGCGAATACCGGTCCTTATTTTTGTTACGATTGTTTTCATTTCTAAAAATTTAGAGCCCAAACTTCAGCCCCTAAAACACTTCGAATTTAAAGCCTATACTTTTCCCCAGAATTTTTCATTCTGAAGGATGCGCTTCAGCCGGGGAAACAAAGCCACGGACAACAGAACAAACAACGGAATGATTGCCAAATAGCGAACTCCCAAAACAGCTGCTTCTCCCCGTATCGCTTGAGAAATAAACAACTTCACCCAGTAGGTAAACGGGAAAAGCCAGGTAAACGCTTTCGCAATTACCGGCATGGCAAACTGAGGAAAGGTTAATCCTGAGAAAGTCAAAGCCATCATGGAATAAGCACTTCCCAAGGATAACGACAAGCGCAAATTGCTGGTTACTGCAACAAGCAGAATTCCCAAAAACTGATAAGCCAGAATCAGGAGTAACTCGCCCAATACGATCAGCATAAATTCGCCTCGTAACGGCGTTCCCATCTGCACAAACAGAATGACGTTCATCACCGTTGCAAGAACGCTAAACAGCAAGGTGTAAGGCAGCAGTTTTCCGGCTACCCCAACAATAATACTCCCTCCGGAATGCTCCAGCCATTCAGGTCCGGTACCATCCCGCACTTCTGTTCCAACCGCATAAACAGTGCTCAACAAAGTAAACACCACCACCATCAGCGGCAACAAAGCCGTCAACAAGAAATAGGCATAGTTTCCAAACGGATTAAACAGCACATGCTGATGCAGCCTCACGGGCTGTGCTTTCGCCAACGCCTGTTTCTCCGACAAGCCATGTTTCATGGCTACCTGAACTTTAATTCCTCCCGACATGGTT
Source organism: uncultured Sunxiuqinia sp. (assembly GCF_947495665.1). Lineage (GTDB taxonomy): Bacteria > Bacteroidota > Bacteroidia > Bacteroidales > Prolixibacteraceae > Sunxiuqinia > Sunxiuqinia rutila. Next base: position 200,907 of record NZ_CANLZV010000006.1, read on the forward strand.
GCCAGGGTTTTATAAATTCCTTTTTGCAGGTAGCCTCCTTTCAGAATATTTGAATTATTGATAAAAACCGGAATTTGTTGCTGTACGCCCTTCAGAATATTCTTTTCCGTTTCCTCGGGAATGACCACAACGGCATCAACATGACCGGTCTCCATTCGCTGGTAAGCCTCCGCCAAATTAGGCAGGCGCATGGTAATTTCGGCTTCCGGAGCAGCATCAATCCACATGCCCATCTTCCGAGACAAGGCCGAGTTATCCTGATCGACCAGTGCTACCGACAAATTGCGGGGAACGCCTTCGTTGAAAATGGCCAACAGTAAGATGAAGGCAATCAGCGGCCCCAGCAAGGTGATAAACAAGTAGATAAAGGAACTGCTCATCCGGTCGATTTCCCGAAAGAGCACCCTAAAAAAAGGATTCCTGCGAAAAAAGCCCGTTTGCTCTTTCTGGTTCATACCTTACTGCTTCTTAAATTGTTTCCAGTTGATTAAAACACTCATCCCCGGACGCAGGCCATCCACTGCTTTTGTAGGTACGGCATGGATTTCGAATGATTTCATATCGAAACCACCCGATGCTTTGGTTGATGTCCAACTGGCAAAGTCGGCCAATGAACTGATGTAGTTAATTTTGAAGGTCATTTCCTGATCTCCAAGCGCCGGCACCGTTGCTTTGATCTCGCTTCCCAAACGAATATCAGCCATCAAATCTTCGCGAATGAAGAAAGTTGCCCAACTATCCGATAAATCGTGAATGGTCACTATCGGAAAACCAGTTGGCACAAGTTCACCTTCTTCCGAAATGATGTTTGAAATCTCCCCTTTTGCGGGAGCGCTAATTTGTGTTTCGCTCAAGTACGATTCCACCTCGGCAATGGCTCCTTCAGCTTGAGCGACCAAAGCCTCTGCAGCTTTTTTATCCTCATTGCGGGCCCCTTTGCGAGCTTTCTCCCAAATGGCTTTTGCTGCATTTGCTGTTTCACGGGAAGCTTCCATCTGGGTTTCAGCTTCATCTTTCTTCTGCTCAGGAACAACCCCGGCTTCAAACAAATTCGAAACCCGCTCAAACGTCTTTTCATATAAGCGAGCAGCAGCCTCTGCCTTCAAATAGGTGCTGTACGCCGCCTGAATATCTTCTTTTTGTGCACCGTGCTGTGCTTTCATACTTTGCGCTTCGGCAGCACTGCGGGCAGCAGTTGCCTGTTGAAGTTTAGCTTCAATCTCCGGACTCTTAATCGAGAATAAAAAGTCACCTTTTTGTACCTGCTGTCCTTTGCGAACGGCAATGGCATCGATTCGTCCCGGAATTTTTGAGGCAACCCGAAATTGAGTGGCTTCAATCTCACCTTGAATTTCCAAAGGAACAGGCCGTGTAATCAACCAAGTGGTATACAGGACAAAAATTAACAAAGCTGTAAAAAACAGGCCAATGATAAAATTTCTCGTCTTATTCATGTTTTCTTTTTTTCGTTTTTCAATTTAATTGCTAGTCAATAGATTGAGTAATGACCAAATCGCTGGTCAGGTAGTTATTGAACTGTGCTGGCACACCGCAAATTTGCATCAAGCCGGCCAAAGCAACATCGTACTGATACATCGCTTGCAACTGTTCAATTTTAAACTTGGCAACCAGCAAGCGGGCATCAACCACATCTGATGAAGTGGCCAAGCCTTCGTGAAAAGCCCGGTCTTTACTTTCCAAATAGGCTTCGGCAAACGTCAAGGATTTCTTCAGACTCTCGTGCTGCTCCAATTGCATACTCAACTGTTGATGTAATTTACGAATCACGGTCTCAATATCATCTTCGGCTTTCAGTCCAGCCTCTTCCACTTGGCTAACCCGATGTTTTGCAGCTTGTACTTTCCGGGTACGAGACACCCCGTCAAATAAGGTCCATTTCACCCCAACACCGACTAACCATTCGGGTACGTATGGCGATAAATCTTTGTTTGCAATATCGTACATTCCGGTCAAGGCAACCGTTGGCATGTAATCACTCTTTTCCAGTTTCACCCCGGTTTTGCTTAATTCCTTCTTCGAATCAACCTGTTTCAATAACGGGCTGTTTGTTTTCGCTAATTCAACAAACTGACTCTCTTCACCAACTTCGCTTAAAATAAACAAGCGATTAGCCGGAACAATTGATTCTGTAGGTTCCATGGCAAGCGTATTCTGAAGGGAGCGCTCAATGATTAGCGACTGGCGACGGGCTTTTTGAAGTTCACGCTCGGCATCGGCCTTAGCCACTTCGGCATGCAACTTTTCAACTTGAGCAATTTGCCCCTCTTCGGTTAATTTTTCGGCATCGTACAAATGCTTTTCCATGGCATCAAGCACCTGTTCCCGAACTTTTTCGGCTTCGCGCGACAGCACCAAACCGTAATAACGAGTTACCAATTCACTTAACAATTCAGCCTGCTTTTGTTCTTTCTGCAAACCTGCTTCTTCCTCATGAATGCGGGCTGCTTCATTGGCGGCATTAATCTTCCCGCCGGTAAACAAGGGCCAAACTACCGAGGCACTCAACGAAGCAAACTGCTTTTCCTGAATCATTTGATCCCATTCTGCTGCATTTACATGATCCAAGCCTTCCAATAATTTTGCCCGCATGGCTGCGGTACTCATATCATCGGGTAAAATCGGCATGAACTGATTGGTACCTGGGTCGGGGTTTGGAACTCCCGAGAAGTTTCCAAAGTTGCCCAAGGCAGAATAAAGTGGTGTAATTGCATCGCGCACAGGTGTTAAATCCAAATGCAATGGATCTGACATTTGAATCGCTGATCCTGTAAGACTAACTTTAGGTGCCCGCAAACCCTTAGCAGCTTTCAACTCTGCTGCTTTCTCGTTCACTTGGTATTCGGCCTGCTTCAAAACGTGGCTATTGCCCATCATCTGGTCATATACCTCCGAAAAAGTAAGCACTTTTACATTGGAAGTTTGAGCATATGACTTTAGCTGCACCAAACAGGCCATAAAAACAAAGCACCAAAAAACACGTGGTTTCATCATTTTCAATTGATTTTAATATGACTTGTTTTCCTGTTTAATTATTTTCTTCTACAAAGAGAATAAATATTTTCGACTTTAAGACGTTTTTAGTCTAACCATACAATTATTTAATCTTTAAATAAAGGTACGCTGTTTTCCAGACTCATGCATAAAAAAAAACCCGGGCTTTTCAACCCGGGTTTCAGTAACTATATAGCTAGCGTTAACTGCTTTAATCTATCCAATCTGCGCCACCGCTTTTTGAATCCGACTGATGGTTTCTTCTTTACCGATCACTTCGCAAATATCAAACAGATCGGCTCCTGCACTCGTTCCAACCAAAGCCAGACGGATTGGCACCATCACAACACCAAATCCCCAACCTTTGTCATTCATAAATGCTGAAAAGGCTTCTTTGATGGCAGCAGCTTCCCAGCTTTCGACCGAATTGAAGACAGTCACAATTTCCTGCATTTTTTCAGGCGTATCTTCTTTCCACTTTTTCTTCACTGTTTTCTCGTCATAGCTTTCAGGTGCAACGAAAAAGTAATTGGCCTGCTCCCACAAATCGGCAACAAATTCGCAGCGCTCCTTAACCATGCCAACAACTTTCACCAGTAACTCATCGCTTACAGCAATGCCTTTCTCTGCCAATACCGGCTTAAAAGCTTCAGCTAACTCCGCGTCATCTTTTTGCTGAAAGTAGTGGCGATTAAACCATTTGGCTTTCTCCGGATCAAACCGTGCTCCGGCCTTAACCACACGCTCCAGGCTAAAGGCTTCAATCAATTCTTCCATGCTGAAAAATTCCTGCTCTGTTCCGGCATTCCAGCCCAGCAGCGCCAACAGGTTTACAAACGCTTCGGGGAAATAACCATCTTCCCGATAGCCGCGTGAGATATCGCCCGTTTTAGGATCTTTCCAAAACAAGGGGAATACCGGAAAGCCCATTTTATCGCCATCGCGTTTACTCAATTTTCCTTTTCCGGTCGGTTTCAAAATCAATGGCAAATGCGCAAACTGAGGGCGTGTTTCGGCCCAGCCCAAGGCTTCGTACAGCAGAATGTGCAAAGGCATCGATGGCAACCACTCTTCCCCACGAATGACATGTGTGATTTGCATCAGATGGTCATCCACCACATTGGCCAGGTGGTAAGTCGGCATTCCATCGGCTTTAAAAAGCACTTTATCATCCAACTGGTTGGTATTAAATTTCACCTCACCACGAATCAGGTCCGTTTCAACCACATCCGTGTTTTCCGGCATTTTAAACCGGATGATAGCCGGTTCTCCGGCACTCAACTTTTGCTGAACCTCTTCAGCCGATAAGGTCAATGAATTCTTCAGGCCGTTGCGGGTATGCAAATCATACGAGAAAACCTCTTTATTCGCCTCAGCCTTCGTGCGCAGCTCATCCAGTTCTTGCGGCGTATCAAAAGCATAATAAGCATGACCGCTCTCGATTAACTGTAGAGCATACTTCCGGTAAATCTCTTTACGCTCACTTTGGCGGTAAGGGCCAAAATCTCCTCCAATTCCGGGGCCTTCAACAGGCTTGAGGCCACACCAATTCAAGGCTTCAATAATGTATTCTTCAGCGCCCGGCACATAGCGGGTTTGGTCGGTATCTTCAATACGAAGCAAAAAATCGCCACCAAATTTCTTCGCAAACAAGTAATTAAACAAGGCTGTTCGGACACCGCCCATGTGCAGTGGGCCGGTAGGACTTGGGGCAAATCGTACCCTGACTTTTCTGATATTCATGTGTTTGGTATTTCTATGATAATCTATTCTGATTTTCAAAAGCAAATCGCGTTGTATTTTCAACGAATAATTTCAAAATGAACGCCAAAATTACAGAATAACAACAAGCTTTCGGAAAAATTCTTTGCAAATATAGGGAAAATTAAAGCCAGCGAGAGTCTTCTGATAATCTGCTGCTTCCATCGTCGGATTTCCCATTTACCAATCAAGTTCTATTTCTAAAACAAGGGATAAAATCTTCGTAGTTGTAATGGAAAACCAGTTAGAGCCACCAATAGAGCATAAAACTGCAAAAAACTCTAAGCCGTTGAATCTGATTTGGCGCATCGGCGGAGTTCAATATCTTTGCATTTTTTCTGATTATAATTTATTTAAACAATATCGAATGAAGAGGATTTTTGTTGTATTGGCTGGCCTTTGCCTGCTTATTCAAAGCCCAGCCATCGCAGATGAGGGAATGTGGCTGCCTTCGCTGATTCATAAACTGAATATCGGCGAGATGCAAGAAATGGGAATGGAATTATCGGCTGAAGAAATTTATTCCATCAATAATTCAAGCTTGAAAGACGCTATTGTAGCGCTGGATCGTGGTTCATGCACCGGTGAATTAATTTCATCCGAAGGACTAATTCTAACCAACCACCACTGTGGATTCGATGAAATTCAGACACACAGCTCGGTCGATCATGATTATTTGCAAGATGGATTTTGGGCTAAAACCAAAGCCGAAGAACTGCCTAATCCGGGAAAAACCGTTTCTTTTTTGGTGCGGGTTGAAGATGTAACTGACCAGGTGACTGCCGATGTAACAGAGGAGATGTCTTTTGCTGAGCGCAATGGTGCCATTCAGCGAAAATCATTTGAAATTCAAAAAGAAGCCACCGAAGATACACACTATGACGCCCGTGTTCAATCCTTGTTTGAAGGAAACCGCTATTACCTTTTTGTGTACGAAACATTCCGCGATGTTCGTCTGGTAGGTGCTCCTCCAAAATCAATCGGAAAATTTGGTGGCGACACCGACAACTGGATGTGGCCACGCCACACCGGCGACTTTGCCTTGTTCCGCGTTTACTGTGGACCCGATGGCAAGCCTGCCAACTACTCGGAAGACAACATCCCATTTCAACCCCGTCATCATTTGCCCATCTCTTTGAAAGGCTATGAAAAAGGTGACTTTGCGATGGTGATGGGATATCCCGGAAGCACCAACCGTTATAAATCATCATTCGGCATCAACTACACGATGACTGAGACCAATGAGGCACGAATCAATGCACGGGCCAAGAAACTTGAGATCCTGAAACTTTACATGGGTTCCAGTCAAAAAGCGCGTATTCAATATGCATCGAAACATGCCCGCAGCTCCAACTACTACAAATACAGTATTGGCCAAAACAAGGGGTTGAATGCCTTGCAAGTTATTGAGAAAAAGAAAAACATTGAAGAAGAGTTTACCAACTGGGTCAATGCCTCCGAAGAACGCCAGGCAAAATATGGTCAGGCTTTGGAGCTGATTGAGTCAGCCTACGAAAACACCAACGACGAGTCGGCCTACGAATACCTGGTTGAAACCATGGTACGCGGCCCCGAAGTATTTTACTTCAGCTACGGAGCCAAAGGCCTGTACGAGGCACTAAAGCAAGGTAACCAGGAACGAATTGCCTCGAACGCAGAGCAACTGAGAGCCGAGTTGGATGAGTATTTTAAAGATTACAATGCCGGAACCGACGCCAAGGTGGCTGCTGCCTTAATGGAAGTATACCATGAAAATGTCATTCCGGGTTACTATCCTTCTTTCTTCAAGGAAGTAAAAAACAAATACAAAGGTGATTTCAATGCTTACGCGGAAAAGATGTTTGAGAAGACGGTCTTTGCCGACAAAGCCACTCTGGAAGACTTCCTGAATAATCCGAAGTTGAAGACCCTGGAAAAAGATCAGGCTTTCCAAAGTGCCTTAGCCGTGTTTGACCTGATGTCGGTACTGGGATCAAAAATGAGTGAAACCAAAGCAGACCTGCTTACTGGCCGCCGACTGTTTGTTGCCGGAATGATGGAAATGTACAAAGACAAAACATTTTATCCGGATGCCAACTCAACCATGCGTTTGACCTACGGAACTGTAGGCGATTACATCCCACGCGATGGTGTTCAGTACAGCTACTTCACCACCTTAAAAGGCTACATTGAAAAAGAAGTACCGGGTGATGATGAGTTTGATGTTCCTGCAAAACTGAAGGAACTATACTTTGCCAAAGACTACGGACAATATGCCGATAAAGACGGAACGCTGCACACTTGCTTTACCACAAACAACGACATTACCGGAGGAAACTCGGGAAGCCCTGTGATCAACGGCGATGGCGAGTTGATTGGTGTTGCGTTTGATGGGAACTGGGAAGCCATGAGTGGAGACATTGCTTTTGAACCAGAGCTTCAAAAATGCATCAATGTTGACATTCGTTTCGTATTGTGGACCATCGATAAATTTGCCGGTGCCACCAACCTGATCAATGAGATGACCATTGTGAAATAAAAAAAATACAACGAAAACCAGAAAGAGGGTGCCCTTCACACGAGGTCACCCTCTTTCTATTTGTATATTTGTCCCAAACAATTGAATCATGACAAATTCGCCCCGCGTAACCATATACACGGACGGTGCTGCAAGAGGGAACCCGGGCCCCGGAGGCTATGGTGCTGTTTTGCTGGCCGGCCAACACCGCAAAGAACTATCGGAAGGCTTTGAACTAACCACCAATAACCGCATGGAACTCCTGGCCGTTATTGTTGCGCTTGAAGCATTAAAGTTTTCCAACTGCCAGGTTACCATTTATTCCGATTCGAAGTATGTGGTAGATGCTGTTGAGAAGAAATGGGTCTGGGGCTGGGTCAAAAAAAGATTCAAAGGCAAAAAGAACGCTGATTTGTGGACTCGCTTTCTCAAGGTTTATTCGTTGCACCAGGTTCGTTTCATTTGGGTGAAGGGACATGCTAATATTCCCGAGAATGAACGGTGCGATCAGCTGGCTGTAGAGGCATCCATGGCTCCTAACTTAAAAAAGGATGAAGGTTATCTGAAAGCCCGTCTGGAGGAAGAGTAAGCCCAACACCCCAACTTTATTGCCAACAACAAACAGATACACAAAAGAACAACCGCCTGGTTGGCGGATATCTCATTTTAGAATTACTTTTACACCCGAATTGTTCAACCAGCATTTATGAGCCTCATTTATCAATTAGGTATTTTTTTCTATGCGCTTGCGGCACGTGTTGCGGCACTTTTTAATGAAAAAGCCCGCTTCTTTGTCAACGGACAAAAGGCCGCGTTTCCCTATCTCAAACAACAACTTAACCACAGCCGTCCACTGCTTTGGGTGCACTGCGCCTCGCTTGGCGAGTTCGAGCAAGGACGTCCTTTAATTGAACAAATCAAGAAAGAACATCCCGGCTACCAGGTGCTGCTCACCTTTTTTTCACCCAGTGGTTACGAAATCCGGAAGAACTATGACCAGGCAGACTATGTTTGCTACCTTCCTTTGGACACGGCTTCCAATGCCCGAAAGTTTATTGAGTTGACCAAGCCCGAAAAAGTGTTCTTCATCAAATATGAGTTTTGGTACAATTACATCAACCAACTCCATAAAAACAACATTCCCTTGTTCTTGGTATCTGCCATTTTCCGGCAAGAGCAACTGTTTTTTAAATCAGGAGTTCGGGCCAAATGGTACCGGCAGGTACTTCAAAAAGTCACACACTTTTTTGTCCAAACTGAAAACTCCGCACAACTGCTGGCTTCAATTGGCATAAATGACTATACCGTAACCGGAGACACCCGCTTTGACCGGGTTGCTGAAATTGCCGCCAACAGCAAGCAACTTCCGCTGATTGAGCAATTCAAAAACGGACAGAAACTTATTGTTGCGGGCAGCAGCTGGGCGCCTGATGAAGAGTTGTTAATTGACTTCCTGAAACAGGACCAAACAACCAAAATCATTTTTGCTCCCCACGAAGTCAAGGAAAGCAACATCAAGCGCTTGCTGGATCAACTTCCTGCAGGAGCTATCCGTTACTCCCAGGCTGAGGGAAAAAACCTGGAACAGGCCCAAGTGCTCGTGGTTGACACCATCGGAATTTTGTCCAGCATCTATCATTACGCCACGGTGGCATACATTGGGGGTGGTTTTGGCGTAGGCATTCACAACACGCTTGAAGCTGCCATTTATAATATACCAGTTATTTTTGGCCCCAACTACCTCAAGTTTCAGGAAGCAGTCAACCTGCAAAAAGTTGGCGCAGCCTTTCCGATTACAAATTCCGAAGAATTGACCGAGATTTTGAGCCAGCTGCTAAAAGAGGACGAAAAACGATTGGAAGTTGCACAACGATGTCGCGAATTCATGCTGCTAAACCTCGGAGCTACGCAACAGGTTTTGGAAAAAGTTTTTAACAGCAACTAACAATTCAGCCCCCGGATAAGCTTCCAATAAGCCTGCTTATTTGGCTTCTATGTGTGTATGGCTTGTTAGCATTTTCCTCTTTGTTAAGAAACAAATATTTTCCTTTTGGGAAACTTTTTCAAGTTATCAAATCCGATAACAACTAACAATCAATAAATTAACACTTTTTAGTTGATAACTTTAAAGACATCTGAGCAAAATAGTGTTCCGTCTTTTTCTTTTGGGTGGTATATTGCATCTATCAAGATCACGGAAAAACAATCCGACTTTTACACAAGTATACAATCAGTTAACAAAAACAGTTTTTTAATTTTTGGTGTATGGCTTTCAAAAATGTGGCAGTGGAGCCCCAAACGGGCAAAAAAATTTATTCCCAAGAGGAAGCGTACCAGGCAAGCTTGGATTATTTCAAAGGAGATGATTTAGCTGCCCGGGTATGGATCAACAAGTATGCATTAAAAGATTCTTTTGGAAACATCTACGAGAAGACCCCCGATCAAATGCATCAACGTTTGGCAAAAGAAATTGCCAGAATCGAGAAGGAGTATAAAAATCCGATGACCGAAAAGCAGGTCTATCAACTTCTGAAAGATTTTAAATATATCGTCCCCCAAGGAGGTCCGATGACCGGAATTGGTAATGACTATCAAATTGCCTCCCTCTCCAACTGTTTTGTTGTTGGAAACGAAGGAGACTCTGACTCTTACGGTGGAATCCTTAAGATTGACCAGGAGCAGGTTCAACTCATGAAACGACGCGGCGGCGTTGGGCACGACCTTTCTCACATTCGTCCCAAAGGCTCACCCGTCAAAAACTCAGCTTTAACGTCTACCGGAATTGTTCCATTTATGGAGCGCTATTCCAACTCAACCCGCGAGGTAGCTCAGGATGGTCGTCGGGGAGCACTTATGCTTTCAGTTTCTGTCAAGCATCCGGATTCAGAATCATTCATTGATGCCAAACTGGAACAAGGGAAAGTAACCGGAGCCAACGTCTCGGTTAAAATCCACGATGATTTCATGCAAGCCATCGAAAGCGGAGAGCCCTACGTTCAGCAATACCCCATAGAATCAGACAATCCGAAGTTTGTAAAAGAAACCAACGCGAGCAAAATCTGGGATAAGATTGTGCACAACGCCTGGAAATCTGCCGAGCCGGGCATTCTCTTCTGGGATACCATCATCAAAGAATCCGTGCCGGATTGCTACGCCGATTTAGGCTATAAAACCGTTTCGACCAATCCCTGTGGCGAAATTCCACTTTGCCCTTACGATAGCTGTCGTTTGTTAGCCATCAACCTTTATTCCTATGTTGAAAAGCCATTTACCGCGGATGCAAAATTCAATTTCGACCTGTTTAAAGAACACGTGAGCTATGCACAGCGCATGATGGATGACATTATTGACCTGGAACTGGAGAAGATTGACGCCATTATTGCAAAGATTGATGAAGATCCGGAAGATCCGGAGATCAAATCAATCGAACGTCGTCTTTGGGAGAAAATCCAAACCAAAGCTCGTGAAGGACGCCGTACCGGAGTAGGCATCACGGCTGAAGGCGATATGCTGGCCGCATTAGGTTTGCGCTATGGAACCGAAGACGCTACCGACTTTAGCGAAGAAATTCATAAAACACTGGCCATTGAGGCCTACCGCGCCTCGGTTCATGTTGCCAAAGAAAGAGGATCATTCACCATCTACGATGCAGAGCGTGAAAAGAACAACCCGATGATCAACCGGATTCGCGAACAGGACGAAAAACTGTATCAGGACATGGTTAAATACGGTCGTCGAAACATTGCGATGCTAACCATTGCTCCTACCGGAACAACCAGCTTGATGACACAAACCACCTCAGGAATTGAGCCCGTGTTTATGCCTGTTTACAAACGTCGCCGCAAAGTTAATCCAAACGACAAAGAGGTTCGTGTTGACTTTGTTGATGAAGTAGGTGACAGCTGGGAGGAATACATTGTTTTCCACCACAAATTTGTGACCTGGATGAAAGCCAATGGCCATGACACCACCATTCAATACAGTCAGGAAGAACTGGATAAGCTGGTCGAGAAATCACCTTATTACAAAGCAACATCAAACGATGTAGACTGGTTACGCAAAGTGCGCATGCAAGGACGCATTCAGAAGTGGGTCGATCACTCGATCAGTGTAACCATCAACTTGCCCAATGACGTGGAAGAGGAATTGGTTGGTAAATTGTACTTCGAAGCCTGGAAAAGCGGCTGTAAAGGAGTAACTGTTTATCGTGACGGATCTCGCTCTGGTGTTTTGATTTCAAACAAAAAGGAAGAAAAGAAAAAAGAGAAGTTTTCAAGCTTCCCAACCAAACGCCCCGAAGAACTGGAAGCCGATGTGGTACGTTTTCAAAACAACAAAGAAAAGTGGGTAGCCTTCATCGGAATGGTTGGCGATCTTCCTTACGAAATCTTTACCGGACTGCAGGATGATGAAGATGGAATCTTACTTCCCCGTTCGGTAACCAAAGGAAAGATCATTAAAAACCGGGACGAGGATGGCAATTCACGCTACGATTTCCAATACGCCAACAAGCGTGGCTACAAAACAACCATCGAGGGCTTGTCTTACAAATTCAACCCAGTATTCTGGAACTATGCCAAGCTAATCTCCGGAATTCTGCGTCATGGCATGCCAATTCACAAAGTGGTGGATACCGTGACCAGCCTGCAGTTGGATAACGACACCATCAATAGCTGGAAAGCTGGAGTGGCGCGCGCCTTGAAAAAGTACATTCCCAACGGAACCATTGCCGAAGGAACAGTATGTGGCGAATGCGGATCAAACAATGTGATTTACCAGGAGGGCTGTTTAACTTGTCCGGACTGTGGATCATCAAAATGTGGTTAATTCCTTACGTAACGAGATAAATAAAAGGCTTTCACTTCGGTGAGGGCCTTTTTACTTTTCCGCTAAAATTGGTCAGCAGTCAGAAGGGAAAGGCTACAAACAAAAAAAGGTTCCTTTTGGGAACCTTTTTCTTTGTCTGAGTTTATGCAGCAATCGTTGAAAAAACATCATTTAAAATTTCAGGATACATGTCACTGAAATTTTCATCACACCATTCACGCAGCTCATTGAGATCATCCGGGGTCTCAGCCCACTTAACACATTTGATCAGCTCTTTCCGGAACAAGTCACGGCTAAAACTAATCTTTGGTAAAATTACTTTTGCGTACTCAATCATAGCATTTAGAACGTTTAATTAATTACTCTGCTAAAATAACACATCTCCACCTACTTTGGTATGTTGCAAAATAGCTATTAACACAATTTAACATCACATCAAGCCAAAGTCCAGATTAAAAAACTGAGTCTCAATAGGCTAGTAAGCCCAATTTAGAAACTTGTTTTATAACATCAATTCATGTGATTCAAGGCAAAGAAACAATCCTAAAATTAAGCGCTGATTACAATTTTTTTAATAAAGCTTGAAATTCGTTCTTCCAGTGTTGCCTCCTGCTCCAAAGCCTTCACAAAGGCACTTCCAATAATGGCTCCCGAGGCATACTGACAGGCATTTTCAAAGGTCTCCCGGTTGGAAATACCAAAGCCAATCAGGTGTGGATTTTTGAGCTTAAGCTGACGAACACGCTCAAAATAGTCTTTGTTAAAATCAGACACATTGCTTTTCACTCCGGTTGTCGATGAGGTTGACACCATGTAGATAAACCCGTTTGAAGCCTCATCAATCTCCCGAATTCGGGCATCTGAAGTTTGAGGTGTTATCAGCAAAATATTGTGCAAACCGTACTTCTCAAATACAGACCGGAACTCCTCTTGATAAACATTCAAGGGCAGGTCTGGTAAAATAAGCCCGTCAATCCCCACCTCCTGGCATTTTTTACAGAAGTTCTCTACACCATACTGCATTACCGGATTCAAATAACCCATCAAAATCAATGGAATTTGAACGGTTTCTCGAATTGTTGCCAGTTGCTCAAAAAGCTTTTTAATGCTCATGCCATTCTTCAAAGCCACCGTGCTACTGTGCTGAATGACCGGGCCATCGGCAACCGGGTCTGAAAAAGGCATGCCAATTTCAATCAAGTCTGTGCCGTTTTTTTCCAGGGCCTGAATAATCCTAACGGTGTCTTCCAGCAGCGGATAACCTGCCGTGAAATAAACCGAGAAAATATTCTCTTTCTTATTCTGAAAAAGCTGGTTGATTCTATTTTGTGTGCTCATAGTTCTCATTTTTCACTTTGGGCTTTCCGTTTCATAAACCGGCACGCAGCCCAAAGCCGTTTTTAATAGCCAAAGTAATTTAAGTAAGTCTCCATGTCTTTATCACCACGTCCCGACAAGTTGATAACCGTTACCTCATCCGGTTTCAGCTCAATCTTTTTCAGCGCTGCCAAGGCATGCGCCGATTCCAGGGCCGGAATAATACCTTCAAGCTGGGTTAACTCCAAGGCGGCCTCCAACACCTCCTCATCGGTTGCCCACAAGTATTTGGCCCGTTTTGTTTGAAACAAATGCGAGTGAAGCGGACCAATTCCGGGATAATCCAAACCTGCAGAAATGGAATACGGCTCCACAATCTGGCCATCCTCCGTTTGCATCAGCATCGATTTGGCACTGTGTAAAACGCCTACTTTCCCCAAGGTTAAAGTTGCAGCCGTTTCCTCGGTATCAACGCCTTTTCCAGCAGCTTCCACACCAATCAGCTCCACCTCTTCATTTTCCAGGAAGTGATAAAAAGCCCCGGCAGCATTGCTTCCTCCACCCACACAGGCAATTACCCGGGTTGGAAATTCGCGCCCCAAATGCTCGTCCAACTGCATCTTGATCTCCTCACTGATGACAGCCTGAAACTGTGCAACCATATCAGGATACGGGTGTGGTCCTACCACCGACCCAATGATGTAATGGGTATCTTCCGGATTGTTGATCCAGTCGCGCATGGCCTCATTGGTGGCATCCTTCAGGGTTTGATTTCCGGAAACTGCCGGAATAACCTCAGCCCCCAGCATCTTCATCTTTTTCACGTTCGGCGCCTGGCGCTCCACATCCAGCGCGCCCATGTAAACAATACATTTCATGCCCATCAAGGCACACACGGTAGCCGTAGCCACACCATGCTGACCTGCTCCGGTTTCAGCAATAATACGCGTTTTGCCCAAAGCCCTGGCTAGCAAAATTTGCCCAATGGTGTTGTTCACCTTATGCGAGCCGGTATGGTTCAAATCTTCCCGTTTCAGGTAAATGTTCGAGCCATACTTTTCCGACAGGCGCTTGGCAAAATACAAAGGCGAAGGACGTCCGACATAATGCTTCAACAAATGAATGAAGTCATGGCGGAAATTGTAGGAATTAATAATTTCCATGTACCGCTGCTGCAGTTCTTCAATATTAGGGTGCATCATTTCGGGAATGTATGCGCCCCCAAACTCACCGTAATAACCTTTTCTATCGACTTGATATTTCATATTATATGCTATTTTTTCTGATTTGACTGATAAAAACCTTGACTTGACCGACATCTTTCAATGCAGGCTCCAATTCAAAACCACTGTTAATGTCGAAGGCAAAAAGCTGATCATGCTTCAGCTGAGAAAGTGTCTCAACATCATCCGGGCCAATGCCGCCACTCAGCAGGAAAGGCACTTTCAGGGTATAATTCTTCAAAATGTCCCAATTAAACTTCAGCCCGGTGCCACCAGGCAGCTTTCCTTTCGTGTCGAAAAGAAAGTAGTCAACAACCGACTCATAGGCTTTCAACACGGAGAAATCAAACTGATCATCCACCGAAAAAGCTTTAAAAACCGTTAATCCGGCCTGACGAACCTGTTGACAATACGCCGGACTCTCCTGTCCGTGAAGCTGGGCCACTTGCAACTGGAAATTCCGGCAAATCGCCAGCACTTTTTCCAGCTCTTCATTCACAAAAACAGCCACCTTTTGGGTTGATTCCGGAACCAGGCTGAAAATCGAAGAATCCGGTCTTTCTCCCACAAAACGCTTCGATTTGGGGTAGAAAATGTAACCCAGATATTCCGGTGCAGCCTCTAAAACTCCCCGGATATTTTCCGGATCGCGCATGCCACAAACTTTTACTTTCCTTGCCTTCATTGCTTGCTCAAAATTTCTCGTTTCAACTACTTTGCGTTAGCAAACCATTACAACTTACTTATAAATTCAGCACAGGCTTTTCCCGGATTCTCTGACTTCATGAAATTCTCGCCCATCAGAAACCCATCAAAACCTGCTTTCCGCAAGTAGTGAATATTTTCAACGGAAGACAAGCCGCTTTCTGAAATCCGCACCATATCAGCAGGCAATTGCTTGCTTAAGCGAACCGAGGTTTCCACGTCCACTTCAAACGTTTTCAGGTTGCGATTATTCACGCCAACTAAATCAACCAAAGGATTCAGCTTCTCAATTTCGTCCTCTGCATGCACTTCCACCAGCACTTCCAGTCCCAGCTCTTTGGCCGTTTCCGACAGAAGCAACATCTCTTCTTTACTCAAACTGGCAGCAATCAGCAAGATCAGGTCGGCGCCATGTGCTTTGGCTTCATACACCTGATAAGGATCAAGCATAAAATCTTTACGCAAAATGGGGGTGTGGGGGTTCGCAAAACGAGCTTTAGCCAGGTTCTCAAAAGATCCTCCGAAATACTGATGATCGGTCAGCACGGACAAGCCAGAAACCCCGGCAGCCACATAAGCCGAAGTAACCTTAGTAACTTCTACTCCGGAGTTAATCTCTCCCTTTGAAGGTGATTTCGTTTTAAATTCAGCAATAATTCCTGAAGCTCCTTCCGTTTGAAGGGCCGCCTTTAACGAATGCGGTGTTCGCTTAAAAAAAGGCGATAGCTTCAACTCCTCCAGGCTGATTTTTGCTTTAGCAGCCGCAACTTCGCGACGCTTATTGGCATTTATTTCATCTAATATTGTCATGTTGATTTTGTGTTTTCGTATTTCACTTCAACTAACTAGTGCTGCATCAGCTTTTTAAACACCGCCAAAGCCTTTTTACTCTCCAGCGCTTCCATGGCCTCAGCCACACAATTCAGCAAGGACTCCTCCGGCTTTAAGCATTGAATGCCCAAAGCAGCATTGGCAGCAACAACATGCTTTTGAGCTGCTGTTCCATCGCCTTCCAGGATGCGGACAAAAATTTTGGCGGCATCATCCACCGACTCTCCTCCCGACAATTCATCCGGATGATAGCTTGGAAAGCCAAAGTCTTCCGGTGCTAAATCATACACCCCCGATTTTGAAGCATAGCGTGCGGATGCTGTCAGCGAAACCTCATCGTAGCCATCCAGACTATGCACAATCCGATAGTTCTGATCGCTATCGCGCATGGCCTGATCGTAAAGATCCATGATCTCAAGATCAGACACGCCTACCAACTGATTTTTGGGCGATGATGGATTAATAATGGGCCCCATAATGTTAAAAATGGTGCGTACTTTCAAGGCTTTACGGACTGGCCCAACGTATTTCATGGCCGGGTGAAAAAGCGGTGCATGAAAAAACGTAATGCCGGCTTCATCCAGTTCGCGGCGCAACTTATCGTGGTTGTTGCTAAACTGGTAGCCAAAATATTCAAACATATTGGATGATCCACTTACTGATGACAAACCATAGTTTCCATGTTTGGTCACCTTGTAACCGGCACCAGCCAGCACAAAACAACTCAAGGTTGAAATATTGAACGTGTTTTTCCCATCACCTCCCGTTCCAACCACATCAATGGTATTGAACTCAGAGAAATCAACGGGCAAACACAGGTTAAGCAAAGCCTGACGAAAGCCAGCCATTTCTTCGCCTTTAATCTTCCGCATCCGGTAGACCGTCAATAAAGCTGCAATTTCTGCTTCCGAGAACTGTCCTTCACCAACCCGGGTGAGCACATCCTGTGCTTGCGCTTTGCTCAAGCTATTTCCTTCAAATAAGTAATTTAAAATATCTTTCATTGTGGTGTGTTCTTCTATTTACGGTTACACTGACTGGAACGCCGGGTATTTAAGGCTTTCGCGTTATTGACTGTCCCTTCAGCTATGCTTCATTCAACAATTGTTTCAAGCTTCAGTTTGAATTAACTGTTCAACCAGTTTTCAATCATTTTTTCGCCCAAGGGTGTTAAAACCGACTCGGGATGAAATTGAACACTTCGAACATCGAATTCCTTATGCCTCATCGACATGATCTGTCCATTGGCGTCCTGGCTGGTTATTTCAAAGCAAGCAGGCAAGCCCTCCTGATCCACAATCCAGCTGTGGTAACGCCCGGCTTCAAATTGTTCAGGAACCGAAGCAAACAGAACCGGATCAGGATTCACCTGATTTACTGGTGTGGCAATTCCATGCAACACCCGTTTCATATTAATCAATTTAGCACCAAAAGCCTCGCCAATTGCCTGATGCCCCAAACAAACGCCCAACATGCTTTTGCGCGGAGCAAACTCACGAATAATCGCTAACAACAAACCAGCCTCTTCCGGAATTCCAGGGCCGGGAGAGAGTACAATTTTATCGTATTTTTCCAGGTCCTTCAGCTCCAGCTCATCGTTCCGAATTACGTCAACCGGTTGTCCTGAAAGCTTTTTAATGGCATGCACCAAATTGTAGGTGAATGAATCGTAATTATCTATGACTACTATTTTCATGTTAAATTTCTTTAGCTATTTCAATGGCTTTCTTTAGCGCAGCCAACTTGTTGTTTACTTCCTGCAGTTCGTTTTCTTCTTTTGAATCGGCAACCACGCCCGCGCCAGCCTGGTAGTAAAGTGTACTTCCCTTGCTCAAAAAAGAACGAATCATAATCGCATGGTTCAAGCTGTTATCAAAGCCCATAAAACCAATCGCACCTCCGTAATAGCTGCGTCGCTGGTTTTCGTAACGGTCAATTAATTGCATCGCCATGTGCTTGGGTGCTCCCGACAAGGTTCCCGCCGGAAACGAATCGCCCAACACCGACACCATATTGGCACCTTCAGGCAATTTGCCCGACACTTCAGATACCAGGTGAATGACATGCGAGAAGTACTGCACTTCACGATAGCTATCCACCCTTACATCCTCCGCATTTCGGCTCAGGTCGTTGCGCGCCAAGTCAACCAGCATCACATGTTCCGCATTTTCTTTGGGATCGGCACACAGTTGCTCGGCCAGCAGGCGATCTTGCTCATCGTTCCCGGTACGTCGAAATGTTCCGGCAATCGGGTTGATGATGGCGCGGCCTTTTTTTATACGCAGCTCCGCTTCGGGGCTGGAGCCAAAAATCCGGAAATCGCCATAATCAAAGAAAAATAAGTAAGGCGATGGATTAACAGACCGTAGTGCCCGGTACACGTTAAATTCATCGCCTTTATATTGTTGTGCAAACTGTCTGGACAACACAATCTGAAAGACATCACCCCGATAGCAGTGCTCTTTCCCTTTGGTCACCATTTGCCGGTATTCCTCATCGGTAATGTTGGAGGTTTCATCACCCACCAAATCAAATTTGGTATCCGGGAAAGACAGGTTTTTAAGCAACGACTCAATCTGTCCCATTTCAGCTGTCTCTCCTTCCGGCAGATTTTCAATCAGCGAAATCATATCCTTAGAGTGATCAATGGCCAGAATGTACTTGTAAAAGCAATATTTCACCTCCGGAATTGCGTAAGCATCCTTTCGCTCAGCCGTCACATCAATCTTTTCAAAATACTTGATTGAATCGAAACTCAGGTAGCCAAATAACCCATTGGCCGGCGTATTTTCAACATCACCACTCAGCTTAAACGACTTGAAAAAAGCATCCAGCTCCAATTCAACCGTTTGATGGTCGTTCACTTCTTTTGTCAGTAACCGCTTTCCCAAATGATCAACGGTAATCAATCCCTGATCGGCCGTAAAGCAGGACATAGGCTTGATACAGATAAAAGAGTACGCATTTTCATTCCCATGATAATCGGAACTTTCAAGCAGAATCGAATTAGGAAACAACTCCCTGAATTTCAAATAAACACTCACCGGAGTCAGTGTGTCTGCCAGAATTTTCTTGACCTTTACTTGTACATTAATTGGATTCATGCTATTGCGTTTTTAAAATTTTCGACATAAAAAAAGCGGCTTACCGTGTTCCGATAAGCCGCTTTTTTGACCATGATTGGCATGAAGCTACTCCTCTCCACGGGATTGTGAAAAGTTGTTGCGCCACCACCAATTTGTTAACATGATCTGATTCATTTGTATATCTCTTAAAAATACCAATATGGCTATTACCTTCTTATCCGAAGAAGACCCCACCACGGAAGCCATATTGTATTTATTTCATTATCTGTTTTGAACTTCAGAGTGTAAAAAAATGACTTTTTTTTTGAATTCGCAAATTTTAATGCCTCTTGCATTCAAAAAATCAGAAATCCTTCATCTTACAACTGGTTTAAGTGCACATCCATTTGTGGGAACGGAATGCTTACACCAGCCTCATCCAAGGCGACTTTACCTTGCTCATAAACATCGAAATAGACCGCCCAGTAGTTTTCGGGTTTGGTATGTGGCCGCACTGCCAGCTCAACAGCACTATCGGCCAATCCAGAAACACCAACAAAAGGAGCCGGTTCCTGAAGCACCAACGGATGTTGATTCATCACCCTCAGCAACACTTCCCGTGCCTGCTTTATATTAGACTTGTATGAAATACCAAACGTCATATCCACCCGAATCAATCCTTCCGTTGTATAATTGGTGATATCGCCATTCGAAATAGCTCCGTTGGGAATAATGATGGTTTTATTTTGGGGTGATAACAGAACAGTAACCACAATGTGAATCTCTTTCACCACGCCCAAATGGCCTTGGGTCTTAATCAAATCACCCACCTGAAAGGGTTTAAAAATGAGAATCATGATTCCGCCGGCAAAATTGGCCAGCGTGCCTTGAAGCGCTAACCCAATTGCGAGTCCCGCGGCTCCTAGTATGGCGATAAACGAAGTCGTCTGGATACCAATCATGCCTGCCACACTGATAAGCAACAGGGCCTTTAACCCCAGGTTGGTCAAGCTGGACACAAATCCGATCAACGACACATTGACCTTTCGCTGCTCCATCATCCGGCGGGCTCCCCGCGTAAGCCGATTGATAATCCATAAACCTGCCACGAGAACAACAATGGCTAAAACAACTTTGGGCCCATAGATTAGAATCATCTCATAGGCCTTTTCGATTAAATTCTGATAATCTTCCATGTCCTTTGTTTTAATTGAAATTGCAAACTTTCACCACAAGTTACTTCATTATGACGAACTTATCTGCACGCCTTCTCAAAAAACAAAGCGGAAAATTCGATGCTCAGAAGGCCAAAAGAAGGTTCGAATTCAGTTTTTAGAGACTCGAAAATGAAGGATAAACAGCCAGATACCGACTCGAAGACAGCCTACAGCCCAGTGAAAATTGACTGATTATTTCTAAAAGAGACAGGATTATCTCCCTACCGATCCAGTAAATAAAATTACAGCAAGCTAACAAAGAGGAGGAAATAAACTTATTGGGAGACTAAAATCAGCTAGCTAAAGACGAAACAAAATGAAGGTCGAAATCGTAAAATCAAGTCCTTTACAGCCACTTTTTAATTCTTACATTGTAGTTGATTGGTTCGTGGTTGTAGAGATGTAAAGGTAATTTTAGTTGTTTGTTTAGAGAAAGAGCGGTGAATGAATTCACCGCTCTTTCTTTTTATTTAGCGATTGGCAATATCCAAATTAACCGATAACGGCTTCCCGTCAAGCGTCAGAAGGTTGCTCACTTCATACGACAATTTTAACCGATCCATCGTTGCCACTTCATCGGAAGTGCCTGTCAAATCAACAAACACCGTTTGATGTGCTTTCAATGTAATGCTCTCCGGACATGAAAACCCGACAGCTGGCTGGCGCAATTTCAAATGAAAATCCAGATCGCTGGAGTTGTGTATCTGAATTTTCCGAATCTGATGATTCTCCAGTCCGGCCCGTTTGTTTTTAATCTTAACCGATCCGAAGAACAAGGGAGTCAGGTATTGCCGTTCCCCCACCAATTGGTTATCAAAATAAGCCACCGTTCGCCGGTCTTTCAAGGCTTGCTTAATGGCTCCCATCGATTTATCGGTAGCAAACACCAGAGTCATCGGCCGATGCTTATCGCCATAAGTCATATGGATAGGTGCATGAACATCTGAGTTGGCAAACACGGTCAGCTTCTTATCTCGTGCCCAGCCCAAAACTTCAGGATAAAACTCCTTGTGATTATACACTTCCATGCCATGCAACATGCCACTGTTAAGCAATCGGGTATGTTCATCCCACCAACGGGTGGTGTCTGGTTGCTGGGCTTTCCATCCAGGGTGGTTCCATAAAATGAAAGCGCCTTGTTCTTTGGCTTCCACACAAGCTTCCCACCAATCTTCCCGATCCATCAAATTGGCATTGGTTATAAACAAGGCATTCAGATGTCCTGGAGGCATTTTCCTGGTAATTTCAGTAGCCGGAATCAAAACGATGCCCATTTGCTCAGCCAGAGGCTCGGCAATCTCAAAAGAGCGGTTATGATCAATCTCCATATCCTGCGAATGAGGCAGGTATTCAATGTGATCGGTAATGGCAATTGCATCTAAGCCCTCTGCCCAGGCCTCCTGAACACGAACGGTGGGCCACACAGCGCCATCCGAAAAGACCGTATGCATATGAAAATCACACTTCAAGGTTAAATAGCCCGGAATATCCGGGAGATTGACTTCAGTCCGGCTTTGCGCCAGAGCACATAAAGGAAAAGCAAACAATAAGAATAGCAGTTTTAGGTTATTCATCTTTCAATAATTTTGGTACAAGTTATACAAAACCTTTTATTTAGCGTTTCATTTTAACCCTTCAAAGATATTATAAAGGCATTTAAGATATCAAAAATGAAGGGCTATATTTGTGAGAATACAACTAAAACAAATAAAAACTAATTACTATGAAAATGATTGGCGTTGATATTGGCGGAACCAAAATAGAAGCTGCCCTGATCGATAGAGAGCAACTGATTCAATCCTACTCCTGTCCTACCCCTTCAGACCAGACGAAAGAGCAAGTGGTACAAACCATTGGTGATGCCATTGAGCAGGTTTTTGCCGATGACATTGACGGAATTGGCATCGGAGTCCCCGGACTGGTGGATCTTGAAACCAATGAGGTGCTCGATGTAGTCAACATCCCATCGTGGGATCGGGTGCCTTTAAAACAACTATTGGAAGAACGTTTCAACCGACCTGTTTTTGTAAATAACGACGCCAACTGCTTTGCTGTAGGTGAAAATTACTTCGGCAAAGGCCAAGCGTACGACAATTTTGTAGGCATTACCCTGGGAACCGGATTAGGAGCCGGAATCATCATCAATTCGCACTTATATTCCGGACGCTTTTGTGGAGCAGGCGAATTTGGCGCTCTCTATTACCAAGACAAAACCCTGGAAGCCTATGCCAGCGGACAATTTTTTAAAGATCGGAATCTGTCGGGAAAAACACTGGCCGAACAAGCTGAACAAGGCAATGAGCAGGCCCTTCAACAATTTCACGAACTGGGTGAACATATTGGACGAGCCATTGGCAACGTGCTGTTTGCTTTGGCCCCGCAAGCCATTATTTTAGGCGGATCGGTCAGCCAGTCGTTTCATCTGTTTGAAGCAGGCATGCGAGCTGTGCTGGAAAACGAGTTCCCTTACCAGCGACTCTACCAATCATTGCAAATTGAAGTTTCGGATCTTGCCAATGGGGCTGTTTTTGGAGCATCATCCTTGGTTATGGATGCTGTTTCGCAAAAATACGAGAACCACTAAGCACTGGTTTTCATCTTTTCAACTAAAAATTCCACAAAGGATATTCGACATGATCATATCCTTTGTGGAACACAAAAAAGTCGTTTATCCCCCAAACCATCCGCTTATGCGTAAACTTCGAAAACTCCTGCTAGCTGCCGCGAGTCTCATTATTTTGCTTGAACTGTTCCTACTGAACTACAAGGACCTGAGTTGGGCTGAAAACCAAAACAACTACACGGTCATTTTAGCGATGCTGTTTACAGCAGCTGCCATGGTGATTACAGACCGAGCGGAGCAAAAGCGCAAAAACAAGAAAAGATAGCTTTACTTCCTGATTTGTGTTTTTTTAACCGGTTTCACGACAATTTCATTCTGACAGTTTGGACATAAGTATACCTCGCAACCAGTACAGGCAAAACAGTTACCGCAATCGCGCCTAAGCTCATCTTTCGGGTACGAATTGCCGCAGCTTTTACAGCTTAAGTAAACAGAGGAATCAGCCACGAACCGACAAATTTTGGTGTAGAAAAAGCCCCAACTTAACCAGTCCAAACTGGACAACCAGTGTAAAAATAATGGAAGCTCCCGATGGAATATCCACATAAAAGGAAAAGAGCAAACCTACAAAAGACCCAATAAAGGCAAACAATATCGAGATTGGCATCATTCGTTTAAAGTCTTTCGTGAACAGGTTGGCTGTTGCTTGCGGCAAGGTCATCAACGAAAGAATCAAAATAATTCCAACCACCCGGATATTCAGCACAATGGTAATGGCAATCAGGCTGATCAGTAAAAAATTAATCAGCGTTACCGGCAAGCCGGTTGTTTTCGCAAATTCTTCGTCAAAGGCCACATACAAAATCAACCGGTAAAACAAGGTGAAGAATAAAACCAAAACGACCGAAAGCACTCCCATAAACCACAATTCAGAAACCGATACCGTTAGCACGCTTCCAAACAAATAACTCATGAGATTAGGCGCATAGCCCGGGCTGAGGTAAATAAAAATAATTCCGATAGCCATTCCTAAAGACCACCAGATGGCAATCGACGAGTCTTCGCGCACCTTGGCTTTTTTTGTAAATAACTGAATGCCCCAGCCGGAAAGAATCGCAAAAATAGCGGCGCCCAACAAGGGATTCCAGCCCAGGAAGTAGCCAATCCCGATTCCCCCAAACGAGGAATGCGTAATTCCGCCACTCACAAAAACGATGCGACGGGAAACAATATAGGTTCCAATAATTCCGCAGCTGATGGCTGCAAAAAACGATGCCCAAAAGGCATGCAAAAAGAAGTCGTATGAAAATAATTCAATGATTGTGTCCATGGTCATGGTGGTTTTCGTGCAAACTCAACACCGTATGCGGAATATGTCCGTGGGTAATAATCTGCAACGGGCAATTATAAGAAGCCAACTGCTCGGTGCTAATCACATTGCTCGGATGATAATGTACCTGGCCGTTAACACAGGCAATAGTTTTCACATAATAAGAGATGGTTCCCACATCATGCGAAATCAAGACAATCGCCATGCGCTGATTCAGTTCCTTCAGCTTCTCGTACAATTCACTCTCGAATTGATTATCCACAAAAGTATCGGGTTCGTCCAGAATTAAGAGTTCCGGTTGATTCATCAGTGAGCGACATAAGAAAACGCGCTGCATCTGTCCTCCGGAAAGTTCCCCAATCGCTTTATGCTTAATGGCTGAAATGCCCATTTCCTCCAGCAACTGCTCAGCATAAGCCCGGTCGGCCGGATCTTTCTTCAAAAGTGACAGGAAATTTGTCCTGACCTTGCCTGACTGCACTACATCCAGCACAGTTATTGGAAAGCGTTTATCCACTTGATTGATTTGCGGCAAGTAGCCCACTTTCTTCAGAGGAATATGAAACTGAATGCTTCCGCTATCCGGTTTTACAAGACCAAGAATCGCTTTGATCAGCGTTGTTTTTCCACCGCCATTCGGCCCAATTACCCCTAAAAAGTCATGTGGCTGAATCACCAGATTGGCGTCCTCCAACACCCGTTGCTTATCGTAGCTAACCGAAAGGTTCTTTATTTCAACCAGTTTATCTTTCATTTCGATGCTTCAACAATTTTCCGGGCAATTTCCCGTAATCCTTCGGCCCAGTTTTCAGCTAAAGGATCCAACGGAACAATTTCTCCCTTAATCTCTTCAGCCAGCTGCCGGGCGTTTTCCTGATCAAATTCCTTCTGAATAAACACAACCCGAATGCCTTCTTCGCGGGCATGCTTAATCAGCTCACTCATGTATTTGGGCGAGGGTTCTTTTCCGTCCACTTCCAACGAAATTTGCTCCAAATCATAGTCACGGGCCAGGTAGCTTAACGCCGGATGAAAAATCAGGAACCCACGATGCTTCAGTTCGTCAAACTGACTGAGCAACTCCTGGTCGAGCGCTTCAATCTCAGCGCGGAAAATTTCATAATTCTCTTGAAACACCCCGGCCTTATCCGGAAACAACTCCACCAGCGCCTTATAGGTCAAAGAGGCTATTTTCAGAACTTCAGTCGGCGATGTCCAGATATGCGGGTCAACGCCATGCACGTGCACATGATCACCATGTTGTCTGATTTCTTCAGCTATCCAATCGGCATCAGCCGATGTATCAAAAACCTTCAAATTCGGATTGCCTTGCTCAATTTTTTCATGCCAGGCATCCTCGAAACCCACTTTCCCAATGCGCAACCATGCCGTTGATTTCGACAACTCCTTCATTTGCGAAGGCACCAGCGAATAGGTCTCCGGCCCGGCACCAGGAGGTACCAATACCTGAACTTCTAGCAGATTTCCTGCAATTTTTTCTACAAAATATTTCTGCGGAAGTATACTTACCGTCAACAGTTCTTTATCGTTTGTTTTTGGAGAACTACATGCCGCTCCTAAAACCAAGGCCAATAGTAATAATCTTTTCATCTTTCTTGTTTTATCTCCGGAATCATCTAAACAACAGCCTGATCAGCAAAGAGGTGCACAAACAGCCTAAACACAGCTGTTCCTTTTGACCAAATTTGCGTCAATTGCGGTTTTCAAACTCAAAGATAGTTAAACTTAAACACAACTGGAGAAGTAACCCTTCAGACGTTTTTTTGTTGACACAACAGGCTGAAATAAGTCAAGCCGATACCAGTGTCCGCACAATTATAAACAGCCCCAGCAAAAGGTTGATGTAGAGAATGACTTTCCGGAAAAAAAGCTGATTAACTTTTTGCGATAAGCCATCGCCCAGCTTTGTGCCCAATACAATGACCGGCAGAAGAAAAATGGTGAATTTTAAGGAAAAGGCGACAAAAATGCCATGAACAACATACAGAACAGAACTGATTGCGGCATTAACAACACTGACCAGTGCAAATATCTTTCGAAACGATTCTTTGGAATATCCTTTCCGGTTCATGGCCAATGCAAGCGGAGGTCCGCCAATCGACATACTTGAAGTAAGCAACCCACTTAAAAAGCCAGCAAATACAATAGGTTTCTTCCGTCGTTCTTCCGGAACCGGTTGATTTCCCCCCAGCAAAAAAACCATCGAAATGGAGAAAATAGAAATACCGGCAGCCAACTCCAGCGTTTGCTCCGGGAAGTAAGTCAGCACATAAACTCCCAGCGGAATACCAGCAAAACTAGCCAACAACATGGGAACAAAATGCCTGGCTTTTACCTTGAGCTTGATCGATGCCAACAGATACACTGAAGTGATCAAATTAAACAGCGTCATCGCCGGAATTAAAGACTGTATAGGAAACAGCAGCGAAAGCAAAGGAACTGCCAGCAAGGCAAAACCAAAACCCGTCATACCCTTTAACAGGGCGGCCATCAATACCACAACTACACTAATCACCCACTCCATTGTAATTTTTTTTCAAAGGTAACGAATAAGTATAAATACTTAGTCTGGGAGCAGGCGTTTTTTATAAAGCCAACAAACATTTAAAACGGAACAGAGCGTCCCCAGGCAACTTGCCCAATCTGAATATCCGGCAACTTTCAAAATTCATTTACAAAAAACAGGAAGATGATCGATCAAATTTTAGTCAGACTCAGCAGCACCCTATTTCAGCTTAAGTTTCTTCACTTTAATTTGATCCCGGTCCGGAACCGGATCATAACCATGCGTCCCCCACGGGTGGCATTTGGATATGCGCCGCACAGCCAGCCAAAACCCTTTAAAGGGGCCGTGAATTTTCACGGCATCAACCGCATATTGCGAACAGGTAGGAACATGGCGGCACGAAGCCGGAGTAAGCGGAGAAATGGCATATTTATAGAAGTACACCGGCAGTAATAACAACCAGCCCAACACTTTCAAAATCATTTTTGCCACACATTGCATAAAACTAGTCCTCTCCTTTTTAGAATGTGCAAAATTAATCATTTTTACGAAGGATTGAGAATCAACAACAAAGAGTTATTGACAGACAGCTATTCCGTCTTGCCGTACACCATCAACAAAAGCCCTCACAACAATAGCCCATCAGACATTATCCGCTGTTTTTACATCCAGACGAAAACCAAATGCCACCAACTGCGTTAATTGGATGAGTAAATCATTAAAGTGATGCCCAAAGCAGAAGAATATCAAAAAAAAGCCATTGAACTTTATCAGGAAACAGTGACCGGAAATGAAGAAATCTCACCCGGAGTTTACCTGATTTCCTACAAACGAAAGCACGATTTCATTCCCGGACAGGTTGTCAAAATTGGCATCGACAACACCCAGGCTCCGCGCATTTACAGCATTTGCAGTGGCAACCACGAAGAAGAAATCCGGGTCCTCTTCAACGTAAAAGAAGATGGCTATCTCACACCTAAACTGGCAAGCCTCATTCCTGGCGACCAACTACTGGTGTCGAAACCCTACGGCAGTTTTTTGGGGACTGAAGCATCGGCCTGGTGGATTGCCACCGGAACCGGCATTGCCCCTTTTTACTGCATGTTCCGCTCCGGACAATTTGAGAACAAGACACTCGTTCACGGAGTCCGCCATCTGAACCAGTTCTATTTTGAAGATGAGCTGGACTGGTCTCTCGGCAAAAACTATGTGCGGTGCTGCTCGCAGGAACAATCGTGCGATGTATTTCCTGGCCGGGTAACTGACTATCTGAAAACAGTGGATCACCTGCCTCCCAAACAGCGTTATTACCTCTGCGGAAAAGCGCTGATGGTGGTGGAAGTGCGGGACTTACTGATCGAGCGGGGAATCCCGTACGAAAACATCATTGCTGAAATCTACTTTTAGCCTGAATTCCTGTAAATAAGAAAAATCAATGCACTCAGTTTATTAGAAATCACTGGAAAGCATTTCGCTTTCAACAGTTTTTGCATCTGAATCTCTTTTATAACTTTGCAAAAAATTTACACGATGGTTAAAGAAGCACTTTTTGGAAAAACGTTGAGCGAGTTGCAAGAACTTGTTCTCGAAATGGGACTGCCCAAATTTACAGCCAAACAACTCACAGACTGGCTGTATAAAAAAGAAGTGTCTTCGATTGAAGAAATGACCAATCTGTCGAAAAAAGCCCGCGAACTACTTGCTGAGAAATACGTGTTTGGCTTGGTTGATCCAACCAAAGTGCAGGAAAGTACAGATGGCACCAAAAAATACCTTTTCCCGACCAGCAATGCCAAGTTCATCGAAACAGCCATGATTCCTGATCGCGACCGCAAAACTGTCTGCGTATCATCGCAAGTGGGCTGTAAAATGGGCTGCCTGTTCTGCATGACCGGCAAACAAGGATTTCAGGGACAACTGACTGCGGGCGAAATTGTGAATCAGATTCGCAACATACCGGAATGGCAAGAAGTAACTAACATTGTGTACATGGGTATGGGCGAGCCTTTTGACAACCTGGATGAAGTACTGAAAAGCACTGAGATCATGACTGCCGATTGGGGATTTGCGATGAGCCCACGGCGAATTACAGTTTCTTCCATCGGCATTGTTCCCGGCTTGGTTAGGTTTTTAAATGAAAGTGAAGCCCATTTAGCCATTAGCCTCCACACGCCATTTCACGAAGAACGTCAACAGTTGATGCCCGTAGAAATTGCTTATCCACTGGAAGATGTGCTGCAAGAAATACGCGACTGGGACTTTGGACGCCAACGACGCGTTTCATTCGAATACATTGTTTTTCATGAATTAAACGACACGCCGGCTCATGTAAAAGAAATGGCCCGTTTGCTGGATGGCATCAAATGCCGGATCAACCTCATTCGCTTCCACCCCATCCCCAACACGCCGCTGAAAGGGACAGATGAAACGACCTTGGTGCAATTTAAAGAAGGGCTGGAAGCCAAAGGGATTACTACCACCATTCGAGCTTCGCGTGGACAGGATATTTATGCAGCCTGCGGACTTCTATCGACCAAAACAATGGTCAAAAAGGACTAACACCTTCACCCGATTTTTTCGTGATGCGATGCAGCCTAGTCCAACCGGCATAGGTTGACATGCTGACAATTAATCTGATTCCCAATGACTATCAAATAATTCATTGGGACTTCTGCAATAGAATTAAAAAAGTGATACCTTTGATATTCCGGCAAGAATCTCTTCCAAGAGATTAAGTCAATCCGCAATGCACCGAAAACGAAACGAGCTCGCTAAATACAAACTGCTCGATCGCTCTACGACATGTTTTTTCAACATCTGTGCCCAACTCAGGAACAATCACAACCTGATAACATGAAAGCAGAAGAGGAAAACCAACAACTTAGAGAAAGCATCTTAATTAAAAACGGAAAACTTTTCCGGAAACTGTTTGATGACCACAAGGCTCCCAACCTGATCATTGATGCAGAATCGGGTGACATTATCCATGCCAACCGGCAGGCAATAAATTTCTATGCTATCTCGAAGCTAGAACTCCTCAGCATGAAGATTCAGGACTTCGGCACAAAATCAACTGCTGAAATCGAATCCCTTTTGGATCAGGCCCGCCAACAAAAGTTTGGCTATTTTGAATGCCTGCAAACCACGGGAAAAGGGATCGTGCAAAAAACCGAACTGTACATCAACACCATTGAATTTGAAGACAGACTTCTATTGCACCTGATCATCAACAATAGCAAACAGCGAAAACACCCGTATAAAAATGTCTCACTGAGCGAGGCACGTCTAAGGCAAGCAGAAATAGCCTCCAAGTCAGGAAATTGGGAGCTTCACCTGGATGACATGTCGATCCTTGGATCCAGAGGTGCAATGAAAATTTATGGTGTCGACCGCGACCATTTCAACTATCAAACCATCAAAGAGTTTCCCCTGCCAGAATACCGTACAGAACTGGACCAAGCCCTAAAAAACTTGCTGCACCAAAGCAAGCCTTACAAGGTTGAATTTAAGATAAAAGCTGCCGACACAGGACAAATTAAACACATTCATTCCACCGCCACTTACGACCGGGAGAAAGGCATTATCTTCGGCATTATTCAGGATATTACCGACCGCAAAAAGCAGGAAGAAGCCATCCAAAAAAGTGAGGCCAATTACCGTCATCTTCTGGAAATGGCACCCGATGCATTTTTCCAGGGCAACAGCAAAGGCGACTTTATTATCGTTAATGATAAAGCCTGTGAGCTTACCGGCTATTCCCAAAAAGAACTCCTGCAAATGAACATGAAAGACCTGTTCGCTTCCAGCCAGCTGAACCAAAACCCTTTAAGATATGATCGACTCAAATCAGGTGAAAGCTTAAAAATTGAACGGGAACTCAAACAGAAAAACGGCAACTGCATTGCAGTCGAAATGAGCTCCAGAGCCATGGATGATGGAACTTACCAAAGCTTTATTCGCGACATCAGTCAGCACAAACAGGCACAACAGGTGCTTCAGGACAATGAAATCCGTCTGCGGGAACTGAATGCCACCAAAGACAAATTGTTCTCCATCATTGCCCACGACTTAAAAAGTCCGTTCAACAGCATCATTGGCTTCTCCAGCTTATTGGCAGACAAAGTTGAGATCCAAAATTTTACCGGAATTGGAAAGTACGTTCAAATCATTCAGCAATCGGCACAAAATGCCATGGATTTGCTCCTTAACCTGTTGGAGTGGTCTCGCTCACAAACTGGCCGTACCCAGTACAATCCCGAACAAACAGATTGTGTATCGCTGATTGAAGAAGCCACCCTGCTGCTGAGCGATGTTGCCGAGCAAAAATCGATTTCACTGGTGAAAGACCTACCCCTAAAAGCCCCGGTCTATGCCGACCATTACATGATTTCGACCATCCTACGCAACCTGATTACAAATGCCATAAAATTCACCAAGCCGGGAGGGCAGGTAACCATTTCGGCTCAGCAAAACGCTAAAGAAGTTACAATTACGGTAGCCGATAACGGGATTGGCATGGAGCCCGATGCTTTGCAAAAGCTCTTTCGGCTTGAGGAAAGCTTTTCGACACCCGGCACGGTTAATGAAATGGGAACAGGTCTGGGATTGATTCTTTGCAAAGAATTTGTGGAAAAACACCAAGGAAAAATCACGGTTGAAAGTGAACCTGGTAAAGGCAGCCGCTTCCAATTCACCATCCCCAACCCCAGCTAATCAGAAACTTCCCCATCCTTCCAACATCAAGAACTGTCAATATTCTTCCGCAATAGAATTCATTTTTCAAAAATATTTGTACTTTTGAACCGAATTAGTCGAAAAACAGCCCTTTGAACGAAAAAGTACGAAATAGCATTATTGAAGTAGCCCGTGAAACCTTCGCCAAATATGGTTTCCGGAAAACGACCATGGATGAAATTGCTGTAGCTGCCCGCAAAGGGAAAAGCTCACTCTATTACTACTTCAAAAGCAAAGAAGAAGTTTTTCAGGCTGTTGTGGAGCAGGAAGCCGGCATTCTTTTTTCAAAAATTGAGCAATCAGTACGCGAACAAAATACCGCCCGGGAAAAACTTTCGGCCTACGTACTGGGACGCATGAAAGGGTTTCGCGATTTCGTAAATTATTACGATGCGTTGAAAAATGATTTCTTAAGCAAGATTGAATTCATCGAGCAAATACGGAAAAAGCACGACGAAAAAGAGCAAGCTGCCATTGCCCAAATTCTGGAAAAGGGCATAGAAGAAGGCCAGTTTCGGAAACTGAACATCAACCTTACAGCCCGGGCGATTGTCATTGCGCTGCGCGGCCTGGAAGAACCCTATTTTCTTACCGATGAGCAAGTTGACATAGAAGAACGTTTAAACGACTTGCTTTACATTCTATTTCATGGAATAAGCATTTAAATTTTTTTGTCTTCAATTCGACGATTTGACGTATTTCGTCGAATCAATTAACAATTAAACACAGAAAAAAATGAAACAAGTAAAAACACTCATCCTGCTGACCACGCTTTTAATAAGCTCAGTGCAGGCATTTAGCCAATTTGAGTTGGGTGTACAGCTGGGAATTGGAGCTGCAACCCAATCTGATCTCGGAAACATTTGTAAAAACGGAAACCGACTAGCTAACCTGAACACAGGAATACTGGCCAATTACCACACCAACAACTGGTTTGCTGTAAAAAGTAGCTTATTGTTCGTTCAAAAAGGAGGCTATTGGAACGATACCGATGAAACCTACCGGATAAATTACCTTCAACTTCCGGTTAAAGCATCGTTTTCCTCGGTTTTGGTTGAAGAAAATAACTCCCGAATCTTCTTCGCAACGGGCCCCTACCTGGCAACTCGCCTGAAAGCAGAACAAGAACAAGCCGGAACAACAACAGACCTGAAAGACGAAGTCAAACCAACCGATTTTGGCTGGGCCTTTGAGCTTGGAGTAAGTCTTCCTGTTTCAAGCCATGACATCCAAATCAGCTTGAACTACGATATGGGAATTTCCGAAGTATACCATGCGGAAAAGGATTTCCAAAACAAAGCTCTTTCCTTAAATATGGGGTTTCTATTTTAAGCCCTTCACCCCCTCAATTCGACCATGAGGCCATTGGTATTTTTACTCTAACAATGGCCTTTATGGTTAAGTGTTAACACTAACCTTCCTTACCAAAAACAAAAATACGCCCGCCTAATTCGACATAAACCCCTACCATCTTTGCGCTAAATTTTCTACCTTGCAATTGGCAATCTTTACAAACTATGGAAAAGCTTTATTGGACAAAAGGGATCTTTAAGAACCAATTGCACCTGACCCGAAACAACGAACAAATCGGTCTGATTGAGTGGAAAAATATGTTTAGCTCCGAAGCCTTGGCCACCATGAAAGGGAAACGCTTTATTTTGAATCGCGACTTTTTCCTGTCGAAACTGGAAATTTCGGACACCAACAATCGTGCTCCTTTGGCTTCCATCATGATCAATCTTTTCCACCCTAAAAGTGATGTTGTCATCAACGGAAAACGCTTTGAACTGGAGATCAAAAATTTTTGGCAATCCAGATGGGCCTGGAAGTTTAATGGCCAGGAAATCATCATCTTCCAAAGCTACGAGTTGCTTTCAAAAGACAAAGGACAAATTGAAATTTACTCGGCCGACACCGATGAACTCGAACTGCTTATCCTGCTCGGATTGTTTGTACGCAACCAGCTTATCCTTTTCATGTTGTTACTTTTGTTAATTATTTTCTCCATTCTTATCTAAATTTCAGCCATGCTTTCTTATTTTTACCAAGCCTGAGATTCTTTACCTCGAAAGAAAACGCTCAGCAACCGTCTAGCAGACATAAATAACAGACACATGATTGAATTACTTCGCTCACGAAGGAGCATTCGAAAATTTACGAGCGAGCCAGTCGCTCCGAAAAAACTAGAACAATTGCAGGAAGCGGTTTTACGTTCTCCGTCATCCAAAAACGGCAATCCTTGGGAGTTTATCTTCATTGATGATCCCAAGCTGATCCAACAACTCAGCCAATGCAAACCGCACGGAGCTGCCTTTTTAGAAAAGGCTCCTTTGGCCGTAATCGTTCTGGCTGATGAAAACAAAGGAGATGTGTGGGTTGAAGACTGCTCCATTGCCAGTATTTTGCTTCAACTTACGGCACAATCACTCGATTTGGGCAGCTGCTGGGTGCAAGTTCGCAAGCGCCAGCACAACCAGGAACAAACCGCTGAGCAATACATCCAACACTTGTTTCAACTGCCCGAAAACTTTCGGGTGTTGAGCATCATCGCCATTGGAAATCCCGCGCAAACCCGCCAGGGAAAACCGTCTGAGGAACTGGAATACCATAAAATTCATCATAATCAATTCACCCCAGGCAAGCCCTAATCTTTTTGATAAAGTTCAGATAAAGAATTAACTTTGCCTTTCACAGAAAACAGCTGTGAACAAGAGATTTTCAAGATTTCCACACACCATAAGAGACTGATAAAATGAGCAGAAACAAAATAAGAATCGGAATATCACAAGGTGACATCAACGGAATTGGCTACGAAGTAATTATGAAAACCCTGTTGGATGCACGTATCCTCGAAATGTGTACTCCCGTGGTTTATGGCTCGCCCAAGGTGGCCGCCTACCATCGTAAGGCATTGAATTTAACCAACTTCAACTTCAACAACATTCAGTCGGCCCGTGAAGCCGATCCGCGACGTGCCAACATCATCAACTGTATTGACGATAACATCCGTGTGGAATTAGGAAAGTCATCCGGAATTGCCGGAGAAGCTTCCTACATGGCGCTGGAACGAGCCGTCAGCGACCTGAAAGCCGGTGAAATTGATGCGCTTATTACAGCCCCCATCAACAAAGACAACATTCAATCAGACAAGTTCCATTTTCCAGGTCACACCGAGTTTTTAGCCGAACAGTTTGGGGCCGAAAACTACCTGATGCTCATGGTGAGCGAGATGATGAAAATTGGAGTGGTTACTACCCACGTGCCGCTGGCCAAAGTCTCCTCTTTAATCACCAAGGAAGCGATTCTCAGCAAACTGCGCATCATGGACAGTTCGCTCGAAAAAGATTTCAGCATTAAAAAACCTCGCATTGCCGTACTAGGACTAAATCCGCATGCTGGTGATGGCGGACTGTTGGGAACTGAAGAAAAAGACATCATCATTCCGGCCATTGAACAAGCGAAAAAAGAAGGTATTTTAGCCCTTGGCCCTTATCCGAGCGACGGTTTCTTCGGATCGGGCGACTATGTCAAGTTCGATGCGATTTTGGCGATGTACCACGATCAGGGCTTAACCCCTTTCAAACTGGCATCTTTCGACAAAGGTGTAAACTACACCGCCGGACTACCATTTATCCGCACCTCGCCCGCCCACGGTACCGCTTTTGATATTGCCGGAGAAGATAAAGCTTCCCCCGACTCATTCAGACAAGCGCTTTACCTGGCTATTGATGTGCACAAAAGCCGCGAACTTTATAAAGAAATCAATAAAAATCCGTTGAGAAAGTTTGAGATCAACCCCAACCAGGTTGATGAAAACATTGATTTGCAAAGCGCTGACGAACCTGAAATTTAAAGCACAGCATTATGTACGAATACATTCAGGGAAAAATAACCGGACTGACTCCCGCCAACGCGATCATTGAAGCCGGTTCCATTGGTTATTTTATTCAAATTTCGCTCAATACTTATTCGCTCATCAACGGGAAAGAGCATACCAAGCTCTTTCTGCACCAAACCGTTCGTGAAGATGCTCACCTGCTGTACGGATTTGCAGAAGCAGGTGAACGCGAACTCTTTCGTTTGCTGATTTCGGTCAATGGCATTGGGTCCAACACCGCCATGATGATGCTATCATCGCTAACAGCTGAAGAAATCCGCCAGGCTATTCTGGGTGAAAACGTTAACTTACTGAAAAGTATAAAGGGCATTGGTGCAAAAACAGCACAGCGGGTCATTATTGATCTGAAAGATAAGATTGGAAAAACAGCAGCCAGCGACCAAATTTTAATCTCAAAAGCAGACAATACAATCCGCGATGAAGCGTTATCAGCATTAGTAATGCTGGGATTTGCCAAGAAGAATATTGAAAAAGAACTGGACAAACTTCTGAAAGCCAATCCTGATCTGACCGTCGAAGACACCATAAAAAGAGCCTTAAAGGGGCTGTAACGTTGAAAAAGACTGGCATTGAAAAAGAGCTTAACAAATATCCTTGCAACAGTTGTTTTTCCGGGAGTACTGAGCATGGGCTGGATATTGTCTCCACCCCCTACCAACGGACAGACAAAGACCAGCAATGCCATTATTACCGATTCGTTGGAAATTGACACAACCGGCACCCTTCCTTACCCTTTTGAGGATGAGCCGGTTTTTGAATTTCCGGACAGCAAAGACAGTTCCGAGCTCTTTTTAAGCCGCCCGTCCAACATCAACACCGAAATGGAGTATGACCCGGAAACCGGTGAGTACATTTTCTATGAGAAGATTGGGAACCTGAATTACCGGCTCCCAAAAACCATGACCCTCCAGGAGTTTGTCGATTACGACTTTAAAAATTCGATTCGCAACTACTGGCGTACCCGAGGCAACCAGCTTGACATGGAAACTCAGGGTTCGGTTATTCCCAGCCTGACTGTTGGTGGCGAAGCCTTCAACCGGATTTTTGGAGGCAACAGCATTGACATCCGTCCGCAAGGTTATGTTGAAGTAAGCTTTGGCTACCAGATGAATGCCATTGAAAACCCGGCAATTCCCGAGCGCCTGCGCAAAACTCCAACCTTCGACTTCGACCAAAAGATCCAGATGAACGTCATGGGAAGCATTGGCGAAAAGATGAAAATGCGGGTCAATTACAACACCGAGGCGACTTTCGACTATGAAAACAAGATGAACATCGACTATACCGGCGATGAAGATGAAATTCTCAAAAAAGTCGAAGCCGGTAACGTGTCGCTACCCCTCAACGGATCGCTGATCACTGGCGGAACCAACCTGTTTGGGGTGAAAACCGAAATGCAGTTTGGAAAACTGAACCTGACCACCATTTTCTCTCAAAACAAAGGCGAAACGCAGGTCATTGAAACAGAAGGAGGAGCCCAAAAATCAACGTTTGAAATTGAAGTACTGGACTACGATGCCAACCGCCACTTTTTCCTGGCGCAGTACTTTCGTGATACGTATAACGAAGCCCTGGCCAAGCTACCCGTTGTCCGGTCCTCCATCACCATTAATAAAATTGAAGTCTGGGTAACCAATAAATCCAATCAAACCAATGAATCCCGGAACATACTGGCTTTTATGGACCTGGGCGAACATCAGAAAAATATTTACAACACAGTTCCCGGCTTTCAGGAAACGACAACAAGGCCCTATCCGGAAAACATTTATCCGTTTAACGAGGCCAACAACCTGTACACCGAAATTGTAACCAGCTACAGCGACATCCGCGAAGCCAACCTGATCAATAAAACCATGCAAAGCCTGGATGCCTTCAACTTTAAAGGTGGTCAGGATTTTGAGAAAGTAGAACAAGCCCGGAAGCTGAGCCCTTCGGAATATACTGTCCATGAAAACCTGGGCTACGTTTCGCTGAACTCTTCGCTAAATACGGATGAAGTTCTGATGGTAGCCTACAACTACACGGCCAACGGCAAAACTTACCAGGTGGGTGAATTCTCAACCGATGGCATTGAGGCACCGCAGACCCTTGTTATGAAGCTATTGAAAGGCACCAACTTGTCACCCCGCTACCCGACCTGGAAGCTGATGATGAAAAACATTTACAGCCTGAATGCCTACCAGCTGTCCAAGGAAAACTTCATTCTTGATGTGCTCTACCAAAACGACTCGGGAACCGACATCAACTACCTTCCCGAAACCAACCTGGAAGGACACATCCTGCTGAATGTATTGAATGTTGACAACCTGAATACACAACTCGATCCGGGATCAGATGGTGTGTTTGACTACATTGAAGGCATCACCGTTCTTTCATCCAGCGGGCGAATCATTTTCCCGGTGCTGGAGCCGTTTGGAAGCCACCTGGCCGATTCCATCTCTGACCCTGCCCTGGCTGAAAAGTATGCTTACCGTTCGCTTTACGACTCGACAAAAACCTATGCCGAACAAGATACCAAACACAACAAATTTATTCTGAAAGGAAGCTACGAAGGCTCTTCCAGCTCTGAAATTGCCCTGGAGAGAATGAACGTAGCACAAGGCTCGGTTAAAGTAACTGCCGGCGGACACGAGCTGCAGGAGTACATCGACTACACCGTTGACTACACCCTGGGGCGCGTAAAGATCATCAATGCCGGTCTGCTGGAATCCGGAACGCCCATTCGCATCAGCACCGAAAGTGAAGACTTGTTTAGCGTACAGCGCAAAACACTGGTAGGAACCCACGCCAACTATGCCTTCTCCGACAATTTCAACCTGGGGGCAACTGTGCTGCACATGAACGAACGCCCACTGACACAAAAAGTCACCTATGGCGAAGATCCGATTTCCAACACCATCTGGGGACTGGATGTGAACTACAATACCGAGTCTAACCTGCTGACCACGCTGGTAGACAAACTGCCTTTTATTGAAACCAAAGAACCGTCATCCATTTCCATGGAGGCAGAGTTTGCCCAGCTAATCCCCGGGCACTCAAAGGTAATCGACAAAGAAGGAACTGTTTACATTGATGACTTTGAAGCGACCAAAACATCCATCAACCTCAAAGCACGGCAGGCATGGGTGTTGGCCAGTACTCCACAAAAGCAGGAAGACCTGTTTCCCGAAGGAAACCTGAACGACGACCTGGCCTACGGATACAACCGCGCCAAACTGGCCTGGTACATCATTGACCCGCTGTTTTTGCGCAACACCTCACAAACCCCTTCGCACATCAAAGGCGACCGCAACCAACAGCGCAATCACTTTGTACGCGAGGTCTTTTTAAAAGAAATTTTTCCGGATAAAGAAACACCCACCGGAACACCCACCAACATTCCGGTGCTTGACCTGGCCTATTACCCCAACGAAAAAGGGCCTTACAACTTCGACACGGCGCCATCAGCCTACTCTGCGGGGGTTAACTCAGACGGTAAACTCAACAACCCGGAGTCGCGCTGGGCTGGAATCATGCGTAAAATTGAAACGACTGATTTTGAAGCTGCCAACATCGAATACATCGAATTCTGGATGATGGATCCTTTCGTGTACGACAAGCAAAACGGAGTTGCAGCTGAGGGAGGTGACCTGTATTTCAACCTTGGAGATATTTCGGAAGACCTGTTGAAGGATTCACGCAAATCCTTTGAAAATGGCCTGCCTGAAACTGCCGAGCTGCAGGATGTAGACACCACTGTTTGGGGACGCGTCTCCACCAAACAATCTATCGTAAATGCTTTTGCCAATGATCCGGTTTCGCGCCAATTTCAGGATATCGGTTTTGATGGCTTAAACGATGATGACGAACGCTCGTTTTTCCAAAGCTACCTACAGGCACTGGAAGGCATCCTGGCTCAAACCGCTTTAACCGAAGCCCTGAATGACCCGGCCAGTGACAACTATCATTACTATCGCGGATCTGATTTTGATGCGGAACAGGCTAGTATTCTAACACGGTACAAGAATTACAACGGGCCGGATGGCAACTCTCCCACCTCGGAGATGTCGCCTGAGTCTTACCCCACAACGGCCTCCACCATGCCCGATATTGAAGACATTAATAACGACAATACCCTGAACGAATACGAACGCTATTTCCAGTACCGTATCAGCATTCGCCCCGAGGACATGCAACTGGGCCAAAACTTCATTACCGATATTCGGGTGGGCCAAAGTGAAGGCCCCAGCGGAGGTGTTCAGGAAGTTAACTGGTACCAGTTTAAAGTCCCTGTCAGTGCTTTTGAAAACAAGATTGACATGGACGAATTCCGCTCCATTCGCTTCATGCGGGTATTCCTTAAAGGCTTTCAGGACACCACCATTCTGCGTTTTGCAACCATGGACCTGGTACGAGCCGACTGGCGACGGTTTACCGATGAAATTGATGAAACAAGCGTGCCTCCAAGCCCGCAAACCGAATTTGAAATATCAGCAGTCAACATTGAAGAAAACAGCCGCAGAGAGCCTGTAAACTACATTCTTCCACCGGGAATCGACCGGGTGATTGACCCGGCAAACCCACAGCTACTGCAGCTTAACGAACAGTCGCTGGTACTGAAAGTCATCGACCTGCAAATGGGCGATGTGCGGGCTGCCTACAAAACATTGGGCATGGACTTCAGGCGTTATCGTCGCCTTAAACTGGAGCTGCATGCCGAAGAAATTGATGGCTATCCGCTTAACGACGATCAGCTGCATTACTTCATCCGGTTGGGAACCGACGAAAACAACTATTACGAGTATGAAGTTCCGCTAAAACTGACCGAACCCGGCTTCTACAATGGCGACATTGAAAGCCAGCGTTACCTGGTTTGGCCCGATGAAAACCGGATTGACATTCCGCTCGACCTGTTTACCGAAGCCAAAATGGCCCGGAATGCCTTGTCTCGCCAAGCCGGAGCCTCTGTCAATATTTCCGATGTTTACGAGACTTCGCACCAGGGATGGAACAACAACAAAAATATTGTGAAGGTAAAAGGAACGCCCAACCTGGCTGAGGTAGGTGTCATCCTAATGGGAGTCCGTCATAAACAGCAGGGCAACCTCAACCCCGGCCCCAAATCGGTAGAGGTATGGGCCAATGAGCTCCGCTTAACCGACTTTGATGAAGAAGGTGGATGGGCTGCCAATGCCCGGGTTTCAGCCCGACTGGCCGACCTGGGATCCGTGGTGGTGGCCGGACGCACCCGTTCTTCCGGTTTCGGAAGCATTGATCAAACCATGAACGAGCGTGCCCTGGACGACTTGGTGGAATACGACATTTCATCCAACTTCGAGCTAGGCAAGTTTTTCCCCGAAAAAGCCAAAGTCCGCATTCCGCTGTATGTGGGAGTTTCCAAAAGCATCAGCAATCCCAAATACAATCCGCTGGATCCGGATATTGAAATGAAGGATGCTGTCGATCAGCTTGATTCCCGGTCGGAACGCGACTCGCTGAAACAGATCGCTCAGGACTATGTCAGCCGCAAGAGCATTAACTTCACGAACGTGAAGGTTGACAAGATGAGTAAGTCCGGCAAGCCCCGCCTGTATGATCCGACCAACTTCTCGGTAACCTATGCTTACAACGAGATGAAGAAACGGAACGTGAATACCGAATACAGCCTGGAAAAAAACTACCGGGGGATGTTTAGCTACAATTTCAACAATCGTCCGAAGTTGGTGGAGCCTTTCAAAAAAGTAAATTTCCTGAAAGGGAGAGCCCTTCAGCTGGTTCGGGATTTTAACTTCTACCCCATGCCTACCCAGTTGTCGTACCGCACGGACCTTTACCGGCATTACAAAGAAGTGCAGGCCCGTAACCTGACCAATCCGAATATGATTATTCCCCGCACCTTCGACAAGGAATTTCTTTGGAACAGGTACTTCGACCTAAACTTCAACCTGACCCGGTCGCTGAAACTGGATTTCTCCTCGCAGGGAACCGCCCGCATTGATGAGCCGGCCGGGCGCATTAACCGGCGCGATGATGATTATGAGTTAAAACGAGACTCCATCATCACCAACCTGCTCAACCTGGGACGCCCCATTTTATACCATCATACGTTTAACGCTTCGTATGTGGCACCGCTCAACAAAATTCCATTCCTGAACTGGGTAAGC
The DNA here is from genome assembly GCF_947495665.1 of uncultured Sunxiuqinia sp. Taxonomy (GTDB): domain Bacteria; phylum Bacteroidota; class Bacteroidia; order Bacteroidales; family Prolixibacteraceae; genus Sunxiuqinia; species Sunxiuqinia rutila. Next base: position 242,557 of record NZ_CANLZV010000006.1, read on the forward strand.
GCAACCGGACGCTACCAGGCGCAGTACGACTGGTATGCGGGCCCCATTACCGACGAGTCAACCCGACTGGGGAATACGGCCGAAAATGCCCGGGTGGCCCAGCTGAACGGACAGGTAAACATGCTTAACCTGTACAACAAAGTGTCGTTTCTGAAAGAAGTGAACCAGAAGTTTGGCTCCAGCACGCGCTCGGCACGAAGCTCGCGCAGCCGCGCTCAGGCCGCAACGCGCTCCAGAGGCAAGCAGGAAGATCCAAGATACAAGATTGTCACCTACGAAAGTGCCCGCACCAACCTGAAAGCCAACACGGCCAAGGTAATTAACCACAAGCTGAAAACAGAAGATGTACAGGTTACTTTGGTCAACCCCACAGGAGGCCAGGTAGAAGGAGAAGTGGTGGTGGTTAACGAAAACCGGGTGACCGTAACCGTTCCGGATAACACCAGTCAGGTGATGGTTCGCGTAAGCGGAAAACGGGAAGTAGGCGATGGCGTGATGCTGAAAATAGCGCAATACACAGCGCGCACACTCATGAGTGTTAAAAACATTTCCGTCTCGTATTCCAGTTCCGATGGAACCATTATGCCAGGATTCCTGCCCGAGCCCGCCTTCTTTGGTGCCGGTAATTACACACCCGACCCGGTAACCTTTGGCAACATTGGCAGCAGCAATGCGCCCGGATTCCCTTTCCTTTTTGGCTGGCAGGATGATGATTTTGCCCGCAAAGCCATCAGCAAAGGCTGGTACACCAATGATACCACCCTGAATGCGCCGTACCGGATGAACCACAACGAAACCTTCAGCATTCGTGCCAACGTGGAGCCTATTCCCTTTCTGCGCATCGACCTGACGGCCAACCGTTCGTATTCAGAAAACATGCAGGAATACTATTCCTACGACCATACATCCGGAAGTTTCAGTTCCAACAGCAGAACCCTGCAAGGCAACTTCTCCATGTCCATCAACACCTGGAGTACTGCTTTCAGCAAAATTGGCGAAGCCGAAATTCAGGAATCAGCTCCTTTTCAGGAAATGATGGACTACCGCCGAACCATTGCCTGGCGTTTGGCCGGTCAGCGCATTGCCAACCCGGCTGTGGGCTACAGCCCCGAGGCGCCGCATACCATTGCCGAAGGCTATCCGGCGGGCTACGGACCTACCTCGCAGCAGGTATTGATTCCGGCTTTTATTGCCGCCTACACTGGTCAGGATCCGAGCAAAGTGTCACTCGATCCGTTCCCTTCCATCAAACACATGCGCCCCAACTGGCGGGTGACCTATGATGGCCTGGTGACCAAAATTGAAGGCTTGAATAAAGTGCTCAAAACACTCAACATCAACCATGCTTACCGCTCCAGCTACAATGTGGGTTCATTCATTACCAACCTGAGCTATAATGACCAGGTGTACAATGATGGCTTTAGCTATGTGTTGAACGAATTGAGCGGCAATTTCATTGGCCGATACGACATTAACGTGGTGAGCATCAACGAACAGTTCAGCCCGCTGATTAACATGGATGTTACCTGGCTGAATGATATGACTACCCGTGCCGAAGTGAGCCGGAGCCGCAACCTGGCGCTTAACTTTGCCAACAACCAGCTCACCGAAGTGCTGACCAACGAGTACACCTTTGGACTGGGCTACCGGTTCGAGCGCATGGACTTAATCATCAAAACCAAGCGTTCGCAAAAGGCCTATTCCAACGACCTGAATATCCGGGCCGACGTGTCGTTCCGCAAAAACAAAACCCTGATTCGCAAACTGGTAGAGGCAACCAACCAGCTAACAGCCGGACAAAACGCCATTACCATTAAAACCACCGCCGACTACATGCTCAGCGACCGGTTCCAAATGCGCGTCTATTTCGACAAGGTCATCAACAAGCCCTTTACCTCCTTGTCATTCCCAACCTCCAACACCAACTTTGGGCTGAGCTTCCGCTTCACCTTGGCGCAGTAGGGGAAAGTCAGAAAGGCTCATGGGAAGAGTGATTACATGGTCATTCAATAATTTCAGGCACTCACTTGAATCCCCTGCTTCTGAAGTATATTTTTAGTACTTTTGCCCCCATCAATTAAGCAACCGGGATGGAAAGAAGAGATATAGAAATTATGGCGCCGGTAGGTTCCTACGAATCATTGGCCGCAGCCATTCAGGGAGGAGCTGGATCGGTTTATTTTGGGGTTGAAAAACTCAACATGCGTTCCCGTTCATCCAACAACTTCACCTTGGAAGACCTCAGGAAGATTGTGGACATCGCCACCAAGCATGGGGTTAAGACTTACCTTACGGTCAACATCATTGTGTTTGACAATGAGCTGGACAAGCTGCACGAAATTATTGATGCCGCCAAGGAAGCTGGCATTACCGCCATCATTGCCAGCGACATTGCTGCCATTGCCTATGCCCACAGTGTAGGAGTAGAAGTGCACATTTCTACCCAGGTGAACATCACCAACATTGAAGCGGTAAAGTTCTACGCACAATATGCCGATGTGGTGGTGCTGGCACGTGAGATGAACCTCGGACGTGTTTGGGAAATCAGCAAACAAATAAAAGAACAAAACATCACCGGACCGGCAGGTAAACTCATTCAAATTGAAATGTTTGTCCACGGAGCCTTGTGCATGGCTGTTTCAGGCAAATGTTACCTAAGCCTGCAGGAGATGAATTCATCGGCCAACCGTGGAAGCTGCATGCAAACCTGTCGCCGGGCCTACACCGTAACCGACAAGGAAACCGGTGCCGAACTTGAGGTTGACAATGAATACATCATGTCGCCCAAAGACTTAAAAACCATTCACTTTCTAAATAAATTGCTCGATGCCGGCGTTTCGGTCCTGAAGATTGAAGGGCGGGCACGTTCTCCCGAATATGTTAAAACAGTGGTGGAATGCTACCGCGAGGCTGTTGACGCCTACTTCAACAACGAATTTACCGATGAGAAGATCAGCGCATGGGACGAATGCCTGAAAACGGTTTTCAACCGTGGTTTCTGGGATGGCTACTACCTGGGGCAACGCCTGGGCGAGTGGAGCAAGAACTACGGTTCGGTGGCCACCAAGCGTAAATTGTATTTGGGCAAGGGCATGAACTATTTCTCCAAACTGGGTGTGGCCGAATTTAAAATGGAAGCCGGCAAACTTCAGGTGGGCGATGAAATTCTGATTACCGGCCCAACCACCGGCGTGGTAGAAGCTACCGTGGAAGAAATACGTGTTGATTTAAAACCTGTTGAAGAAACCAAACGTGGCGAGCGGTTCTCCATTAAGCTGGGTCAAACCATTCGTCGTTCCGATAAATTATACAAAATAGTTCCAGCCAGTGAAGTTCATCAGCGAAAATAAAACCGCCCGGGCAATGAAATTAAGAATGACTGGTTAATAAGTCATCCGAAATTCAAGGCCAAAATATTTCGCCGCTGCCTGACTTTCTTGTTATTTTTGATAAAAAAATCAGATTATGCGCAAGCTCATCATACCGATTCTGCTCATTTTTGTCTTGATAGCTGCTGCTGCCTTCTTTTTGATGGAGGAGCAGTCGAAGAGCTACGACAACAACTCTTCTTTTCGTGCTATCCCAGTTAAAACGCCCTTGATTGTTGAGATTCCAGAACTGGATGCTTTGCTTGATAAAATGGATTCGCAAAACCCTTTAGTTGCCGAGCTGCAACAGGTTAGCGAATTGGAGACCTTTTTTGCAGATGTTAAGGTGTTGAAGAGCCAGTTTGAATCCAGTGCTCCTTTTCGTAAAGTTCTGGCCGACAAGTCGGTGCTGGTAGCTTTTAATGCGGAAGGAAAGAACAATGTTGGTTGCCTGTTTGTAGCCAGCTTAAACGACCGCAAAGAGAAAGCCACGATCCTGAATTACTTCAACAACCTGCCAGCTGCTCAAAACGGAAAGATCAGCTCGCGTGAATACGATGAGGAAGAAATTTACCAGCTGAAAAACGGCGGAACAACCTTCAGCTTTGCTTTTAAAGACGGGGTGATGCTGTTTAGCCGTTATGCCCTGTTTGTGGAAGAAGCCATCCGGCAAATGACGGTGGAAAATCTGACCAACAACCAACAGTTGCAAGACTTGTACGCGACGGTCAGCTCCAACTCAGACTTTAACCTGTACATTCAGCATGATCGTTTTCCCGGTTTAGTTTCCGGCCTGGTGCCACGCGACTTCCGCAAACAACTGAACCTGTTTGGCAGTTTTTCCGACTGGACCGAGCTGGACGTAAACATCAAAAATACCAACCTGTTGCTGAACGGCTTCAGCTTCTCCAACCCGAACAACCACAACTACTTGTCGGTATTTCGCGGCCAAAAACCCATTCGAACAGACATTACCAAAGCCCTTTCGGCCAACACCAGCCTGTTCATCAATCTGGCCCTTGACGACCTGAGTGCATTTTACAGCAACTACGAAGAATACCTCAAAAAACAAGGTCTGTTCTATGCCCGCGAAACCCAGCTAAAAAAGCTTGAACGCTACAGCAAAGTTCCTTTCCAAACCTTGTTTACCGAGATTGCCAAAAATGAATTTGCGCTGGCCTTTGGAACAGTTACTCAGAACGATCCGGCCAACAACCGCTTTTTTATTGCCGAGGTAAAAGGACAGTCGCTTGCCCGAGAAAAACTGCTTCCAGTGCTCGAGAATTATGCCAAAGCCAACAAAACCAGCTTGCAGGAAATGCAAAGCCAGTATGAAATTCAAAACGCGAGTTCCTTTACAATTTACGAGTTTCCATTTGCCAACCTGCCGGAACTCCTTTTTGGCGAAGTTTTTTCAGGCACTGAAAGCCGCTTCCTGAGCTTCTACGACAACTACCTGATTTTTGCCGACAACAGCGCCGCATTGAAACATTATCTTCACAATCTGGTGCTTTCTGAGACACTTCAAAATGATATCCAATTTCAGAAATTTAGCGAGCAGCTGGCCAGCCGTTCTACGCTGAACAGCTACCTCAATTTCTCAAAAGCCTTTTACCTGGGGAATTACTATTTGAACGAAAAGCCCGCGCAATTGCTGAACACAAACGAACAATCTATCCGGAAGTTTCACGCACTAAGCTGGCAGCTCTCGGAAAACTCGGGCCAATTCCTGAATAACTTGTACTTGAAATATGATCCGGTTCTGAAAGAGGAACCGCAAACCGTGTGGCAAAGCAAACTGGATTCCACCGTAGCCATTAAACCTCAGCTGGTGACCAACCACAACGATCAGGCCAACAAAGAAGTCATTATTCAAGACAACAAACATCAGCTTTGCCTGATTAACAAAGAAGGCGTAAGCCTTTGGAAAGTTCAACTTCCGGGGAAGATAATGAGTGAGATTTATCAGATAGACTACTACAAAAACGGGAAGCTCCAGTACTTATTCAATACCAAAGATAAATTGCACATCATTGACCGGGAAGGCAATAATGTGGCACGCTATCCCATCAACTTCAGATCTCCAGCCTCCAATGGGGTTGCTGTTTTCGACTATGATAGCAACCGCAACTACCGGTTCTTCATTGCTTGCGAAAATAAGCAGGTTTATGCTTACAACCATGAAGGAAAACTGGTCAAAGGCTGGGGTTTTACAGGAACCGACGGCCCCGTGACCACTCCTGTCAAACACTTCCGTGTAGGTGGCAAGGATTATTTGGTTTGCGCCGACCAATACAAAACCTATATTTTGGACCGGCGAGGCAACACACGGGTGAAAACCAGCAACAACTTTGAACATTCCGCAAACGACCTTTACCTGATACAAGCCGGGCAGGCAGCCATTGCCACAACGGATATTAACGGGCAGGTTCATTTAGAATACTTCGATGGCACTCACGAGCTAATTAAGACCCAGAAGTTCGGCAAAAACCATTTCTTTGAAGCCGCCGACCTGAATGCCGACGGAAAAACAGACTTTATTTTTGCTGACGATAATGAGCTGTGGGCTTTTAACCACCAAGGAAAGAAGATCTTTGAACGAGAGTTTAACAGCAAAATATCGAGCAAACCCAACTATTACACCTTTGCCAATGACGACCGTAAAATCGGTGTTGTTTGCCGGGCCGAGAACCGGGTTTATCTGATAAACGCCGATGGCAGTCTGTATGATGGGTTCCCCCTACATGGTAATACCGATTTTACCATTGGCTATTTCAATCGCGGTAATTCGTATTTCAACCTGGTAGTGGGTAACGAAGACAACAGCTTTTACAATTACCAGGTAGAATAAGCTCGGCACAATATGGAATAGCTGCACACTCCCCTTCAATGCTGGCTAATTCTTAATCACGCAGAAGATATTGCAAAAATGCCTGCATGCTTTGAAATAGCCTGCAGGCATTTTTGCAATTTATCTATTTGTGAAGCCGATCTTATTCCAAACTCTCCAACACGCCTTTTAACAATTGATTCAAGTCGAACTCGCCTTTCTTGGAGTAGCCCGTGCGAATCACAACCAACTCTTTGGAAGGAATCATGCAGATAAACTGGCCATCGTGCCCCCGGCACAAAAACAAATCACGCGGCGCATCCGGAAATTCACCCGACTGATTGAGCCAGAAAGAGGAGCCATAACGTCCGCCCGACCCCTTGGCTACTTCGGTAGTATAATCCCCCCAGCCTTCGGGCAGGAGTTGCTGTCCGAGCCATTTTCCATCGTTTAAATACAGCAGCCCAAAGCGGGCATAATCGCGCATGGTGGCGTACACGTACGACGAGCCAACAAACGTTCCCGAGGCATCTACTTCAAATACGGCACTGGTCATCCCCAACGGATTGAAAAGCTGCTGACGTGGAAAGGCAAAATAGTCTTCTTCATGGGAAAAAGACTTGCGAAACTCACGACACACCAAGTTGGTTGATCCGGAGGAATACTCCCAAACGGAATCAGCCGGAAACTCGTAAGCTTTCTCTTGCGCATATAGGCCCATATCGCCAACCTTGTGCAACATAACAGTTACATCTGAAAGACCTCCATACCCCTCATTCCAGGCCAGACCACTATTCATTTGCAGCAGGTTATTCAGGGTAATTGCCTTTCGCCCGTCGGCTTGCCACGCTTCTACCGACAAAGGTTGATGAATAGCCAACGCACCATCTTTTACCCGAAGTCCAACCAACGTATTGGTCATACTTTTGGCCATGGACCAGCTCAAAAAACGGGTATTGGCTGAGAAGTCATCCCGATAGGCTTCAGCAACCACTTGCCCTTTATAAACTACCATCACGGCAAAACTTCCCTTAAAAGGTAAGGAATCCGACATGGCCTGCTCAACCACCTGATTCATTCTGTCCGGTTTCAGGCCTTCCGGAAGGCTATCAGGCATCAAATCTCCAATGGGCCAAGGCAGAGTATCCGGTCGGGCAGGAAGAGGCTCTAAAGCTTTATATGAGCGATTTTTAATTTCTTCTTCTGAAAAATCTTCCACCAAAGTACATCCATAACCATCCACATAAATTGCTTTCGATTTGCACCACAACAAGCGACTAACCACCTCACGATTCTCAAAATCAACCGTATTGTTGGTATAGGCAATGACAGAAAAGTTCAGATCCTCTGCCTCCAGTGCTTCCTGGCTTCGTCCGGAAAGGAAAATACCTGAAGCCAGGTTTTTAGCAGCATAGCCCGTGGCAACAGGCAGTAACAAGTTCAAAAAGTATCCGGCAGCAAGAAGGATGACTACCAATAGGGTCAGCAGAATTCGTTTTTTCATAATCCGCAATTTTCATTTAAAAGTCAGGATAGTAATGGTTTTCAAGGTACAAAAATATTGACTACAGGGAAATACCACAATCCGAGGCCTAAATAACAAAAGGCCGTCAATTACTTGACAGCCTTTCGGGAAATATTTTATGTCTGATCGTTTACAGAATCAACATGGCATCGCCATACGTTCCGAAGCGATAACCTTCCTTGATTGCTTTTTGGTAAGCTTCCATCACAAAATCATAGCCTCCAAAGGCAGCCACCATCATCAATAAGGTTGACATAGGCAGATGAAAGTTAGTAATCATCCGGTTAGCTACACTAAATTCGTAGGGAGGGAAGATAAATTTATTGGTCCATCCTTCAAAAGGTTTTAAATGCCCTTGCGTAGAAACCGAACTTTCCAATGTCCGCATCACGGTAGTTCCCACCGCACACACATTCCGCTTGTTCATTTTGGCATCATTCACCACATCACAAGCTTCTTCCCGAATCCAAATTTGCTCTGAATCCATTTTATGCTTGGTCAAATCCTCTACGTCAACACTTCGGAAGTTTCCTAAGCCAACATGCAAAGTCACATAGCTAAAGTCAACGCCAATAATTTCCAAACGTTTCAGCAATTCTCGACTAAAGTGCAACCCGGCTGTGGGTGCAGCAACAGCACCTTCGTGCTTGGCAAAAATCGTCTGGTAACGCTCTTTATCTTCCGCTTCAACTGGACGTTGAATAAATTTCGGAAGCGGCGTTTCTCCCAGGCTGTAAAGTGTTTTTTTGAATTCATCGTAAGGCCCGTCAAACAGGAAACGTAAAGTACGCCCACGAGAAGTCGTGTTGTCAATTACCTCGGCTACCAGCATATCGTCTTCGCCAAAGTACAATTTATTACCAATCCGGATTTTGCGAGCCGGATCAACCAATACATCCCAAAGCCGTTGTTCACGGTTCAGCTCCCGAAGTAAGAATACTTCAATCTCAGCACCGGTTTTCTCCTTGTTTCCATATAAACGCGCCGGAAAAACCTTGGTGTCATTGAATACCATGACATCTTTGTCGTCAAAATATTCCGTAATATCTTTAAATAACTTGTGCTCAATCTTACGAGTATCACGATGTAAAACCATCAGTTTCGACTCGTCTCGATTGTCAGACGGATGCAAGGCAATCTGTTCTTCAGGCAGTTTATACTTGAACTTAGATAACTTCATAGATGAATAATTTATGCGATAATTCAGAACCCCCTTTTACGGGGCAATCTTCAATTAGTTACAAATTTGTCAATATTTTTTAGGAAGTCGTCAACTGAGAAGGCATCTTCCAGCTTGAAATCGCCAATTTTCGTGCGTTTCAAACCAACAAGGTAAGCCCCGCTATTCAACGCTTTCCCAATGTCACGGGCCAATGATCGAATGTAGGTTCCTTTACTGCATACGACCCGTATTTCCAACTTGTTATTTGAAAAATCCAAAACTTCCAGCTCCCGGATGTGAATTGTTCGTGACCGCATTTTTACCTCTTCGCCTTTTCGGGCATGTGTATAAGCCCGTTGTCCATCAATTTTTACGGCACTGAACACCGGCGGAACCTGCTCCACATCACCAACAAAGTGCTCGATGATCGAATCAATCAGCTCTTTGGTGATATGACTGGTTTCAAACTGGGCGTCTTCTTCGGTTTCCAAATCAAACGAAGGCGTAGTTGCGCCCAGTTTTAACGTGGCCAGATACTCTTTTTCTCCAGCCTGAAAAGTTTCAATTTGCTTGGTGGCTTTTCCGGTACACAGAATCATGAGTCCGGTTGCCTTCGGATCCAATGTTCCTGCATGCCCTACCTTTAACTTTTTAATTTTCAAGGCACGGCAAAGGTTGTTACGAACTTTCTGCACCAAATCAAACGAAGTCCAATCCAGGGCTTTATCAAAAAGCAATACTTCACCTTTGATGAAGTCAAAATTTTTGGGTTGCTCCCCCATTGACAAAAGATTTAGTTTGTTTTTTCCGATCTTGGAAGTCTGTTTTTCAGCCCGCAAAGATAGCAATTAACCCGATAACCAGACAATAAGCCGCGAAATAAATCAATTTGCCTTGTTTTACAATTTTAATCATCCACTTGCATGCCAGCAAACCGGAGATAAAAGCAGCCACAAAACCAACGGCTAAGGGCAAAGCTCCAACCTCGCCGGGTTCTGTTGAAGAATGTGAAAACAGATCAATACAATTGGCACTAATAATGGGAATAAGCACCATTAGAAAGGAAAAACGGGCCATGTCCTCTTTTTTCTTACCAAGCAACAAACCCACCGCAATGGTCGATCCGCTTCTAGAAATGCCCGGCATAACAGCCATCGCCTGAGAAACACCAATAATTAGGGAATCGAGCCAGCCGATTGGCTTGCCCTTCGATTTTGCAAAATACGTAAACGCGAGTAAGCTGGCAGTTGCAATCAGCATGCTCCCCACAAACACAAGGTTACCCGTAAAAAGTTCTTCGATTTGGGTACGAAAAAAAAGGCCCAGAACTGCCACCGGAACTGCCGATAAAAAGAGCATCAGAATATAACGGGTTTCGTCATTCCACTGAAAGGCAAACAATCCCTTACAAAGAGCCAAGATATCTTTGCGAAAAACGACCAAAGTGCTCAAAACCGTGGCTCCATGAACCACTACCGCAAATAACAGGTTGTTATGACCTTTTACCCCTAATAAATGATGACCAATTTCCAGATGTCCACTTGAACTAACGGGCAAAAATTCGGTCAATCCTTGAATAATACCCAATAAAAAAGCCTGAAAAACATTCATTGATTAATTTCCCGTTTTGGATCGTTTCATTATGGCATAGATCTCAAACAGGAAACCAAACAGGACGATGAGTGGTGCCAGGGTAATTCTTCTGAAACTGAAAATTTCAGGATTGAATACCGAAGGATCGTCACTTTTACCACCAACCATTAAGATAAAACCGATAACAATGATGGCGAAGCCAATCAAAAGCAATTTATAATTTTCTTTCCCCAAGGCGAAAGTCTGATTTTGCATTTCCTTTTTTTCCTTTAACATAGGTCCTTATTTTTTCCTTTTGCGAAAGTAAAAATTCTATTTCTAATAATAGGTCTGCAACCTCACTTTATTGTTTAAGAAGTTAACAAATACCATTTTTTCTAATAGCCACAGACAACTTAAGTATAAAAAAGTTCATCGTAACGGATGCGAAGGTACTTATTTACTGAAAAATAAGTGGACAACCACGAAATAAGCACCCCAAAACCCAGCACAATCAAAAATACTATGGCTAAGGTATCGAGCTGCTGAGAATCCAGTATACCCTCAAAATCCTGCCGGTAGGAAAACACCAAACCAACAATGCTCAGGTTAGCGAGCAACGCCCCCAAAACGCCATAAAAAACATTTTTCAGAATAAAGGGCCGGCGGATAAACGAGCGGGTAGCTCCCACCAATTTCATGGTATGAATAATGAAACGCTGTGAATAAATAGCTATTCGGATGGTGTTGTTGATTAAGGTGGAGAAAATAAACAACAACAAAACCGAAAAGATGAGCAGGAAAAAGCTGATACGTTTTACATTTTCATTGATAATTCGCACCAAATCGCGTTGGTAATACACTTCTTTAACCTGAGGGTAAGCCAGAAAATTATTCTCCAGAATAGACAAACTATCCTGCTGCATGTAAGCGGCATGCAATTTCACATCAACAGACGAAAACAAGGGATTGAAACCTAAAAAGCCGACAAAGTCTTCGCCCAGCTCTTGGGTCAGTTGCTCAGCGGCCTCTTCTTTATCAACGTATTTTGTCGCTTTCACATAACTGGTCGCACTCAGTATTTTCTGAAGTCGTAAAATCTCCGCTTCACGCACATCATCATTTAGTACCAAGGTAAAACCAACATGCTCGCGCACATAATCCGACAAACGTTCGGCATTTAAAATGAGCAAGGACAACATACCCACCAGGAACAGCACCAGGGTAATGCTAATTGTCGAGGTAAGATAAGATTTGACTAAGCGGCGCTTAAGCCTCGCCGGACGTTTCTTCTTCATTTTTGGTCTTCTTTTTAATTTCTACAAAGCCAACTGCCAACAAGGCCAAAATAAGAATCAATGAGCTTGCCAGTGATATTCTGTTTCCAATAACATAAGACTGCGGTTCAAACTTAAACTCAATTTCATGAATACCTTGAGGAACAGGCATAGCCCGCAACACATAATTGGCCCGTACGTGCTCTACCAACTGACCATCAAGGTAGGCGTTCCATCCTTTAGGATAGTAAATTTCAGAAAACACCGCCAAGGGCGTTCCCTCGCCAACTGTAGCTTCATACTTCAGGTAATTCGGTTGGTACTCCTTCAACTCAATAACCGGCTGATTGCCGGGGCTGAAACTCACGAGGCTAATTGCATCGGAGAAGCGCTCATCAACGATGGCCTCAGCTGTGGGATCAAAACCTTCAAGTGCAGCTATTTCCTCATCCGCATTTTGCACCAGCTTGATGTCCTTTACAAACCACGCATTGCCTAAAGCCTGCGCGTTGAACAAAGGAGCTGCCTTTGGATTATAAATCACATACTTTGTATTGAGCATATTGAGTACACCAAGTCCGTCAAACACAGCGTCCATATCAGCCTGCGTGGACACTTGCTGCAAGCGCGATCCAAGAGTCTGTATTTCCGGAGATATCTCAAATTCAATCAATTCCTGATAACGCTTCATTTTGGCCCCGTGATAACCTCCAATAGAATGATGGAAATACGAAGTAGAAGCATCGTTAAACGGACTAACTGAAAGGTTCAGCACACGGTATTCCAGGCTTTTGTCTTTCAGAATTTCCTGATCAGCTACGCTTGGCGTAAACGGAACTTCAGCTTTACGGGCAGCAACAAAATCGTCGTTGTTCAGATAACGTTTATTCACCGGCCACAGGTCAACAAAAATCAACAAGGCCCAGATTAATAAGGCATAGGTCGCTTTAATTTTCTGTTTGAGGTACAGCCAAATTACACCGGCTGCAATGCTAACAAAAAGAAAGGTTTTAAAAGCATCGGTGCGCAACACCATTCGCCGGTCGGCACGCAAAGCTTCCATCAGTTGCTCAGGCCAGCCTGCCTGCACCAACCGAAGATCTGAAGGCGTACGGAAATCGCCTGCTAAACCGGGCAGTAACGCAAACACCAAAGCCAAACCACCCACAATAAACCAACTATATTTTAGCTTATTCAGTAATTCCTTTTGATTTTCACGATTCAGGTAAATCTCCTTCACCGCCAGAACTCCCATCAAAGCCATTGCAAATTGCTGGATGACAATGATGTTTTTAACATCGCGAAACTTGTTGTAGAACGGAAAATAGTCCACCATAAAATGACTGAGGAAACCCAAATTTTTCCCCAGCGACAACAAGAAGGAAACGACCACCACGGCAACAATCCACCATTTATCTTTTCCTTTCAGCACAAACAAGCCCAGCACAAACAAGAAACAAAGGACGGCGCCATAGTAAAACGGAGCACTGGAAATGGGCTGAGTACCCCAATACAAAGGCAGGTTTTGGCTGATTTGACGGGCTTGCGCTTTCCCCTGATTTTTGGCAAAGAACTGGTAAACTTCCGATTCTTCGCCCAGCGGCTCAGCCATTCCACCCCCTTTAAACCGCGGAATAAAAGCAGTCATCGCTTCTCCTAAGTCATAGCTATAATCCAGAATATAACTCTTATCAAGTCCCGAAGTCTGGTTGTCGTCCTGCGGTGTTAGCTCCGACTCTCCACGCATGGAGTATTTCCCATATTCGTAGGTGGTAGACAAACGCGAAAAGTTGGTTCCAACAGCCAACAGTGCTGCAACAACAAGCAGGGCCGAGGCTTTCAGAAAAGCGGGCAATGTTTTTTCTTTAATGGCGGCAACCAGATAAGTCAAGCCAATAATGATTACCATTATTCCGGCATAATAGGTCATCTGAGGATGATTGGCACTCAGCATCCACGACAGCGAAAAAGCGGCCAACAGACTTCCCCAGAAAGCGTTTCGCTTATAGGCCAGCAAGACGCCTCCAACCACCAACGCCATATAGGTGAGGGTATGAGCCTTGGTCATGTGTCCCGAGTCGATAATGACAAAGAAGAACGAAAACATGCCGTAAGCAATGGCACCTACTGCACTTACCCAAAGGTTTACCTTCAAAAGCAGCGTCAGGACAAAGAACAAGCTAAACATCAAAATCAGGTAGCGTGCCGGACGGGGTACGACTTCAATCGCACTTTGCACCTTCGCAATTAAGTTTCCGGGATATTTAGTAGATAGCAGGAAAGAGGGCATTCCTCCAAACATACTGTTGGTCCAAAGCGCTTCCTCGCCTGTTTCTGCCCGATGGTCGCTCAGCTCCTTGGCACCCCCTCTAAAGGTACTTAAGTCATGCGCATCAAGCTGCTTCCCTTCAAGCTGGGGTGAGAAATAAGTAAACGAGATTAAAATAAAAAGGAGGATAATTCCAAAACCAATGAAAATATTGCGATTGGCTTTTATCTTTGTCATCATGAATTCAAGCTTATTTGGTTTCAAATTGAAACAAAAGTAAGGAAATAATTACTGAATCCGGCACGAATGGGCATTATCATAAAACAATCCATCAAGGGGAGTATCTGGTCGTATTTAGGCGTTGCCATTGGGTTTGTAACCACTACCTACCTATACACCGAATACCTTACTACTGAGCTTGTTGGGCTTTTCGGACTGCTGGCAGCCTACGCAGCCCTGACCGGCCAATTCTTCCTTCTGGGCTTTCAAGGTGTAACTTCGCGGCTGTTTCCGTATTTCCGAAATCCAGGCACCGGGCACAACGGTTTTCTTTTTCTGGGCTCACTGGTATTTATTCTCGGATTCGCCCTCTTCTTAGCAACCTATTATTCATTTAAGCCCTTGCTTATTGAAAGCAACCTGGAAAAATCGACCCTTTTTGCCAATTACGTTCACCTGCTTATTCCGCTTACCTTTTTCTCCATGGCCTTTGTATTCCTGGATGCCTACAACCGAATGCTTTACGATGCGGTCACCGGTACATTTTTGCAAGAGTTCATACAGCGGCTATTGTTGTTCATCATCGTTGTTCTGTATGCTGTTGGCCTCATCAGCCTCAATGCCTTGATTTGGTTATACACGGCTGCCGTTTGTGCAAAAGGCTTGCTTCTCTTGCTGTTTTTATGGCGAAAAGGAGAAATCCATATCCAGTCCCGACCTCAGCGCATTACCCCGGAATTAAAAAAAGAAATCAGAAGTGTTGCCTTTTACAGCATCCTTGCCAGCCTGGGAGGCATTTTCGTTTTCAACATCGACAAAATTGCCGTCAACCAACTACTTGATTTATCCAACACCGGCGTGTACACCATTGCCTTCTACTTCGGAACCCTGGTCGTGATCCCTTCCCGCCCCTTGCTTAAAATATCGGGCACCCTGATTGCTGATGCCTGGCAACGCAACGACCTGGCTCAGATCAAGGATATCTATTACAAAAGCTGCATCAACCAACTGATTATTGGAGGCTTCCTCTTTCTGGGCATTTGGGCTAACATCGATAACATTCTGACCATTTTGGGTGACGACTACATCCAGTCCAAGTGGGTCATCTTTTTTATTGGACTCGGCTATTTGTTCGATATGCTTACCGGTGCCAATGCCCAAGTGATTGCCTATTCGAAATACTACCGGGTAGCCTTGGTGTTTATTGTCATTCTGATACTGCTGGTTATTACCCTGCTCTATCTTTTAATTCCAGTTTGGGGCATTACCGGTGCTGGAATTGCGGTAGCTGCAGCCTTGTTTGCCAATAACCTCATGCGATTTATCTTCCTGTACCAAAAATACAAACTGCAGCCCTTCAACATTCATTTTCTGTTTGTTGCTGCCTTCTTCACCGGCCTCTATTTTCTGACAAGCCTGATCCCACAGCAAGCACTGATTGTAGATTTGGTTTTGCGAGGAGGTATAATTACACTGACCTCTGCAGCCTTTATCTTTCTGGTTCCGGTATCACCCGATCTTCGGAATTTGGCTCAAAAACTTTTTAAAATGCTGATTGGCTAATCTCAACTGAAGCCTGCTAGAAAAGTTAAGATTTTCGCTCAGCATAGACAGCATAAAACCGGGGCGTCAGCGCTCTAAGAATCGAACGCACACCATTGAACTGAAAGGGGGGTACCCATTTTTCCCGTGCCTTAATCTCCCAGCCGGCTTTCTCCAACATCATGTCCAGCTGCCAGCTCTCAAACTCATGATAATGTTGATCGTAAGGATCAGAGGCATTTCGGTACGCTTTTGCAAACCAAAGTTTCAACGGAACAGTGACCACCAATTTTTGGGCTTTTGTTTGCTGCATGATGGAAAAAGGCGAAACCAAATGCTCCAGCACCTCAAAAGCGGTAAGCACCTCATAGTCATAATCATTTACTTTTTGAGGCTCTAAATCGAAGTCGAAACCATGCCCATTTTGAATTTGATAGTCGCGCGAAGACAAATAGTCTGATAATTCATTGGGAGTACCTAAATCCAGAACACGAAGTTCCTTGGACAGGTATTTATTGAGAAAAGCCTCCGTTTTTTCAAACCGAAATAATTTGAGTTTATTCATGGTAAATTGCTTGCAATTTGAGTTTATCTTTATCCCAATTGTATTTCTCAACGACCAACGGACGCCCCTTTGCAAATGACTTTAAATCATAGCCTCCATCAATAATCTGCTGCATTACTCCGGCTAAATGATCGATATCCGAAAACGGATAAATCCATCCACCACAAGCCTCATTTATTATTCGCTCAATGGGTTGACAGTTCGACGCCAAAATCGGCTTCTCAGTATAGAGGTACTGAAATAATTTATGAGGGATGGTCGTATCGGTATGGTCACTCTTAACATGAGGTATAAGCGCCACATCAGACTCTGCAATCAATTTCAATAATTCCTGTCGATCGCGCCACCCATAGAAACATATTTTGTTTTCAATATTTAACTCTCTGGCCAGCTCCCTTAATTTCCTTAAGTAACGCCCCGTACCAACAATCCGTATCTCAAAATTTTCAGACTTTACAAGCGATACAGCCTGAAGCACATACTGCAACCCACGATGATAAGTGACACCACCACCATAAACAAATCGGATTTTAGAGTCAGGCCTGGGATACGATTCAAAGACAAACTCCTCCAAATTTTGTGTATTCGAAACAACATGCACCTTTGATTCATCCACCCCCAGACCGACAACCCGCTCTTTGGCTTCTTCAACTACCACAACTACCTCGTCTGCCCGGAGAAGGTATCTTTTTTCATAGGCTTTCCATTGCTTGACCGAGAACAGTAACTTGCCCAAAAAAGTTTTAGTATGTTCTGAGATTTCCAGCAAAGCAGGCCAATTTTCATGCAAATCCAATATAAACCGTGCACCAAAACGCTTTTTAATTCTGAAACCAACGGTCGCTAATGGCAAATCATGCACATGAATAGCATCATACTTATAATCAGCAAACAAACGATTAACACGTTTGCTCCAAAAATTAAAATAGAAGGGGAAAGCTAAAGCTCCAACACTTGACTTACGCACAAACTCGTTGATCTCAAACCGATGAATAATCGTTGAACCAAAGCTATTTATCTTTCTATTTTCCTTTGTTTTCAGACAAGCGATATGTACTTCGTGCCCTTCTTCCTGCAGTGAATGAATCTCATTTTCAACCCGGGTATCCGGTGGAAAATTATTTTCCAGCAACATCAATATCTTCATAAAGCAATCTCCTGTACTAATTTTCGGGTAAGTTCCCTTCTTGAATATTTGGTAGCCCGATCTCTACTGATCTCAAAGCGTCCTTGCAAGTTTTCAATCAGCATTTTTTTTATGCCTTCCGAATCACTGTACTCAAACAACAAACCACAGCCTGTCTCCCGAATCACTTCCTCCAAGTCGCCCCCCACCGGACCGATAGCAAGCACCGGTTTTCCCGAGGCCAGGTATTCATAAAATTTCCCTGTAACAATACCTCTATTATTTTCGATTTTGGGAATGATCAGCAACTGAATCGACGATTTCAGCAAATAACTGACTGATCGGGCATGATCGACATAGCCAACCAAATCGAGTTCAATCAACGGAAGTTCCCGCCGGATTCGATCCACAATTGCTGGAGGCATATTGCCAACCAGACGAAATAAGATATTCTTCTGCTGTTGCTCATCCAATTCCTGAAGCGCTTTCAGCAAGCCATCCATATCATAGGCTGTTGAAATGGTTCCGGTATAAGTTATCACAAATTTCTCATCAGTCACCGGGACGCTTACGGCAAAGTCCTCTTCATCGTAGCCATTAGGAATCACCGCTAGCTTAGAACCAGCTCCACCGCCAAGTTTTCCATCAAACAACCGCTTCAAGGCTTTGCTTACCGTCACAATCTGATCTGCCGCCTGAAGCACGTTCAACTCCATTGCCCGATCCCGCTTTTTTGCCCAAGAGCTTCGGTAAAGCTCGTTGTAATAATAAATATCAGTCCATGGATCTCTCAGATCAGCCACCCAACGAATCCCAAGTTTCTTTTTGAGTTTTAGCCCAATCAGCTGCGTTGAATGTGGCGGACTGGTAGTAATCACGGTATCAATCTGATGTTCCCGAATTAGCTCAACAGCCTTTTGATAAGCAAAACGATTCCAGCCCTTTCGGGGATCGGGGATAAAAAAATTACCACGAACCACCTTGGCCATCTTCTGCAAAAAGGACTCTTCCTGCTGGTTCGAAAAACCCCCATAAGGAATTTCTCCCTTTCCAATCAGCTTTCTGTATAAATCATACAGCTCAACGGTTTTCGTTGTATAAACCAACACCTCATCCGTCACCTCCTTCAGCAGACTTTCGTCGCGCTGCGCGTAACTTGCACGGCTGGGATCAACGGTGAGCACAATGGGCTTAACCCCAAACGAAGACAAATACTTGGTGAATTTCAGCCAGCGCTGAACACCCGCGCCTCCGCTTGGCGGCCAATAATATGTTATAATGAGGACTTTCTTCATGAATCACTTTGTTGAGCAAATGTAATAATCTTACCTGAATTCCATTATTTTTGTAAAACTATTCAGAATCCTATGCAATTCAACGATCTCAACAAACAATATAAATCCTACCAACCCGAAATTGATGCTGCGATTCAAGGAGTAATTGACTCATCATCGTTCATCAACGGGCAGGAAATTCAGCTGCTTGAAAAAGAGCTGGCCGAATTTGCAGGTGTTAAGCATGCTGTTGCCTGCAGCTCAGGCACCGATGCTTTGCTTTTGTCCCTCATGGCCTTAAACATTCAGCCCGGCGATGAAATTATCTGCCCGGCTTTCAGCTTCATTGCCTCTGCCTCAATGGTTAGTTTTTACAAAGCCCGCCCGGTTTTTGTCGATGTTTCGCCCTTGGATTTTAACATTGACCCGGCAAAGATTGAGGCTAAAATCACTACTCGAACCAAAGGAATTATTGCGGTTTCGCTTTACGGACAATGCGCTGACTTTGATACGATCAATGCAATCGCCCGAAAATACGATCTTTGGGTGATTGAAGATGGAGCTCAATCGTTTGGAGGCATCTATAAAGGTAAACGTTCCGGTTCGCTGACCGACTTGGCAACCACTAGCTTTTTCCCAGCCAAACCATTGGGATGCTACGGCGATGGAGGTGCCATTTTCACCAACGACGAAGCCAAGGCGATGAAGTTGAAGCTACTGCGCTCGCACGGTCAGGAAAAACGCTACATCCACAAGCACATCGGAATTAACGGACGAATAGACACCCTGCAGGCAGCCATCCTCCGGGTAAAGCTAAAGTACTTCGAACGGGAAATTGCCATCCGCCAGGAAGCTGCCATGCACTACGCCCAACTGCTGGAAGGTCAGGTATTACTCCCTAAAGAAGCAGAAGGACGTAAAAGTGTTTGGGCCCAGTTTACCGTCATGATTGAAAATCGGGACCAAGTGCGCGAAAAGCTTGCTAAAAAAAACATTCCAACTGCCGTGCACTATCCGGTTATTCTTCCAAAACAAGAAGCTTTCCGCGATGATGTACTGACAAATGAAAAATATGAAGTGGCCGGGTTACTGGCTGAAACCGTTCTTTCCTTACCTATTCATGGGTTTATTACAAGCGAAGAAATTGAATGCGTTGCCCAAGCCTTAATTGAAGCCATCAAAGAAAATCAGTAAAACATGACGACACCTTACTTTTCACACGAAACTGCCATTATCGACCAAGGCGCCAACATTGGTTCAGGCACTAAAATCTGGCATTTTTGCCATGTTATGCCACAAGCCCAGATTGGGGAAGACTGCATTTTAGGTCAAAACGTATTTGTAGGCGGAAAAGCACATATTGGCGATCGCGTCAAAATTCAGAACAATGTAAGTGTTTACGATTCTGTCATCCTGGAAGACGATGTGTTTTGCGGCCCCAGCTGCGTATTCACCAATGTTATCAACCCGCGGTCATTTGTCGAACGGAAAACCGAATACTTGGAAACCCGTGTAAAAAAAGGCGTTTCAATTGGAGCCAATGCCACCATCGTTTGCGGAGTTACTATTGGCGAATACGCCTTTATTGGAGCCGGAGCTGTAGTAACCAAGAATGTCAAGCCTTACGCCCTCATGGTAGGCGTTCCGGCAGTTCAGAAAGGCTGGGTCAGCCGATCGGGAGCTGTTCTGGACGAGCAGTTAACCTGCCCGGAAACCGGAGAACACTATCAACTTAAAAACGAACAACTCAGTTTAAAATCCCCCCTGTAATGACATATATAAATACACCAAAAACCTTTGGATTAATCGGTGCTGCCGGATACATTGCTCCGCGACACATCAATGCAATTAAAGAAAACAACGGACAATTATGCGCCGCGCTGGATCGGTTTGATAGCGTTGGCATTCTGGATCGTTATTTTCCCGAAGCTGATTTTTTCACCGAACCCGAACGCTTTGACCGCTACCTTTATAAACGTCAGCGCAACGGCCAGGCACTTAATTATGTATCAATCTGTTCACCCAACTACCTGCACGATGCACACATCCGAATGGCCCTGCGTAACGGATCGGATGCCATTTGCGAAAAACCCTTGGTATTGAACCCTTGGAATGTGGATGCCTTACAGCAGTTGGAAAAAGACACCAATCAGAGAATATACAATATCCTGCAACTGAGGCTGCACCCGGCAATCATTGCCTTACGCGATAAAATCAATCAAGCACCAGCTGATCAGGTTTTTGATATTGATCTTACTTACATTACCTCGCGCGGAAAGTGGTATTACGAAAGCTGGAAAGGAGATGTCTCCAAGTCAGGCGGAATTACCACCAATATCGGAATCCATTTTTTCGATATGCTTCAGTGGATTTTTGGGCAAGCGGAACAAAGTACAGTTCATGTTCTTGAAGCGGACAAAGCAGCCGGTTTTCTTCAACTCAAAAAAGCCCGTGTACGCTGGTTTCTCAGCCTCGACTTCGAAGACATTCCACAAGCAGCCAAAGACAAAGGCCTGCGAACCTACCGTTCAATAACAGTTGGAAATAAAGAAATTGAATTCAGCGGTGGCTTTACTGATTTGCATACCCAAACCTACCAGCACATCTTAAACGGACAAGGCTATGGATTGGACGATGCAAAAGCCTGTATTGAATTGGGACACCAGATCCGCAACAGCCAGCCTAAAGGACTAACCGGAGATTTTCATCCCTTTTTAAAGCACTAAAAAAGCCGCTCCTGGGGGGAAGCGGCTTAAAATTTTTGCTGTTTAATTATTTCAATGAGGCTTAGTTCAAAATGTTCTTGTATTGGTCATTTACCAATTCGGGAAGAAATCCGGCAATCAAACCCAAAGCCTTCTCCCGATCCACTCGAGACATGGAAATGATTTCCTGGCTATTCAACCGGTTTGAATCAATTACCTGCGCATTCAAGTTTTCAGGCACAAGCATTTCGCCTGCTTTCATCGAACGTGCACCAAACCCTTTTTCAGTATTTACATACTTCACTTCGAAGTAGTTGGTGCGAATGATATATTCTTCTCCTTTTTTAGTCTCTCTCAACAAAACCTGAACGGGTCTTTTCGACTCTCCGTAAGTAATCTCCCAGCTTTGCTGGTAAGTTTTTGATGGTTCAAAGTTTTCTTTAGATGAGATTTTATAATCATCAACAAAAGTTGATTTACCGCTAGCCATTACACTTAAAGAACATACAAACAAAGCAACAAATAAGAAGCCGATAATTCTGTTATTCCTTTTCATGACAAATTGTTTTAAATAGTGATTGTTTAACACTGGCAAAAATAGGTAGCCCACACACACAAAATCCTGACAAATCGCATGTTTTACTTTTGTTAATAAGAAGCAACTTTCAAATTGAAAGCAAAAACTCATTTACAATTCACAAAATTTACAAAAAATAGAAAACAGAGTGAATTGAAACAAGAATAGAAGCCTAATATCTTATAGTTTTCAAAAACATGCTCTAGAGCATATTTTCTGAAATAAAGGGAGATACAAAGCTAAAACGCAAGCAATAATCAAGAAAAAGTGCCGAATGAATTTCAGGTTTCAAGGGAGAGCGAGAAGCAACTTTCAAATTGAAAGCAAAAACAGCACTTTCAATAACACCAAAAGAATTGTAATAAAAAACTCGCAACTTTATTGTTTATTAGAGCGTTCAAAATCGACAATACACCCGCATTCGCCCCAATTTGGTTTCAAAATGACAAAAAAAAGCCCCATGACGAATCATGGAGCTTGACATGCATAGGCAAGCCTTGCAATTACTTTTTCTTCTTTTTAGCCACAAAGTAAGCTCCGGCGCCGATTACAACCACAGCAGCAATAGCAATAACTGCTGTTGAGCTTCCGCCATTGGCTTCTTCTTCGGCTTCGTAAAACACAGGATCCATATCATCAATTGATAAAGTATCCTCCATTTCAAATAAATCTTCCTCTTCCTGTGCAGACACAGGACTAAATGCTCCAACGGCCATCATACCGACCAAAGCTAAAATCAATAGTAGTCTTTTCATTTTATTTCCCTTTTTAGTTATTATCGTTTCAGATGCCAGTCAATCAATTTCATTTATCAGATCAATCAAAAGTAGACTGATCGCCACCGACCCCTTTTCTTCAATCTATTTTAATCCATATCATTAAGATACTCCCAATATTTATCTACAATCTCCGGATGCGACTCCTGGTATGTTTCGGCCAAGGCCCGAATAGCAGGCTTGTACCGGGGATTGATTCTCAAGCAAGTCTTGAGCAATTCACGCGCTTTCTCTGGCTGAGTCTGATCGTATATCTTGGCGAGCTCCACGTAAGCACTAAAATACTTTGGATTAACCTCCAGCAAGTGCTCAAAATAATAGCTGGCTACAACCATGTCATTCTCCTTGAAAGCCAACTGTCCCATTAACTTCAAAGCAGGCTCGTAATTCGAGTTCACATTCAATGCTTTTGCAAGCAGTTCTTTAGCCGATTTATCTTTGCCCTGCAAACTTAAGGTTTTTCCTAATCGATAGTAAATATGCTCGTCTTTTTTATAGTGAGTCAAAGCTTCGCCAAACAACTTCCCGGCCTTAGCATATTCCTTGTTCCGAAGTGCTTCAACCCCAAAATACGAGGCTTTTGTCTTGCGCTTGACAACAGCACAAACCGGCACATCATCCACCTCAACCACATGAATAGTACCTTCGGGCGGGAAATTACCATTACGCAACTGTTCCGGCCGGATGTAGCTATTCCCCACAATGGCATAATCCCAGTTCTTATCACTCCGGAATTGATATTGAAAATAGTCGAACTGCAAGTTGGGGTGATCCTTCAGATACCAATCTACCGGGAAATTACTTCCCACAACCACCCTCCCCTTCAGGTTGTTTTCATCC
Source organism: uncultured Sunxiuqinia sp. (assembly GCF_947495665.1). Classification (GTDB taxonomy): domain Bacteria; phylum Bacteroidota; class Bacteroidia; order Bacteroidales; family Prolixibacteraceae; genus Sunxiuqinia; species Sunxiuqinia rutila. Next base: position 266,184 of record NZ_CANLZV010000006.1, read on the forward strand.
AAATAGTCTCCCAACCATTCCGCACCACTTCGCATCGAGTGGTAATAATAATCCGTTTCATAATAGCCATAAGCGCCATTTAAGCCACCTACCAACGGATTGTAGTATAAATAGTAATACGGATGCGCTTTTACCATAAACCGGACGGGATGCACCAAAGCAAGGACAAAAAGAAACAGAACAGCTCCTTTTACCCACTTCAACTTCACCTGCAGCGAAAACTCATGAATTCCAACAGCTGCTAAAATGACCAACCCGGGATAAATAAACTGAAAATGCCGCCATCCGCCATACAGGTTTGAATTTAACAGCAAAACCCATAGCACCGGAAATCCGGTAGTAAAAATCAAAAAGAAATAAGTCAGGCGATGTTTCTCCCGAATGATGGACTTGCCATAAACCGCAAACAAAATCAGCCCTCCAAAAACAACCAAAGGAATGGTTATCAGCAAATATTTAGGCAAATAGTACCACGGTTTAAAATCAGACCAAATGAATTCGCCTTCAAAAATCTGACGAATCGTGGTGGGAAAATCAGTCATAACCTGATACGACTCCCAGGGGTTTACAATGGGATTTTGCAGAGCATACGGCCAAAGCAAAAGCCCCAGTAAATAGCCGGCAGCCGAAAACACCACTAATTTCAAAAACGTCCGCTGAACATCAGCCCACTTTATCTGCCTTCGGTCGAAGTACTCCAACAAATAGAAAAGCACCCCGGCGAAGAGCAGATAAAAGGCTAATAAGATTCCTCCTGCCCTGATACTGACGGAAAAAGCAATACTCGCAATTAAAAGTGAAATCGAAATCGTAGAGCGTGGCTTAAAACTGGCATAGGTTAATCTCAGTGTAAAAAATACACCGGCAATATAAGCCAGAGCAAAAGGAATGTCTTTTAAATTATTTTGTAGATGCCCCAAAAAACGGGGCGAAACAGCAAACAGCAATAAGGTAATAATTCCGGCGCGATAGCCTTTGAGCCAAACGGCAAACAAGCCAGCCACCAAAATACACAGCCAACCAATAAAACTGCTGAACAGATGTCGAAAAGCATACACCTCTTCAATACCCAGCCAGTGAATCAGAATGGTGGCCATATTGTCGGGGGTTTGCCCATAATACTGCAAGTGCGTTTTAGGCGTATTCAACGCATCGCGGTCTTTCCCCAAAGTGGCAAAGTATTCGTAAACCTCTTCCGAATGCAGATAGTGCACTTCTTCATCACCTGAAATACCAGCATCGCGACTGATGAACAACAAGCTCACCAGCATGATCAATGCCGACATATAAAATAGTATTTTCAGATGACGTTCGCGCATGTTTATTGCTCTTCAGAAGAATAAATGGTTTTAATGAAATAAAGGGGACGTTTCTGCGATTCTTTGTAAATCCGGTAAACATACTCGCCAACCACCCCCAGAAAAATCAACTGAATAGATCCCAGGAAGTAGATGCTAAGCACCGTGGAAGACCAGCCCAAAAGGGCAAATCCCATAAATTTGGCAATCAGCACATAGATGCCGGCCAGCAGAAACACCACTGTTCCTATCAAGCCTAAGGTCAGGCACAGCCGGATGGGGAATTTGGAGAAGGAAAAAATAGCATCGGCAGCCAGCAGAAACAATTTCCCCAAGGTCATTTTGGGCTCTCCCTGCAAGCGATCTTCCCGCACATAATCAACAAATCCCTGCTGAAAACCAACAAAACTTCGCAATCCCGGCAAGTAGCGTACCCGCTCTTCCATCGACAACAAAGCTGCCAGCGCTTTTCGGTTCATCATTGAAAAGTTGCCGGCATTCTCCAACACTTCCATATGAGTCATGGCTTTAAACAGACGATGGAAAATGCCGGTCATCCAATTTTTTGCCCGGTTGCCCTTACGCGCCAACCGTCGGCCATTCACAATATCATACTGATCCTGCGATAGTTTCTGATACATTTGCAAGAGTAACTCCGGAGGATCCTGTAAATCACCATCCATCATGGCCACATAGTCGCCCGAAGCATTTTCAAGCCCGGCAGTGAACGCGGCCTGATGACCAAAGTTTTTGGACAGTTGAATCACTTTTATCCGACGATCTTTTTGCTGATGATTGACCAGTTTCTGCAGACTGCTGTCCACACTTCCGTCATCAACCAAAATCAACTCAAAGTCGTCCGGAATTTGCTCCAGCGCTTTAATTGTCCGGGGAACTAACTCATCAATAAGTTCTTCTTCATTGAAAATTGGAATGACCAGAGAGACCATAGGCTATTTTTTAGTTTTACACCATTAACTCCACTTTCCTTAGGTTAGACGGAGGAAACTGGAGCTTCCCCCGTCTTTGGTAAATAGTGGTTTAATTGGCTCAGGTATTATCAAGCTTTGTGTGCTGTTCCCGGCACAGGAACAGGAAATTCCATCTCTACCGGACCAAATTTCATCTCCTTTGGTCCCAAATCCATATCCGATTTAAAAATCTCATCCCAAGTTACCTTCTGCCCGGTATAAGCGGCTGTCCGCCCCATAATAGCCGTCAAAGTTGAAATGGCTGTTTGCTCCGCTTCATTCACGTACTCGCCCGTACGAATGGCATGAACCAAGTGCATATGCTCCTGTACATAAGGTGGAATTTTCACCTTCGACATGGGCTGCCCATCCTCTCCTTCCGGATATTCAAATTTCCATTTCACCGTCCCATCCAGGTTCCAGATGGTATTCTGACAGTTGGTGTAACCTTCCGTTCCAACAATCATCTCCCCCGTTCCATTCGCACAATTATCAATCTGTCGGCTCATACTGTGTGAACTAAGCCCGTTTCCGTAGTCGAAGTCAATGCTGAAAAAATCATACTGATCCCCCGTCAAACGTCGGGCACGACCACCATAACCAATCGCACTTTCGGGCTGTCTTCCCACAAACCAGTTGATCACATCAATGTTGTGAACATGGGTATCTAAAATATGATCGCCACACAACCAGCAAAAGTTATTCCAGTTGCGAAGCATGTAGGTCATATCATCCCAGCCTTCCTCACGCGTGCGAAACCAAACATGATTCTGGTTCCAAAACGCTTTAGCCGAGGTAATTTTTCCGATGGCTCCATTAGCCACCTGCTTGTACGTTTCAATATAATCTTCCTGGTGACGACGCTGCGTTCCGGTAACTACATTCATTCCAATCGCTTCCGCTTTTTTTGCTGTGGCAATTACCGAGCGAATACCAACCGGATCAACCGCCATTGGCTTCTCTAAAAAGACGTGCTTCTGTTGCTTAACGGCCTCCTTGAAATGCTCGGGTCGAAATTGCGGAGGTGTTGCCAGCAACACCACATCCACCTCTTCCAGCGCCATCAGCTTCTGGTATGCGTCAAAGCCTACAAAACAGTTCTCCTCCTTAATGGGGCGTTTATAGCCAGCAAAACGCTTACGACAAGCATCAATTTTATCCTGAAATACATCAGCCAACGCCACAATTTCCAAATCAGGCCCGGCACTAATAAAATTAATCGCCGCACCGGTTCCCCGATTTCCGGCACCTACCAAACCAGCCCGCAGCTTTTTTCCGGCAGGAGCCGCTTTCAAAATAGGTGGCAAGCCTAAAACCTGAGCATCTTTCGTATTCTTACAGGATGATAAAACGGCTCCGGCTCCAATCACGCCAATTCCGGCAAATGCTGTGGCCTCAAGAAACCGGCGTCGGTTAATATTTTTTGATTTATTGGTCATGACTTTGATCTTATTTTATTGCTCAATTAATTCTTCTACCTCACAAACAACACGGAAACCAACTTCCACCACATCCGAATACCACCAAATGGATTTAGGCATCTGTGGGTCAGTCATCAACCACGCTTTTGTTTTTGTATAGTCACGCGCTGCACTGCGCACATCTTTCGCATCACTCTTAAACGATCCACCACGCACCACATGCTCGCGTCCGTTCTTAGGTCCTCTCGGATCAACCACAAGCTTCTCCTTGGCATATTCCTTATAAATGGCCGGATCATAAAAATCCAGACAGAACTCCGCCACATTACCCGAAAGGTTTTTCAGTCCAAACGCATTGGGACGAACCGAATTAGGCTCTTTGGTTTGCCCATCGCTATTAAGCTCGTAAGCCACATAAGTATTGATAAGGGTGGTATCGGGTGAAAATATTTTTCTGAAAATACCGGTGGCTGAATAGTCCTTCGGACTGCCTTCAAAGAAATACGGCGTTTGACTTCCTGCTCGACAAGCATATTCCCATTCCGCTTCGGTTGGGAGCCGATATTTCTTACCGGTAACCTGACTCAGCCAGCGACAATACGTATTGGCCGCTTTCCAACTCATGGTAATCGCAGGTTTGGATCCTCTTCCCCAGCCCTGGTCCGGTGCTCCCCATGGAGGTGTTGGGCCAGTAATACCATCCACTTCTTCATCCACCTCAAGGGCTTCTTTCCTACCTTGTGAGGATGTCGCATTGAAAAACGCCAGGTATTCATCCCAACTCACTTCAACTTTTCCCATCCAGAAGTTCGACACTTGCGCATTAAAAACAGGTCCTTCGTCCGAATCACGCAGAGGCTCATCGTCAGGACTTCCCATCTGAAAAGTGCCTCCAGGCACAGCAACCATTTCAAAGGATACACTGGTTCCTGGGATTTTCTCCGTAAAACTTTCAAAGGATTCAACCTGCGTCGGCGCTTCGTAAATTTCCGTATTCGCTTCGGCAAGCTTCCCAAAACTCAGGTTGTGTTCGTGCTTGGCATTCGGATCATGATGCCCCACATGCAGGTGACAGTTGATGCAGCGCAACTCTTCCTTGCTTGTCAAGTAATATAGGTGAGCATCATCTCCTTCCGGAGACAAGGTGGTAGGAAATAAATTCTGGTGACACTTCAAACAGGCATCTTCATAAACAAAATGCCGGGCATTCTCAAGTTTTCGTTTTTCTTCCCATTTGTAGTCAGCGCTGTCTTTAAACAACATGCCATAAACGTCTTTAAAGCCATGTTTTGCTTTGGCTGCCAGGTGACCATGTCCTTTGGGAGGTAAATGACACTCGACACAATGCACAATAACTCCGGCACTATTATTATAATGGGTAGAAAGTTTCCAACTCTGCTCTGCATGCGGATGCACATGACAAGACATACAATAATCATCCGTCTCCGTGTATTCAATGGCTTTGTTCCCTAAATTCAGAACAACTACACAAGCTATGATGCCAATGAATATGAAGCCTGCATAAATTCGTTTGCCACTCCACATTCTTTCTAACTTCAATTTCATCAAGGTCTCAATTATAGTTTTTGGTAAATTAGTGACCTGAATCTAAAAGAAGACAGTTACCCACCCTTTAACCCTGACTTAGGCAGTGGTTAATGATGGGTTAATAAATGGGTTAATTTTACATTTTCACCCAAAAACACAAAATCATAAAATATTGATAAAAAGGAATGTAGAAGATTAACAAAAAAAATTAACCCTCTTGTAAAAAAGCTAAGCTTAGGCCTTGAGAAGATCGTCAAAAGTAAGCTCTAATTTTTCACCATAAAGTTCTTCATAAAGCGAAGCAAACTTCTCATAGGTGTATTTGGCGGTATTGAGGTTATCCTGAATGACCAGTGCTCGAAGCTTAAAAGACAGGGCCTGATCATTAATCGGGTCAGTAACCAGAATCCGGTCAGCCAGCTTTAAAATCAGTTCATGATCAGTCTGTGGATCTAACAAATGAATAAACTTCAGCAGATTATCAACAATATTATTCCCCACATTGCCTTTGTAGTCATCCAGCCAATCATGCGATTCATCCTTAAACACTTCACCACCACGAATAATCTTATAGAAATCCAGATAAAAGCCGGGCTCCTTTTCTTTATTTTCATTCAGCAACTTCAGGCATTCTGCATAATCACAATAAACGGCCTTACTGAATTGAATGGTCCAGCGATCAACATTAAAAACCACTTCAACCTGATCCATTCGCTCCAAGATGATTCTCAACTTACGAATCGTAACGCCCCGGCTGTTTTTAGCATTCTGATAACTCAAATCAGGCCAAAGAATCCGAGACAGTTCCTTCGTTGAAATTCCTTTCCGATTATGCTGTGAATAAACAAGAACCAACAAAAACAGCTGTTTAATTTTGGGCGTGAATTGTCCGGTAATGTCCGTTCCTTCAGCATCCACCACTCGAAAATCGCCAAAAAGTTGTATGAAGTTCTTTTCCGGGTAATCATGAAGCTCATCGTCCAGTTCCTTCAGCTTTTCAGGAGGCAGCAAACGCTTGCGCCCTAAACGAGCCGGCAGCTTCAGGTAGATAAGCAACAGAAAGACCAAGGCCAGAAAAATGACACCTATTTTTGACAGCAAAGGATAACGCAGAAATACATTCCGGCTTTGCGCCAAATCAACCAGATCTTTGCTCAAACTCCAGATTTCTTCTTCGCCAAGTGTTCGTGACCAAATCACCAGATCATCAATCTCCCCATTCATGTGCGCACTGGCAGCATAGCCAGCCATTCCTAAATAGATGTTTTCGCGCCCTTTGTACGAAGGATGCCCCAACGAACGGCTATCCAACTTTCCGTCCACAAAAATGGCTTGTTCACCGGTCAATTTATTGTATCGCCACACCAGGTGATACCAGCGTCCTGTTTCAAGGATGGTTTTTCCTTCCAAGTCATTGGAGTAAAATCCGAAATAAGGTTTCCGGTTGCGCAACACCAAGTGAATCGATTGCTGATAAGAACTGCCCTTGGTTCCAATGATACTGATATCTTTATTATTCGTATCATAAGCATCAACCTTAACCCACGCCGAAACAGTAAAGTCATGATCCCTCAGTTTGAGATCTTCTGCTTTGGGCAATTCAATGAAACTTTCACTTTCAAAAACAGCCACCATCCCCCGCAAGGGATCATTTTTGTAGTGCACGCCAACATCTTTCCCATTAACCCCATTGATGCTATAGTCGATAGCTCCATTTTCGAAACCATAGTAAGCTTCCAGTCCTTCAGTAATATCCAATGGTACAGCCACAAAATGCTGTAGTTTATTTTGTTCCGGCTCTTCAAAAACAACCGTTTCGGGCTTAAACTGGTATCCCGGACTCTTAGGACTTAAGGTCAATGTTTCACCCGGACCTACCGGGAAGCAATATTTTCCACTGGTCAAACTATTGGTTCCTTCCCAACTCACATAATTCAGGGTTTGGGCATTGAAGGTCACCGTCCCCTTTATGGTATGAAAGCTTCGCAACTGATATAGCACCTGAATAATCCAACTCTGATACCGGTCCAACATGATGAAGTTGGGAGTCTTCCCGGTACTTTTCCAAACATTTTTCACATGTTCAATCAAGTAAGGATTTTGGGTTGTATTGAAAAACGAATCATCCGGACGACCTGCCCGCCTTGGGAAATTATAATCATTATAAATCAGCAGGTTGTTCTTGGGATCGCCTTTTAAAAACTCACCAATAAAATCAGGCGCTTCCAAAATAGAGAAATAAGGTTCAACAGCATAGTCCCAAACATAATGTAGCCAATCAGGACTGTTCCGGTGTTGCTGCATCATAAAAACAACCACCCGCTTACCGGTTTCCACCATGTTTCTGAGCGTTGGCCATTCATTGTCCGACTCATGAATATAGAGATAGGGCAGGATCCCGGACTCTTCAACCACTTGACTCAACTCATTGGTATTCACGTTAAAATCCAGAAATAAAGTTAAAATTTTATCCGGCTTGGTCTCCAGGTGCTTCCGAATCAAAATAAGCTGATCCAGAAAGGGTGTTGACTGTCCACGCGAATTACGAAGCATCAACTGGTTTTGCTGTCGCTCCCATTCGAGGTAAAACCGAAATCCGCCAATGTTTGAATTCAATAACTGTTGAACAGATTTTGTTTCTTTTAAAGTAGCATCAGTTCCAGAAAAGTTAGAAATAACAAAAATGCTTTCATCATAATGCTTAAAGACAACGTCTTCAGCAGCCTTAACAGGCCATGAGGCGAGCCAAAATGAATAGAATAGGAAGATATATCTTATCAGTTGCTGTCTTTTCATAAATTTAGAAACAAGTACGATTCAAATTTAATCAAACAAAGATATAAAAAGGCTTGATTCATCACGATAGGTATCGCATTGGATTGTAAAGTATCATAAATCAATCCATTTTTTTGATAATTTAAAAACGGAATGATAATTTTTCTATTTTTGTGATTCGAAAGGGCTGTTAGCTCAGTTGGTTTAGAGCATTACCTTGACAGGGTAGGGGTCACTGGTTCGAATCCAGTACAGCCCACAAAAAGACCAGTAAGTTTATCACTTGCTGGTCTTTTTTATTCCTTATTCAATAGCTGTGCAATCAGAAACTCAAGCTATCAACACCTGTTCTTCCTTACCAAACCAAAAACAATAAAAGCTGCACTTACAGATTATCGTTTAATGAGGGAGGCACATCGCTAATGCCCGTTCCCCAACCTCGCTGAGGCTTTGGTCCCATCTGAAACTCAAGCACTCCTCCCTCCATAATCTCCGCATGTGAAATCCATGTGCGAGAAAATGGCTTCCCATTCAGCATTGCCGATTGAATATATTTATTCTGAGTCGAATTATTCACTGCTTTTACCGTGAAGGTTTTCCCGTTCTCTACCTTCAGCCGGACTTCTCCAAACAACGGACTTCCAATAACGTAAGTTGGCGACCCCGGAGTTACAGCATAAAAACCAAGTGAACTTAACACGTACCACGACGACAATGATCCCATGTCCTCATTTCCGCAAAGTCCTCCCGGGCCAGTGCGGTACAATTGCTCCACAACCTGCCGAACCCGTTTCTGCGTTTTCCAGGGCTGTCCTGCGTAATTATACAAGTAAGCAACATGATGGGATGGTTGGTTGCCATGCACATACTGCCCAATGGTACCCACCACTCCAACATATTTAGGTAAACTAATCAGTGGACTCATTTCAAAAAAGGTATCCAGCTTATCTACAAAATTTTCCTTCCCTCTAAAAAGTTGAATCAAGCCATTGACATCATGCTGTACCGACCAGAGATATTGCCAGGCATTTGATTCGGTGTAATAACGGTTAGGACGTCGGCCAACCAGTAAGGGATCAAAGTAGGCATAATAGGAGTGGTCCCCTTCAGATACAACATGCTGGTCTCGACCATTTAGCGCTTCCAGCCAGGAACCGTCGCTTTTTCGTGGACGCATAAATTGTGTGCTTTCATCCCAAACGTTCTTGTAATTGGCTGCACTTTTCATGAAATCCTGATAATCATCCAGCTTTCCCAAATCTTTTGCCATTTGAGCAATGCACCAATCATCATAGGCAAACTCCAGCGTTTTGGGTACAGACTCTTCAATTTTATCCACCGGGACATAGCCCAACTTCAATAAGTATTCGAGGCCGGATCGGGCGTCCTCGCGTAAGGCAGGTGGAGCTGGAAACTCACGGGCCTTCTTACGCATCGCATTGTAAATGAAATCCACATCATAATCCCGGTATCCTTTCCGATAAGCATCAACAATAACCGGCACCAAATGGTCACCTACCATACCCTGTCCAAAAACATTTTGAAAATGCTGAGCCGGCAGCCATCCATAATCACGGATTTTTGCCTCAATGGATTTGATAAAATCATTGACATGGTCAGGTGCAATTAAGGTCAAAAGAGGGTGTTGCGAACGATACGTATCCCAGCAGGAAAATGAGCCATAAAAATCAAAACCTTTAGCCTCCTTTATCGCTCCGGAGGCCCCCATGTATTTACCGTCCGCGTCCTGCGAAATATACTGGGCAAGCAACGAACGATACATCGCCGTATAAAAGATGGTTTTCTGGTCATCTGTTGCTCCCTCAAGCTGAACACGCGACAGTTCACTGTTCCACACATCCTCTGCCTGTTGTTTTACAAGATCGAAATCCCAGTGGGGCAATTCTGCCTCCATATTTTTCCGGGCACCGTCAATACTCACATATGAAAGAGCAACTTTCACCAAAACTTGCTCCTGATCTTTGGTTTGAAATGTGACAAAAGCACCTATATCTACTCCCCGCTCCCCACTTTTATAGGGGAAATAACCAGCACCTGACTCAGGAGTCGAATAGCTTGCATCAAAAGTTCCATAATATTGAAATGGCTTACTAAATTCAGCAACAAAATAAACCTTACCAGCACCTGATCCTTTCACCCCTTCAATCCGCTGGTTATCGAGGATTCGAAGTTCAGAAACATCCGTTTCCTGATTCCCGCCAATTTGATGCCCCAAGTCAAGAATTACCCGTGCATCATCAGCTTTCGGAAAGCGGTATCGATGAAAACCCACCCGCCGGGTCGTGGTTAACTCGGCCTTTATTCCATAATCTTTTAACAAAACAGCATAATAGCCCGGGGAAGCCTTTTCATCCGAATGATCGAAGCGGGAACGATAGCCCGCGTCTGGCTCCTCTGCCGTTCCCGGAACCAGCTGAAGCTTATTCCCAACGGTAGGCATTAACAGAACATCACCTCCATCAACCATGCCTACGCCACTCCAATGGGTATGGCTAAAACCAATAATTGAGTTGTCAGCGTAAACATATCCGCCACAATACGTCCACCCTTCTGTACCGGTATCCGGGCCAAGGTGAACCATGGCATAGGGTAGCGATGGCCCCGGAAACGTGTGTCCAAAAAACTGTGTGCCTATAAAGGGATCAACGTATTTAATCAACTCGTCCTCCTTTGCCTGCCCAAAACAGGTAAAAACCGATACTCCCAGAAAGACAAGAAACAATTTTAAATTTAGCCGCATTTTTAGTGTCATAAGTTTATTCTTCATTTCAAATGTTCATCATTTTCAGAGAAATCAATCTTCCTAAAAATGCCCTCATTTATTGAGAAGTACCACCAAAATATCAATGAAAACAGATGATTTCTTAACCCAAATCGCAATTCCTTCAACAGTTCCAACCCGAACAAAGCAATAAACAACTAGTAACAAGCTCTTCTTCAGATTGATTTTGAAACTGCCTGCGGCTTATCAGCCTACAATTGGTTCAATTTCCCATCGAAGGTATATTTCTGCCCCACGTCGGTTTGTAACTCCACTTCCAATTCTCCTGACTTCAACTTGCAGGGCTTACCGGCTTTTGACCAAACTTCCAATTTCTCCAGCTTACCCTTACGCCAGCTAAAAGCCAGCTCAAAACCGCCGCGGGCGCAAACACCCGAGATGCTTCCTTCCGGCAAAGCAGCGGGCAAAGCCGGAAGAATCGATATTTCATCCAGATGGCTCTGTACCAACAGCTCGATCATGCCTGCAGGGGCTCCAAAATTGCCATCAATCTGGAAGGGCGGATGGGCATCGAATAAGTTAGCATACGAACCGCCACCGCCCGAGTAAGCCACCCCATCAATGTCTACCGGACGAAAAAGCAGTTTCACCATGTCGTAAGCATGGTTTCCATCCAGAAAGCGAGCCCAAAAGTTAATCTTCCAAGCCAAACTCCAGCCGGTTCCTTCATCTCCCCGGAAGATGAGCGATTGCCGCGCAGCTCGCATCAGCTCCGGAGTTTCCTTCCAGTTAATTTCATTGCCCGGATGAACCGCCCACAAATGAGACACATGCCGGTGTTTATTATTAGGATCATCCAGGTCAGTCAACCATTCCTGCAGCTGACCGTATTGTCCAATCTGATTGGGGGCAATTTTCGGCAGCAGGTCAGTTAATTTCCGGGCAAAATCCGGATCGGTATCTAAAATAGAAGAAGCTTCGATGCACGAACGGAATAAGGCGCGGATGATTTGATGATCCATCGACGGACCAGCAACCAAACCACCTATCTCCGGTGAGTTGGATGGCGTACTGATCAAATAGCCTGTAACAGGATCTTCAATCAGAAAATCAGTAAAAAACTCAGCAGCCCCTTTCATGATAGGATAAGCCTTACGAGCTAAAAACTCGCGATCCTGAGAGAACAGGAAGTGCTCCCACAAATGCCTGCTCAGCCAGGCTCCTCCGGTTACCCAAATACCATGGTTCGAGTGATTAATGGGTGCTGTGCCCCGCCAAATATCCGTATTGTGATGGAGTACCCAGCCCGGTGCCTGGTAATGCTCCCATGCAACCTCCTTCCCTGTTTCGGCGCAATCAGCAATCATATCGAAAAGTGGCTGATGACATTCGGCCAGGTTGGTCAGCTCGGCCGGCCAGTAGTTCATCTCCGTATTGATGTTGACCGTCCATTTGCTATCCCATGCCGGATCAAGCTGATGATTCCAGATCCCCTGCAAATTGGCTGGCTGTGTTCCCGGCCGACTGCTCGCAATAAGCAGGTAACGCCCATACTGAATGTATAAAGCCAGCAACTGAGGATCATCCGAATTCTTATTAAATGCGACAATACGTTCGTTTATAGGCAGAAGCTGTCGCTCATTCGCTCCAAAGCTCACCTTAAACCGCTGAAAAAGTTTCTGATAATCGGCCTGATGTGCCTGACGAACGTCTCCCATTTTTTGATTCGACAACCAGGAAAGCCTTTCCCGGACATCTAGCACCGGCTTTCCACTGACATCATTATAGTTGACATAATTTGTTGCAGCAGTCAGATAAATGGTGGCCGTACTGGCATCTTCCACTCGAAGTTGACTGCCTTCGGCAGCAACCAAGCCATCGGAAAAAACACGCAAGCCGGCTATTCCATATAAAGCACCATCTTTCACCTGTACTTTCAGCGAAAGCTCGTTTCCATCGGCTTTGATTTCTTTGGACTCGTGAAGGGCATCAAATGACAAATCAAAATTCAAGGCCTTGGGCTGATCAGCCGTAAGCTGAATGGCAATAGCTTGATCAGGATAGGAAGCCAGGTACTCCCGGGTGTAATTTACGCCATCAGCTTGATAAGTCACCCGATGTACAGCCTGCTCCAAATCCAACTCGCGATGATAATTCGTAAAATCCGTGTGCTCCGGAAAGTGCAGGTACAAATCACCAAAAGCCTGGTAGGCCATTTGTCCGAGCGGCACGCTCATAAATTCAGCCATCGCCAACTCTTCGGCTTCTTTCTGCTTACCGTCAAAAAGCAATTGCCGTATTTCTTCCAAATGCTTCCAGGCACCCTGATGAGCATAACTATGCGGGGCTCCTTGCCAAAGCGTTTCTTCGTTGAATTGAATGCGATCATGTGCCACACCACCAAAAATCATAGCACCCAGTCCACCGTTTCCAATAGGTAAGGCATCGGTCCATTTTTCAGCAGGAGTGCTATACCATAATTTGAGTGACGAATTGTTGCCTGCCCAAACGGAAGCGCCAAGCAGCAATAAAAGCAGGAAACTTGTTAAGCGTAGTCGATTAGTCATAGTTTATTTCGTTTAGGTCAATTCAGGTTCGAAAGCGTGTCAAACACAATTTGGGATACCTGTTTCGTAAAGTTAATTATTTTGTTTATTCTCCGAGGCTCATTCCCATCATTTTGAAAATCAAACAATCCCAATAATTCGAATTCTGAGAAGCCTTGTAAAGATTGCCAACAAGCATAAAAAAACCCGAAGCAAAAAAGCCCCGGGTTTCATTCTTATTTAAAATTGTTGTGCTAGCTACACCAGAATATCTGTTGTCAGGTTCTTGATACTTACTTCCAGCTCTTCAAAAGGCCTTCCGTTCCCCTGATTATCATCTTCAACAAACATATATTTCATGCCGGCAACATCTTTGGCTGCCAAAATCGATTTGAAATCAATAACCCCGGCACCAACCGATGTAACATCGTCTTTGTTTACATCAAAGAACGGAGCTTCTTTCTTGCCCATGTCTTTCATGTGGAATAACTGGAATCTTCCGGGATATTTGTTAAACAAGTCCACTGGATCGTATCCGGCTTTGTTGGTCCAAAACAAATCAAGCTCCATGGTAATGTACTCCGGATCCATTTCAGGCATAAAAATATCGAAATAAGGCACGACACCATCAATGTTTTTAAACTCGAAGTTATGATTGTGGTAACCAAACTGGATACCAACGCCTTTCATGATTTTACCAACTTCATTCCAATCGCCTACCATTTTCTTATAGGTCTCAATGTTGCGGTCCTCTTCGTTCACCCAAGGCTGAACACAATATTTCACGCCTAACTCGGCATGGTCATCAGCCATCTTTTGAGCATTATCAACGGTAATTCCGGCGGCCTCAACCTGAGTGTGACTACTTAAAATTGTCATTCCCAAGTCGCTCACGATTTTCTTGAATTCTTTCGGAGCATAGCCGTAAAACTTGCCATCAGAATAACTGGCCAACTCAAGATTCTTGTAGCCCAGGTCCGATACTTTTTTCAGCGAACCCAACACATCGGCAGCCATGGCATCACGGATGGTGTACAATTGCAGCCCCACTCCGAAGCTTTTTCGGTCAACAGCTTTTGGAGCACATGCGAGTGGTCCTAAAACAGTCAATCCAAGGGCTCCAGCCGCTGAAATCTTTAAAAATTCTCTTCTGTTGTTAAACTTTGTCATGATCTATTCTTTTGTTTGGATATAGGTTAAATGTTGTCTTTTTACTCGAAGGCTAAATATACAATAAATCATTTATATACACGACAACTCGCCATAAACTGACACAAATAAGATCGTCAGTTATGCCGGATTTCGACCAGCTTTCGCAGCTTCCCACACAAGCAGAATCCTTGGACACAAAAAAGAGCAGGAAGCTGTCAACAGCCGGCTGCTCTCTGAATGATAAATCCAATCGTCAAAAACGAATTGTAAAGCCTAATTTCGTCGTTTTGATTTCCAGTATTTTCGAAACTGGTCCTGGGTCATAATCCCAACCGGGCCTTCATAAATTCCGCCTAAGCCGGTGCGATCGTAAACGCGGATTTCCAGAATGTTTTCTTTGTCGGACTTAAAAGCTCCTGGCGGAAAAAAATAGTTCCGGAAGTCACCATCGAAATCTCGGTTCGACCAACGTTCATAATCTCCTGTTTGTCCCATCAGCCGGCCATTCAAATAAAGCTGATCGGCATCGTCAATTTTACCGGCAAGCAATACCAAACGCTGCCCAACAACATCAGCCGGCAGTTTAATTTTACGCGTGTAAACTGCATAGCCATTGTAGTTATTGTAACCCTGATTTTCCCAGGCTCCCGGGACCAGAATATCGGTATGATTGTTTGCGTTGAATGCTTTTCCTTTGTTGAATAACCAGTTTCCCGTCAAGTCAATCAAAAATGGAGGAAGCACACCTGAGGTGTAAATTCGCACGTTTCCTGAAACAATTCCTCCTTCAAGCTGACTGTCGTAAACCCGAACGGCAATCAGGTTTTCTTCGCCGAAACGAATGAGATGAGCAGGAATCTGATACTTACGCAAGGCATTGTAGGCTGTTGAAAAATGAGGAGGAAACGAGCCTGTCTGTCCCACCCGAACCCCGTTGATAAACACTTCATCCACATCGTCGATGTAGCCCAGCTCCAATACCATTTTTTTATCCGCCAACGATTGATCAATCAACACCGAGGTTCGGTACCAGGCATAGCCATCGTATCCTCGGAAACCTTCATTTTCCCATCGGGCAGGCACCCTGATTTTGTCCCAGGCTGAATCATCATAGTCCAACGAAGCCCACTCGCGTTGGTCGCCAATGCGGAATTTCCACAAACCACGCAAGCTCATCTCGTCTGGCTCAAAAGCCAAGCACAACGGAGTCATCACCAAAATCAGGATCAGGCTTCCCAACCACCGTATGAAATGCATTTTCCTCATCGCTAATCAAATAAACGAATCAATTCCTGAAAAAAAGAATTCCATCCACTGTTTTGTTCCTGCCATCGCGTTCGCTCACGGAACCCCTGAATATCCTCAGCTTTCATGATTCCAACGGGCCCTTCGTAAATCCCGCCAAACTCGAAGACATCCTCCACCTGAACCGAAAGCAGGTTTTTACTCCTTAAATAGTTTGAAGGAATTTTATAAATGCGGTAAAGCGACCAGGCATTGTTTCGCTGGAAGCGCGAATAGCCATCCAGCTCCTCGACACTCCCAATTTCATGCCCATTCAAATAAACTTCATCATAATCATCAATCTTCCCCAACACTAGGTAAAGCTCCTCTCCTTTCAGAGATTCAGGAAGGGCAAATCGTTTTCGATACCAAGCCGTTCCGTTATAATCAGCATACCCCTGGCTTTCCCAGTTCATAGGGACATAAATTTCATTCCATTGCTCATCGCTGGTTTGCGGACTGTTCATTTGGCCAAAGTTATCCGTGCTGAACTTCCACATCCCACTCAAATCAACAACCATACGATCCTGATCGAGATCAGAGTAAAGTCCAAACTTATCGGCCCGCAATATTCCACCTTCACGCCCTTCATCATACACGCGAATGACAATGGTATTTTCAGAATTACTCAAAAGGGAGACCGGAACCAGGTAGTGCCGTTCTTTATCGTAAGCCGTTTCATAATTGGGGAAAAAGCCTCCGGTTTGACCAACCTTTTGCCCGTTTATAAAGACTTCATCCACATCATCAATAAACCCTAAAAACAGGTGGACCATTTTCGTTTTTGGAAGTTCGGTCAATCCAAACTTTTTCCGGTACCAGGCATATCCATTATACCCTTCGTAATAATGCTCCCAAGCTTTGGGGGCATCAATAAAATCCCAATCATGCGTATCGGTTTCCGGGCGGGCCCACTCCGGATCATCGCCTACCGTAAACTGCCAGCGCCCTTTTAAATCCACCAGCATCTTCCAATCCGAAGCTTTCAGCTCCGAAGAACTAAAAGCCAGCAGGATAAACAGATAAATTATATACGTTTTGTTAGCCATGATTGAGTGAAGTTGCGTACAAGATATTTAAAAACAAAATCAATTCGAAATGCTGCATACTTTTCGCTACTTCGTGTTGTAGCGCACCGCAAGATTAAAGACATAGGCTTTCCCCACAAGCACTTTGTCCGCTTTCAGTTCACTGGTTTTAAAAATGTGTTTCACGTAATCCTTCGCTGCTTCATCATCGCTTCGAAGCCGAACCAGACTCAAGGATTGATCGCCATTGACGATAAAACACACCTGAACTTTTTCATCCAGCTGGTTGATGTTGTTTTGGTAGAAGTAATTGTTCCAGTCCTTAATTTCTTCTTTAAAACAATCAGAGATTTCATTGTACAGGTCTTTTTTGGCCATGTTTGTTGCGGTTTCCCCGGCAAAAGCCAGGCCGGTCATCATCATCAAGGCGACAACCATCATCGGAATTGTTCTTCTTGTTTTCATTGCTTTGGGCTTTAAGTGTTACTACTTGTAATTGTTTCTGATACAAAGTAAGTGCACGGATGTAACCCGCCTGTCAAACACGCGTCATACGATGCCACAAGATGTCACAGAAATGTCACCAACAAGAAAAAACACAGGGAGTGGACCATCGAGCTAGCTGCAATGGACCATTTGAGGAGAAAAGAACAAAGGGAGTAATGAGTCTCGAGAATCTAGAACAAAGAATCAGGAATCAAACTGAAAGACAGAAGACTGAGAAGGCACGAACTTTCTAAGAATCAAGCAATCCGAATATCGGATAGTCAAAAAGACGATTGCATCATTCACAGCACCAGTTTATAACCCACGCCGTGTACCGTAATAATGTGTTGGCTGTCCGGAGAATCAATCTTATTCCGAAGCCGAACAATAAAATTATCCACCGTGCGTGCAGTAGGTTGGTAATCCATACCCCACACATGATCGAGAATTTCATCCCGACTTACAATCTTGCCGGCATGACGATGAAGGTGATGCAGAATCTCAAACTCTTTGTGCGACATTTTCACAGGCTGGTTGCTGCCATTAAAAGCTTCGTAGGCCTCAAAAGAAACCCGCAAACTACCGATAACCAAAAATTCGGCTGTTGACGCATTCCCCGGGTTTGCCCTCCGCAGGATCACCTTGATACGGGCCAGTAATTCGCGCAGGCTAAACGGCTTGGTTACATAATCGTCGGCACCCAGTTCTAATCCCAGAACCTTGTCCAGCTCTTCACCACGGGCAGTCAGCAGAATGATTGGCGTATCCATGCCGGCGGCACGCGCCTTTTTACACACATCAAAGCCCGACATCCCCGGCAGCATCACATCCAGCAAGACCAAATCGAAAGCGCCGGATTGCAGTTTTTTCAGGCCATCGTCGCCCCGGTTGGCGGTATCTACCTCATAACCCTCAAACTCGAGATTATCGCGCAAGCCAACCAACATGGCCTGCTCATCTTCAACGATTAGAATTTTGGACATCCTTTTCTGTTTTTAGCGGAAATTTTAAAATAAATGTACTCCCCTCTCCCAGCTTACTGCGCACCGTAACCTGGCCTCCATGCACCTTCATCATCCGTTTTACCAAGTTGAGTCCCAAGCCCGACCCTTTGGCCCGGTGCGCCAGGTCGCCTTCAGTAACCCGGTAAAACTGATCAAAAATGTGTTTTTGATTTTTGGATGAAATGCCAATCCCATTGTCCTGAACCTCCACCCAAACCTGTTTGGCTCTTTTCACCACTCGAACACGAACTTCTTTTTCAGCCTTATCGCTGTATTTAATGGCATTGTCCAGCAGGTTGTTCATCATCGTTTTCAGCGCTTCCCGGTCGGCTTCAACCCAGGCATCATCATCCGACGCTTCAAAACAACAATTCACCTGGGCAGCAGAGAGGTGAGATTCAAACGAGGCAATCATTTCAGGAATCACCTGCTTCAGATCAACCCTTTCAAAACGATATTTGATCCGGTTCCTTTCAATGCGGGAAAAATTCAGTATACGATTGACAATATCTGTCAGGCGAACGCTTTCCTGTTGAATGGTGGTCAGGTATTCTACCTGCTTTTCTTCCGTTTTTACCCGTTTCAGCAAAAGCGTTTCGGCATACATGCTAATTAAGGCCAAAGGGGTTCGTATTTCGTGCGACACATTGGCCACAAACTCAGCTTTAATCGCTGCCAGTTTCATCTCTTTCCGGATATTAACCAGCACAAATACAAAACCAAGCACCACCAACAGCCCCATAGCCATCATGGTATAATTATCACGCTGGCTGCGTTCGGAGGCCAATTCATCCAGGGTCTTCGACTTCAGCCTTATCCCAAGCTTATATTCAGGCAAGTACCACATGGCTGCCTGTTTCAAAGACTGACTGTTCCCGATTTCTGCTTCATTGGCATAAACCACATAGCCCGTCAGCGAATCGGAAATAGCAATATAAAAAAGGTCCTGCGCCACCTGTTGAATCATGGGCCCCAGGTTTTGCTCCATAAAAGTCCGGGGATCAACCACCAGCTGGCACAGCTGCTCCCCACTTCTGTTTTTAGGCAGAAAATAAAGCAACAGATTATCCTGCCACTGGGCTTCCTTAATGCGCTGGTAATTGGCTTCAAGGTAAGTCTGAAGCTGCTCCACCTCCGCCTTTTCGGGCCAAACATTGAGGCTGAAAACGGAATCGCTAAAGTAAACAGCCTCTTCTTGCGATGCTTTCAAATCCAGGAAACGCACCGCACGAATCGCCGCATTGTTCTGGAAAAGGTTGTCCACTATCTCCTGCATCAGCTCATCTTCAGGAGCTATCGGTTGATCCAGACTCTGGCTCCACTGCACCACAATGTTTTCCGAATATTGGTTAATAGAGTATAAAATCGATTCGAGC
The DNA here is from genome assembly GCF_947495665.1 of uncultured Sunxiuqinia sp. Classification (GTDB taxonomy): domain Bacteria; phylum Bacteroidota; class Bacteroidia; order Bacteroidales; family Prolixibacteraceae; genus Sunxiuqinia; species Sunxiuqinia rutila. The sequence goes on from NZ_CANLZV010000006.1 coordinate 285,816, forward strand.
TGGGTGCTGAAAACCCGCTCCACCATCTGTTCGTTTTTGGTCAAGGCTGAAAACTCGCGAACCAGAAAGAATCCCATTGGCAAGGCAACAATCAGCAGCAAAACAAGGCTTATTTTCGCAAGCGTTCGACCCATAATAACCATTTGCTTTTCGTGCAACTCAATAAAGATATTAAATCAATACCAGTTTTCGAGCCTTCTTTTTCACCGACTTTTAAATAAGTCTCACATCCTCAGCCTTCCATGAAACGCATAACAACAAACCGATAACGCACGAATGCTTGATAATTTCAAAAAAACTCGCAGCTGTTTTTCCCTTATTAACAAGCGTTTAGACCATCAAAAACAATTCATCTCAGCTAGCTAAACATAGTTATTTTGAATTAGTCTAAATAAGGCGTAACTTGCTTATTACTAAAAGCAAAGCAACTTCCAAGCAGATCTTCTGCTGCCTTTACATACACCAAAATCAACCCGAAGTAAACCTACGCTCTGGAAAGTTTAAACATAATGATAACAAAAACAAGGTGTATGAAAAAAGTTCATTTATTATTCGTTTTGGTACTCGTTACCGCCTCCGGTTTATTCGCTCAGGAAGAGGTTAAACCGGTCAAGTTTGAAAATGTAAGCTGGCAAGAAGTGGTACTTGTCGACTTTAAGCCCGGCACCATCGAACGTGCCAAAGAAATCATCACGCTATACAAAGCTGCAGGAGCAGCCGCCCAGGTTCCGGGACCTGAAATGCACTGGTTTATGACCGGAGAATACAACATGATGCTGATTTGGACCATGAAAAACGGGCCTGCCGACATGGAATGGCGACGTTCGCCGGATGGAGTAAAATGGTGGAAAGAATTTATCAGCCAGCAAGGCTCCAAAGAAGCCGCCGAAGCACTTCAGAAGGAATACACCAGCCTGGTGTTAAAGACAACCAGCTACATCACCTACAAAGAGCTCTGACCGATCGTCCACTTGAAACAACTGCAAAGACCTTCAATCTTGCTTTACAAAACGTTTGACTTGATTCTTATTTAAAAATCTCAACATTCATGAAAAAAATTTATTTCCTTCCGCTACTTGCCTTGATGCTCGTTTCCTTACTTACCTACGCACAGGAAAACAAGAAAGAACAACTCTGGTACTGCTATGTAGAAACCGTAACGCCTGATGCCCTATTTGAGTATCAGGAAATGAGTATTGAACTGGCTGCCTTAGCCAAAGAACATGATTTTCCCTTTAACTTTTATGTTTGGTCAACACGCGACCTGGACTTTGAAGTCTGGTACCCCATCAACTCACTCGATGACATTACGGTCATTGAAGAGCACTGGGATATGATTATGGACGAGTGGGGCGAAGAAAAAGCCGTTGCTTTTGGAAAAACGAAAACCAAAAACAACTCGTTTACAATGATCACTCAATACGAACTTTCGTTCCGACCCGAAAATCCAAGACCTGAAATAGCCGAAGCCGGCTACCTGCAATTCCAGGAATTCCGGATCATTCCCGGGAAGCAGGAAGAGGTTGAAGCTGTTATTCGGGATGCCAACAAACTGCTTGCCGAACACAACTACGATGATCCTTGGTACATTGCCAAGCCCGGTATTGGCATGGAAATGCCAAGCCTGATCGCCTGGTCGTATGGCAAAGATGTGCAGGATTTCTATAAACAGGACAAGAAATTTCAGGATGAATTGGGCGAAGTGTTTAAGCCGCTAAACAAGCGTTTTATTGCCTGCCTTGCCAGTGTTAAATCGGGTGAAGTGTATTACAAAAAAGCCTTTAGCTATGAAAAGGAGTAAACTTCAACTGCTCAGTTTAAGCTTAATCGTAATGCTGTTATTTTCCTGCGCCAGGCAGGAAATGAAGCCGGCTGAAAAAACAGTTGTTGGCATTTTTACACCCTATTTCTATTTTCCTGAAACCCTGAATGGCCATGTTCAGATGTTCCGGGAAGTAAACTATTGGGCTCAAAAAGAAAATGGTGGTATCATCGCCGGAAAGCGCATCAGCCTGGCTGACCGGGACAGCCTGATTCAGTGGACCAATGACATCGAAGTCCATTTTGATGAGAACGGCAACGTCAAACAAAGTGTTTTCCTGGATGAAAACGATCATTCCTTTGGACATTGGTCGGTGGAAAGCACCAACGGAAAAGTCAGCAAAGCCAGCTGGATCAGCAAGGATACCGTTCGGAACTATGTCCTGATCAGCCATCCTTCGGAAACCGAGCTTAAAATGGAACGCTTTCATGGCCAAACCGATACCTTAATCAACTATGCCGTGGTCACCCTCAATCAACTGGGGCAAAAGACAGCCATGCAATGGTACAACTCCCGGGAACAACCCCGGGGCTATGTCCGGTTTAACTACAACATGGCAGGCCAACTGGACAATTACACCGCAAGTAACTCCGATACCCTACAGGTACAAATGAATTTTGTGACCAATGATCATGGGTTCTTTCAATCGCAGGAAGTATACAGCGCACGCGACAACACCACCGAAGTGTATGTTTATGAATACACCTACGATGACAAAGGAAACTGGATCAGTTATACCGGTTACAAAGACGGCATTGCCCAGGTGGTGTGCAACCGCACTTACACCTACTATTCCGAATAATCTCCCTATATTCCCTTAGGTAGACTCCCAACCCAGCTTCATCCCCCAGATTTGAAGCTGGGTTTTCCTTATCATGAAACCACTCAGCCCTGATGCAACTCCCGGGCATAGCGGCGCGCGATAATACTGATGTAGAACAGTTGAAAAGCATGGTAGATCATGACCGGAACCAGAAACAGACTGCCAATGGTGGTGTCTCCAAACAGCACCATCACCATGACCGAGCCATGGACCAATGATTTTTTGGAGCCGGCAAACAGCACCGTTATCCGGTCTTCGCGATTGAAATGCAAGCGTTTGGTCAGGTATTTGGTTCCTTCAAAAATAAAGAAGAACAAGCCGATAACACTGCCGCCCAGCAGCAACAACTCGTGCAGGGCAATGCTGTTAAAAATACCGTTTAGAAAAGAATCGCTGAAACTTCGGTACACCACCATCAAAATCACCGATTTATCGAATAAGCTGAGGTAAGCTTTGTTGCGATTCGCCCATTTTCCCCACCAACGATGCAGAATCAGTCCCACAAAAACCGGAATCAAAATCTGGATCACCAGGTCATGCAATACCTGACCAAAAGCAAAGGCCTCCGTTTGCCGCTCCATAAAAAGGCTCATCCACAAGGGGGTAAGCAAAATACCGATCACCCCGGAAATACTGGCGTTGAAAATGGCACTGGAAATATTTCCTTCAGCAATGGAAACCATCACCACCGATGACGAAACCGTGGAAGGCAAAGCGGCCAAAAAGAACACCGACAGCCAGAGGATTTCATGGTCGGTGCCGGCAAACAGCGGATGAAAAGCCAGCACCGTTAGTGGAAAAATCAGGAACGTAATGCCTTGAATCAGCAGGTGAAGCCGCCAGTTACTCAGGTCATTTTTCAGTTTCTCGGGGCTTAAGCGCAAGCCATAGAAAAAAAACAACAGTGAAATTCCATAGCGAATCACCACCTTCAGTTCGATGGTACTCCCCTCCTTACCGATACCCGGCAGCAGGTAAGCCAATAGAATCATTACCAGAATGCCGGTGATAAATCCGTCAGGCAGAAAGCGTTTTACCAACTGAAGAAATTTGTTTCCCATGAGGCTAATCTTGTCATTATCGTCTGTAAAGATGGGGCATTTTTCTGAAAAGCGGTTCAGCGCAAAAGCTTATTCCTCCATTCAATTGCTAAACCTTCCTTCCGGTTTTCTTGTTTGATTGATTACTTTTGTGCCTCTTAAGCCCTTCATTTTATGGATTATTCGAACCTCAGCCTGTTTCGGCCCCAGATGGAATACCGTCGTTTTGGAAAGACCAACAAACACCTCAGTGTCATTACCCTTGGCGGCATGCGTTTCAAACATGCCCATCAACTTCCCCGCCACGAGGTGCCGCACGACACCCTCAACCAAGCCAGCCAAACCGTGCAGATGGCGCTGGAGCAAGGCATTAACCTGATTGAAACGGCTTACGGCTACACCAAAAGTGAAACGATTTTTGGGCGCGTGCTGAATCAGGAGCTCAAAGTCAAACGCGACCGCTATTTCCTGATGACCAAGGGCAATCCAAAAACAGCCGAAGCCACCCGTCAACTGGTGGAGGAACAACTGAAGACCCTGCAAACCGACTATTTTGATTTTTATGCCTGGCATGGCATCAACACGCCCGAGCTGCTCGAACAGGCCTGTGCTCCAGGAGGCCCGGTGGAAACCTTGCTTCAGCTCAAAGAGGAAGGAGTGATTGGGCATGTAGGATTTAGTACACACGCGCCGCTCCACGTTATTTTGAAAGCCATTGAAACAGACCTCTTCGACTTTGTCAACCTGCACTATTACTATTTCTTTCAGCGTAACGAGCCAGCCATTGCCCTGGCCCAACAAAAGGACATGGGTGTTTTTATCATCTCGCCCAACGACAAAGGGGGACGCTTGTTTAGTCCGCCGCCCAAGCTCCAGCAGCTGACGGCGCCGCTTTCCCCCCTTCAATGGAATGCCCGCTTTTGCCTAAGCAATCCCGGCGTACACACCTTGTCTTTTGGCTTGAATGAACCTGAGCATTTTGACCCGTTAAATGGTATCTTTCCGGCGCCATCGCCCTTGTCAGCCGATGATTTACGCATCAAAAGGCTGCTGGACGAGCAAGTGGCAGAAGTGCCCTATGCCGATTTTAATGGCTACGCCATGGAAAATGATCCTTCCGGATTGAACATTCCCGAGATCCTGCGCTTCCGGAAACTCTGGAAGTGCTATGACATGAAAGCCTTTGGCGAATACCGCTACAACATGTTCCAGGAAAAAGACCATTGGTTTCCGGGGCAGTTTCCAACCGAGGAAAACCTGCAACAAATTGATCTTAGCCGCTGCCCGGAAGGCATTCCGATAGCCAAACTCATCCGCGAAACGCACGAAGGACTGTATCGCCCCAAATAGTTTGGCTATTGCTTGAGCTTTTCCAAAGGTTGGAACTTGGGAAAAGGCTTGATTTTTTCTTCTTACTTTTTAAACCTTTCAGATCTTCAAAACACAGAAAGGATGACGGCAAACATGTCTCTTGATTACAAAGCAAAAGCAGTTTGCCGTTTCTCCTCCTTTCCGAGGAGGAGTGGCACCGATTGATCGGTGACGAGGTGATTCACTTTTCTTTATCAGTGTGAGGTTCCATTCCTTCCTAACTCTTCCGATCACATTAAACCTACTTGTCCTTTTGGCTTAATCCAAAAGAACGAAAAGATCAAGGCTGACGAGGGTTTTGAATGAAAACCACGGATCAGTCACTCCCCGAAAACCAACTCCTCCCTTTGGTCGTCAAACAGGTTTTTCTTAGCGAGTACCTACGCGAATTCCTTCCCTTGTTTTCTGGTTAAAAACCCTCGTAGGCCAATCCTTTTTCCGATAATTAGTAGTTGGATTCGTGTCTTCTTTGAGTTTAGCATCTTCCTGAACTTGTCTCAGAATCTTTCCCATCGCTTGTTTTACAAACTCTCCCCAAGCTCGCTACACGCGCTTTGCCCCTTTCTTCCGGAAGAAAGCGGAAGAGTCAGTGAGATCCGACAGGATTGAGCAGGACTCTGGGGTGAGTTTATCAGTGATACCCCTTGCAACAAGCATTCTCTTTAATCTCTCTTCAAGCCAAAGGGACTCATCCTCTATTCCCTTTTCTCCGGTTCCCGTTTTCCTTTCTCCATTATTATAAACACGAAAAGCCCTTGATCCGAAGACTAGGCATCTTCCTGATCAAGGGCTTTTCGTTAAGCGATGTATTGAAGGTTTTTGAAACAAAAAAGAATCATTCCTTTCTTAGAATGCTCCATTCGTTCTCCTGTTTCCCTTCTCCGGCCTCCTTCAACCTATTCTTTGGTCGCAATCCGATAGGTACTGGTTTGGGTATGCGTTTGCCCCATCAGGTCGGTTGCTTTAATTTCGATGGTATGCTCACCCACTTCCAGGTCGGTTGGGATCCGTCCGCGCCACAGGTGGGTACAGTCCACCGCATTCGACGGACGACGTCCATCCAGCAGCTCTTCTGTAAAATCATACTCATGCAGCACATGCAAGTAGGATGGATCAGAATCATTCACCCGATGCATTTGCACCCAAGGGCCATCATCCACCCGGTAGAACACCGAGTCGCGCTCACTCCCCATAAAGAAGTTGGCAAAAATGCCGGCCGAAGTTCCCTTGTTCTGCTCCACCACTTTAGGGGCATAAATCTCGAACTGGTAATCGTCCGAACGACCTGCCACCTTGTAGTTGATGCGGTATTGGTTGTTATCAAAGTTCAGGTAGGCATAGCCCTTGGGAGTACCATCACGCATGGTGGAATAAGGCACACCATTTTCATTTAAACGACCACTGTACCAATCGCCCGAGGTGGTTCCCACATTGTAGTGATGGTGAAAACCATCCTGCTGCCAACCGGCCTTCTCGTCAAACAAATCCTGACGTTGCAAGTGGGTATGTGCCGACAAGGACAGGGTGTACGGGAAATCTTTCAGCAGCTCGAACAAGCGTTCGCGATCAGCATCGCGGTAAGGGTCACCCGCTGGCTCGCTAATGGGGATGTGGAAAGCCAATACCACCAGGTAATCCTTGGGGACCAAGCGAAGATCGTTCTCCACAAACTGCAGCTGATCTTCACGAAATCCACCCCAGTAGCCTTTTCCATCACGCGGGTCCGGATACAGGATATCATCCAGCACAATGAAGTGCACCTTGCCGTGATTAAACGAGTAGTTGGCCGGCCCGAAATGCTTTTCAAACGACTCATCCGTCAGGTGATCTTCCTCCCCATCGTAGTTCATATCGTGATTCCCCATCACATTGTACCAAGGCACACCAATGGGCTGCACTGCTTCTTTATAAGGTTGAAACAGATCAAGGTTGTCGCCTACCAGGTCACCCAGGCTCAAGCCAAAGGCCACGTTATCGATCCCTTTCAACTCCTCAACAATGCCACGCGAGAAGAAATCGATCTGGTTCATGTTGTAGGGTTGTGGGTCACCAAAAACCAGCATGCGAAACTGGCTCTGATCGTCATCAGCATACAAGCCAAAATCAACCGAACGAGGGAGATCTCCTGTTGGGGCCGTGCCTTCGTACTTCAACTCGGGCGAGCCATTGGGCTTGTGGATGTAGTAAAACTGAGGCAGGTTGTATTCATTCACCGGAAGGGTGTAACCTGAAGGTTTAATCACGAAAATAATCTGGTCGTCGGCCAGCGGAAGCGTATACTCGCCGCGCTCGTTGGTCTGAACAACCGCAACACCATTGGAAACTGCCACACCGGCAATTCCTTTTTCTTTGCGATCCTTTTTGTTGTTTTGATTGCTGTCTTCGTAGACAACACCCCGAACCACTGACTGGGTGCGGGAATACGCCGAATAACTAAAAAAAAGACCCACGAGGGCCAGCAAAATAATTCTTTTCACGGTTAAGTGGTTTTGTGCACAAGTGCAGGTTAGACAATAACTAATCAGCCGGTTAAGGCTCGTCTAAGTTAACAAAACAAACCCGAAAAAGATTACCCCTACCTAAGCACTGCATCAATAAAAAGTTAAGCTCGCGAAATAAAAAACAAGGCAAAAAAGCTGAAATTGACCACGCGAGATGGGGGAAGAAGAGTAATATGGTATTTTTGACTCTCCCCAAGCTCGTTGCACTCGCTTTGCCCCTCTCTTCCGGAAGAGAGGGGAAGAGTCGCTGAAATCCGACAGGATTGGAAGCGACTCTGGGGTGAGTTATCTTTTCTGCAAAGCCGATACAGAATCACGAGTCAAGCACTGACTTTATCTTGTCGAGAACGTTATGCACATCTTTCAATTCTTCATTTTTAATCCTTAGAACCCGCATCCCAAGTCCTTGCAGAATCGCATCACGGTGTTGGTCATCCTCCTTCTGAAAGTCATGAATTTTTCCATCAACTTCAATGACCAGCTTTTGCGAAGCGCAATAGAAATCAGCTATGAAAAATTGTGGATGATTATTGTCTAGTTGATATATAATCGGATGTTGCCGAAGAAATTTATACCCATGAAACTTACGGGCTCGAAGCCGTCCCCACAGTTTCGTTTCTTCACGGGTCATATTTTGACGCAAGCGCCGTGCTCTTCCTATTGGTGACTGATCACTCATTACATTTAGGTTGATGCACTAATTTACAACAACTTAAAGAATATTTGAAGGTTTTCTCAAACTCTCCCCAAGCTCGTTGCACTCGCTTTACCCCTCTCTTCCAGAAGAGAGGGGAAGAGTCAGTGAAATCCGATAAGGATTGAACATGGCTCTGGGGTGAGTTCAATTAAAACAAAAGACTATTAATAGAAAATCGATTTGACAAATGACTCAAGCACGTTCCATGTTGCTCAAATTCTAGACTCTCCCCAAGCACGTTAAAACGCGCTTTACCCCTCTCTTCCGGAAGAGAGGGGATGAGTCGGTGAAATCCGACAGGATTGAGCATGACTCTGGGGTGAGTAGAGTAAAATGAAAAATTATTAATAGAAAATGGATTTGATAAACGATTCAAACACGCTCCAAGTTACTGATATTCTATACTCTCCCCAAGCTCGTTGCACTCGCTTTGCCACTCTCTTCTGGAAGAGAGGGGAAGAGTCGGTGAAATCCGACAGGATTGAACATGACTCTGGGGTGAGTAGAGTAAAATGAAAAATTATTAATAGAAAATGGATTTGATAAACGATTCAAACACGCTC
>NZ_CANLZV010000007.1 GCF_947495665.1 uncultured Sunxiuqinia sp.
GAGCCGAATCTCAGATTCGAACTGAGGACCCCGAGATTACAAATCACGTGCTCTGGCCAACTGAGCTAATTCGGCAGTATTTAACAAACCCTTTCTCGACCGAGAGCTTCAAAAACTACTCTAAAAACAGGCTTTTCGATGCTCCTTTCGCTTAAGCCTTGACTAATCAGAGACTTGTCCAAAAAGGGTTTGCAAATGTATAAATATTTTTAATTAATTCACAGGAATTGATTTTTTTTTTGAAATTATTTTTCTTTCAGTTTTTCCTTGAATTTAGTAAGCTGGCGACGTATTGCATCGGTTGACAAATCGATTGCTTCTTCAAATGTGTCGGCTTCCTTTTTGGCAAACAAATATCCTTTGGAGGGAATAGACAATTTCAGTTCAGCCATCTTATTATCGACGGTTTCCGGTTTCACTACTTTCAGCGTTAATTCTGCGGATATGACACCTTCGAAAAAGGTATCCAATTTATTTATCTTTTTACTAGCGAAATCTACCAACTTTTGGTCTGGTGTAAAATGAACGGCATTCAAATTAATGTTCATAATTTTTCCTCCTCTAAAAATTTAGGCTCTTGGATGAGCTTGTTTATATATACTTTGAAGTTTATCCGTGGTTGTATGGGTGTAAACCTGCGTTGCAGCAAGATTACTATGGCCCAACAACTCTTTAACGGCATTTAAATCGGCCCCATGATTTAACAAATGCGTCGCAAAACTATGACGCAATACATGGGGACTCTTTTTCTCCAATGTTGTTACCAGTGCAAGATACTTTTTCACCACACGATAAACCAATTTTTCGTAGACCTTTTTTCCTTTCGAGGTTAAAAAAAATGGTTGCTCACTGGAACCAAAGTTTGCATCCCGAATCAAAATATATTCTTCAAATAATGAATTTAAACTTCGGGGGTATGGAACGATTCGCTCTTTATTGTTCTTTCCAAGCACTTTAACCAGATGCTCGCTAAAAAAAATCTGACTTTGCCTCAGATTAACTAACTCTGAAAGTCGAATACCGGTGCCATAAAACAAGCTCAGGATTAATTTATCCCTCACCCCTTCAAAGTCGGATTGAAAATAACCATCATCCAATAAATGATGAAGGCTGTTCTCATCGACAAAAACGGGGAGCTTCTTGGGCACCTTCGGCAAAATAACACCGTCAGCCGGACTAATACCAATTACTTCCTGGCGAAGCAAGTATCTGAAAAAGGACTTAAGTGACGTAATTTTACGTGTTACGGTTTTCGCCGCAATTCCCTGCTCCATCAACTCAACCACCCAGCTACGAATTAGTTTCGTATCAATCGTCTGAACATCAAAATCCCCGACCGTTTTGAAAACAAACTCTTCAAACTGATCGAGGTCTTTTCTGTATGCTACAAGGGTGTTCTTCGAACACCTTTTCTCGAATTTCAAATATTTCAGAAATGATTCCCGGTAGGACATTAAACAAAGTCTTTACATTGCATCAGGAATCGGCTAAAATAAATTAGTCTTCTTCGCGCTGCATTTGTTCAATATAGATAGCCTTTTTAATCTCAGCTCTTCTTTCTACTGAAGGCTTCGTGAAGGCCTGTCTTCCACGTAACTCTTTAATCACGCCAGTTTTCTCAAACTTTCTTTTAAATCTCTTAAGGGCTCTTTCGATATTTTCGCCTTCTTTAACAGGAATAACGATCATATTATTATATTTTTAACTGTTTAAATTTCGAGCCGCAAATATATGTATTCTATGACATTAATCAAATTTATAATTGAAAAATAAAAAGATAAAACCCTCAATTCCTTTAAAACTTACTAAAACAAACAAATACACTTAGTTTTTAGTTCTCAAATAAGGTGAGATTCGCGGAAAATCCACCTCGCTGATTACTTCTTTTTCGCATAAAATTTGAAGCTCATTCACAAATCCATTCTCAGAACGGAAACGAACCAACGCTTTGGCAAGCTCATATGAAATGTAAGGATGCCTGGCTAAATCTTCAGCAGAAGCAAAATTTACATTAATTTGTACGACTCGCGTTGAATCTAATTTAAGATACGGAAGAATGTTTTCAATGGTTTCCGGTTTAAGTCCATAAACATCGTGGAGCTGATCCAAACCCCAGAAGCCTCCCAAGAGCTGCCGGTACTTCACAATACGCACCGAAAGAACCTCCCCGATTCCGCGAAGCTCTTTCAACTCATCAGCAGTAGCTGCATTAATTTCTATAGGCTCAACCCTTGTTTCAGGCTTTGCTGTTACCGGCAATTGCACCGGACGCTCCTGAGGCCTCTCCTTTTCAACTTCAGGGGCCAAACGAACCTCGCGAGACTCGGCAATATGAATGTAAGGCTGAATGGTATCAAAAATTGAGTCGGTCATTCCATAAATCTTTCGAAAATCAGCAGCTTTATAAAAACGTCCGCCCTTGGAACGATAATTCAAGAGATTCCTTTTCACATAAAAAGGCAACTGAAGACTATCCAACTTTATACTGTCAATTGCATTGGGATCGAATGAGAAAAGATATCCCTCAGCAGATTTTTCACCCCTCCGTTCCTGCTCTTCAAGCAATGCAATAAGTTTTTGAAACTTATCAGGATCAATTTTACCGGGTTTCTCAAAATAAAAAATCAAGTGATTGGCGACTAAAATCAAACCAATAAGCACCACTAAAACAACCAGCCCAATGCGCTCATTTTTTGTAAAAGAAAAATATTCCCGAATAATTTGCTGAAATCTCACAATTCAAGTCTTTAAGTGCCAGCCAACAAACAATTGACTGATTAACAAAAACACTTTAAAAATTACAACAAAAACTTCGAAATAAAAACACGAAGCCTCCCAAGACCTCCTGCCAATGAAAAGAAAATGGCTATCCTATAAGCGAATCAGGCCGATTTGCTGAAGAAAAACCAAAGCAATAGCAATGGGGGCAATAAACTTCACAATCATCATGAAAGCCGGAAAATAAACGACTTTTAAGCGCCCTTCGTTTGATAACTCTGCCTTGGCCTTATTCCGTCCTAAGAACCAGCCAACAAAAACAACAATAAGCAGGCCGCCCAAAGGCAATAAGATATTTGCAGAAATAAAATCAAGCAGCGAAAACACATTCATGCCAAACAGCTCCACATTTTTCATGGCGCCCCAGGATAAAGTGCACATGATGCCAACTACTGATACCGAACCAGTAGCCAGCCAAGTTGCTTTCTTACGACTCAGCTTCAACTCTTCAACAAAATAAGCCACAATAACTTCCAATACTGAAATTGTAGAGGTTAAGGCTGCAACGCCCAACAGCAAGAAGAAAAGCAATGAAAAGACGTAGCCGCCGGCCATTTGCTGAAAAATATTGGGAAGCGTAATATACACCAGTCCTTCTCCCGAGCCAGGCTCGATGCCAAAAGCAAACACAGCCGGAAAAATGGCCACACCTGCCAAGATTGCAATCATCGTGTCGGCCACTGCAACAGAGAAGCTAATGCTCCCTAGGGTTTCCTTTTTTGAGACATATGAAGAATAGGTAATCAACGTGCCCATACCAATACTCAAAGAGAAAAAGGCCTGCCCCAGAGCCTCCAGAACGGTTCGGGCCGTAATTTTCGAAAAGTCGGGTTTAAATAAAAACTCCAACCCTCCAGTTGCACCCTCCAAAGTAACCGAGCGGATACATAAAACGACAAGAATCACCAATAAAACGGGCATCAAAATCTTGGTGTATTTTTCGATGCCATTCTTCACTCCCGCAATAATCACCAAGGCTGTCATAGCCATAAAGACAAAAAACCAAAGTAGTGGGCGCCAACTTTCGCTTCTAAAATCAGTAAACATTGAGGACAGTTCGGCCGAAGACTTACCCGCAAAACCATTAGCAAACGATTGATAGATATACTCCAACGTCCATCCTGCAACGGCCGTGTAAAAAGATAAAATCATAAATGCGGCAACCACACCCATCACACCAACCAAATACCAGGGCTTTCCCGGAGCTAAAACCTTAAAAGCTCCAAAAGCATTCCGCTGGGAGCTACGCCCGATTATAAACTCAGATAACATAACCGGCAACCCAATGGCTAAAACAAAAGCCAGGTAGATGATTAAAAAAGCGCCACCGCCATTTTCACCAACCACATACGGGAAACGCCAAATGTTTCCTAATCCAATAGCAGAACCTGCGGTTGCAGCGATCACGCCAAATTTGCTCCCAAATGAATCACGGGTATTCAGTATTTCAGACATACTCTCTAAGTTTTAATTTAACACAATTCGCTGCGTTTTGCTTCTATTTCTTCTCTTTAAGGGCGCAAAAATGCAAAATATTTCCCTTTCCTTCAAAAAAAAACATCCTTAGAGATAGATCGATATGTATTAAAAACAAAAAGGCCCTTCAGTAACTGAAGGGCCTTTTCTTATAACTTATGCCGGAATTAGTTTCTTCCGATGCAGTTCAAATCTTCAAATGCAATTTTCAAACGTGCAATCTCAGCTTCTTCACCTTTACGTACCCAAACCCGAGGGTCATAGTACTTTTTGTTAGGCTTGTCAGCTCCTTCTGGGTTACCAATCTGACCTTGCAGGTATGGACGGTTAGCGGCTTCGAAAGCACGAACACCATCCCAGTAAGCCCACTGAGTATCGGTATCAATGTTCATTTTGATTACACCGTAAGAAATAGCTTCGCGGATTTCTTCCAGGCTTGAACCTGATCCACCGTGGAATACAAAGTTTACTGGTTTTTCACCTAAACCTAATTTTTCAGAAATGTATTTTTGAGAAGCATCCAGGATAGATGGCTTCAATACAACATTACCTGGTTTGTACACACCATGTACATTACCAAATGAAGCAGCAATTGTGAAGTTAGGAGAAACTTCGCTCAATTGTTCGTAAGCATAGCATACTTCTTCTGGTTGCGTGTAAAGCAGTGAGTTATCAACATCTGAATTGTCAACACCATCTTCTTCACCACCGGTAATACCCAATTCGATTTCAAGGGTCATACCAATTTTGCTCATTCTTTTCAGGTAATCTTTACAGATTGCGATATTCTCTTCCAATGGCTCTTCTGAAAGGTCAAGCATGTGTGAAGAGAACAAAGGTTTTCCAGTTTCTTCGAAGTGCTTTTCACCTGCATCTAAAAGGCCGTCAATCCAAGGCAATAATTTTTTGGCAGCGTGGTCTGTGTGTAAAACAACTCTTACACCATAAGCTTCGGCCAACAAGTGAATTGTTTTTGCACCAGCAACAGCACCAGCAACCTGAGCTTGTTGTCCATCCAGTTTCAAACCTTTACCGGCGTAGAACTGTGCACCACCATTAGAGAATTGGATGATTACAGGAGAATCAACATCTTTTGCAGCTTCCATTACAGCGTTGATCGTACTTGAAGAAGTAACGTTAACAGCAGGCAATGCAAACTGATTTTCTTTTGCCACTTTGAAAAGATAGTTTAAGTCTTCTCCAGTTACAACACCTGGCTTGATGTTATCAAAAAGTTTTTCGCTCATAGCTCGTATTTTATTAAGTAAATTAAACGGGATTATTCCTCTTTGAGATCCAATAATTTGATCGGGTGCAAATTTACGAATAAAAAACAAAAAATAATCGCAACCAACATTAAATGCAGGTTAAAACGGATATCCAATAGCAAAGCTGAGATTAAAATGCTCTGCCGAAAGGGGGTAGTTGCCAATAATCAGCCTTTTTCCTTCCTCAAGCGATGGATCACGTAATTTCATCCCCAGGTCTAACCTGAAAACAAAATAGGTAAAATCGAACCTCAGCCCCATACCGGTACCAACGGCGATCTGCTTGTAAAACTGATCCAGTTTGAATTGCGCTCCCGGGCGGTTGTCCTTTTCGTTGATTGCCCATATATTCCCAGCATCCAGGAAAAAAGCCCCTTCAACACGCCAAACAAACCGATAACGATACTCCAGGTTGGCCTCCAGTTTAATATCGGACGACTGATTGGGGTAAGCACCTACAGGCGCCTTGTAAGTTCCGGGTCCGAGGGATCGAACCTGCCAAGCTCGGATTCCGTTGGCCCCTCCGGTAAAATACTTTTTCTCAAAAGGAAGAACATCAAAGTTACCATAAGGCAAGCCAATACCCGCAAACGCACGCCCAACAACCGAATTATACTTATCAATCATATAGCCATACCGGTATTCAAAATCAGCCTTCAGGTATTGCGCATAGCGCGTTCCCCAAACTTCATGATAATTGGATACCTGCCCGGTAATGGTATCGGTAAAACTCGCTTTCGGACGGTTAAAAGCCGCCGAATACAAAGACAAGGCATTTCCCGCAGCTTCAAAAGACCATTTAAAGTAGCGGTAATGATCCCGGCGTTTCAGGTTTTGAGTATTATCAACCTGCGTGTAGTTCATGGCAAAAATAAGGTGATCGGTAAAACTACTTTTGATGTACAGGTCCTTGATTGAATTCAAAAATTCATCATTAAACTCATAAAGGTTCACATAGTTAAAATCGACAATACTCAGAAAATGATTTTTCGTTTGAGATGTCTTCCAATTGTATCCATATCTGAAATTGGTAATGGTACGTGTATAATCCGGACGTCGCTGATAGTTGTACCCCAAGGTCAGATTGGTTTGAGGAACCTGATAACCAAACAAACGCCCTTGCTTTATCGGACTCAAAAACTTTGGAATTGACAAAGACCCTTCTATCCCAAGTTCACGGGTATTAAAATCAAGCTTACTGTTTTTAATCAGAGTCTGTTGGCGCTCAATAGCACCTTTTAAATTTAGGTTAAATATTTCAGCGCCCCGAAACACATTCCGGTGCTGGTAATTGAAGTTTCCGGCCACCCCAAGGTTTCCCGAAGAGTTGGTACCATCGAGATCCACAGAGAAGCCCTGCCTCGGAAGTGGCGACAACTGGAAATTGCAATCCAGCATTCCAATTGAGTCATTCCCCATTTTTTCCACTTCATCAAAATTGAGGTTGACAACCCGAAACTGTCTTAACTGAACCAATGACCGATATGTCTGCTCCACATTCTTTTGCGAATAATACAAACTATCTTCCATCCGGTTGACATTATAAAACAGCTCCGGCTTATACTTCATTTTTCCTTTGTAGTAAAAAGTGTAAGGAAAGTTGCGAAGGGTGTCTGGCTCCAAAACCGGCTGACGCGAACTTAACTGAGAGGGCACAAAGTCGGGGGTTACATGAAACGAACGAATCATAAACTTCCGATGCGGCTGAACCGAATCAACTTCCTGTTCCAAATCATCATCGGTCACCACAACAACCAAATCAACCTGACGGCTTTGCAGCGCACTGTCGGCCTCATATGAAATATGCTCTTCGGTAAAATTATAATACCCATAATCCTTAAGCCGATTAGCAATTCGCTTACGTTCGGCATTCAACACATCCACATCAAAAACAGAACCGCGACCAACGAGCTGCCTGACCGTATCGGCCAACACCAAGGCACTAACCGCCGGATCATCGAACCGGTAAGTGTAATTTCGGATACGGTAAGGTTGCCCGGTTTCTATCGAATAAACAACATCGACCTTCTGACGCTTCTCTCTAAAGGCAACCTGATCTTCAATTGAAGCATCGTAGTACCCTTTGTTCCGAAGATAAAGCTCCAACTGTTCCTTAGACCGCTGGGTCATATATTCGTCATAGATCACAGGAGCTTCACCAATGCGCTTAAACCACCCTTCTGTTTTTTTCGCAGAAGACAAATTATAAAGTCCCAGGTGGAACTTGATAAAACCAAGAATTTTAAGATTTTCCTTTTGCCTGATCTGAGCCTTTAACTCTTCATTATTGATCGATCGATTATCAATTTCAATATCGATGTCATTCAGCAGGTATTCTCCTTGCGGAACAAATTTGGTTGAAGAACAAGAAAAGCACATAATGGCAATACACAGACCAACCCCTATTTTAAACAGCTTTTCTTTTCTCATTTTTATACCTTCTCTGGGAATTTCAACAAAAATAAACACTATCGGACGCAAACAAATCGATTAGGGTGTTTATTTTTACAAATTGTTTGCCAAATACCATGCTAAGTAAAAATAAAATAAAATTTATCCAGTCGTTGAACCGGAAAAAAACACGCGAAAAAGAAGGTGTTTTTTTAGTAGAAGGAAACAAACTTGTACTGGAAGCCATCGCCTCCCCTTTTCGGGTAAGGCTTTTAATAGGCACTGCTGAGTTTTTTGAATCGCATCAGCTCTCTTCAAACGTAGCTGATGAACTTATAGAATGCACCTCGGATGAAATCCGGAGAGCCAGTTTGCAACAAGCCCCGCAGCAAGCTATTGCTGTTGTTGAAATGCCCTCCTTCCAGCTCAAACTGAACCAGCTCAACAAAGAGTTTTCATTGGCGCTTGATTTCATTCAAGACCCCGGCAACCTAGGGACAATCATCCGGATTGCCGACTGGTTTGGTATCAGAAACCTGATTTGCTCGACCAATACTGCAGATTGCTTTAACCCCAAGGTCATTCAATCGAGCATGGGCGCCATTTTTCGTGTGCAGGTTCACTACCTCGACCTGGAAAAACTACTCAACGAAGCAAAGCAGTCGCAATTGCCCGTGTATGGCACCTTCCTTGAAGGTGAAAACATTTACACTTCCAAGCTAACTTCTCATGGTATCCTGATACTGGGGAATGAAGGCAACGGCATTTCTCCCGAGGTCGAGAAATTGGTTCAGCAAAAACTACACATCCCTTCATTTGCCCTGGGCACTGAAGGTTCCGAATCGCTCAATGTAGCCAGCGCTGCCTCCATTTGTTGTTCGGAGTTCAAGCGCAGAACCTGTTAATCTCGCAGGGAATATCCAGTCGGAACCGAATACAAACAGGAGCAACGGTATTCATTACTCCTGTAGGATAAAAAAAAAGCTCATCGCAGGCTACTTTTCAGTAACCGCTCGATGAGCTTTCTCTTTTGGTAGAAACAGTTATTTAATTCCGCTTTTCAAACTCCTCCAGAGCCCGATCCAGGAAATCCACAAAATTGTCCGGATTCAAATCATAGGCTTTCGGATCAACCAACAGTTCCCCGTCGGTGTCGGTCAGCACATAGTAAGGCTGAGCATTCACGCCAAATCGTGTAATCTGGAAATCAGCATATTTCTTGCCCAAGGTCTTTTTTACTTTTCCGTCATAGCTTGAGGTTACCCATTCACTTTCGGGCAGCTTCGACTTGTCATCAACATAGAGCGCAATAATTACAAACTCATTCTGAAGCCGGGACAACACCCGTGGGTCAGACCACACTGCAGCTTCCATCTCCCGGCAATTAACACATCCATGCCCGGTAAAGTCAATAAAGACCGGTTTATTCAGCGCCTTGGCACAAGCCAGTCCTTGCTCGTAATCAAAGTAGCCATTCAATCCATGAGGTAGGTGCAGGAATTCACCAAACTTAGGATCCTCGCACTGCTCGTGTGCTTCATTAAAACCAATGCTGGTTCCGGAAGAACTCACCAGGCGCACCTCGTCGCGAATAATCTCATGCAAATCAAAGTCGTGCGTACTTTGCGGAGGCATATAACCGGCCAACGCTTTCAATGGCGCACCAAACATTCCGGGAATTAAATATATCACAAAGGAGAATGAAGCGATTGCCATCATCAAACGCGGAACAGAAATAAATTTCAAATCACTGTCATGCGAAAACTTCAATTTCCCAAGCAGGTAAAGCCCCAACAAGGTGAAAATCACAATCCAAATGGCCAGATACACTTCCCGGTCAAGGATTCCCCAGTGATAAGTCTGATCGGCAATACTCAGGAATTTCAATCCCAGTGCCAATTCCAGGAAGCCCAGTACTACCTTAACCGAATTAAGCCATCCGCCAGATTTAGGCAAATTGCTCAACCAGCCCGGGAAAAGTGCAAACAAGGTAAATGGCAAGGCAAAAGCCAAGGCAAATCCAAACATCCCCACAATGGGTTTCAATACTGCACCACCAGCCGACTCAACCAAAATTGCTCCAACAATTGGGCCCGTGCAGGAGAAGGAAACCAGCACCAGCGTTAAAGCCATAAAGAAAGAGCCCAAAAAGCCTCCTTTGTCTACTTGTTTGTCCGAGCGGTTTACCAACCAACTTGGCATGACAATTTCAAACATGCCGAAAAAGGAAAAAGCAAACAGCACAAAAATGACAAAGAATAGGATATTTGGAAGCCAGTGAGTGCTTAACCAGTTGGCCGCATCGGGACCAAAAAGAACAGCCACCAAGGTTCCGACAACTGTATAAATTGCAATGATGGAAAACCCATAAAAAGCAGCGTAAAGTCGCGATTTGATTTTTGACTCACCACTATGCATAAAGAAAGAAACCGTCATCGGAATCATCGGAAAAACACAAGGTGTAAGAATTGCGGCCAGACCAGCCAGGAAAGAGAAAAAGAAAAACAGCCACAGAGTTTCTGTCGAACCTTCTTTCCCTTTATCGGTCAATACCCGGGTCGTTTTTTCGCCCTTATCCATCGTTTCCGGCTGAACGCCCTGATCTGCCCCGGCACCATTTAGCGCAAAGGAAAAGTCAGCCTCGGTGGGTGGCAAACAGGTTTCATCGTCACAACACATAAACTCAACATACCCTTCAATTGTCACAGGATCTGAAGTTTTCAGGCGAATAACTTGAACAAACTCTACCTGATCACTAAAATAGCGCAAATCCATCTGAAAGGTCTTGTCAAACTTTTCAGTTGGCACTGGATTCTTCTTTAAATCTCCCACAAACTCGAACTGCGAGGTGTCCGCATAATTTATCGAAGTAGCTACCGGACCGCCATCGGGCAAGTCCGTGTCATACAAATGCCAGGTATCTTCGATAGTCGCTTTAAAGATAAGCTGAACCTCTTTACCATCCTGTTTCGAATCAAACGACCATTTTACCGGCTCCAGGATTTGCGAAAACCCCTGAATGGCAAACAAGAGCAAGAGCGATGTAAGGCAATGTTTTAGTATTTTCATTGTTAACCAATTTCTTTAATATTTTATTTTGATATGAACACAAATATAAGCAGGAAATGCTGGTTCCGGAAATGACATTCAATCATTTAAAGCCAGCGACATCACAAACGGTTATTTAAACATTTCAATATCAATATATTTGAATACTTGTTATAAAACCGCAATGATTGTTAACGTTTTTAAACAAAAAAAATCCCGAATCTACAATCCGGGATTTTTTATTTAAAGAATAATCTCTTCTAAATTATCGTCATAAAAATGGTATTCCAGAAAACTATAGGCATTCACACCTTCAATAGTTATTCGTTTGAAATACTTAAATGACCACTTTCGTTTGATGGAATTAATTCCCTTCGTTAAAAAAGCGGCTACATACGGATGAACTTTCAGCGTCAGACTTTTCTTATTCAAGTCCTTAAATATGTAATTCACTTTGCTGCTTAATTCATCGGTAAAGAGAATGGTCGGCGTAATTTTTCCAGTGCCTTTACATGTGGGACAAACTTCAGCAGTTTCCACATGCTCTTCAGGTCTTACCCGCTGACGGGTGATCTGCATCAAACAGAACTTACTTAATGGAAGTATGTTGTGTTTGGTACGATCAGCGCCCATCGCCTCTTTCATACGTTCAAAAACCTTTTGTCGGTTTGCGGCTTCATGCATGTCGATAAAATCGATCACGATGATGCCTCCCATATCTCTCAACCTCAACTGTCGTGCAACTTCCTCAGCTGCTGCCAAATTAACTTCCAGTGCATTGGTTTCCTGATCTACGCCTGCTTTTGAGCGATTGCCGCTGTTAACGTCAATCACGTGGAAAGCTTCGGTGTGCTCAATGATCAGATACGCTCCGTTTTTAAACGAAACGGTTTTACCAAATGATGCTTTTACTTGCTTGTCGACCCCGTAATAATCGAAAATCGGTTGTCCACCCGTATAGGTCTTTACAATTTTCTTCTTTTCAGGGGCAATCGTGGCAATGTAATCGGCTACATCTTCTGCCACAGCAGCATCGTTTACGATGATACTGTTAAACGTTGGGGTATAAATATCTCTAAGTAAAGCTGTGGTCCGGTCTATTTCTCCAACAATCAAAGCCGGGGCGGTGGCTTTTTTTAACTTTTGGAAAGTGGTTTCAAACTTGGCTACCAGTCGTTTCAGTTCCTGGTCGAGTTCAGCAACTCGTTTACCTTCAGCCACCGTTCGGACAATCACACCATATTTCTTTGGCTTAATACTTTGAATTAGTCTTTTCAGCCTGTTTTTTTCTTCGGTTGAGCTAATCTTTTGCGAAACACTCACTTTGTCGCTAAAAGGCATCAACACTAAATTTCGTCCAGCAATTGAAAGCTCGGAGGTCAGCCGGGGTCCTTTGGTTGAAATTGGCTCCTTGGCTATTTGAACCAGAATGTTCTGGCCTGCTTGCAATACTTCTGTTACTTTTCCCTCCTTGTTGATATCTGGTAAGGAGTGAATTTTTGAGAGTGAAGAAATACGGTTCTTTTTGGAACTGGCAATTTTCATGAACTTATTCAAAGTTGAAAATTGAGGTCCCATGTCGAGATAATGCAAAAATGCATCTTTTTCATAACCAACGTCGATGAATGCAGCGTTCAAGCTCGGCATAATTTTTTTCACCTTGGCTAAATAAATATCGCCAACGGCAAATTTTGCTCCGCTTTTTTCCCTGGTAAGTTCAACTAAGCGTTTATTTTCTAATAAGGCAATAACGACTTCAGAGGGAGAGACATCAATAATTAGATCGCTACTCACAACGTTATTAAAATTTGATTTATAATGTAACTGTTTACATTAGTTAATAAACGGATTAAACCTAAGGCGCCATGCGCCTTAGGTTTAACCAAGATTTTTCTTTTATAGCTATTGCTAAAAAAAGCGTAAGACTATTTCTTTTTCTTGTGTCTGTTCTTACGTAGTCTCTTTTTACGCTTATGCGTAGACATCTTGTGTCTTTTTCTTTTTTTTCCGCTTGGCATAATGTTTTATTTTACTTGGTCTTTAACTTGAGCAACAAACGTTTTCGCAGGCTTGAAAGCTGGAATGAAGTGCTCTGGAATAATAATTGTTGTATTTTTTGAAATATTGCGTGCTGTTTTCTCTGCTCTCTTTTTCACGATAAAGCTGCCAAATCCCCGAAGATACACATTTTTTCCTTCAGTCAATGAATCTTTTACAGTTTCCATAAAAGCTTCTACAGTTTTTTGAACCGTTACTTTCTCGATTCCCGTGTTCTTGCTAATTTCATTAACAATATCTGCTTTAGTCATCTCTTAAAATATTTAGTTTTCAATAAATTATATATTCACATGTTTCGGAGTGCAAAAATAAAAATTATTTAAAAACTTTAAACACCTCAAATGAATTATTTTTGCAATTCACATAGATTTTAAAGCAGTTATGACAAAAGATGCCTCTTTTTCCAAAAAACTACTCCACTGGTATGAGTTCAACAAACGGGATCTCCCCTGGAGGGAAACCGCTGATCCATATGCTATTTGGCTATCGGAAATCATCCTGCAACAGACCCGCATTGACCAGGGAATGGCCTATTATATACGTTTTCTGGATGCTTACCCAAGTGTTAACGATTTTGCAAAAGCATCGGAAGATGAAATATTAAAGCTATGGCAAGGCTTAGGCTACTACTCCCGGGCCCGTAACATGCACCACACAGCCCGGGAAATTGTCTCGCAGCACCAAGGTCGTTTTCCGGCGGACTACCAAAGCCTGCTTCGCCTAAAGGGTATCGGCGAATATACGGCAGCGGCCATTGCATCTATTGCCTACAATTTACCCCATGCTGCCGTTGATGGAAATGTCTTCCGGGTTTTGTCACGTATTAATGGTATAGAAACTCCTATAGATACCGGACAAGGGAAAAAGCAATTTACAGCCTTGGCCAACGAACTTTTGGACCCGCAGCAGGCCGGCAATTTCAACCAAGCCCTAATGGAGTTTGGAGCCACGCTTTGCACACCTAAAAAGCCAGGCTGCGAAAGCTGTCCTTTTAATACGTCCTGCGTTGCACTCAGAAATGAAACAACGGAGTCACTCCCTGTAAAAAAAGGAAAAGTCAAAATAAGAAAGCGCTTCTTCAATTACCTTATTATAAACGATGGCAGCCACACCTACCTTTCCAAGCGCACCTCCAACGACATTTGGAAGAACCTCTACGAGTTCCCACTCACGGAAACCTCTGACAAAAAGGAGCTTCACCAGACACTTGTCGAAAGTCAACTCATTCTGCCACAGAATGCCAAAATCGAAATAGAGGAGGAAACGCCCTGGCAAAAGCAAGTTCTCAGCCATCAACACATCTTTTATCGCTTTATCTATTTGAAAATAGGTGGAAAAATAAAACTCCCCTCCTCTGCAATTAAGGTGAATAAAAAAGATATTTTTAACTTTGCTGTTCCAAAGCCAATTGAAAAGGAATTAAACCGAAACAACTGGCTTTGATTTATTCATATTGAACAGGTTATGATTTAAGGCCCCAAATGGGTAATTCATAAAATTCTTACTAAAATATTGCCTTTCAGAGAGGGAATTTTTGTAAATTTATTATTGTTAATTCTAAAAATCTTTAATTATGTCTGTAAACAAAGTAATCTTAGTCGGAAATGTCGGTCGCGATCCTGAGGTCAGATACCTGGACAAGGATGTTGCAGTCGCCAACTTCCCACTGGCCACCTCTGAAAGCTATACCGCCAAAAACGGCGAAAAAGTGACCACAACAGAATGGCACAACATTGTTATTTGGAGAGGCTTGGCCAAGGTCGTCGAGCAGTATGTGAAAAAAGGAGACCGCCTTTACATTGAAGGTCGTATTCGTACCCGCTCCTGGGAAGACAAAGAGGGCAACAAACGGTACACCACTGAAATATACGGCGACAATATGGAAATGCTTGGTGGTTCAAGAAACCAGCAGAACAACAACGCCAGCCAACAGCAAAATGCCCAAAACCAACAGGAAAATCAGGTGAGTGAACCCGACTTCAATCCCAACGAAGAAGATGATCTACCTTTCTAGTAATTAAAATTAATTTAATTGGAAACAGACCCTTTACCGATACTCACAGCAATCACCAGAGATATTGAATTTTATCCTCTGACAACCGCTGTAATTCTAAGCCTTGCCTTTATACTGATACTCTTGTTCTCTTCGGCCTTGATTTCAGGATCGGAAGTAGCGTATTTCTCGCTGAATCCGCAAGATCGTGAAAAGCTCAAGTCCACTAAAAGCAAGCAGAATCATGCGATATTAAAGAACCTGGAGAACCCGGAAAAGTTATTGGCGACCATCCTGGTGGCCAATAACTTTGTTAATGTAGGCATTGTTATTCTTTCGGCCTATGCTACCGGCAAACTGTTCAATTTTGAAGCAGCCCCTACCATTGGATTTATCTTCCAGGTGGTGGTCATTACCTTTGTTCTTCTGCTTTTTGGAGAAATTGTACCTAAAGTCTATGCGAGTAGTCACCCGCTGAGTTTTGCCCGCTTCATGGCCATTCCTTTAACGGTGCTGGAACGTTTTTTCAGTCCCATCAATGCCATCCTGATTCATTCAACTTCGTTTGTGAATAAACATTTCCAGAAACAAACTCAAAACATTTCTGTCAATGAACTTTCGCAAGCACTCGAACTAACACTCGAACATGAACATGCCGAAGACAAGGAAATTTTGGAAGGAATTGTCAAATTTGGCAATAAAAATGTAGTTGAGATCATGCGATCACGCGTTGATGTAGAGGCACTTGAAATCAAAGACTCCTACACCAAAGTCATTAATAAAATTAACGAATCGGGCTATTCCCGTGTTCCGGTTTATGACGGATCGTTTGACAATATTAAAGGCATTCTTTACATCAAAGACTTACTTCCGCACATTCATAAAAAGGAAAACTTCAAATGGCAAACCATCATTCGTCCGCCTTTCTATGTTCCCGAAACCAAAAAGATTGACGACTTGCTCGAAGAATTCCAGAAAAACAAGGTACACATGGCCATCGTGGTTGATGAGTACGGCGGAAGCTCGGGCATTGTCACCCTCGAAGATGTGCTGGAGGAAATTGTGGGCGAAATAGCCGATGAGTTTGATGACGACGATAACTATTTCACGAAGATTGCTGAAAACAAATACTTGTTTGATGGCAAAATCCTCCTCAACGACTTCTATAAAGTTACCGGAAGCAATGATCATGTTTTTGACGACTACAAAGGAGATGCCGATACCTTGGCCGGACTGATCCTGGAACTGAAAGGGGAAATTCCGGACAAACACGAAAAATTAAACTGCGAAAATTTCGTTTTCACCATTGAAGCAGTGGATAACCGGCGCATCAAAAAAATCAAAGTCGAAATTAACTGAGACTTCCTAAAAGAATGATCCTATGCAAAAGCAGTTTTCTCTGATTGTCTTGCTCGTTGTGCTATTGAGCGCTTGCCAAAAAGAATATACCCCCAAACCCCGAGGTTATTTTCGAATTGAGTTTCCGGAAAAAACCTATCACCGGTTAGGGCAGAATCTTCCCTACTCCTTTGAGGTTGCCGATTACTCCATTCCCCGATCCGCTTCGGACTACACCAACACTTCCGATTCGGGCTGGCTAACCATTAGCACGCCAGCCAACAAGGCAGACTTGCACCTGAGCTATGCCCCACTCAACAACGACTTGCAGAAACACCTGGAAGAATCGCGGCGACTTGCCTACGACCACTCCATCAAGGCAGATGCTATTGAGGAACGCTTATTCATCAACCGGGAACAACATGTCTATGGCACGATTTACTATATTGAAGGCAATGCTGCTTCGCCCATTCAGTTTTTTTTAACCGACAGCACGGAACACTTTTTGCGGGGAGCACTTTACATCCGCGAAATCCCAAACATCGACTCCATTCGACCGGTGATCGACTTTCTGGAGCCCGATGTGATTCGTTTAATTGAAACAACCCACTGGAATTAACTCATGCCCTTAGTCAAAGAAATTGATATCGACCAAGGAGTCTTGCTCCTTTGGGAACTGACAGAAGACCTGGAATGGCTGAAAGCGCAGTTCCCCTTGCTTGATAAGGATGAAGCCTTTCATGCGTTGAAAAACAAAAAAAGGCAACAAGAATGGTTATCGGTAAAAATGATGCTCCGTTACATCGGATGTCCCTCAACTCAAATAAGCTACAACAGCAAAGGACAACCACAGGTCAACCATCCGAGCTACCAATACATCAGCATTAGCCATTCCAGCCAGTTAGCCGGAATCATCCTTCACACCAATAAGCCTGTTGGGTTGGATATCGAAAGTCTGAGCCGAAACTTCAAGACCATTGAACGAAAATACCTTTCTCCCACAGAAATCATGTGGGCACATCAAGATAACAAACGCCACTGTCTATTTTGGAGCGCCAAAGAAGCCGTATACAAGATAGCCGGTATCCCTGGCATCCATTTTTCAGATCAGATTGTGCTTTCTCCGGAAAAAAACAATCGGTTGACAGCTCAATTAGTGACACCTGAAAGGAATGAACACTTCCACCTGAATTACTTTGAATACAACGAACAATTAATTGTCTTTTTAATTGCGGCATGACCGAAGTTTAAAAAAACAAACAATTTGTAGAACTTCACATGCTCAAACTTGTTTATCCCTGAAAAAACACGATCATGAAACAAGCCGAATCACATATATTAGTCATTTTTGGAGCTTCGGGCGACTTAACCAAACGTAAGTTAATTCCCGCACTTCTTGAACTGGAAAAACAGAACCTTCTTCCAGATCAATTCGCTGTACTTGGTGTTAGTCGAACCAACCTTACCGATGAAGAATTCCGTCAGCGTATGACTGAATTTCTGACAGGAGAAGATCAAAAATTGGTTGCTAAGTTTTTAGGCCGTCTGTATTACCAATCCATTTCAACAGCCGAATCCTATGAATACCCGGTACTTAAAGACCGTTTATTCACAATCGCCAAGGAGAACTCGATTCCCGAGAACTTCATTTTTTACCTGTCAACACCACCTCAGTTGTATGAAATTATCCCCAAAAACCTGGCAAGTGTCGATTTGAATAAAACGGACGATGGATTCCGGAGGCTCATTGTGGAAAAACCCTTTGGCACCGACCTGGAATCGGCCAAAGAGCTAAACAAAAACCTGTTGCACTACTTTGCCGAAGACCAAATTTACCGGATTGACCATTACCTGGGAAAAGAATCGGTTCAAAACCTGCTGGTAACACGCTTTTCCAATGGAATTTTCGAACCAATCTGGAATCAGAATTTCATTCATCATATTGAAATTACCTCAGCAGAAAGCCTTGGGGTTGAAAACCGCGGTGGCTATTACGATCACTCAGGCGCCATGCGCGACATGGTTCAAAATCACCTGCTCCAGCTAGTGGGCATGGTAGCCATGGAACCGCCGGTAGTGGTGGAAGCTGATGCCATTCGAAACGAAGTGCTTAAAGTATTTCAATCACTGCGTCCAATCAAAGAAGAGGAGGTTGATCAATACGTCATCCGTGGCCAATACATTGAATCGCATATTAAAGGAGAGCTGGTGAAAGGCTATCGACAAGAAGAAGGCGTTGATCCTGAAAGCCGGACCGAAACCTTTATGGCCATGAAGTTTTTCATTGACAACTGGCGCTGGGCAGGTGTTCCCTTCTACATCCGTACCGGTAAAAAATTACCAACCCGGGTTACCGAAGTGGTCATTCATTTCAAAAAAACACCCCACCATTTGTTCGGCAATCAATACGAAACGGAGCAAACCGCCAATCAATTGGTTATCCGTATTCAACCCGATGAAGGAATTTTATTGAAATTTGGCATGAAAGTGCCGGGTGCAGGTTTCCGGGTGCAAACCGTTAACATGGATTTTCATTACGAAGACCTGGCAGATTCCCACCGTTTACCAGCAGCTTACGAGCGGTTGTTACTGGATTGTATGCAGGGTGATGCCACCCTCTACTCGCGGGGCGATGCCGTGGAAAAAGCCTGGGATTTTGTTCAGCCCATTATGAATGCCTGGCAAAACAACCCCGATATTCCGATTTATGGCTACCCTGCCGGAACTTGGGGACCCGATGTGGCCGATCAATTGGTAGAGGACGGACAGTGGCGCTATCCCTGCAAAAACTTGTCGAATGATGGCACCTATTGCGAACTTTAGAAAACAATAAACACAAACAGAAAATTCCATTGCTATGACTTCATCCAGAGAAATCAAGATATTTTCAAATGCCCGGGAGTTAGCTGAGGCATTTGCCCAAGAACTATACGAAACTGTTAAAAACACATCACAACGTTTTGACATAGCCCTTTCAGGCGGAAGTACGCCCAAGTTGCTTTTCGAAGTGCTTGCCCGGTCTTATGCTTCCAAAATGCCTTGGGAACGGGTTCATTTTTGGTGGGGAGACGAACGCTGTGTTCCGCCAACCAGTGAGGAAAGCAACTATGGCATGACCCAAAAACACTTGCTCTCAAAAGTAAATCTGGCCGAAAACCAGGTTCACCGGGTAAAAGGAGAACTCAATCCGGAAGAAGCAACTCGTGATTATATTGATGAAATAAAATCAAACCTGAAGGAGCGCGATGGCTGGCCGGTGTTTGACCTGATTATTCTTGGGATGGGCGACGACGGCCACACAGCTTCCATTTTTCCGCATGAAATGAACCTGTTAAAATCGAACCAGGTATGCGAGGTCGCCACTCATCCGGTCAGCGGACAAAAGCGAGTAAGCCTGACGGGAAAAACCATCAATAACGCCGATCGTATTTATTTTCTGATTTCGGGCAAGGCCAAAGCCAGTCGCATGGCTGAAATCATAAACAATACAGAAGAAGCAAACAAGCTTCCAACTACGCACATCCAAGTAGCACAGGGGTCGGTTACCTTCTTTTTGGATCAGGATGCCGCTTCAGAAATCGAAAATAACTAAACAGAAATAGTCACTCCCAAAAACAAATAGCAAACAAATGTTCATTCAAAAACTAATCACCTCATTGTTAATATCGTGTGAATAAGATTTAGTCGGACAAGCAATTCTGCTTAATTAAATTTTGTACATTTAATTAGCGTTGCAGCAAATGAAAAGCATTCCCCAAAAAAGGGAAAGCATCATCAAAAGTAAGAGGAAGCAAACGCATGTTCTTTTACCTATTTTTTATAACAAACCATCGTCAGGTTTTAACTTGAAATAAAATGCTTTTTCAAGATCTTAATAAAAGTTAAAGCAACACGAAGATGTGAGATATGAAAAATTGGTTTGTAATTTAGTCTGTTAATATCAAACCATTTGGAACAGAAACAACAAATAGAGTCGCCTCAGGAAAGTATTCTGCAGAATGCTTTCAATGCTGCCCAAACCGGGGTCTGGCATTGGGATATCGACCAAGACCGAATCCGGATTAATGATGCCTGGGCCCGGCTTATTGGTTACGCACCTGAAGAACTCGCCCCGTTTGATACTGCTCACTGGCTAAACCTTTGCCATCCCGAAGACCGAAAACGGGTATCTGACACCCTCAGTCGCGCGCTGAAAATGAAGAACAAACATTTCTCATTCCGAACCAGGCTGAGACACAAAAATGGTGATTGGATATGGGGGCAATTCAACGGAGGAGTAACAGAACCCGATTCTATTAATGAAAGGCCTGCCTTGAGCGGAACTCTGACCGATGTTACGGAACTTTATCATTCCAAAAACAACCTTCGCTACCGCTATGAGATCGAAAAGCTTGTTTCTGAAATCACCTCCAATTTTGTTGGAATTCCTTTTCAGGACACAGACAAAACCATCGATCAAGCCCTCCAGAAAATAGGTCAGTTCATGAATGTCGACCGCTGCTATGTTTTCCAGTTTCGGGAGAATGGCACCTTGATGGACAATACGCATGAGTGGCACACCAAAGGGATCAAACCACAAATGGGGCACCTCCAAAATCTGCCATCTTCTATTTTCCCTTGGTGGATGAACAGCTTAAGCAAGTTTGAGCATCTTTACATCCAACGTGTTAAAGACTTGCCTACAGAGGCCATCTCGGAAAAAGAAATTCTGCAAAGCCAGTCCATTATTTCCCTATTGGTAGTTCCTATTCATTACCAGCAAAAACTGCTTGGTTTTATAGGTTTCGATTCTGTTGTTCGGGAAAAGGAATGGCTGGAAGCAGACATTCATTTAATGAATACTGTTGCTCATGCCGTTGCCAGTGCTTTAAATGCAAAAAACTTTCAGGAAGCACTTGTGTTGGCCAAAGAGAAAGCCGAAGAAAGCGATCAGATCAAATCAGCTTTTCTGGCCACGATTAATCATGAACTACGCACGCCACTGCATCATATATTAGGATTTAGCGACCTGCTAAGAATGAGAAAAATTCCGGTTGCTGAAATCAGTAATTTTGCAGACAAAATCTACAAAAGCGGGAAAAACCTGCTTCAAATCATTGAGGATATTCTTAGTCTTGCACAAGCTGACGAGAGCTCTGTTAAAGTTCGGAAAGAATACTTGCTGGGAAAAGACCTGTTTATTCAGCACAAATCGCTGCTGGATGAGATGCTAAAGTCGGCCAGCAAGGAACAAAGCCTGAAGTTGCATTACAATCCCTGCCCCAGCTTCCTCAACAGCTATTTCATTTCGGACAATAGCAAGATCAACCAGGTCATCATCAACTTGCTGAAAAATGCCATCAAATTCACCAACTCAGGTAGTATTGAATACCGGGCAGAAATCAAAAACAAAGAGCTTTCTTTCCATATTAAAGACACAGGCATAGGCATTACACAAGACCAGCAAAAACTCATTTTTGATTTCTTCAGGCAAGTCGATGATTCAAGCACCCGTATTTACAGTGGCGTAGGTATTGGACTGGCCATATCCAAAAGAATAACAACGATTCTGCAAGGAGAATTAACGGTTTGCTCCATTCCTGGAAAAGGAAGTACATTCACCTTGAAAATCCCTATTGAGACGGCTGTAAATTTGCAAAAAGCAACACGCAACCTGTAAGTTTTTACCCCATAAAAAAAGGAAGCAAGCCTAAACTTACTTCCTTTCGTTATTTCATTTTAAACTCCGGACAATTACTTTTTCAGCCATTTATCAAGCCACTGCTTAAAAACCCGTTGCCAGACAATTCCATTCTGGGCCGAAGTCACCCAGTGGTTCTCTTCAGGAAAATATAAGAACTGAGCCGGAATATCTCTTAAAACGGCAGCATTGAAAGCACCCATTCCTTGCGTATAGGGAATCCGGAAATCTTTCTCTCCATGAATAACCAGAATCGGAGTATCCCATTTCTCAACAAATAAATGGGGTGAGAAACTGTAAGACCGTTGTGCCACCTGATTGCTTTTATCCCAGTATGGACCACCAATATCCCAGTTTTCAAACCACATTTCTTCGGTGGTTACATACATCTGATCGAAGTTGAAGATACCACAGTGCGAAATAAAAGCACTGAAACGTCCTTCGTGGTGACCAGCCAGGTAGTTAACGGAGAAACCGCCGTAGCTGGCTCCCACAGCTCCCAATCGCTCATTATCCACAAAAGGCTCTTTGGCCAGTTCATCAATGGCAACCAGGTAATCCTGAATGTTGAGCCCACCATAATCCTTGCTGATTTGCTCAAGCCACTCCATGCCAAAGCCCGGCAAGCCACGCCGGTTTGGAGCCACAACAATGTAGCCGTTCGCGGCCATCATCTGGAAGTTCCACCGGGTTGACCAAAACTGACTCACAGTTCCCTGAGGACCTCCCTGGCAATACAAAAGCGTTGGATATTTTTTATTAGGATCAAAATGAGGCGGATAGATGACCCACAAATGCATGTCTTTATCATCCACTGTTTTCACCCAGCGCTCTTCCAAAGCACCCATTTCCAGCTGATCAAGCAAACCTTTGTTTACTTCCGTAAGCGGTTCATCTTTCCCGTTTTTGGGATTAACCACATACAGTTCGGCAGGTTGTGACATTGATACTTTTTGAGCCAATAGTTTTCCGCCAGGTAGTTCAATGGCCATCTGGTAGTTGTGCACGCCATCAGTCAACCGTTTAATCTCTCCATCTTTCAAGTTCAACCGATAGATTTCATCGGTTGCATGGATGTTACTGATAAAGAAAAGGGATTTACTGTCTGCGGACCAACTCAAATGTCCAGCATGCTGCTCCCAGCCTTCCGAGTAATTGGTTTTCGCTCCGGTCTTAAGGTCCATGACAAACAAACGTGTCTGATCGGCTTCGTAACCGTCGCGCGCCATACTTGTCCAGGCCAGCTTAGTCCCATCAGGCGAAAAAAGCGGACTTTTGTCGTATCCCTTATTTTCTTCCGTCAAATTTTCAGTACTTCCGGTTTCCAAATCATAGCGATACAAGTCAGTGTTTGTCGACAAAGAATAGGCTTTTCCGGTTAGTTTTTTGCAGGAATAAACAATCTGCTTGCTGTCAGGACTCCACGCAATCTGATCCAAACCATCAAAAGGCTTATCCGGACTATCGTATTTCTGACCTTCCAAAATATCCAGTCCTTCAGAGATATTCCCCTTGCCATAATCGGCGATGAAAATGTGGTTGTAGGTATAATCATGCCAGCTATCCCAGTGGCGATACATCAAATCATTTTCTAAACGTGCATTGGCTTTGGGCAAATCCGGAAACAAATCATGAATATCATCATCCAGTTTCACGGCTTTGGTGTAAAGAATGTGCTTTTGATCCGGCGAATATTTAAAGCCGGTAATGCCTCCTTCAATCTCGGTAATTTGAACCGCATCCGAACCATCAGGATTCATTTCCCAAAGTTGAGTCTCGCCGTCTTTGGCATACAAATAGCCAATTTTCTGCCCGTCAGGGCGCCACTGTGCTCCGGACTCTTTGAGTGCCGTATGAGTTATCTGCTTACTTTCTCCTCCTTTAGCCGGAATGGTATACAATTCGCGGTACGACTTATTTTCTTCGATATGGTAATAGGTCACCGCATACAACACCGTCTTGCCATCCGGCGACAACTCGGCATTTCCAAGCTGCCCAAAAGACCACAACACTTCCGGAGTCATAACATCTGATTTCAGCTTGGGTGTTTCCGGGACGTAAGTTTTCTTTTCTTCAGCCATAACTTCTGATTTCATTCCGGCACAAAGCATGAGAGCCAGAACAGGTAAAACAACTAATTTTTTCATGGGTTATTCAATTTTTCAGCGTCCGAAAAATACAGCTTTGCCCAGAATAATAAAAAGATTCACCGCTGTAAAGTACTTATTGCAATAAAAAAGCACCTGTTCCGCCAGGGAACAGGTGCTGTCATCTTAACCAATTGATGTAATCACCCATCAATAGCGATAAGTACCTTCGTACTCAAACACTTCTCCTTCGTAATCTTTTCCGGTTACTTTAAAGGCCACCGAGTCTTGTCCTTCAATTTGCAAAGAGCTCAAATCGAAAGTAACAAACGCTGACATGCGGAAATTGGGAGCGTCATCACGGTCATTGTGTCTCAACTCTAGCGCAACAGGCTGGTTGTCCGCCGTAATTTCACCAGGTTCTTTCACCAGGTTCACATAGTGAATCATTCCATTTCCATAATAGTCCAATTCAAAAGTCAGCATGTTGTTGGTGGTCCAAACACTTTCAACATGAATCGGATCGTTCCCGATACTATCTTCTATTTCTTCAGTAATATCGAGAATTCCTTTAAATAAAATATCTCTGATGGAGTTGATACGCACGTAGTATTCCTCAACCTCATCATCAACACGCTTATCACCTAACACGGTAAAATTGACCAGCACTCGGGTGCTGTCATCCTCTTCATCCCAATGATAATAACCATCCACCGGAAAAAGTTCGGATCCATCATCCATTTTAATGGTAAAGCCGGCATCATCGTTAACATGGATTACTCCGAAGCCAACCCAAAATTTATCCAATGAATATCCATCATCATCATTCCAATCACAGCTGAACAACACCATGCTCAGCATAGCGACTAAACCAAATTTCAAAAACCTTTTCATTTTTTTCTCTTTTTTCTGTTTTGAATTACACAACCAATAGATTGATCAGCTACCAAATAGGTTGCGTGGGGACATACATTTTTTTTCATTCTTTTAAAAAATAACAATTCTTAACTTTTGGCACAATCATTGATATTTACATTTCTATATATTTGCATCTATTGATTAAAATAACAAACCGAATGCACATTAAAGTGTTTTAGGGTTTAAATAGTAGTCAAAAACGACAAAAAATAAATAAGATGAAGAAATTATTCGCAGTCATTGCACTTGCAGCAGTTACAACCGTGGGATGTGCCAGTGGAAACGGAAAAACCAATGACCCCATATCCAATACGCCTTCAACCACCATTTCACAAGACAAGGAAGAAGGTGGCACAAGCTTGATTTCGAAAGACGAGTTTTTAAAACAAGTTTGGAACTATGAAGAGTCGCCCGAAGAATGGAAATTCCTGGGCGAAAAGCCGGTCATCATTGACTTCTACGCCGACTGGTGCGGACCGTGTCGAATCGCCTCTCCCATTCTGGAAGAAGTTTCAAACGAATTTGCCGGCAAAGTCAAAGTTTACAAAGTAGACACCCAAAAAGAGCGCGAACTGGCTGGCGTTTTTGGCATCCAAAGCATTCCGGCTTTTCTGTACATCCCTGTTGAAGGAAAGCCTGTTATGATGGCAGGAATTGGACGATCCAATGAAGAAACCGAAAAAATGTTTGTTGATAACATCAATAAATACCTGCTTACAAAAAACTAAAGCATCCGTTTTCTTGTTGACATTAGAAACCGACTCTTGCCTAAGTGCGGCAAAAAGGTTTTCAATAATTTATATGCAGAATAAAAAGAGCAACCACCCGGTTGCTTTTTTTTGCTCCAATTGCCACCGACATAATTGCCAGGGCTCATCAAAAATTAAGCGAAAACCTGTACTTTTGCCAGCCTAAAAGCTATTTGATGACAAAAACAAAAAGTACGCCTGCTTACGACGTCGTTGTAATTGGGGCCGGCCCTGCAGGCTTAATTGCCGCCGGACGGGCTTCCGAATTGGGCGCACGCGTCCTGGTAATCGAAAAAATGCGATCGGCCGGACGCAAACTACTGATTACCGGAAAAGGCCGTTGCAATATTTCCAACGATGCCTATCAGTCTGACTATTTCAAAAATATCTTTCCCAATGGCAAATACCTAAAACCTGCTTTTGGTGCTTTTTTCTCGAAGGATATTGTTGAGCTGCTGAATGCCGAAGGCGTGGAGACAACGGTTGAACGCGGAGGACGAATTTTCCCGACCAACAACAAAGCCCTGGAAGTGTTGAATGCTTTGATGAGTTGGGTGAGAAAACGCAAGGTCGACTTTCTTTACTCTTCGCAAGTAACCAAGCTAATAGCAGAAGAAGGACAAATCTCAAGAGTTCAGATCCAACGACAAGGGCAAACCGAACAGATTCTTTGCTCCTCCGTCATTCTGTGCACCGGAGGTAAATCGTACCCGGCCACCGGATCAACCGGCGATGGCTACTTGCTGGCCGAACAGCTGGGTCATACCATTGTTCCAGCACGTCCGGCCCTTGTTCCCTTGGTTACCGCTGGAAAAATGGCTGCCGATCTG
This sequence comes from uncultured Sunxiuqinia sp., assembly GCF_947495665.1. Lineage (GTDB taxonomy): Bacteria > Bacteroidota > Bacteroidia > Bacteroidales > Prolixibacteraceae > Sunxiuqinia > Sunxiuqinia rutila. The sequence continues at coordinate 26,615 of NZ_CANLZV010000007.1, forward strand.
CAAGGATTAAGCCTGAAGAATGTTACCGCCAGTGTTTGGGTGAACAACAAAAAGCAGAAGGATGCCTTTGGCGAAATGCTGTTTGCACACTACGGGCTCACCGGACCAATTATCCTTACCTTAAGCCGGTTGGTTGTCGATGAACTGAATCAAAAAAACAAGGTCAAAATCACCATTGATTTAAAGCCTGCTTTGGATGAAAACAAGCTGGATGCACGACTAATACGTGATCTGGATGCCAATGGTAAAAAGCAAATCGAAAATATTTTTAAAAGCTGGCTGCCCTCCAAGCTTATCCCCGTTTTTATGGAGGACCTCCAAATCGACGGAAAAAAACAAGGACACCAGATTAATGCCAAAGAGCGTCGCAAAATTATGCTGATGATGAAGAGCCTGTCTTTTGATGTCGTCGACTATCGCGGTTTCAACGAAGCCATCATTACTGCCGGAGGCATCAGCACCAGCGAGGTGGATGGAAAAACCATGCAATCCAAAAACGTCAAAAACCTCTACTTCGCTGGCGAAGTGCTGGATCTGGATGCCAACACCGGAGGCTATAACCTGCAAATTGCCTACTCCACAGCCTGGCTGGCTGCCAACTCGCTGATGAAAGAGCAAACAAAAACAAATTCAAATACTTAATACCAAAGATCATGATTAAAGAAGCCTGTATTGAAAACTTTACGCAAGCCTTAGCAGCTCAACAAGCCGGAGCCAACCGCGTTGAGCTTTGTGAAAACCTGGCCGTAGGCGGAACCACTCCTTCGTATGGCACAATCAAAGCCTGTATGGAAAAGCTCTCAATTCCCCCCTTTGTTATGATCCGTCCTCGCGGTGGTGACTTTGTCTATTCGGAGGAAGAATTAGAAATCATGCAAGAAGACATCGATCGCTGTAAAGAGCTGGGCGTACCCGCTGTTGTTTTTGGCTTGCTAACTGCTGATGGAGAAATTGATGTAGCCAATACACGCATGCTTGTAGAGCGCGCAAGACCAATGCAAGTTACGTTCCACAAAGCATTTGATGAATTAGCCAATCCGCTAGCAGGAATTGACACCTTGGTTGAACTTGGCGTTGACCGGCTGCTGACTTCCGGAACTAAGGCAACCGCAAAAGAAGGAACTGAAATTCTAAACCAGTTGATTGAGCGAGCCAATGGCAAATTGACAATTGTTGCCGCAGGAAAAGTCACGCGCGACAATCTTGCTGACTTAAGCCAAACAATACAAACAACTGAATTTCACGGCAAGGCAATTGTCTAGTCCAGTAGGCTGTCCAAACCCTTTCCTGCTCTGGTTGCATCGAACTCAGTAATCTCAAAATCGGCAATCCCTAGTTCATAAAAGGGATCCTGACGAATGATTTCTTCCAGTTCATTGCGACTGGAGCATCGAGCTCTCCCCCACTGCGGGATATTTTTTGCCCGACAGCAGAAAAACGCCTTATTCAAAATAAGTGTCAATAAACCGGATATGAGGCTCCAAATGCTTGTCGGCCTCACTTACCGGAACCTTGTAAGTCTATAAAATTATATACATGATCTGAATTTTTCTCTGGAGAAAAGAAAAAACAGGTCTTGAAAAAAAATGTTTGCTCATTTTTATTCTCCATTGATTTTGCGTATTTTAGTTTAACAAAACTTAGCATTCCCGCTATTCTTAAAATCCCCATAAAACCGGCTGATAACATGACAACAAGCATCGAAAACCCACAATTACAGCTGGCGCAGGACTTCGTTCGATATACCAATCAAAATATTTTCCTGACCGGGAAAGCTGGTACCGGAAAGACCACCTTTCTGCGTAACCTGAAGCATGAATCACCCAAACGGATGGTCGTTGTGGCACCAACAGGCGTTGCAGCGATCAATGCCGGTGGAGTGACCATTCATTCCTTTTTTCAGATGTCATTTGGGCCTCAAATACCACAAACTAATCCGTCCTTCTCCATCAGTAATCCGAATGGTTTGAATGCGCCAACAGCGGTCAAACGTTACAGCAAAGAAAAGATCAACATCATCCGTAGTCTCGACTTGCTGGTGATTGATGAAATCAGTATGGTCCGTGCCGATTTGCTGGATGGGATCGATGAAGTATTGCGACGTTTTCGGGACCGACGCAAACCTTTTGGGGGCGTTCAGGTGCTCATGATTGGCGATTTGCAGCAGTTGGCTCCCGTAGTTAAAGAGGACGAGTGGAACTTGCTGAGAAGTTATTACGACACCTGCTATTTCTTCAGTAGCCGCGCTTTAAAACAAGCCTCGTTTATCAGCATTGAGTTGAAGCACATTTACCGGCAAAGTGATGAACGATTTATTGGACTTCTCAATAAAATACGCGACAACCAAGCTGATGCCCCAACTTTAAACGAGCTCAACAAACGGTACATCCCCAACTTCCAAGCCCAAACAGAGGATGAATACATTACGCTTACCACACACAATTACCAGGCTCAACAACTCAACCAATCGAAGTTGGAAGCGTTGAAAACAAAAGCCAGTTCTTTTGAAGCCAATGTGTATGACGACTTTCCGGAATACCTGTATCCAACGGACTATAAATTGGTGCTGAAGCCCGGCGCCCAGGTCATGTTTGTAAAAAATGACAGTTCGCCAGAAAAACGATACTACAACGGTAAAATTGGAACGGTTACCGAAATTGACGAGGACTACATTGAAGTGACATGCAAAGGCGACGTCAAACCCATCGTGGTGGAGCGCGACAAATGGCAAAATGCCAAATACGGCATCAATAAGCAAACCCAGGAGATTGAAGAAACCCTCATTGGCGAATTTGAGCAATTTCCTCTGAAACTGGCCTGGGCCATTACCATCCATAAAAGCCAGGGGCTAACCTTCGAAAAAGCCATTATCAATGCACAGCAATCATTCGCTCACGGACAAGTTTACGTGGCGCTAAGTCGCTGCAAATCACTGGAGGGCTTGGTTCTAAGTACGCCGATTGAAACACACAGCGTAAAAAATGATGAAACCGTCATTTCATTTACCAGCCAGGTAGAAGCCAATGAGCCCGGAGAAAGAGAATTGCTTAAATCCCGGAAAAAATATCAGCTTCAATTATTGACCGAACTGTTTGATTTCAACCTTATCCGCTGGCAATTGCAATATTTAATGAAGCTATGCGATGAACACGGCGCTTTGCTGCTCGGCAATCTGCCTCAACAACTGCAAGCTATTCTCCCGCAATTGAACACCGAAATCATGGCAGTATCAGCAACCTTTGAACGGCAAATCCGGCAACTAATCACCCTGACATCCGATGCTGAAGATAACGAACAACTGCAAGAGCGCATCAAAAAAGCATGTGCTTATTACTTGGAAAAACAGAAAACGGTGCTGATTCAGCCCATCGATGCACTTGGATTTGAAACCGACAACAAGGCCGTCCGGAAAAGTTTTCAGGAAGCCTTCGAAAAGCTGCACCGCGAATTAAACAGCAAACGACAGGTGCTGGAATGCTGCCGGTCGGGTTTTGAAATGAAAACCTACATTGATGTGAAGGCTAAAGCATCGATGGATTTAAGTGGTCGGGCGGCAGCCAGCGGAGCCAGCAAAACACTGATTTCAAAGCATCCCGATTTTTTCAAGCAGATGCTGAGTTGGCGAGTGCAAAAAGCCGAAGACAACAGCCTGCCCATTTCAAAAATTCTTCCACAGAAAACCTTATTAGCCATCGTGGATCAGCTGCCTGCAACCATCAACGAGCTGAAAGCCATTAAGGGCATGGGTGGAAAAAAAATGCAGCAGTTTGGAAAAGATATTCTGCAACTCACAATTGCCTACCGACGTGAAAAAGACATGGAACTGCCTGCCAATGCCGACAAAGAGCCAGCCAAAGCCATGCTCGATTCTAAACACATCAGCTATGCTTTGTTCAAAACCGGACAATCCATCACCGAGATTGCCCGCGAAAGACAGCTGGCAGCAACAACGATTGAAAGTCACCTGGCACATTTTGTCGCTCAAGGGGATTTACAACTCAAGGGATTGGTCGATAAGAAGAAGCAGGATGCCATTACAAAGGCCTACGAAAAGAGCAAAAACAAGTCTATGGGAGCAATAAAAGCCGCACTGGGCGACCAATGCAGCTTTTCTGAAATACGTTTTGTGTTGAGTTATCTGGAAGCCCAGCGAACGCCTTAACCTATTTTTTCAAATAGGATTCGGCATCAATCAACACATTCTTATCATCCTCGTAAAGCGCGTAGTTAAAGCCGGGATGCAAGCAATAAGCTCCTGTTTCACCCGCTTTATTGATGGCAATATACCCAATCTGCACTTCATCAAAGTTTGGTTGCAGCTTCACAATTCGCATTACGGCTTCTTCACAGGCGGCTTGTGGCGAACGTCCCTGACGCATCAGTTCCACCACCAAAAAGCTCCCCAAGGTACGCATCACCCATTCGCCATGACCGGTAGCCGCGGCACCTCCAACTTCGTTGTCGCAAAACATTCCGGCACCAATAATGGGTGAATCACCAACGCGTCCGTGCAACTTGTAAGCCATTCCTGATGTCGTACAAGCTCCGCTCAAATTACCGTGCACGTCCAAGGCCAGCATCGAAATGGTGTCGTGGTTTTCAATATTCACTTCGGGATGATAGTCGGCCTTTGTTTTCCAATCTTCCCACTGACGGCGTGCCTCATCGGTTAGCAAGTCTTCCTTTTCAAACCCATTTTCCAAGGCAAACTGCAAAGCACCTTCACCGGCAAGCATTACGTGCGGTGTTTTTTCCATCACCAAGCGGGCTACCGAAATAGGATGTTTGATATGCTCTAAAAAGCAAACCGATCCGGCATTCCCTTTGTCGTCCATAATGCAGGCATCCAGGGTTACATGGCCATCCCGGTCAGGACGTCCGCCGTAACCTACACTCATTTCCTTCGGGTCAGCTTCCGGAACCCGAACGCCTTGCTCCACCGCATCCAATGCCGTTCCTCCTGCTTTCAACACTTTCCAGGCGGCCTCATTGGCTGGTATTCCATGGCTCCAGGTTGAAATAGCCACGGGCTTCTTTGCGGCAGGTGCACTCATCGCCTGAGCTCCCTTAAACAATACAGTAGTTGCAAGAGAAGCTGCTGCTCCCTTTTGTAAAAATTGACGTCGGTTAAGCATGTTTGTCATTTTGATGTATGATTTAAAGCTTCAAAATAAATGAAAAATACGGAGAATGGCCCTCTTCTCAGCCAACAAGTCACCAGTAAATCGTCAAAACAACCGGATTTAAACCGATCGTGAACCAACAAAGAACCTCCACGGGCAGAGCTTAAAGACCATTCCCTATAGAGAAAATGCCCCCACGTCAACCTCTAACAACTGAACCTTTCCTTTTTCAAGTGTATTAGTAAACAACAACAGCTATCAGATGAATTATCAACGTAAGAAAAATGCACTGGGCTGGTCGGTATTTGCAATTTCACTGATTGTTTACGGACTAACCATCGAGCCAACTTTGAGTTTGTGGGACTGCGGCGAGTTTTTGGCTTCGGCCTACAAACTTCAAATTTGTCATGCGCCAGGGGCTCCACTATTTTTGCTGCTTGGGCGGATCTTTTCCTTGTTCAGCTTTGGGCATGTAGAACGTGTGCCTCTTCTTATTAATGGGGTATCGGCCCTTTCCAGCGCCGGAACAGTCATGCTGCTCTTCTTTATATCAAGCTGGGTGATGGAAAAAATAACCGCAAAACAGCCCAACGCCATCCTACTGGCCTCCGCAGTGGGCGCCCTAAGTTTTGCCTTTACCGATTCCTTTTGGTTTTCTGCCCTGGAAGCCGAAGTATATGCTCTATCCTCCTTATTCATGGCATTGGTACTTTGGGCTGCCACTCGCTGGGAGCGCGAGGCCAGCGAACTTACGGCCAACCGCTGGCTTGTGTTGATTTTCTTTTTCACCGGATTGTCCATTGGGGTGCATCTTCTCAATCTGTTGGTATTACCTAGCATTGCATTAATTATCTACTTCAAGAAATACAAACCTTCCTTCAAAGGTACGCTGGCCGTATTGGCGACTTCCGGTTTATTTATTATCTTCCTGATGAAAATTTTCATTCCCGGCATCTTTTCCCTCGCCGGGCCATTTGAGTTGCTGGCGGTTAATAAGCTTGGATTACCGGTCAACTCCGGGTTCTACTTTTACCTGCTGCTGTTGGCCTCGGTTATCTCAGGGGCTTTGGCTTACTCTGAACTTCGCCGAAAGCCCGGGCTCAACATGGCCTTATTGTGTTTGCTGTTCCTGATGCTGGGCTATACTTCTTATTTCGTCCCCTTTGTCCGCTCGGCAGCCAATCCTCCATTGGATCAGGGAAATCCAGAAACGACCTTCGAACTGATTAACTACCTCAACCGCGAAAGCTATGGCAGCCGTCCGATTTTACATGGTGAAACCTATGGCTCCGTGCCCATTTCGTATACAGAACGTGTCAGCTACGAATTTGATGGTGAAAAGTACTATCCGGTGAGGCTTCCCCCGAAAGTGAACTACGCCAAAGGAACAACCAGTTTCTTTCCTCGTCTGCACAGCACCGACAAGCAGCACCGGCAAGCCTACGCCAATTGGGTAAACCTGAAGGAGCGCAAGGTGACCTATTCAAGCATGAAGGGCGAACAAGCACAGACCTCTGTTCCGACATTGGCTGAAAACTTCAATTACTTTTGGCGCTATCAATTCGGACACATGTATGTTCGTTATTTTCTGTGGAATTTTGTTGGTCGTCAAAACGATATTCAAAGCCGTGGCGAACTGGAATATGGCAACTGGCAATCAGGCATTCCCCTTCTGGATCGCCAGCGACTGGGTGATTCGGAACACCTGCCCCATGAGCTTAAAACGAATAAAGCCAACAACCGCTATTTCTTTTTACCCCTGATATTGGGTCTGGTCGGTGTGATCTTTCATTATCGAAGAGAGAAACAAAGCTTTGTAGAATTGATCGTTCTATTTGGAATTATGAGTGTGGGATTGGTTATCTACCTGAATGAAATTCCAATCACTCCGCGTGAGCGGGATTACGTCTTTGTCGGGTCATTCTTTGTTTTTAGCTTTTGGATCGGGATGGGCACACTGGCCCTATTCAATTGGTTACAGTCCAACTATCGGGCAACTCCGGCCTTGGTAATCACCTGTCTTCTGGCTCTGGCGGCCGGTCCGGGATTGCTGCTTCACCAAAACTACGACGATCACAACCGATCGGGGCGCTATTCAGCCCGGGATGTGGCCCGCAATTACCTGATGTGCTGCGAACCAAACGCCATCCTGTTCACCCATGCAGACAACGACACTTATCCCCTTTGGTATTGTCAGGAAGTGGAAGGTATCCGCCAGGACGTGCGTGTCGTGGTGATGCCATACCTCAATGCCGGATCCTACATCAAGCAAATAACTCGTAAAATCTATGACAACGAAGGCATCAAGCTATCCGTTCCGGTAGAAAAATACACCCAGGGTGAGGTTGATTATTTGCCCATCATCCCTAAAATCGAGGGGGAACAAGACTTGCAAAAAGTACTGAATTTCATAACAAATGACAGTTCACAAACCAAAGTTGCGCTGTACTCAGGTGAGAAGGTAAACTTTATTCCGGTTGAAAACATGTACCTGACAATGGCCAACCAGAAGATTCCGGTTCAACCCCAAAAAGAATACCTCATGCGCAATGAATTAGCTTTCTGGGATATTCTTAATTCCAACAATGCCAACCGCCCGATTTGCTTTACATCTCTTGCCGATGTTCATAAATATGGTCTTCAAAACTATATTCGGAACGATGGATTGGTTTACCGTCTGGTTCCGGAGTACTACGCCGGTGGGTCGCAACTGGAAAACGGGCAGGTGGAAACCGACCGGCTTTATACTAACCTGATGAAGCGCTGCAACTGGGAGAATTTGAAAGATGAAAGCATCTATTTTGACTGGTACCATCGTTACCTGTTTGCTTCAGCGCAAATACGGCCATCTTTTTATCAGCTGGCCAAAGCGCTCGCCAACGAGAACCGCCAGTCAGAAGCCCTTCAGGTACTTCAGGAGGCAGAAGAAATTCTTCCATTCCGAAACCGGGAATTGGACTACTATTCAATTTTGATGTGTGAGCTGTATTTTCAACTTGAAGAAAAAGAGGCCGGAGAAAAACAACTTCAAAAAATGGCCGCCAACCTGAGCGAATGGATCAATTATCAGCTCCTGCTGACAGAACAGCTGGACGCAAACATGATGCAAAACCTACAACGAAAACTATATTATTTTCAGACGTTGGTTTCCATCGCGCAATCCAATCAGCTGGCACTAACACCAACGCTCATGGAAAGCCTAAGCACCTACATGGCCCGGCTTGAATAGCAAAATCGAAAAAGAATTAAAGGGGCGAAAAGAAATACTCTTTTCGCCCCTTTAATTTTTAAATAATAAATTTCGTATTGCAACCAGCTGACTCCGGAACAAGCTAAAAGACACTGTCAATTCGGGATTGGGAATCCTGCTTAAACAGTGTTGAATCCAAAACAAAACTTTGTTGTACGCGCGTTGAATCAATTAATAGCTGAGCTTCTGAAGAAGTATTCAGCTTTGGGCCAATCATCACAAAAGCCAGGAGTACAGTTGCCACCCCGGTTTTTAGGCCAAAACCTTTTAATGAAAAGATCCATCCCAGAAATCCGCTGAATGAATTTTGCCGGGGCTTGCTTTGAACTGATTTGATCATAAAAGCATAGTTTAGCCGATTGATCACCTGAGGATCCGGGCTACCAATAACATCTTGTCGAATGATTTTTTCTAATTGTTTTTCCCTCATAGCCTTCTGCCTTAAAATTCAAATTCACCTTTCAAATGCTGAAATTTTTCAGCCAAATACCTGCGCGTATTAAACAGTCGTGATTTCACCGTGCCCGGCGCAATCCCAAGCATGTCAGCAATCTCCTTAATCGGAAAGCCTTCCCGGTAATGCATCAGAAAAACCGAGCGATGCTCCTGACTCAAAGCATCCAGGCTTTCAAAAATGCGGCTGATCAACTCATCCTGCGAAACCAGATGAGGAATCACCGGCTTAACCAACTGCTCCTTGTCCAATTTTTCCTGACGAACCTCCCGACGCCGGTATTCATTCTTACATAAATTATATGCAACTGAAAATATCCAGGTTTTAAATGGGAAGTCCGGATTAAAGCGGCTTGGTTTTTCGATGATTTTCAGAAAGACATCTTGCAAAAAGTCGTTCGCCAAGGCTTCCGAATTTCCAAGCATCCGATAGAAGTAATAATACAAACGCTCTTTGTAGCGGTCGTAAAGCTGGTTAAAAGCTTGCTGATTACCATTACAAATCGCTTGCATCAACTGCTCATCGCTCTTTATTTTCCTTTTCGCTCCGAACATGCGTTTTTGGTGCGCTTTAAAATTAGATAGATTAAACCTGCATAGGTCCCGACAATGAGCAGTGGAGCCAATGTAATTCGTCGAAAGCTAAAGATGCTTTCATCAAACTGACTGGCTTCTGAATTAGCCGGACCGCTCATTAAAACGTACGCTAAAGTTAATAAAACGACTGCGGCAATTAACCACCAATACTTCCTTTTGTCGAATAACATAGACTGCTTTTTAGAACAGTACACGCGAAAACAAAAAGGTTCACCTAAAAAATAAATTCCGGGCACATTCTATACAAAAGAGTAGAACTGCCCAAACAGCAAATAATGCGCCAGCCCAACTCGTTGTCAGAAATAATCAATTTATTGCTTGAAGTTCTGTGCCAGCGCTTCGGCGCAACGCTCACCATCCATGGCCGAGGAAGCAATTCCTCCGGCATAACCGGCTCCCTCTCCACACGGATACAATCCTTTAATGTGAATGTGCTGCATGTCAAGGTCATTTCGAGGGATGCGAACCGGAGAAGAGGTGCGCGACTCCACCCCCACTGCCAGGGCTTCGTTGGATAAAAACCCCTTCGATTTTTTATCAATTTGCTGAATTCCTTCACGCAAGCGGCTGGCAATGCGCTTGGGCAATTTATCGTGCAAGGCCGATGCGACCAATCCCGGACGATAAGAAGAATCCGGCAGATCAGCCGATTTTTTGCCTGCCACAAAATCGGCCAAACGCTGGGCGGGTGCCAGCTGGGTTTGTCCACTCAGCATAAAGCAAAGTTTTTCTACCTGCTTTTGGAATTCCAAGCCGGCAAAAACACCGTGATGCTGAAATTCACGCAAGTCCTCGGGCCGGACTTCCACCACCAAACCCGAATTGGCAAAAGGTGAATTTCGTTTGGAGGCCGACATGCCATTCACCACCAATTCGCCAGGAGCTGTTGCAGCCGGCACAATAAACCCACCCGGACACATACAGAAGGAGTACACCCCACGATCTTTCACCTGCTCAACAAAGGAATAGGTTGCAGCCGGCAAGTACGGGCCACGCTGTGGTTGATGGTATTGAATGGAATCGATCAGCGCTTGCGGATGTTCCACCCGAACACCCATGGCAAAGGTCTTGGCTTCCAGGTTAACTCCATTCCGATAAAGCATTTCGTAAATATCGCGTGCCGAGTGGCCCGTAGCCAAAATCAAGGCACCAAACTCATACGAATTGCCATTGGCTAGTTTCAAGCCTTTACATTGATCATTCTGAATGATTAAATCCGTTACCCGACTGCTGAAGTGAATTTCGCCACCACACGCCAGGATTTGCTCACGCATGCCCCGAATAACCTGTGGCAGTTTGTCGGTCCCGATGTGAGGATGAGCATCAATCAGAATTTGAGGATCGGCTCCAAACTGCACAAATACCTCCAGAATTTTCCGAACATTCCCCCGTTTTTTTGAGCGGGTATAGAGTTTTCCATCCGAGAAAGTGCCGGCACCACCTTCGCCAAAGCCATAGTTCGAATCCGGATCAACCAGGTGCTCCCGGTGGATCAAGGCAATGTCGCGCTTACGGTCGCTCACATTTTTCCCCCGCTCGAACACAATTGGCTTAAAGCCGAGTTCAATCAGCCGCAAAGCAGCAAACAGTCCGGCCGGACCTGCTCCTACAATGCCTACCGGCGGTTTCGAACCTACATGCTGATACTCGTAAGTAACTCGTTCGGTATCGGGTTGTTCCCCCAGATAAACAGCTACCCCCAGGTTAATCCTGATTTGTCGCTGGCGCGCATCAATCGACTTTCGACGCACAACAATGGCCGTAATATCAGCATCGGCCACTCCTAATTTTTTCGCAATTATGGGACGATACCACTGCTCTTCTGACGCCTGTTTAGGAGTCAGGGATATATTCAATTCTTTTTTCAACTTATTCGAAATGAAAACTTAAAGTAAAAACATTGGAAGTCAGCTTTTTGATTGCTGAAGTATAATACTGACGTTGGGTTTCATCGGGACCATCATTAAGCATATTTCCTAAACCAAGACTCACTTTCAGCTCGGTTGACAGGCGAAAGAAAGGCAGGTAACTGTCCCATCCGACACCAGCTTCAAAATAAAAGCCCCCGCGTTTTACACGAACCAGATCTTCTTTTCCTGTTTTGGAGATATCAATGCGCATGGCAGGTCCGGCAATTAAATACGGCCGTTGATTATTCAGTCGGCTGGATTTATACTTCACCAGCAAAGGCAAGTCAATATAGGTTGATTTGATGGAATAAAACTCCAGCGCCTCTGAACTGACATTGGAAATATCGTAAACCGGCACATTGTAAACCAGGCGTCGCTCACCAAAAGACAAGCCTGGCAAGAAGCGCAGGTCAAAATATTCACCCAGCCTCAGGTTACTTACAATCCCAACCGTAAGCCCTGGAATGGGCTGAGCAATATCAGCAAAAACCGTATCCTGAGCGGTAATCTCATGCCCATCGACATTTTGCCAGTCTTCAAAAACAAAATCCGGATTATTACCAATCGGACGATAATGTTCCATGCTAAAGTCCAGCGTATTGATTGCAATGGTAAATCCAAAGTGTAGTTTTTTGTCATCAAACGTGGTCAAATTTTTGACACGCTGATGCTGAGCAAAAGCACTTGCTGACAAATACAAAAGGATAATAATGCTAATGAGCTTTTTCACTGGTTCTGATCAAATTTTACAACTGAAACAATTCCTTCAAAAGCGAGTTGTTCTAATTTACCTTGTTTGAGAACTTTGACATCAAAAATAAGGATCAAAAACAAATTCCAAACAATCTCATGCTTGAAAAACCGCAATATTCAGGAAATATTGTCTTGCAGCACGCGTGAACGTCATTATTTGCGTGCAATATAAATCGTTGCGATCCCTAAGGTTAGTCTTTTCTGGCTAACCTCAGTAAAACCGGTTTGTCGCAAAATATCAAGCATTACCTGATCATCAGGAAAAGCCATAACCGACTCCGGCAGGTATGAATAAGCCGAGGCATCTTTTGAAATCATTCCCCCAAGCCGCGGTAAAATATGAAAGAAATAGAACCGATACAGCTGTTTAAACGGGAAATATTTAGGTTTCGAAAACTCCAGAATCAATGCCAAACCGCCTTCACGCAAAACCCGGTGAAACTCATCTAATCCCTTTTGAAGATTTTCGAAATTACGCACCCCGAAAGCCACAGTAAGCGCATCAAATGATTCATTTTCAAAAGGCATGTTCTCCGAATCGCCTTTTTGAAAATGAATCACCGAACTAAGCCCGCGCTTCTTCACTTTTTCTTCCCCCACGCGGATCATCTGCTCCGACAAGTCGAAACCAACAATCTCGTCCACTTCCAGCCTGGAAGCGGCAATGGCAAAATCACCGGTTCCGGTGGCTACATCCAGGATGCGTTTGGGCTGGTCTTTTTTCAAAATACGAATCGCTTTTTTCCGCCAGAGCTTGTCGATGCCCAAGCTTAAAAAGTGGTTCAAAAAATCATATTTAGGAGCAATATTGTCGAACATTTGCTCGACCTGCTGTTTTTTATTCTTATCAGAATCTTGATATGGAGCTACTGTCATTCAGCGTTTGGTATCATTTTATCAATAAACCCAAGGGATTCATCATCAACCCGGATTTCTCCTTTAGTGACATGTCCCAAGGTAAAAAATGGCAATTTTGTGCTTTGCAGATAATCCACAAAGTCATCTTCGTTTTCTTGCGAAACCCCTACAATTAATCGGCCCATAGACTCGCCAAACAGGAAGGCATCGCGGCGGATTTCAGCATCAGTCGTAATGTCAAAACCTAAACCTGCCGGCATTCCGGCACGCAGCAATGAAAAGAAAAGACCTCCACGTCCTACCGGGCTGGCCGAAGAAATCAACTGCCGGTCGACAAGTGTCTTCATAGCTTCCTGCAAGCGCACTTCCATGTCAATGTCAAATTGCGGAAGAGGCGAATCATACACTTCATGATAAAATTCCAGGTACTCCGAAGAACTAATATCATCGAACGATTTTCCGATAACAAAGATATTGTTGCCTTTGTTTTTCAGCTTGTGCGTAATCACTTTGTTTTTATCTTCCACACTCCCCATCAAGCTCACAATAATGGTTGGTGTCACTGTGCCGTGTCCGCTAAAATAATCGAATCGAATTTTGCGGTCCGACACTTTCACTCCAAACTTTTTGCAAGCATTTTCCAGCCCTTTCTTTGCTCCCGAGGCTATAAACTGTCCGTTGGGATGAGCAATATTGATATGATACAGGAAAGCACTCACTGCTTCAGGTTTAGCCCCGTAACAAGCCATTCGGCGAGCTGCTCTGCTAATCAGGATTTCAATTGCCGTTTTAGGGTCTGTATCCAGATGATGATGAAAGGCATGTGTCGTCATGGCCATCATTTGCCCATTGTCTGCCGTGAAAATCCCGGCATCGTCGGTCTCTCCGTTGGCCACACTTTCCAGATCAAATCCTTCTTCACTAAAATCATTAAAGTAATTAACCGGGGCCAGATTGGGATTGACCATTAGGTTAAAAACGATATCATTGATATCTTTGGGCTCTTCAATCTGATCAATAGAGAACACCGCTTGGTTTTCAGCAATTTCAGCCATAATTGTATAAATCTTTAGGTCGATAATGAAAACAAAAATAGTCAAGTAGTTGATTTTTCCATAAAAAAAGAAGAATTTTAATTCCCTCAGAATAAACAACAAAATGCCATGAAACAAAAAATTGCTTTAATTACCGGAGCCACCTCCGGCATTGGGTTGGAAACCGCCAAAATACTCTCCGAGAATCATTTCAACCTTATCATAACCGGAAGAAGACACGATCGGCTTGAAAAATTAAAAGAAGAATTAGAGCACGAAACCTGCCAGGTGTATCCCCTCTGTTTTGATGTTCGCTCGAAAACAGAAGTTGACCAGGCCTTGGCGTCACTCCCCGAAAGCTGGAAACAAGTTGACATTCTGCTCAACAATGCCGGACTGGCTGCCGGAATTGATCCGATCAATCAAGCAGACTGGGAAGACTGGGAAGCAATGATTGACACCAACATTAAAGGCCTGCTGTACATGACCCGCGAAGTTTCGAACTGGATGATTGCCCGCCAGCAGGGACACATCCTCAACGTGTCTTCAATTGCCGGCATTCAGGCCTACCCCAATGGTTCGGTGTACTGCGGAACCAAGCATGCGGTTAATGCAATCAGCAAAGCCATGCGCATCGAGCTGGCTCCTTACAACATCAAAGTGGGGACCATCAGCCCCGGTGCCATTGAAACCGAATTTTCCCTGGTTCGTTTCAAAGGCGACGAAGCGAAGGCCGCCAAAGTTTATGAAGGTTTTACCCCTTTAAGTGCCCGCGACATTGCAGAAAGTATTTACTTTGTGCTCTCGAGACCGGCGCATGTCAATATCGATGATTTACTGATCATGCCGACAGCCCAGGCCTCAGCACGAGATTTTGTCAAAAAATAAAGCTGAGAAATGAAGTTAAGCTCAAGTTATTTAAAAGACTTCACCCAACAAGTCTTTGAAAAAATAGGCTGCCCGCCCGAGGAAGCAGCATTGGCTGCTGACTGCCTGAACCAGGCAGATTTACGCGGAGTAGATTCACACGGTGTAGCCCGCCTGAGTGGTTATGTGCGTTTGTGGGAGAAAAACCGACTGAACGCCAGCCCTCAAATGAAAATTGTACATGAAACCCCATCAACAGCGGTGCTCGATGCCGACCTGGCCCTGGGCCTTGTTGCCGGACCTAAAGCCATGCGCATTGCCATGGATAAAGCACGCCAGGTAGGTAGCGGATGGGTAGCTGTGAAAAATTCGAACCATTACGGAATTGCCGGTTACCATGCCATGCTGGCTTTGGATGAAGACATGATTGGTATTTCGATGACCAACGCCAGTCCCTTGGTTTCACCGACCTTTTCCAAAAGTCGCTTTTTAGGAACCAACCCCATTGCGGTGGCTATTCCCGCCCAGGATGAACCTCCTTTTGTGATGGACATGGCCACAACTACCGTTGCCAATGGAAAACTGGAAGTTTTGCAACGGAAGGGCGAAGATGCCCCTCTTGGGTGGGCACAGGATAAAGACGGATGCCCAACAACCGATGCCTTTGCGCTGAAAAAGGGCGGAGCCATGCTTCCGCTAGGTGGAGACCGCGAACATGGCAGCCACAAAGGCTATTGTCTGGGTGCCATGGTTGACATTTTCTCAGCCGTTCTCTCGGGAGCCAATTATGGCCCATGGGTTCCTCCGTTTGTCGCTTTCCTCGATCCTCCGGCCAACCCCGTGGGTGATGGTATTGGACACTTTTTTGGCGCCTTCCGCATTGATGCTTTTCGCCCGGCCAAAGACTTTAAAGAGCATATGGACACCTGGATTCGTACTTTCCGAACAGCGGAGCCTGTCAACTCAGGAGATGAGACGCTGATTCCGGGCGATCCGGAACGCCTCTTGACGCAGGAACGCCTGGCCAACGGAATCCCTGTCCAACAAGCAGTTATTGAAGACCTGGAGAACCTGGCTTCAAAATTTGAATTAACTTTTAACGCCACTCAATATGCCTAAGACACTGGTCATTACCCCTGTAAAAGACTCCCTCGAAACAACCTTGCAAACCATTGAGGCCATTCACCGGGCCAATGGAGATCATCAGCATGTGGTTTACAATGATTTCAGTACACCTGAAACAACAGCCATTTTGGAGGAGAAGCAAGCGGCCTATGGCTACAAACTTGTCAACCTGAAGGATCTAACAGAAACACCATCGCCCAACTATAATTTGGTGCTTCAAATGGCACAACAAAAGGCGCTGGAGCTCAACATCCCTTTGATCGTTATTGAATCGGATGTTATCATTCAGCCAGACACTTTGGACAAAATGCGGGATTTGAGTCAAATTGCTCCAAACTGCGGTATGCTGGGAGCTGTAACCACCAATGAGGAGGGAGCCATCAACTTTCCTTACCTGAATTTCAAAAATGAAAAGCAGCCCCTTATTGATACCTCACACAGCTTAAGTTTTTGCTGCACCCTGCTCACTCCCGAGTTGCTCCGGAATTTTTCCTTTCAGGAGCTCTCACGCGAAAAGGATTGGTATGATGTATTCATCTCGCGCAAGTCAAAAACATTGGGCTATAAAAATTACCTGGCCACCATGCTGCCAGTCATTCACAAACCGCACAGCAGCCGTCCGTGGAAGCATTTAAAATACACGAACCCGGTAAAATATTACTTCAATAAATTTACCAAACGCAAAGACCGCATCTAATGCCACTAATCAGAAACTACCAACGCTATAAAGTACTTTTGCAGATTTTATTCTGGCTAAGCAGTACCGCTTTTGCGTTGGCTTCTTTTTATGTGGCTTCTGATTACCAATTCAATGCGGCAAAAGATATTTTGCGGGCACTGATTTTAAATACCGGATTTGCGCTTGCCGTTTACATCAACCTTTGGGTGTTGATTCCAAGGTTTCTGAAAAAGAAATACTACATTTTCTACACCTTCTGGTTGTTGATTTCCATGGCGCTGTCCTCGCTTGTTATACTCGGACTGTTTTACAGCCTGCAGCATTTTTACCAACCCAAGCTGTTTTCCACCTATTTTTTCACCACAGGCTTTTACATTGGCATCAGCTCGCTGGCCAAGTTTGTGAACGACTGGATAAAAATGCAGGACATCGAGCTACGGTACAACAAAGTGGAACGGGAAAAGCTGAAGGCTGAACTGAACACCCTGAAAGCCCAAATCAACCCGCACTTTTTGTTTAATTCGTTAAACAACATTTATTCCCTTTCGCTGACCAACTCGAAGAAAACACCTGAGATGATTCTGAAACTGTCGGACTTGATGCGACATGTTCTCTATGAATCGCGGGAAAACCTCATCAGCTTGCATAAAGAAGTAGAGTTTATTCAAAACTTCATTGAACTGCAACGCATTCGCCTATCCGATCAAACAGACATTCGTTTTGAGCTGGATGGTGCTATTCGGGACAAACTTATTATTCCACTCATTTTTGAGCCATTTGTTGACAACGCGTTTAAACACGGAAGTAAATCCATCAGT
The DNA here is from genome assembly GCF_947495665.1 of uncultured Sunxiuqinia sp. GTDB lineage: Bacteria > Bacteroidota > Bacteroidia > Bacteroidales > Prolixibacteraceae > Sunxiuqinia > Sunxiuqinia rutila. The sequence continues at coordinate 44,082 of NZ_CANLZV010000007.1, forward strand.
GAGAAGGCTTTCATCCACATTCAAATTCAAGTAAAAGACAACTGGCTTCATTTTAAGGTAAGCAACAACTACGAGGAGGCTCTTCAACCTACCAAGAACGAAGCACACGGCATTGGCCTTAAAAACGTCCAAAAACGGCTGGAGTACCTCTACAAAAAAGAGGAATACCATTTAAATATCAGCAAAAAAGAAAATATCTTTAAGGTTGAATTGCAACTGTTACTAAAAACGACCAAATGATTAAAGCAATTATTGTTGATGATGAACCGTTGGCACAAAATGTGATTCTGCAATTTGCAAAAGACATTCCCGGGCTTCAGATTGTCTGCACCTGTAACAATGCCCTGGAGGCGAGCAGCAAACTAAAAGATAGCCCGATTGACCTGATGTTTCTGGATGTAAACATGCCCCGTCTAAGCGGGCTGGAACTGCTCAAAAACCTGAATAATCCTCCGGAGGTCATCCTAACAACCGCTTATTCGGACTATGCCATGGAAGGCTACGAACTAAACATTCTGGATTACCTCAAAAAACCTTTTTCGTTTGAGCGATTTTTTAAGGCGGTGCAAAAGGCCGAGGAACAACTGAAACTGCGCCAGCTGCACCAGGAAGAAAAGCAGGCGGCGGACTACATCTTCATAAAAGCCAACAAAAAAAACATTCGGGTTGAATTTAAGTCGATTTGTTTTATTGAAGGCTTGGGCGATTACATCAAAATTCATCTGAAAGACAAACATCTGGTTACCAACCTATCCATGAAAAAGATGGAAGAGCTACTACCCGCTGATCAGTTTTTCAGAACCCATAAATCCTACCTCATTCGCCTGGATCAAATTCAAAGCATTGAAGGTAACCTGGTCGAGATCAACGGCAACAAACTTCCGGTAGGGAACAATTTCCGGCAGAGCTTTCAGGAACTCATCAATAAACACGTCATCAAATAGGCGGACTCTGCCCTCAAAAAATTACACCTAATGCATAAAAGCCCATTGCCCACAGAAGAAACTATTTCTCGGGCAATGGGCTTTTATCTTTTCTCGGTTTCAGGTAACGGACAGCTACAGCTCAAACCCCTGCTTACGCAAGGTATCCATCAGTTTTGCCGAGAAAGCCTCTGCATCTTGCTTTTTATAGCGAATATCGGTAAACACCTGTGCCAGATTTTCTTTCTTATTTTCACTCACAAACTGCCGGGAACTTGGCAGGTTTTCTTTTTCAGAGAAAAGTTCATTCACTTGCTCATCCTTAAAGTCAACATATTTTTCATGGTGCACAACGGCATTTAGCGGCAAACGATCGGTCAATGGCGGCTCCTGGTCCGGATAGCCCAAAACAATTGCCGTAACAGGAATCACCCCCTTGGGAAGCTCCAGCGCATCAATAAACTCCTGAGCATTGTACAAAGCCGTTCCCAGGTAGCAAATACCCAGCCCGTGCGACTCGGCCTCGACACACAAATTTTGCGCAAACAACGACGCATCAATCGTTGAATTCATCAGCCATAGCAGGTTGTTGTAGCCCGCATCGGCTTTGCGCTGTTTACACCAGTGATTAAACAAGTTGATGTCAGCACAAATTGTCAGTAAAACCGGTGCCTGTTTTACCATAGGTTGATTGAAATGAAGTGGAGCCAGCTGCGCTTTCTTCTCTTCATCACGGGTTACCACGACACTGTAAAGCTGCATGTTGCCCGTATTGGATGCCCGTGTTCCTGCCTCAATAATCTGGTTAAGCAGATCATCTGCAACAGGTGTGGATTTGTATTGACGAATTGAACGGTGTTGAAATAAAAGTTCCATAGGTATGCCTTGATTTTTTGTTTTGACGCCACCAAAGTTAAGGATTTCTTTCAATCGGTCAGAACTCCGGTTCCAACTCCGGATTCAAGACGAACTTCGAGTGGCGCTCAAAAATAAAAAAAGGGGAAACCAACCGGCTTCCCCTCAAATTCTATTGCAATTCTCTTATTGCTTTATGATTCGTTCTGTTTTTACAACAGCATCATCTTTATCGACCAAGGTGAGGAAGTAGATTCCACTTCGCAGATCACCGGTATTGATAATTTCTGTCGGATTAACAAGGTCTTTAACCCGCTGACCGGCAATATTCGAAATCATGATCCGTGACAACTTGCTGGCATTTTTAATGGTTATGTATGTATCAAACGGATTTGGATAGACGCTAAACATCTCAGCAACTTCGCTTGGATCCTCAATTGAAGTAAGCCAATCACCCGTGGTAAAAGTCCAGCTTGTTTGGTCGGTCAACCCGGCAAAATCGTTTCCAGCCAAATCTTCAATCGCCCCAGCATCAACATTCACGAAATAGGTGGTTTGACGGTCCAGACCTCCTTTATCAGCATCGTAATCATAGCTTATCGTAACCGTGTTACCATCAATCACTGCAGAAGACAAAGGAATAACCATCCACGCTTCTGACTCTCCGGCTTTGGTAATTATTAAATCACCGGCAACACCCGACAACTGAACGGCCTCGCTAAAAGTCATCACAAACTCGGGATGATTGTCATCCTGCTGACCAGTTGGCGAAAATGACTCCAACACCGGAGGCGTATTGCCAAGCGTATAAGTAAACACGTCACCTGCAAAACTATTATTCGCTGCATCTTTAATTCCGGTTCCTACCGTCAATGTCAGCACTTCACCATCGTTGCCCGACATACTTACGGTAAACTCAGTTCCGGTTCCAGGCGTAACAGTTCCTCCTACAACATCTCCCTCGTTCAGGGTCACTTCGCGATTGAAGGTCAGCACAACATCAGATTCCTGAGGCATGGCGTCTCCCGAGCTTGGATTAGCTGTCAGGCTTATCGGGTCAACAGTTACAACAACATCGTAAGTACATCCGCGCGCATCGACAACGGTAATGGTATTCGTTCCTTCAGGAAGGACAAAATCAGGACCAGCAGTCGAAACACCATTCAACAAATAAGAATAGGGAGCCTCTCCTCCACTTGGTGTTACGGTAGCATTCAAATCATCTTGTTCCACGGTTGCTGTCAGTCCACTTTCAACTGCAGCCAACGACACCAACTGGGTCGTTTCACCACATTCGTAAGGGAAATAGCGGACATAAAAATTATAATTACCGGCATTGGCTTCTTCGTAAGACAATCCTTCTATTTCGATGATTGAATCAAATGTTTCCCAAGCCGAACGGGTCCCTTCTACGCCATCAACTACGGGAGCATAAGACACCTCAAACTGATGACTCGGAGCTCCTGAGGCCGATACAAGAACAGTAACGGAAGCCGCGCCAAAGCATGTTTGGTCTTCAACCGTAAACTGAACATCCGGCACCTGATCCAACACAATGCTCTCCGACATCGCTTCACAGTTATCATCCATTACCTTCACGGCATATTCAGCACCAATTGGCACAACAAATGAAGGGATGCTTACTTCTGAACCATATGGAGTCCCATCTTGGTAGAGCTGATAAGAATAGGATCCGCTTCCGCCTTCGGCTTTGGCTTCTAACCATCCTTCGGTTGCATCGGGACATGAGAAAACACCTTCAACCCGAATAAATTCAGTAATTACCAACTCATCAGGTTGAGAAATGACCACCTGCTCAGTGGCCTCACATCCGCCAACCGTTTCGGTTACCGTAATCTCATATGTTCCAGCTACCAAGTCAGAAATGACCATTCCATCCAACACGTCGCCATTAACGGTGATTTCGTAATTGGCACTTTCACCACCATCAATATTGGAGATGGTAATTTCGCCGGTCGACTCGCCATTGCAAGCAATGAGTTTCGTAATATCTGTATTGAAAGTTACCGGAGGGTTAGCATGATCTACTTGCACCCGCCACTCAGGGGCGAGTTCTCCTCCAACCAGGCACCCCTGACCATCTGCATCTTTCACCCAAACCACATACGTTGCAGGAGTTTCAACAGAAACTGTCAACGTACCATCAGCCGCTGCAGGCATCCATACCGTATTTTCACCTGGCAGAGTTGCTGTCGGAACAGCTCCTGTTGCCGGGTCTACCGTTGCATAGTAATACATATATCCTGGCACTCCGCCAGTAGCTCTAATAGTAAATTCGCCCGGTTCAGTACAGCGAATGTGACTTACCACCTCAGCCTCCAGCAACAATGCTTCAGCTGGTTCCCACACCGAAAGCTCGATACCTTCAGACAAGCAACCATTACCATCTCTGACAAACACGCTATAAGCGCCAGCCATTAACCCGGAAAGTTCAGCTGATCCGCCTATCGCGGTTTGGGAGGCGACCAAGGTATTGCCTGAATCATATAGCTCAGCCACATAACCAGCCCCTTCAGTTCCGCCTTCAATTCCGCTCACATCAATCACTCCGGTGGCGGCCCCTTTACACAGCAAGTCTTCTGTAACTTCAGCAGCAAAGGTAATCGGGCTCTTTCCTTCGATTGTGGTCTCGCCTGTTCCTTCACAAGATTTGCTATCATAAGCGACAACCGAATAAGTTCCGGCCGCATAGCCAGCTGTAAAACTGTACAGGCCGGCAATTGCTGTTGCTGTTTCGAGCACTGTACCTTCCGAATCCTTTAATTGGATTGTATAATCCACATCGTTTCCACCACTGACTTTGACGTCAATCGAACCCGCTTCATCCATGTAACAGGCATCCCCTGCAAAGTTGGGAGTCAAACTGATAGTAACCGGCGCTGGCTCGTTAATTGTTACTTGCTGAGGAGCTGTTTCGCAGCCATTTCCATCTCTTACTTTAACTTCGTAAACGCCCGGCGTATAAACGACCACATCTTTGCTAGCCCCCTCAATTTCGCGCCACCCTTGGTTTGAAATAACCATCTGATAAGGATGGTCACCATCGAACGTTCCTCCTGAAATATCCAAGTGAATCATTCCATCTTTCGCTCCATAGCAGGTTATATCTTTCTTGGTCACTACAAAAGAAAGTGGCAGCACATCTTCCGAAGCAATTGTGACCTCATTGGAAAGACAATTGCTGGCAAGTTCCTTGACCTGAACAGTAAAGCTTTCTCCTTCAGTTACCCCAAACTGGTTAACTGAAGAAAAGCTACCCGCATTAAACGCAAATTCGTATAAATCGGTGGCGTATCCCTGCACCTCGTAGGTAAGCTCATCCCCATCGCAGACCGTTGACAGGTCTGTGACCATTACCACATCACTTGCAGATAGCTCCCAAGCGCACTGAGCGTAGCTCCAGGAAGAAATACAGCACAAGCCGACAAGCAATGTTAAACTAAGAAACCGAGTAAAGTTTTTGCTCATAGAATCTGGTTTTATTTATTATTTTTTGATAATCATCATATTCGTTCATTTCACCACTTAATAGGTAAGGCCGTACATTAACAGCCATAGGTCGTCTTGCTCCATAAATGGAGAAAAGTCCAGCGTAAATAAACAATTGAATGTTTCATTGAATTTGGCTCAGGAAATTGGGATATTCAAACATAACTTTTGAATCTTACAAACAGGCGCCCAATTCGTTATTAAACAGGCCCCACAGAGTTTTCCGGGCATTCCAATTGCAACGTTGCAATTCAGCCCGAACAAAGAATTAAGTTTGAAATACAAAAAAGTTGTGTCAGTCTTTTTTTCATATTCTTACGTTTAAGTTTAAGTTTTCCATCTTGGCTTTATTTACTACCATTACGGCCATATTTACCTCAAGTAACACATTACTTACAAACCTATGAAATTTATCGCCAAAGCACAAGGTTTTTTTTGAACAATAATAAACTTAGTTTATCTAAAAAATCCACCAACAAGCGATACGTCCCCCTAAAAATGAACTACTTATCACCTCTTGAGATTAATAAATAAATTTAATTAAACACCCAGATTCAGACAGCCTAAAAAGAAGAGATTAATCATCTGAAAATGATCAAGCCTCAAGGCAATCCGAACACTTTTTACTTGCATCATTCCGTTAATACAATAACTTTGACTCCTTTAATCATTTCAAGATGCAAACAAAAGTTATTTGGAAAACCCTACTCCTAGCAGCGTCTCTAGCGCTATTCATGCTTAGTTCCTGCAAAACCTGCAAATGCCCAGCATACAGCCAAAGGGCACCAGAACAGGATATTCAGGACTTGAAGACGCCAACCATGCAGAACTCACAAGCAGTCAATTTGACGCTTTCGTGGAACGATGCAGTATGCTCCTCCCAAGCGTTTTAAACCAAGAGATCATCATCTTTCTCTGCGATGAAATTAACATAACCACACACAAACTCCGGGCAATTTCTTAACAAATCCTTTGCTGCCTTTCAATAACCAATCGTTCAATTCTCCGTAGGCTCAATTACAACTCGCGCCCAACATTAACTGTATTTTAAGCCCTGAGGAAAAAAATCAATTCAAAATCGAAAAATTTGATCGTCTTAAATTTAGTTAGTTATTTTGTGGGGCTTTGAAAAAATACTTAAAAGCTAATAGATCAAAAGAATAATCTTTCATTAATTTTTAAATTATCAACTATGTCAAAAATTAAAATCGGTATCAACGGATTTGGCCGTATCGGTCGTTTTGTTTTCCGCCAAGCTGTTGCAAAAGGTACAATTCAAGTAGTTGCTATCAACGACTTGATCGATGTAGACTACATGGCTTACATGCTTAAATACGATTCAACTCACGGACAATTCGACGGAACTGTTGAAGTAAAAGACGGTAAATTAATCGTTAACGGTGACGAAATCCGTGTAACTGCTGAAAGAAACCCTGCTGACATTAACTGGGGCGCTGTTGGTGCTGAGTACGTTGTTGAGTCAACTGGTCTTTTCTTGACAAAAGAATCAGCTCAAGGTCACATCGACGCTGGTGCTAAAAAAGTTGTGATGTCTGCTCCTTCTAAAGACGATACTCCAATGTTCGTTATGGGTGTAAACAACGCTTCTTACACAAACGATATGAACTTTGTTTCTAACGCTTCTTGTACTACCAACTGCTTGGCTCCTGTAGCTAAAGTATTGAATGACAAATTCGGTATCAAAGAAGGTTTGATGACAACTGTTCACGCAACTACTGCAACTCAAAAAACAGTTGACGGTCCTTCTATGAAAGACTGGAGAGGTGGACGTGGCGCTGGCCAAAACATTATCCCTTCATCTACTGGTGCTGCTAAAGCTGTAGGTAAAGTTATTCCTGAATTGAACGGAAAATTGACAGGTATGGCTTTCCGTGTTCCTACTCCTGACGTATCAGTTGTTGACTTGACTGTTACTTTGGAAAAAGGTGCTTCTTACGAAGAAATTTGCGCCGCTATGAAAGCTGCTTCTGAAGGCGAATTGGCTGGTGTTCTTGGTTACACTGAGGACATGGTTGTTTCTAACGATTTCGTTGGTGACACTCGTACTTCTATCTTCGACGCTGGTGCTGGTATCTCATTGTCTCCAAACTTCGTAAAAGTTGTTTCTTGGTACGACAACGAAATGGGTTACTCTGCAAAAGTTTGCGAATTGATCCAATACATGGATTCTGTAAAATAATTACAGACTACAATAGTTTAAAAGAAAGGCTTTCCGTCAAGATGACGGAAAGCCTTTTTTATTTTGTATTAAAATTGTGGGAGCAAATTCATTCTCCTCTTCAGCAAACGCCACAAACAGAAATCTCTCGAATGAAGCAGGAACAACTAGTACCGATTACGAACTATTCGTGACGCAAACTTTCAATCGGGTCCATACGAGCTGCTTTTTGCGCAGGATAATAACCTGAAATAATTCCAACACCAAAACACACAATCACCCCTGTAAAAATCCACAGCCATGGAATAATAAAAGAACTGCCGATCAGAACCGAAACGATATTCCCCACCAAAATGCCAAGCACAATTCCCAAAGCACCTCCAATTTGCCCGATCACCACAGCTTCCATTAAAAACTGCTGGCGGATCAGAGTTCCGTTTGCACCTATTGCTTTGCGAACGCCAATCTCCCGTGTTCTTTCCGTTACTGATACAAGCATAATATTCATCAATCCCACAGCAGCGCCAAACAAAGTAATCATGCCAATTATAGTAGCCACCAAGGTGATGTTTTTAATGTTATTCAAAAGCATATTCACCAGGTTATCACTTTTCTCAATATTGAAGTCCGTTTCATCCATTGGACTCAGTCCCCGAATGACACGAAATGTCCCCTCAGCCTCACCAACTGCCGCATCCACCAGCTGGGTATTTGCAGCTTTAACCTGAATAGTAAAGTTCATTTGCGGACGCGAAAAATAAGTTCGAACATTGGAGTATGGGAGCAGACAAATCTCATCGCCGTTATCGCCAAATCCGCCGCCTTTCGATTTTAGTGTCCCTACCACCCTGTAACGTCCGCCTCCAATACTTATTTCCTTTTGTAACGGATTCACATCTTTTCCAAACAAGCGCCGAACCAATCCATCTCCAAGCACCACCACATTAGCCCCTGCAACCAAGTCAGCCCCCATAAGGTTGCGGCCCCTTTCAATTTCGAAACCGGAAGCCACAATGTAATTCTCATCAACCCCTCGAACCGTCACATTCGGGTTCGATTTTTCTGAGCCATACTTTACCGTAGCCGTACCAGTGGCTGTAACTGAAACCGCGACAGTAGCCGGAAAATCAAATTGTTCTTGAAATTCCTGAGCCTGGTAGTAACTGATGTAAGCGTGGTTCTTGGTACGAATTCGCTCATTGCCCACCTGCACAGTCATGCCGCGCGAGGTAATGGAAAAGGTATTCGCCCCCATAAAGGTAAATTCTTTGGTAATGGAGGACTTAATGGAGTCAATCGCTGTCAGAATCCCAACCAAAGCGGTGATTCCAACAGCAATAATTAATACCGTCAGAATTGTCCGCAACAAATTTGAGCGAATCGATTGAAGTGAAATCTTCAAATTTTCGTAGAGTAGTCCTCGGTATTGCATAATCTCAATCTTGCTTGACTTGTGTTACTGTGTTCCGAATTAATGTGTAAACTTAATGGTAGCCAAGTTCAAAATTTATTCGGAGGAAAACAACGAATCAGTCCATGAAAAAACAGAATTATTCAATCAAATATTCATCGAATCACTAAATAAAAAGTTCAATTCTTCAGTTTGGAATCACTTTTTCACAAAAAACACACAGCCCACAACAAGCTATAAAACAACACATAACAAGCATCAATCCGGCAATTAATCTTTTTTAACATTTATTGCCTAACCTTTCTGAAACGATCACCGTTTAAAAAACCTGTGTGCCAATAAAACAACTAAAATTATTAATCAACAACATAAAAATACTGAATGGTATTCCAGTTAAAAATAACTTCTATTGAGAATGCTGATTTTTTAAGGATAATCGAAATAGATGGAAAAAGCAGTTTTGCAGATTTACACTGGTGCATTCAAAAGTGCTGCAATTACAGTTCCGATCAACTGGCCTCCTTTTTTGTGGCCAGCAAGCACCACGGGAAACAAACAGAAATCACATTCTTAGATTTTGGTAGACCTGGGTCCTCCATTTTAATCATGGGGAAAACCCAACTACATAATATCCTCTCAAGCATAGGACAACGTTTGCTCTATGTATTTGACTTCTTTAATGACAGATCTTTTTATATTGAATTAACTGAAATTTACATGGAAAAGAATCTTCGCGAAAACCAAGTCACCTATCAACAGGGTGATGCCCCTGCACAAGTTCTGGAAGAAGAATTACAGGACCAGGGTCTCGAAATTCTCAATCAGGAGAATAAATATCAGGATTATGGTGATTTAGATGATTATACCGAAATTTTTGGCGAAATGGAGGATCTAATCGAAGGGGACTAAAGGGTCCCCTTCCTTATTTTCCCAAAAGCACTACCTTTGTCCGTTCAATGATTTAACAACGAATGGAGAAAACATTAATAGTCGTTCAAGGGCCCACGGGCATTGGAAAAAGTTCTTTAAGTATCCAACTGGCCAAACATTTCAAAACCGAAATCATTTCGGCTGATTCCCGTCAAATTTTCAGGGAACTGTCCATCGGAACAGCTGTTCCAACACCGGATGAGCTCAACCAGGCTCCCCACCACCTCATCCATTCCCATTCCATTCATGATGATTACAATGCCAGTCGCTTTGAATCCGACGCACTGGACTTAATTGCAAGCTGTTTTACCAAACAAGATATGCTGGTTATGACAGGTGGCTCCATGCTCTATGTTGATGCAGTATGCAAAGGAATTGACGAACAACCGGACGTTGATCATGAAATTCGGGAAAAACTAACCCGCGATTTTGAAGAAAAAGGCATTGAACACTTACGCATGAAATTAAAGCAACTTGATGCCAGCTACTACCAGCAAGTTGACCTTAAAAACCCCAAACGGCTGATTCGGGCATTGGAAGTCTGCCTGATGACTGGCAAGCCCTATTCTTCATTCCGCAAAGAAACAATCAAAGAGCGTCCATTCAAAATCCTGAAAATTGGATTAAACATGGAACGTGAAAAACTCTACAACCAGATTAATAAACGGGTAGACCTTATGATGGCAGCCGGCCTGGAAGAGGAAGCCCGAAGCATTTATCCGTTCAAACACTTAAACTCACTCAATACCGTAGGTTATAAGGAGCTTTTTGCTTATTTCGATGGCGAAACCAGTTTGGAGAAGGCTGTTGAACTCATCAAGCGAAACTCACGGCGCTATGCCCGCAAGCAGCTCACCTGGCTGCGCAAAGATCCGGACATTCATTGGTTTGAGCCCCATCAACAGGAGGAGATCATCTGCTTTATTCATGAAACTCTGAAGACATGAAACCAATGCAACCTAATCAATTTACCATTCGGATTTATGGTCTTTTCATCAACGACCAACAGGAGGTGTTGATTACCGACGAATTTCAGCTCAATACAAAAATGACCAAATTCCCAGGAGGCGGCCTGCAGTTTGGCGAAGGAACCATTGACTGCTTAAAACGGGAAATGCAGGAAGAATGTCAACAGGAGATTGAATCAATCACCCATTTCTACACCACTGATTTTTATCAAAAAGCCCTTTTTTACGAGAATCATCAACTCATCAGCATTTACTACAAGGCCCGATTAAAAAAGCCCCTCAGATTTAAAATTTCTCAAAAGCCCTTTGATTTTGAAATTGAGGAGAACGGACAACAATCATTTCGATGGATAAAGCTGAAAGCGTTAAATCCTGACGATTTCTCTTTCCCGATTGATAAACATGTTGCACATTTGCTGAAACAACAAAATTCCTAGAAATTACGGACAGAGGTTCTACCTCCCAAAGTATAGCTTGAAATGACTAAAACCATCAAAATAATAGGTCCGGCCTATCCGTTTCGCGGCGGACTGGCTGCATACAACGAACGTTTGGCTATTGAGTTTCAGAACCAGGGCTACCAAGTAGAAATAGAAACCTTTACCATTCAATATCCGAAACTTCTGTTTCCCGGCAAGTCGCAGTATGTTGACGGACAAGCACCAGAGCAGTTAAAAATCAAGCGAACCGTAAATTCCATCAACCCTCTCAACTGGTTTCGGGTTGGAAAACGTATTCAGAAAGAAAAACCCGACCTGCTGATGGTGCGGTACTGGCTGCCATTTATGGGTCCCGTTTTAGGTACCATCTGCCGCATTGTACGCAAAAACGCACATACCAAGGTCATTTGCCTTGCCGACAACATAGTGCCCCACGAAAAACGCCCCGGTGATCGTTTGCTCACCCATTATTTCATGAAAAGCATTGATGGTATGGTCGCCATGTCACAATCGGTACTCAACGACATCAACCTTTTCACTCCCGGGCTTCACCGGGCACTTTGTCCGCACCCCTTGTTCGACAACTTTGGCGAACGCCTGGAGCAAACTAAAGCCAAAAGCCTGCTTCAACTGGACCAGGAAACCAGCTACTTGCTTTTCTTTGGGTTCATACGCGAGTACAAAGGACTCGATATTTTGCTAAAAGCCTTTGCTGATGAACGAATACAAAAGCTTCCGGTGAAGTTGATTGTTGCCGGTGAATTTTACACCAAGCCCGAACCCTACCTGCAAATGTTAGCCGATTGGGATCTCAATAACCGGGTTCTACTACACACGGACTTTATCCCGAATGATAAAGTCAATCAGTATTTCAGTGCAGCCGACTTGGTGGTACAACCCTATAAAAGTGCCACGCAAAGTGGCGTAACACAAATTGGCTATCATTTCGAAAAGGCCATGTTGGTAACCGATGTGGGCGGGCTTTCTGAAATTATACCGCACAAAAAGGTTGGCTATGTAGTGCCCCCCAATGAAAAAGCCATTGCTGATGCCATTGTCGATTTTTACGACAACAAACGTCAGGCGGTATTCGAAGAAAACATCATCGAAGAGAAAAAGAAATTTTCCTGGGCTAACATGGTTCAGGCATTTCAATCGGTTTACAACTCACTGAACAAGCCTTAAAAAATCCTGTTTTTCTCACGAGTAAGACTGGTCGGTCTGAACAAATACAGCCACTTAATGCTTTCATTAACGATGGGTGAAATCTGTTTATTTCGGACACCAGACCAGGTTAATTTTTATACGAAATAGACTATATTTACCTTTTGCAAATCGGAAAAGGCATTAATACTTGTTGCATGACGGAGATTAATAAATTACAGACGAAAGCAGAGCAGCGATTAATTGCTGACTATTACGATAATTTGACCAATACATTTGCCCAGCGAATTACCGATGAGGGACGTGAGCGCATTCGAAGAGCTTTTGAATTTGCCAACAGTGCACATGCTGGCGTCAAACGCAAATCCGGCGAGCCTTACATCATTCATCCGCTGGCCGTTGCCCAAATCGTATCTGGTGAAATGGGCTTGGGGGCCACCTCAATTATCTCAGCCATTCTGCACGACGTTGTTGAAGATACCGATTACACCCTTGAGGACATTCAAAACCTGTTTGGCGAGAAAGTAAGTAAGGTTGTAGACGGGCTGACCAAACTATCCGATGAAATTACCGCTCAGCATGATTCGAAACAAGCCACCAATTTCCGGAAAATGCTGATGACCCTTTCCGATGATGTTCGGGTGATTCTGATCAAGCTGGCTGACAGACTCCATAACATGCGTACGCTCGACAGCATGCCGCTTCCCAAGCAACTGAAAATTGCCGCTGAAACCCTGTATATATTTGCTCCCTTGGCGCACCGGCTAGGTCTCTATTCCATCAAAACAGAACTGGAAGACCTCAGCTTGAAGTACAAACAGCCCGAAACTTACAATCAGATTGTATTCAGGCTCCACAGCCAGCGCGAACGCAGAGAATACCTGGTGGATGAATTTATCAAGCCAGTTCAGGAGCAGCTCGAAAAAGAGGGCATCGACTTTACGGTTTCCGGACGCTTAAAATCCATCTATTCCATCTGGAATAAAATGCAAACCAAAGGCGTTTCGTTTGACGAAGTGTATGACTTGATGGCCATCCGGATTGTATTCAAGCCTAAGCCCAATGTTTCAGAAAAAAGGCAATGCTTCGACATTCTTTCGCTGATTACCGACATTTACAAACCCAAGCCCGATCGTATTCGCGACTGGATCACCATTCCAAAGGCCAATGGTTATGAAGCACTTCATGTTACCGTAATGGGCCCGGAAGGCAAGTGGGTTGAAGTCCAAATTCGAACCGAACGCATGGACGAAGTGGCCGAGCGTGGATTTGCCGCACACTACAACTACAAGTACAAAGGCGTTCATTCTCCGGAAACAGAGCTGGACAAATGGCTGGAAAAAATCCGGGAAATGCTCCAGAACCCCGAATCGGATGCCATGGAGTTTCTGGATCAATTTAAGATGAATTTATTTTCATCCGAAATCGTTGTTTTCACTCCGAAAGGTGACATGATCAACTTGCCCAAAAGTGCCACAGTCATCGATTTCGCCTATGAAATTCACACCGACCTGGGCAATCATTGTATTGGAGCCAAAGTCAATCACAAATTGGTACCTGTTAGTCATGTCCTGCAAAGTGGCGATCAGATTGAATTACTTACCTCCAAAACCCAGACACCCGATCTTTCATGGCTGCAGTTTATGACCACGGCCAAAGCAAAAACCAAGGTGAAGCAAGCGTTCAAAATGGACAAGAAGATGCACTTGGAGAAAGGCCGTGAAATTATTGTAGAAAAGCTGAAAGAACACAAAATAAAACCTTCGTCCGACACCCTGAAAAAACTGGCATCCCACTACAACCTGTCCAACAAAGACCAGCTATACGCCCATGTAGGTATGGGATTCATTCAGATTGACGACCTGGAAAGCATATTAAAAACTCGTCGTGAAAACAAACTTGCCAAGTATTGGAAACTTTCTTTCGGAAAAAACAAAAAAGAAGAAAGCGAATTGGAACTTGAGTTGCCCAAAACACAGATCAACAAGAAAAACACCTTTTTGCTGAAAGAAGATCCGGACGAAAGCACCTATACCCTGGCCAAATGCTGCCAACCCATTCCGGGCGACAATGTGCTGGGCTACATGAGCTCGAATAACCACGTCATTATTCATAAGCGGAATTGTCCTGAAGCAAACAAGCTCATGTCGCAACAAGGCGACCGAATTATTACAGCAGAATGGACGAACTTCAAAAAACGCTCCTACCTGACCCGCATCAAGATAAACGGCTTCGACCGGGTAGGAATTGTCAGCGAGGTAACCAACATCATCTCCAAGCAGAACAACATCAACATGCGCACGGTAATGTTTGACACCCACGATGGTATTTTCGAAGGAGACCTGTTTATTTATATCCACAACCTGGATGACTTAAATAAATTAATTTCACGATTAATGAAAATCAAAGGAATAGACACCATTGAGCGAATTGAAAAAGTTGAGAATTAGTTTATATTTAGTCTAAACAATCCCCATTTTTTACTATTTTTGTGCTTTATTTAAAATTGGTTTAAATATGAATAACCATAAAACGAAAGATACTGTGAAAAACATGTTCACAGAATACCTGGAGAAGAATGGGCACCGAAAAACCCCGGAGCGCTTTGCCATTCTTGACGAGATTTATTCTCGTGAAGGGCATTTTGATATTGAATCGCTCTATATTTCGATGAAAAATAAAAATTACCGGGTCAGCAGGGCAACGCTATACAACACCATTGACTTACTACTGGAATGCAAACTCGTCGTTAAGCATCAGTTTGGCAAAAACATTGCTCAGTTTGAAAAAGCATTTGCCACCCTGCAACACGACCACCTGATTGACACCAACAACGGCATTGTCAAGGAATTTTACGATCCACGTATTCGTGAAATTATTGAAGAAGCCTGTTTGAAGTATAATTTCAAGCTTTCGCACCACACCCTGTACATTTACGGAGAAAGCATTGAACCTTAACTTCTATTAAACTCATTATAAATAAACGGCCTCTGATGAAACAGAGGCTTTTTTATGCCCGAATGAAAAAATAATTTGTAATTTTATTCGCCAAATAATACACAATTTGGCACCGCAGAACACTTTCAGGATGAAAGCATTAAACTCTGCGGTTTAATTATGCTTTAAAATTGTAACCCAAATAGAATGAAAGTAGATGTTATTTTAGGTCTCCAATGGGGAGATGAAGGAAAAGGAAAGATTGTAGACGTCTTAACCCCAAAATACGATGCCATTTCTCGGTTTCAAGGTGGACCAAACGCTGGGCACACACTAGAAATCAACGATTTCAAGCAAGTATTACACTCTATTCCGTCAGGAATCTTCCACGAAAATAAAGTCAACCTCATTGGAAACGGTGTTGTGCTGGATCCTTTGGTTTTTAAGAAAGAAATTGACTCGTTGAAAAAGCACGGTCTGGACTTGCACAAAAACCTGTACATCTCTAAAAAAGCCCACCTGATTTTACCAACTCACAAATTGCTTGACGCAGCTTCGGAAGCAGCCAAAGGGGATACAAAAATCGGATCAACCTTAAAAGGGATTGGACCAACCTACAAAGATAAAATTGGACGGGATGGCTTGCGTGTTGGTGATTTGGGCGAAAATTTTGAAGAAAAATACGCTCAACGCACGAACGCTCACAAAGAAATGCTTGAAAAATTCTTCCAGTTCGACTACAAAGAGCTTCTTGAACAGGTTGAGAAAGAGTGGTTCGAAGCCATTGAGATTTTAAAAGAATTTACCTTTGTTGACAGCGAGCACATGGTTAACGACCTGTTGCAGGAAGAAAAATCGGTCTTGGCTGAAGGTGCACAAGGAACTCTACTGGACATCGATTTTGGATCATACCCTTTTGTTACTTCGTCCAACACCATTTGTGCAGGAGCATGTACCGGACTGGGAATTGCGCCACAAAAAATTGGCAAAGTATTCGGAATCTTCAAAGCCTATTGCACACGCGTAGGTATGGGACCTTTCCCAACCGAGCTTCACTGTGAAACCGGCCAAAAACTGCGCGATGCAGGAAATGAGTACGGATCAACAACCGGACGCCCACGGCGTTGTGGCTGGCTTGACTTGGTTGCTCTGAAATATTCCATCATGATTAATGGTGTAACCGAACTTTTCATGATGAAAGGAGACGTTCTTGACGACTTTGACACCATTAAAGTTTGTGTGGGCTACGAAATTGACGGTGAAGTTGTTGATAAGTTTCCGTTTGAGTTGGACGACCAGGTAAAACCAATTTATGTCGAGCTTCCTGGCTGGAAAACAGATTTGACAAAACTCACTCATCCAAATGAGTTTCCGGAAGAGCTGAACAACTACATCAGCTTCATTGAAGATGAAACCGGCGTTCCAATTACGATCACTTCGGTTGGACCTAACCGGGCACAAACCATCCACACGGTTAAAGAATAACAAGCCAAATTCATAAAATACCTCAAAAGAGCCCTAAATAAGGGCTCTTTTTCGTTTAAATCATTTCATTTTCTTTTTAAAGTTCACTTAAAATACTATTTTTAGCATGCTTATTCCAGAAGGCTTTTTATTTTCTTCTATAAATACATTTTCATCTTTTTTTTGGTGCTTAGGAGGATAATTATTTTACAGAAGATGGGACTTTTAAAAAGATACTACCCGGAATAGGTATTTGCGATTTACATAGAGAAAAGTAAAACCATAACCGTTTTACAGCAGGGACGTTCAACGAGTTTTCTTAACAGAAAAGTCTCAAAATAGTAGTTTTTTGAAACCAAAAATGAATGAACGTTTATGAACATTGTGCGCCCGACCTTAATCCTTGACAAAGAAGTATGTTTAAGGAATATTGCCCGAATGGCTGAAAAAGCTAAAGCTAAAAAACTGTTTTTCAGACCACATTTTAAAACCCATCAATCAGCTGTTGTGGGGGAATGGTTTCGTGAGCATGGAGTAACCGCCATCACGGTGTCCTCTGTTCAAATGGCCACCTATTTTGCCCAGCATGGATGGAACGACATTACCATCGCCGTACCAGTCAACATACTGGAAATAAACCAAATCAATTCGCTGGCAAAAAAAATAAACCTCAACCTGATTGTTGAGAATAAAGACATCCTGACACAACTCGCTAAATTTATAAAATCACCAATAGGACTGTTTATCGAAATCGACACGGGGCACAACCGAACTGGAATTATGGCCAGTAAAACCAATCAGATAGACAGTCTGCTGGAAATTATTAAGCAAACCTCAGCCATTCAATTCAAGGGATTTTTGACCCACGCAGGTCATACTTACAAAGCCAAAAGCAGGCATGAGATCTTCAATTTTCATTTTGATGCCCTGCTGAAAATGCGTTCACTCAGAAACCGATACAAAAAAGATTGGCCCAACCTGCTTGTTTCCATGGGCGACACGCCTTCGGAAAGCATTTGCGAAAACTTTGATGGGGTAGATGAAATTCGCCCCGGGAACTTTGTCTTCTACGACCTTATGCAACTCAAACTGGGAAGCTGTAATTTTGAAGACATTGCCATCCGGCTCGTATGCCCGGTAATTGCCAAACACGGCTCGCGCAACGAGATTACCATTTACGGCGGAGCCATCCATATTTCCAAGGATTCCATTATCAATACGGATGGGAAGAGCCTGTACGGACAGATCGTCGTTCGTAAAGACGATGAAAAGATCTTGCTGGATGAGAAAAACTACCTTTGCGAAATGTCGCAGGAAACAGGTATTCTGAAACTAACCTACAAGGATTTTAACCTGATCAATGTAGGCGATCTGGTTGAAATTATTCCGGTACACAGCTGTTTGACCGTTAACCTAATGGGAAATTATTACACAACAGATGGCGAACTAATTTCGTTAATCCCAAAATCAACCAACTAAGTCGTTTGCATTCTACCCAAGGCTTCCAGGTAAGCCGTTAGCGGGTACAGTCTTTCATCATACCACAACGAAGCAAAATAAAGCCCGATGGGCGACGCTTTTAAACCATGTTGCTGATAGCAGTCATCCAACCACTGCAATCCAGCAACACAGGCTGCGTTCGCGCGCCCGCCTGACAGTGCTGAAACTGCCAACGCAGTTTCCTCCATTGAGCCGGGCACCTCTTTGGCTCCTCCCCAACTTCCATCCTGATTTTGAACACTAACCAGAAACTGCTGACCAGCCAAAATCAACTGTTGCAATTGCTGCCTCGTAGTGACATCAATCCAACTATAAGCCGAGACATCCTTCAAATAAGTCAGCACCCTGGCCGTTCCATAAACCGGATTAGAATGATCATCTGTTTGTTGATTTCCAAACCACAAAGGCAGCCAGCTTCCATCTGCCCGCTGCTTCTTCTGCAAATATGCTAACGCTCGAAAAAAAGCACGCTGATACCGTTTCAGACTGGACCGATCCATCTCGTCCTGGAAAGCTTCCATACAGGCCGACAAAGCCAGCAAGCCATGCCCGGTCAAGTCGGCACAACTCTGATCAAATGGCAAGCGCCCCCAACCTTTAGAGAAAGTGGGCAAGCCGCCATCTTTATTTTGAAGCTGCAAAAGCCAGTTGCACCCAGCCAGTACCTGCTTTTTCACTTCGCTCTTTGGCTGAAGTTGAAGAAGTGCTAAAATGGCTCCTGGGGTATCATCGCCGTCTGGTACTGAGCCACTGTGATTCGTCCAGCCCCATCCTCCCGGACCAGTCCCGTTAAACGGATGAATTTCCTGGTTCTGGACTTCTTTCAAATGAGTGACCAACTTCTCTTTTACATCCGGTGTTAAGACAGTATCCATCTTTGAGCGGAGTGCTTTCACCGACAAAGAAGTAACCCAGGTGGACAAATTTATATCGATTGGCCAGCTGCCATCTTCGCGCTGGGTACGCTTCAAAAAACCAATGCCCTTTTCAACCACTTCCAAATCCTTATAGCCCGCTTCAACCAAACTTAAGCAAACAAAAGCTGTCAAAGGCATGGCCTCTAAAAAGCCACCGCTCTCCGGCATCAAGCTTCGTAACAGCTCCAAAGCAGGCCGGATTGCTCTGCCTCTTACGGCTCGTGCCAAGGCATTGGTCCTTTTCTTTTTAAAAACTACGATTCCCACGGCAATCAACGCCGGAATAGCGTAACTAACCACACTAAGATTGAGCAATCGGTAAAAATTGCGGGGTAATAAAGCAAGTTCGAAAGGCAGTTGCGGAATCGGCCGGAAAGCCTCTTTCTCCGGAATGCCGCACAAACCGCACATGGTCAGAATGGGAACAGAAAACGTATAATCTTTTTGGTAATGACTAAGAATCGTTTCCGCAACTTGAGACGACTGCAAATCAATGCCCTGCTCAGCCAGGTATTTGGATAGTTTGGCCTGGAGCCCCGCAATCGCCTCATCTTCTCCGGCATATAAATTGGTGGCGGCATAAACCAGTAAACTCGTGCTCACATTGCCCCGACTTTGGGGCGTATCACCAAAACTTCCATCAGCATTTATATGCTTTTTCAACCAATTCAGGCCTCCTTTTATAGCAGACTGATTGGCTTCCTTATCGTGAACGTGAAGCGCCGCAACAGCCACCGCCACGCCCAACGCACTGGACGACAACTCGCCGGTCCAGAATCCCTCCGGATTCATCTCATCCAGTAAAATACCGGACAGCTCATCAAAACGTTTTTGCCAGTTTTCTTCAGTCATAATCAGGTTCAGTTTAGTTCGTTAGTTTTATTTTAAACAGCCTAAAGCCAGCAGCCCATAAAAAGTATATTCCACATCCCGATTTGCATCACCGTCTCCCGATAAGAAAGCCCCTTTATCGTAACACTGCTGGGCAAAATCAAAGCAAGTCGGGGCAATCAGGCGCGTGTCAAAACCCGATTTTTGCAAAGCGAATAAGGCCACTCCCATCGACAGCAGATCGCCTGATTGCACCTGCTCAAACGCCCGAAAACCTATTCCGTCTTCAAAGTACGTGAGTAGTTGCTGTTGCATTTTTGCTGTTGGCAACCCCACTTCATAACGAGCTACTGTCAGCGCAGCAACCAAGCTGCATGGTGCCCCTTCCGGCATTTTATAAAATCTTAATAACAATGTAAGAACAGCATACATCCAGCGCTTCCTGCCATAGCCGGCATCCAAAACCAAAAGCGACAGAAACAACTGGTAGGAAAAATTAATGGGATGATCATCACGAAGAAAAGCCCGAATGAGCGCCCAACCACGGATTCGTTTCTTCAACAGGCTTTGCTGAATCAACATCAAAGCCAAACGATCAACAACACTTTCTTCATTCCTCGTGTTTTGAGCAAACGCCTTCAGACCTGTCAACACATCGTTTTGATTCATCGCTAAAGCCAACCAGTATCCGAATAATGAATAGTACAAATCCGGCCGGCCACCACGATCCGTAAAAGCTCCATCCACATGTTGCTGCTCAGCAATAAACACTTTAACTTCGTGCTGACTTTCAGCATCTAACAAATCCAAGCCGATTTGGACCCGCTCAATAAATTGTTGATAGATTGGTTGATGATTGAAGGAAGGTTTCATATTTCAGCCCGTCAGAAAATTTTTCCCATCACTCCATACAGACTCAGTTTTAGTTTCAGGTTTTGAAGTTGATCCAATTCGTGATAACACTTCTCCACATACAACTTCAAAAAAGCTTCCGCATATTCATCTATTCGCTCATCAACAATCAGCTGACGAATTTGCTGAATTTTCATTTTTCCCAAATCGGCTAAACATTCCGACTTCCCTTTTTCAATAAATCGTTCATTCAACAAAGCCAACAGAAACGGAAAATGATGCACTTGGTCCTGATGCTGTTCATCCTGAAATTCATTTAAGTCATCCCGAATTTGATAGGCAATGCCAAACCAGTCTGAAAAAACCGTCAGCCGGCTGAGTTCACTGGCAGATGCACCACCATGAATGGCTCCAAGCAGCAAAGCTACTTTTACCGCTTCTCCGGTTTTCTGGGTAAAGATTTTTAAAATTTGATCAACCGTGAGAGCTTCCCGGTTCTGATCCAGCATCAGGTCGGCTCCCTGCCCTGTTGCCAAATTAAGGTGAGAAGAAGCCACCACGCGCAACGACTCAGCTAAAACCGCTGGCTCGATTGGCAAATCAGCCAACAATTGATAGCCCTTCCCAATCAGGTAATCGCCCACATTAATGGCTTGAGGAATGCCATGCGTTTTATGCAACGTTTCCTGATCGTAACGAAAATCATCGTCATCTTCAATATCATCGTGAATCAACGAGGCCTTATGGAAACATTCAATAATTAGTGCCAAAGCGGCTTGTATTTCTTCAGAAATTTCAGGGGTATAAGACCGGTAAGCCAATACGGTCAGCAAGGGGCGAATGCGTTGTCCCCCCATTAACAACATGCGTTTTGCCAGCTTTTCAGTCGAATCATGCTTTTGAAAAAATTCCTGAAGGTTGAATTCCGTAAAATAATCCAACACCTGATCTTTCAGCAAAGAAACCGACAAGGGCTGCTTGCTTGAATTGGGTTTCAAGCTGTGCATTTCTTCAAACAACCAACCATAATCAACATTGGTATTTTCGCAACCATCATACAACAAGGGCAAGCCCATAACAGGAACTGCAGCTCGCGAAACGGGTTCGAATGAGCGCTGCAACACCGGCATACAACTCACGCCAATAACAGCATCAATGGCTCCCTCTTCGACCAGACCAACAGCAACTGTTGTGCCTTCTGCAACCAAGGTGGTATATCCCAAAGCTTCGGCTTTATTCAGCACCGAATCAATCTGGCATCCTTTACACCCGGCACAAATCAGTCCCAGCGAATCCATTTCGGCCTGACAACTTGAAGTATTTTTCAGGCATTGCGGGAGCAACAGCAAGCGGCGATTAAAAGGAGTAGCAGCAACCACTTCACGCCAAATTTCATTTCCACAAAGCACAATCGCAAACTCAAGAAACACCTGGTCTGCACCCAAGCGCTGAATAAGCTCCCCGGCCAGTTCTTCCAGGCGGTCAAAATCAACCGGTGGTAAGATGTTTTTTTCTACAATCAGCCGGGCCGCTTCCTTTCGAAGGGCACTCCGCATTTTTACATCCGTTGGTACTATGAGTCGTCGTTGCGTCTTGATCATGCTTTTTATCCGTAAGCGCCCAAGCCAAAAAAGGCTCGTTTTTTAGCAAATTTATACACCCAGTTTTTCTCCGGAACAGGCTTCCCTGAGCCATGACTACATACTCGCTCCATGGCACGCAAGCGTTCCGCTTCATTGCCTCTTCCTGAAGTATCTTTGGCACCATGTTTTTCCACAAAGTCCACCAGCCACTCAGGGTCTTCCATAATGATACAGCCCGATGTCTGCCGGGGGATTTCATGCTTCAGCTCCTTCAAAAAGGCCGATGAACGATAAATCTCCGCCAAGGGCTTATCGCCAATCCTGTCGGTGGCAAACTGAATAACCGGACATGGCTCGATGTATCCGGAGGCATTGATATGATGGCTCAGCCCCGAGGCTGCCGGACATAATCCACGTCCTTCGCCGTCCCAATAAGCATCAATAATAACCAGCTTGTATTTGGTGCGTGCTTCGACCATATGCTGCCGAAGTTGTTGTATTTCCTCTTGACTCAGGCTCAAATTGGCCGAAGCGTTTTCGCCCACCGGCCTGAAAATATAATACCACAGGTAAGTGACTCCCTGATTGATCAATGACTGAATAAAATCAGGCGAAAGCGCCAGGTCTAAATTTGACTTGCAAACACTCATGGCCACTCCGGTAACCAGGCCGGCATCTGTTGCATGGTCAATTGCCTGCCGGGTTCGCTGATAAACTGCTTTTCCGCCACGACGCACGTCCGCCACGTCCTCATCTCCTTCAAAACTGATCAAGGGCGAAACGTTGCCGCATTGCCTCAACTTTTCTGCCACCTCCGGCGACAATAAAGTACCATTGGTAAACAGCTGAAAATAGCAGTCCGAATGTTTGTTGAAAACGTCAAAAAGTGGTTTGTACATTAAAGGCTCTCCTCCCAAAATTCCAAAGAAATAAGAGCCCTGAGCTTTGGTTTCGGTTATAATCTGATCGACTTGCTCAGCTGTCAGACGGCTATTTTTCTTTTTCCCAGTCACCCAACATCCCTGGCAATTCAGGTTGCAGTCATCGGTTACTGAAATAAAGTGAAAGGCTGGAAAGAACGTGCCTTTCTTTAGTCGCTTCTGAAAACGATTAAAGCTCAGTGTTCCTTTTATTCCAAGGTTGTACACAAATTTATAGAGACACTTTTTATCCGTCTTAAACAGTAGTTGTTTCAGCATGCTATTTTTCTTTTCCAATCCCTTTTTTAAACTCTTCCAAGGCTTTCCGTCGTTCTTCCTCAGCCAGCTGAACCACGTCCTGTTTAAATATTGATTTCCGCGTTTGGTTACGCTCATTCAGCAAAACAAACAATCCTTCTTTCGGTGCAGATGACCGCGGAGATTTTTCTCCCGGCTCGGCTCCGGCCAATGCCGTATTCTCAACCAGTCGCGGAAACATAATGGCCGAGGCTGGACAAGTTCTGCCACAAGCCGGACAATTATTTTTACATGCCAACGGATTAATCACCGTCAGGCTTTTTTTGTCATAAGCATAAACTCCAAACAGACAAAAACGAGCACATTGTCCACAAAGCGTGCAACGCGACTCGTCAATCACCGGAAACCAGGCAGGTACTGACAACTCATTCATTTGAATTTGATAGCGCGCTTTCCCTTCCTTCAACTGGTAATCCGTTTTCAACTTATCCAGAATTTGATCTACGGTAAATTCCCTGAAGTTGAGCACCTCAAAATTTTCCAGTTTAATCGAAGCCTGCTTAAACATGTTCTTCACCGCACGCGGATAGCAGGCCACCACAATTTTGCGCAAGTACTTTTCGGCAATCCGCTCCAGAACATCTTTTTCGTTCACCGAAAACGCACATAAATCATTCAACTCATAAACATCCACATCCAGCTGATGAAAGCTCTCAGCCAGTTGGTCTGTCATTTCCTTCGAAATTACACCTGCTCCACATCGACAAAAAAGAATACATGTAGTTTGAATCATGCTTTCGGTACATTTAGTTAGCTAAATAAATTAAAATCCACTCAATTGGGAAATCATTCCCAAACTTATACAACAGCATTAACAAGTTTTCACAAAAAAAGTGGTGCCCCATATCTTGAAAAGATTTTACTTTTTGAATTTCAAAAGCAATAAAAATACAACAAGTTATAGCTATTTCAGACCAAGATGACAGGTTATAAAGAAAAAGGAAATACTATATTTGTAGTTTAGGCAGTATTGAACTCAATACTCCTGCTGCTAATTCCAAAAATCAGAATCGATTCAACCAATGAAAAAAATTGGAACTATTATCCGGACAATACTCTACCGTTCGCTCTCGTTTGAAAATTACCTTTACGTATTAAGCAAAGCGTATTTCTTTACGTTCAACACCGGTTTGCTAAAGCTGAGCAAATCGTTTGAATACCCCTATTTTCTCAAGCAGATCATCCACCCGGGAGAGCTTGTGATTGACATTGGTGCCAACCTGGGTTACCTCACCGTTTGGTTTTCGAAATTGGTGGGGAAACAGGGGCAGGTGCACTCCGTAGAGCCTGTGGCGCCAGTAAGGCAAGTACTTCAAAAAAATACCAAACGCCTTAACAATGTCCGGATATATCCTTTTGCACTAGGCAACGAAAACAAACGAATTCAGCTGGGAAACAACACCCGAATCAAAAAAGGATATGTGGGTTCGGGCTCCCATTTTGTCATTGACAAACCCAGCCAGGCCGCTGACGAAACCGACATTGTTTCAGAAGCTGAAATGAGACGCGGCAGTGAGTTATTCGCTGAATTGAATCGCATCGACTTTATCAAGTGCGACATTGAAGGATTTGAAACGGTGGTCCTGCCCGAGATGGAGCCTCTGATTAATCGTTTTCAACCAACATTACTGGTTGAAAGTGGTGGCGAAAAACGCCGGGAGATGCTTGATTTTTTCAATGCCCGAAACTATAAAGCCGTTATCCTACTGAACGGAAAGTTAAGACCGGCTACTGAGCATGAATCGCGTGATATCTTTTTCTTTCATGCCGACAAGCTTGACAAACTGGCCGGCCAATACATTCAGCTGTAAACGAGCACTCTGGCATATTAAACCAGAAATTTACAAATAGAATCCTTTCGATTCAACAAAATATTCTCAACCAAAAGTCCGGCAAAACGTTTAAAGAGAATAATTTAAAATTGAAACTATGTACACAGGATTCTTACATCTGCATAACACCTTACGGTGGTTAATTTTATTGATTGCCTTAGTCTCCCTGCTCAAATATTTCATGGGCTGGTTTAGTCAAAAAAAATGGGGAAAATCCGATAACATTCTGGGAATCATTTTCACGGCCGCCATGGACCTTCAGCTGCTAACCGGGCTGGTGCTGTACTTTTTCTTAAGCCCCATTACCAGTGCGGCTTTCCAAAACTTTGGTGCAGCCATGAAAAACGCAGATTTACGCTTTTACGCCGTCGAACATTTCTTAATGATGCTTATTGCTGTTGTCTTGGTTCATATCGGTCGCAGCAAGTCGAAAAAAGCCTCCCATTCGCGAAAAAAGTTTGGACTGTCACTGGTCTTCTTCGGAATTGCCTATATCATTATGCTGGCAGCCATTCCATGGAGCAGAGTTATCGCTTAAGCTGTTAATTTCAGAAGATTGGCAAAAAAACATAAACAAAGAGGCTGTTTCCTTTCGAAACAGCCTCTTTGCTATTACAGCTTAATTCTTTTCAGTAGCTCATTCATATCAAAGCGTAAATTCACCTTCACTTTGGGTAGCCTTAACCCATTGCCCCCATTCGGTGTCTTTGCAGCATAAATTGCATCAATAATGTGCTTGTATTTCTTGGTAACGAAATTGCGCTTCAACTTCAAGGTCGGTGAAAGCTCGCCCGTTTGAGGGGTCCATTCCTCGCAAACCAGGCGGAAACGTTTAATTTCTTCGTGCTGTCCCAGTGTCTTGTTTATGGCAGCAACTTCTTTAAAAAACTGAGAATTGACCTCTTTCTTTTGAACCAGATCTTCATTGTCGCGGAAGTGAATCTTGTGTTGCGAACACCAGTCGTGCAAATATTCAAAATTCGGCGAAATGAGGGCACTGGCAAATTTTTCATTCTCACCAATCACCATAGCCTGCTCAATAAAAAATGATTCTTTCAACTTATTCTCAATCATCTGAGGCGCAATGTACTTTCCGCCTGACATCTTGAACATCTCCTTTTTGCGGTCGGTAATTTTCAGGTATTTCCCTTCTTCCAAAACACCAATGTCGCCGGTATGAAACCAACCTTCTTCATCAATCACTTCGGCTGTCAGATCCGGTGCCTTGTAATACCCTTTCATGATTGATGGGCCCTTGCACAGAATTTCGCCATCATCAGCAATCCGAACTTCCACATTATCGAGAACCGGCCCTACTGTTCCGACTTTCATTTCGCGCAATGCCGGGTTATTTACAGCAATTACCGGCGAGGTTTCAGTCAAACCATAGCCTTCCAGCGTGTACATGCCAGCCATGCCCATTACGCGCGCAATCCGGGGTTGCAAAGCGGCTCCACCCGAAACCACATAAACAATGTTGTTTCCTAAAGCTTCGCGCCATTTCGAGTAAACCAACTTGTCGGCCACCCGAATTCTCATCCGAAGAAAAAAGTTGTATTTCTTGTTGTATTCAAAGTGACGCGTTAAACTGACGCTCCAAAAATAAATCACTTTTTTAAGGCCGGTAAGTTCTTTCCCTTTCGATATAAACCCGTCATAAACCCGCTCAAGCAAACGGGGAACCGAGTTGAACATGTGAGGTTTGATTTCTTTGATTGCCGGCACAATTTGCCCCAGGTTTCCAACATAATAAACCCCCATTCCTTTGTACTGAAAGTGATAATTGACACTTCGTTCGTACACATGGCAAAGCGGCAGAAAACTGATCACCCGATGGTCTTTCCCCAGGTTATGCATCCGGGCATGACTTGTAAAATTGGCCACCAAGTTCTCTTGGGTAAGCATCACTCCTTTAGGCACACCTGTTGTTCCTGATGTATAAATGATTGTTGCCAGATCATCCGGAGAAACAGCGGATTTAATTTGCTCCAGGATCGGAGACCACTCTGCTTGCTTGCTTTCCCCCAGCTCCATAATCTCTCTGAAATGCGGACAGCCCTCAAAATCTTCAAAAGCATAGATTCCTTCGATTGCCGGGATCTCGGCTGCTATTGCACTTATTTTTTCATACAATTTATTGTCGCCTACCACCACATAGCGAACATCTGCATGTTCCAGAATAAAGCGATACTCATCATCGCCAATAGTTGGATAAATGGGCACATGAATCAAACCGGCCATGGCCAGTCCCATATCCACAAAATTCCACTCGGGACGGTTAGTTGTAACTGTTGCTACTTTATCCCCTTTCTGAAGTCCCTTAGCCAACATGCCCATTGCAAATAGGTGGGACTTTGCTTTATACTCCGAAGTTGAATAGGTGTACCACTTGCCATTGGCTTTTCCGCCCAGCGCATCTTCGCGAGGATAATTTGTTTCACACCAGTCAAGGATGTCAAATGTCCTCCTAACCATGTTTTCCATATTTCTCTGTTTAGTTACACTCAAGTTAACCCGACAAAGTTAACATTTCAGGAATTCTAGAAAATTGATATAAATCTATTCAGATATGGATAAAATCTATTTAGAGCAAATCAAAACAACGATACCCCGCTATCCAGCAAACACTTACAGGAATATAAAATGTTTTTTTTTAACACGTTATTCTATTCGTCTATTGCTTCATACTTCTTGTACTGGCTGTACGACCACAGTGCCAAAACCGTAATTAAACCGAACGAAACATACACCGCCCAGTGAATGCCATCAGCCGAACCTTTTCCATAGGAGTGTAGTCCTGACAAGAAATAGTTCACACCAAAGTAAGTCATCAGTACCGATGTAAAGGCAATAACCGTAGCCAGGTTGTAGTTGTAACGCCCCCGTAGCGAAGGGATCAGTCGCATATGTACAATGAACGCATAGATGACCGCTGTAATTAAAGCCCAGGTTTCTTTAGGATCCCAGCCCCAGTAGCGCCCCCAGCTTTCGTTAGCCCAAACCCCTCCCAGAAAGGTTCCAATGGTAAGCATGTACAAACCAATGGTCGCCGAAAGTTCGCTGATGGTCGTCAACTGATCGATAAAGTAGTCGATATTCTTTTGATTCCTTCGATTCATTAAAGCATACAATACGAGCACCAGGATGCCCAGGAAAGCACTTAGCCCCAGAAAACCATAGCTTGCTGTAATGATGGACACATGAATCATCAACCAATAGGATTTCAGCACCGGAACCAACGGCGTAATTTCAGGGTTCATCCAATTGAGATGAGCGACAAACAGGGTAATACCGGTTAAAACGGCCGCAGTACCCAAAACCATCGGATACTTTCGCCCAAAGATAATTCCGGCCAGCATGGCAGCCCAGGCAACATAAATCATCGATTCGTAGCCATTACTCCAAGGGGCACGTCCCGAAATATACCAGCGAACAATCAGGCCTATCGTATGCACTGCAAAGCCCAAATAGATCAGCCCGCTAAAGGTGATTCGGGTGACCCGGTGAATGGGCTTTTGCCGGAAGATATTGACAAATAAAATGGCTAGTAAAATAAAACCGGTTAACAGATACCACGGAAAAACCCGCTTAAAGGGCTGGTATTTGTTGTAAACCATTTCAGCCGATTTCTTTTGTGCTGACGGTAAAATTTCCGCGCCAAATTTTTGTTGAAAAGCCGCGATCGTTGCAATAATCTGTCGGGGTTGAATCTCGCCGCCTTCCGACTCAATTCCTCCAGCCAGCAGGTTGAAGCTGCGATTGACAAAAAGGGAATCGTTGGCAGGATACCCCGTTGGGGTGCTTCCTACAGCCCACCAGGCATCTGTTTGGTTTACCGGCGGAAAGAAGGTTAGCAAATCACCTTTAAAAACCATAAAACTGATGTTGATCCGCTCGTCCAGGAAAATGTATTCCTTATCCAATTTATTTCGCAAAGCCGGTGCTTTGGCAAAAGCAGCCCGCACTTGCTCGGTAATCCGGTAGTTTCCTTCCAGATCAAACAAGTCGATAATTCGTGCATATTTTTCACGTACTCCTATAGAAGCCGCAATCTCCTTGTCAATCTTGATGAAGGGTATCGAACGCCACAGCTCGGGATACAAATTCATACTCAACACAACTTCATCAGGAGACATGCCATTGAGCGATGACTTCCGGCTCAGTTTCCGAAGAATTTCGCTTGACAAAGTAGACATCGGCTCAATACGGCCGTCATGCCCGTGCACCCACAACTCCGAAAAATCACTCACCAATTCTTCATCCAGCCGGGGAATACCAGCAGTACTTTGAGCCTGCCCGGCCCCTCCAAGGAGCATAAGTCCCAAAAACAGACCTGCAAATTTGATTTTGCTTGACTGCTTCAGGTGACGCACCAAAACCTGGAAATAGGAATTCTTGTTTCCCAGCGATAAAATCATCCCCACAGTCAACAGGAAATAGCCGATATAAGTTACCAAAGTTCCCCAAAAGTCTTTATTTACCGATAAAATTGTTCCCAATTCATCCTGGTCATACGACGACTGATAAAAGCGAAATCCGCGGTACTTCAGGGTATTATTCATAAAAATACGAACATCGCGTTGCACATTCCGTTCGTCATCAATCAATTCAATTTCACTGGCAAACGAAGAAGGGCTTTCAGAACCAATGTAACGCTCCAATTGAAAGTCTTTCAATCGTAAACGGAAGGGCAGCTTAACCGGTTGCGAACCATAGGTTAACTTAACCGGGGTTTGCCCAATCATATAAGTTACCGGGGCACCAATTTGACCAGCACGCCCAAAAACATTGACAATCGCCTGCCGCTCTCCATTGGAGATTTCAACAATAACAGCATCTTCACCCGTATCGCCGGAACCGGATTTACTCACCCGCAAACTGGCATGTTCATAAAACTTTTTCACCAACACCAGATAACCATCAAACGCGTACAAATGCATCAACTTGACTTCAGAGCGGGTTCCTGCCGGCACCTGCTCCGGCTCCCCTCCTGCCATGGAGCGTATTTCCATGTCGCGATCTGCTACAACAAACAGTTTCGCACCTTCTTGTTCAAAACGAACATCGGCCTGCCCTTCAAAACCCACCGTAGCAGGCCCCAGGTTAACCAATTGCCCCTTACCAAAAGTAAAGCTCTCCATACCTTGTCCGGCTGAAATTACAAAATCAACAACCGGATCTCCTGATTCAGTCTCTACCGGCGTTCCCACGGCATCTTTTACAAAGCCAACCGATTTTACACGTACATGCTCTCCTTCAATCGTCAGTTTTCCACTGAATTCTTTTGCGCTCAATTCTGAAAACAAAACCTTATCGGATAACTTTTGCTGGTCAGTTTCTACCGTGAAGTACGAATCGGTTGAAACAATATAATCGGCTGAAGCTCCCTCGCGGATATGCATCATTCCCTCAAAGCTAATGTACCGTGTAATGCCTGCACCAATCAAAATAACAATAAATGATAAGTGAAAAATGCCAATGGTCAGTTTCTTGGCCGTAAATTGGCGGTACTTGAAGAAATTATGAATCAAACTGATGCCCAGTAGTAAAAAAACAAGTTCAAACCAATGGGTATTATAAACCAGGGCCTTAGCTGCCGGAGTACCGTAACTACTCTCAATAAATGTAGCAATGGCCATCGAAAAGGCCATAATCAGCAATAAGAACCCCATAAAAGAAGTGGAAACCAGGAATTGATAGATTTTATTCATTAGATAGTGGCTTTTGTTAAAAAGAAGTGTAAAGTAAATTTTTAAAACTGAGTAAAAAAATGCTTTTATTTAAATAGCTATCACATTAACATTTATTGGGATTTTTGGTTTAAAATTCGGCTCGAAAGAGCAAGAACACAGTTCAAAAAAACAAAGCGCCATTCGAAACCCAAACCGGATTCCGTAGGTAAAAGAGAGCAACTTTAACACTAAAATTCAGATACAATGAAAAAGAACATGGGAATGGCCGATCGCGTGATTCGCTCTGTAATTGCAGTTGTTATCGCAATTCTTTACTTTGCCGGCATACTTACCGGAATTTGGGGACTTATTCTGCTAATTCTGGCTTGTGTATTTTTATTAACCAGCGTGGTGAGTTTTTGTCCGCTGTATCTTCCCTTGGGAATAAACACCTGTGGAAAGTCGGACAAACTTTGACCGGGCCATAAAAACCAAAACGATGACCAAAGAAACGCAGCACGAAACCCTGGTTATATACAGCGGTAAGCCTTTAGAGGCCGAAATGGTCAACCAATTGCTGAATGACCGGGGCATTGTCACCCTCATGAGCAATCATCTGATGGGACAAATTGCCCCCTGGCAAGTTTCAGCGGGCGGCTTTGAGCCGGTAGAAATTATTATTAACCGTGACGATGAAGCCTTGGCACGTCAACTGCTTAAAGAGTTTCATTACATCGATTAAACCTTCCATTCAAAAGAGAATCGTTTCAGCAAGTAGTTCGAAAGGAGAATCCAATGCCCCCGAAGGCTCCCCCGCTTATTGTCTAAACGAATAAGTGATTTAGGGAAGGTATGTTCTTCGTTGCATGAACAAGACTTCAGCGCAACAAAAAAGGTTCCACCTGACCATGCAAGTGAAACCTTTCAATCTTATATCTTTTTGAACAGAGCCGGTTTTATCCGACAAATGATTTTGCCTTGGCAATAGCCGCTTCAATACCGGCCACGTCTTTTCCACCAGCCGTAGCATAAAATGGCTGGCCGCCACCGCCACCTTTCATTTCTTTGGCTGCTTCACGTACAATCTGTCCGGCGTTCAGTCCTTTTTCTTTCACCAGGTTATCGGCAATCATAATGCTTAGGCTTGGTTTTCCACCGATTTCAGCGCCCAGCACCAAAAACAAGTTATCCACCTCGCCTTTTAACTGGAAAGCCAAATCCTTGATGGCTTGTGGAGAATCCAACGCCACTTTTTCGGCAATCACATTCACGCCATCAATCTCGGTAATTTTCTTTTTCAGTTCATCCTTCACCCCAGCTGCAGCTTGCTTTTCAAAGGCCTCCAGTTGCTTTTTCAACTTGGCATTTTCATCCTGCAAATCTTCAACCGATTTTTTCAGGTTTTTAGTATTGCTGAACAAACCACGCACTTCGTGCAATTCATCCATGTTTTTAGTGATGAATGCTTCCGCCTTATCAGCCGTAATGGCCTCAATACGCCGAACACCTGCCGAAATAGCGCTCTCTGAAGTAATGACAAAATACCCGATTTGTCCGGTTGCAGGAACGTGCGTTCCACCACACAATTCCACCGAGTCGCCAAACTTAATCACCCGCACTTTGTCGCTGTACTTTTCGCCAAACAAGGCAATCGCTCCCATTTCCTGTGCTTCGGCAAAGGGAACATCGTGCTTTTCTTCCTGTTGAAAGTTCTGACGAATCAACTCATTAACACGAGCCTGAATCTGATCCAGCTCTTCCTTCGACACTTTCTGGAAGTGGGCAAAGTCAAACCGCAGGTAATCGGCATTCACCAACGACCCCTTTTGTTCCACATGCGTTCCCAGCACTTCGCGCAAAGCCTGGTCGAGCAAGTGTGTTGCCGTGTGGTTATTGGCCGTCAATTTTCGTTTCTGATTGCTAACCACAGCCCGGAAAGTTGCTGATGGATCAGCCGGCAATTCCTTGGCAATATGCACAATCAGGTTATTTTCTTTTTGCGTGTCAACAATACTTGTTTTCACCCCATTGAATTCGATGTAGCCTGTGTCACCAACCTGACCACCCGACTCTCCGTAGAAAGGTGTTTGATCAAAAACCAGGTGGAAAAACTGCTTATCCTTTTGCTTCACTTGGCGGTAACGTGCAATTTGAATATCGGCTTCCAAGGTCGTGTAACCCAAAAACTTAACCTCATCAATTTTCTTCAGCTCTACCCAGTCGCTGGTTTCCTGCGCTGCCGCATTCCGCGAACGGTCTTTTTGTTTCTTCATTTCTGAATCAAACTCGGCACGGTTCACCGTTAAGCCATTTTCACGCAGAATCAGCTCCGTTAAATCCAGCGGGAACCCAAATGTATCGTACAATTCGAAAGCGCTTTTGCCAGCAACTTCCGACACATTTTCTTTTTTCGCTTTAACCATCACTTCATCCAGCAAGCGAATTCCTGTTTCCAGCGTACGCAGGAAACTTTCTTCCTCTTCCTTGATTACCTTTTCAATCAGTTCTTGCTGAGCCTGCAATTCGGGGAAAGCATCGCCCATGTTTTCCTTCAGCGTTTCCACCAGGCGGTAAATGAATGCCTCGCGGAAATTCAGGAAGGTATAGCCATAACGTACTGCGCGCCGCAAAATACGACGGATAACGTAACCCGCTTTGTTGTTTGACGGCAACTGTCCATCGGCAATGGCAAAGGCAATGGCCCGCAAGTGGTCGGCAATAACGCGCATGGCAATGTCATCTTTCTCATTTTCGCCATACTTTTTACCACACAGTCCGGCCAGTTTCCCAATGATGGTTTGAAAGACATCGGTATCGTAATTCGATTTTTTATTCTGCAACACCATGCACAGGCGTTCAAAGCCCATTCCGGTATCCACATGCTTAGCCGGAAGTTCTTCCAAACGTCCGTCTGCTTTGCGGTTAAACTGAATAAACACCAGGTTCCAGATTTCAATCACCAGCGGATGATCCTGGTTCACTAGTTCTGCTCCGGGAATTTTGGCTCGCTCATCATCATCACGCAAATCCACGTGAATTTCGGAACAAGGACCACAAGGACCCGTTTCGCCCATTTCCCAGAAATTATCTTTTTTGCTTCCGTTCAACACATGGTGTGCCGGCAAGTGCTGTAACCAAAAATGCTTGGCTTCTTCATCCAAAGCCAGTTTATCGTCTTCACTTCCTTCAAAAACAGTCGCGTACATGCGGTCCGCGTGAATTCCCATTTTATCATGCAGAAATTCCCACGCCCAGTTGATGGCTTCTTCTTTGAAATAGTCACCAAAGGACCAGTTACCCAACATTTCAAACATGGTGTGGTGGTAGGTATCGTGTCCTACTTCTTCCAGGTCGTTGTGCTTACCCGAAACGCGTAAACATTTCTGAGTATCAGCTACCCGTGCCGATTGGGCCGGTTGGTTCCCCAGAAAAATATCTTTGAATTGATTCATTCCCGCATTGGTAAACATCAGCGTTGGATCATTTTTTACCACCATGGGAGCCGAATCGACTATGGTATGTTGCTTTGAAATAAAAAAATCCAGGAAAGCCTTCCTGATCGCTTTGGAATTCATGTGTCTGTCTTTTTCAAATTTATATGATGCTGTAATTTTCGAATCAGGAGTCATGCCCCAGCCAGGCTGTTCGCAAGAAAGCCCTACCAAAACCGACTGAATCCTCCCCTTCTGGATTACAGGATTGAATACCTTTAATTTTTGTTAAAAAGCACCTCTCAGCACTGCAATCAAACTTATTAACTCAATATTTCAATTACTTTTGCGTTTTCGTAGTTAATCTGCCTGATTTTTTAAGTCTTGCAAAGTTAGATTAATTACTTAAATTTGTTACATCCTGTAAAAAAGAAATTGGTTTTTTATGGCAAAAGTTAAGTATAAATTCAACCCCGAAACCCTCAGTTACGAAAAGGTTGAACGCAACTTAAAATCGAAAATCCACCGTTTTTTAGTCTTCTTCTCATCCAGTATCGTCGTTGGAACCGTGTTGGCTATTATCTTCCTTCAGTTTTACGAAACGCCAAAGATGCGCGGCTTAAAACTTGAGAACCAGCGGTTGATGTCACAGTATGAATTGATGTATCAGAACCTGGAAAGCATTGAAGAGGTTTTGACCGATATTCAGCACCGGGATGACAACCTGTACCGGATTATTTTTGAAGCAGATCCGATCCCCAACTCTTTGCGTAAAGCCGGTTTTGGTGGTGTTAACAAATACGCCCACCTGGAAAATCTGGACAATTCGGAACTGGTAATCAATACGGCGCGTAAGCTGGACATCATTGCCAAAGAAGCCTACATTCAATCCAAATCTTACGACGAGGTACTCAAGCTGGCTTTAGACAAAGAACAAATGCTTTCGAGCATTCCGGCAGTAATGCCCATCTCCAATAAAGACCTGAAACGAACTGCTTCCGGCTGGGGTTTCCGCATTGATCCGGTTTATAAAATCCGGAAGTTTCACTATGGTATGGACTTTACCGCCCCTATTGGCACCGAGGTTTATGCTACCGGCGATGGCGTGGTGAAAGAAGTAAAAACCTCGCGCGGAGGTTACGGAAGATGGGTGGTTATTGACCATGGCTTTGGTTACGAAACCCTTTACGGACACCTCAACGAATTCAATGTGAAAAAAGGCCAAAAGGTAAAACGGGGTAGCGTAATTGCTTACGTGGGTAATGCCGGAAAATCAACAGGCCCGCACTTACACTACGAAGTGCACAAAAACGGAAGAGCCGTAAATCCGCAATATTACTATTTCAAGGACTTAACGCCTCAGGAATACGAACGGATGATTGCCATTTCGTCCAACATGGGACAATCCTATGATTAAAACCAGGTGACCGTGCCTTACAAAAAACCCAAGATAGAAAAAGTCTTTTACACGATTGGAGAAGTCGCTGACATGTTTCAGGTCAACACCTCTCACATTCGCTTTTGGGAGAAGGAATTCGACATTCTGAAACCCCAAAAGAACAAGAAAGGTAACCGCCTGTTTACAAAGGAAGATATTGAAAACATTAAACTGATATACCACCTGGTAAAAGAGCGTGGCCTGACCCTGAAAGGAGCCAAGCAAAAGTTGAAAGACAACAAGGAAGACACGCTCAACAAACATGAATTAGTCGATCGGTTGAAATCCATCAAACACATGCTGCTTGAAATTCAGGCAAAAATGGACGAGTCCTAAACCAATCGGCCTGAATCTGAAAACATACACTATGAGATTAAGCGAAATTACAAGCTACCTCGAATCAGTTGCTCCCCTGGCCTACCAGGAATCCTACGATAATGCAGGCCTGCTGGTTGGAGAACCGGGCAAGGAAGTCAAACAGGCCCTCATCACCCTCGACGTGACTGAGACGGTGCTGGACGAAGCCATTGCCCGCAAATGTGACCTGATCATTGCGCATCACCCGCTGATTTTTGGCGGGCTGAAAAAACTGAACGGCAAAAACGAAGTGGAACGTTGCGTCATCAAAGCCATTCAGCATAACATTGCCATTTATGCCTCGCACACCAACCTCGACAGTGTGCCCGAGGGAGTGAATGGCAAGATTTGTGAAAAAATTGGACTGGAGAACTGCCGCATCTTATCGCCTGTTAGCGGGCAGCTCAAAAAGCTGGTCACCTTTGTACCATTCGATCATGCCGAAAAGGTACAGGAAGCTTTGTTTGCCGCAGGAGCCGGACAAATTGGGAATTACGATTCCTGTGCCTACTCCATTGCCGGAAAAGGCAGTTTCAGAGGCAATAGCACCACCAACCCATTTGTGGGGAAACCCGGCGAAATTCACTACGAAAATGAACTTCGCATCGAAACCATTTTCCCGGCTCACTTGCAGGGAGCCGTTGTGCAGGCCTTAACTCAGGCGCACCCCTACGAAGAAGTGGCTTACGACATTTATTCCATCGACAACCAACACCCGCAGGTAGGCATTGGCATGGTGGGCGAACTTCCGCGCGAAATGGATGAAAAACGCTTTCTGCGTTCACTCAAAAAAATATTTGGAACAGGCCTGATCAAGTACAGTCCTTTGCTGGATAAAAAGGTGAAAAGGATTGCGGTTTGCGGGGGTTCCGGAAGCTTTTTAATCAAACAAGCCATTCGGGAACAAGCCGATGTGTTTGTGACCGGCGACTTGAAATACCACCAGTTTTTTGAAGCTGAAAACAAAATGGTATTGGCCGACATTGGGCATTTTGAAAGCGAGCAATTCACTAAAGAAGTTTTTTATGAATTACTTACAAAAAAATTCCCTAAATTTGCAGTCCGTTTATCTGAGGTGAACACCAACCCGGTAAACTACCTTTAACATAGAAAATTAGAGCATTCCAAATATGAATACACAGTACCAAGAAGACAAATCAGTTCCAATTAGCGAAAAGCTAAAAGCCCTTTTCGAGTTGCAAACAGTTGTTTCTGAAATCGACAAGATTAAAACGCTTCGCGGAGAGCTTCCGCTTGAGGTACAAGACCTGGAAGACGACATTGCTGGCTTAACTACCCGTGTTAACAATTACAGTGATGACATCAAAACCCTTGAAACGTCTATCACAAACCGGAAAGCTGCGATCAAAGAATCTGAGGCCCTGATTGCCAAGTATACCGAGCAGCAAAACAACGTGCGCAACAACCGCGAATACGATTCGCTGAACAAGGAAATTGAATTCCAAAAGCTGGAAATCGAACTTTCTGAAAAGCGCATTAAAGAGTTTACAGCGGAACTGGCCTCTAAAAAAGAAGCCATCGAATCATCTAAAACACTGCTTTCGGAACGTCAGGAAGACCTGGATCGCAAAAAATCAGAGTTGGAAGAAATTACCGCTGAAACGAAAATTGAAGAGGAAAAGCTGAAAGGAAAAGCGGAGAAAATTGAAAACGCAATTGAACCCCGTTTATTAACTGCTTTCAAACGGATTCGTAAAAATGCCCGCAACGGACTATCCGTAGTTACCGTTCAGCGTGATGCTTGTGGCGGTTGCTTTGCGAAGATTCCACCACAACGCCAAATGGACATTGCCAACCGCAAAAAAATTATCGTTTGCGAATATTGCGGACGAATCCTGGTTGACAAAGATATTCTGGAACCAGACCAAGTGAGCGAGTAAGCACTCGTTGACCAATTGATATACAAAAGCCTTTAGAGCATGCTCTAAAGGCTTTTTTTTGTTGCTGTTAACTCGTACTGGAGGCAGCTGGATCGGATTTGCAATCCGATCCCATCTAACCCGGGATTTGCAATCCTACTAAACGAATCATCACATTCATACAAATTCAATATTAACCAATCCTTTTTCACCCGCATAATCTCTTGCCGAACTGTATAAGTAATCTTCCGGATTCCCCACCAACTCTGCCTTGACCGGGTTGTTGTGGATATACGCCATCTTTTCTTCCAGAAAAATGGTCCTATGGATTTCCTTTGCATCATTCCCATCCTGCCAAACTTTGTAGTTGCGTATCTTCTTATTGTTTTTCCCCGCGTACCAGAACAAATTCAGCAACCAGTCGCGCCTGCTTTCAGTTCCTGTTTTTAGGGCATCAACCAAGGCTTTGCTGGTAAATTTCTTGAAATCGCGAAGAACATCAGATAAACTATCGTCATCATCAGCTCCGGCAATCAGGTGCAAATGGTTCGACATCAGGCACCAGCAATACACCCTTAACCCTTTATGGGCAATACAATAATTCAGAGAGTCAACAATCAGATGCTTGTATACCGGGCGGGTAAACAAATCAATCCATTCCACAATCGTTAAGGTCAGATAGTAGACATATCCTGGTGATATTTTATTACGAATTCCCATGGGCATCAGGTTATTTAACAGTTGGACCTTATGGATTCCAAATCCATTGTTAGTATGGATCGGATTCAAAATCCGATCCAGCCACAGTCCTATTGCAAAGCCGCTGGATCTGCTCTGGCGCTCCTACTGATTGACCACCGGACGGCTGCCACTTTGCCGCGCCGCTGCCGTAGCCTCACGAATCGCTTGATCAAGTTCTTCAACCGTTTCACGAATTCCTTCCGGTTCGTTGAGCGCATTAAGGGCATTAAGCATGTTGCACAGCAAATCCAAGGATGTTTTTAACTGCTCGAAAGCCTCTTTATCAGTCACCGTGTCGTCGGTCGAACGGGCAGCAGTCCGCTCCTGCGAAAGATTGACAAACGACTGGTTGTCGCGATGCAGCTCGGTTATCCATTCCACCGCATGAATCGTTACCAGATGCGCTTGCATCGCCTGGTCATTCAGGTCCTTTAACAAACTCGTAATTGCTGCTGTTTCTTCAGCATAAGAAGCATAGTAAAGACTCAGTCCGTTTTTTTCAAAAAGAGGCCACAGCGACTCACAAGCCAGCCGGTACTCCTCGTTCTCGCGCAGTAAACCCGCTGCTACATGATCGCGCAAGGAGCGGTAACTGTTATCGCGCCGCTGATCGGCCTTCCGGATCAAACTGGTTAATGCTTGCCAGCTACTGCTGCCAACCGCCTGAACAGCGATTTCCTGCTTAAGGCGAATGGTGGCCAGCAACGATGAAATCATTGGATGATCGGGAAACCGGTCGGTCACCAACTGTATCATCCGCTGTGAAAGACTGATTAAGTGGGCAAGGCTGAAATAAGAGTATAAAATTTTTAAGATCATAACTATTGATTTTTAAATGATTAAGAACCATAAATTACAACAAAATGATCAATTTA
Organism: uncultured Sunxiuqinia sp.; assembly: GCF_947495665.1. GTDB lineage: Bacteria > Bacteroidota > Bacteroidia > Bacteroidales > Prolixibacteraceae > Sunxiuqinia > Sunxiuqinia rutila. The sequence continues at coordinate 84,010 of NZ_CANLZV010000007.1, forward strand.
ACAATAGGAATGCAAAAATTAAAGAACAGTAGTCACTGGCTGCCGATTTTCATTTCCGCAGCACCGGAAGTAAAAGTTAGCTGCTGATTTTCATCTCCGCGCCACCGGAAGCAAAAGTTGGCCGCTGATTTTCATTTCCGCGCCACCGGAAGCAAAAGTTGGCTGTTGATTTTCATTTCCGCAGCACCGGAAGCAAAAGTTAGCTGCCGATTTTCATCTCCACGCCACCGGAAGTAAAAGTTGGCTGCTGATTTTCATCTCCGCGCCACCGGAAGTAAAAGTTAGCTGCTGATTTTCATTTCCGCGCCACCGGAAGCAAAAGTTGGCTGCCGATTTTCATTTCCGCGCCACCGGAAGCAAAAGTTGGCTGCCGATTTTTTAATGGTCGTTAAAAACGACACAAAGCGAACTCCTTGTTACCGCTTTGCTCAAACAAGGGGGAGATGGGGATTGGCAATTTTATCCTACTGCTTCAAAGGTAGGATAAATGTGTTAAAAACTTTCCTGAAAAAACTAACAAGCTTGTTAACAGGGGTAGGACAAACTGTGAGTGGGTGTCAACAAACAATAGGACAAATTGTGAGCAGCTATGAACAGTTAGTAGGACAAACTGTGAGTGAGTTCTTTTTAAGGCGATGTGCGTGTTATTCTCACTCCCTCTTAAGTTGCTGGTTATTAGCTTGATATAGCCACGGAAGGACTTTATTAACACCTTGTAGGACAATTTGTGAGCGACTTAGGACAAGTTGTGAGTACGATAGGACAAACTGTGAGTGGTATAGGACAAAATGTGAGCAATGTAGGACAATTTGTGAGCTCAACCCTTGCAACTAACACACTGTCAATGACATAGGATTACCTTGTATTTGAGAATATCTTGGGAATTTAGAATATCTTTGATGAGTAATTTTTAATTTAAAAGAAAGAAATACCACTCACAGTTTGTCACCATTTTGATTACCAGTATTTTAACTACAATAGTGTACATTATTTACACTTTAACTCCAATTTTTTTCCTTGTGTCATTGCAAGACGAGTCCTATCGGTTTCCCATGTGGAGAATCTGATTTCTTTTTTACACCTTTTGCAATTTGTATAGAGTCTCATTTCAAAATGTTGCCTAACGCTTGGTACATGCTGTCGTTACGGATTTCGGAGAGCGCTCCTGTCCGAAGGACATGGAACTGAGTAACGAGAATCCAGCGAACGATACACCATGAACCCCGCAATACAATATGTACTGTTTTACAAGCTGGTTTTTCATTTTTAACTGTTCGCAATTCTTACACATTCTGCTCTCAAATCTGATAATTCTTTAACTGAAAGAGGATTCTTTGCAATATTTATTAAAGGTAGATATTTCTGGATCAAGTTGGTTTCTAAACTCTCAAAATCGTCATTAAATTCAACCCAGTTTACAAGCAAATTTTTATTTATCCACTCTATAATTTTACTTTCATCGGAGGTCGAAAATTTATAGTTCTTTTTGTTGGCTCTATTTTTTAGAGAACCTTTTGGTGGTTTAAAACCAAGAACGGCTCCAATGCTACGAAAAAAAGTTCCGTGTCCGTTTGCGCGCAATTCCTGATTTAAAAATCTTTTCTTTAGATTTTGAGATGCAATCCCAATGTAGATTATGTTGTGTTTTCTTTCTTCTAATACTCTGTCAAATGGCTCAGGGAAAACTTTATAATTTTTAATTCGGATACAATAAAGTCCTGAATTAGATGGTACTAAATTATCAATATCTGAAGCATTTTTAAAGTTTTTTTCATTCATTAAAACTTTCTCCAAAAGCACAAGATTTTTTGAAACTTCTGTAATTTTTGTTTTAGGTTTTTCAGTCTGAATTATGGGAGAAGAAACTTTAATGTTTTTTTGTCCGATTAATGAAACAGTTGAACCGTTACGATTAAAAAGTTGTGGATAATTCCTTGTTCTCCCATGAATTTGAAAAGGTTGAATTTCTGAACCATCCTTTTTTTGATACCACTTATTTTTATTCAATTCATAAGCAATTTCAGAAGTAGTCATTGGTCTACCATTTTGTTGTAATAATTTCTCTATTGCTTCATGAAGTTTCATATGCTTACGTTTAGGTCGTTTCAGGTTTCGCTGTTCAAGTTACAAAACTTTACAAAATGTACGAATCCGTAAGTATCTTTTTATTTCCGTTTTAAGTAGCTGATTGCTCCAACAAGGGGTAGTTAGGTGAATCCTTGCCAAAAAATCAAGGGGCTCCCCTCCTCCAAAGTACGTGCAAAAAAAAGGCTCCGATCTTTTGGGGAGAAAGATCGGAGCCCTTGTTACACGTATCCGCACCAAAGCTTACGGCCGTTCAAACTCGTTCACGCTTTTCACTTTAAACACGCGCGAAGATTCCCCGTTGACCATTTCGTAGTTTACCTGACGCAGCTTGTTGGTTCCGGCAATGGGGAAGCGCTGGCTCAGGGTCGTTTCCACAATGGCAAACTCATCGCCGCCCTCGTAGCCTTGGTTGATGGAGGAATCGAATTTGATATCCTGAAAGTAAACATCGCTCATCGACTTGCGATTGTTGACCGAATAGGCAATCACCGTTCCTTTGGTGGTTTCTTCGTTGCGAATGAAAACCACCACTTCGGGCGAGCCATCACTGTTCAGATCCTCCACTTCGGCCCAAACCACCTGCCCATCCATTTCGTGCTCAACCGAACGGTTCGAGATCTCCAAACCAAAGGGTGCAATGGTTAGCCAGTTTTTACCCTCCTTCATCTTACTCGAAACATGAAAGCCAATTCCCTGCAGTTGCAGCACCTGGCTAAAAAGGGTTTGATCGACCTGCTCCGGATCCAGCTCCCCGGCAATCTTTTGATAGCTGCCAGCAACGGTTGCTCCTCCTGAGCAATAGAAATACAACACGCCTTCATCTTCCGCCTTTTCGGCTTTAATGGTTAATTGATCGCCTTCAAAGGCAAACAAAACCGGTTTTCCATCCACCACGGCACGAAAAACACCTTCCGAAATTTCCCGGGCCGTGACATCCCATGTACAGGTTGGCCGCTTTTTATCCGCCCGCGACCGAACGGAAATGGCCAACTGCTTCTCATCCTGTTGGCTCACCTTTATGCCTACCCAGTCGTAGCCTTCACTGCGCTTAAAATAATCCGGCGTCACATAGTTTCCTGACACCGTTTTTTCAACCGCTTGCTCTACAACCACCGACTCTTTTTCGGCTTCTGGTTTTTTCGTCTGCGTTCCGCAGGCAAACAGCATGGTTCCCACCAAGCCGCTTAGCAATATTCTTTTTGATCGCTTCATATTTTTCAGTTTTTGGCTTCTTTTACCCAATGTTTCTAAAACAACTCCTGTTTTAATCGAATGTTTTGTTCCCCGTCATTTTTTTGATGAGAACCGGCCAATAAAAAAATCCGGCTTCGAAAAGCCGGATTTGAATGTCATATTTTATAGTGTCTGGCATTACCAGCTTCCGCCGGCACCACCACCGCCAAAACCGCCACCACCGAAGCCGCCGAAACCGCCACCGCCGAAGCTTCCGCCTCCACTGGAGAAGTTTCCAAACGAACCGCCATGGCTGCGTCCTGATCCCATCATGTCGCCCATCAGCAACCAAAATGGCAAACTGCTTCCACGCGTTCCGGTGCTGTAATAGCGTCGTCGTCCGCGGAAAATGGGAATAATGAAAAAGAAAATGATGAACAGCAAGAAGATAAACGGAAATCCGCCACTTCCTTCCGAGGCTTTTTCATGGTATTCCTGCGCCGTGAATTCGCCCCGGGCCAATCCCATGATCACCTGTGTTCCGGCATATAAACCGCCAAAGGTGTCGCCTTGCTTAAAACGGGGAATCATCTCGTAGTCGATAATGTCGCGATTGGCCACAGCATCCGGAATAACCCCTTCCAGTCCATAGCCCACAGCAACAAAAATCTGCCCCCGCTCGTTGGCTGTTTTTGGTTTGAACAGCACCACCACGCCGTTATCCTTGTCCTTTTGTCCAATGCCCCACTCTTCGCCCAGGCGAAAAGCAAAGCTCGACGCATCGTAGCCATTCAGGCTAGGAACTGTTACGATGGCAATCTGGTTGGAGGTTTCGCGGGCAAACTGCGCCAGCTCCATTTCCATGCGCTGTTCCTCGGCATTGGAAAGCACATCGGCCAGGTCATTCACCAATCGCGGCGGATTAGGCCGTTCAGGCAAATCCTGGGCCGACACGGCCAGACTCAAAAAAAGTAATAGTAAAAATGAAAGTCTTTTTAACATGCTACGCTATTTTTTTCCGAATGATATTTCATCCGACAATTCATTGACATCATCCGTTTGATAAGGGAAATGGGCTTTTAGCTGCTCGCCGGCCTTCTCTATTCCCTCAGCCAAACCTTCAGCAAACCGGCCTTCTTTAAACTTCGAAAGCATGTGCTCTTTAATTTCATCCCAGAAATCGGCCGGAACCTTGGCGTTAATGCCGGCATCGCCCAAAATGGCAAACTTCCGGTCGCTTACGGCCAAGTAAAACAACACCCCGTTTCGAAGGGCTGTTTTGTGCATCGCTAACTTTTCAAACCAATAGGCCGCACGGTCAAGCACATCTTCCGGGCATTTGCCCTCCACATGCACCCGAACCTCGCCCGAAGTGTTCAACTCGGCTGCTTTTACGGCATCGGTAATTTGTTTTTTCTCTTTGTCTGTAAAAAAATCTTGTACTGACATGGTTTATTGTTTTAGTCGAAACTTACTTCAGGGGCTTTCTCAGCGCCTTGATCTGCTTCAAAGTAGGCTTTCTTTTCAAAGCCGAAAAGATTGGCATAAATATTCTTTGGGAAAGAGCGAATGTAGGTATTGAATGCGCGGGCACTCTCGTTAAACTTCCGACGCTCTACCGTAATCCGGTTTTCGGTGCCTTCCAGCTGAGCCTGTAAATCCAGGAAACTCTGGTTCGCTTTCAGGTCAGGATACCGCTCTACAACCACCATCAGTCGGCTCAACGCTGAACTCAAACCGGCCTGCGCTTGCTGAAACTGTTGCAAAGACTGCTCATTCAGATTTTCGGGATTCACATTAACCGAAGTGGCTTTCGAACGCGCTTCAATCACACCTTCCAAGGTTTCCTGCTCGTGTGAGGCGTAACCCTTTACGGTATTCACCAGGTTCGGAATCAAATCAGCCCGCCGCTGATACACGTTTTCTACCTGTGCCCAGCTGGCATTGACGGCTTCATCCTGAGTAACCATCGTATTATAAGTCCCCTTAACCGAGGAGTACATCAACAACACAACAACTGCAATAGCAGCTAAAATGATCCAAGTCTTCTTCATATTTTTTTAATTAAAGCCAAAACTCAAGAATTAAGATTGTCAGATATTCTGATTTTCGGACGGCAGTCCCGGTTTTTAAAATCGCTATCCTTTATCTCCAAATTCTTTTGTCATGGGTGTTTTATATTCCAAAATTATTTATTCATAGTTTAATTCAACATTCTATCACTACAACAATTGGTCTGCGCGTTCCTCCCTCCTCAATCCTTCAATCCTTCAATCCTTCAATCCTTCAACTTAATCGTAAGCTTTCGAATATCTGAACGTCTAAAACCGAATATCCGGTGTATAAATATTACAAAACCGAATGAAAATCAATGTTTCTTTTCGGGGAAAGTCCCAAATTTGTCGTCAGAGCTAATTATTCAAAAGGTGAACCAAAAAATCCGGTTATGACAAAATTCGAATTTCAAGCAGCAATCCGAGAAGGTATTCCAAATCCACTTCCCCCTAAAAAAGCCTATGAACCGGCTATCAATCACGCTCCCAAGCGAAAAGACATTCTATCAAAAGCTGAAAAAATTCAAGCATTAAAAAATGCACTGCGTTATTTCCCGGAAGAGCAACATGCCATTTTGGCACCTGAGTTCGCTGAAGAACTCAACACTTATGGGCGAATCTACATGCTTCGACTTCGTCCGGATTACGAGATGAAAGCCCGGCCAATTAGCGACTACCCTGCTCATTCCACCCAAGCAGCCAGTATCATGCTAATGATCCAAAACAACCTGGATTATGCCGTGGCCCAACATCCACACGAGCTCATTACCTACGGAGGCAATGGAGCTGTGTTTCAAAACTGGGCTCAGTACCGCCTTTGCATGAAATACTTGTCTGAAATGACAGATGAGCAAACCCTTGTTTTATACTCAGGCCATCCGATGGGACTTTTCCCATCACATCCCAATGCGCCACGGGTAGTAGTCACCAATGGGATGGTGATCCCGAACTATTCCGGACGCGACGATTACGAACGAATGAATGCCCTTGGAGTCACGCAATACGGACAAATGACTGCCGGCTCATTCATGTATATCGGGCCGCAAGGGATTGTGCATGGAACCACCATTACCGTGATGAACGCCGCTCGCCTGCAAGGAGCCACCGACATGGCTGGAAAAATCTTCGTTTCTTCCGGCTTAGGCGGTATGTCAGGTGCTCAGCCCAAAGCAGCTAAGATTGCCGGTATGGTTGGAGTCGTTGCTGAGATTAACCCCAAAGCCACACAGGTTCGCCATGAGCAAGGCTGGGTTGACGAGGTTTATGAAAATTTGGATGAGCTAATCGTTCGGATGCAGGAAGCCAAACAAAACAAAGAAGCGGTTTCAATTGCTTACCAAGGTAACATTGTTGATTTGTGGGAGAAATTTGCGAACGAAAATATTGTGGTTGATCTCGGTTCAGATCAAACATCACTGCACAACCCATTTGGAGGTGGCTACTATCCTGCCGGAATCGATTTTGAAACAGCCAAACAAATGCTTGCCGAACAACCTGAACAATTTAAAGAAGAAGTTTATAAAACCCTGCGCCGGCATGTTGCAGCAATCAATAAACTGACTTCAAAAGGCATGTATTTCTGGGACTATGGTAATGCCTTCCTATTGGAAGCTGGCCGTGCCGGAGCGGATGTGTTTAAAGCGGATCAGCAATTCCGTTACCCATCCTATGTCCAAGATATTATGGGCCCGCTGTTCTTCGATTACGGCTTTGGCCCTTTCCGCTGGGTATGTACTTCGGGAGATCCCATTGACCTGGCGCAAACAGATGAAATTGCTGCAGAAGTACTGCGCGAAATCTACCAACATTCTCCCGCTGAAATTCAATCGCAAATGCAGGACAACATTCATTGGATTGAAGAAGCAGGTAAAAATCAATTGGTTGTTGGTTCTCAAGCCCGTATCCTTTATGCCGATGCAGAAGGACGCATCAAACTGGCACAAGCTTTTAACCAAGCAATTCGGGATGGAAAGATCTCTGCTCCGATTGTTCTGGGGCGCGACCACCACGATGTTTCAGGAACGGACTCGCCTTACCGCGAAACATCAAACATCTATGATGGCTCTGCCTTTACGGCTGATATGGCCATCCAGAACGTCATTGGGGACTCATTCCGGGGAGCAAGTTGGGTTTCCATTCACAATGGCGGTGGCGTTGGCTGGGGCGAGTCAATCAACGGCGGCTTTGGTCTCACCATTGATGGCAGTGCCGAATCTGACAAACGCTTAGCAATGATGCTTCATTGGGATGTGAATAATGGGATTGCCCGTCGTAACTGGGCTGGGAACTCATCGGCTGTTTTTGCCATTAAGCGAGCCATGGAAGCCAATCCCAACCTTAAGGTCACCTTACCTCATGAAAGCTCTGACGAGGTTTTAAAAGGGCTGTTTTAGGCTTGATCTGCCCTGTATTTTTTTAGCGTAAAACTGAAGGTACTTCCGCGTCCTACTCGGGATTGAATTTCTAGTTTCCCGCCGTTCATTTCGATGAACTCGCGGCATAAAACCAGACCAAGTCCCGAGCCTTTTTCGTTGCTCGTACCATAAGTTGACAAGTGGTCGTTGGGATCTAAAAGCCTCGGGAGGTCGTTCTCTGCAATGCCAACACCGGTGTCCTTGATACTTACTTCGATGAAATTGGCATCCACCGGTTTTACAAGGATGTCAACTTTCCCATTTTCCGGTGTAAATTTCAGGGCATTCGAGAGTAGGTTACGAACAACCAGATCAACCATGTTGTGGTCCGCATAAACCAGCACTTCTTCAGGAATGTTTGCCTTCAAGTCAATCTTTTTACGGGTGGCAGTTCGCGAATTTAAAATGATGTTATTCTTAATCACCAGATTTAGCTTCAGCTTCTCCGGTTTAAATTGAATGCTGTTTTTCTGCGCTTTAGCCCATAAAAGTAAATTATCCAGTAAAAAATAAGTACTCTCTGCTTCATCGCGAAGTTCCTCAAGAATCTGACTGCGCAGTGCTTCATCAAACATTTCCGGAAATTCGGCCAACTGGCTCACCATGTCTTTAAAGGCTCCTATCGGGTTCCGCAAATCATGCCCGATAATCGACAGAAACTTATCCTTGGTCTGATTAACCCGCAGCAACTCTTCATGCTGTTCAATAATTTGCTTATTCTTCTGTTGCAACAAGTCATTCGCTCTTTTCCGGGCTTTATTGTAGCTTAACGAAAGGCCCACCAAAGCCAGCAGCAATGCAATGGCAACAATAAATGTTCGTGATTGAGACTTTTGCTTGATCAGCTGCAAATCTTTGATTTCATTATCCTTCTGCAGCAACTCAATTTCATTTTCTTTTTCTGAAAGATCCAACTCCGCCCGGTGAAGAGCCAATTGATGGGTTTGCTTCTCCAGTTTCAGGGAGTCAGCAATTGCCACATATTTTTTGTAATTCTCCAAAGCCCCGCTATCGTCTTTTTGTTTCTGAAGAATTTCTGATTTCAAGAGATAGGCTTTTTGAATTAACTCTTTCAAACCAATAGCCTTCGCCTCAATCAAACAGGCATCTACTATTTCATTGGCCCGAACCAGCTTGTCTTCATGCATATTAACCTGAGAAAGAATCAGATTGGCATTAATCTCTCCCTCCTTCATACCAAGTGAGTCAAAAACATGCAGGGATTGATTGGCATAATCGCGCGCCAACGAATTATTGCCTTTTAGCAAATAGGTCTCAGCCAATCCTACCTTTCCAATAGCCAGGTAAAAGTCGCTGATTGAGTTGTTCTCTGCCAGGTCAAAAATCTGATCGTAGTACTGCAGGGCCATGTCATACTGCCCTTTATCTTTGTATATTTCGCCAATGTTATTCAAGACAACCACCTTTCCAAGCAAATCGCCCGAGACTTCATAGGCACGAAGCGTTTTACGATAATACTTTAAGGCCAGATCATAGTCACGCCAGGCATGATAGTTGACTGCAATATTGTTCATGATTCGCGCTACAACAGGCGCATTGCCCGAAGACTCAAAATAAGCCAAAGCTTCTGTCATATAGCGCAATCCGCCGGCTCGGTCGCCTTGGTTGGTTAAAAGAGATCCGATGTTTAACTTGGCCCGGGCCTCCCAGTCGGGTAAACCTGCCTGCGTTGCCTTTTCCAGGGTTTCCTTAAACAACTCCATGGCTTTGGCATAATTTCCGGTATTCATATGAAAGGCAGCCAAAGCACTTAACCCAATGCTGATATACTTGGCATTTTTTATTTTGCGGGCAAGGGACAATGCGGGGGTAATAAACTCTTCTCCTTTGTTAAATTCACCGATTGCAATATAGCCGGTACCAATTAACAGCTTAGCATAACAGAGTTCATTTGACCTGTCGGAGTCAGCTAACAAAGCAAGTGCTTTTTCTCCATACTCAATCGTTTTTTCCGGAGTAAGATACAGGTAAGCGTCTGCCAATTCAAGGCTGGCATCAGCCAGATCAGCACCATGCAAACGGGGTAAAACCTCAAGCAGACTATCTATTTTTGAAGTTTGGACCTGCCCATGAATGGAAGTCATGGAGCTAAACAAAAGAAGAAAAAAACTTAATACTAGTTTCCTCAAAGCAAAAACTTTAATATTACTAGTAAAAATAACCTTAATTTATCTGTTTTTCCAAATTTTTTAGGAGAACATTAACTGATAAGGTCTGGCTAACTGCTCCTGGAGTTCATGAATACTGAAACTTCTGCTCTTCCGAATATACTCATGCCCGTCTAGAATCACCTGAAGGGTTGGCACCACAAAAATACGGTTTTGGGCCGCCAACTCCGGCGACTCATTGAGATTGACATAGGCCAGCTTAACCTTTGGAAAGTGCTGCCGGATCATTTCTCCCACTTTCGGTTTCAGCACTTTGCATACCTGGCACTCAACCGTTGAATAGTATACCAAAAGCGCAGGTTCATTGGCAACCAGCGCTTGATATTCTTCCAGTGTTTGAATGGTTTGATACATATCAGTAGGCCCCAATGCTTAATAACACCAATGTACAGGCTTCTTCGGCCTCTATTCCTTTGTGCTCCAGTTTTTGAATCAACTCCTGGTTTTCAGTTCCCGGATTGAAAATAACCCGTCGGGGATTTAACTCAAAAAGGTAATCGTAATAATCGGGCTGATGGCGCGGCCCCACATAAAGCGTTACTGTATCAATTTCGGAGTAAGGCTTTTTAGACGTGTCAAACTCAACATCTTCCACTTTTCCTGCACGTGGAGCAATGGCCACCACCGGGTGTCCGTTGTTGCGTAAAGCTTTGATCGCCTTATGAGAATAACGATCGGGGTTTTCGCTGGCCCCAATGACCAAGGTATTTTTTTTCATGATTCTTTTTTCACTAATAAGACAACAGCATGCGCCGACATGCCTTCTTCTCTTCCTTCAAAACCAAGTTGCTCGGTGGTCGTTGCTTTTATTGAAATGGCCTGATCATCAGCCTGCAGCACTTCCGTCAGCTTTTGCTCCATCAAAGGAATATGATTTTTCAACTTAGGTTTTTGGGCTGCAATGGTAATATCTGCATTCCCCAATACGTAGCCTTTACTTTCGACCAACTCTTTTACTTTGGCCAGCAATATTTTACTATCCACATTTTTAAAATCGGCTGAATTATCAGGAAAGTGATAACCAATGTCGCGAAGCTTCACGGCTCCGAGCATCGCATCACATAAAGCATGAATAATCACATCGCCATCGGAATGGGCAACGGTTCCTTTATCATGTTCAATAAGGATCCCTCCCAACCACAGGCTTTCTCCGACAGCTAAACGATGAACATCGTAGCCGTACCCAATACGAAATGGCATCATCGGCGTTGGTTGTTAAAAGATTCGAAATCAAATGAAAGTGTAAAACGTAAGGTGTTTTCAAGCGGATGATTCCGCACCGTTGGTATCAGGTAAGAAAAATCGAGGGCAAAAACATTCAATCTTAAGCCCGCTCCTGCTGTCATGAATTTCCGGTTTCCTTTATTTTCATTCTCATAAAAATAACCAACGCGCAAGGCAAACTGCTTGTTGTACCAATATTCAGCCCCCACGGCATAGCTAATCTCCTGCAATTCTTCTTTCAGCCCGCCGGGCGCATCGCCAAATGAACTGAAGATACCGGAAATTACCGATTTATCCTCGCTAAAACCACCTTCCACAATATCAACTGAATCTGTACTTGGTGTAGGAACCAATAATTTATTGATATCAAAATAAAAACCGATGGTGTTGTATTGATCCATCTCGGTTTGATAACCGACTCCCAACTTCAGGTTGGTAGGAATAAAGTCTTTGGTTTGCCCGTCGGTATAGGAAATTTTACTACCGATGTTGGAAATATTAATACCGGCCGAAAAAACGGACTCCTTCCGGTTCACCCGCATTTCATTCTGGTAATAAAACGCAATGTCAGCTGCGTAAGAATTACCTGCTGTTGATGGCACTCCATTAACCAACTGCCCGCCGGTTAAATCCGACCGGATGTAACGCATGGCCACCGATCCGGAAAAATGGTCGCTTAATAAACGCGTGTAAGCCACATCAATCGCAAACTCATTGGGACTTTGCTGACCTTGAAAATCACCATAATCACTCATAAACGAAATGTCGCCCAATGAAAAATAACGGAGCGAAGCACTGAGCGCTTGTAAGTCATCCAGGCGTTTATACCCCACCAGGTAGGCCAGGTTAATGTCATCAACCAGGTTGCGCAGCCAAGGGGTATAAGAAAGAGCAACCCCCATCTCGCTATCGATAAAAGCATATTTCGCAGGATTCCAATGCTGAGAATTCATGTCTGGCGTAGAGGCAACTCCGGCGTCTCCCATTGCTCCGGCCCGTGAGTCAGGCGCAATTGTCAGAAAAGGCACACCGGTTAAAATTGTGTTAGCTCCTGTTGTTGATGAAGTGGCCTGTGCAAAAGTCTCGTTGGAGAAGAGCATAAGTCCAATCAAAAAAGCAAGAACTGTAAATCGTTTTTTCATTATCACTATTTCAAGGTATTGAATTGCAAATATAGATCATCGTAAAAGAGTTCCCAAGCAGGAAACCCAAAATGGAGAACGTAGCGTAAGGCGTAAAAAGTATATCACAGAACAAACTAATAGCGCGAAATAATAATTTTACCGGCTTTGTTGGCCGAATAACCATCGTCGGCTGTAATGATAACCCGATAAAGGTAAGCGCCGTTGCGCACCAACATCTGGCTTTCATTGATTGGCCACACCAACGGTAAACTTTCCGTTCCGTTTGAACCCAGACGCTGTTTTAACACCTCGACCAAACTGCCGGACAGGTTGTAGATTTCCAGCTGGGTATCGAACGATTCATCCGGACGATTGTGCGTAAAAACAAAGTTAGCAACAGCACTGGCCGGATTGGGATAAGTTTCCAAACTTACAATTTCGAGCTTGGAATCAACCACAAACCGAATTTCAACCTCCGTTGAATTATTCAGCACATCCCACACTTTAAACTTGAGCGTGTGCTCCCCCACACTCAGGTTGTTCAGGGGAAAAATAACCTGTCCTTTTTTATAGCTGTCCTTTTCGCTTAAAAAATAATCATTCAGCACCAGCACATTCGAATAGTCATCATCCAGAACCAGCGTAATATCATGCCCGATTCCTACCCCGATGGTATTGATTCCATGCTCATCTTCAATATTAACAATTAAAACCGCATTTTTCCCAACCCGGTCGCCCGATTTAAACTCCGGACCATTCAGATAAAGATCAACGGCAGGCCCTTCCGTATCATTAACGGAACCATCAACCGCACCTCCAATCTCAAACTCATCAAAAACGCCATGTGCATCAAGCTCGCCATTGCTAGCATAGTAGCTGATTTTACCGCTTCCCACAGCATAAGAAATGTCTTTGGGGATGATAAATGAGAATTCAAACCGGCCATCAGTCACCGAAGTAACTCCCTTGTAAATAACATGATCCTGCATTTCAAAACTGAAAGGCTCTTCACCATTATTTCCCAGCGTTTCCACCGGATATTTCTTGTCATACACCACCGGCATCAACTCGCCATTGAAATCGGTCAACACCTTACCGGTATGATCTGTGACCTTCCCGGCAATGGTCACCACCGACAGGGCTCCTAACCCTTCGGTCAGTTCACTGACTGGCTGACCATTGATCGTTTCTGTTTGAACATGAAATTTCGGGAAAGCCAAGCGCAGTGCAGGATCGGCCAGGAGTGTAAAACTTCGTTTATTAATTCCGGTATTGACCCCGTTTTTGGAGCGCTTCAGCACATCGCCCATGCGCAGGTTATTTCCTTGCTCATCCTGGCTAAATACATGGGCATAAAATTCTTTGTTCAGCACATAATTCGGATTGGAATAAACAACCCGGGTGGTACTGAAAAGGCCGATGCCTCCACCATTGGGATTGAAAAGAATATGCTCGCCCCCACTCTTCTCATCGGCATCAAACCGACTAATCTCACAAGTTGCCGTAACTAAAACCGGGAGCTTATTGTAGTTCGACCAGCTATCAATTTCACTGGGGGTCAACACCTTTTCGGCTGCCAGCGTCGTTTCGCTGGCATGTCCGGTATAATTCAGGATCAGCACCCCTTCTTTTACCCTATTGTTAATGGCCTCGTTCACTTCCGGATACCGGTTGCCACTGGTTGTTGACTGTTCCTGATAAGCATCAAAATAGATTTTATCGGTATAAAATGCCGAACTGGTTTCATTGACAATCGTGGCCAAGCCTTCCGCTTGAGTCATATGCACATTGGAGTCCTCATCGTCGCCAATAAAGGCAATAACATTGCGCCAATTGCCCAGTGAGCTGTTGCTGGCATAATTCCTGATTTTATCAACGGCAATTTTTGCTTCAGCAACGGTATTGGCCGGAATACGTCCGATTCCCAAATCAATCATCCCCTGATATTCACCTTCGCCTTCATCCAAAAGCACAAAAAAGTCATCGGTAACAAAAGACGAAGTTGGCAGCAGGGAATTGGGCGACTGGTAAGTCAAAATAAGATTGGTGGCTTCCCCGCTGATGTTTTTATTGTCATAACTGCCATCGCCAAACAAAAGCACATATTTCAGCGATGAACTCGGCTGCTGGTAAAGCATTTTCAAAAAATTGCGGATACCAGCTACATCGGGCGCTCCTCCGGAGAATTCATTGTAAATTTTGTCAGGAGTCACCACTTCAACGGCCAAGGCTCCATTTTGCCCATGAAATTGAGCCAAGGCATTGGCTTCATTCAAAAAGTCAGGATGTGTAATAATTACCATATCCATCCCGGTCAGGCCATGCAGGTTTTGTGCATCAATCGGTCCAACCAAGTCCGGCCGGGGCAATTCAGCCCTCGTATTGAAAGCCACAAACTCACACAACTCATCGGTAGCTGCTTTAAAACTCGCCCGGCTATTTTCAATGGAAAAAGGCATGGATACAGGCTGAGTAAAATCAGTTACATCCCAAATCTGCCAATCGCCGCCGGAAACGGTTAAGTCAAATTGGGTCAGCATACCGCTTCCAACACTGGCTAAATCACGAAACAGCAGTTGATCCTTCACCTCGAGCTTGCGCCGATAGTTCAATCTTATAAAGTCGAGCCAGGCAAAGGAAGTGTTGTTCGAAGCGCTGTAGCGCAAGCCAACATTCAGGCGTTCTTCGGAAGAGGTAACTTCGTACGAGGTACTTTCCAGGTCGGCATAGGTGGCAACAGCATCGCCCATATTCACTGGGGTGAAATTTAAGGCATCAACATCCGAATTGTTAAAACTCACCTGAAAGGCAGAACTACTTCCCGAACGTCCGGCCCCGGTCAAATCAACATGAACAGTTCGCGCGTCGGCCAGGTTTGAAAGTGGTAAAACCACAGACCGGCTTTGCCCGTTCGAAAACTTTTCACCAAACCACCTTCGTCCTGACCGGATCAGGTTTTCCTGTTCCAGTTCATGAACCAATCGCTCATCGAAAGTGGAAGTCTGGTAATTGGCAGGGGCTATAATTTCAGGGGCCGTGGCAATCGTCATTTGACTGCCCTGATCCGTTAAAAAGTAATAGGCATGATCCGAATAATCGTTTCGAGCATGAACGAACTGTCTGGTAGTTCCATCCAACTCCCAGCGCACTGTTCCGGTAGCATAAAAGAACAGGCACTTTTCCCCCTGACCATTCTGTCCATGAAAAATTGCATTTTGTTGTAAGTCTTCCCAGTAGAATTCGTCGTTCATTTTTGGCAGCATATAACCTCCGTTGCCATACAAACAAACAGTTTCAGGCTGGCTAAAGCCCCACTCCTGAAGCTGAGCGTATGTAATTTGATGTACTCCCTCAGCAGTAGTTTTTATTTTCACCCATTTTCCGAAAGCCAAAACCGACGATCGCGTCTGAACCTCATTCTTCAGACGTACGGACTTCGCCGACACAGTATATGTCTCGATATCAAATGAAACCAAGCGTCTTAACGAATTACCTTCCCGAATAACTGGCATAAAATGAAGCATGGCAAAAAACTTCCCATCCGAAGAAACATAGCGGGGCTTAACTACAAGCGAGTCTGCTAGTGCTTTCAACTCCGTTCCTTGGCCATCAATCGTCTCAAATACAAGGTTGATCAGATCAATCCGTTTATGGGGTCCCTCCAGTTCAATTACCTCTTGGTAAATGGGCAGTCCTTCGTCGGTGATATAAGCATTCTCAAATATTCCCACTGGTTGAAGATCGCTCATCGTTGCAGCATTCTGCCACAAAATCTGACGCTGATCAGGAAGGCCAGACACAGCTTCTGAGTACAAGAAAATAATTAAAATAAACAAATATGATCTCATCAAAACAAGACTCTTGATTTAAAAATGAAACTCCTTCAACCATAAATCCCTAACAATTAAGGATCATTAATCAAAGAGAATAATGTCGTTTTCTCTTGCAAATAGGCAAAAATACAAAGACTATTCAACAATTTCTTATTAAAAAGTTGTACAAACCAAACAATAAGAATAGAACAATTTAGTTATATTTGTGCATAATAAAATCAAACTGAAAATACAGATGATGAAATTTAAGGCCGTATTATTCTTAAGTTTGGCTGTCTTGATGGCAGGTTGTGGGCTTTTAGGGAAAGGTGGCAAAGCAAAAAAAGCATCAAGTACAACCGGATGGGAATACAACAATCCTGACAACGGAGGTTTTCAAGCCGATGGCGATTACAACCAAATTACAGGCCCCGGACTCACCTTCATCGAAGGGGGAACATTCACAATGGGACGTGTGGAGCAAGACGTTATGTATGATTGGAACAACATGCCCCGACGGGTAACTGTCGCTTCGTTTTATATGGATGAAACCGAAGTTTCGAATCTTGACTACCGTGAATTCATTTTCTGGCTTCAACGGGTTTACCCGGAGCACCCGGGAAAAGCCAAAGCGGCCCTGCCTGACACCTTGGTATGGCGCAAAGAGTTGGGCTATAACGAACCTTATATCCAAAACTATTTCAGACATCCTGCTTACAGCGACTATCCTGTAGTTGGAGTTAGCTGGTTGCAAGCCGACGCTTATTGCAAATGGCGGACAGATCGTGTCAACGAGCAAATTCTGGTTGATCGTGGCGTACTGCAACACGACAATACCCAAACAGGTCAGAATGTCTACACGACAAACAGCTATTTGGCCGGACTTTATGAAGGTACAGAAGGCGATAATCCCATTGAAGATGCTGCCGGAAATGCGCGCAAGCTTAAGTGGGAAGATGGAGTTCTGCTCCCCAATTACCGGCTTCCAACCGAAGCAGAGTGGGAATATGCAGCCTACGGTTTGATTGGAAATGCCGATGGCGAATTATTGACTGAGCGCAAACTTTACCCTTGGAATGGAAGTTACCTGCGCGATGACTCCAAAAAAGACCGCGGACAGATGATGGCAAACTTTGTTCGTGGTCGTGGAGATATGATGGGTATGGCTGGTGCTCTTAATGACAACGCCGACATTACAGCTCCAGTTAATTCATACCATCCCAATGATTATGGTCTGTATTGTATGGCCGGAAATGTAAACGAATGGGTTGCTGACGTATACCGTCCGATGAACCAACAGGATGTTGACGAATTTCAACCTTTCCGCGGAAATGTGTTCACGCAATATCGCCGGGATGGAGATGGAAATCTGGTTCGCAACGAATATGGCGAGTTAATTCAGGACACCATTGCCGATTACCGAAACTTTAAGGATGGAGACTACAGTTCTCAGATCATTGAAGGACCGGACTGGCAAGCCTTACAGGATCAGCTGTCCACTGAAGATATGTATCTGAAGTCAGACGAAGCCGGACAATTCACCTCGTTAATTTCAGACAACGTGCGGGTTTACAAAGGTGGATCATGGAAAGATCGTGCTTACTGGCTCATTCCTGGGACACGACGTTATCTGGAACAAGATCAGGCAAGCAATGATATTGGTTTCCGTTGTGCAATGACAAGAGTAGGAAGCCCTCAGGGGTTCTAAAAAAAATAAGCAAATTCCATTTAAACCTCATTTGAAAAAATGGGGTTTTATTTTTTCTGAACACATGAATATTGAACAACTTTACGAACAGTTTCTAAAGCATCCCATCCTGTCGACGGATAGTCGGCAAATTACTCCGGGGTGCATTTTCTTTGCCCTGAAAGGGCCCAACTTTGACGGCAATAAATATGCTGCCGATGCCTTGGAGAAAGGAGCAGCCTATGCTGTGGTTGACAGCATGAACCTGCCAGAAAACGACCGATTCTTTGTCGTTCGCGATGTGCTTACTACCCTGCAGCAACTAGCTGCCCATCATCGCCAGCAACTGGCAATACCCGTACTGGGGATTACCGGAACCAATGGCAAAACAACCACCAAAGAACTGATCGTATCCGTTCTGCAACAAAAGTATAAGGTAAGTTCTACCCAAGGCAATTTAAACAACCATATTGGCGTTCCTCTCACCTTGCTATCCATGACCAGCCAAACAGAGATTGGCGTTGTGGAGATGGGTGCTAACCATCCGGGAGAGATTGCCGCCCTTTGCCAAATTGCCGATCCGGATCTGGGCATAATCACCAACATCGGGAAAGCACACTTAGAAGGGTTCGGCTCCTTTGAAGGAGTTATTCAAACCAAATCAGAGCTTTATGACTATCTGCGCAATAAGCAGGCTGCCTGCTTTATCAACCAGGATAATGAGCTGCTAATCCGACAAGCCCAAGGGCTTGAGCAGTTAAGCTACGGACAGTCAGAACAGGCACAACTTCGTGGCGAAGTACAGGAGTCACCGTACTACCTCACCGTAAAAGCCCTTTTCCCAAAAGGCTGGCTTTACCTGAAATCGAAACTGATTGGAAACTACAATTTTGAAAACATACTGGCAGCAGCCCGCATTGGTCTGCACTTCCAGATTGATCCGCTGGCCATCCAGAAAGCTATTGAATGCTACTTGCCCAGTAACAACCGCTCGCAACTCATTACCCAAGGCAGCAACAAGCTTATCATGGATGCCTACAACGCCAACCCAACCAGCATGATGGCTGCACTGAAAAACTTCACAGCAATGAATCATGCTGGCAAAATTGTCATTTTAGGTGATATGCTTGAACTGGGCGGACAATCGGCTATGGAGCACCAAAAGATTGTCGATTTCTTACAAACGCAAGAACTGGAGAAAGTCCTCCTGGTAGGCCCTGAATTCGAAAAAACGCAAACGAACGCTCTAAAAGCAGAAAAGTTCGACCATGTCGAACTTCTCACTGACTACCTATATCAACAAAAACCACTTGCGAATAAATTGATTCTGATTAAAGGCTCACGCGGCATAAAACTCGAACGCGTCCTTTCCTTGTTTCAGTAAATTTATTCTCTAAAGTGCTTTTGTAAACGTTAAGCAACTGGCTTCTCTACTTTAAGCACTTCTGAAATTGCCTGCTCCAGTGTCGCTTTGGGTAAAGCCCCTTGCGCCATCTGGGGTTGGTTATCTTTTGGAACAAACAACAAGGATGGAATACTCTGAATACCGAACATCGACGATAATTCACGTTGATCTTCTGTATCGACCTTGTAAATTTTGATGGCCTCTCCGTACTCTTTTTGTAACTCCTCCAAAACCGGTGCAATCATTTTACATGGGCCACACCAGTCGGCATAAAAATCAATTAAGCAAGGTGCATCACCTTCGTATTTCCAATCTTTATTTTGTTCAAAGTTGAAAACTTTCTCTTTAAATGTCTCTTTGGTTAAATGTTCTAACATGACTTCCTATTTTTATTATGCAAATATATAAATTTTTAGATATCTAAATATCAATCGCCGTGCCATTTTTATTTTCTACCCCATATTAGACTTTAAGGTAGAGAAATAATTGTAATTTTGGCACAGTTTTAAACAATTTGTCACACTTGCATCTTTTATTAAGGTTTAAAACCTCTTATTTATTTCATGAAAAAACATTTGCAACACCCTATATTCTCTATCATTTCGGAAGAAGCCGATCAGCTAGGACAAGCCTGTTTCGTTATAGGCGGTTTTGTCAGAGATTTATTACTGAAAAGAAATTCACCGGACATTGATGTGGTCACTTTAGGCAGTGGTATTGAACTTGCCAAAAAAGTAGCGCGCAGAATTGGTCCCAAAACACCCGTCAGTGTTTTCAAAAACTTTGGTACAGCCATGCTAAAGTATCAGGAACTGGAAGTTGAATTTGTTGGAGCTCGAAAAGAATCTTACCAGCACGACTCCCGGAAACCCATTGTCGAAGACGGCTCTCTGGAAGACGATCAGAAAAGGCGCGACTTTACTATTAATGCACTGGCCATTTGTCTGAACAAGGACCAATTTGGAGAGTTGATTGATCCTTTTGGCGGAATTGAAGATTTGAAGAAAAAAATTATTCGCACTCCGCT
This sequence comes from uncultured Sunxiuqinia sp., assembly GCF_947495665.1. GTDB lineage: Bacteria > Bacteroidota > Bacteroidia > Bacteroidales > Prolixibacteraceae > Sunxiuqinia > Sunxiuqinia rutila. The sequence goes on from NZ_CANLZV010000007.1 coordinate 104,207, forward strand.
GGATCCCTCCATCACCTTCTCCGATGATCCGCTTCGGATGATGCGTGCCATCCGTTTCTCAACCCAATTGAATTTTATAATTGAAGAAAAAACCCTCGAAGCAATTGCACAAAATAAGGACCGCATTAAAATTGTTTCCAACGAGCGAATCATTGAGGAGCTAAATAAGATTATTTTAGCCGACAAGCCCTCCAAAGGCTTTAAGCTACTGGAAAAAACCGGTTTATTGAAACTCATTTTCCCCGAGCTAAACCAGCTAAAAGGCCGTGAAGAGGTTAATGGCATTGGACATAAAGACAACTTCTACCACACCCTGGAGGTACTGGACCGCATTGTTCCAAATACCGATAACTTGTGGTTGCGCTGGTCAGCCCTGCTCCACGACATTGCTAAACCGCGCACCAAGAAATTTATTCCCGGTCAAGGCTGGACATTTCATGCCCACAACTTTATCGGAGCGAAAATGATTCCCGGCATTTTCCGCCGCATGAAGCTGCCCATGAACGAAAAAATGAAATACATCCAAAAGATGGTTTCCCTGCATATGCGTCCAATCGTTCTGTCGGAAGAAGAAGTCACGGATTCGGCCATACGCCGTCTGCTGTTTGAGGCCGGTGATGAAATTGACGATCTGATGACCTTGTGTGAAGCAGACATCACTTCGAAGAATGAGACCAAAGTAAAACGGTACCTCAAAAACTTCCAACTGGTTCGCGAAAAGCTAAAAGACCTGGAAGAGCGGGATCATATCCGTAACTTTCAACCACCGGTTTCCGGCGAAGAGATTATGGAGGTTTTCAATCTCTCCCCTTCCCGCGAGGTGGGTGATATAAAAAGTGCCATCAAAGAAGCAATTCTTGAAGGAGAGATTCATAACAACCATGACGAAGCCTTTGAATACATGATTAAAGTAGCGGAGAAAATGGGATTAAAACCAGTGAAAGAATAAAAATCTATAGGAATTCACCAGATACTCAAAGGAGAGCATTGTTAGCAATGATCTCCTTTGCTGTTCATAACAACAGTCTTCGGGTCGAAATTACACATCAATTCACCGATACATCAGGCGAAATCTTTTTCTTAGGCGAAGTCTAATTCGCTTGTTCCAGCTTTAACAATACAGGCAAATGATCGCTAAACCCACCATGGTATTTGAACCCAACATACGTCCGATTTAGTTTTTGACCTTTGAATTTGGCGTCAGCTTCAAGCAAGAAAGGTAATGTTACCGGCGCAGCAAATTCAGGACGTGTGTGCCACCCCTGAACTTTCAAAAGCTGATCAGAAACCAGTATTTGATCAAAAACCGTCCAGGCCTGGCGGTATTTTATCGTTCCTTGCTTCCACTTACTAGCCAGATTTATCAGCTCGCCATCGATAGCTAAGTTGTCTTTCCGCTTCGCTTGTAAACCATCCAGCAAACTTTTGTTTTGAGGCTGGTCATTAAAGTCCCCCATCACCACCACTTTGGGGTTCGGCTTTAAAAGCTGAATACCATCAATAGCCCCACGCAAAGTTTTTGCAGCCAACATGCGCTCGTTTTCTGTTTCGGCTTGACCTCCGTAACGCGAAGGCCAATGATTAAAAAACACATGAATCGTATCCCGCCCGGGTAATTGAAAAGTAGCTGACAAAATCTCACGGGTGGTCATTAGCCGCTGCTTACCATCATAAACAGGCCAATAGTAATAATCAACAGGCGTTATGCGATCCGACCGAAATAAAAGAGCAACATCAATTCCCCGCTCATCGGGCGAGTCTTTGTGAATCACCGAATAATTGTAATTCTTCAAAGGCGTTGTTTCCAACAACTTCTCAAGGACCTGGCTATTTTCAACTTCACACAAACCAATAATTTCCGGAGGCTCAAAACCGGCACTTGCCAAAATCACTTTGCTTAGCCGGTTAAGCTTCTCATAAAACCGTCTGTTGGTCCACCGCCGATCACCTTCCGGCAAAAATTCATCATCATTGGTCAATGAATCATTCACCGTATCAAAAAGGTTTTCAACATTGTAAAAAAGGATATGAATCGTAGATGGAGATTCTGACTGCCCGAAAAGGTTCCAACTAAAGATAAAATAAATCAACAAACACAGTCCAAGTTTGACCATGACAACGTTTTACCGGGCAACCTTCTCAATCCGCTCATAAGCGCCTAAATCCGGACCGGCATCATCGGTTCTCCCCTGATTCAGCAAGTCCAAAGGATACTGCTGGCCAATACGACGCAAACCAGCATCTTTAGCAGGGCTTAAAGTATCCAGTTCGAAGTTTAGCTTTTCGTAGGGATCTTTAAACTTAGGATCGATACCACGGAGAATTCCAGAAAAATAGTCCGGATCTGAAATATTAAAGGTGTCAGACACCTGCAGTAAGCAGTGATCAAAATTGTAGTTAAAACCAGCCTCATCTGATATACCTAGTTCCAGCTCGTTGCCCGAACTAATATTCCCGGTAATAATACTGTTTGCAAAATTGGCCTTTTCTAAATCACCCACATAGCTGACACTTTCGCCTGAAGACTGATCAATGATCAGCAAATTGGAAAGCACCAAAGAAGCTGACGAACGCGAAGTTCCGGAAAATCCGCCCCAATAGTTGGCAATGGTGGTATGGTAAAAATCGTATTCGCCTCCAACAAGCAAAGCGGCCGCATAAAAGCCGCAATTCGTGATCAAACAATTGTAGGCTTTAATTTTCGATTTAAGGGAAAAAATACCGGCATAAGCATGGTTGTAAATCTTTGTGTTGCCCAACTCTACCGACGCATAACCCTCATCTTCGATATTTCCAACCTGCAAGCCAATATTGGCATTTTTAATTTCAGCATAGTTAAACACATTGCCATGGCTTCCGGAGAACAGCAACAAGCCATTCCACTGGTCGGGCACATCCTGATAAACATCCTCCAAACGGTCGCCCTGAAAAACAATCGGTTGCCCAAACTCTCCCTGCGCTTTTATCCGGCCCCGAACATACAATCCGGCATTATCATGAAAGTAAATCTTTGCTCCAGGATCTATGGTCAACACTTCTCCGCTGTCCACATAGGCATAGTTATACACCAAATAAGGCTTATCCGCCGTCCAAGTCGTCGTTTTTATCCGAGCATCCCGTACCAGGTGAAAATCCTGCCCCCAAGCAACCAAATCAATATCCTGAAACGAAGCATTGGTCGTAAACTCGATGGAGTCCTGAACAACCATGGCCATGTTATTTCCCGTAGGATCAATGGTTACTTCAACAAAAATGTAAATACTGTCTTGGGGAGGAATCTCCAAATCAAACACTTCATTTTCGGCGATCCCGTTAACATTCAGGCGAAACTTCGATTCATCGCCTTTTGCCAAACGAACCGACGAAATTAATAATTTCTGATCGTAGGGGTTATAAACTTTAAGATGTTGGGTGGTTGAACCGATTGATGTGAAAATGGTGTCAAACATGACCGTATCAGCAGAAAACGCTAACTGCACCTCATTGATAGAAACGTACTTCTCGTCCTCGCATGAAATAACCACTACAAGAATTAAAAGCCCAATGATTATGTGTAGTATTTTTTTCACAAGCTGTTTTAGGTTAAACGCCAAAAAGATTGCTAATAGTATTTCAAAAGTACGAAATGATTTTTACAAATTTTAACATTTTTAACAATCAGTGGGTTCATTTCTTCTCTGAACTAAAAATTAGCCCCAAAAGCATAAGTAAACCATTCAATATCAGTAACTCAAAACCAAACTCATATCCGTTAAATAATTGTTTCGAAAAACGGGCTATTAAAAATGTAAGCACTGGCGCTCCAACGGCAATGAATGGCACCAGGCGATCACGCACTTTTCGTTGAAATAAAATGGCAAAAACAAATAAGCCCAGAATGGGGCCGTAGGTATAACTTGCAGCTTTAAAAAGGGCAATAACCACGTTTTCGTCGTTTATAATATGAAAAATAAGAATGACCAGAACCAATAATCCAGAGAATCCTAAATGAATCCATTTCCGATACTTCATTTTAGCATTATTCTTCAGTTGATCCATCTGAAGGAAATCAATTGAAAAGGCCGTTGTCATTGAAGTCAGGGCGGAATCGGCACTGGAAAACGAAGCCGCGGTAATTCCAAGTAAAAAGGCAATAGCCACCGCACCTCCCAAATGATTCAATGCCAACATCGGATACAAATCATCTCCGGCATTGGACACATCAATTCCGGAATGCGAAGCAAATTGGTAGAGCATGGTCCCCAAGCTCATAAAAAGCATTACAATAAACACAAACAGCACACTGAAAACCAGCATGTTTTTCTGCGCTTCCCGCTTCGATTTGCAAGTCAGGTTTTTCTGCATCAAATCCTGATCCATCCCATTGATGGCCAGGGTCATGAAAATGCCGGCTACAAATTGTTTCCAGAAATAATTTGGCGATCGCCAGTCCCAAAAGAATACCTGCGACATATCGCTATGGTAAACCCGGCTGAAGATACCGGCGGTGCTGTCCTGCATATCCAAGCGACTAATCGTAAAGATCGTCAACAAAACAGCCAGCACCAAAAAGGTCGTCTGCAAGGTATCGGTCCACACAATAGTTTTTATCCCCGCCCGGTACGTGTAAATCCAAATCAAAAACACCGTAATGCAGACATTCGCCCAAAATGGTATTCCGAAAGCGCCAAAAAACGCATACTGCAAAACCACCGCCACCAGGTAAAGCCGAAAAGCAGCACCAATCAATTTTGAAATCAGGAAAAAGAACGAAGCTGTTTGATGACTTAAGCTTCCCATCCGCTCTTCTAAAAAGGAATAGATGGAAATCAGTTTCAGACGATAGTAAAAAGGCAACAACAGAAAAGCTACCAGCCAGTACCCAACTAAATTTCCAAAAACAAACTGCAAATACGAAAAGGCAGAGTTTCCCACTTCAGCCGGCACGGAGATAAAGGTTACGCCCGACAAGGTAGCCCCCAGCATTCCGTAGGCCACCAAATACCAGGGAGAAGATTGATTGGCATTGAAGAAAGTGAACTGGTCGGCATGGCGCGAAGTAAGCCATGAGACAAGCATGAGCAAAATAAAATAGCCTACAACAATAGCCAGCGCCAAATAAGAATCCATGCCAATTAGTTGAAGTCGGGGTAAATTAAATAGTTCTTCCGGATGGTGTTGTAGGCATCCAGTTCTTTTTGCCAGCCTTTTTCAATAGTCTCCAGGCTCTTCCCGGCCCGAATTTCTTTTAACAGTTCGTCGGTTCCGGCCAGCAGGTTAAACCAGCGCTCACGGGTTAAAAATTCACACTTATCCTCAAACTTATGGTAGAAATCCAAAAAGTATTTCAACGTAAACGTTTCATCAAGCGGGGCATTGCGAAGGTCAACGCCATAACATAGTTTGCCCAGTTGCTTCGGATTTTTAGACATCCCTTCAATGCTTTCAGGGGTAAACTGAAAATCGCCCATTCGCTCATCCGGATAACCAATAACCTGAAACGGGAAATAGGTTCCGCGCCCAATGCTGGCACTGGTTGCTTCAAAAAAACACAAGGAAGGGTATAAGCGTATGGATTGGTCATTGGGCAAATTAGGAGATGGTTTTACCGGCAAAGAGTAAGGCATGTCATGCGTGTAGTTAGCCACCGGAACAACCGTCAGGTCGCAGGCCACCTCATTTTCCAGCCAGCCTTCGCCATTCATCATTTGAGCCAACTCACCAACCGTACAGCCATGCACTACCGGTATGGGGTGCATCCCTACAAAGGATCGAAATTCAGGCTTTAAAACCGGGCCGGCAATGTAATCGCCATTGGGGTTGGGGCGGTCAAAAACAAAAAGCGGTTTGTTATTTTGGGCACAAGCTTCCATTACATAATGCATGGTGCTGATGTAGGTGTAAAACCGCACCCCCACATCCTGAATGTCAAAAATCAAAACGTCCAAATCGGCCAACTGATCGGCTCGCGGTTTTTTGTTTTCCCCGTAGAGCGAAACCACCTCAATACCGGTTTTAGGATCACGCTGATCAGCGACCACTTCTCCGGCATCCGCATTTCCACGAAACCCGTGTTCAGGACTAAACACGCGCTTTACAGCAAGCTTATTATTCAGTAAAAAATCGAGTAAATGCAACTCGCCAACAGTTGAAGTGTGGTTACAAACCAAGCCAATGGTTTTGCCTTCCAACTGAGATAAGTACAAATCCGTTCGTTCTGCACCGGGCTGAATTTCCTGGGCTGAAGCCTGACAACCGATCAGAAATAATAACATCCAAACAATACGCATAATAAATAATCGTTCTATTCATCACGAAGTTAAGAAAACATCAGATATAACAAACCGCATTTTAGCATTCCTCAATCTTTGCTAATTTTGCTCCTTGAAATTCTAGAAATATGCAAATCCTAAACCGGCTTCTCGTTACGATGCTATTGGGCTGTTATGCCCTGGGAAGTTATTCTCAAAATAATCCCGCTTTCTTAAATTACCTGCAAGATCCCTGGGTCAACAGCACCCTGAAGGACATGACTCTGGATGAAAAAATCGGTCAGCTTTTCGTTGCCCAGGTTTATTCTAAACAAGCGCTTTCCGAGCAAAGTCCGCTATATGAGAAAATCTCGAAATACCACATTGGGGGCCTGATTTTCATGCAGGGAACGCCGGCCAACCAACTGAAAATAACCAATCAACTGCAGAAGCACAGCAAAATTCCGTTGCTGGTAACCATGGATGGCGAATGGGGGCCGGGGTTTCGTCTGACCGGAGCTCCCAAATACCCGGTACAAATGGCTTTGGGCGCCATTCAAAACGACAGCCTGATTTACCGCATGGGCTATGAAATCGGGAGCCAGATGAAACGCATTGGTGTTCATGTCAACTATGCTCCCGTGGCTGATGTTAACAACAACCCGGCCAACCCGGTAATCAACTACCGGTCGTTTGGTGAAGCCCCGGAGAATGTTGCCCGAAAAACCTGGCTTTATGCCAAAGGAATGCAGGATGCCGGCGTACTGGCAGTCGCCAAGCACTTTCCCGGGCATGGAGATACACAAACTGATTCGCATTTGGGTATGCCGGTTATTAAACATGACTTTGAACGGCTGGAACGGGTGGAGCTGTATCCGTTCAAACAACTGATAGAAAACGGAATTGGTGGCATTATGACCGCCCACCTGCATGTAGAGGCTTATGATCCTGAATCTGATATTCCGGCCTCACTGTCCCAAAACGTCACCCAAAACAAGCTCATTGATGATCTTGGCTTTAAGGGGCTGGTGATTACTGATGCCATGAATATGCACGGCGTAAGCAAACAGTTTTCGGATGGAGAAGCTACCGTACGAGCGCTGCTGGCAGGCAACGACCTGCTGGAAATTGTTCCCAACCTGCCGGTTCGAATTGAGGCGGTTAAGAAAGCCATCGCCGAAGGGCGGCTAACAGAGAAAGCCATCAATCAAAAATGCCGAAAAGTGCTGGCTCTGAAAAAATGGCTTCAGCTGGACCATTTCCAAGAGGCCAGCCCCAATAAGCTGGAGACCGACTACGCCAATCCGCAATACCAGCTGACCAAACGCCTGCTACATGAGCAATCGTTAACCCTGCTAAAAAATGAAGGACAACTTCTCCCTCTGCAACGTTTGGACACTTTGGAAATAGCGGCCTTCTCCATTGGAACCGATAAAGAGACCCACTTTCAGCGCATGCTGGCCAACTACATGAAAGTTGACTTTTTCAACCTGCCTAAGAACGCGACTTCTCAGGATGTTGCTAAACTGAAGTCCAACCTGAATGGCTACAACTTAATCATCACCGGAATTCACGATATGCGTTTGAGTGTCTCCGGCAACTACGGTTTAACCCCCGTCATTAACGAAGCCTTGGAAGCCCTTTCACAAAAGCCGCAAATCGTCGTTCTGTTTGGAAATCCGTATGCGCTAAACCATCTCAGCAAAGCCAAAAATTCTCAGGGCATCTTAGTCACTTACCAGGAAAACCAGATAACCCAGGAATTGGCTGCTCAGGCCATTTTTGGAGCCATCGATGTTAACGGAAAGCTCCCGGTAAACGTCAACGATACCTTCCAGTTGAACCAGGGAATTGAGCTAAAAAGAAATGACCGTTTTAAGTACACCATTCCCGAGGAGGTAGGCATATCCTCTTCCAATTTAAAATCCAAGGTTGACAGTATTATCCATCTTGGATTAGAAGAAGAAGCTTTTCCCGGATGCCAGGTCTTGATAGCCAAAGAGGGCAAAATCATTTTTCATGAGTGCTATGGCTACTTTACCTACCAGCAAAAAAGGCCCGTTCAAAAGACGGATATCTACGATTGGGCTTCCCTGACCAAGATTACGGCACCATTGCCGGCACTGATCAAACTGTATGGTGAAAGAAAATTCAACCTGGACTTGCCCTTCTCGTTTTATTGGCCCGACTTTAGAAATACCGACAAAGCAAAAATGACAAGCCGTGAGATTTTGGCTCACCAGGCACGGCTGAAATCCTGGCTTCCGCACTACCGAAACACCCTTCGAAAAAACGGGAAACTGAAATCTTCTGTTTTCAAAGATCATCCCACAGCCATGTTCAACCTGCGGGTGGCTTCAAACCTCTATATGAACCAGAATTACATCAATAATATATACAGTGAAATCCGGGATTCAGAATTGCTTCCGCGCAAAAAATATACTTATTCGGAATTGGCTTTTTACTTGTTCCCCCGTATCATTGAGGATCTCACACATACAGATTACGAAGAGTATATCCGCACCCAATTCTACGCCCCTCTTGGTGCCAATTCGGTAACCTACAATGCCTATAAACATTTCCCCGTAAATCAGATTGTGCCCACCGAACAGGATGATTCTTTTCGCAAGGAGCTGCTTCAGGGGTTTGTACATGATGAAGGTGCATCGATGATGGGGGGCGTTTCGGGTAATGCCGGGCTATTTGGCACAGCGACCGATGCTGCAAAAATCATGCAGATGTACCTGCAATACGGGCGGTATGGAGGCCAACAACTGCTTGACTCCTCCAGTGTGCGTGAATTCACACGCATTCAATTTCCGGAAAATGACAACCGGCGTGGACTGGGCTTTGACAAACCCTACATCGACAACCATAAAAATAAACTGAAAGACGCCTACCCTGCTGTTGATGCCAGTGCCGATAGTTTTGGTCACAGCGGCTTTACCGGCACTTTTGCCTGGGCCGACCCCAAAAACAAGCTCTTGTTCATTTTCTTTTCCAACCGTGTTTACCCCACGCGGAACAATCCCAAACTATTCCAGCTGAATATTCGTCCGGCCCTGCATCAAGCCATCTACGATAGTCTGAAGTAACCCATTCGTCAGAAGCCTGTTACTTCTATTAAACAACTACTCTAAAGTTGATTTTCAATTGTTAAATCGATCGGAACAATTGCTAAAAAATGTTAAAATGTTCTTTAACACCCAAGCCCTTATAAATCAATTTGGAATACTCACAATGCGCTCCAATTGAAGCTTTCCTTCAAATAAAAATGTTTACCGTCCTTTAAAAATTTGCAAAAGATTTCAAACGCATATATAACTTAATCCGTAAACCTATATTATTAGATTATTAATTTTAACTTTAAGGGGAGTTTAAACGAATTTATTTAATAACCTATAAAATTTTACTGCCATGGATAAAAAAATCACTTTTAACGAATTGCGTAAAATTAAAGACAGTTTACCTGACGGTTCAATTCGCCAAATAGCACAGGAGTTTGATATCGAAGTGGAAACCGTCAGGAATTATTTTGGAGGTGCAAATTATGACCGTGGAAAATCAGTAGGGCTTCATATCGAACCAGGTCCCAACGGGGGAGTAGTATTAATTGACGACACAAAAATATTAGAACGCGCACAACAACTTATTGCAGAGCAGGTTCATTAAAAAACATTTAAAACATTATATTTAGGCTGCCTTATTTCGATAAGGCAGCTTTTTTTTCACCCTCTAAATTCAAAAATTATGACTCGAAACCTAAGCCTGCTAATTGTCTTAGCATTAAGCCTGAGTTTAAATGCTCATGCACAAAAAATGAAAGCGGTATTCAACGGTAAAAACCTCTCCAACTGGGAATTTTTTATTGGTACTGCCCTTACCGGCTTTGATGACCTGAAGGAAAAAGCCACTCCCAAAAGCACATTTTCCGTGGTAGAGCAAAACAACGAAAAGCTGCTTCGGATTTCCGGAGATGTAAACGCCTCCATTGCCACCAAAAAAGCCTATAAAAATTACCACTTTCGCATGGAATTCAAATGGGGCGACGACGTATACACCACTCGAAACAGCGGCTTACTTTACCACAGCGTGGGTGACTTTGGCGCTGGATTAGACACTTGGATGAGTTCCATTGAACTGCAACTCATGCATGGCAATATTGGTGATGCCTATATGATGGGCGATCCGTATGCTGAAATTCCGGTTCAAAAAGAAGGGGACAAACTGGTTTACGCGGCCAATGGAGACCGGCTGGCCTTTGGAAATGACCAGGAAGGCGGCAAAATTGCCCGTAAAAATTCGAACCAGGAAAAAGCGGTTGGAGAATGGAATGTAATTGACCTTTATTGCATTGGACAGAAAGCCATTCATGTGGTAAATGGCGTAAAAGTGATGGAATGCGACAATACCGGCTTGTTGGTAAACGGCCAGGTTCAGCCACTCAGCAAAGGGAAAATTCAGATCCAGTCAGAAGGCGGCGAATTGTTTATCCGCAAAGCTGAAATCAGAAACATCAAATCGTTTCCGGACAATCTATAGTCCGACAAACTGCTCGCCCCTTTGGGGCTAAAACCAGACAAATATTAGCCTGCAGTATCCAAGGCAAGGCTTGAAGCAAATAAAAAGAGGGATCAAAATTTGATCCCTCTTCAAGTCCGAATATAATTCAAAACTCAAATTCCACGCAAACTCTGCATGGGTTTATTTAACAAGCTTGAATTCAACTCTACGATTCTTTGCACGTCCTTCTTCAGTATTGTTCGAAGCAACCGGCTGAGATTTTCCTAAAGGAACAACTTTTACAATCCGGCTGGCAGCAATACCTTTTTCAACCAGGTACGTTCTTGCAGCATTCGCCCGACGCTCTGAAAGCTTCATATTGTAAGCTTCTGTTCCAATTTCATCTGCGTGTCCATACAATTCCACAGAATATTCGCTGTGGTCTTTCATCGTTTTAATCACCTCATCCAAACCAGCTTTAGCTGATGAAGTCAGGCTACTCTTATCAAATTCGTAATGAATGGCCTCTGGATTGGTAGCAACAACCGGACAGCCATTATTATCTGCCGGGCCAGCTTCAGTCGGACAATCATCTTCTTCGTCTACTACACCGTCACCATCGCGATCATAAGGACAACCATTGCGGTCTACTTTATATCCACGAGGAGTATCCGGGCATTTGTCATCTTTGTCGGCAACACCGTCACCGTCACTGTCAGGACATCCAGCAAGTTCTTTCACTCCGGCAACATCCGGGCAAAGGTCATCTTTATCAGCAACGCCATCGCCATCACGATCCGGGCATCCGTTCAAAGCAATCTCTCCGACTTCAGTTGGGCAGTCATCTTTGTAATCTGGGACACCATCACCATCGGTATCAATAGGACATCCATTCTTGTCAACAGCAACTCCTTGTGGCGTATTGGGACAGTCATCCTTGCGATCAGGAACACCATCACCATCAGCATCCTTCGATTTTCCGAAGCTAATTTCAATACCTCCAACTCCTTTCCAGAAGCTTTCAGTAAACGTTCCTTCATCTCTTGCTTTCTCACCTCTTAAGCCTTCAATAAATCCGGCTTCAGCAAATAATGAAACAGAAGGGCTCAATGGAAATTTAAAACCTAAACCAGCATCCCAGTTCAATCCTTCTGTTTTGTTGTCCATAATAATACCAGGACCACCATACAAGTAAGGCTGAACACTGCTGTTTTCTTTGAAAATATAACCGTTATTAAACTTGTATCGCAAGTTCAGGAAAGACGCAGAATAATCCAAGGTACTTGAAATTTCGCTGTTAGCAATTCCCAGGTTATTCAAAAGCATCAAGTCAAAAGAAGGGCTTAACCACCGACTCAGATAAAACTCCGTTGCCAGTCCTGTTCCTTCAAGCGTGTTTCCATAATACGCTCCGGCTCCCAGGCCTAATCCCCACTTTTTATCGCGGTTTTGTGCATGTGCTGTTTGAAAAAGCACTCCTACTGTTAAAATTAAAAGTAATTTTCTCATAATAAATTGATCATTGTTTTTAATTGTTTGTTTATCTCGTTTTGCGTGGACCAATGCATACAAAAGGCCATAACGCAATATTATTTTTTATAGTATGAAGGTCACTCCCAGTTTTCCACCGGAAAAAGCATTACCTCCCCCAAATTCAAGGTTGACTCCAACCTTCTCCGAGAAATAATATCGACCTCCAACCTGGGCACCAAGTCCCAAATCCGAAGAATGAGAACCGCCATACCCTTTCGGAGAATTCCAGATGTAAAATCCCAAGTTTAATCCAGCGTAAAAGTCCCACTCCGAAGGAAGTTCCAATACCCGGTTAAAATGATAATTCCCGTTTCCGGAAATGCCAAGCACCGAATGGTCATAGTTCACATTGGCATAATTGTCGTTGTACGAACGATAAGAAAGCTCTCCTCCAATGGTGATATCTTCATGCACCCCATAGTCTAACCCAACATACAAAGGAACTCCCCAGGAAGATAATCCCACTCCCACATTCAACTGCGATTCTCCCTTGGCAATTGGCGCCTGCCCAAATAGTAATTGACTAAAAAACACAAAAGACAGAATGAGTATTTGTTTTTTCATGGCTATTATTTTTAAGAATATGATTTTCATTGGCGTTTTAAGTTCCGGATTTGCCTTCTCCTCCAAGTCTCCCTGTACTGACCACATGCCTTAACTAAGGCTTCGTTCCGAATTTAAATGCGTTCCGGAAACGGGCACAAAGCCGAAGTTACTGTAACCAATAAACACCAGAAAAGTTCCGAAAAAACACCACGCTATATTCATAACTAATTTATTGCGCATCAATTCTTTTCGAACAAAAAATTCGAGCACAAAAATCCGTAGATTTTAACTACCACGCACACTACCTCCCTTTACAATATCTATACGCCAATCCATACAACATCTATACACACGCTACAACCACCTATAAAACAAGTCAATAAAAATGGAAATTGACATAAAAGATGAAATAACATCGGCTACTTTATTTTAGCCCGAAAATAGAAGACTAAAAAAGCACTGTTCTTCTCAGAAATTTTTTGATTTTATACATATTTATGATAAATTTATAGGATAAATAAAACCATTACTATTATAAAGCAACCTATCCTCAACTAGAAAATAATGGGAACAATCAGTCTATTGCTATGTTCCCTAATAAAAAATCTAAACCATGCACGAATGAGCAATAAAAAAATAATGCTTGTTGATGATGAGCCTTTAAACCTAAAGCTCTTTCAAAATATGCTGAAGGAGAATGATTTTCAGATCATCACAGCATCTAACGGGCAGGAATGCCTTGATCAGGTTCAGGTGGCTGCTCCTGATTTGATTTTGATGGACTGGAACATGCCCGTACTTGATGGGCTTGAAACATTAAAACGCTTGAAGCAGAACGAGCACACCAAAGACATTCCCGTCTTGATGATTACCGGTGTGATGACTTCATCGGAAGATTTGGCTTTGGCCATGAATAGTGGTGCAATCGATTTTCTGAAAAAACCCTTTGAAAAACTGGAGCTGAATGCCCGGGTCAAAAACATCATCTTGCTGTCGAGCACCCTAAAAATCCTAAAGGCCCACAACCATTCGCTGGAAGATAAAAGCATCTTCATTTCCTCCCTGCTCGAAAGCATTCCGCATCCGGTGATTTATTGTTCGCTGGAAGGAATCTTGCTCATGTGCAACCATTTTTTCGAGCAACTCATTGAAAAAGACAAGGCCGAATTGCTGGGAAAATCTGTCTACCGGCATTTCCTGAGCGACGAAATTGGATACCATGTCCAAAAAGATATTGAACTCATTCAGAATGGCGTTGCCATAGCCTATGAAAAAAATGGTTTTCCGGGAGATAAAACATTTATTATCTCAAAAAATGTTGTACTTGACAGCCACAACCAACCTTTAGGGATTATCACGGCTTTCACTGACATTTCAGAGCTAAAAAAGGCCAACGAAGAGAATATCAACAACAAAAAAATTGAATTGATCTCGAGCACACTAAAACTGATGCACCTCAACGAGATGAACACCAGCCTGATCAACGATTTGGAAAAAGTACTGCCCCATGCCACCAAAGAAGGTCAGGAACAAATTCGAAAGATGACCGGCAAGTTCAAAATGAACATGGCCGAGCAGATCTGGAATGATTTTGAAGCCCGCTTTGAGAGTGCTTTCGATTCCTTTTACCGCATCCTGCTGGAACGCTTTCCAAACCTAACACCCAACGAGCGCAAATTGTGCGCCTTGTTACGCTCTGGTTTTTCATCCAAAGACATTGCTGTCCTTACCTTTCAAAACCCGCAAAGTGTTGATGTAGCCCGCTACCGTTTGCGAAAAAAGCTAAACCTGGTAAATGATGAAAACCTGACCGATTTTCTTCTTTTGATTGACAAACAACAAACTGACAAACAACCCATTACCACTGAAGTATAGATAAAGTATAGTTCTCCAATTGATTTTCCTGCTGGAATATTTCGATTTTTGCAAAGCAAAATTCGAAAACAGTTAAAGGACGATTCCGGAAATGTCAAAATTAAAACTCCCAAAACGCCTGCTTACAGTAACCCTGTTGATGGTCTTAACTCTGATTCTGATTGTTGGAGTAATCATTAGCCTAATTAATGAAAAAGCCCAAATTCAGTCAGCACTAAATCTATCTCAGCAAAACCGAGAACAGCTTCTGAAAACAGAAAGCGTTACCGAATCGCTTTTGTTGCTGGAAGCCCGCTTTCAAGAGTATTGCATTACTTTTGAGCCACAAGCTTTTGAAGCCTACAAGTTGCATGTTCAGACGCTCTCTGAAAATATCCGGCTATTACAGCAAGCTTTCGCGAATATGTCTGCTGAAGAAAGTGACCACATTACGGGTATCCTGGATGAAAAAACCAAAGAAACTGACATTTATGTCCGGCTACGACAAATTACCGATTCCTTGATTTTTTCAGTCGCCGATCTGGAAGCACAGCAAACCAATCCGGGAAAGTACTCCCCACTCCTGGCTGAAGGACGGGTAGACACAATCAGCATTTCAGAAACACGGGAGAGTCATAAAAAAGGCTTGCTGGGAAAAATAAAAACGGCCCTCGTTGGTGAAAAAGTCCAGGAGCGTGTCAATACCAAACTTCTGGTGCAGTCTCCACAAAGCCAGCCTGGAACAACTCCAAACCAACAAACAACCAGCCTGAGTCCAAGTTCCGGCAATATGAAAGAGCTGGTTCAAAAAACGTATAAGCTCAAAGAAAGTGAACTCAAACTTATTGCCATTAACAATAGTCTAATTGCTGAAATTCATCAACTCATTGATGAGATAAAAAACAGCATTCGGGCTCAGGAGGCCAAGCAGAATAATTCATTTCTAGTTTCAGTAAGAAGCTCAACCGATTTTTTACAAAACATTCTGATTGCACTTATGTTGCTAGCCTGTATTCTAGCTGGCTACATTCTTTTGCTTGCCTTTAAAAACGATCGTTTTCAGGAACACATTGTTAATCTAAACCAAAAGGTAACCAAGGATTCTCTGCAAAAAGACAAGTTCTTCTCCATTGTTAGCCACGATTTGATGAACCCGTTCAATGCACTTCTGGGTTTCAGTGAAATGCTGAATGAATCAGCAAAAAAAGGAAACAAAGAAGACACCAGTGAATACGCATCAATTGTTCACCAATCTGCCAAACGAATTTTTAACTTGCTTCAAAACCTTTTAGTTTGGACAAGAATGCAGAATGGTAAAACCAAGTACGCTCCAAAGACTGAAAAAGTTGAAGAGCTCGTTTCGGACACCATGCTAATTGTTGCTCCGATTGCTCAAAATAAACAAATCAAACTCGAATGGGATGTGGAAAAAGAAATTACAGCCAAACTCGATTCAAATATGATCGGCTCTGCACTCCAGAACCTGGTTACAAATGCCATCAAATTCACAGAAAACGGAGGAAGCGTAAAAGTTACAGCAACAACGGAGCCTGACAATCTAAACTTTGTGGTTGCTGACACAGGAGTCGGCATGTCATCAGAACAAGTTGAGAACCTTTTCAAACTCGATAAGAACTCTTCTTCAAGAGGAACAAATGATGAAGTAGGAACAGGTCTTGGCTTAATCATTGCCAAGGAATTTATCGACTTTCATCAAGGGAAAATTTGGGCCGAGAGCAATTTAGGAAAAGGAAGCAAATTCTGCTTTTCCATTCCTCTTAGTTAATTATTTTTTATTGAGTATGACCAATTGGTAGCGTAAGCTACTTTCGTTCTTCAAGAATATTTGATACTTTTACTGCATCTCGTTGGGGGTGTCTGCCAATAGGCGGGCTGAGATTATACCCCGGAACCTGAAATGTATAATAACAGCGGAGGGAAACGAGGATTGTATTTCAATTGACGATTAATTGAACGCTAAATACAAGCCGTTTCGCATTTCTGCGGAGCGGCTTTTGTTTTATAAAAACATTAGCGGCAAGATTCGTTCGTTCCCAAAAACAAATGTCATGATCAATTCAAAATCAATTTATGCTGATTTAACAGCCTTAAGAAAAAACGTCCCCTTGGTCCATAACATCACCAATTTTGTGGTTATGAATAATACAGCCAACGCCTTGCTTGCAATTGGTGCCTCCCCGGTGATGGCTCACGCCATTGAGGAAGTTGCCGATATGGTCGGAATTGCCTCTTCATTAGTCATCAACATGGGAACCTTAAACCCACAATGGGTTGACGGCATGCTTCAGGCTGGAGCTGCTGCCAAGCAAAAAGGAATCCCTGTTGTTTTCGATCCGGTTGGTGTAGGCGCTACTCCTTATCGGAATCAAGTAGCAACCCAAATTATAGCCACAAGCCAAC
The DNA here is from genome assembly GCF_947495665.1 of uncultured Sunxiuqinia sp. Classification (GTDB taxonomy): domain Bacteria; phylum Bacteroidota; class Bacteroidia; order Bacteroidales; family Prolixibacteraceae; genus Sunxiuqinia; species Sunxiuqinia rutila. The sequence continues at coordinate 121,294 of NZ_CANLZV010000007.1, forward strand.
CAACCATTATCCGCGGAAATGCCTCCGAAATTATGGCTTTGGCAAAAGAAAATATAGCCACAAAAGGAGTCGATAGCACCATCGCTGCCGATTCAGCTTTAGAAGCCGCCAAGCGCTTGGCCAATCAAACCGGAGCAGTTGTGGTCATTAGCGGAGTGGAAGATTTTATCACCAATGGCGAACAAGTCATTTCCATCAAAAATGGCAGCACGCTCATGCCCAAAGTAACCGGCATGGGCTGTACAGCATCGGCCATCACCGGAGCCTTTGCCGCAATCAACGAAAATGCACTTCAGGCCGCAGCTCATGCGATGGCCATAATGGGAATTGCCGGTGAATTATCAGCAGCTAAAGTTGCCGGTCCTGGAAGTTTACAAACCGTCTTCATTGACACCTTGTATCAACTTTCCGAAGAAGAAATTACCAACACCTTTATCAATTAACTATGATTCCTTTTGATTTAAGCCTCTACCTGGTAACCGATCGCGATTTGTCGAAAGGAAGGCCATTGGAATACATTGCTGCCGAAGCAGTGAAAGGAGGCGTCACCATGGTTCAGCTCCGCGAAAAAGACTGCTCATCCCGCGACTTTTATGAGCTTGGAATTCGGTTAAAAAGGTTACTCAAACCACAGAATATTCCGCTCATCATTAACGACCGCCTAGACATCGCCTTGGCCATTGATGCTGATGGGTTGCACATTGGACAAAGCGATTTGCCTTGCGAGATTGCCCGGCAATTTCTGGGGAAAAATAAAATTCTGGGGCTATCAGTAGAAACCATTCAACAGGTTGAAGAAGCCAATGCTTTAGATATCGACTACATCGGAATTTCGCCCGTATTTGCCACCCCGACCAAAACAGATACGTTCACCCCATTTGGGCTCGAAGGCGTAAAAGCCAGCTGTGCATTATCCAAACATCCTGCTGTAGCCATTGGCGGAATAAACCTTGAAAACACCGCGGAGATCATTGCCAAAGGAGCTGACGGAGTTGCTGTTGTTTCGGCCATCTCGTCAGCAGATAGTCCCATGAAAGCCGCAGCATCATTAAAAAAATTAATTGTAAAAAAATAAAGCTATGAAATGGAGTAAAGAAGCCTGGGAAACCTGTACCCCAGTCTATAACCAAATATTAAAATTACCTTTTTTGAACGAACTGATGGAAGGAACACTTCCAAAGGAAAAGTTCTTTTTTTACTTACAGCAGGATGCTTTTTACCTTGCCGAGTATGGAAAAATTTTAGCAGGCATTGCCGCAAAACTTGACTGCAAAGAGTGGCGCGAAGATTTTCTTTCATTCTCTTCAGATACCGTCACCGTAGAACAAGCCTTGCACGAATCGTACCTAAAAGGAGCAAGCGGAGAAGCAACGCCTTCTCCAACCTGCACGCTTTACACCGGACATATGCACCAACAGCTGGCCAGCGGATCGGTTGAAAATGCCTTAGCTGCTGTATTGCCTTGCTTCTGGGTTTACAAAGAAGTGGGTGATTATATCCTCGCTAACCAAACGAAAGGAGCAAATCCTTACCAGGAATGGATCAATACTTATGGTGGAGAAGAGTTTGCTCTTGCCGTAAAAAAGGCAGTTGCCATTTGCGATGAAGCTGCGCAAAACGCAACACCAGCAAAACGCAAGGAAATGACCAGAGCTTTTGAGCTGTCCTTTAAAATGGAATGGATGTTTTGGCACAGTGCCTGGCAGCAAGAGCAATGGCTTGTTTGACAGAATAATTAATGAATTCTAGAGGCATCAAAACTGAGGATAAAAGAAACCCATGGAATTAAAAGAAATAGGAGAATTCGGTTTTATCGAACGTTTTTCACCCGAGTTTAAATCGCTGCTGACCAAAAATGTATTTGGCATTGGTGATGATTGCGCCATTCTACCAATGAATGACACTGAAGACCTACTGGTCACCACCGATATGCTGATTGAGGATATTCACTTTTTGCGTGAAAAAATCACCCCTTGGCAATTGGGCTACAAATCGGTTGCTGTTAACCTGAGTGATTTAGCTGCGATGGGAGCAACGCCAATTGGGACTTTTCTATCCATCGCCATTCCTCCGGGAGTCGATGTTGAATACCTGGATAAACTGATGAAAGGCTACCACGCCATTTCGGATCGCTACCAAACTCCACTTTTAGGAGGTGACACCACCAAATCCGTTAAACATTTGGCCATTAATGTTTGTGCCATTGGGAAGTGCCCCAAAGGGAAGGCTAAGTTACGTTCTGGCGCACAAGCAGGCGATGTGGTTTGTGTTACCGGCTCATTGGGTGATTCGGCAGGTGGGCTGCAGGTTCTGCTCAACCAGCTGGAATCAAACGAGGATACGGATTACCTTTTGAAAAAACATCATCAGCCAGAGCCCAGGATTGAACAAGGAGAAGCCTTAGTCAACCTTAACGGGGTGCATAGTATGATGGACATTTCGGATGGAATTGCCTCCGACCTCAAACATATCCTGAAGGCTTCTGGTAAAATGGCCAAAATTGATTTGCAGCAGCTGCCGATCTCCGACCAACTGAAGCGAGTGAGTCAGGAGCAAAACTGGCAGCCGGAAGAATTAGCAATTGGTGGTGGCGAAGACTACGAATTGCTGTTCACCCTCGAAGCCAACCAACTTGAGTCATTACAAGGGCTGTTTCAAAAACAGTTTGGCCAAACCGTTTTCCCAATCGGTGTCATTGAAGAAGGAGAGCCAGAAATTCACTGGTTCAAAGAAGGAAAAGAAGTTCAATTCGGGAAAACCGGTTTTAATCATTTTCAATAATTTCTAAATCGTAATAATGAACTATAAACGAGTTTTAAGCATTGCCGGAAGTGACCCCAGTGGTGGTGCCGGCATTCAGGCTGACCTAAAGGCAATTTCAGCCTGTGGCTGTTTTGCAACAACAGCTATCACCGCCATTGTTGATGAAAACACGGTTGGAGTTTATGGCGTCCACCCTGTCCCAATCGATTTTGTAAAAGGACAGATAAAATCAGTTTTGGAAGATGTTGGAACTGATGCCATAAAAATTGGTATGTTGCACTCTTCGGAACTCATTCGTGCTGTTAAAGAGTCAATCCTGCCACACCAGGTCAACAATATTGTTCTGGATCCGGTTATGGTAGCTACCTCTGGCGACAAACTTCTACAAGACGAAGCCATTGCAACCTTACAACAAGAGCTGATTCCAATGGTGCGGGTAATCACCCCCAATATTCCGGAAGCAGAAATCTTGTCCGGCCTAAAAATCAACCAGCAAGCTGATTTGAAAAAAGTTGCCAAGGCCTTATCCTGCCAGCAAACCGTTTCCGTTTTGCTCAAAGCAGGACACTTAACGGATGATGAGCTTATCGACGTGTTTTACAATGCTGAAACGGATGAGTTTCTGGAGCTTTCATCAAAACGGATCAATACCCGGAACACGCACGGAACAGGCTGCACCTTTTCTTCGGCATTGGCCGCTTTCCTGGCTAAACAAGAATCGCTGAACGATGCAGTGACTCATGCAAAACAGTACATCAATCAAGCCATTGAAAAAGGAGCTGCCTACCAAATCGGCAAAGGCAACGGGCCTGTTCATCATTTCCACAACCTTTGGAAAGAAGAACCACAATTGGTTTGACACCATGCCCAAAGGCAAAAAAAAAGCGGAGTGAAAATCCATTCACTCCGCTTTTGCTTTATCTTTTTGTCCGCTTGCGTTTGGCCCTTGGCTGGTCCATGGCGGTTTTCTTTTTCTTCTTAATTTTCGGAACCGACACGCGCTCTTCGCCCGTCACTCGGTCAACCTCCAAAGAATGGCCATCCAATGAAGACTGGTTCATCGATTGAATCAATTCCTTTTCAAAACGACTATCGATCTCGAAGAAGGAGAATTTACGTTGAATATCGATTTTGCCAATTTCAACATTTTTCCGTTTCGAGTGCTCATTAATCAAGCCTAACAGGCGTGAAGCATTCAGGTTTTGCTTTTTACCCGCATTGATAAACAGGCGGCTAAAGTTCATTCCATTGTCGTTGTAGTCATTTCCACGATCACCACGCCGGCCACGCTTATCTCCACCCTTGCGTTCCTGTCCGCGAACGTTCAGGTCCGGTGCATTTTTATAGTATGCTAAGAAGCGGTTAAATTCAGCCGAAACAAATCGCTTGAGTATTTCCTCGCTGTTCAATCCTTCAAACTTCGCCATAATGGCCGGCATGTAAGGATCAATTTTAGAGTCATTCACTTCAACCTGCGCTACTTTTTCTGCCAGGTGCATCAACTGAACTTCACAGATTTCTTCTCCTCCCGGAACGTCTTTCCGCTCGAAGCGCTTATTGAAGATTTTCTCAATATGTCTCAGTTTTCCGGTTTCACGCATGTGTAAAATAGAAACTGAGATTCCACTTTTCCCAGCTCTACCGGTACGTCCACTACGGTGAATGTATGCTTCCGGATCATCGGGCAAGCTGTAGTTAATAACATGGCTCAGGCTATTCACATCAAGCCCACGTGCTGCCACGTCGGTTGCTACCAACATCTGCAATTGCCCCGTACGAAAACGGTTCATCACATAATCGCGCTGTGCCTGCGACAAGTCGCCATGCAAAGCATCCGCATTATAACCATCTTCCATCAGCTTTTCTGCCACATCGCGTGTTTCCATACGAGTACGACAGAAAACAATAGCATAACAGTTGGGGTAGTTGTCAGCCACTCGTTTCAAAGTAGCATATTTATCTTTGGCCTGAACCACGTAATAATGATGCTCCACATTTGCGGCACCTTCATTTTTACGCCCTACTGAAATTTCCTCAGGAGAATGTAAATATTTGTTGGTCATGTTGGAAATCTCACGAGGCATGGTCGCCGAAAAAAGCAGGGTTTGCTTGATGGCCGGTGTTTCTGCTAAGATTGCATCCAACTCTTCCTTGAAACCCATGTTTAGCATTTCATCCGCCTCATCCAATACCATCCATCGAATCTGACTAACGTTTAACACCTTACGGCGAATCAAGTCATGTACACGCCCGGGGGTTCCTACAACCACCTGGCCGCCACTGCGCAACTCACGAATTTGCTTACTGATATCGGCACCACCATAAACGGCAATGTTTTTAAAACCACGTAGGTTCTTGGAAAAAGCATCCAAATCGCGACTAATCTGCAAACACAGCTCGCGCGTTGGGCACAAAATCAAAGCCTGAATATCTTTTTTAGTCACATCACAATTGTGAAGAACAGGCAAACCAAAAGCAGCTGTTTTTCCCGTACCTGTTTGCGCTAAAGCAATCAAGTCGTTTTTGTTATTGATAAGATGTGGAATTGTTTTCTCCTGAATAGGAGTAGGTTGCTCAAAGCCCATTTCTGAAATGGCGCTAAGCAGTTCGGGTTTGAGACCCGTCTGTTCAAATGTCATCATTGTATTTATTTAACCGAAAAGCAACACGCTTTCCGAACCCAATAAGCACTGATGACAATAAAATTTACTTTTCAATACACCCCTATGCCACCGATGCCAAAAATTGAGCTGCAAAGATAGGTTAATTTTCCAGACCTGGCTCCCGCGGCTTCCTCATGTAAATTTCCTGTTAAGGCACACAAATACAAACCACACCAAACAACTACAGCAGAACACATTACAAAAAACAAAACAATAACCAACAAACAACGACCAGACTGCTAAATCATCAATTATTGCATTTTATGGAAGGCTTGGAAGCCCTCAGAAAGTCAGTAACCCGATTCAAATTGAAAAACTTTGAACCAACCGCCAACAAAAAAGACAGACAAAAATCTATGCTGAAATAATTCAGCAAACCAAATGCTTTGGAATTAAGTTTATATCCTTAGTTTTGATCTAAAGAAGTTGAAATGACCATTGTACTCGTTGCCCTTTGTGTTTTTATTTTGAATATCCCTTTTGGCTACCTTCGCTCCAAGCACAAAAAGTTCAGCCTGATGTGGTGGCTTTATATTCACATTCCGGTTCCCTTTGTCATATTGCTCCGCATATACAGCGATATTGGCTTTGCTTTTTACACCTATCCGATTCTTGTTGGTGCATTTTTTGCCGGCCAACTGACTGGAAGACTCTGCTTTGCCCCACGATCAAAAAACTAAGTCAGCAGTACGTTTTATCGCCTGTTGCTACCCATAAGGCCAGTCATTTTTCGGCATACCAAATCCGAATTACCCGAACCCCAAAAGGCTGGTTCAGCTTACTCAACTGCCTTTTTTGAACTGGCCAATTCTACAAGCCTGGCGGGAATAGCTTCAAGACTGAGCCTGATTTCGGGCTGAGCTATTTTTAAGGCAAAGCGCGGCATAATCGGGGCAATAGCATGACAAGGGTCCTGAACGATTGTTTTCCCTCCAAAGCTTTTGATAGTCTTCAGGCCTTCAGCACCATCAGAATTGGCGCCAGTAAGTATCAAGCCAATAAGCTCGTGTTGATAGGCCCAGGCAGCCGACTCAAAAAGGATGTCGATAGAGGGGCGCGAATAATTCAGTTTTTCATCCGTCGACAAGGAAAAGGTCCGGTCATCTTCAACCAACAAATGGTAGTTTGGCGGTGCAAAATAAATGTGTCCGGGTAAAACAGGCTCCTTACTTTCGGCTTCTTTTACCTGCAAAGTACAAAGCTCATTTAAAAGCCGTATAAACGTATCATTCTTATGCTCGCCAATGTGCAAAACGACAATGACGGGCAACGGAAAATCTTCGGGCAGCTGAGGCAGTATAAGCTTCAGTGCTTCCAAGCCGCCATAGGAAGTACCAACAACTATTGCTTTATACATTCAACTTCTTTTTAAAAATTTTCTGCTTGTCATCCAGAGCGACAAACCGATTTTCAACCGTCGAAAATTTCAGGCTTTCTTTACTTCCCAGGCACAAATAGCCGGCAGGCACCAAACTTTCTGTCAACAAATTCAGCACTTTATCCTGAAGCATCTTATCAAAATAGATCAACACATTCCGGCACATAACCAGGTTCACTTCCGCAAAAACACCATCGGTAACCAAATTATGGTCGGCAAAAACAATCCGTTTGGAAAGCTCCTTTTTAAACATGACCGATCCATACATTGAATTGTAATAATCCGATAACTTTCCCTTTCCGCCTGATAGCTGGTAATTGCGCTCATACAGCTCCATGTCGGCTTTCTGATAAACCCCTTCTTTTGCAATTTCCAGCACCTTTCGGTTAAAGTCGGTGGCATAAAACTGGCAACGCTCCAGCAAGCCTTCTTCCTGCAGCAAAATAGCCAGCGAATATACTTCCTCTCCCGTGGCACAGCCGGCATGCCACACCTTAAAATAGGTGTAGGTTTTAAGTTTGGGAACAATGTTCTCGCGAAACGAGCGGTAAAAATCCGGATCACGAAACATCTCGGTGACATTAATGGAAAGGTCTTCCAAAAAGTCCCGAAAAAAATCCGGGTCACGCAAAACCTTGTTTTGTAATTCCGACACGGTTTCCAGCCGGCACAAACTCAGCCGGTTTAAAACCCGCCTGCGAATATGGGCTTTGCTGTAATTTCTGAAATCATAGCCGTATTTCTGGAAAATCCCTTCCAAAAGCAGCTGCAATTCGATGGTCAACAAGTCGGCATTGGCATCACTATAGGCACTCATGTTCAGTCTGATTCTTTGTTGTTTTCGTTCGACTAACTTCCTGCAATACCAATAAAAGTTCTTTTTCAGAAAAAGGTTTACTTAAAAAGTTATTCATTCCGGCCAGCATGCAATCTTTTTTCTCTTCAACCAAGGAATTGGCCGTTACGGCAGTAATATAAACCGGATGTTTTACCAAGGCCTCCCGTTCCATTTTCCTTATCGCTTTGGTAGCCTGAATACCATTCAGAACCGGCATTTGCATATCCATCAAAATCAAGTCGTAGGGCAACTGCTGGTGCATATCGACAGCCTCCTGCCCATTGTTGGCAATGTCGCATTTGTAGCCCAGTTGTTTTAAACTAAGCTCACAAACCCGCTGATTAATGGCGTTGTCTTCTGCCAGCAAAATGCGAAAATCAGCTTGATGCTGTACATCCTGCCTTTCCAACTCTCCCCCCGGGCATGCCGCTTTTTTTAACGGAAGACGAAACCAGAACTCAGCTCCCTGCCCCAGTTCACTGTTCACATTTATTTCGCCATTCATCAGGCACACCAAGTTTTGTGAAATGGCCAACCCCAATCCTGTGCCGCCATATTTTCGCGTGATGGATGTTTCCGATTGAGAAAACTCTTTAAACAACAACAGCTTGCCTTCCTCCGAAATACCAATTCCTGTGTCAATCACCCGGAATAAAATTCGTGCCATGGATTCGTGCCAATCCACTAATTCAATACAAATTTCGACTTTCCCCTGGTGGGTAAACTTAATGGCATTATTGACCAAGTTCATCAAAATCTGGTTAATCCGTAAAGGATCTCCGCAAAGCCTTTCCGGCACATCATCGCCAATAGCGTACTTAAATTGAATGCCTTTTTCAATGGCTTTAAACTTCATCAGCTGAAAGACATTCTCAACCAGTTCTTTTAAATTGAAGTCAATCATTTCAAGCTGAATCTGCCCGGATTCAATTTTTGAGAAGTCCAAAATATCGTTGATAATCAACATCAAATTCTCACCCGAATTGGTCACAATATTGAGCAGTTCTTTCTGATCATCGTTTAAATCCGTTTTTTGCAACAACTTGGAAACCCCAAGCACACCGTTGAGTGGCGTACGTATTTCATGCGACATATTGGCCAGAAACATGGACTTGGTTCGTGTAGCCTCCTCAGCTTTGTCTTTGGCTATTTTCAGATTCAAATTGGCCTTTTCCATTTCGCCGAGCAGGTAATCCAGCTTGGCTCGCTGCAAGTACAGGTCGAGAAAAACTTGGACTTTCCCCTTCAAAATATCAGGAATAATGGGTTTGGGGATAAAATCGACTGCACCGGTTTCGATGCCCTTGATAATGTGCAAATCACTTTGATGAATGGCAGAAACAAAAATAACAGGCAGGTACCTGGTCTTCTTACGTTGGCGCATCATCTCCAGGGTTTCATATCCATTCATCCCGGGCATCTGAACATCCAGGATTACAAGCGCAAATTCCTCTTTCAAACTTAATTTCAGTGCTTCTTCTCCTGAATACGCCCGAAAAATATCACTATCAAAATCCTCTAAAACAGCCTCCAGGCTAATGAGATTCTCAACCAGATCGTCGACAATCAGAATTTTTGGTTTCATGTAATTTACAATTTATCTTCAATAAGCCCGCCAGTTATTCGAAAGCCATGCCTCGCCAGCAGTCTAAAAATCTTTAATTTCTGTAAAGCCAAATTTTAAGCATGGAAAATAATTTTCCTTCATCCAATGGCTTGGACAAATAATCATTGGCTCCGTTTTTCAAGGCATTCTCATGATCTTCTTTCATGGCTTTAGCCGTTAGACAGATGATTGGAATATCTTTTATTTTGGGCGTGTTGCGAATAATGTGCATGGCCTGATACCCATCCATAACAGGCATCATCACATCCATCAAAATCAAGTCGACCTGAGGATCCTCCTGCAGCAAGTCGATGGCCACTTGCCCGTTTTCGGCATCAACCACTTCAATTTCCCGCTCTTCAAGAATTTGCCCCAACGCAAACACATTGCGAATATCATCGTCAACAACCATAATCTTTTTCCCTTTAAAAAGGGCTTCCTCATTGGTGATGGCCGGCTTCGTTTTCTTTCCTGGAATCTGTCTGGAAACCTGATGCAAAAACAAGGTTACTTCGTCCATCAACCGTTCATCGGATTTAATACCTTTCAAAATAATGGTGTCAGTATAGGCATTCAACTCCCGCACTTCCTCCTGCGACATTTCTTTGCCGGTGTACACAATCACTTTCGGTATGGCAATTTTGTGCTCTTTCAGTTTTTCGAGCAACGCCTTGCCGGAGTAGTCTGGCAAACCCAAGTCCAGAATCACACAGTCGAAGGTCTCGCGGCTCAATAGATCGAATGCTTCGTGTGCCATTTCCACCTCACTGATTTCCAGGTCAAGATCAAACAGCATGGTTTTAATCACACTGCGCGTCACCGCATTATCTTCCACAATCAGCATTCGTTTTAGCGGAGACGCAAAATGGCTGTCAAGCGACTTTAAAGCGTCAGCGAATTCTATGGTTTCAAGGGTTTTCAGCTCGCCTTGTTCTTCCGACTCGTTGTAGTCAATAGGCGTAATTACATGAACCGGCAGCTTCCCTAACAGCCGGTGAGTTTTCAGTTTTTGATAATCAGCATCGGCGGTGTTGGCAAACTCTACCGCCAGCATAATGGCTTTGGGGTGAAATTTCTCTGCCAGAATAATTCCATCCGGAATATTAGCTGCGGCAATCACACGAAAATCTTTTGCCCGGGCTTGCTGTAAAAACTTCTCGGCTTGCGCTTTGGATGGGTGAATGACCAGAACGGTCTGCCCGTTCAGGGAATCATTTCGGTCATCGTCAATAAAAGGCGTAAGTATCGGATCCGAAATTGGGTGACTTACCGGAATTGTTTCTGATGCTTCCTGAATATTGGCCACTTTCGGCTGAGCAAATTTCACCGGCTCCGAAATGGCGTCCATTCCGGCATGAACAGGCAAATAGACGTAAAACACAGAGCCTTTGCCAACCTGGCTTTCCAACTGAATTTCGCCACCAAGCATGCGTATAAGTTCGCGCGAAATGGACAAGCCCAGCCCCGTTCCTCCAAATTTGCGGGAAATACTTCCGTCAGCCTGCTGAAACGCTTCGAAGATGGCCTCCAGCTTCTCTGCCGGAATCCCTACCCCACTGTCTGAGACCTGAATGCAGCAAGTGTTTTCTGGCTGAAGTCCGGCTGACCGGAACTGTGTTTGCGGACAACTCCCCATAAAATAAACCGCAACTTGCCCTTGGCTGGTAAACTTGAACGCATTGGAAAGCAGGTTTTTCAACACTTGCATTAAGCGGTGCCTGTCGGTCCTTATTTCGTTGGGAAAGCCCGCCTCAATCAGCACCTCAAAAGCCAGCTTTTTATCTTCGGCTGTGGCCTTGAAACTCATCAACACTTCTTCCTTCAAATCAATCGTTTGAACGAAATCCATGTCAACAGTCATCTTGCCAGCCTCAATTTTCGACAAGTCCAGAACCTCGTTGATCAAGTGCAGCAAATCGGCTCCACTTTTGTGAATAATTTTGGCCGACTGAACCTGATCTTCCGTCAGGTTGCCTTTTTTATTGGCCGACAACAGACTCGATAAAATCAGCAGGCTGTTCAACGGTGTCCGCAGCTCATGCGACATGTTGGCTAAAAACTCGGACTTATACTGGCTGGCTAGCTGAAGCTCTTTGGCTTTGGCCTCCAGCTGATCATGAGTTTCTATCAACTCATTATTTTTTAAACTAATATCTTCTTTCTGAAGTTCCAACTGGCGGGTTCGCTCTTCCAATTCCTCGTTGGCCACCCGAAGTTCTTCCTGCTGTACTTGCAGCTTTTTCTCATTATCGGTCAACACCTTGGTATGTTCCAGCAGCTCCTCATTGGCCACCCGCAACTCTTCCTGCTGTACTTGCAGCTCACTGGCCTGATCCTGTGTTTTCTGCAGGAGTTCGTTGGTTTTTAACACATTCTCAGACAAATTGAGGTAGATGGACAGAATTTTAGATGCCTGTTGCAGAAAATCCAGTTCCAATGACGTATAAGCGGTGAGCGAAGACAACTCCAGTGTTCCGATAAGTATTTCGTTGAAAAGCAGCGGAATCACCACCACCTGGCTGGGCTTAAACTGTCCCGAAGACGAGTAAGTGAGGTAAGATTCATCCGGGATATCATTCAGAATAACACGTTCTCCCGATGCAGCCACCTGACCAATAATTCCTTCGTTCAGTTTGATTTTGCTTTTCAGTTTCTGCGGATCGAATCCTGAGGAGCTGAGCAAGGTCAAAAACTTGTAATCCGGATCGTACATATGAATGCTCCCCAACTGAGAATGCAGGAACTCCATCAGAAAGGTCAATGCTTTGGATGAAATTTCATCCGGTTGCTGGTTGCCCCGGAGTTTTTCATTGATTGAATTAATTCCGGCATTAAACCACGAATCCTTGGCTGTCCTTTCCTGCGCTTCCCGCAGTTCGTCCACCATCTTATTCAGCGCCTGGCTTAATTCATCTTTGGAAGACCGGGGAACAATCTGAGTGCTGTAATTGCCATTCGCCACGTTTTTGGTGTAGTTGATCACCTCACGAAATCCGTTTTGAATCTCCCTGAATGAGTTGGCCAGTTCGCCAATCTCATTATTGGCCTGGATCGCCAGATCGGCTGTAAGATCCCCCTTGGCAATCTCTCCAAATTTTTCAACCATTTCTTGCACTGGCTTGGTTATAGAGCGACTAATCCACTCGGATGCCGCAAATACGATAACAACCAGCACTAGCACGATCAGCAAAATACCAGCCAACAACAAGTTATTTGCCATGGTATTTAAAGAAGAAATAGCTTGGGCAAAATCACCATAAAAGCCCCTCATTTGTGCCAAGTCGTCCGTAATTTCAGCTTTCGTTGCTTGGTCCGTGTTAAATCGGTAGGCCAACACTTCCTTTTGAATTTGCTCTCCCAGTTCATAGCCTCTTCGAGTGATTTGCTGAGCTTCATCCAACTTATCTGAATCAAGTGCCAATAGCAATTTAACCCGGCTTGCCATTAACACCGCATTTGAGCGATCATCATTATATGCCTCTCTATAGCAACTAAAAAGAGTATCAACAAATGCTTCACGGGGCAGTTGAGCCAGCTGCTCAATAGCAGCAAAATTCCGGGCCATCTGGTTGGCAGCTTCCATTTTCGCTACCGCCTGATTCCGCAACGCTTCATCATTCGAAATCTGGTAGCGATAAAAATCCTCGATACCTTCATGGAACACATTGTTATGCACCCGCTCTGCATTAATCATCAGATTAAGTGTTTTTCCTGTGTTGTAAAAAAAGTTGGAGATAAAGCCTAACACGATTAAACTTAGAATAGAAAAAAGACTCAGAAGCCGGAGTTTATTCCGAAGCTTCAGTCCGCTGAAGTTAGCCATGGTCATTTTGGATTATTTTGGCCAAAAATAGAAAATGATTACTTAGCGGACCCATACTTTTTGAAATTGTTTGCACAAAAAGATGCCGAGCAATGGGGTTTAAACAAAACCTTTATCTCATCTTACACATTCATAACTCCATACACGCAGCTAAACCAGGCAGTCAAACAAAACCCAAAACAAGAGAGGAACAACAACCGCTAAACGACTGATTAACTTCCGGTAATCAAGCAAGGGGCACACCTCATGCAATCGATTGTATTTTATTGGTATTAATTCCTATATTTGCCTGCAATGGATATAATTAATAATAAATATTTCAGTATGAAGACTCTAATCACCTTTGCACTGATTTCCCTCTTTGGACTCTCAGCAGCAGCACAGAACAAAACGGAAATCAGCTTATTCTGGAAAGACAATCCGGACCAAGTCAGCGCTATCGAATCGTTAAGCGGAGACTTATACCGTCAACTTGGTCATCATGGCCCGGCAGTTGAAAATGAATGGTTGGGCCTGCGCCTCTATTTCGACCACAAAGTGGCCATTGACGTGTACAACAAAACCAAACCGCAGTTGGAACTTGCACAAGCCCGCTGGTACCCGACTCCGAAGCAACAGCAAGAAGACTGGGGAGCTGATCAGTACAAAGTAGGCCAAACGGTTGGATTGGGCGGTGTTCGTCTATGGGACGGCGAGCAGATTGTTCTTCTGGATCCGGTTAGTAAACGAACTGCCCGGGTAAAAAAAGAAGCCAACCAATCGTACATGGAAATGCTTTCTGAAAATGTGCCTTACAAAGGTGACAGCATTGATGTGCTGGTTCGCGTTACGGTTTATTCGGGCCAACGCGAAGCCAAGGTTGAAGCATTTGCCTTTAGTTCTGAGCCGGTTCAATTTATGACTGGCGTAAACTTCCATCCGGGAACAGCCACGCAGGACGGTGATGGCTACGTGGCCAGCTGGGGCCTTCACCCCGCCGATGTAGCTGCCTACCAACTCACCATTGGGGCTGCCTTGCTCTATCAGCCCGAGGATTTTGTAAGCAAGGAAAAAGGAGACGATCAATACATCCTGATTTCGAAGCCAACCAACTACATGAGCACCTGGATTACTTCAGCCTGTGAGAAAGAAGAAGGATTTAACTCGTTGGAAGATTTTATAAGCTACCTCAACAACATTCAATAAGATTCCTTTTAAGAAACAAAAAATCCCGCCTTCCAGCGGGATTTTTGTTTAGGCGTTGACCTTAGCCAACTTTTCTTTTAACAATCCGGGAATCTCGGAAGGCTCTTTGGCTACCGGCACGTTGGCCTTGGCAAAAGCCTTGATTTTTTCTTCGGCCGTTCCTGAGCCACTTGAAATAATAGCTCCGGCATGCCCCATTCGTTTTCCGGGAGGTGCGGTTTGTCCGGCAATAAAGGATACCACCGGCTTGGTCATGTGTTTGGCAATGTACTCAGCAGCCTGCTCTTCGGCATCGCCACCAATCTCGCCAATCAACACCACAGCTTCGGTTTCAGGATCATTTTCATACATCTCCAGCAAATCAATATAGTACAAGCCGGCTACCGGGTCTCCCCCGATGCCAACAACCGTACTCTGCCCCATATCACTTTTTGTCAACATATTGACCACCTCATAGGTCAAGGTGCCACTGCGCGACATCAACCCGATGTTTCCTTTTTTGAAGATCATTCCCGGCAAAATCCCAATCAGCGCCTCATCGGGCGTAATTAGTCCGGGGCAGTTGGGGCCAATTAACTTGGTTCCGTTGCGCTCAATGACTGAGGTTACCCGAATCATATCCTGAATAGGAACTCCTTCGGAGATCGCCACCACCAACTCAATGCCTGCGTAAGAAGCTTCCAGAATGGCATCGGCAGCAAAGGGGGCCGGCACAAAAATGATTGATGTATTGGCACCTGTTGCCTGGACAGCCTCAGCGACTGTATCAAAAACCGGAATGCCATCAACGACCTGACCGCCTTTCCCGGGCGATGTTCCGGCTACAATATTGGTTCCATATGCTTTCATACGGCCGGCGTGAAATTGTCCGTCACGGCCGGTTATTCCCTGCACCAGCAGTTTTGTATCTTTATTTACGAGAATACTCATGGTTTCGATTTTTTAAGATTCCTGAATTCGACTTAACTCAATCGCTTTTTTGGCCGCTTCACTCATGGTTTGCACAGTCGGCAATCCTTTTTCTTTCAGCAAAGCCAAACCTTCTTCGGCATTGGTTCCCGACAAACGCACCACAATAGGCATCTTGGATCCAATGGTGTCCAGCGCTTCGATCAAGCCACGCGCCACGTCATCGCAACGGGTAATTCCGCCAAAAATATTAATCATCACTGCCTTCACATTCTTGTCCGAAGTCAGGATATTCATGGCATCCACCACTTTTTGCGGGTTGGAACTTCCGCCAATATCCAGGAAGTTGGCTGGTTCACCACCATAAAGCTTAATCATATCCATGGTAGCCATCGCCAGTCCTGCGCCATTCACCATACAGCCAATGTTGCCATCAAGCTTCACATAAGACAAGCCTTTTTCGTGAGCATCAATCTCTTTCAGCTCATCTTCATCAGCTTCACGCATGGCTTCAATTTCCGGTTGACGATACAAGGCGTTATCATCAAAATTCATCTTGCCATCAATGGCCCAAATCTTCTGATCGGGGGTTAGCACCAAAGGGTTGACTTCTGCAATAGTCGCATCGGTTTCTACAAACAGGGTGTATAGCTTTTGCATAATGCCGGCTGCCTTGCGGGCCAGTTTGACGTCGCCAAACAGCTTCATTCCAATGGCACGGGCCTGAAAATCGAGTAAGCCTGTCAAGGGATCAATGGGGAATTTATGGATCAGCTCCGGCGTATTCTTAGCCACTTCTTCAATTTCCACTCCCCCTTCGGCACTGGCCATCAGGGTGACCGACTTGGTATTCCGGTCATTGATCAGACCAACATAAAATTCCTTTTCAATATCGACAGCATCAGCCAGCAAAACCTTCTCTACCGTAAAGCCTTTGATGTCCATTCCCAGAATTTGGCGAGCTGCATCTACGGCTTCCTGCTTGGTTTTAGCCAGTTTTACTCCGCCGGCTTTTCCGCGTCCGCCAACAAGCACCTGCGCTTTTACAACAACCATGTCGTCTTTCTTTGCCATTGCTTTTTCTACTTCCTCTACCGAATGGCAAAGCACATCGTTCGGTACCGGAAGGCCGTATTTCTTGAAGATTTCCCGGGCTTGATATTCGTGTATCTTCATAAAGTATTTATTAATAAAGGTTAGAAAATTCTTGCTTGGTTTAAATGTATCAAAATATCCAGTGGCATGGAAGTACATCACTCATAGTCACTAGCTATTTTAAAACATATAAACACCCGCATTACTGAATTGTTTGTACAAAAGTTCCAAGACAAAACATCGCGACCCGGAGCATTATTTCGGTAGTATTTTTCATCAGAAGCCTTCTGCCAGGCAGGGCAATAAGCCGTCAATAAGGAGTGGCAGCCCATAAAATAAAGGGGTGTTAAGCCAACAGCAGTGCTGCCTCCAAGAGAAAGATGCCTATTGAAATGCCGTAAGGCTCCTTAAAAGTGTCAGGCTCATTGGCAAAAGCTAAAAATAACTGTAATTTTGGGCGCACAAATTTCAAGTGTTCTGTTTCATGAGCACTTCATGATAAAAAAACGCCAAAGCACAACATAGAAAAAATGAAAGAGGAAGTTATCAAACTGATTAAGCAGGAAGCCGACGCCATTGCCAACATTCCTGTTACCGACCAATATGAAGAAGCCATTCGGATTATTGAAAAATGTGTTCACCAAAAACAAGGTAAGCTGGTAGCCAGCGGAATGGGGAAAGCCGGACAAATTGCTTTAAACATTGCCACTACGTTTAGCTCAACCGGTACGCCGGCCGTATTTCTGCACCCGAGCGATGCGCAGCATGGCGACTTGGGAGTTGTTCAGCCCAACGATGTGTTGTTGTTAATTTCCAATTCCGGAAAAACCCGGGAGATTGTGGAACTGGTCAACCTGGCCGACAACCTGTATGAGAATATTCCGATTGTGGTAATTACCGGAAACCCTGACAGCGAACTGGCTCAACTGGCCGATGCCGTTCTTTTCACCGGCAACCCGGATGAAGTTTGTGCCTTGGGTTTAACGCCCAGCACATCCACCACAACCATGACCGTTATTGGTGATATTTTGGTGGTGCTGTTGATGAAAAAAATTGGATTTACAAACGAAGATTACGCCAAGCGTCACCACGGTGGCTACCTGGGAGACAAATCCCGCACACAGGCACGTCTTCAAAATAAAAAATAGACCATGCGCATTACAAGAGAAAATACCGTAGGATTAGTGATCGACATCCAGGAACGACTGGTGCCAGCCATGGCTGAAAACGAAACACTGACCGCCCATTGTAAAATTTTAATTGAAGGGTTACAAACCCTTCAGATTCCCTTGCTTGTGACCCAGCAGTACACCAAAGGACTGGGAGAAACCATTCCGGAGATCAGCGCGCTCATTACCGACTTTAAACCGATTGAAAAGCGTGATTTCAGCTGCTGTGACGAAACAGCGGTGAGCGAACAGCTCCAAACACTGGAAGCCAAAAATGTCATTATTTGTGGTATCGAAAGCCATGTGTGCGTGTTGCAAACTGCCATCGATCTGAAAGAGTCGGGTTACAACCCGGTAGTGGTGATGGATTGTGTTTCATCCCGCTCTCTGGATAACGTTGACCTTGCTGCGGAACGCTTCCGCCACGAGGGTATTATGATGACTTCTTACGAATCCATTTTATTTGAATTGACCCGTTCTGCAGCTGCAGCTGAGTTCCGGACAATTTCAAAACTGGTTAAGTAAGCTCACAAAAAAGGTCTCTAAATAACAGAGCACGAACACATAAGCCGGAAGCATGCCTGTTTCCGGCTTTTTTTTAATACCTAATTAACCTTCAGGTCGAGTCTGAATTTGTATTTTTAGCCTCATGGATAATAAACTAAACATTGGGTTTGACGCGAAAAGGGCGTTTCTGAATGATGCCGGACTGGGCCATTTCAGCCGGAACACCATTCTTTCGCTATCGGATTTCTACCCGAAAAACAACTATTTTCTTTTCACACCCGATGTTGATATTGAACGATTTCAGGCACCGGAAAGAGCCACCATCATTTACCCACAAGCCTGGTGGTCCATCCTCAAATCGTTATGGCGCACTTATAAAATTGCCGGACTAGCAGAAGCTGCCGGACTCGACATTTACCATGGCCTCAGCCACGAGCTTCCCCGGGGGATTGAACAAACCGGAATCAAATGTGTGGTCACCATGCACGATCTCATCTTTATGCGATTCCCGGAGTTCTACAACATGACCGACCGAAAGATCTATCTCCGGAAGGTACAGCACGCTTGCCAGGCAGCCGATAAAATCATCGCTATCAGTCAGCAAACCAAAAATGACCTGATTCAGTTTATCGGAGCTGATCCAGCCAAAATCAAGGTGATTTACCAAGCCATCAAGCCCATCTATTTCACCAAGTCCAGCAAACAGGAACTGCTGGAAACTCAAAAGAAACTGGCGCTTCCTCCGCATTTCATGCTCACGGTTGGCACCCTTGAAGCCCGGAAAAACCTGGCTTCCATTCTGAAAGCCCTCAACAAGCTAAACACCCGGACACCGCTGGTCGTTATTGGTAAAAAAACCAATTACCTGAACCACTTAAAACCCTTGGTTCAAAAGCTGGGCGATCAGCTTATTTTCTTGCAGGAAGTCAACGACACCGACCTGAGCCGGCTTTACCAGCTGGCTGAACTAATGATTTACCCTTCGGTTTTTGAAGGATTTGGCCTCCCCATTGCCGAGGCACAGGCCTGTGGCTGCCCGGTGATTACCTCCAACATCAGCAGTATGCCCGAAGCAGGAGGTGATGGCGCGCACTACATTCATCCGAAAAAATACAAGGAAATCAGCGAGGCCATCCAGCAGATCAGTAAGGATAAAGCCTATCGTGATGTGCTGATTTTTAAAGGCCAGTTAAATGCCGAACGTTTTACCGGTAAGGCTTATGCCCAACAATTGATGACCCTTTATAAAGAATTAGACCATGCATAACGATCTTAAAAAAGCACTGGAAGTGCTGCAAAACGGGGGAATTATTCTTTACCCTACCGATACCATTTGGGGAATTGGCTGCGATGCCACCAACGAAGAAGCAGTATCGCGTATTTACCAGCTAAAAAAGCGGGAAGACTCCAAAAGCATGCTGGTGCTCATGGAAAACATTAATTTCTTGAGCCGCTATGTGGAAGAAGTTCCTGAAATCGCCTATGACCTGATTGAAGTGAGCGACAAACCACTGACCATCATTTATCCGGGAGCCAAAAACCTGGCTAAAAACCTGGTGGCAGCGGATGGAAGCATTGGCATACGCTTGACTTCCGAGGATTTTACCCGCCAGCTGATTCAGCGTTTCAAAAAACCGCTGGTTTCTACTTCGGCCAATATCAGCGGCGAGGGTTCGCCCGCCTTTTTTGATGAAATTAGCCCGGAGATTATCGATGCAGTTGACTATGTGGTAGAATACCGACAGGATGACACCACTCCGAAAAGCCCGTCAAGCATTATAAAACTGGGTGTTGGCGGCGAAATAGATATTTTAAGGAAATAACCTGTCCCCAAGGCTTCCATCCCTTCACAAAAGATGGAAGCCTTGGTCGACTTTCAACTTCCGAAAACCTGAACATCCAAAATTCCTTTCTCCCGCTTCCTGGCTCCTGCCTCCATTCTCCTCTTTGCTCTTTCCTCTCCGCCCTCTGCTCTCCCCAACAGGCCGAATCTTGAGAGCTCAACAGAATAATTATCTTTGCACGCTTATGAAATTTTACCCCAATAATTATTTCAAATCATGCTCAAACAAATTACACTCTTTGCACTTGGTTGTATTTTATTTTCAGCCGCCCATGCAAACACAGCGTCAAGCGCTGATTCAACTTCAATGGCCCGACTAAAAGAAGTCGCCTCAACCATTCAGCTAAGCTCGCCCGCCAAAGGCGACCAATCGATCAACACTCCGAAAGTACCTACCGACCTTAAGCTAAAACTGATTAGCTCCGATTGTCTTCCGGTAGTTGCAGCTGATGGTTCAATTGTTTCGCCACTGGTCGATACCAAAGTTCATCTTTACTATGTGTTAAGCGACCAGCAAGGCAATAAAACCGATGTGCCTTCCATTCCGGTACTTATTCCGGGACGCTACCAAAACACGGATCAATCAAATCCGAAACCCTTTGTGGTTCCCGCACTTCGCGAATGGCTGGGACACGAAGGAGAATTTCTTATTTCCGACAAAATGGAGCTTGCCGTAGATCCACAGTACAAGTCGGAACTGCAGGAGGTAGCCGAAACACTGGCCGGCGATTACGCGGAACTCTTCGGTAAAAAAATGAAGATCCGCTACAAGCTTCCTAAGAAAGGCAACATCTTCCTTTCCCTCAACAACGAAGAAAAAACCATAGGCGATGAAGGCTATGTACTGGAGATTAAGGACTGGATAAGCCTAAAAGCCAACACCAGCCAAGGCTGTTTCTGGGGAACCAGAACACTGCTGCAGCTGTTGGAACAATCGGACCGTATTCCCAAAGGCCTTGCCCGCGACTACCCAAAATACGAACGCCGGGGCTTTATGCTCGATGTAGCCCGCAAATTTTTCACCATCGATTTTCTTCGCGATTACGTCAAATTCATGTCGTATTATAAAATGAATGAGTTTCAGATTCACCTGAACGACAACGGATTTAAGCAGTTCTTCAACCACGACTGGGACAGCACCTACTCGGCTTTCCGCCTTGAAAGCACCACATTCCCCGGCCTTACCGCCAAAGACGGTCATTACAGTAAAGAAGAATTTATCGATCTGCAATTACTGGCTCAGCAATACGGCGTGAACATTGTCCCTGAGATTGATGCTCCGGCACACACCCTGGCCTTTTACCACTACAACCAGGAGTTGGGAAGCGAGGAATTTGGCCGCGACCACCTTGATCTTGACAATCCCAAAACCTATGAGTTCATGGATGCTCTTTTCAAGGAATACCTGGAGGGACCAAATCCGGTTTTCATTGGAAACGAGGTCCATATCGGAACCGATGAGTACTCCAATAAAGTAGCTGAAAAGTTCCGTGCCTTTACCGATCGGTACATTCGGTATGTGGAGTCGTTCGGGAAAAGAGCCCGTGTTTGGGGAGCTTTAACACACGCCAAAGGAAGCACGCCGGTTAAATCGGAGAATGTCATTATGGATGCCTGGTACAACGGTTACGCCAACCCGGCCGACATGATTGAACTGGGCTACGACCTGGTAAGCATTCCGGACGGACTGGTTTACATTGTTCCGGCTGCCGGCTATTACTACGACTACCTCAACGACCAATACCTTTATGAGAACTGGGAACCGGTTCAGATCGGGAAGGCAGTATTTCCGTTTGGACACCCGCAGATTTTAGGTGGAAAGTTTGCCGTTTGGAACGACCATGTTGGCAATGGTATTTCGGAAAAAGATGTGCATCATCGCGCACTGAATTCCATGAAAGTCTTGTCGCAAAAAATGTGGATGGGCAACAGCACCGCACTAAGCTTCGACCAGTTCCAGTCGAAAGCGGCCAAGCTGAGCGAAGCACCTGGGGTTAACCTGGCAGGACAGGTAGCCTCGAAAAGCGAGCTGGTGCTACACTATAGCTTCAACAACAAAAAAATTCAGGACCGGTCGGCCAATGCCTATCATGCCCGTGCCGGCAAACAAACCAAAACGGTTCCCAGCACAAACAGCCAGGCACTGCAGCTGTCCAAAGGATCGGTGGTTCAACTGCCCATTGATGAAATTGGCTACAACTACACGGTAAGCATGACCATCAAACGAGATCAGGCCCTGCCCGGAACCGTGCTTTTTGAATCACCCAACGCCAAACTTTGGTTGAGTGATGCTGAAACCGGCAAGCTGGCCTTCTCACGCGATGGTTACACCTTCAACTTTGACTACACGGTTCCGGAAAACGAATGGACCTCCATCGTCATTGAAGGCGACCACAAAGGGACATCTCTTTTTGTGAATGACAAGCAACTGGAGCGCCTGGAAGGAAAAATGCAGGAATTCAACGAAGGGAAAGACAAAATGGCCTGCATCCAAACGCTGGTATTCCCACTCCGACACTTAGGCTCTGATACAAACAAGGAAACCTTCCAGATTGATGAACTAAAGGTTTTCAACTGCAAGCTTTCTGAAAAAGAAACCAGCAAATAATTCATTTTCAATCATAAGCAGCGAGGGCTTACCGCAAGGTTAAGCCCTCGTTTATTTTGGGCAGCTCTTCGCCATCCCATCATTCGCAAGTCCTGAAGGAGGATTACCCAACCAACCATCTCTTCCCAACCTCTTCCGGGTGCAACAATTGCCTGACCGTACTCGTTTTAATGGATGACTAACCGAAGCACCGGGCTCTTAACACAACTGACAATGGATACAACTTACACACTCGACACTTATTTTAAAGACGGTATGCCTTGCTTACTATTCAATATGGAGGAACTCAACCACACCCCTCCCTACGACAATCGATCGGCTCACCGGCACGCCTACTACGAAATATACCTGTATCAACAAGGCCAAGGGACACACACCATCGACTTTACAAGCTACAACTACCATCCCGGCTGTGTGTCGGTCGTGTTTCCCCATCAGACCCACCAATTCAACAGAAGTGCCGACGCACAAGGGCATGTCATCATGTTTAACGAAGAATTGTTTTGTTCCGAAATGCTTCGCAAAGAGCTACGGGCCTATTGTGTGGACTTAAAAAACAGGCTCAACTTCCTGAAGCTAAGCGAAAGTCAGTTTACCGAAATCCAACTCCTTTTCCAGCTCATCCAATCGCTTTTCAACGATTTGAATGTGCTGGGCAAAGAACAAATCAGGCATTTAATCAAGGTGATTTTGCTGAAACTGATGGACTACAGCAAGACCAAAGAACTGTCGCAAAAGGAAACCTCCGAGTCAGACTTGTATTATGCCTTCTCCAATCTGGTCGACCTTCATTTTAAAGAGAAAAGGTTGGTGAGCGAATTTGCCGACCTGCTGGACGTAACCCCCAAAAAGTTAAACGCCCTATCCAAAACCTATGGCGGAATCACGGCCTTGCAGGTCATTCACGAACGCATTTTTCAGGAAGCCAAACACCTGCTGGCCTTCTCCGGATTGACCCACAAGGAAATTGCCTACCAGCTCAAGTTTGACTCCCCCTCGGCCCTGAACAAGTTTATTCAGAAGAAAGCCGGCTGCAGTCCCTCAGACTTGCAGAACCGCCTCACCCAAATTTATATCAAACAGCCCTAAATGTATATCGCCAGTCACTGACAGTCAGACTACTTTTGTATTCGAAAAAACAAGGGAACTCTTCCTCAAACGGAAATTCCCCAAACGAATCGATTAAAGTAGAAAGTAAGATGGCAAAATTTATTGTTCCCAAGGAGATTTACCATGGAATTGGAAGTCTCGAAAATGTAAAAGAATTAAAAGGTAAAAAAGCCGTGATTGTGATCGGCGGAAGCTCAGTAAAAAAGAATGGGGCCCTGCAGCGCACTCAGGCCTATTTAGCCGAAGCCAACATCAGCTCGGTTGTGTTTGAAGGTGTTGAAGCCGACCCATCTATTGAAACCGTATTGAAAGGTGCTCAGTTTTTCAGCCAGGAACAACCGGATGTAATCATCGGGCTGGGAGGTTGCTCGGCCATTGATGCCGCGAAGACCATGTGGGTGTATTACGAGTACCCGGACTCGAAACTGGAAGAGCTGGCTCAGCCGTTTGCCGTAAAGCCCCTGCGCAACAAAGCAATCTTTGTCGCCATTCCAACAACCAGTGGAACCGGCACCGAAATTACCGGGCTGGCAGTTATTACCAACACCGAAAAAGGCACCAAACACCCCATTGTGTCGCACGAGTTGACGCCTGATGTTGCCATTGTTGACGGAGAGCTTTGCAAGTCGATGCCAGCGCATGTAACCGCCAACACCGGCTTGGACGCGCTGAGCCATGCCGTGGAAGCGTATGTGTCGAACATTGCTGACCGCTACAACGACGCCTTGGCTAAAAACGCCACCGACCTGATCTTCAACTACCTGCCAACGGCCGTTAGCGAGCCCCAAAATGAGGAAGCCCGCCAGGCCATGCACGACGCATCCTGTATGGCAGGCATGGCCTTCACCAACGTTTGGCTGGGTATTGTCCACGCCATGTCGCACCAACTGGGAGGCACCTTTGGCATTCCTCACGGGTGTGCCAATGCGATTCTGATGCCGAACGTCATTCGCTTCAACAGCCAGGTAACCGACAAGTATAATGACTTGGCTGCTGTGTTGGGCAAAACAAACGCCGAAGAGCTGGCTGAGGAAATTGCAGCCCTGCGCAGCAAGGTAGGTACCATTTCATCCATCAAGGAATATGGCATTGACGAACAAGTGTGGGCTGACCACCTGGATCAGCTAACCGAAAATGCCCTGAAAGATCCCTGTACCTTGTTTAATCCGCGGGTACCCAAGGCTGAAGAAATCAAAGCCATTTACCAGGCTTGTTTCGAAGGAACAGCAATCAACTTTTAAGCATTAAAAGAAAAAACGGATTCTTCCGTTTATTCGAAAAAGGCTGCCCCCACGGGCGGCCTTTTTCATTGGTGGTCCTAAACATCCGGCCAAAAAAAAGGGCAACCTCACATCCAGTTGTCCTTTTTCACCAAGGGAAGCACAGCAACTTGCTTAGCCCCGATCCAAAACCCGGCATTTAGCTAAGCAGCCCCGGGCATCATCCCCATTTTTTAATCGCATTTTCAATGGCCGCACCGGCCTTGCCCAGGTCTTCCGGAGTCATTACCGGGTAAAAATCAATCTCCGCATGGAGCCACATAAAAAACGGCTCAGCCACAGCAGGCATTTGCGAAGCATCATCCATATTCACCACCACAAAACAGCCCCTGCTTCCGCAAAGGGTTGTAAAATAAGCAGCTTCCGCTTTCACTTCGGCCAAAAGCGCTTTCATCTTTTCGCCAAATTTAGGGTCTTTCAACAGGTCGTTGCTACTCGCGGCTGTGGGCCACTTCACGCGCATGACATACTTCATAAATTGCTCCTTTCTTTTTTGGGAAATTACTGGTATTGAATACTCAGGCAGCACACTTCTGCAACGAACAGGATTCGGAAAAGCAAGTAGAACCACCTGTTGAAAGCTTACCCCTCGTTTCCGAAAAAGTTACATGCCGGCAAGCTGCTTTCACCCAACAGCCCTTCCCTGTAAGCCCTTGAGGCGTCCTGTAAGCATCCGGGAAGCCCTGTAGCTTCTAAAGCCTCCCTGCGGCCTTGTCCCCTTCCCTGCTACGCAGGATTACAAAATCTGACTACAGGGCCGGAAAAAACCCTGCAGGATTACAAAAAAAGCTTGCAGGACGACAAAAAAGGGCACAGGATCAGAAAAAAACCTACAGGAACAGGGAAAAGACCTACAGGACAACCAGAAAAGCTACAGGACGGCTAAAGATTCCACAGGGCGCCAACACGCTCTATAGCATAAAAAACATAATCCAACTTATCATTTTGTTTTGCTAACTTGCTCTGGAATTGGAAGAAATGAAGATAAGGCGGGGGGAGATGAAAGTGCAAGTGATTCATAGTTTATTACCAAAATTGCAAATCTGAACACGACAAAAAAACTCTTTATCATTAAAAAGAGAAATACTAACAAAAACCTGAAACAATGAAACTTGAAAAAATCCTTGACAATGTTAATTCTCTTGAAAAAAATTCTTTTCTAAAGATTATTGACAACATTAAGTCCTCCAATCCCAAAAACAGTAAGGAAATTGATAAAATTCTTTCGGAGAGTAGTAATAACCTAAAAAGCGTGGACAGTATTAACATCGCCAAGGTTTTTGACCTAATAAAAGATGAGTTTGCAGAAACCATTAAAGCAGAGTTTGTAAATACAACCTCGCAACTCGACATTCTAATTGACATAGTTATAAAAGACGGAAACAACATCTTAAAACAAGATTGGTTTGCAAGGCTCTACGAAAGAGAATTAGTAAAAATCAGAAAGAAAACGAAAGAACTAAAAACACAACTTGAATCCGACAAATCTGAAATTAGCGAATTGAGAAAACGTGACTATCTCATCTATAAAGCATGTGTAGAAACGGCCTATAATAACGACTACGAAAATAACAGAGATTCAAAAATCACTGATGATGAATTATCAATTTTACTAACACTAACAAATCAATTAGAATTATCACAAGAGGAAGTAAAACTGATCAACTACCTAATCATTCCACCTGAGAAATCTGATATTGATACGGTAACAACATTCCTTAAAAATATTGGGGTAATATTTTTCTCAAAAAAGAACAACCTGATTTATGTAGCAGATGAAGTTGTTCTGGTTCTGCGAAAAGTCAGAAAAAAACAAATCGCAGACAAATACTTCCGCCGGATACTTAAGACCTTAAAGGAATCACAAATAAACCTCATCTGTCGCAAACATAACATCGATGTTAAAGAACTTGATTACGAATCAAAGATTAAGCAAATAATTAAAGAGGGTATTTCATTTTCAAATCTGCTAAAAAGCAGTATGCACAAAGATGGAACTAACTTAACTGATAGAAAAAAAGCAATTACCGATATTTGGAGCAAAGGGTTAAAAATATCGACAACACTAAAAGGGAGTACACTGGATGAAAAAATTGAAAATATAATTGCCCATTTCAATGAAATTGAACTTGATGAAAAAGTCGGTATTTCAGTTGAAGGCTACGAAAAACTACTTTTAGAGATCAATGATGAATTGAAGTCTTTTAGAAAGTTAGTGCTAAATGAGTTTGAGATGCCTGACGAGACAGTCTTGAACAGCAGTACTCTTTTAGATTTTAACATCAAACCACGTGATGTTCTCGACATTTTACCAACGGAGGACCTTAAAACCTTTATTGCTGCCAAAGAATTAAAATCAAGAGGTGATTTAGTTCTTAACATTTTAGATGCTTACAAAGATTCAGAAAACCTACTCATTGAAAACTATGTTGCTATTGGATTTCGAAACTTGAATCTATTGAAAGAAAATGGCATCATCATTAAAGAAAGTGAACTTGGATTAAAGTTTGAATGCCTCACCCAGAAAATTTTTGAGCAACTAGGTTTTAATGTTGATGAATCATTGAAGAAAAAACTTAATACTGCTAAGAACAAAATCGACCTTGTGTTGAACTTAGGGAATAATGACATAATAATAGTTGAATGCAAAACAGTAAAAGAGAGCGGTTATAATAAATTCAGTTCCGTTTCCAGACAAATAAAGTCTTACGTGGATCTAGCCAAAAAAGAAGGCTTCAATGTTGTAAAATCGCTCCTGGTTGCACCTGACTTTAGCGATGAATTTGTAAACGATTGTGACTTAGAATTCGAAATAAATTTATCATTGATAACGGCAAGTTCGCTTGTAAGCATCCTTGATGGATTCCGAGAATCAAAACACAAGCAATTTCCTTACCAATTGCTCATGAAAGATGTTCTGATAAAAGAAGAAAGAATTTTAAAGGCAATAAAGAAGTAGATGATCAAATAAATTCCAACAACCTTGCAACCTTAAAGCAGTCGTCAAATCGGTGCTTTATTGCACAAAAACAACTATTTTTAGGGGAAAACAACGATCCCATGACAACGAACATCAGCCTGGAAGACTTGGGCTATAAGGCAAGCTTCGAAGAATTACGGAAGGCCAATCAGTTGGAGGATTTTGAAATCGGACGGGTGATTGCCGAACACAAGGAACGCTACCTGGTGAAAACCGCAACGGGCGATTTCGAAGCCGAGGTGACCGGCAACTTACGGTTTGCGGCTCAGAGCCGGGAGGACTTTCCTGCGGTTGGCGACTGGGTGGCCTTAATCAGCTACGACACCAATCTGGCCTTTATTCACAGCATCCTGCCCCGCCAGTCGGTACTTGCCAGGCAGGCCGTTGGGAAGTTTGGCGAAAAACAGCTCATTGCCACCAATATCGACTTTGCTTTTTTGGTGCAGGCCGTCGACCGTGATTTCAACATCAACCGGTTGGAGCGCTACCTGACCATCTGCTATTCGTCAAACGTCAGCCCAATCATCGTGCTGACCAAAACCGATTTAATCGCCCCGCCAAGGCTACAGGAAATTGAGGAAAGCATAAAACGCCGGATTAAAAACAGCCCCATCCTGGCCATCAGCAACGAAACCATGGCAGGTTATGACTCACTAACAGGAATTTTGGAAAAAGGAAAAACCTATTGCTTGCTGGGTTCTTCGGGCGTTGGCAAGTCCACACTGATGAACAAGCTGTCGGGCAGGCCCCTCATGAAGACCAGCTCCATCAGCACAAGTACCCATAAAGGCCGGCATGTTACCACCCACCGCGAACTGATTATTCTCCCCGGCGGAGGAATCCTTATTGACAACCCGGGCATGCGGGAAATCGGAATCACAGACGCTGCCCAAGCTTTGGAAGCGACCTTCGACGAGATTATGCATCTTGCGCAGCAGTGCAAATTCGGCGATTGCACCCACACTTCGGAAAAAGGCTGTGCGGTTTCCGAAGCCGTCAAACAAGGAAAGCTGGATGAGCAGGCCTATGAAAACTTCCTGAAAATGGAACGGGAGCAGGCGCATTTTGACCTTTCGGTTTCTGAAAAACGCAAAAAGGATAAAGCCTTTGGAAAAATGATTAAGAACGTTAAAACCGACATGCAAAAGTTAAGTGCCAAACACCACAAACCCACCAAAAAATAGCGCACACGTTCACCCCAGGCAACATCCGTGCATTCCTCCCGGCCCGAACTCTTAATTTTTTGGTAATGCTGGACTTAAGGGCGTTCATTAGAATTTGGCTACTTTTGCTGCTCATTTTAGAAAGCACATTAACATGACAGCAAAAATAGAAGTAAGCCCGGAGATTAAAGGACTGATTTTTGACCTGGATGGTACCATCTCCGATACCATGCCAATTCATTACATCGCTTGGAGAAATGCAGCCGCCCGCCACGGCATCGATTTCACCACCGAGCTGTTTGAGCAGCTGGCCGGCATTCCGCTCTACCCAACAGTTGAAAAGCTGAATGAGCTCTTCAACAAAAACATTGATCCCCGGGAAATGGGCGATGCCAAAGAACAGGAATACGAAGACAACATGCACCAAGCGCGTCCGGTAGAACCGGTAATGGAAGTAATCCGTCGCTATCATGGCCAATTACCCATGGCTGTTGGAACCGGTGGTGGCCGCCAAATTTCGCAAAAAGCCATGCGCCTGGTGGGTGTCGATCAATACATTAATGAACTGGTTTCGGCCGACGATGTTACTCACCACAAACCCCACCCGGAAACCTTTTTGAAATGTGCCGAGCTGATTGGTATTGATCCCAAAGACTGCCTCGTATTTGAAGATGGCGTACTGGGAATTCAAGCCGCCCAAACCGCCGGCATGCGCGTAGTGGATGTTACCCAATACTACCAGGTAACCATTGGACAGGAGTAGTTGATTGGGAGAAAGGAAACCGGAGGAAGAAGAGCGTGGGGCAAAAGCATGGAGCAGAGGGCAGAGTGCATGGAGCAAAGCGTTAAGATTGAAGACGAACGTTCCGACCACAATTCACGGGTCACCGATCACCAGTAAAGAGTGCAAAGAGCAGGGAGCAGAGAACGATGCCAACTCAGGAACTTTTGAACACAGGAACTCAACTCCAGGCAGATTGATTAACTTTAGGGGCAAATCCGTTTATCAATAACCAGACATTCAAACAACGCCAACGATGAAATCAAAACTTATTCTACTTGCTCTTGTCGTCCTTGTCCTTAGCGCCTGTCAGCCTAACCCGCTGACCAAAAGGGCAACCCTTGTTTTCTACAATGTTGAAAACCTGTTTGACACCATCAATGATCCGGCCATTAACGATGAAGAGTTTTTGCCGGATGCGGAGAAAAAGTGGAATAGCGAACGATACACGAAAAAACTGGAAGACCTAAGCCGGGTGCTTGGGGCGGTTAACCCCGAAGAACTTCCTGAAATTATTGGTCTGTGCGAAGTTGAGAACCGGCAGGTGGTTGAAGATTTGGCGGCAACAGCTCCGCTGGCTGAGGGCAAGTACCAAGCGGTTCATATCGACAGTCCCGACAAGCGCGGCATTGATGTGGCCCTGCTTTTCAGAAAAGGTGCATTTAAACTGATTCATCACGAAGCCCTGCCCGTTGATCCGGGCTTCGAAACCCGGGACATCCTGCACGTATATGGCAAGCTGGGAAAGGATAAAATACACCTGTTTGTCAATCACTGGCCTTCGCGCTGGGGTGGACTAAAAAAATCGCAGCCCAACCGGCTGGTCGCTGCGCAAACGCTCAAAACCAAAGTGGACGAGCTGCTGACTGCCGACCCCCAAGCCAAGATTATCATTATGGGCGATATGAATGACGAGCCAGACAACAAAAGCCTGGCCGAAGTGCTGAATGCCCGGGCGCCCAACACCCAGGCCGAACTCTATAACCTGATGATTCCACTGGATGAACAGCAAAAAGGGAGTTATTTCTACCGCGGCAACTGGAACATGTTGGACAACCTGGTTGTTTCAGCTTCGGTACTTCGCGGAAAAGGATTTGTTGTTACCGACCAGCTGGGACAAGTTTTTCAGCAGGAATGGATGGAATACCGGAACAAGAACGGACAGGTATCGCCCAACCGGACCTACGGTGGCCCCAACTATTACGGCGGCATTTCCGACCACTTTCCGGTTTATCTTCAACTGAACTGGCAATAGCCAAAATGGGGAAGGGAAACGGGAGAAAGGAGAACGGAAACCGGAGGACGGAAGCATTAAAACAGGAATTGAGCATTTTTCAGCAATTCAGAAACGTAGCATTTAGGACAGACAGAAGATGGATTTAAAAGTAGTTTCACCCTATGAACCAACCGGGGATCAACCCGAAGCAATTAAACAACTGGCAGCCGGCATCCGTCAGGGAGAACGCAACCAGACTCTTTTAGGGGTAACCGGATCAGGAAAAACATTCACCATGGCAAAAGTGATTGAGGAGGTGCAGCGCCCAACCCTCATCCTAAGCCACAACAAAACGCTGGCCGCCCAGCTGTACAGCGAGATGAAGCAGTTTTTCCCCGACAATGCGGTGGAATACTTTGTATCTTATTACGACTATTACCAGCCCGAAGCTTACCTGCCCACCACCGACACGTACATTGAAAAAGACCTTTCCATCAACGAGGATATTGAGAAGCTGCGACTCAGCACCACCTCTGCCCTGCTGTCCGGAAGGCGTGATGTGGTGGTGGTCTCATCCGTTTCTTGCCTCTACGGTATTGGAAACCCCGAAGATTTCCATGCTAACGTAACCAGCGTCAGCGTTGGCGAAACACTCAACCGCAACCAGTTTCTGCATAAGCTGGTTGACGCACTTTACTCCCGCAACGAAGCCGACTTCAAGCGAGGCAACTTCCGGGTGAAAGGCGACACCATTGATATTTTCCTGGCCTATGACGACAAAGCCATCCGCGTGGTTTTCTGGGGAGATGAAATTGAGGAAATCTACAGCTTCGATCCGACAGACGGAACCACCATAGATGAGCTGGAAACAGCCATCATCTACCCGGCCAATATTTTTGTCACCACCAAGGAACGCATGAAGTCGGCCATCCACCAAATTCAGGATGATCTTCTTAAGCAAGTCGATTTTTTCAAGGAAATCGGAAAGCCCTTAGAAGCCAAACGTATTTTAGAACGGGTGGAATACGACATGGAAATGATGCGTGAGCTGGGCTACTGCCCCGGTGTTGAAAACTACTCACGCTATTTCGATGGACGGGCGGCAGGCACACGCCCCTTCTGCCTGCTGGATTATTTCCCGGACGATTTCCTGACCATCCTGGATGAAAGCCATGTGACGATTCCCCAAATCCGCGCCATGTATGGGGGTGACCATTCGCGCAAAATCAACCTGGTGGAATACGGGTTCCGGCTTCCGGCAGCCATCGACAACCGCCCGCTGAAATTTGAAGAATTTGAGGACCTGGTCAACCAAACACTTTATGTTAGCGCCACGCCAGCCGACTACGAACTGGAAAAATCGGAAGGGGTGGTTGTTGAACAGATCATACGCCCCACCGGACTGCTTGACCCAATCATTGACGTACGTCCTTCGGCCAACCAGATTGATGACCTGATTCATGAAATCAACCTGCGCATTGAAAAGAACGAGCGCATCCTGGTAACCACACTTACCAAACGTATGGCTGAAGAGCTCAGCAAATACCTGATCAACATGGGGATTAAAACGCGCTACATCCACTCCGACATCGACACGATGGAGCGCATTGAGATTCTGGAAGAACTGCGCAATGGCGGCTTTCACGTGCTGGTCGGCATCAACCTGCTTCGGGAAGGGCTCGACCTGCCGGAAGTTTCACTGGTCGCCATTATCGATGCCGATAAGGAAGGCTTCCTGCGCTCGGAACGCTCACTCACCCAAACTGCAGGGCGTGCGGCCCGAAACCTCAACGGCATGGTCATTATGTATGCCGACAAGATTACCGACTCGATGCAAAAAACCATCGACTCCACCAATTACCGACGCACCAAGCAAATACGCTACAACGAGGAGCATGGCATTACGCCCAAAGCCATCGTTAAGCCCACACGCGAAATCATCGGCTACGAGTACCGCAACAGCAAGCAGAAAGAATATGCAGGCGGAGCAAGTCATCCGGATGTTGCAGCCGACCCGGTTGTTCAGTATATGAGCCCGGAGGCCCTGGAAAAAACCATTGAAAAAACGAAAAAAGAAATGCAGGCTGCTGCGAAAGAACTTGACTTTATTGAGGCTGCCCGCCTGCGCGATGAGATGTATCGCCTGCAGGAAATTTTGAAAGAGAAGAAAAAGTAAGGGCAGAGAGCCAAGAGCAAAGGGCATAGGGCGAAGAGGAGAATGGAAACAGGAAGCCGGAGGAAGGATTGTCAGATATTCGGATTTCTGGATTTTCAGAATATTGAACTCCAAATACTGTACTCCGCCCACCAGCAACCTACTTCTTCTGCAGGCGCATTTCGAGATATTTCGAGCTGAAGCCCAGCTTTTCATACAGGCGACGTGCCGGATTATCCGGCTCCACATGCAAAGCAATGTTTCCTTCCGCCTGCTGAATGGCCGCCTCCATCAACTGCCGGCCAAGACCCTGCCCACGGTGTTCGTTATGCGTGGCAATATACACCAGAATATTCTCCGGAATATAATCCTTCATCCCGGTTTGATTAATCACCACTGCCCCAACTAGCTGCCCGGCATCATAAGCCCCAAGGACAAAACCGCCAAACGATGGATACACTTTCAAGGCATAATCCATGGCTTTTTCAATGTCGTTCTTCGGATCTCCAAAATTCTCCAGATGATGGTATAAAAAATCCAGCAACCGGCTCTTTTCTTCCCGGCTTGGCTGATTGGTTTCCGTAAAAAATTTCAATTCAATCATGGTTTGGTTTTAATCATTCAACTACACCAACGGCTACTTCAGCAAAAAGTTGAATAAAATTGACAGCCAAAGAAAAGGGCCTGCCAGACAGGCAGACCCTTGAGAAAGCTACAGACTTTGAAGGCTGAAGAAACTATTAATTGTAGGCACTTTCTCCATGTTCATAAACATCAAGGCCTTCTTCCTCGATGCGTTTAGACACCCGGAGGATTTTGGCTTTTTTCAGGATATAGAATAAAACCAAACCACATCCGAACGCCCAAACAAAGAAGGCAAGTACGCCAATAGCCTGAATTCCCAGCAAGCCGGCGCCATGCCCGTAAAACAAGCCTTCTGAAGTTGAAAACAAGCCAACGGCCAGGGTTCCCAGTGCACCACTAATACCATGCACCGAGATCGCTCCAACCGGGTCGTCAATCTTCAGAACTTTATCAAAAAACTCAACCGCAAAAGGCAACACTATTCCGGCCATGGTTCCAATCAAAACGGCCCCCACCGGATCAACGGCATCACAACCGGCAGTAATGGCTACCAGACCGGCAAGAGCGCCGTTCAACGAAATGGAAAGCGCCGGCCGCTTGTAGCGAAACCAGGAAACCAACATAGCCACCACTGCACCCGCCGCTGCGGCCAGGTTGGTTGTTACAGCAATGTGCCCAAGTGCCACGGCATTTTCGGTTCCGGCGGCTGCCAGCTGCGAGCCCGGGTTAAAGCCAAACCAGCCAAACCACAGGATAAAAACCCCTAAAGCACCTAAGGCCAGGTTATGTCCCGGAATAGCTTTAGCCTTGCCATCTTTCCCGTATTTGCCAATACGCGGACCAATGATGGCAGCACCAGCCAATCCCAACCAGGCCCCCACCGAATGCACAATAGACGAGCCGGCAAAATCGTGAAAACCCAGCTGGCTCAACCAGCCACCACCCCAGGTCCAGTGTCCTGAGATCGGGTAAACAAAAATCGTAATCACAACACTAAAAATCAGGTAAGCCTTAAATTCAGTCCGTTCAGCCACGGCCCCCGACACAATCGTTGCGGCCGTTGCGGCAAAAACAGTTTGAAAAAACAGGTCAGTATAGTCCGAATAGTTCTCGCCAAATCCTTCACTCATAAAGAATAAGTCGGGTGTCCCAATCAAACCTCCAAGCGAGTCTCCATACATCAGGGTAAATCCAATAAACCAATAGAGCAAGGAGCCAATGGAAAAGTCCATCAAGTTCTTCATCAAAATGTTCGCAGTATTCTTCGAGCGGGTAAAACCAGCCTCCACCATTGCAAAACCAGGCTGCATAAACATCACCATAAACCCTGCAATCAGTAACCACATATTGTCGATGCCTATTTGTAGGCCTTGTAAAGTTTCATCCATGATTGTTTTGTTTTAGGGTTATTACTCTTCTTTGCCTTTGATGAATAAGGACTCATCACCAAACTCTCCGGTGCGTATGCGGTACGACTCTTCAATGTTTGAAATGAATATCTTACCATCGCCAATCTCGCCGGTTCGTCCGGCTTGCATAATGGCCAACACCGTTTTTTCCACATTTTTATCGCGTACAATAATGGAGAGGATCGTCCGCTCAATCGTGCTGGTATCGTAAACAACACCCCGATAAGCGCGCTCTTGCCGGGTTTGTCCAACGCCACGGACATCCCAGAAAGAGAAGAACTCAATGCCTGCTTCATGAAGCGCTTCAGTCACTTCATCAAACTTGGTTTTTCTAATAATTGCTTCAATCTTTTTCATCTCTATCGAATTTTGTTTTATAATGAAATGCCTACAACAATGTGAAACTGCTCAGAAGAAGGATTCAAAATGGCTGTTCCGGTAACAGGAAGTGAGAAGGAGTCTGTAATTTTGATTTCTTTCGAAGTGCCTACACCAATATTACAAACATTGAAATTGCCATTTGTCGTATAAGCCCCGTCACCTGCCCCCAAGGTTAAAGCCAGTTTTCCAACGTTCAGACCGGCCTCCAGGTAAACATCGCTCACATCTGTGGCATCCGAGCCAATCATGTAAGCCGCCAGGAAAGAGAAGTCACCCAATTCCAGTCCAACCATTGGCTCAAAAAAGTGGGAATCACCATTGAAATAATCCGTTCCGGGGAAGTAATAGTCCGTAACCGTAAAAGACAAAGCCGCTCCCTCACTCAAATCAAACCCGTAACTGACATATAAGTCAGCCTCCGCCGCTTCATCATCGGTAAACCCGTATGAGCCCCAGGCCCCAAGCGCAAAACCGCCGGTACTATACTCCGCCCAAGGTTGAATAGCCGGACCTGTTCCGAATTTCGTTCCACGCCACACATAGCTTGAAACAAAGTCTGCCCCGGTATCCCAGTCCTGAGCTTGTAAATTTCCAGCCAGTGTTATTGCCAATACAAAAACGGGAAGTAATCGTAATTTTTTCATGATTCTAAAATTTAATGGTTTTACAATTTTTCATTTGATCTACTTTGGTGTGTACTTGCTATAGCGTGTAATTCTGAAAAAGTCTCTTTTTTTGAACATGACCCCCTATTTTTTGTGGTCTCTCATTCAAAAGTATGTCTATTTCGAGAACACACCCCCAGTACAGACAGGGTTGATTTCATATTTAATACTCAATTAACATCACACCCCCCCTATTTCAGAGGGGGTTAATCTTGAAAAATCATTGTTTTTATGGAAATATGTCAGATTATGGAGGAGTAGACAAAAAAAATATCGTTTTTTAGACACAATGGACAACAAACAACAAGAAAAATGACATTTTAACACTTTTCAGCTCACAATGAAGTCACCAAGACATCCTTATCTTGCTCGAATATTCAAAATGACACAAAAGACAAATAGAAACCACCCATTTGCTAAAAACCACTCCAATTCACCCGCCTTATGATCGCACTAAAAGCAATTCCAAAGAAGACCTGCCATACGATCAAACACCCAACATGCGAACTCGTATACTATATATTAATATACACCCTCCGCGCTCGTCATCCTTCAACTTAAAGCCAGGCCAAGCCTGAGGGGAAAGACTATTTTTCAAGGAAGCCAGAATAGGACTATTGGGAAAAAAGTAATTAATTTGTAGTTTCTTTCTTTCACAGAATAAATTGATTCGTGCTTGTCCAGTGATGACCGGCACCAAGTAACTCGCTAATTTTTTATTGTATGAAACTCTGGGACAAAGGTATATCTGTAAATAAACTCATCGAAGAATTCACCGTAGGCCAAGATCGCGAACTGGATCTTTACCTGGCTAAGTTTGACATCCTGGGCTCCATGGCCCACACCAAAATGCTGCAATCAATCGGCTTACTAGAGCAGGACGAACTGGACCAGCTGCTTCAGGAAATGAAAGCGATTTACCAATTAGCCGAAAATGGCGAGTTCACCATCGAAGAAGGAGTTGAAGATGTACACTCTCAGGTAGAAGCCCTCCTGACTCAAAAACTGGGGGATGTTGGAAAGAAAATACACAGTGGCCGTTCCCGGAACGATCAGGTGTTACTTGACCTGAAACTTTATGCGCGCGACGAAATCCGCCAGCTGGTAGAGGCCAGCCAGGAATTGTTTGCCACCCTTATCGCCAAGGCCGACAAGCACAAAGAGCAACTGATGCCAGGCTACACCCACCTTCAGGTAGCCATGCCTTCGTCGTTTGGTCTTTGGTTTAGCGCTTATGCCGAAAGCCTGGTTGACGACCTCACCCTGTTGCAGGCAGCCTTTAAAATTACCAACCAAAACCCACTGGGCTCAGCAGCCGGTTATGGTTCTTCATTCCCCCTCAACCGCGAGCTTACCACAGAGTTGCTGGGCTTCGACTCGATGAACTACAATGTAGTTTATGCCCAAATGGGACGGGGCAAAATGGAAAAAACGGTCGCCTTTGCCATTTCATCCATTGCGGCCACACTTTCGAAACTGGCCTTTGACACCTGCCTGTTCATGAGCCAAAACTTTGGCTTTATCGGTCTGCCCGATGAACTGACGACCGGCTCAAGCATTATGCCTCACAAGAAAAACCCGGATGTTTTTGAGTTGATTCGTTCGCACTGCAACAAGCTGCAAGCACTTCCAAACCAAATTACTTTAATGACCAACAACCTGCCCAGCGGCTATTTCCGCGACCTGCAGATTATCAAGGAAGTCTTCCTGCCCGCTTTTCAGGAACTCATGAGCTGCATTAAAATTGCCAACTTCGCCATTAGTGAAATGACGATCAAGGAAAACATTC
The DNA here is from genome assembly GCF_947495665.1 of uncultured Sunxiuqinia sp. GTDB lineage: Bacteria > Bacteroidota > Bacteroidia > Bacteroidales > Prolixibacteraceae > Sunxiuqinia > Sunxiuqinia rutila. The sequence goes on from NZ_CANLZV010000007.1 coordinate 159,195, forward strand.
TGGAAGATAATCGCTACCAATACCTGTTTAGTGTTGAAGATGTTAACCGACTGGTTCAGGAAGGAACTCCCTTCCGCGATGCCTACATTCAGATTGGCAAGCAGATTCAGCAGGGCGAATACACCCCCACCAAACAGGTGGCTCACACCCATGCCGGAAGCATCGGAAACCTGTGCCTTCCCGAGATTCAACAAAAAATGGAACAGATCATAAATTCATTTAACTTTAAAAAGATGGATTTGGCAATCAAAAAGCTATTAAAATAGGGGTCAACTGTTAACTAAACGTTATTTCTAAAATCCTTTTAATTACAAAATGACATTCGGTCTTCACGCGTAAACACGGTGAATTCCACGTTTTTATATCACAAACTTTAAAAGAACAAAGGAATTTGTTCATGTTATCAAACATGCAAAACAGAGCTAGCAATTGGATATCATTCAATTAATAGCTATTTTCGCTATCACTTCATAAGTATTTTGTGGGTTTTGCTTAGAGTTTTTAAGTAGCTGTAAATGGCTTCAATCTACTCGTGTTGTGTCCTGCTGTGAAAAGGCAAGACAAGGTGTGATAAAAACTTAAAAAAGGATATAGAATGCAGTTAAGATTTCCAAAAGAACAAGGGCTTTACAGCTCTGCCAACGAACATGACAATTGTGGGATCGGGTTTGTGGCGCACATCAAGGGCCAGGCCTCTCATGACATTATCACCAGAGGCCTTCGGGTATTAGAAAACCTGGATCACCGGGGAGCAACCAGTGCCGATAATGCCACAGGAGATGGCGCAGGAATACTCATGCAAATTCCTCACGAATACATTCAGTCGGTTCTGAAGATCGATGTTCCTGAGCCTGGTCAATATGGCACCGGATTAATATTTCTGCCTCAAAAAGAAAGCGAAGCAGATATTTGTCTGGACATTCTGACCAAACACATCAACGAGGAAGGCCTGGAACTCATTTGCTATCGCGATGTTCCTGTTGACACCTCTGCGCCAGGAGAGATCGCCAAGCAAACCGAGCCGGCCATCAAGCAGGTATTTATTAAAGGAAAGCTGGAGCCCGAAGCGATGGAGCGTAAACTTTACATCATCCGCAAGCTAACGGAACATGCCATTGCGAACTCCAACCTGACACACAAGGAAGCATTTTACCAACCCAGTTTGTCAGCCAGAACCATTGTTTACAAAGGGATGTTAACCCCACACCAGCTGTCGGATTATTACAAAGACCTGCAACACGAACGTTTTAAATCAGCCATTGCCTTGGTGCACTCGCGCTTTAGCACCAACACCTTCCCAACCTGGGACTTGGCCCAGCCTTTCCGCATGATTGCCCACAATGGCGAAATCAATACGGTTAAAGGAAACCGCAAATGGATGGAAGCCCGGGAAGCCTTGCTGAAATCGGAAATATTTGGCGAAGACCTGCAAAAGCTTCTACCCGTCATTGAAGACAATAAATCCGACTCCGCGTCCTTCGACAATGTGCTGGAATTTTTGCACCTCACCGGACGCTCGCTGCATCATGCCTTGTGTATGATGATCCCGGAATCGTTCAACGAAAAGAACCCCATTCCGGAATCGCTCAAAGCGTTTTACGAATACCACTCCACCATCATGGAACCGTGGGACGGACCAGCCTCCATGGTTTTTTCTGACGGACGATACATTGGAGGAACACTCGACCGCAATGGCCTGCGTCCTTCGCGCTACGTCATTACTAAAAACGACCTCATTGTGATGGGATCGGAAGTTGGTGTTCAGCATTTCCAACCCGAAGAAATCATTGAAAAAGGCCGTCTTCGCCCCGGAAAAATTCTACTGGTAGACACCAAACTCGGCATTATCATTCCCGACAAGGAAGTCAAAGACCAGTTAAGCAAACGCAATCCTTACGAGATGTGGTTAAAACAGAACCGCATGCGTATGAAAGATATTAAAGTCAAAAAACGGGTTCCTTCTGAAGTAGCAGATTTTGAGACCCTGGCACAGGTGTTTAATTACTCCAAAGAAGACCTGCACGACCTCATTCAGCCGATGGCTGTGGGCGCTGCCGAACCAACCAGTTCCATGGGAAATGACACCCCGCTGGCTATTTTCTCTGACAAGCCCCAGCTTTTCTTTACCTATTTCAAGCAAATGTTTGCCCAGGTTACCAACCCGGCCATCGACCCCATTCGGGAAGGGCTGGTGATGGCACTAACCAATTATATCGGCTCCCTAAGCTCCAACATTTTGGGAGAAACGCCGGAACACTGCAAGCTGATTAAATTTGACGGACCACTGATTACCAATACCGACCTTGGCAAAATTAAAGACCTGAAGGACGAAATGTTTACCCACAAAACGATCCCTATGGTTTTCCCGGTAAAAGGTGGCTACCAGGCATTCAAAGAAGCATTTGACAACATGCTGGAGATGGCCGAAAAAGCCGTTGACGATAAAAAGAATTTCATCATTTTGTCGGACCGTAAAGTTGACTCGGAACACGCACCAATTCCTTCGCTGCTGGCCGTTGCTGCTGTTCACCACCATCTGATCTCCAAAAAGAAACGGATGCAGGTTGGTATCATTGTAGAGACAGCCGAAGCACGCGAAATCAACCACTTTGCCTTATTGCTGGGTTATGGAGCCAGCGTGATCAACCCCTACATGGCCTTTGCGGCAATCGACCGCCTGGTTAAAGAAGGGGAGGTTGAACTGGAATACAAAGATGCCCGCAAAAACTACATCAAAGCGGTTGATAAAGGCTTGCTGAAGATTTTATCGAAAATGGGAATCTCCACACTCCGCTCCTACCACGGCGCTCAAATGTTTGAAGCGATGGGCGTCAGCCGCGAGTTGATCAACCAGTATTTTACCGGCACAGCCTCCCGCTTAAGCGGTATTGGTCTGGAGGAAATCGCTGAAGAATACAGCCGCTTCCATCAAGCAGCCTATAAAATTGCCAAAACTTCCGAAAGGTTTCGTTTCGAAAATTCAGGGGTTTACGCCTGGCGGAAATACGGCGAACACCATGCCTGGAACCCCGAGGCCATTGGCCTGCTGCAGTGGGCAACCCGCACCAACGACTACAACAAATACAAAGAATACAGCGCCCTGATTGACCAGGACAACAAAAAGCCGGGCTTCATTCGAGGATGCTTCAAATTCAAGCAAAACCCAATTCCATTGGACCAGGTGGAGCCTGTTGAAAACATCATGAAACGCTTTGTTACAGGCGCCATGTCGTACGGATCCATCAGCAAGGAAGCACACGAAGCGCTGGCCATTGCCATGAATACCGTTGGCGGAAGAAGCAACACTGGTGAAGGGGGCGAAAGCTCAGACCGTTTTGGCACCATCAAACAAAGCTCGATCAAGCAAATTGCTTCCGGACGTTTTGGAGTGACCAACAACTATTTGACCAACGCCCATGAACTTCAAATTAAAGTTTGCCAAGGGGCAAAGCCGGGTGAAGGAGGTCAGCTTCCGGGCTTTAAGGTGAACAAGATCATTGCTAAACTTCGGAACTCAACCCCCGGAATTACTTTGATTTCGCCACCACCCCACCATGACATCTACTCCATTGAGGACCTGGCACAGTTAATCTACGACCTGAAAGTGACCAATCCCAAAGCCAAAGTCTCCGTGAAACTGGTAGCCGAAAATGGCGTTGGAACCGTTGCCGCAGGGGTAGCCAAAGCCTTCTCCGACCTGATCATCATCTCCGGTGGAGAAGGTGGAACCGGAGCCAGCCCGGCCAGCTCAATCAAACATGCCGGACTGCCTGCTGAAATGGGAATTGCTGAAGCCCAGCAAACCCTGGTGATGAACAACCTGCGCGGACGGGTGAAGCTGCAGGTTGACGGCCAGCTGAAAACCGGTAAAGACGTGGTTTCCATGGCCTGCCTGGGAGGCGAAGAGTTTGGTTTTTCCACCTCAGCCCTGATTACCATGGGATGTATCATGATGCGCAAATGCCACCTGAACACTTGTCCGGCGGGTATTGCCACTCAGGATAAAGAACTGCGGAAACGCTTCATCGGAAAAGCCGAGTTTGTGATTAATTTCTTCCGTTTCATAGCCGAAGAAGTTCGCGAACACCTGGCCGAAATGGGATTCTCCAAGTTCGAAGACATTGTTGGACGTGCTGACCTGCTGGAAGTAGATGAAAAAGCCACCAACTGGAAAATGAAAAACATCGACTTCTCCCAGGTATTGCACATGCCGGAAGAAGCCAAAAAATACGACATTCGCAACACGCATCCGAACCTGAAATCCATCGAGGATCACCTGGATCACAAACTGATTCTGGATGCCAACAAAGCGATTAAAGGCAAGGAGAAAGTATGGATTTCACATCCGATCATCAACACCGACCGGACCATCGGAGCCATGCTGTCCGGTGAAATATCCAAGCGCTACGGCGAAGAAGGCCTGCCGGAAGATACCATCAGCTGCACCTTCCACGGAACTGCCGGCCAAAGTTTTGGTGCCTTCCTGGTCAAAGGGATTAACTTCCGACTGGAAGGAGACGCCAACGACTACATCGGCAAAGGGCTTTCCGGCGGTAAGATTGTGGTGGTTCCACCAGCCGGGTCAACCTTCAAGCCGGAAGAAAACATCATCATCGGCAACACCACCTTCTATGGTGCTACCAAAGGTGAAGGTTACATCCGCGGAGTGGCCGGAGAGCGTTTCTGCGTACGAAACTCAGGAGCCAAAACCGTTGTTGAAGGTACCGGCGACCACTGCTGCGAGTACATGACCGGCGGCCGCGTTGTGGTGCTGGGCAAAACCGGTCGTAACTTCGCTGCCGGAATGAGTGGCGGTATTGCTTACGTGCTGGATGTGGACGGTGATTTCGATTACTACTGCAACAAAGGACTGGTTGAACTTTCGGCAGTGGAAGACCGCACCGACATTGATGAACTACAGGAAATGATCAGCAAACATCTTTTATACACGCAAAGTTCTTTAGCGGCAAAAATTCTGACCAACTGGGAAGAGTACCTGCCTCGATTCGTAAAAGTAATTCCGTTCGAGTACAAGAAAGTGCTTGAGGAACTGAAGTTGAAGGAACTGGAACGCAAATTACAACTGACGGAAGACGATCCATCCCGTCACGAATAAGAAGTAAAGAACGAATTGTAAAACAAAAAGAAAAGATTATAGCATTATGGGAGATCCAAGAGGTTTTATGAAAGTAGCGCGGAAAGAAAGCGGCTACCGACCTTTAAACGAAAGAATATACGACTACGGGGAAGTGGAGCAAACCCTGAACGAAGAAGACAGAAGATTACAGGCATCACGTTGCATGGACTGTGGCGTACCGTTTTGCCACTGGGGATGTCCGGTTGGCAGCAAGATTCCGGAATGGCAGGATGCCATTTACCACAAGAACTATGCAGCGGCTTATGATATTCTGCACTCCACAAACAGCTTTCCGGAAATGACCGGACGGGTTTGCCCGGCACCCTGCGAAAAATCCTGCGTGCTGGCTATCCACAACGAGTCGGTGACCATCCGCGAGAACGAATCCTCAACGGTAGAGAAAGCCTTTGACCTGGGCCTGATTAAAGCCAATCCGCCCCAAACCCGTACCGGAAAGAAAGTGGCCATTATTGGCTCCGGACCGGCCGGTTTATCGGCTGCCGACCTGTTGAACCGGGCCGGACATGAAGTAACCGTTTTTGAAAAGAACGATGCCATTGGCGGACTGCTGCGCTATGGTATTCCCGACTTCAAACTGAACAAAGGAATCATTGATCGCCGTTTGTCCATCTTCGAAGAAGAAGGAATCATATTCAAAACGAATGTTTACGTGGGGAAAGACATTTCGCAAAAAGAACTGCTGAATGATTACGATGCCGTTTTGCTGGCGATGGGGGCCGAACAACCCCGCGACCTGGTTACCGAAGGACGGGAATTGAATGGCGTTCATTTTGCCATGGATTTCCTGACTCAGCAAAACAAAGTGGTGGCCGGCAAAAAGGTAAGCACGAAAGCGCGCCTGTCGGCCGAAGGCAAACATGTACTTGTGATTGGTGGTGGCGATACCGGCTCCGACTGCGTGGGGACATCCATCCGCCAAAAAGCGGCCAGCGTAACTCAGATTGAGATTATGCCCAAGCCCTCAGAAACAAGAGCCGAAAACAACCCCTGGCCCTATTGGCCCACCACGCTGCGTACCTCCAGCTCGCACCTGGAAGGCTGCGACCGCAAATGGGCACTTTCAACCAAACGGCTGATTGGCGAAAACGGGCAGGTAAAAGAAGCTGAGGTGATTGAAGTAGCCTGGGATAAAGATAAAGACGGACGCTGGCTGATGTCTGAAGTACCCGGAACGGAACAAATCCTGAAAGCGGACCTGGTCTTGCTTTCCATGGGATTCACCCAACCGGTTCACAACGGCTTGCTGGAAGAACTGGGCGTAGAATACGACAACCGCGGCAACGTGAAAGTCAACCAGAAAAAGCAAAGCTCCGTGGACAAAGTTTTTGCAGCCGGCGACGTGGAGCGAGGCGCCAGCCTGGTGGTTCATGCCATTCAATGCGGCAAAGAGGCAGCAGCAGCCATCGATGAATTTTTAAGCTAGAATTACTTAACTCGTAATACCCTCCAAAGGCCTCGCAACATTTTGCGGGGCTTTTGTTTTGGCAGCCTCTGCAAGCCGGAGAAACTCAAAGCAGAAATCGCAAATTCCAATCCGCCGTCAACACCTTATTTCGTAGCCCCAAACTTTCGTCGGTGCTTTTCTTCCGTCGCATAAATCGCATTCACGAATCCCAGCATAATACCAATGCCTGTCAGGATATAAATCGTCGTGAATATTTTCCCAAAATCAGTTTGAGGGCTAAAATCACCATAGCCAACCGTTGTTAAAGTAATGACCGAAAAATAAAAAGCATCAACCCATCTCCACCCTTCTACAAAATGGTAGACAAACGTTCCGTTAAACAGTGTTACTAAAGTTGAAATTACCAGGTTACGATACGTTTTTTCCTTAAGAAAAAGTATGATTGTCTTAAACATCCCCATGCATGAAATTTTTACTACGCGTGTGATTTTCTAACGCAAAAGTACGACATATTTCAAAACTGCAACACCCCATCATCCTGGCTCTCAACCTCACCCCCTTTGCCAGTGAGGTCTTCACTTCGAGTGAAGACCTCACTAACAAACAAACCCAATTACCAGTCGGATACAGCATCAAAAGGCCATAAAATCCGTAACATCAGTTACAAACCAAAGATCGTACGTTATGAAAGAATCAGCACAAACCCGATTCACCCCTCAAGCTACCCGGTCGATCTTAAAACAATACCTCCCCTGTTTGCTTGTTGTTTTTTGCTTACTGGCACTCTCTTCAACTACCGCTTTGAGCCAGGATGCCCTGTTGAAACACGCGTATACCTTTGAGGATGGAACGGCCAATGACATTGTTGGCGAGGCACATGGCACCATTAATGGCGGAAAAATCATCAACGGGGAGTATGTTTCGTTTTCGCAAGGGCAGTTCATCGTTCTGCCGGCCAATAAGATTGCGCTCAACAGCTATCCCGCGTTGAGCCTGGAAGCTTACCTGGGTGCCGGGCATCTGAATGCCTATTTCACCATGTTCTCCTACTTTGGAAATTCAGTGGGACCTCTCGGAACAAGCTACCTGTTTCAATCGCTGACCAACGGCGGACACAGCGCAACCGCCATATCGTGCAAGAACGACCAGACCCCCTGGGCTACCTGCACCAATGTATTTGGTACGCCACTCGTAGATGCCAAATACCACCATGTGGTGAGCACCTTCGACAACCATGAAATGAAATTTTATGTGGATGGAATCTTAGTTGGGCAAAACACCATTGATGAGTTTCCCAACAATTCAATTGCCAACCTCAGCAACCAGTTCGCCTACCTGTGCAAATCGGGCTATATGCAAGACCCCACCTGGTTTGGCACCATCGACCGTTTCAACATTTACGAGGGTGTTCTGGACGCCACCACCATTGCCGCTTCGGCTAAAAAATACCAGGCTGGCCTAAAAGACTTACCTGCGGAAATCAAAGCACTGCTCGCCAATGTCCTGGTCAATCCGGGATTTAAACCCGAAAGCGACTTGTCCGCAGACTTTCTGCAATCGTATAAGCCCGGCAAGTTTGTGGTTTACCCCACCGTTATTCGCACCCCTGATTCAACCGCTTTTTCGCCAGGCTCGGCCAAAGCTTTTGCCGACTTGCTGATAAACGATTTGCATTTAAATGCCGAATTCAACGAAACAATACTCAACCCGGGACAACTGGAAGGTCAGGGGCAGCTGAACTTCTTCAATAACGACATGAAACGGCTGGCCAGTGCCATTCGGGAAGAAGGAACAAATGCCGACTACTACGTGGTTTTGGAAATCCTGTTTCCTCCCCGGCAGTCTGAGGCAGTCAATGTTTTTGGCATTCATATCCTCGTTCTGGATAAGGATACAGAGAATGCTTTTTCGTTTTTACTGAATGCGCACCACGATTATATGGCCTACAACAGTTTGTGGGCAGTAAATGCTGAGCCGGCTAATTTAGAACCTCTGAAAATTAAATGTGCTAAAGTGGCTTTTGATGCCTTGTGCAAACAGCTTGAGTATGCTGAAAGTGCCATGGTAAAATAATTCCATCGCCCTTTCCTCCATCACCAAACTCTGGATCTTTCACCAGTAAGGGTTTCACTTTGAGTGAGACCCTTACTAAAAGCCCTCACCAGACCTCGCCTCTTATTTGTATTCCATCCAAACAAGCAAATGCCGAACCTGCAACACCCCTTTCTTGTTGAATTTCAGACACTACATGCTCATTAACATATTTGATGTAAATAATAAATTGCTTTATTTTATTCTGCTTAAGGTGTGGTAAGAGAAAATACGTTCAGGATTAATCATTAAAAAACGAACAAAAATGAATCAAGATCAGAACAAACACATGCGTATGTACCTGGCTACGCAGACGGCGCTGGACAACCACACCCCGCGCTGGAACACCATTCCGGTAATGGTGACTGTGAAAAACGAGCTGGATGAACTGATCCAGCGTATTCAAGAAAAAAATGAAGAGACCGATGCCAACAGCAAAGGCACGACCGAGCAGAAAGAGACTGTTCGCCGAGGGGTGGCCGAAAAGGCGGTGAGCATCTCCGGCATTTTGCAGGCTTACGCCGCTTTTAACGACGACAAGGTGCTGGCCGGGCAGGCAAAGCTCATTAAATCGGACTTGTTAACCTGTCGCGAAACCGATGTGGAAGCAGCAATTCGCCCGGTTTTAACCCTGGCCCGTAACCTGCTTACCGAGCTGGCCGATTTTATGCTCACCGAAGCCATGGTGGTAGAAACCGAAACCAGCCTCGACAGCTTTAAAGCCCTGATCGGGCAGCCGCGTACCATCCGCAACCAGGCCTTTTCGGCGATGAGCATGCTCGAAGAAATGATGGACCAAGTGGATGCCCTGCTGAAGCAAAAAATGGATAAGCTGATGATCCGTTTCGAATTTACCGATCAGCCTTTTTTCGAAGAATATACCCGGGCCCGGGTCATTGTTGACTGAACCGGGGTATTGACGTTTACTTCTTGCAATCTTAAACCGGCAGCCGGGGAAACCTGGTTGCCGGTTGCTTTAAGCATACCGCCAAACAGCCAGAACAGCATACCCGATAGCCAGACGATGAAGCCAACTAGCCAGACCACCCCGGCTACCTGCCAGACGATGATGCCCGGCTGCCAGACGAACTCCGCGACTCGCCAGACGATGATGCCGAATAGCCAGACCAACTCCGCTACTCGCCAGACGATGTCGCCGAACAGCCAGAACAAGCCGGCCGGGAGCCAGACGATGACACCAACCCTCCAGACGATGTTGGAGGAGCGCCAGACGGTGTCGCCAACCCTCCAGACGCACTCGGCGAGGCGCCAGAACATCGGCAGGACGCGGGAAGCAGGGGAAACGACCTGAATTGGGATACCGGGCAGGTGATCAAGAAAAGAGCCATTCCCCTGGGGACTGGAAAAAGAAAGTCTTTGGTCGGAGGTAAAATGAGTTACAAACTCCAAACAGCTAGCCCCTGCTTACCGATTCGCTCATACAACAGGAAAACGGGCAACCGGATTAAAAATCCGGATTTAGCAGGGTCGGGATTGCAAATCCCGACCAGCCGGGAAACGAAATTAAAACCAAGATATTAACAATCACCTAAAACAACCTTAAGTCAACTATTATGAAAAACTATTTATTCGCGGCCTTGATGGTAGTCCTAACAATTTCCTCAACAAATGCTCAAGATGTTTATGTGAGATTAGATGTTGCAGGATCTGCCTTAAAGAAGATCTCAAAGGACATCCAGGAAGGAGATCAATTTGAAGCTCTCATTTTAAAAGGGATGGCAGACAACACGTCAAACTCAGGATATCCTACAAGAAAAAATGTGGTTTCTGTGATAAAAACAAATGGAGAAGTTTTAGACTTTGACTATTCTAAAAAGTTTGAGGAGGACTTAAATCTCACCATTACTCCAGAATCATTCTGGACAGTTAAAGCCCTACAAGCCAGAGTCTACAACGACATCATTGAAGCAGGATTTCAATACGATGTCAGAAATTACCTGGAGGAAGAGAGTCTTGATTATCTGAGTTACCTCAGTAATCAGGATGCCTTTGTAAACGATGCAGTTATCAAAGACTATCTCCAAAGCATCTTCCTAAAAATATATCAAAAACCTATAAACGATGGGCGGCTTGGCCAGTTAGATATCCGAATCCTAAAAAACAATGAGCCCTATGCTGCGATACTTCCAAATGGAACAGCTTTAATATCAATTGGCTTGCTAAACCTGGTTAATACAGAAGAGGAATTAACCGCTGTTCTTGCTCATGAAACGGCACACTTTATTTTGGATCATGCTGTCAAGAATATAAATCTTGAACTAAAAAAACAGAAGCGGGCTGAATTCTGGGCAGGCGTGACATCCGTTGCTGTTGCAGCTACGGCCACGTATGCTTCGGTAAACCATGACATATACGTTGATCCATCGATAATTTCAACCTCAGCTGCTTTAGCTTATACGATTTCATCACAAATTAGCGAAAGAGTGGGGTTAAAATATTCGCGAGAGCAGGAAATGGCTGCTGATAACTGTGCGGCAGAACTTATGGAATATCTGGGTTACAATAAAGACGCTTTAGGCTCAGTCTTGTCGAAGCTAAAAGACTATTATTACTATACTGGCAATTTTAAAGTCTTTTCAGACGAAGGCACACATCCAAACATTAGTTATCGCATTGAAAACGTAGGAATTCCGGAAATTGAATATCGTGACACCGATTTCGATAAGAAAATTTCAGACTTACTAACTCAAGGTGCATATTATGAATATAGCAAGAGTCACTTCCAGACCTGTGAAAAGCTGTTGTGGCGTAATATTAAATCAGGTGCTGCAACAGAAGAAGACTACATCCTTATGGCGTTGGTAAATTTGGCCCAGTATAACACAAGCGAAAAATATGCAGAATCTCTTAATTTTTTAGAAAAAGCGAATCAATTGGGTATAAATCCAGACTACCAGACTTTCAAAGTTGAATCCTTAATCCATTTAAGAAAGAATGATGAATTGGCAGCGATCAATGCACTTTCTCGTTATCAGACAGAATTACAAGAACATTTAAACAGTATTGATCTAAATTTATTGACCTCTAATAACTGGATGGACTTAAATAGTCGTTTAAATGACGAACTCATATGGACAAAGAAAATGTTGTTTAAAATGAAGAAATAGTTCTCGTCCACTGGTGCTGGTCTGTCCCCGTTGTCATACCTACGGCCCTTCATCATAGCGCAATTGAAAACAGGGGGAGCATTGACAGTAGAGAACTTAATGAGGGCTTCACTTTGAGTGAAGCCCTCATTAAGCCAATCCGTTCAATAAAATTTTTAACCTTTAGCGCTTGATTTGTCCCCGGTTGTAGGAGAAGTAAATACCCAAAACACTGATGAGCGAAAAGCTGATGAAGCCCCACTTTACAACCTTCAGAAACAAGGCATCCGACACCTGTTCGACTGCTTCTCCACCCAGCATGGCTGCAAAAAACAACGTGGCAATGGTCATGCTCACAATTTGCCCCAACACCCGCATGGTAGCCGCCGATCCCGAAGCCAGACCATACTGACTTTTATCAACCGAACTCATAATGGTATTCATATTGGGCGAAGAGAAAAAGGCGAAACCCAGTCCCACCCAAACCAGCAAAGCCACAATGAGTCCAATCGGGGTGCTCTCCGCAAGAAACGCAAAGGCTGCCAGGCCCAGGGTACACATGCTCATTCCCAGTGTTGCCAGGTAGCGGGGCTGAATCCGATCGGAGAGCCGGCCGGCCATGGGCGAAAAAATGGCCATCATAATGGGCTGAGCAATCAGAATGGTGCCGGCATCGCGTGGCGACAAACTTTGAATTTTCTGCAAGTACAAGCTCAGCAAAAACACAATGGCAAAGGTTGCACTATAGTTGATGAGCGCGGCCAGGTTCGAAAAGGCAAACAAGCGATTACGGGTAAACAGCCGGGTATCAATCACCGGGGCTGTCGAGCGGGATTCCATCCACCAAAAGCCCAGCAAAGCGAAACTGCCTGCTCCCATCAGCAACCAGCCCAACGGCTTGTCGATATGAGCCGAGCCATAAACCAGCGCCACCAGCCCAAGCATATAAAAGATTGTTCCTCCGAAGGCAATTTGTGCCGGCTTCTCTTGGCGCATCTCATCCTTTCCTAGAAAAAGATAAGCCACCAACACCGCAATGCCCCCGAAAAAGGTGGCCACCAAAAAGATGGAGCGCCAGCCCAGGTATTGCGTCAGCAAACCTCCGGCAAAAGGCCCAAAAGCCAGGCCCAGGTACACCGCCGAAACAGCCAGTCCGAGCACCCGCCCCCGGTGACGAGGCAAAAACGCCGAAACCAGAATTGCCGGGCCAGTGGTACTCGTAAAAGCAGCGCCTACCCCCTGAACATAGCGGAAAAGAATCAGCCAAAAACCTGAAGGAGCCAAGCCACAAGCCAGCGATGACAAAGTAAAAACCAACACACCAAACTTAAAGAGTCGTCGAACACCTTTCAGGTCACCCAAACGCCCCACCGGCAACAAGAACATTGCTGTGGCCAGTAAAAAGGAAGTGATCACCCAGCTCAAGCTCACCGCATCCAGCCCAAAGTCCCGCTCAATAGCCGGAAGGGCAATGTTGACCGAGGAGATCAAAAAAGTCCCCATGAAAGAAGTTACTGCCACAACGGCTATAATGGAAATTTGCGCTCGGGTCCACTGCATTCTATTGGGTTTGGCATTCGTTTTACAAAAACGGAATAAAATACGTCAACAAAAAGAAAGCACACCAGGCAAGAGTTGCTGCTCTTCCCTAGGCTTTGCTAAGATCCACTCCATCCAGTAAGGCCTGATAAATCCGGAAGCCTTCCTCCATCTCCGAAACCAGGATGTATTCATCTGCCGTATGCGAACGGGCACTGTCGCCAGGCCCAATCTTGATGGATTGAAAAGGCATTACCGCCTGATCTGATGTGGTGGGCGAACCGTAATACGTCAGGCCCAGCTCCTGCCCCCGACGCACCAGGGGATGATCCACCGCAATACCCGATGAGTTTAAGCGAAAAGACCGTGCCTTTACTTCGGACTCAATCAGCTGATCCACCAGTTCAAAAGTCTCCTGGTTGGAATAATACTCGTTGGTACGCACATCGATGACAAAGGAACACTGGTCGGGCACCACATTGTGTTGCGAGCCCGCATTGATTTGGGTAACCGAAAGTTTCACCTCACCCAATACTTCCGAAACCTTTTCAAAACGATAATCCCGCAGCAGGCGAATATCATCCAGTGCTTTGTATAAGGCATTCACACCTTCGTTACGCGCAGCATGACCGGCTTTTCCGTATGCCGTGCAGTCCAGCACCATCAGCCCTTTTTCGGCAATGGCCATCTGCATTTGGGTGGGTTCACCCACAATGGCCAGGTCCACTTGTCCCAGTTCCTCAATCAGGCTGGCCATCCCATTGGGCCCCGAAATTTCTTCCTCTGCCGAAGCCGCATAAATCAGGTTAAAAGGAAGATTTTCCTGTTCATTGAAGTGGACAAACACGGCCAGCAAAGTAACCAGCGATGCTCCGGCATCGTTGCTTCCCAAACCATAGAGGCAATCGCCATCCAACTCCGCCCCAAAAGGATCTTTGGTCCAGTTTTTGGCCGGCCGTACCGTGTCAACATGCGAGTTCAGCAAAATCACCGGCAGCCCTTCCTTCCAGCTGTGATTGCGCGCCCAGGTGTTGTTATTCTTCGTTTGAAAAGCAATGCCCTTGGCAGTTAAAGTCGCTCGAATTAATCCGGCTGCAGGTTCTTCTTCCTTACTGAACGACTGGGTCTGAATAAGTTTCCTTAGTAAATCAATATATTCTTTCATGTACTTGAATTAGCTGATTCCAAATTTCTTGATTGATACAGAACTTTAAAAATACGGTTTTTCTTTAAGTTCGTGTAACAATCCCTTCGAAATAGAAGGACTTCAAGCAGCTGATAAAGCGTTCTTAAAAAACAGGAAACATGCCACCGGGCAACAACTCAGCAATGGCAAAAAACAGAGCAAACCATGCTTCCCGATTTCAGGAAGCACATACCCATCTCCCACCTTCCGTAAAAAATGCGGAGTGGCTATTCGCAACGAACAGCCACTCCGCATTCTGGTCAGTCAGGCTATTGCCTGGTCTTTAACGGGTCAGCAGCCTCCTTAAAAAACTGTTTCTGCAAAGCAGGCACGCCCTCATCGGCTTTTACAGTCCGGATTGTTTTCACCAGCTGATCCACCACCGACTGCAGCAGCAAGGCACCAGCCTCGGCATTGGCTTTAGCACCATCGCCCCCATAATGATTGGGGTAACTGGCATACCACCAAATGCCGGTATAAACGTTCGAGAGGTGTTTCAACCGGTCCTGATCCACACCCGATTGCTGACCAGCCCGCTCCGGATGAACCACCTCCGGCTGGATGGCCGCCATCAGCGAAGATTCGCGGTTGCCGGCATGTGAATCATACTCATCATGCTGGGTCAGCTCTTCCATACGCTCAAGCACTTCGGAATCGTAATTGGGTTGAAACCAATACAGGCTATAATCCCGTTCTTCGGAAAGCTGCGCCATACCAAAGTAGTTCAAAAAGGCATTATTGCCCCCATGTCCGTTGACGATAATGATCTTTTCGAACCCATTTCGAGCCAGCTCATCAAGCGTTTCCTGCAACATTTTCCAAATCAGCTCAGGACTGTAAGAGATGGTTCCCGGCTGATGACGGGCCTCATTAATCTGGCTAAAGTAATACCAGGGAAAAACAAGGGTGTACTCCGCCGCCGCAGCACGAAGGGCCAGTTCACGGGCGATGTACAAGTCGGTACCCAAAGGCAGGTGTGGTCCATGTTTTTCAAACACACCAATAGGTAAAATGCAGGTTTTAGACGACTTTTCAACTGCTTGCACGTAATCCGGAGCGGTTAGCTCCTCTAAGCGGAAAGAGAGCTCCTGCGCCTGCAGGCCACATACAAGAAAAAAAAGAATGCTAAGGTTAATCCATGTTTTCATTCATTCAGGAATTTAGTAGGTTTGCTTAAATTTACACTTTATTTTCTGAAAACAGCTGAACGTAGCCACTGGATTGTAGTTATTCTATTAATCAACACTTTGCGTTATTGTTCTTGAACTGGAAATTTTGCAGGTTCACCAAACGCAGCATCCAGAATTTGCAAGAAAATACGGGCAGCTGACCGGAAAACCCAACAGCCCATAGGTTGTTGTTAAGAATAGAAAAGGAGGACATGCAAACAACACGAATTAATAAATACCTGAGCGAAGTGGGATTCTGTTCCCGCCGGGCTGCCGACAAATTGATTGAACAAGGCAAAGTAACCATAAACGGGAAGAAACCTGAAATGGGGACGAAAGTAGGCCCCGGCGATGAAGTACGGGTAAATGGCAAACTGATTTCTGAACCTACAGAAAAGCCGGTTTACATCGCGTTCAACAAACCGGTGGGTATTGTTTGTACAACCGACACCCGTGTAGAAAAGAACAACATCATCGACTACATCAATTACCCCAAACGCATTTTCCCCATCGGGCGGCTTGACAAACCCAGCGAAGGGCTCATATTTTTAACCAACGATGGAGACATTGTCAATAAAATTTTGCGTGCCCGCAACAACCACGACAAAGAATACATTGTAACGGTCAATAAGCCCATCACAAAAACATTTATTCAGAAAATGGCCGGAGGTGTTCCAATCCTGGATACCGTTACCCGCAAGTGTGAGGTAGAACAGATTAGCAAATACGTTTTCAGAATAATTTTAACCCAAGGGCTTAACCGGCAAATACGCCGCATGTGTGAATACCTGAACTATGAGGTGACCAAATTGAAGCGCGTGCGGATAATGAATATTTCACTCGATGTACCTGTTGGCAAATGGCGGTACCTCACGGCCAAAGAACTCAAAGAGATCAACCGACTGGTGTCTGATTCAACCAAAACACACGACACTCCAAACAACTGATACCCGATTCGTTTTCAGCACAAACAAACGGGAAATTGTTGTCTAAAAATGAAATTAAGGGAACCTGAGAACAGAAATTATTATTCCAACAAATAAAATTGTAACTTAGCCGATATTACAGGTTCAAAAATGGCAGTATTCAAACTTGATCCACTCCTTATTATTCGTTCAGTATTGTTTCCTTTTTTTGATCCTTTTCATAACAACCGAATTGTCATTCATGCGTATACCAACAAGCGCCAGAATACCAAAATAATCCGGCCTGCTATTTCGTCTGAATCACAAGAAATGCGGAAAATAAAAATTATAAGTAACAATAAATAGAAAAGAATTTATGGGTAGATCTCAAGAATCGTTTAACAAAAAAGAAGTACGAAACAAAAAAGAGAAAAAGAGAAAAGAGAAAGAGAAGAAACGACTGGCCAGAAAAGACAATGAAAAGTCAGGAAGCCTGGACGATATGATCGCTTATGTCGACGAGAATGGTAACATCACCGACACTCCCCCCGATCCCTCTCAAAAAGCTGAAGTCAATATCGAAGATATCGAAGTCAGCGTACCTAAAAGCGATCCGAATGAAGAAATTGATCCGATACGTAAGGGTACAGTAACTTTTTTCAACGAATCGAAAGGCTATGGCTTCATCCGCGATTCGGAAACAAAAGAAAGTATTTTTGTCCATATCAATAATGTTCTGGAAGATATCAAAGAAGGAAACTTAGTGAGCTTCGAAGTTGAAATGGGACAAAAAGGGCCAACGGCAGTCAAAGTAAAACAAATAAAATAAAGGAATACGTTTCTTTGGAATCTGTACAGCCTCCAAAGACGGCATGTTCCTATTATCTGATACCTCAAAAGGCCTTCCAATTCGGAAAGCCTTTTTGTTTTTTCTGACAGCACCTTAGCTTTCTGAAACGCACAAGCAGAGGCAAACTCTTGCTTCGTTTAAAGTATAAAAAAAACGAAAGCTCCTGAGCCTAAAGGAGCACCAATAACCAACTAGCACTATGAAATCATCAATCCTAATCTTATGTCTGGCTTATCTATGCTTAAGCTGTACCAATAACCAAAACGTCACCGTAAAGGCAAAGCCAATAGCTGCTGAAATAGATGACCATGTGCTCTCCGGGCCATCCACTTTAAACGATCCTGATCGCTTTGTGTGGGGAGGCAGCGTGATTAAAGGCGATGATGGCAAATACCACATGCTTTACTCAACCTGGGAATGCGGTGATTCTCTGCCCAAGTTTTCCGACTCCTGGGTCCTTCATTCGCAAATTGCCTATGCGGTTTCAGACTATCCCGACAGGGATTTTAAATTTCAGAAAGTGGTGCTCAAAGGCAGGCAGGCCGAAGGAGATTCAACCGCTTGGGATGCCCAAATGGCACATAACCCCCATGTCAAAAAATTCAATAATCGCTACTATTTGTATTACGTAGGTGGTAAAGATCCGGGCCCACAACCCACTGGATCGAAAGGAGAAAAAGTCGATAAACGCAACCGCGTTCAGCAAAGTCAGTGCATTGGTGTGATTGAATTTGAAAGCTTTGACGACTTAGTTCAAGGAAACTATAGCCGATCAGAAAACCCCTTGCTTTCGCCAAGAACCCGAGTGAAGCCAGATAACATTGTGGCTCCCTCGCCCGAAGGCACTGAACCCAAACCCGACAACATCATCGTTGTTAACCCTTCGGTTGTTCAGCGCCCTGGCGATGGCAAATACTTACTCTTCTTTAAAGGAAACTTTTATAATCCAGGCTGGCGAGGCGTTCATGGAGTCGCAATTGCCGACTCACCTGCCGGCCCTTTCACGCCTACGGATCATTTTGTTTTTGATGTTCGAAACGAAGATGGCACCATTGCCAGTGGTGAAGATCCGTATGTTTGGTATCATCCCAAACACGAAAAATTTTATGTCGTGCTCAAGGATTTTACAGGCCGAATAACTGAGGATAAACCGGGGCTGGCTCTACTTGAATCACTCGATGGCATCAAATGGACCAAGCCGGTCAATACGTTTTTCATGAAGAAAGAAGTCGTTCTTCAATCGGGAGATACGATAAAAATGAACCGGCTGGAGCGCCCCCAACTTTTGATTGACGAAGATGGTAACCCCACAGTTTTATACTGTGCCGGTGCCATAACAGAGGTGAATACACGAACAGATGGCGCTTCATTCAATGTTCAGATTCCTCTCGAAACAAACTGATTGCCAAAACATAAAGACAGTTCCCAAATGGAAAGGACTTCATGAAGTCCTTTTGCTTTCAAATCAGCAGTCCTGTTCTAACAAGATTGCCTGGTAGCCATTCGTTCTGATCGCCAGCGATTAAGCCTTTCGATCCAGATTCGCAGATCATTTTTTTTGTTATCGACCTAAACTAATCGCTTGAATTCAGCGTTCCTTTTAGAAGTTTAATTATTTTCGAATAAAAAAAAATCAATCTATAACAATGGCAAGATTACTCGGCCCGCGAACAAACGATGCGGTAGTGAACTTATGGTTACTTATTTTTCGGGTAGCCGCAGGTGGTTTTATGCTGACTCACGGCATTCCCAAGTTTTTGAACTTAATTGAAGGCAATACCCAATTTCCAGACCCTTTCGGCATAGGGTCAACCCTTTCGCTGATCCTTACGGTGTTTGCAGAATTTCTCTGTTCCGTTCTGGTGATACTGGGTATTGGTACCCGACTGGCCAGCATCCCTATCATCATCACTATGGCAGTAGCCGCATTCATTATTCATGCATCGGATGCCTTTAAAAGCAAAGAAATGGCTTTGCTCTACCTGATTGTTTTCTTAACCATATTGGTTTACGGTGGAGGAAAATTTGCATTGGGCAGAGTCTTTCGGGGACGCTAAAACAGAGAATACGAAATAGGCTTTTATAGCTTCGAAGCTTCTACTTGCAAAGCAAACAGGTAGAAGCTTTTTTTTATGCCCTAAAACCGGAAGTAGATAAACGGCTGCAAGTTGGCCTGAGCAACAAAAGCAATTAGCAACAGCACCAATAACACCAGGGGAAGCTGTCCCCATACCGGAAGGTTGATAAAAGCGCCTCTCAGTTTTTCTTTGTACCGATTGGGCACCCAAATCAGCACCAGCCCGAGGACAAAAATGCCAAGTACCATACGATAACTTTCCCAACCCATGCTGATATTTTCGGGCCAAAAATGAAACCGAAGCTGGAACCAAAACTGTTGCACAGCACTGTAGTCTCGTGCCCGAAAGAAAAGCCAGGTCAGGCTGACAACTTGAAAGGTAAAAAAGACCGCAATCGGCTTTTTCCAACGCCGGGGCCTTGCATGATGTAAAAAGGCCTTTCGAACCAGCTTTTCCACTACCAGCCCCAAACCATGAATTGCGCCCCAGATAATAAACCGCAGGTTTGCGCCATGCCACAAACCACCCAGCACCATCGTAATTAAAATATTGACGACCATACGCCCCTTTCCCTTTCGGTTTCCCCCCAAAGGAATATAGAGGTAATCGCGTAACCAAAGCGACAGCGAAATGTGCCAGCGATGCCAAAAGTCCGTCAAGCTGGTGGCTTGGTAGGGCGCATTAAAGTTTACCGGAATTTTAAACCCCAGGATCAGGGCCAGGCCAATGGCAATATCGGTATAACCCGAAAAATCGCCATAAATCTGGATGGAATAGGCATAAAGCGCCAGGAGGTTTTCAAAGCCGGAATATGCCATGGGCGCCTCAAAAATTCGATCGATCAGGTTCATAGCCAGAAAGTCGGCAATAACCATCTTCTTAAACAGCCCTTTGGTGATTAAAAACAAGGCATGACTGAATTCCTCCTTCTTCAGGCGAAATTTTTGATACAACTGCGGAATAAAAGAGGAAGCCCGCACAATGGGACCAGCCACCAATTGGGGAAAAAAACTCAAATAAAAGCTAAAGTCCAAGGGATTTCTCACCACCTTGGAATCGCCGCGATAAACATCAACCAGGTAGCTGATGGCCTGAAAAGTGTAAAACGAAATTCCGATGGGAAGCAAAATCGACTGTTCATCAACCACACTGCCAACAGCCCGGTTAATCAACCAGCCTACCCAGTTGAAAACTTCCCAGTTGGCTTGAAACAAAGCATTAACCTGCTCAATAAAAAAATAGGTGTACTTAAAATAAGCCAACACCAATAAATTAAACCCGACAGCTACAGCCAAGACAAATCGTTTTCGCGATTGCGCATGAATCCAAAGACCAAACCCATAATTTACCGCACAGGAAAAAGCCAACAACAGCAAAAAAGCACCGTTCATTTGGTAATAAATGAACCAGCTTATCAAGAGCAAATACCCGTTACGGATAGCTTTTTGCCGATACACCAAGGCGTAAATCCCCAAAAAGGCTGTAAAAGCAATCCAAAAGGCCAGTCCGGTATAAAACAAGGGTTCATCCGGATGATACTGCCAGATACTCTCCATGGTATGTTTGATCGACTCCTTCATCGTGTAACCAAATTCCGATCGGTTTTTAACTCTTCCAAAAGCAAACGCGCCAATTCCTTACCAACCACAGCCGCCCCTTCCGCTGAAAAATGCACATAATCCGTCCGCCCTAAAGCCGGGCTTCGGTTTACCCATTGCACCATGGCCCCTTCCCCACCCATGAAGTTTTGCAAGTCCCAAAAAGCCGTGTGATTTTTCATGGCCAATTCATATTGAATCGCTTTTATTTGGGGAATATTGGGATAGGAAGCATACGTCCCATCCAGCTTTTTTGCCATATCCGAAACCCCTATAATCAGGATGGGGACTTCGGGACGGATGCTCTTCAAATAGCTAATTTGACGCTGAAAATTTCGTTCAAAATGCCGGTAATTATTCGAAATGTAGGGCACCAGGTTCACTCCAAAGTGCAACACAAACAGCCCCACATTCACCTGATTCAGCATTTGGTGAATCATCTCCTGGTTCGAGGCATCAAAAGTGGGATAAGACAAGCCGCGCAAAGCAACATTGTCCACCAGCACACCACCGCCACTTTCCAGTGACAAGCCCGCAATATTCAGCGTGTCGCGAACCGTAAAATCAAAGCGAATGTCATCCGGTGTTCGGTTAAACTGAAAATCAAGAGTAGATACTCTTTCATGCGGTAGTAAAAACCCCGTATAAATCACATCCTTTCCCTGCCTTACGGTGAGCCTGCAGCTGTCGCGAGCGGTATAATAAAGTTTCATCAACTCATAATCGGGCTTCGGCCCCAATCGCTTAATCCGCCGAATTCGAAACCACCCTTCGGGATTAGCTGCTGTTAACAAGGCATTTTTGAACAACAAACTTTCGTTCACAAAATCCTTATCCTGAAAAGTTTTGATTTCCCAATTTCCGGAAGGCTCAATCAGCAAGCGGTGATGGGTATTGTAATACTCATCCAAAGGTACAAAACCGGGTCCGCGACCCGCATATTGTGCTTGTAACTGCTTACGCAAAACCGAAGTAATCCGGTCATTTTCGATTTGCGAATCCCCAAAGTAAACAATCCGAACGGGTAACTTTGATGCATTGGCGTTCTGCAAACGATCGGTTAAAAATTGCAAGTGAACAGAATCGCTTTCGGCAAAAACAAAAGGACTTGGCTGAAAAAGTTCCCGCTCCACCTTAGGCTCTGTGGCAGGCTCATCCTCCGGCGTTTGCATAGTCTGCAAAGAATCAGCGGCTGGCTCGGCTTGCACAAGCGTATCTACCACCGGTTCGTTAAACTCTGCTACCGAAACGGGCGCAGGAACCTCTTCCTTCCACAACAAAAGGATAAAGGAAAAAATGAGAAGTAAAATAAGAAAATATACAAATTCCCGAACAGGTGTCATGGTGCGATTTTAGCTTCCCACTAAAAGTAAAGTTAAAATCGTGTATCTGCAAATACCTGAAAGACTTCCTTAAGAGCGGGTTTGAATTTTAAGTTTTTGTCCCACCTGAATTTTATTGGCATTGCGAATATTGTTCCACCGCATGATGTCGTTATTCGACACCCCGGGAAACTTCCGGGCAATGGACCAAAGGTTATCGCCACGACGAACGGTGTAGTAGACAAACTTTCCGTCAGCACTTGTTTGTGTACTGGCTGAAACCGCTTTTGTAACCGGTGTTTTCTTTTTATAGGCTTGCTTTTCAGCAAAACTCATCCGATTGATCTTGGCAAAAAAATCAGCTTGCCCCTGGGGAACATAAATGGCTAATTTTTGCCCCACGCGAATCAGGTTTCGGTTGATGTTGTTCCAATAGCGCAAATCAGAAATCCGTACATGAAACCATTCTGAAATAAAACCTAAATTATCACCCGATTTCACCGTATACAGCACTTTGTCTTTTCCACTTACACTGGATACATGGTAGCTATTGCGGCTTTTGGGGTTGATGATTTCATTATTTGGAAAAAACTCATCACGCTTGTAGGCATAAATTTGATCCTCATTATCAATAAAGTCAGCCACTGACTCAATCGGAATCTTCAGGGCATAATGCTTCTCCTTTTTAGCCGGAATAATGTTCATCCGATATTGCGGATTAAGCGCCTGCAGGGCTTCTACCGGAATATTCGTCAAGGCAGAAACCTGGTCAAAGTGCAGGTAGCTATTAATCATGATCGTGTCGGTAACAATCGGAAAATCGGGGTAACGCGCCTTTAGCGAATGTTCGTTGTAATAATTCATCACATAAGAAGCGGCAATGAAAGCAGGAACATACCCACGGGTTTCGCGTGGCAAACGGTAATAAATTGCCCAATAATCACGCGTACCGCCCGAACGACGAATGGCCTTATTCACATTTCCTGGACCACAGTTGTAGGCTGCAATCACCAGGTGCCAGTTCTTGTAAATTTTATACAACTGGCTCAGGTAACGGGCAGCTGCATCGGTTGATTTTACCGGATCTCGCCGTTCATCAACAAAGGTTCCGATCTCAAGCCCAAGCCATTTTCCGGTACCATACATAAATTGCCACAAGCCAACGGCATTGGCCCGCGAGCGAGCTGTCGGGTTCAAAGCCGATTCTATGATCGCCATGTATTTCAACTCCATGGGTAAATCGTACTTGTCCAACGCTTCTTCAAAAATGGGAAAATAAAAGCTGGCTAGTCCCAGCATCATCTCCACCTGATCGCGGCGACGCTGGGTATATAACTCAATAAAGTTCTTAACCGTTTTGTTGTAAGATAAATCAATGTAGCTGTCAATGGCCTGCAACCGATTGATATAAACCGAATCAGGAATGGCGACAATGGGCTGACTATCTTGCAAGGCCTCGCCTACCGGCATTTCAAATACATTTTGCATGTACCAGGAATTCAAGAGACTGTCAATCTTTTCAGCAAAAAGATCATTCAGGTTTTCATCGGGAATTCGATACCTCTTTTCATATCCGTCCACACTATCCAAGGCCACCACCTCAATGCTGCTAATCCGTTTCAAAACTTCTTTATCATTCCGGTCTGCAAAGGTGTTCAACACGGCCAAACTCAATAAAAGAAATCCGGCTAATCCTGCTTTTTTAGTCATATGTTCCTTTAAAATCTTATCCTACAATGAATTCCTACTCCTCGTTGGTCGGCACAATAGATTGGCCCGGGCACCCATTTAAATGTCAGATCATCACTGATATCAAAATCAAAAAAATGGGCATCCACACTGGCGTCAATAATATTGAGTACATAAAAGGCTGCGGTCGAAATAATCACCAGGTCGCGGTTACGCCGGGCATTATCCTTAGCTCGCTCAAGCCTGTTGCTAAACTGTTGCATCTGGCTGTCCCACCGTCCGTCTTCATTAAACTGCTGAAACGAATTGGTGTTTGGATCATCGTCCCGAAGGTCGGCATAAGCTTGTTTGTAAATCAGGTATTGATCGTTATTCCAATCGATGAAATAACCAAAAGCACCAAAGCCAATATAAACCAACGGAACTTTCCAGTACTTCTTATTGTAAATTTGCCCCATGCCCGGCAAAACAGCGGAATAAATTGTTGCTTTCCGAGGCGAGTGCTTCGGTTTTTCAAAGGCAATGTCAATGCTGTCAGCTGCTGTAATTTTCTGGGCAGATGCAATAAATCCTGTTGTTAAAAACAGGATTACGAGTGCGGCTTTTATTATATTGTTCAATGTTTTCTTTTTTGAAATCGTATTAGCCATTTCGCTTGTCCAGAATGCTAATAATTCGTTCCAGGTCTTTTGACGACCCAAACGGAATAACGATTTTTCCTTTCCCTTTATTGTTGAGCGTAAAGTCAACTTTTGTGTTAAAAAAGCGACTCAGGTGTTCTTTCAATTCTCCATATTCTTCCGGGTGCTTGGCTTTAGGCTCTGGTTTGCTCGCTTTCTTTTCCGATGAATTCAGCTCGCGCACCAGTTCTTCCACTTTACGAACCGAAAGCTCATTTTCCAGAATGGCCTGATAGATAGCCAGCTGATCTTCCGGGTTTTGAATGTTAACCAAAGCACGGGCATGCCCCATGGAAATGGTTTTTTCGACAATTCCTTTCTGAATAAGTGCCGGAAGTCTTAACAACCGCAGGTAGTTGCTCACTGTTGAGCGTTTTTTTCCTACCCGATCACTCAAACTTTCCTGGGTCAACTGGCACTCGTCAATCAAGCGCTGATACGACAGGGCAATTTCAATGGCATCCAGGTCTTCACGCTGAATATTCTCAACCAAGGCCATTTCCAGCATGCCTTCATCTTCTGCCTTACGCACATAAGCGGTGATGGTTTCCAGCCCTGCCAGCTTCGAAGCTCTGAAACGCCGCTCCCCCGCAATGATTTGATACTTACGATGGGCGACCTTGCGCAGTGTGATTGGTTGAATAATACCAATTTCCTTGATGGAAGCGGCCAATTCCTTCAATGCTTCCTCATCAAATTTAGTCCGGGGCTGAAACGGATTCGCTTCAATTTCTTCAATTGCTATTTCACTAATTGATGAACTAACTTCCCGATCCTGATCCCGGTCCCGATCCGCATCATCAATCAAAGCGCCTAGCCCTCTACCCAATGCATTCCTTTTTGCCATGAATACGCGAATTATTTAATCGATTACTTTTTCTGTATTTTTGACCTTGGTCAGGTCGTTCTTTTGCACAATTTCCCGAGCCAGATCCATGTAGTTCTCTGATCCTCGTGAGTTGGCATCGTATAAAACAACTGGTTTCCCATAACTGGGAGCTTCACTTAGCCGGATATTTCTTGAAATTGTACTTTCAAAAACCATATCTCCAAAGTGAGTACGCACTTCTTCCAACACCTGGTTTGATAAGTTTAAGCGTGAATCGTACATGGTTAGCAGGAAACCTTCAATCTCCAAATCAGGATTCAAACGGGTCTGAATAATTTTAATGGTATTCAGCAGTTTTCCCAGACCTTCCAAAGCAAAGTATTCGCACTGCACCGGAATAATGATTGAATCGGCAGCGGTCAACGAGTTGACAGTAATCAATCCCAATGACGGCGAACAGTCAATCAGAATAAAGTCGTAGTCATCCCGAAGCTTTTCAATCACTACTTTCATGACTTTTTCGCGATTGGGCAGATTGAGCATTTCAATCTCGGCACCAACCAAGTCAATATGTGATGGAATCAGGTCTAATCCTTCGATTTCAGATTTTAAAACGATTTCCCGTGGATCAATATCATCCACAATACACTCGTAAATACTATTCTCGACATCTCTAACATCAAAGCCGATTCCGGAAGTAGCGTTTGCCTGAGGATCAGCATCAATAATCAATACCTTGTATTCTAACACAGCCAGGCTGGCCGCCAAATTAATCGCTGATGTTGTTTTTCCTACGCCTCCTTTTTGGTTGGCTAGTGCAATAACTTTTCCCATAGTTCTTTTAGTGATTTTCGCTAAGTTCCAAAGTTAATATTTTATGCATAAAATGATTGGCTTATTGAAAATTTATATTGTGTGTCCGACTTAATCGCCTGATTCCAAAACCCTTAATTCACGGGGCCATCTCCATTCGCTGCGCTTCTCGCATAAGTTGCTCTTGATCAATCGGAACAACCCCGGAACGCTCACAAACAAGCCCACCAGCCAGGTTCGATAACTGGGCTACAAACTGGCTGGACATGCCCGCTGCCATACACAAACTTGCAACAGCAATGACGGTATCTCCGGCCCCCGAAACATCGGCAATATCACGAACCTCTGCCGGAAAATGATCTTGATTTTGCCCGTTGCTTATAATAACTCCAGAGTCGGACAAAGTTACAAAGATCATCCCTTGCTTGCTGCTTTTCCGAAATGCTTCGGCAGCTTCCAACAGCCCCGGAATGTTATCCTTCTCAACGGGCACTCCTTGTCCTTCCTTGAACTCCTTAAAATTGGGTTTAAACAAGTGAACTCCGGAGTAATTATTAAAATTCCGTTTTTTAGGATCAACCGCAATCAAAAGCTTTTTGGTCTGAGCCAAACAAATAATTTTATCGATTAGGCTTGAGGTTATCATTCCCTTGTCGTAATCGATGAACATTACAAGGTCAAACTTCTGGCTATTGATAAGCTGTTCAATACGCTGATAAACCAGTTTTTCCACCTCCGAATCAATTTCTTCGGTTACCTCTTCATCAACCCGGAGCACTTGTTTTTTGCCACTCATTACCCGGGTTTTAACCGTTGTTTGCCGGTTGTCCAATCGCAGTATCCCGGTACCGGACAAGCCCTTTTCGCGGAGCAGTTGCATGAAATTATCGCCCTTCAGATCATTTCCTACTAAAGACACCAGAACAGGAGTTGCTCCAAGCGACTGCAAGTTCAGCGACACATTGCCGGCTCCTCCAATTCGATCTTCACGCTGCTGAACAGTCACGATGGGAACAGGAGCTTCTGCCGAAATACGATCAACGCATCCCCACAGGTAAGAATCAACCATTGCATCACCGACCACCAGTGCCCGCATGTTGGAAAATTTGGTAAAAACCTCCTGAACCTTAAACTCTTCCACTGTTTTATCTGATTTTTGTGACCTACAAAAGTAGTAAAAATTGAAAGTGCTAAAAATAAATTCGTCCCCTCAGCTTGAGTTCACCACTGCTCCGCTCCGCCACATTGCTTCCGGATCCCTTGGGAAATAAACGGCTAACAACGCAAACCGCTCCCCAAGTTCCTGCTGCTTTTGCAGTAGCTTCCAAGCAATCTTCTACATCGGATCGACATCGGCATAAATGACTAAGCCCGTATTATTCGGAAGTGATTTAACCTGATCGATTGAATCCATCAAGAACTTCTTCCCTTGTCCCAGTGTCTTGTTTTTGTCCAGCTTCAGCCAAATTTCCTTTTGATACCAGGATTGAATTCGTCCAATGACCGGATACTCGGGTCCAAGCACCTGATTGCGAAATTGATTTCGCAAGATGGAAGCCAACTGATTCGCCCCCAAATCCAGCCGATCGCGGTTTTTATGCTTGACCACAATCTTGATTAAACGAAAATACGGCGGGTAGCGAAAAAGCTTGCGCTCAAGCATCTGTTTATTAAACAATTGGATAAAATCGTTGTGGGCCACTTTCTGCAGCACTTCGTGCTCCGGCTGGCTCGATTGAATCACCACTTTCCCTCGTTTCCCTTTCCTTCCGGCACGCCCACTTACCTGAGCCATCAACTGAAATGAACGTTCAAAAGACCGGAAGTCGGGAAAATTGAGCATCTGATCCGCATTTAGAATCCCGACCACTCGAACATGATCAAAATCAAGTCCTTTAGTCACCATTTGGGTGCCTACGAGTAAATCAATTTGCCGGTTCTCAAATTTGTAAATCAACTGATCAAAGGCACGTCTGGCGCGAGTGGTATCCATATCCATCCGGGCAATAGTAGCCGCAGGAAAAAGCAGGTTCAATTCCTCTTCAATCTGCTCGGTTCCAAAACCTTTGGTTTGAATTTCATCGGAAGGACATTCCTCACAATGCATGGGAACACTGGTGGTATGCCCACAATAGTGACACACCAATCCTGCTCGAAACTTGTGATAAGTTAAACTCACATCGCAATTTTTGCATTTTGGTATCCATCCGCAGCTTGTACATTGCATGTAAGGCGCAAAGCCCCGCCGGTTTTGAAATAAAATCACCTGTTCTTTATTTTCGAGCGCCAGTTTCACCTCATCGTACAAGGCTGGCGTAAGCAAGGAGACCATTTGCTTTTGGCGTGTTGCTTTTCGGATGTCTGATACCACAATCTCCGGAAGCTCAATTCCCTTGAAACGCTCCTTCAGTTCAACCAGACCGTATTTTCCCAGCTTGGCGTTAAAGTAGCTTTCAAACGAAGGCGTAGCTGTTCCCAATAAAACCGGAGCCTGATGAATTTGTCCCAAAACAACCGCTAAATCCCGAGCATTGTAGCGCGGCGCCGGATCAAACTGTTTGTAACTATTTTCATGTTCCTCGTCCACAACAATAAGGCCCAGCTTCTTAAAAGGTAGAAAGACCGCCGAGCGAGCCCCGATCACCACCTGGTAGGATTCCTTGTTGTCATTCAAAATATTGAACCAGATTTCAACGCGTTCCGCATCATTGAATTTGGAATGGTAAATGCCTGCCCGATCACCAAAAGCACGCTTTAGACGCGTTATTAACTGAGAGGTCAGTCCAATTTCCGGAACCAGGTACAATACCTGCTTGCCTTCGGCTAAAACATCCTCGATCAGCTTGATGTAAATCTCGGTTTTACCGCTTGAGGTTACCCCATGCAACAACACAGGTCGCTTGGTTTTGAATTCATCTTTCAACTGCCGATAGCTACTTTCCTGAGCTTCATTCAAATCGTACAAGTATTGATCATCGGTATGATTCATTTCCAGACGGCCAATCTCAATCGATTCGACAGCAAGAATATCCTTCTCAACCAAGCCTTTTAAAACAGCATCGGAAAGCCCGCTTTGCTCCAGCAAGTCCTTCTTGGGCAAGCGGCTTTTCTGATCAAAGCTGAAGCTGGTTTCATGTACAAAAAACTCCAGAAGTTCCTTCTGTTTGCGAGCCCTGCCTATTTCTTCAAAGGCTTTTTCCAGCTGTTCCGAAGAAGCTATCCGCTCCGCAAGCTGCACAAAAGTGACCGTTTTGGGTTTGTAGCTATCCTTCAACTTTTCTTCCATCAGTATTGCATTCTTCTCCAACAGTACTTTCAACGTCGCATAGGACGATTTTTTACCCAAGAACTGGTTTATTTCACGGATATTGGTTTGTCCCCGGCCTTTCAGCATGAGTAGTAAAGCTTCTTCCTCGCCGGTTAAGGGGCTGTCCAGATCGAAATTAGGATTAAAGCTGACATTGGACTGACTTTCGAGCTTTAAGGCCGAAGGCAGTGCAGCCTTGAAAACTTCGCCCAAAGAACAGCAATAGTAATCAGCAACCCACTCCCATGCGATAATCTGTGCCCGGTTAACAATCGGCTCCCGATCCAGAATGGCATCAATTTCCTTCAGCTCAAAATCACCTTCAGGCGGCTGATTGTGCAAACGATAAACCAAAGCCGAAAAAAACTTCCGGGCTCCAAATTGCACAACAACCCGAATGCCCACTTTCATATTGGGTTCAAAGCCGGGAGATACCCGATACGTAAATTTATCACGTAAAGGAAGCGGTAATATAAGATCTGCAAACATCGGAATTGACATAGTGCAAACATCGGAATTTTTATTCGTTTTGAAGAAAGCCAACGCGATTTTCGGCTTCTCCCCTGCCCAAAACAATGGCAAGCCGGGCACGCTGTCTAATGTTCAATCTTTAGGTTTCCTGTCTTAATAATAGTTTGCCCGGAGCGTGGAAAAGAGAAAGACCCCGAGGCATTGCCCCGAGGTCTTTTCATTATTTTTTCGCTAATAAAGGTTACACCTTCACGGTACACTTAACGGATACTGAAAGTTACCCTGCGGGCCAACTGGCGAGCATTTGGAGAGCTCTCGTCAACACTCGTATCCTCGCCTTTTCCTTCTGTGTGAAGACGTGATTTGTCGATTCCCGACTTAACCAAGAGCTCCGCAACTGCTTCAGCTCGTTTAGTTGATAATTTTTTGTTGTACTCTTCCGTGCCTTTCTCATCGGCATAACCAATGAGGTTAACAGCTACATTCGCATTCTTCATCATGTAATTGCGCAAAAGGTTGATGGCATCTGCGGCACCTTTATCTATTTTTGAGCTGTTAAAATCGAAGAAGATATTCACATAGCCTTCGTTAATCAACCGACCAACGATGTCATCGTCGCCAGCATTAGCCAGCATAGCCACTTGCCCATCCAGATCATCAATACGACGTCCTAACTGATCATCAGCTTCCTGTACTTTTCGGGCATCTTCTTCGCGCGATTTTTTAATCTGAGCTTCCAAATCAGCAATGCGCTCGTCCATCAAAGCTAAGTATTCGTTCTCGCGCACTACCCAGTCGGCATGCTGCGCTTTTTTACCCAGGTAATACGAAAATCCAATGGTTCCGTTAAACACAAAAGGTTCATTATTTCTTGGCATAGTTCCGTCCCAAGTCCGGTTTTGGTGCACATGAAAGCCCATGGTTCCGTCGATATTCAATGCCACCCTGGGCGAGAGTTTAATTTGACCGGTTAAACCCGCCAAAGCAGTAGCGAAATGATCATTGTCATCAAGCAAATCAAAGTCCAGCAACCCAACACCGAAACCTCCGTGAGCTAAAAGGTTAAGGGTTTGTGTCCAAGTTTCAAAACGCAACAAACGCCCAATTCCAATCACCCCTTGAAGGTCGAACTCGTATTGCTTGGTTGTAAAGTCAAGTGTTGACTTTTCTGCTTGAAAGTTATTATAAACAAAGCCCGCTTTTAATCCAAAAAACTCATTGAACATGTACCGGGCCCCAAGCTCTCCTGCTAAGAAGTCAGGTGTTGCTGTACTATAACCTCGGGCTACATTACGATAGGGTTTGGTTAATCCGATACCTGCGTCAATTGACCAATGATTGAATTCGGTTTTTCCAGAAGAGGAGTCCTGCGCATAGCTTGCTCCAATAAAAAGGCTACTAATTACTAATAGAATTATTCGTTTTCTCATAATTTTAATTGTTTATCCAGGATTAAAAAAATTAAGTATTTGATTGTAATTGAAGAATTAACAACGAACAAGAATATGTAATCAAACAATATGCGTGCGAAATTGTTCCTGCCTCCCCTTTCTGCTTTGATCTAACAAAACAATAACTACATAAGTATCAAATATATAATAAACCGTTGAGCAATTCAACAATAAAGCTGTAATTTTTCATAAAAAAAGTCCGAAGATATTCTCCGGACTTTCCCAATTCTTAAGAAGCAAAATTACTTCACCAATTTCTTATACTTAATTCGTTTCGGTTCTTCATCACCCAAACGCTGCTTCTTGTTTTCCTCGTATTCTGAATAGCTTCCTTCAAAATAGTACACTTTTGATTCGCCCTCAAAAGCTAAAATATGAGTAGCGATCCGGTCCAGGAACCAACGGTCGTGCGAAATAACCACAGCGCATCCTGCGAAGCTCTCCAGACCTTCTTCCAACGCCCGCAAAGTATTCACATCAATATCGTTGGTTGGCTCATCCAGCAACAGCACGTTGCCTTCTTCTTTCAAAGCCATAGCCAAATGCAGCCGGTTACGTTCTCCACCGGACAGCACACCACATTTTTTCTCCTGATCGGATCCGGCAAAATTAAAGCGGGACACATAAGCCCGTGCATTAATTTGTCGGTTCCCCATGGCCATCAAATCGTTTCCTCCGGAAATAACCTGATAAACCGTTTTATTGGGATCAATTGCAGCATGCGATTGATCAACATAGGCGATTTTTACGGTTTCCCCTACTTCAAAGGTGCCCTGATCCGCTTCCAGTTGCTTCATGATCATCCGGAACAAGGTTGTTTTTCCCGCGCCATTGGGACCAATAACACCTACAATACCATTGGGCGGCAATACAAAATCGAGTCCTTCAAACAGCAAACGATCACCAAAGCCTTTCGAAACACCATGGGCTTCAATTACCTTCTCACCCAAACGAGGTCCGTTAGGAATAAAGATTTCCAGTTTCTCTTCTTTCTGTTTCGAATCTTCGTTCATCAACTGATCGTAAGCATTCAAACGTGCTTTGGCTTTGGCATGACGGGCCTTGGGCGCCATGCGAATCCACTCCAGCTCACGCTGCAAGGTTTTCTGACGCTTGGACTGTTGTTTTTCTTCCTGCGCCAAACGATTTGATTTTTGCTCCAGCCACGAAGAATAGTTTCCTTTCCATGGAATGCCTTCGCCTCGGTCCAGTTCCAGAATCCATCCGGCCACATTGTCCAGAAAATAACGGTCGTGAGTAATACAAATTACCGTTCCTTTATACTGTTGCAAGTGCATTTCAAGCCACTGTACCGATTCGGCATCCAAGTGGTTGGTAGGCTCATCCAGAAGCAATACATCCGGTTCTTTCAGCAACAAACGGCATAAAGCTACCCGGCGTTGCTCTCCTCCGGAAAGTTCACTCACCAGCTGATCGCCTGGAGGACAACGCAAAGCATCCATCGCACGCTCCAGTTTGGAGTCCAGGTTCCAGGCATCAAAGCGATCAATTTTCTCCTGAAGTTTCGCTTGCTCGGCCATCAAAGCTTCCATTTTATCCGGATCTTCCAACACTTCAGGTTCACCAAACTTCAGGTTCACCTCTTCATACGCCTTGAGCACATCAACCACTTCCTGAACACCTTCTTCCACAATTTCCTTTACGGTCTTGGTGGGATCAAGATGTGGTTCTTGCTCTAAGTAACCAACGGTATATCCTGGTGAAAAAACAACTTCTCCCTGGTACGATTTTTCCAAGCCAGCAATTATCTTCAGCAAGGTCGATTTTCCGGAACCATTCAAACCGATGATTCCAATCTTTGCTCCCAGGTAAAACGAAAGGGAGATATCCTTCAACACTTGCTTTTGGGGTGCAAACGTCTTGTTCACCCGGTACATCGAAAAAATAATCTTTTTGTCCTCTGTCATTTTATGTATGTTTCTTAATATTTAATCCAATCCATCTATTCAGCTAGCATAAGCCAAATCTCAATTAGCAAAAGTAACGGAAATTCAATACATATATAGCTACCTTTAATCGAGTATTTATATGGACTAAAATAGAATAGGTTTGAAGATCTTAGTTGTAGATGATAACCCCATCAACCTCAAATTTTTGTTTTACTCTTTAAGAAATGAGTACGAGATTGATATGGCCAGTGGAGGAGATGAAGCCTTACATTTAACGCAAAGTATCAAGTACGACTTAATCTTAATGGACTTGTGGATGCCCCTCCTTGATGGTGCAGAAACAACCCGTCAAATCAGATCGCTTGGGACCAATATCAACAAGCAAACCCCAATTATTTTCTGCACCACCAGTAGTGATGATGATGACCGGCAACGCTGCCTGACTTTTGGGGCGAATGATTATCTCATCAAACCAATTCAAGTTAATCTACTGAAAGAGAAATTAGAATATTACCTTGGTAATTAATTCCAGGTAAAATTAGCATTCGTGAAAAAAAGAAGAGCTGACCATATGGCCAGCTCTTTTTATTTTAGTTGTCTGATAATCGGAATTATTCAGCCTTCTTTTCTTCATCCTCAGCTTTTGTTTCCTCAGCTGCTGGCTCTTCTGCTTTTGCTTCTTCAACAACAACTTCTTCTTTTTCAGGAGTTGCAGTTGCTTCAGTTGCTTTTGCTTTTGAACCACCGCGACGAGAACGACGTTTTTTGCTTTTATCTTCTTTCGCTGACAACAAGTTTTCATTGTAATCAACCAATTCGATAATACACATTTCTGCGTTGTCTCCTAAACGGTTTCCTGTTTTCAGGATCCGAGTGTATCCACCCGGACGATCGCCTACTTTTTCTGCCACATCTCTGAAAAGTTCGGCAACAGCCGTTTTGCTTTTCAAGACGCTAAAAACCATACGACGTGAGTGCGTAGTATCGTTTTTTGCTTTTGTAATAAGCGGTTCAACATACATCCGCAGTGCTTTTGCTTTGGCTACCGTTGTGGTAATCCGCTTGTGAAGAATTAACGAGTTTGCCATGTTTGACAGCATCGCCTTCCGATGAGCACTTTTCCTTCCAAGATGGTTGAATTTTTTATTATGTCTCATTTGTGCTTATTCCTTGTCAAGTTTATACTTACTTATATCCATTCCGAATGTCAGGTTCATGCCATTCAACAGGTCATCCAACTCGGTCAATGATTTCTTACCAAAGTTTCTGAACTTCAGCAAATCATTGCGATTGTAGGTAACCAATTCTCCCAGAGTTTCCACGTCAGCCGCTTTCAAACAGTTCAGCGCACGAACCGAAAGATCCATGTCCACTAATTTTGTTTTCAGCAATTGACGCATGTGCAATACTTCCTCATCAAACTCTTCGTTGGCAAATTTCTCATCCGAGTCGAGTGTAATCTTTTCGTCAGAGAATAGCATGAAGTGATAAATCAGAATTTTTGCCGCTTCTTTCAAAGCATCTTTAGGATGAATTGAACCATCGGTGTTGATGTCGAGAACCAACTTTTCGTAGTCGGTTTTCTGCTCTACACGATAGTTCTCAACAGCATACTTCACATTTTTGATTGGTGTGAAGATGGAGTCAATCGGAATTAAACCAAACTCAGCATCTACAGGCTTATTTTCAGCGCTGGGAACATAGCCTCGCCCTTTGTTGATTGTTAATTCCACCTGCAATTTAACATCAGCTTCCATCCGGCAAATTACCAATTCAGGATTCAAAACCCGGAAACCAGTCATAAACTTGTTGATGTCACCAGCAGTAAATTCTTCCTGACCGCTAATAGAAATAGAAACTTTCTCGCTATCAAAATCTTCAACTTCGCGTTTGAACCGAATTTGCTTCAGATTCAGAATGATTTCAGTTACATCTTCCATCACTCCTTTAATGGTCGCAAATTCATGATCAACGCCTTCAATTTTGAGCGTTGTAATTGCATAACCCTCCAAAGACGATAACAGGATCCGACGAAGAGCATTACCGATTGTGATACCATAACCGGGCTCCAACGGACGAAATTCGAATTTACCGAATTTCTCATCGGATTCAACCATTATTACTTTGTCAGGTTTTTGGAACGCTAATATTGCCATAATAATACTGAGTAATTTATTATTTAGAATACAACTCTACAATCAGTTGTTCTTTGATATTTTCAGGAATTTCTTCCCGTTCTGGGCGATTTAAAAATTTACCGCTCATTTGGGCACCATCCCACTCCAACCAAGCGAATTTATTGTAGCGATGCGAAGTCAAGGCATTGGTAATTACTTCCAATGATTTTGATTTTTCGCGCACACTAACGATATCTCCCGGGCGAAGTTGGTATGAAGGAATATTAACTAGTTCTCCGTTAACCATGATGTGTTTGTGGGTAACCAACTGACGAGCTCCTGCTCTGGTAGCAGCTAATCCCAAACGGTAAACCACGTTATCCAATCTGGCTTCGAGCAACTGCAGCAATACCTCACCGGTAACACCTTTAGATGCTGATGCTTTTTTAAACAGGTTTGAGAATTGCTTCTCTAAAACACCGTAAGTATATTTCGCCTTTTGTTTTTCCATCAACTGGACACCGTACTCAGACTTTTTACGTCTGCGGCCAGTTTGCCCATGCATACCTGGAGGATAGTTCTTTTTCTCAAGTACTTTATCGGGTCCGAAAATTGGTTCACCAAATTTTCGGGCAATTCTTGTTTTGGGTCCTGTATATCTTGCCATTACTTTTTCGTTAAAAAAAATTAAACACGTCTTCTTTTAGATGGGCGGCAACCATTGTGTGGCAATGGTGTCACATCAACGATTTCACTCACTTGAATACCCACACTATTAATGGCTCGAATAGCAGATTCGCGACCGTTTCCGGGGCCCTTCACAAATACTTTTACTTTTCTGAGTCCTAGATCATATGCAGTTTTTGCACATTCTTCAGAGGCTACCTGGGCAGCATAAGGTGTATTCTTTTTCGATCCTCTAAATCCTTTTTTACCTGCTGATGACCAAGAGATTACTTCTCCGTTGTTATTGGTCAGTGAGATAATGATATTATTGAATGAAGAATGAATATGCGCTTGGCCAGTAGCTTCAACGTTAACAACTCTTTTCCGACTGGAACTTGTCTTTTTTGCCATAATTCAATTAATTATTTAGTGGCTTTTTTCTTATTAGCTACAGTTTTCTTTCTTCCTTTACGCGTACGAGCATTGTTTTTAGTGCTTTGCCCGCGAACAGGAAGACCAATCCGGTGGCGAATGCCACGGTAACAACCGATATCCATCAGTCGTTTGATGTTCAGTTGGTTTTCAGAACGTAATTCGCCTTCAACCTTAAAGCTTTCGTTGATGGTTTTGCGAATAGCAGCGAATTGATCATCAGTCCAATCCTGTACTTTCAAATTTGCATCAACACCAGCTGTAGCGAGGACTTTATTCGCACGACTACGGCCAATGCCATAAATATAAGTCAGTGCAACTTCTCCTCTTTTATTATTAGGAATATCAACTCCAACAATACGAGCCATAAATAAATTTTTTACAAAGTTAATTAATTATCCTTGACGCTGTTTGAACTTTGGATTCTTTTTGTTGATCACATACAAACGGCCTTTTCTGCGCACAATTTTGCACTCGGCACTGCGTTTTTTAATGGATGTTCTTACTTTCATTATTTCGTACTTTAATTTTTATATCTAAAAGTAATCCTTCCTTTGGTTAAGTCGTAGGGAGACATCTCCACTTTAACTTTATCTCCTGGAAGAATTTTGATATAATGCATACGCATTTTACCAGAGATATGTGCTGTTATCACGTGCCCGTTTTCGAGTTCAACTCGAAACATGGCATTTGATAATGCTTCAATGATTGTTCCGTCTTGTTCTATCGAAGGCTGTTTTGCCATAAAAATTTTCGTTTAAATTCTTTTGCTTGTTTGTTATAGATTACATCATTGAACCAGCTCCGCCGGTACGTCCTTTAATCCGCCCTGATTTCATCAGTCCGTCATAGTGACGCATCAACAAATGACTTTCAATTTGCTGTAAAGTATCCAAAACAACACCCACCAAAATCAACAACGAGGTACCTCCAAAAAAGTAGGCAAACTGAGTGTTAATTCCGGCAATCATTGCAAAAGCTGGCAAAATAGTTACAATCCCAAGGAAAATAGATCCTGGCAGTGTAATACGAGACATCACGGTATCTAAGAACTCTACAGTCCGTTTTCCGGGTTTAACACCTGGAATAAAACCACCATTCTTCTTCATATCTTCGGCCATTTGAACCGGATTGATTGTAATCGCTGTATAAAAATACGTAAACAATATCACCAGTACAAATTGAGAAAAGTTATACCAAAACCCAGTGTGATCAGAAAATGCAGCCGCAAAACCGCTCATACTGTCTGAATTGGTAAAACCTACCAGAGTAATTGGAACAAACATGATTGCCTGCGCGAAGATAATTGGCATAACTCCGGCGGCATTCACTTTCAACGGGATATACTGACGTACTCCTCCGTATTGTTTGTTGCCTACTATTCGTTTAGCATACTGCACCGGAATTCTGCGGGTACCTTGTACCAGCAGAATGGTGAGCATAAATACAACAAACAAAACAACAAACTCTACCAGGAACATGACCATGCCCCCGCCTTGCTGTTCGAGCCGGCTAATAAACTCGGCAAAAACAGAGAAAGGCAGTCGGGCAATAATACCAATCATGATAATCAATGAAATCCCGTTCCCTATTCCTTTATCGGTAATGCGTTCTCCTAACCACATCACAAACATCGACCCGGCAGTCAAAATAATTGTTGATGTTACTTTGAACATCCAGCCGCTAACTGCAAAGGCTTCTGCTGGTAACTGAAATGTTAAATTAGCAAGATACGCAGGTGCCTGGAAGATTAAGATCACAACCGTTAAATAACGGGTAATTTGATTGATCTTTCTTCTTCCTGATTCCCCTTCTTTTTGTAACCGCTGGAAATATGGGACGGCTATTCCCATCAACTGAATTACAATGGAAGCTGAAATGTAAGGCATAATCCCTAAAGCGAAAATAGATGCGTTTGAGAATGCTCCCCCTGAAAACATGTCCAGTAACCCCAGCAACCCATCTGAGGTTTGGTTTTTCAACTCGCCCAGCTGTGCGGGGTCAATACCAGGTAATGCAACAAACGATCCTAATCGGTATATTAAAAGAAAGAATAGTGTAATTCCCAAACGAGACCTCAGGTCTTCAATCTTATAAATATTCTTTAGGGTTTCGATAAATTTTTTCATCAGGTTAGAGTGTTTCTGTGGTTCCTTCTAGTTTTTCGATAGCTGCTTTTGCGGAATTAGAAAAGGCATGTGCTTTCACCTCTAACTTCAACTTCAATTCGCCATTTCCTAAAATCTTCACCCGGTCATTTTTAGCAGCCAGACCGGCATCAACGATGGTTTGCACGTCAATGGCAGTAAGCGATTTGCTTTCTGCCAGTTTTTGCAATGTATCCAAGTTGATGGCTTTATATTCTATCCTGTTAATGTTCTTGAATCCGAATTTTGGTACAACACGTTGCAAAGGCATTTGACCGCCTTCGAAACCGCGTGTACGGCTATATCCTGATCTTGACTGAGCTCCTTTATGACCACGTGTGGATGTACCACCACGTCCGGAGCCTTGGCCACGACCAATACGCTTATCTTTTTTTACGGATCCTGCTGCAGGTTTAAGATTACTTAAATCCATAATTTTTAGCTTAAACTATTTTAAATTTCTTCAACTTTCACCAAATGGCTCACTTTGCTCACCATACCTAAAATCTGAGGAGTGGCTTCTTTTTCTACAAAGTGGTTCATCTTCTTAATTCCAAGTGCTTCAATTGTTGCTTTCTGCACTTTATTGGAACCAATTTTGCTTTTTACTTGTGTGATTCTAATCTTAGCCATAGTTCCTATCCTTTAAATACTTTTTCTAAAGAAACTCCACGGTGTTCAGCAACAGTGCGGGCATCTCTCAGTTCGAGCAATGCATTGAAGGTTGCTTTAACCAGGTTATGAGGGTTTGACGATCCTTTTGATTTCGCAAGGATGTCGTTAATACCAACGCTCTCCAGTACGGCACGCATCGCACCACCGGCTTTTACTCCGGTACCTGATGTTGCAGGTTTCAGGAAAACACGGGCTCCACCAAATTTGGCGATTTGCTCATGAGGGATTGTTCCTTTGTGAACAGGAATTTTCACTAAATTCTTCTTCGCAGCATCAACTCCTTTTGCAATCGCGGTAGTGACTTCACTTGCTTTACCAAGTCCCCATCCAACAATTCCGTCTTCGTTTCCGACAACAACGATTGCTGAAAAGCTGAAAGTTCTACCCCCTTTGGTCACTTTGGTTACACGGTTAATTGCAACCAAACGGTCCTTAAGTTCAATGTCAGTTGTTTTGACTTTCTTAATACTTCCTGCCATAATCATTAAAATTTAAGGCCACCTTCACGGGCAGCTTCAGCTAATTGTTTTACTCTACCGTGATATAAATATCCGTTACGATCGAACACAACATTTTCGATTCCGGCTGCTTTTGCTTTTTCAGCTAATGCTTTTCCAACCAAAGCAGCTTGTTCTACTTTATTGCCTTCTTTTTCGCTGATTTCTTTATTCAATGAAGAGATTGAAAGCAAAGTCGTACCATCCAGGTCATTGACCAATTGGGCATAAATTTGCTTGTTACTTCTAAATACACTCAAACGAGGTCTTTCAGAAGTTCCGGTAACGATTTTCCGGATTCTCTTTTTAATTCTATATCTTCTTTGTTGTTTCGTTAAAGCCATGGTTTCAAATTTTACTATTTAGCAGAGGCTGATTTACCAGCTTTACGTCTTAATTCTTCACCGACAAACTTCACACCTTTTCCTTTGTATGGTTCTGGTGCTCTGAATGAGCGTATCTTCGCAGCTACCTGGCCGACCAACTGTTTGTCACAGCTTTTCAAAGTTACAGTCGGGTTGTTACGTTTATCAGTAACAGCTTCAACTTTAACTTCGTCTGGAAGATTCAGGTACGTGTGGTGAGAATGTCCTAAAACCAAGTCCAACAATTGTCCTTGATTTTCTGCACGGTAACCAACACCTACAAGTTCCAACTTAATTTCATAGCCTTGAGAAACTCCAACAACCATGTTGTTGACCAATGAACGGTAAAGGCCGTGCAGGGCACGGTGTCTTTTTTGTTCAGTTGGGCGTTTTACCAAGATTTGGTTTTCTTCAACAGCTACTTCCATTTCGGGATCTACCTTTTGCGAAAGTTCGCCTAATTTCCCTTTCACTGTCACCACGTTTTCCGGGCTCACAGTAACGGTTACTCCGGCTGGTAGTTCGATTGGTAATTTACCTATCCTTGACATTACTATTCCTCCTTATTAATAAACGTAACATAAAACTTCACCACCTACATTCAGGTCGCGTGCCTCTTTGTCAGAAATCACACCCTTTGAGGTAGAAATAATAGCAACTCCCAGGCCGTTAAGTACACGAGGAATATTCTCGCTGTCGCAGTACTGTCTCAAACCAGGTTTACTAATCCGTTTGATGGATTTTATAGCTGGTTGTTTTGTTTCAGGATGATATTTCAAAGCAATTTTAATGTTGCCCTGGAAATTCACATCATCTTCAAACTTGTAGTTCAAAATATACCCTTTATCTTTTAAGATTTTGGTAATTTCTTTTTTTATGTTTGAAGCAGGAATATCAACCACGCGGTGCTTTGCTGCCTGAGCGTTACGCACGCGGGTTAAAAAATCTGCTATCGGGTCTGTAATTTTACTCATTACTTTTGTACTTAATAGTTTACCAACTTGCTTTCTTAACACCGGGAATCAGACCTTCTGAGGCCATTTCGCGGAAGTTAATCCGGCTAATTCCGAATTGGCGCATATAACCTTTTGGACGTCCGGTTAGTTTACAACGGTTGTGCATCCGTACCTTAGACGAGTTTTTAGGTAATTTCTGCAAACCTTCATAATCACCTTCAGCTTTGAGCTGGGCCCTTTTTTCGGCGTATTTTTCAACAAGTTTTGCCCTTTTTACCTCGCGGGCTTTCATTGATTCTTTAGCCATAACTTAGTTCTTTTTTACGTTTTTAAAAGGTAAACCTAACTCTTTCAACAAGGCAAAACCTTCTTCATCCGTGCTCGCAGAGGTTACAAAAGTAATGTTCATACCGTTAATACGGTTAACCTTGTCAATGTTGATCTCAGGAAAAATAATTTGTTCTGGAATTCCAAGGGTGTAGTTGCCTTGTCCGTCCATTTTACTTTCAATACCGCGGAAGTCACGAATACGTGGCAACGAGATATTGATTAGCCGCTCAAGAAATTCATACATTCTTTCTTTTCTCAGTGTCACACGGACACCGATGGGCATTTTTTTCCTCAGTTTAAAGTTGGAGATGTCCTTCTTTGATTTGGTTTGGACTGCTTTTTGACCGGCAATCATTGTCATTTCCTCAGTGGCAACTTCAATGATTTTTTTGTCCGCGATAGCAGCTCCAACACCCTGGTTAAGAACAATTTTCTCCAATTTCGGAACCTGCATAACAGATTTATAATCAAATTCCTTAGCTAACGCAGGAATGATTTCTTCCGAATATTTCTTCTTAAGTGTTGGTGTATAAGCCATTACTTAATCTCCTCTCCAGATTTTTTTGAATAACGTACTAGTTTACCATTGCTTCCGAGCTTACGCCCAATGCGTGTTTTGCCGCCCTCTTTTGGGTCAACATGCATTAGGTTTGACAGGTGGATTGGTGCTTCCTTTTCAACAATACCTCCCTGCGGATTTTCCGCGTTGGGTTTGGTATGTTTTTTAACCATATTAACACCCTCCACAATTGCTCTGGTTTTTTCCCGAATTACTTCGAGAACTTTGCCTTGCTGACCTTTATAGTTACCGGCAATAACAACAACGGTGTCACCTTTTTTAATGTGTAATTTTGTCTGCATTTTGTTTAATTTATGCATTAAAGCACTTCAGGTGCAAGCGAAATAATTTTCATGTTTTTATCACGAAGTTCCCTTGCAACAGGGCCAAAAATACGGGTTCCGCGCATCTCTCCAGTGTTGTTCAATAAAACGACTGCATTATCATCAAAGCGGATGTAAGATCCATCCTGACGACGTACTTCCTTTTTAGTGCGAACAACGATGGCCTTTGACACAGTTCCTTTTTTCATATCACTTCCAGCGATTGCATTTTTTACAGTAACAACCACTTTATCGCCAATTGATGCGTAACGTTTCTTTGTTCCGCCTAAAACACGGATACAAAGAACTTCTCTGGCACCACTGTTATCGGCAACTGCACATCTTGATTCCTGTTGTATCATGATTACTTAGCTCTTTCAATAATTTCAACTAATCTCCAGCGCTTGCTTCTGCTTAAAGGTCTTGTTTCCATGATCTTTACAGTATCTCCTACGCTGCAAGTGTTTGTTTCGTCATGGGCGTATAACTTGGTTGTCTTATTTACGAATTTTCCGTAAATGGGGTGCTTTTCTTTACGCTTCACCGCTACAACAATACTTTTATCCATATTGTCGCTGACAACAACTCCGATACGCTCTTTTCTCAGATTTCTTGCTTCCATTGACTACAAATTAATTCTGATTTTGATTCAATTCCCTCTGACGCTTGATGGTCTGAAGGCGTGCAATGTTCTTGCGGGCTTCCTTGATTTTCATCGGGTTGTCCAGCGGAGAAACTGCATGATTCATATTTAGACGTGCCAAGGTTTCTTTCTCCAATTGGATTTTTTCCTGGATTTCCTTGTCTGTTAACTCTTTAATTTCTGATGCTTTCATCTTTAATCCTCTTTAATAGATTCAACATAGTCACGTCTAATAACAAACTTCGTAGTTACCGGAAGTTTCTGAGCGGCCAAACGCAAGGCTTCTTTTGCCATTTCGAATGGAACGCCATCAGCTTCGATCAAGATACGACCGGGAGTTACCGGAGCTACGAATGCTTCAGGAGCACCTTTACCTTTACCCATCCGTACTTCGGCAGGTTTTTTAGTAATAGGTTTATCTGGGAAAATACGGATCCAAATTTGACCCTGACGTTGCATATGACGAGTTACCGCAACCCTGGCAGCCTCAATTTGGCGACCGGTAAGCCATGCGCTTTGCAACGACTTTATACCGAAAGAACCGAATGCAAGTTCTGTACCGCGTTGGGCATTCCCTTTCATTCGTCCTTTTTGTACTCTTCTAAATTTTGTTTTTTTCGGCTGTAACATCCTTTTTTAATTAAAAGGTTTTCGAATTATTTTCTTCTCTTTTTGAAACCGCCACTTCTTCCGCCACCGCGAGGACCGCCACCTTGAGCGTTCTTTTGTCCGAGGTTGGGAGAGAGGTCACGTTTTCCGTAGACTTCGCCTTTACAAATCCAAACCTTAACACCGATCAAACCGGTTTTTGTTAAAGCTTCCGCTAAAGCATAATCAATATCAGCTCTCAGCGTGTGCAAAGGAGTACGACCGTCTTT
The DNA here is from genome assembly GCF_947495665.1 of uncultured Sunxiuqinia sp. Lineage (GTDB taxonomy): Bacteria > Bacteroidota > Bacteroidia > Bacteroidales > Prolixibacteraceae > Sunxiuqinia > Sunxiuqinia rutila. The sequence goes on from NZ_CANLZV010000007.1 coordinate 203,341, forward strand.
ATACATTTCAGAGCGCGCCATTTCAGCACCGTTCAAACGACCGGATACTAAAATTTTAATTCCTTGCGCACCCATTCTCATGGTAGAGGCGATGGCCATCTTTGTAGCACGACGGTAAGCAATTTTACCTTCAATTTGACGTGCAACATTGTTGGCAACGATACGGGCATCCAGTTCAGGTCTTTTAATCTCAAAGATGTTGATCTGAACTTCTTTGTTGGTGATTTTTTTCAACTCCTCTTTCAATTTGTCGACTTCCTGACCACCTTTGCCAATAATAATACCAGGTCTTGACGTGTGAACTGTAATAGTAATCAGCTTCAAGGTTCTTTCGATAATGATCCGTGAAATGCTTGCTTTAGCCAAACGGGCGTTCAAGTATTTGCGGATCTTAGTATCTTCAACCAGCTTATCACCATAGTCGTTTCCACCGAACCAGTTGGAATCCCATCCACGGATGATCCCTAAACGATTAGCGATTGGATTAACTTTTTGTCCCATGTATTACTATTTATTCGTTATCGTTTTCTACAGTTTTACTATCAACGCAAATTGTAACGTGGTTTGAACGCTTGCGAATCCGGTGTGCACGGCCTTGTGGGGCCGGGCGCAGACGCTTCAAGATACGTCCTGAATCAACCGCAATTGTTTTCACATACAAGTTGCTTTCTTCCAAACGAGTTCCCTCGTTTTTAGCCTGCCAGTTTGCAATGGCTGACATCAACAGTTTCTCAACTTTGCGTGAAGCTTCTTTTGAGGAAAACTTCAGGACATCCAACGCCCGGTTTACTTCCATTCCGCGAACCATATCGGCAACCAGCCTCATTTTTCTTGGAGAAGTAGGGCAGTCTTTTAATACCGCAAAGTATTGTGATTTGCGAGCTTCTTTCAGCTCATTTGCTCTATTTCTTTTTCTAGCACCCATCGTAATTTCTTTTATTAGTTAATGAGATTCTCATGCCTTAGCGTTTGTTTCCGGCATGTCCCCTAAAAGTTCTTGTAGGTGCAAATTCGCCAAGCTTATGGCCGACCATGTTTTCTGTGACATAAACTGGAATAAATTTGTTTCCATTATGCACTGCAATGGTGTGCCCTACAAAGTCGGGAGAGATTACTGATGCTCTGGCCCAAGTCTTAATAACTGACTTTTTTCCTGCTTCATTCATTGCGTCAACTTTTTTCTCAAGCTTATAGGCAATGAATGGGCCTTTTCTTAATGAACGACTCATATCCTACTCCTTTTATTATTTCTTGCGTTTTTCTACAATATACTTATTGGAAGCTTTTTTCTTAGCACGAGTTTTGAATCCTTTTGCTAACAAGCCATTGCGTGAACGAGGATGTCCTCCTGACTGACGGCCTTCACCACCACCCATTGGGTGATCAACCGGGTTCATAACGACACCACGTACGCGTGGTCTTCTTCCTAACCAACGAGAACGACCTGCTTTTCCAGATCTTTCTAAGTTGTGTTCCGTATTTCCAACAGTTCCAACTGTAGCCTTGCAAGTAACGAGTACCATACGGGATTCACCAGAAGGCAACTTTACAATTGCGTACTTTCCTTCTCTTGAGGTCAACTGTGCATATGTTCCTGCACTTCGCACCATTACGCCACCTTGTCCAGGTTGAAGCTCAATGTTGTGTACAATAGTACCTAGAGGGATTTCTTTAAGTGGAATTGAGTTACCTACTTCAGGGGCGATTCCTGATCCGCTCATTACTGTCTGTCCAACCTGCAATCCGTTGGGAGACAAAATGTACCGCTTTTCACCATCGGCGTATACCAACAGTGCAATACGGGCTGAGCGGTTCGGGTCATACTGAATAGACTCTACACGTGCAGGGATACCGTCTTTTTCGCGTTTGAAATCAATCGCACGGTATCTCTTCTTGTGCCCTCCACCTATATACCTCATTGTCATGCGTCCTTGGCTGTTACGACCACCGGACTTCTGCATGGGCTTCAACAATGATTTCTCAGGCGTTGATGCAGTAATGGTATCAAAAGCGCCAATAATTTTGTGCCTTTGACCCGGAGTAACTGGTTTTAATTTTCTTACTGCCATTTCGTTTTATTAAATATTACTGTAAAAATCAATTGTATCTCCTTCTACCAATGTGATGATTGCTTTTTTATAAGCAGCCGTTTTTCCCTTAATCACCCCGGCTTTTGTATAGCGGCTTTTGTTTTTGCCACCATAAACCATGGTATTAACGGAAGCTACACTCACATTGTACAGTTCTTCAACTGCTTTTTTAATCGCTTGTTTATCTGCTTCTCTGCGGACAACAAATCCATAACGGTTGAACTTTTCGCTCTGTGCCGTCATCTTTTCTGTCACTATGGGTTTGATCAAAATATCCATTATTTTTCCCCCTTAAATCTTAAACTGTTCTTCGATCTTACTTACCGAACTCTCAAAAAAGATCACCTTATTGGCGTTCATGATCTGATAAGTGCTTAACTCAGAAGCAGTTACAACAGAAACACCTTCTAAATTTCTGGAGGACAAATATATATTTTTATTTTCGTCTGGTAAAACGAAAAGAGACTTTTTATTGGTAATCTTCAGATTATTACTGATGTTAGCCATCTCTTTGGTTTTTGGTACTTCCAGACTAAAGTCCTCAAGAACTAAAATATCGCTTGCTTTTGCTTTGTAAGTCAAAGCCGATTTACGCGCTAAAGCTTTTACTTTTTTGTTCAATTTGAAGCCATAGTTTCTTGGACGAGGTCCAAATACGCGACCACCACCTCTGAACAAAGGTGACTTGATGCTACCAGCACGTGCAGTACCAGTACCTTTTTGCCGTTTAATCTTTTTTGTACTTCCAACAATCTCTCCACGCTCAGTCGCTGAGTGTGTTCCCTGGCGCTTGTTGGCCAAGTACTGTTTTACGTCAAGATAAATAGCATGGTCGTTAGGCTCAATACCGAAGATTTGGTCTTGCAAACCAACTTTTCTTCCGGTTTCCTTTCCTGTTTTATCTAATACTTGTACTTCCATTACTGATTAATTATTACGTATGATCCTTTTGCTCCAGGAATTGATCCTTTAACAACTAATAGGTTACTTTCAGGAATTACTTTCAAAACCCGAAGGTCTTCGATTGTTTTGCGAGCACCGCCAGTACGACCAGCCATGCGCATTCCTTTAAATACTCTGGAAGGGTAAGAAGACGCACCAAGCGAACCTGGAGCTCTCAGACGGTTGTGCTGACCGTGTGTAGCATCACCTACTCCACGGAAGTTATACCGCTTAACAACACCTTGGAAACCTTTTCCTTTGGTAATGCCTGTAACATCAACCCAACTACCTTCTTCGATTACATCAACAGTAATGGTATCACCAAGTTTGTAATCACTTTCGAAGTCTTGAAACTCGACAACTTTACGCTTTGGCTCTGTTCCAGCTTTCTGGAAGTGTCCGAACTCAGCTTTGGTGGTGTGCTTTTCTTTCTTGTCACCGTAAGCAAGCTGAATAGCGTTATAGCCATCGGTTTCAGCCGTTTTCACTTGTGTTACAACACAAGGACCGGCTTCGATCACAGTGCATGGAATATTTTTTCCCTCAACACTGAATACGGATGTCATTCCGATTTTTTTACCGATTATTCCTGCCATTTTTTTACTTTTTACAGGTTATCATACTTTAATTTCTACTTCAACACCACTGGGCAATTCCAGTTTCATTAGGGCGTCGATAGTTTTAGCTGTTGAGCTGTAAATGTCGATCAAACGTTTGTAAGACGACAACTGAAATTGCTCACGTGATTTTTTGTTCACGAAAGTGGAACGCAACACTGTGAAAATACGTTTGTGAGTAGGAAGCGGGATGGGCCCGCTTACTACTGCACCTGTTGTTTTTACAGTCTTAACGATCTTTTCAGCCGACTTGTCCACTAAGTTGTGATCATACGACTTCAGCTTAATTCTGATCTTTTGACTCATGATGAGATAAAATAATTATATTATAATAATTCTACTTTTCCTTGCATTTCCTCAAGTACTTTCACTGCCATTTGTTTTGGCACTTCTTCGTAGTGTGAGAACTCCATTGATGAAGTTGCTCGACCAGAAGAGAGTGTTCTCAATACGGTTACATAACCGAAGATTTCAGAAAGTGGCACTGTAGCTTTAATTACCCGTGCTCCGGCTTTCTCAGTCATTCCGGCTACCTGTCCGCGTCGACGGTTCAAGTCACCAATAATATCACCCATGTATTCTTCAGGAGTAACAATCTCAGTCTTCATAATCGGCTCCAATAATTTAGGACCGGCTTTAGAAGCTGCACTCTTGAACGCCTGACGACCACAGATTTCGAAAGACAGCTGATCCGAGTCAACCGCGTGGAATGAACCATCAAGCAATTCAACTTTCAGGCTATCCAGTTGGAATCCGGCCAAAGGACCGTTCAACATCGCTGTTTCAAAACCTTTTTGTACAGAAGGAATAAATTCTTTAGGAATCCGACCTCCTTTTACGCTGTCGATAAATGTTAAGCCTTCCTTGCCTTCCTCGGCTGGTCCAACTTTCACAATGATATCAGCGAATTTACCACGACCACCAGACTGTTTCTTGAATACTTCACGTAATTCAACTTCCTGGCTAATGGCTTCTTTATATGCAACCTGTGGTTTCCCTTGGTTACATTCGACTTTGAATTCACGTTTCAAACGATCGATAATGATCTCCAGGTGAAGCTCACCCATACCACGAATAACCGTTTGTCCTGAATCTTCGTCCGTGTTTACTTTGAATGTTGGATCTTCTTCGGCCAATTTAGCCAATCCCATTCCAAGTTTATCGATGTCTTTTTGAGTTTTAGGCTCAACAGCAATACCAATTACTGGCTCTGGGAAATCCATGCTCTCCAGAGTAATTGGGCTTTTCTCAGTTGAAAGAGTATCTCCTGTACGGATATCTTTAAAACCTACTGCTGCACAAATATCACCTGCTTCAATGACATCTTTGGGGTTTTGCTTGTTCGAGTGCATTTGGTAAAGACGCGAAATACGCTCTTTCTTTCCGGTTCTTGAATTGTAAACAGTTGATCCTGCGTCAATTTTTCCGGAATACACACGAATAAAGCACAAGCGACCAACGAATGGGTCTGTAGCAATTTTAAATGCTAAGGCAGACAAAGGCTCTTCAACATCAGCATGGCGAACAGTTTCTTCGCCTGTTTGAGGGTTTATACCAACCAATTCTTCTTTGTCCATTGGGCTTGGCAAAAACTCTACAACAGCATCCAGCAAGCGCTGTACACCTTTGTTTTTAAAGGCAGAACCGCACATCATTGGAACAATAATCTGCTTCAATGTTCCCTGACGAATAACTGAAAGCAATTCATCGGAAGTAATTGAATCCGGATCTTCGAAGTAACGCTCCATCAAGGCATCATCCAGTTCAGCAACTGATTCCACCAATTTTTCACGGTATTCGTCAGCCTGTTCTTTCAATTCAGCTGGAATTTCTTCCAGTTTATAGTCTGTTCCCAATGTAGCATCTTCGTACCAACGAATAGCTTTCATTTCAATCAGGTCAATCACCCCTTCAAAGCTTGCTTCAGATCCGATTGGAATCTGAATTGGCACAGGGTTAGCACCTAATTTTTCACGAACTTCAGAAACAACATTGAAAAAGTCGGCACCTGAACGGTCCATTTTGTTGACGAAACCAATCCGTGGAACACCATACTTCTCTGCCTGGCGCCATACGGTTTCAGACTGAGCTTCAACACCACTTACTGCACAAAACAAAGCGACAGCACCATCCAAAATACGCAATGAACGCTCTACTTCAACAGTAAAGTCAACGTGTCCCGGGGTATCAATAATGTTAATTTTATACTGGCTCTCATTGTGTTTCCAGAATGTAGTAGTTGCTGCAGAGGTAATTGTAATTCCTCTTTCCTGCTCTTGCTCCATCCAGTCCATTGTGGCTGAACCATCGTGAGTCTCACCAATACGGTGCGTTAATCCGGTATAATAAAGGATACGCTCCGAGGTGGTTGTTTTACCAGCATCAATGTGAGCCATGATACCGATATTTCTTGTATATTTTAGATCTTTTGTTGCCATGCTAATAAACCAATATTCTAATCCTTATTAAACTAATTTACCCCAATCCTAAAATCTGAAGTGTGCAAAAGCACGGTTTGCTTCAGCCATGCGGTGCGTATCTTCTTTCCGCTTGTAGGCACCACCTTCATTATTGAACGCAGCCTGAATCTCAGCAGCCAACTTGTCTGCCATAGACTTACCAGAACGTTTACGGGCAAAAAGGATTAAGTTTTTGATAGAAACTGCCACTTTTCTTTCAGGGCGAATTTCCATTGGAACCTGGAATGTAGCACCACCTACGCGACGGCTTTTAACTTCGACTGCCGGAGTAATGTTCTCCAAGGCTTTTTTCCAGATATCGAGGGCAGAAAGCTCGTCGTTTTTCATGCGTGAATCAACGATATCGAGCGCATCGTAGAAAATTTGATAGGCCACGGTTTTTTTACCGTGCTGCATCATGTCGTTTACAAATCGTGTAACTAGAACGTCGTTAAATTTAGGATCGGGAAGAATGATCCTCTTTTTTGGTTTCGATTTTCTCATCGTAATCTTCTTTAGTGTTATTCGAATTGGTTGTGTTATCGATTTGGAGCTTCAGTTCATCCGACCCCTGCCGGACTCATTTACTCAACCAAACCACTGCAAGCGGTCAATTCTCAATATTACTTCTTCGGTCTTTTCGTACCGTACTTAGAACGTCTTTGTGTGCGTCCCTCAACACCGGCAGTGTCCAATGCACCGCGAACTAAGTGATAACGTACCCCTGGCAAGTCTTTCACCCTACCGCCGCGCACCAATACAATTGAGTGCTCTTGCAGGTTATGACCTTCGCCTGGAATGTAGGCATTCACTTCTTTTTGGTTTGTCAACCTTACCCTGGCAACTTTACGCATAGCCGAGTTCGGTTTCTTTGGTGTAGTTGTGTAAACACGCACACAAACACCACGCTTCTGAGGACAAGAATCCAATGCGGGAGACTTACTTGACTCCGATAGCACTGTACGTCCTTTCCTTACTAATTGTTGAATCGTTGGCATACAACTATTTAATTAATCATTAATATTTCTCCAAAATGGACTGCAAAGGTATTGAAAAATCGTCAAAATCAATGCATTCCGCTTGCGTTTTTGACAGAACTCTCCAAAAACGGCAGGCAAAAGTACTAATTTTCAGAAAATAACAATAGCTTTTCTACTTGTTTTTTGGAATTTACCCCAAAATTAAATTGGGATTTAGTTCGCATCCATAACTTTTTCTTTCAGGATGGATTTGATCGGATTGAAGAAACGCTGAATCAACCGGAGGTCTTCGGTAATAATCTCAACTTCACCCTTCATCTCCTGACTAAAGGTAAGCGGAATGCCATAATTCGTAACTAAATCCTGCGGAAGGTCAATTTCTGCAATGTAATTATCATTGGAAGGAACCAGCGAAATCGACTTCACGACTCCCCGAACCATACCATATTCCATATAGGGAAAATTATCGAACCGAATATTAACCACCTGCCCCGGCTTCACTTTTCCAGAACCGCGCAGCGGCAATGTAACCCGACCAATAATCTTACTCTCCACCTCAGGCACAACAGTAAACACAACATCATCGCTTTTAACCTGTTGGTTTTTACTCCAGAAATTGGTAAACGTCACCTTTCCATCAATCGGCGTCTGCAACACAAAAGCCTTATTCCAATAATCCAGACGGCTTTTCAACACATTCAAAGCCTCAATCAACCCGGACTGCGCCTGCCGTTTCTGGTCTTCAAACTCCTTTTCTGCACCAATTATTTCTTGCTGAAGCTGAATAATCTCCTTCTGCGTGGTAGCCAGATCCGTTCGAGCTCCATTGAAACTATATTTCTTTTGCAACAGCGATGACTCCGATTTCTTATAATCAACCAGCGAGAGCACATCACGCACGTACAGACCAGAGTCGCGCCTGAACTGCTCATAAGCAATCTGATACTCATTTTCCAGAATCTGTCGCTGAGACCACAAACGATCATAGTAAACACGCAGCATGTGCTCTTGCGCTTGCAGTGATTTAATTTTTTGCGGATAAAAGTTCAACCTCACAAAACTGATGTAATTATTATACAGGCGTAAAAACGACGAAAAATCAGCTTGAATTTCGCCCAATCGATAATCCGGCTTCAGCGGCCGGTAAAACAAAGTATCGAAGGTAATAAAATACCCCTCCAACTGATCTAGATCTTCTCCCAAACGAATCACATCCTGATAATCGGCAGAATTCTCCAAAATAGCAATCAACTGGTCCTTCCGCACTGTATCCTTATCCTCCACAAACAACTGATCAATCTTACCGGTATTGCGAGCCACAATGTGCGCCGGCGGATTTTCAGAAAGCACCACAATGCGCGCCCGAATAATATCAGGATAATGAAAAACCCAGGAACCCAACAACAACAGCATTACAAAAATCAAAATCATCGTCAAGCCACTTCGGAGCAACCACGACGGCGACTTCCCAATGATTTCCTGAACCTCGTCACTTCGAATTTCTATGTTATCATTCTGTGGCATATATATTACTCTATTCAATCCTTACTAAACCTATTTTCCCTAGGTGCATTTTCTCCACCAAACTGAATTGCCGGATTCTATCTAAAACACGAACATTCCCACGAATGCGATACAAATAAAAGCCAAACCTAACTACCCAACTCCAACTGGTTTTTCACCAGGTTATAATAAGCGCCTTTCCTCGCCGTCAATTCATTGTGATTACCAACCTCGACGATCTCTCCCCGATCCAACACCACAATCTGATCAGCATTCTTCACCGTACTCAACCGGTGCGCCACAACTACAACCGTCTTCCCCTCATACACCTGATCCAGGTTTTCCATAATCACCTTTTCATTATTGGCATCCAAGGCATTGGTCGCCTCGTCGAAGAACAAGTACTCCGGATTCTTATAAACCACTCTTGCAATAAGTATTCGCTGCTTTTGCCCCTGACTCAAGCCATGTCCATCCTGGCCAATTCGGGTATTATAGCCCAAGGGCAAACCTTCTACAAAATCCTGAATATTGGCCGTTTTCACGGCAAACAACAATTTCTCTTTATCAATGCGCTCATCGCCCACAATTATGTTATTAACAATGGTGTCTGAAAAAATAAACCCATCCTGCATCACCGCTCCAACCTTGGTGCGCCACCATTGCTGCGAAAAGTTCTTCAAATCGGTATCGCCCACACGTATCGCTCCGGCCACTGGCGGATAAAACCCCAACAGCAATTTTACCAATGTCGTTTTACCACTTCCACTGGTTCCAACAATCGCGGTCAACTTCTTCTCCGGAATAGTCAGCCCAATCCGATTCAACACCTTGGGAGAATGTGGTCCTTCATACTGAAACACCAAATCGGAAATAACAATGGAACGCTCGGCCGGCATCGTATTAATGCGCGGATCGCCTTTCTTCTCCTCATCCTCCTTATTATGAATTTCACCCAATCGCTCTAAACTAATCTTGGCATCCTGCGCCAGGTGCATGAAGCTAATAAGCTCAGAAAGCGGGGCATTCAACTGCCCGATAATGTACTGCACAGCCAACATCATCCCCAGGGTCATTTGCCCATTCAACACAGCCATAGCCGCCAAAACCGTAATAATAATATTTTTGGTTTCATTGATAAAAACCGATCCCGCTTGCTGGTACTGATCCACCGACAAGTTTTGCACATTCACCCGAAACAGCCGCGCCTGAATACGCTCCCACTCCCAGCGCTTTTGCTTTTCATAGTTATTCAGTTTGATTTCGGGCATCCCATTAATCAGCTGTATTAACATGCTTTGATTTTCGCTCAACTGGGCGAACTTTTTATAATCGAGCTGGCGACGACGCTGCATAAATAAATACACCCACCCCATATACAAAACGGATCCGACAACAAACACCGCCAAAATCTGCCAACTGTAAATGGCCAGCACGACACCAAAAATCACCAGGTTGAACAACGAAAACAAAACACTCAGAGTTTGCGTGGTCAGAAACCGCTCAATCCTGCGATGATCTTGAATGCGCTGCATTAAATCGCCAATCATTTTGGTATCAAAAAAGCCAATGGGCAATTTCATCAACTTTATCAGGAAGTCAGAAATAATGGAAATATTAATACGGGTACTGATATGCAGCAAAATCCACGAACGGATAAAATCAACCGACATTTTACCCACAAACAACATCATCTGAGCTGCCAGCACCAGGTAAATAAAGCTGATATCCTGGTTATTGATTCCAACATCAACAATACTTTGTGTCAGAAATGGAAAAATCAGCTGAATAATGCTCGCGGCCAAAAAACCAATCAACAACTGCCCCACCAGGCGACGATGCGGCCGAACATAGCGCCACAGAAACGCAAAACCTGTGCGGTCATCGGACTCATCATCCTGATCATAAAAAGCCGGCGTAGGCTGCAACATGAGGCAAATCCCCTTCTCCTCTCCGGCTGTCACCGTAGCCAACCAATGCTTCTTAAACTCCTGCTCATTATACTTCACCAAGCCAAAAGCCGGATCGGCCACATACACCTTCCCCTTTTTTACTTGGTAAACAACCACAAAATGGTTTTGATCCCAATGCACAATACAAGGCTTCGGAACATCCTTCACCAACTGGGCGTAAGTCACCTTGGTTCCCAAACTACGCATCCCAATCGCTTCTGCGGCATCACTGACACCAAGCAGCGAAACACCTTCGCGCGAAATGTGTGATTGTTCCCGTAAGTAGTTCAAATTGAAGTTGCGCCCGTAAAACTTGGCGATCATCCGCAGGCACGTTGGCCCGCAATCCATGGCGTCGGGTTGCTTATAATGAGGAAAACGAGGCATAACACTATTTTACTCCTTAAAATTACAGGAAATCAACGTTCATTTGCCGACCCTTGCGATTAGTTATTCACAATTGCCGGTTAATAGCGAAAGCCCGGCACTTAGCCTCCAATAGCTTTCCGAAGAAATAAAAAGCACAATAGCGATTAATCCAAATACCGCCTATCTATTGTTCCTAACTCGACCATCGGAAAAGCCTTAAACTAGCTCCTTCCAATAAGCCCCCCTCCTTCAAAAAAAAAAAAAATACACCACCCCGCTTGCTGGCACCTTCACCCCCATCAACAAAAACAAGCGCCATATAAGTTTTTCAGAAATAAAAAAGACTACACATTCCAAAAAGCATTTCTATAACATATTTCACCCACAGAACCATCGTTGTTTGTTAATAAATTATTACTAATTTTGGTGACTTCCATAGGAAATTCAACCTACAAAACGTGTTTTAACCAATAAAAACTAACGAAATGAAAATCTATAAAACAGATCAAATCCGCAACATTGCTTTAATTGGAAATGCTGGCAGTGGGAAAACCACCCTCGCAGAAGCCATGCTGTTTGAGGGTGGAGTAATCAACCGGCGAGGCGAGGTTTCATCCCAAAACACCGTATCTGACTACCTGCCCATCGAGCACGACTATGGCAACTCAGTCTTCTCCACTGTTCTCCACTCCTTCTGCAACGACAAAAAAATTAACATTATCGACACCCCGGGAATGGACGATTTCCGCGGAAGTGTTGTTTCCGCACTTCATGTTGTCGGAAGCGCCATTGTAACCATCAACACCCCTCACGGAATAGAAGCCGGCACTGAATCCGTGTGCCTCCACACTGAAAAAGCCGGCAAACCAATGATCTTTGTATTCAACCAACTGGATCACGAAAACGTCAATTTTGAGCAAACTGTCGACCAGGCCAAAAGCATCTTTGGCAACAAAGTAACCGTTGTTCAATACCCTGTCAACGCCGGCCCTGGCTTCGATTCAATTATTGACGTCTTGAAAATGAAGCTTTACAAATATCCGGCAGATGGTGGCAAACCCGAAATCCTGGAAATTCCGGATGATGAAAAAGAACGCGCTGACGAACTACACAACGAACTGGTTGAAATGGCGGCAGAAAATGACGAAGCCCTCATGGAGCTTTATTTTGAAAAGGGAAGCCTCAGCGAAGACGAAATGCGCCAAGGCATCAAACTTGGCATGATCGACCGAAGCCTATTCCCGGTATTCTGTGCGGCTGCCAAACACAACATGGGCGTTGGCCGCCTGCTCGAATTCATCGCCAACATCACGCCATCGCCTGCCGAAGCCGTCGAAGTACCTGAAATCAATGGAAAAGAAGTAAAAAAAGGGGAAGACGCACCAACTTCGCTGATGGTTTTCAAAACAACCATCGAGCAGCACGTGGGGGAAATTACCTATTTCAAGGTAATGAGTGGCACCGTAAAAGAAGGACAAGACCTGATCATTGCCAAAAATGGCAACAAAGAACGCATCTCCCAGCTCTTTGTTTCTGCCGGAAAAAACAGAACAAAAGTAGCGGCCATGACCGCAGGCGACATTGGCGCCACGGTAAAAATGAAAGATGTCAATGTCAACAACTCCCTCAGCGAAAAATCAGCCGGTTACAAGTTTGCCGAAATCAAATTCCCCCCCTCCAGACACACCGTTGCCTTGAAAGCCGTAAACGAAGCTGACGAGGAAAAGATCAGCGAAAGCTTCCAAAAGCTACACGATCAGGATCCGACGTACATCGTGGAGTATTCAAAAGAATTGAAGCAAATGCTGGTGCACTGCCAAGGCGAATACCATCTGAACACACTAAAATGGTTCTACAACAACGAATACAAACTCGACATCGAATTTGACAAACCCAAAATTCCTTACCGGGAAACCATCACCAAACTAGCCCAAGCTGACTACCGACACAAAAAACAATCGGGCGGCGCCGGACAGTTTGGAGAAGTTCACCTGTTTATCGAGCCCTACATCGATGGCGTCGAACCAAAGACACTGGTATCCATGAATGGCAAAGAACAAAAACTCTCCATTCGCGACACCCAGGAGTACCCGCTTTCGTGGGGTGGAAAACTCATCTTCCACAACTGCATAGTGGGCGGCTCCATTGATGCCCGCTTCCTTCCTGCCATCCTCAAAGGAATCATGGAAAAAATGGAAGAAGGTCCACTTACCGGATCATATGCGCGAGACATTCGGGTTTACGTTTACGATGGCAAAATGCACCCGGTAGACTCCAACGAAATCTCGTTCAAACTTGCCGGACGAAATGCGTTCTCTCAGGCCTTCAAAAATGCTGGTCCCAAGATCCTGGAGCCCATTTACAACCTGGAAGTTTTCGTACAAAGCGATCGCATGGGAGACGTCATGAGCGACCTCCAGGGACGACGCGCATTAATCATGGGCATGGGCAGCGAAAGAGGCTTCGAAAAGATCAATGCCAAAGTCCCACTGAAGGAAATGCACAAATACATCACCGCCCTCAGTTCTTTAACACAAGGGCGCGGAAGCTTCTCCATTGCATTTGACGGCTATGAAAAAGTACCACAGGAAGTACAAGAAGAGCTTCTGGCAGCTTATGCCGCCGAACAGGAAGAAGATTAACAAAAGACCATTTCTAATCCTATCATAACTAGCATTCAAACTAATTATGACTAAAACCCCGGACAGCCTATCCGGGGTTTTCAATTTAAAACACCCCTTCACCCCCGCCAACACCCCACATGCTTTTTCTCCATACGCGAATAACACTGCCTCCTTATTAAAACTCATATGTGGGTAAAATTACCCATTGTGCATAATTCGCAAGTGCCCTAAGTTTGTTCCGATGTATGGCCACAGCCTATTTCAAAGCCATACGGAGTAACATAAAAACAAATCTTTATTACAAATAAAAAGTAAAATCATTTTTTATGAAAAGAGCGATTCTAAACTACAAAAAGGGCATCATGTTCATCCTGGCTTTAATTACAGTTGGACTAACGTACCAAAGCTGCGAGGAGGTTGACATGACTGACAGACAAACACTAAAAGACCTGGTAATTGACTATCCCTGCAAAGAAGTCTGCCTGGTGGCAGGTCAACACATGCAAGTTGGCACAGTCATCGTTTCGCAGGACGGAGATGACATTCACGTTACCTACAACGTAACCGAATCAGGTGTTTACCTCACCGAGATTCATCTTGACATTTTTGCCGACCTCGACCAATTTGACGCAGCAAAAAAACTAAGCGGCGGTGGAGCCATTCCCGGAAAATTTGAATTTAAAAAGAGCTGGAAAGCATCTGCTATGATGACTAGCTATACCGTTGTTGTTCCCAAAGAATACATCGATGAGATAGCTCCTAATGCCGACTGCTTCTATATTGCATCACACGCAGCTCTTTCCAATGGCGAAACAGCCTGGGGGGGATTCTGCACTGAAACCGACAAAGGAGTTTCATTGAGCGATGCCATGCAGTTTCCAGGCAACAACTGGGGAGTATACTTCGAATTCTGCCTTGACGAGTGCCTTACCACCGTTGACTTCACCTATGCCTGGGAAGACCTTATGAAAGACGGTGCTGACGGTAACGACGGTGACTACAATGACTTGGTCATAAAATCAGACGTTCTCCGCTCTCAGGATATGCTGGTAATTTCGATCTACGCATCAGCCAGAGGAGCCAGCTACGATCACGCGTTCAAAATCAAAATTCCAAAAACAGGAATCGTTGATGCCCTGACTGGCGGGATCAACGGACACGCTGACATCGAAGAAGATGGAGACTACTATATCATTACGGTATTTGCGAGTACAAAAGCTGTTTTACCAGCAGAAAACGAGGCTCCCTATCCATTTGTTGCCAACACATTGCCAACAGACACGGATTGCGAACCTCACGCCAACGCCATCATTATAATTCTGACCGATGAGAATTTTGATTTCGATCCGGACTTCCCCTATGAACCATTCATTACGGTGCACCCGGGAACGACCAACGCCTACGACCTGAACATTTGGGAGCTCCAAGCCAACCTGGCCGATGGCTCAACATGGATTGACGAAGAAGGAAAAGAACACCCGAATGGCATCATTATTCCCTACAACTGGCAATGGCCGTATGAAAAAACATACATTGGCGAAGCTTACGCAGGCTTTACCAGCATCACTGACGGCTGGAATCCCAACTGGGCAGATAACCTGACTGATGCAACCAAAGTTTTTGATCTAATCTGTGAATAACTTAACTGAATCACATTTCTGAATATCCCGATTTGAATAATTCGACAAAAACAAATAGGCAGCCAATTCTGGCTGCCTATTTGCATTACAATCCACCTTGCATAAAGGCAACTATTTTCGCTTCAAAAACGGCAATATCTTCTTAACTCCAAACTTCAAGCGATTCAGAAAAATTGCCCTGAATAAGTGGCGCCCTAAGCGCAATTTCAAGCCTTCATCGACCTTAACCACCGAAGAAATAAACCGTTTATCAGTAGGAAGATGAATCAGAAAACTATCTTCGTAGGCCTTCCAACTGTTTTGAACATGCAAAGTTGGCACACTCCAAAACCGGGCGATTCCACCAAAAGCACCAACATCACAACAACAAACCCCTTGGCGCATCATTTTCTCAAGAGCAACCGACACCAGCACCTCATCACCCTGATGGTGAAACAAGGGATAATTTTCAAAATAGTGCTGCTGCACAAGGCGAATCTCTTCACTCAACCGTCTAAAAAAAGCAGCATCACCTCCTAAAAACTCACCACCACACCACAAACCCAATGATGATTCTCCCTCCGTCAAAATTTCTTTATCCTGAATCAAACGCTCTCTACCATAAGCCGGGTAACGCTGAGCAGTTACATCGTAAAAAGCAGGAATATTATTCCGGATACAATTTTTTAGATTTTGCGGCATCGCACTCAAACACAACACATCGCTATCAACCAGAATGCAATACCCCCCCTGTTCTCCCAAAGAGCCAAAATACCGAAATACGTCCAACTTAAAATGCGCTGAATAAAATGCAATACCACGGGGAACATCCAACTGAAAAGGTATTTCTACAAACTGCAACTTATTGGAATATCGTTCAAGATATTCCTGTTGATTGGTCAATACCACCAAGGACTTAGAAGTAAAAAATTGCAGCGATTCCGATAAGCTTTCACAACATTTAATATAAGTTTGAATCTGCTGATCAAAACCACCGTGCGCACCATTATTTGCTGCCGATTTATTCTTAAAATCAACATACATCAAGGTATAAAATTGATAATCCATACACTCAATTTTCTTATTTATTTTCAGTTTCAAAAAACCGTCCAATACAAAAAAAATGGGGAATCATTTCCTTCTTGAGCGAGTCAATCCATATTGACCAGAAACTTCAGCCGAAACACTAATTCCCCCTTGCAAAATTTCGATCAACCGACTCTCAAACTTTCGAAACGTAAACTCTTTTTCATACTTACGATATCCCGCCTGTCCCATTCGAACACGCAAATCCTCGTCTTTAATCAACACTTCAAGCTTATCGGCCAGCGAAACCACATCTCTCTGGGGAACCAAAAAACCGGTAACGCCATCTTCAACAACATCCGGAATCCCTCCTTCAAAAGTCGACACCACCGGCAGCCGATACTGCATAGCCTCCACATTAACCAAACCAAAGGTTTCAGCTTTATAATAAGTTGGAAATGCAAAAATCGAAGCAGCACTAAATACCTGCTCTTTTTCCTCCCCAAACTTACACCCTACATAACTCACTTGTGCCGAAAGCCCCTTTTCTTCAATCAGCTCAACAAGCTCCATCCCGGAGATATCACCATCACCCCCAGCCAAGGTACAACGAAAAGAACAGTTGCGCTCTTTCAGCAGCAAACAGGCATCCAACAAAACTTCCACCCCCTTCGCTCGAATCAGATTTGAAAGAAACAAAATTTCGGGAATGTCCTCCTTTTCCTGCCCATTCCGATAATGGGCAGCAGTCACCCCATTCGGACAAATCCTGATCTGCCCGGGCTGAACATAGGGAGCAACATCAGAGTACAAATGTCGCGACAAAAGAATGACAGCAGAGTTAGCAAACGCAAAATGAAAGAGCCTTCGAAAAAAGAAGCTATCTTTCCTCTCTTCAAAGCCTTTATTGTGCAAATGATACACCAGAGGAACCCGAAACAACTTCAACAGAAAAATCAGAATAAAATCCTTTAAAAAGGCAGCCCCCGTAGTCGTCAAGGCAAAATAACAAACAGAAGGACGCCTTCGAACCAGCTCCTTAAACAGCCTTCCCGCGATCAGCAAGCCTTTATAGAACTTTCGAAACGTCAATTCGCCAGACTCATTCACTTCATCCGACAACAAGAGGTTAATATACCTGGTATTGAAAGCCCGATTAATCTCCCGACTCTCTTTAATAGACAGTCCCACAATGGAAGAGCCATGAATGGCTGACGGCCAATGAAGAAGAAACAAAACATCCGGCTTCATATCAGGCTAACTTAAATTTTTCAACGATACGCGACTTTAGAGAGAATTTCCCCCGAAACTCCTTAACCAGCAAAGGGTCGATGACCGGAGCCGGCGAAAACTCAAAATCCATCTTCAAACCATCATCCAAGTGCGTTCGAAAACGATGGCTTTTCTTGGTGTTTGTAGCCTCCTCTCCAAAACCAATACTTTTCACTTTGGACCGAACCGGGAAAACAGTGAGCAAATCATACTCAAACTGACAATACCCCAGCCGAATAGCCCATGAATCCAATCGCCCGGTCATTTGTTTCCAAAGCATGTAAGGCATATCCATTCCTCCCCGCATAAAGCGAAACTGCTTCAAAAAACTCCACCGAAAAGACTGATAACTTTGAGCTTCCCAATCAACCAACTCCCAACGATCTTGCCATATGCCCCATCCCCACGAGCCTGCACGGTAGCCCAGGTAAAAATCTTCTTTCCGATTCTTCAAGGAAGGCAAGTCCATGGTGTATCCCGAAATACTCATTATCTTCTTATTATCTTCGTAATACACCAAAGCCTGGTTCATAAAATCAAGAAAGTTCGGCGATGTAATCAGATCATCTTCCAATACAATGACCTTCCCATATTGAGCAAGGAGCTTAGAAACCCCGGCAATAATAGAATTTGCCAAGCCTCGGTTAACCGGAGCACATGAAAGAGAGACTGATTTAAACCCGGTAACCGTTTCCAGATACTGCCTGACAGCAAACACTTTTTCATCCGATTGTTGATCCTTAGCACCATCCGAAAAAATATACAATTCACTTTCCGAAGCCAGGTAGTTGCGTTTTAAGGCATCAATGGTCTGTTTGAGCTCTGCAGGGCGGTTGTATGTAAATAAACATATTGGAGCAAGCATACGGTTTAGATTTGGGGCATTTCATTTCGCAATCAAGAGCAATCATCACGTCTAAGTTAAACAAAACAAAATACAAAACCGACTTGTTCACTGACCCTTTAGCAGAAAACAAGAGCCTTAAACCACAGAGATCTATTTTTCACGAAACAAGTGCACAAAACCATGTGCATTCTGAGTTTCTCCATCACGTCCTTCTGCCCGTACAACATAGTAATAAACCCCAGGACTGGCATAACGCCCACCAATCCGGCCATCCCATACAGACTCGCTTGATGTCTCCTCAAAGCCCTGCACATTGTTGTTTTCCCACGTATGAACTTTTCGTCCCCAACGGTTAAACACCTGAATATTGATCGATTTGATCGACCGGTATTTAACCACGAAGACATCATTCACGCCATCTCCATTGGGGGTAAACACATTCGCAACCTCCAGCAAGGAGTTTTGAACAACAATATAATCTTCCAGGTAAAAGGTATCCGTACATGCAAAGTTTTCCGAATTCTTTGTAGTCACCAGCTTCACCTGGTAAGTACCCGAATTTTCATAAATAAAAACGGGGTTCTCATCAATGGCAGTTGCTAAAATACTATCTTCTACCACTCCGCCATCAAGGCCTTCCTGAATCAGCTCATCCCGGTCCCGAAAGAAAAACCACTCATAGCCGTCAGCATTGAGCGAGGTACTTGTGAACAAAACCTCCAAAGGTGCCTCTCCCTCCAGCGGCGTGGCATCAAATGACGCCTCAGTCACAATACTCTGATAAGAAACCGGCACTTTAACCTGACACCCAAAGCGGTCATAAACAGTCAATTTGTATTCCGTATTTCTTGCCGGTGGCGAAAAAACCTGAGGGCTCAACACCGAAGCAACAGGCTCCCCATCGGCCTCCCATCGCACTTTTACATCTTTAAAAACCTGCAACTCGGAACCTGTAGCCAAATCATAATAAACTGACGAAGCTTCGTCAAAAGCAGCTTGTATCTGAAAATAGTCACAGGTCGACTCCGTAATTTCGGCTGTTGCAGCATACCAGCTGTTCATCACCCAAGCAGTATAAAGTTCAGTTGTTTCTCCAAAAGTCACTTCAACCCGATAGCATCCACTCTCCAAATTGCTAATGGTTGACGAAGCCGCTCCCGAATTATCCGACTGATAAGCATCAAAGCTTCCAGTTCCCGGGTTGTATTTGAACCACTCAAAGCCGGCAGCTACTGCCGTACTTGAAGTTGCCGTCAATTGCCCGGCATTCTCATCGGGAGCAGCACAAAAAATATAAATCTGATCTTGACTCCCAGAACTGTAGGCGGTAGACACAACATCGTCCGACACAGCGGTTAACTGCCCCATAACGACACAGGGAAAAAACAAGGCAATCAGCAAGACAACAAGTGAAGTTTTCGCATTAAATTTCATCTTCAAAAAACAGCTTGAATTATATTGTATTACAATATTAACGTTTAAAATTGACTTATCTTTTACCCATCTTTCATTTTTTCATTCAAAACTCATTTGTTGAAAACTAGCTGAGGCCAATGCTTCGAAATAAGAAAATAGGTTATACTTTTGAGGCTGACTTAGAAATATAGTGATTGTGAATTATCTTGAAGAATTAAACGAAGCTCAAAGACAAGCTGTTGAAAATACCGAAGGGCCATCCCTGATCATTGCCGGAGCCGGCTCTGGCAAAACACGGGTACTGACTTACCGCATTGCTCACTTGCTGAAGCAAGGCACACGACCGGCCAGCATTTTATCGCTTACCTTTACCAACAAGGCAGCCAAAGAAATGAAAGAACGGATTGCCAATGTTGTTGGGGCACACACGGCCAAATACCTTTGGATGGGAACGTTTCACTCCATTTTTGCCCGCATTTTACGGGTGGAATCGGAAGTTCTTGGTTACCCCTCAAATTTCACAATCTATGATTCAGCAGACTCCAAAAGCCTGTTGAAAACCATTATCAAAGAATTTAAGCTGGACGATAAAACATACAAAGTCAACGTGGTTGCCAGCCGGATTTCAGCAGCAAAAAACAGCCTGATTACTCCCGCAGCCTATGCCACCAATGCCCAGGTACGCGAATATGACATGAGCATACGCATGCCACGCATCGCTGAGCTCTATAAGGAATATTCACGCCGATGCTTTTTGGCCGGAGCCATGGATTTTGATGACCTGCTATTGAAAACAAACATCTTGTTCCGCGACCACAAAGACATACTGGCCAAATACCAGGATCGATTTGACTATGTTTTGGTTGACGAGTATCAGGATACGAACTTCTCGCAATACCTGATTGTAAAAAACCTGGCTTCTAAACACAAAAACCTATGCGTTGTTGGCGATGATGCCCAAAGTATTTATTCATTCCGCGGAGCACGAATTGAAAACATTCTGAATTTTCAGAAAGATTACCCCGAGCACCAGGTTTACAAGCTGGAGCAAAACTACCGCTCAACGCAAACCATTGTGAATGCAGCCAACAGCGTGATTCAAAAAAACAAACGTCAGCTCCCCAAACGGGTTTTTTCCGAAAATGCCGAAGGAAACCGCATCAAAGTGTTTTCGGCCTTAACCGATAACGAGGAAGGGTACTTGGTTGCCAATGAAATCAGCGAAACCCGCATGCGCCATCATTACCACTATTACGACTATGCAATTTTGTACCGCACCAATGCCCAGTCGCGTATTTTTGAGGAATGCCTGCGAAAACGCAACATTCCCTATAAAATATACGGAGGACTATCCTTCTACCAACGCAAGGAAATCAAGGACTTACTATCCTACTTCCGGATCGTCATCAATCCGAAGGACAACGAAGCCCTCAAACGAATTATTAATTACCCGGCCCGCGGAATTGGCGCCACCACTCTGACCAAGCTTGAGCAGGCAGCCATGAGTCAGGGCACCAGTATTTTCGAGATTATCGAACAAAGTGAATCCGTCAATCATGCCGCTCTGAACAGAGGAACCATCAGCAAAGTGCAGCAATTTGCGGCCCTGATCAAACAGTTTCAGGACAAAAACGAACTGAACGATGCCTATGAAATGGCGAGCGAAATTGCCACACAGACTGGTGTCATAAAAGATTTATACAAGGATCAAACAACAGAAGGACTAAGCCGGTTCCAAAATATCCAGGAGTTATTGAATGGTATACAGGAATTCTCAATCAATGCCCGCGAGGAAGGACAGCCCAACCACCTGGCTAATTACATGGAGGATGTGGCCCTGCTTACCGATCAGGATTCAGATAAAGACGAAGACCGCGATAAGGTAACCTTGATGACCATCCACTCGGCCAAAGGGCTTGAATTTAAAAACGTATTTATCGTGGGAGTGGAAGAAAACCTATTCCCCTCCAACCAGTTTGGAAACATCACCCCTGAAGCTTTTGAAGAAGAACGCCGGTTGTTTTATGTTGCTCTTACTCGCGCCGAAGAAAATGCCTACCTCAGCTTTGCCAGACAACGCTACCGCTGGGGGAAACTTGATTTCTGCAATCCCAGCCGCTTTATCGGCGAAGTTGACATGCAGTTTCTGGAACTTCCAGCTGAAGCCGACTTTAACTTTGACGAATTGCCGGGTGAAGACAAAGCCATTCAGAAACAAACATTTGGCAAACCATCTGCAGCTTCCCGCCGGCCGACTACCGCCGATCAGCCGGGCATGAACCAAAAACTGGTCCAACTTCGGCAAGCCAAAAAGCAAGCTCAAAATTTTGATGGCGATGACCCTCGCGACATTCAAACGGGCATGTTGGTTGAACACCAACGATTTGGTAAAGGTAAGGTCCAGCAGGTTGAAGGTACGTTTCCCAACCTTAAAGCTACCGTGTTCTTTCCCAATGCCGGTCAAAAGCAATTGCTGCTTAAATTTGCCAAGCTAAAAATTGTTGAATAATTCAACGGCTGGAAGGGAATAACAGCCAACCAATCAAGTTTTTCGCAAATTAAATTTGTCAACAAAATATTTTCACTTAGCTTTGCAGGTAGATAAATCTCCTTTACTTCAGATTATCAATAGTATTACCGAACTAGTACAACCTTGTTTGACACAAAAGTTTATTAGATATTTTTTTTAAATGGATTACAACTCGAATCGTAAAAAATTACCCCTGCCGGAGTATGGGCGTAATATTCAGAATATGGTTGATCACGTGATGACCATTGAGGACCGTACTGAACGCAATATAGCGGCCCAAACTATTATCGACATCATGGGGAACTTACACCCTTACCTGCGCGATATCAACGATTTCAAGCATAAACTCTGGGACCACCTGGCAATTATGGCTGACTTCAAGTTGGATATCGATTATCCGTATGATCCGCCAAAGCCGGAAACATTTCAGGAGCCTCCCAAAAAAGTACCTTACTCAAGTAATAAAATCAAATTTCGTTACTACGGAAAAACATTGGAATTGATGGTTAATGAAGCCATTCAATATGAAAGCGGCGAAGAAAAGGAAATTCTGATCACCCTGCTGGCCAACCACATGAAGAAATCCTACCTGACGTGGAACAAAGACGCCGTAGATGATGAGAAAATTTACAAGGATCTGGAAATTGTTTCCGATGGAAAAATCCAAAGAGATGATTTGGATCTAACCGAAACACGTGATATTCTTTTCCGTTCAGCCCCACGCAAAAAACAAAACACCGGCTCGAACCGAGGCCCCAAAAAACATCGCAAAAACGACTAAAAACACTATTCAAGGAGATGGCAACATTTCAAATTGAAGGCGGAAAAAAATTAGCAGGGACGCTAAAGCCTCAAGGTGCAAAAAACGAAGCATTGCAAGTTATTTGTGCAACCCTCTTAACCAGCGAACCCGTTATCATTAGCAATATTCCCGAAATTCGGGATGTATTGAAACTCATCGAAATTTTGAGCGAATTAGGCGTTAAAACCGAACGTTTGCAAAAAGGACAGTACAAGTTTCAAGCTGATCAGGTGGATATGCATTACCTGAAATCAGAGCAATTTGCTCGTCAGGCCAGCAGCTTGCGCGGATCCATCATGATTGTCGGTCCCCTGTTGGCGCGCTTCAACAAAGCCCTGATTCCTCAGCCGGGTGGTGATAAAATTGGACGCCGCCGCTTAGACACTCATTTTGTTGGTCTCCAAAAACTCGGAGCTGAATTTACTTACGACCCCGTCAACCTTTTTTACCGGGTTACGACCCAAAAACTTCAGGGAGCCTACATGCTTCTCGACGAGGCATCAGTTACCGGAACGGCCAATATTTTAATGGCTGCCGTTATGGCTGAAGGCATTACCACCATTTACAATGCAGCTTGCGAACCCTATCTGCAGCAGCTTTGCAAAATGCTGGTTTCAATGGGGGCAAAGATCGAGGGAATTGGCTCAAACCTGCTTCGCATTACAGGAGTTAAACAGCTCAGCGGATGCACACACGCCATTTTGCCCGACATGATTGAGGTTGGCAGCTTTATTGGGCTGGCCGCCATGACTGGTTCAGAAATAACCATCCAGGGAACCGGAATTGAACATCTGGGAATTATTCCTGAGTCTTTTAAACGCCTTGGCATCAAATTGCAGGTTAAAGGAGACGACATTTTCATTCCCGAACAGGAAGGCTATGAAATTGAAACCTTCATCGACGGGTCCATCATGACCATTTCAGATGCTCCCTGGCCCGGATTAACACCCGACCTGCTAAGTATCTTTTTAGTGGTAGCCACCCAAGCCAAAGGCAGCGTGCTTATACACCAAAAGATGTTTGAAAGCCGTCTGTTCTTTGTGGATAAACTCATTGACATGGGAGCCCAAATTATCCTTTGCGACCCGCACCGTGCCACAGTCATCGGATTGAATAAAAAACACACGCTTCGTGGTACCACTATGTCATCACCTGACATTCGGGCTGGAGTAGCCTTGCTAATTGCAGCCTTATCGGCTCAAGGGAAAAGCGAAATTTTTAACATTGAACAAATCGACCGTGGCTATGAAGCCATCGACCAGCGTTTGCAGGCTATCGGAGCCAATATCATTCGAACCAGCTAATCGATTATCAACAAGCCGTTTTGTTAATAAATTCAAAAAGTGACGTGCCCACATAGTGACATAGTTGCATTTTTACTATTATTGGGCTCGATTTGAGTTGAAATTTTGAATTAAGAGAAAAGAAAGATGAAACAAAAATTATTAATTACACTGACATTGATTGTAGGCCTGATCGCCCAATCATATGCCGGCGATGATGTTAAAATAGGTCTTGCCGTTGGCAATAAAGCTCCTGAGATTGCAGAACAATCAATTGACGGAAAAGAACTTACCTTATCCTCCTTAAAAGGGAAAGTGGTATTAATTGACTTTTGGGCTTCGTGGTGTCCCCCTTGCCGGCGCGAAAACCCAACTGTTGTGGCTGCCTATGAATCATTTAAAGACAAAAAGTTTAAAAACGGAAATGGCTTTACGGTCTTCAGCGTGTCACTCGACAAAAACAAAGAAGCCTGGAAAAAAGCCATTGAAGATGACAAACTCGGTTGGGACTACCATGTGTCAGACTTAAATGGCTGGCAGGCCAAATACGCTGCTGTATATGGGGTTCGCGGTATTCCAGCAAGCTTCCTGATTGACGGCGATGGGGTAATCATTGCCAAGAACCTGCGTGGAGCAGCGCTTGAAGCTACTTTGAAGGAACTATTAAAATAAGATTATATCCACATAGCATTGGAAGGCAGTACACCCGTGCTGCCTTTCTTTTTTTATACTTTTGTCAGCTATTGACAAGCCAGGTGTGCCAAATTGTCCCCATACGCGAAATGGCAACGTTTTTGTAAATCGACAATCCGGTAATTTTAAATACGAAGAAACATGGCCAAAGAAAAAATAAGCAACGATCAAGAGCAAGTAGAAGAAAAGGAAGTTACAGAAACAACTGCTCAGGAACAAAACGAAACGGCTGAACAAGACGCAAAATCAGAAAAGGCAGAAGCCTCTAAAAAAGATAAGAAGTCAAAAAAAGAGAAACCTGAAGATAAAATCGAAGCTTTAGGAAAAGAATTGCAGGAAATAAGAGACAAACACATTCGTCTTCAAGCCGAGTTTGACAACTACCGCAAACGCACCATGCGCGAGAAAATGGACCTTGTGAAAACAGGTGGAGAAACGGTTATTGTCAATATTCTACCTGTTATTGATGACTTTGAACGCGCGCTAATGGCTTTCAGCGAGATTGACGACAAAGACCCACTAAAAGAGGGCATCCTGTTGATCTATAGCAAATTTCAGGATTTCCTGAAACAAAACGGAATTGCTGAAATTAACGCCTTAGAAAAAGACTTTGATACCGACTTGCACGAAGCGGTAACTAAAATTCCTGCCCCTAAAGAAGAACTCAAAGGGAAAGTGGTGGATGTCATTCAAAAGGGCTATCTGATGAATGAAAAAGTCATTCGCTTTTCGAAAGTGGTAATTGGCGAATAGACAAAGAAAAAGCAAGTATGACAAAAAGAGATTTTTACGAAGTATTAGGAGTTAGCAAAAACGCTTCAGCCGAGGAAATTAAAAAAGCCTATCGCAAAAAAGCCATTCAATATCACCCGGATAAAAATCCGGACAACAAGGAAGCTGAAGAAAAATTCAAGGAAGCTGCCGAGGCCTACGAGGTATTGAGTAATCCGCAAAAGAAACAACGCTATGACCAGTTCGGGCATGCCGGAGTTGGCGGAGCAGGCGGCGGCGGTGGATTCAGCCAGCACGATATGTCCATGGATGATATTTTCTCCATGTTTGGCGATATTTTCGGAGGTCATGGCTTTGGCGGAGGCGGTTTCGGCGGCTTTGGCGGGTCATCTCGCGGAGGCGGCAGAAGAGTGCATCGCGGATCCGATCTGCGCGTAAAAGTCACCCTTTCGCTTAAAGACATTGCCAATGGCGTAGAAAAGAAACTGAAGCTAAAGAAATACAAAGCTTGTGATTCCTGTAACGGAACCGGAGCACAAGGCGGCAATGACTATACCTCCTGTTCCACGTGTCGCGGAAGCGGCCACGTAACCCGCGTAACCAACACCTTGTTGGGACAAATGCAAACAACAGCAGCCTGCCCCAGCTGTAATGGCGAAGGTCAGATTATTAAAAACAAATGTAACTCCTGTGGCGGCGAAGGCGTTGTTCGTGACGAAGAAGTTGTGAGCATCAAAATCCCGGCCGGAGTAGCAGAAGGTATGCAGCTGAATGTTTCAGGCAAAGGAAATGCTGGACGACGCGGCGGACTGAATGGTGATTTATTAGTCATTATTACAGAAGAAAACCATCCGGAACTAATTCGGGATGGCAATAATTTAATCTACAATTTATTCCTCAGCCTGCCTGATTTTGCTTTAGGCACAACAGCTGAAATACCTACTGTTGAGAATAAAGTAAAAGTGAAGATAGAAGCCGGCACACAGCCCGAGAAAATTTTACGCTTACGCGGAAAAGGGCTGCCTGATGTGAATGGCTATGGCAAAGGCGATTTACTGGTACGTATTCACGCTTGGGCTCCGAAGAAAATTTCGGCTGAAGAGCGTAAACTTCTCGAGAAGCTGCAAGCATCTCCAAACTTCCAGCATACGCCGGGAGCCGGAGACAAAAACTTCTTTGAGAAGATGAAGAACATATTTGACTAAATACGCAATGGTCACAACAAAAAGAAAGCGGTTATCTCCCTGAGAAACCGCTTTCTTCGTTTATTTTCAGAAGTTCAAAACGAACTACCAATCCATTTTAATCACCTCACTTCCGGCAAGTAAAAAGGCTCCTGTGCCATAAACCTCCCAACTGTCATTCGAGAAATTTGCACGCGGATCGGCACCAATTGGCTGGGTCCAGCCCACATGCCCATCGGCTTGCAACAAACCATTCAGGCCAATCCAGGCCTTTTCAACTACCGGCTGATACTCCTCTTTGTCTAAAAGGCCATTGTTAATTCCCCATGCCAAAGCATAGGTATAAAAACCCGAACCGCTCGACTCGCCACCTGGATACGATTGCGGATCCAACAAACTGGCTCGCCATAAACCATCGGCTTGCTGAAGCGCTTTAATTTTACTGGCCATGCGTAAAAACTGATCTTCGTAGAACTGGCGGTTTTTATAATCAGCAGGAAGTTCCTCCAACACGCGCACCAGTCCGCCCATCACCCACCCATTGCCACGCGACCAAAATATTTTCTCACCGTTGGCTTCATAGCGAGGCTCTTTCCAATCGGTTTTATACTGAATATCCCGCGCATACAAATCCTCTTCCTGGTCAAAAAGCAAGTCATACGTTTCCTTAAAAAGCCGGTCATTAAACTCCAGGTATTTGTCATCTCCCAGCGTAACGCCAAGCTTCACCAAAGCCGGAGGAGCCATAAACAGGGCATCGCACCACCACCAGGTAATCGGGCGTATTTCGCCGGTTTTATATGGCGTCGCCATGATTTTGTCCGCCGTTTCCCGGAAAGGAGCAATCATTTTTTCGTCCTTCTCAATCCGATAAATATCAATGTAGGTTTGGCAAATCGCATGATCATCGGCATGCTGCAAGCGAGGGCCAGGCTTCCATTCATTGGCCTCTCCCATTTCCATTAAAGCCTTCCAAATCTTTTGGGAGCCGGTTGTTTCATAAGCCGCAAAAACACCCGCATAAAAAGCGCCGTTGGTCCAATCATACAATTTGTGCTTCGGATTTTTTAACTGCCAGAAGGTCGCTTTCTTCATGACCTTTTTAATGTGATTGGGCTTAAACAATTTGTCTTTATTCCCGGCATTCAGACTGCCAACAAGCATAAACAGCAGTAAAACAGATAGTACTTTTTTCATTATGATATTGATTTAGGTTTAATCATGCAATCAAAAATAATATTTTAATGCAATCGATTGTCACAAAATACTAAAATTAAAAAAAGAATAAAAAATCGGATCGGAGTTACAATTTGTCAGAATTTCATTTGGTTCACCTTTATTTTATCACTATACTTGCAGCTCAAAGTAAAAACGACATGAATAACAAACTGGGACATATCGGCCATCATCACATCCTATTAATTGGTAGGCCGTAATTCTTTTGCTTTGTTGTAAACAATATTAACCCAAAGAAGGCTTACCAAAACGGTAAGCCTTTTTTATTGACAAAAATTAGCATGACACAACTAAGAATCGCTATTCAAACAAAAGGGAGACTCAATGAAGACTCCATGCAACTTATTGGAGAAGCTGGAATTAAAATTAACCTGGGGCGGCGAAAACTACTGGCTGCAGCAAAAAACTTTCCGCTGGAAGTCCTGTTTTTGCGCGATGATGATATTCCGCAGGCCGTAGCCGACCAAGTAGCCGACATTGGTATTGTTGGTGAAAATGAAATGCTGGAGAAAAAAGAAAACGTGCAAATCATCAAACGATTGGGTTTCAGCAAATGTCGATTAAGCCTGGCCATTCCAAAATCAGAAGACTACCCGGGCATCGAATGGTTCAACGGCAAAAAAATTGCGACCTCCTATCCCGTTATTCTGAAAGACTTTTTGGATAAAAACAACGTACAAGCCGACATTCACGTGATTTCGGGTTCCGTAGAAATTGCCCCCGGAATTGGGCTGGCTGATGCCATTTTTGACATTGTAAGTTCAGGCTCAACTTTGGTTTCAAACCGACTGAAGGAAGTAGAAGTAGCCCTTCAATCAGAAGCTGTTTTGGTAGCCCCGCAAGAGCTTTCACCAGCCAAGCAAGCCATTCTGGATGAAATGATTTTCCGCATGGAGTCGGTTGAGCGGGCAAAAGATAAAAAATACATCGTACTCAATGCCCCCAAAGAAAAAATTGACGCCATAAAAGCAATTCTTCCAGGCATGAAGAGTCCAACGGTTACAACATTGGCTGAAGAAGGATGGGTATCTATGTCCTCTGTAATTGCCGAGAAAGAGTTTTGGGAGATCATCGGAAAACTAAAAGAAGTCGGGGCACAAGGTATTTTAGTTATGCCAATTGAAAAGATGATTTTCTAAACAGGCCCACACATAAACAAAGAAAACATTCAATCTTACTATAAAATTGACGCATGAAACGCTATTTAAATCCTGAAAAGAGCACATGGGCAGCACTGCTGGAACGCCCACTGTTTAACGCAGCCAACCTCAGCGAAAAAGTAGGGGCCATTCTGGATGAAATAAAAACAGATGGACTTCCCGCTGTTCAGAAATATACCGAGCAGTTTGACGGAGTAGTCCTTCGCGAGTTTGCTGTAAGCCAAGCTGAAATCGAGGAAGCTGCAACACATTTGGATGCCGGCTTAAAGGCAGCCATCCAAACCGCTGCACAGAACATTCAGCATTTTCATGCCAGTCAAAAAACAGAAACAAGCAAGATTGAAACAACCAGCGGTGTAGTCTGTTGGCAAAAAGCCGTGGCCATCGAAAAAGTAGGCCTCTACATTCCGGGAGGCTCTGCTCCTCTTTTTTCAACGGTCCTTATGTTGGGAATCCCCGCAAAAATTGCAGGATGCCGAGAAATTGTCCTGTGCACTCCACCCGATAAAGAAGGAAAAGTCAATCCGGCCATTCTGTTTGCGGCGCAGCTTGTTGGAGTCACTAAATTTTTCAAACTGGGTGGTGTACAGGCCATCGGTGCCATGGCTTACGGTGCCGGTCCGGTGCCAAAAGTTTCCAAAATATTTGGTCCCGGAAACCAATATGTAATGGCAGCCAAACAGCTGGTCAGCATCAGCGATGTGGCCATCGACATGCCAGCCGGACCATCCGAAGTAGCCGTAATGGCCGACGAAACAGCCAGTCCGGCTTTTATCGCTTCCGACCTGCTTTCGCAAGCGGAGCACGGCCCCGACTCACAGGTCATTTTAGTCACCAACTCCGAAAAGTTGATCAACCAGGTGGAAACCGCATTGCAAGAACAACTGGCACAACTGAGCCGCATGAACATTGCCACCAAAGCGCTCGACAACAGTGTTGCCATCGTGTTGAATAACGAAAATGAAATGATTGAGCTCATCAATGAATATGCGCCAGAGCACCTCATCATTTCGATGAATAACTATTTAGACGTTGCTGAAAAAATTGTGAATGCTGGTTCTGTTTTCCTGGGCAACTACACCCCCGAAAGCGCGGGGGATTATGCATCAGGCACCAACCACACCTTGCCAACCAACGGGTGGGCACGATCATTTAGCGGAGTCAACCTTGACAGTTTCATCCGGAAAATCACCTTTCAGGAAGTAAGCCGGGAAGGTATTTTGAACCTGGGTCCAGTCATTGAAAAAATGGCTGCTGCCGAACAACTGGACGCGCACAAAAATGCGGTAACGCTAAGATTGAAAACGTTAGATGACAATGGAAAACAATAGAAGATAATTATTTCCCATCGTCTCCAAATTCAATACAACATGAACTTACAACAACTCATACGAAAGAATATTCAAGCGCTAAAACCCTACTCTTCGGCTCGCGACGAGTACACCGGTGAAGCTATGGTTTTTCTTGATGCCAATGAAAATCCGTTCAATGCTCCTTATAACCGTTACCCCGATCCGCTTCAGCGCGAAGTGAAGAAGAAAATTGCCAGACTGAAAAACTGTGCGGCCGATCAAATCTTTTTGGGTAATGGCAGCGATGAACCCATTGACCTGCTGTTCCGCGCATTTTGCGAACCGGGACAGGATAATATTGTGACTATCGATCCCACATACGGCATGTACCAGGTGGCGGCTGATATTAACAATATTGAAGTACGCCGGGTAAAATTGAATGACGATTATAGCTTTTCGGCCGATGCCTTGCTGAAGGAAACGGATGCCAATACCAAGCTTATTTTTGTTTGCTCCCCCAACAACCCCACCGGCAACCTGCTCGACAAAAATGAAATGACCAAACTCATTCAAGGCTTTTCCGGCTTGGTGGTGGTTGATGAAGCTTACATTGATTTTGCTCCCGGAGCCAGTTTGCTGTCCGAACTCAACCAGCATCCGAACCTGGTTATTTTACAAACCTTCTCCAAAGCCTGGGGAATGGCGGGCATTCGACTAGGGATGGCTTTTGCCAGCGAAGAAATTATCCGCATTTTCAACAAAATAAAATACCCTTACAACATCAATATCCTGACCCAGCAAAAGGCGCTGGAACTGATGGAACAGGAAAGTGATAAAAACCAGTGGGTCGAATCGTTGATTCAGGAACGCGCAAAACTGGCCGAACAACTCAGCAATTTCCCGTTTGTTGTAAAGGTGTTCCCTTCAGATGCCAACTTCCTGCTGGTGAAAATGCATGATGCTCGTGGCATTTACAATTATTTGGTTGAAAATGGCATTATTGTGCGCGACCGCTCCAAAGTGGTATTGTGCAATGAAAGCCTGCGAATCACGGTTGGTTCGCCCGAAGAGAACCAGATCTTAATGGATAAATTAAACGAATTGATATAAATCACGAATAATTCATTATTCGATTTTCAAATTGATTACACACTATGAAAAAGGCTTTATTCATCGACCGGGACGGAACATTGATCCGTGAGCCGGAGGACGAGCAAATTGACTCGCTGGAGAAACTGGAGTTTATCCCCGGTGTTTTTCGTAACCTTTACTTTGTAGCTAAAAACCTCGACTACGAACTGGTTATGGTGACCAACCAGGATGGCCTGGGAACAGACTCATTTCCGGAAGACACCTTTTGGCCCGCTCACAATAAGATGCTAAAGGCTTTTGAAAACGAAGGAATCACTTTCGATGCCATTTTAATCGACCGCAGTTTCCCCGAGGATAATGCGCCTACACGCAAACCACGCACCGGACTGATGGGAAAATACATGGACGGAAGCTACGATTTAGCCAACAGTTTTGTCATTGGCGACCGGTTGACCGACATTGAACTGGCTAAAAACCTAGGAGCCAAAGGCATTTTAATCAATGATGGTTCACTGACCAATGAGTTGCAGAACCAACAGTTAGAAACATTTTGCGTGCTCACAACCACCAGTTGGGATGATATTTATGCCACCGTGGCTGCTCCCGAGCGCACCGCCCGCGTTCAACGCGATACCAAGGAAACAAAAATCAACATCGAGCTGGATCTTGACGGAACCGGCAAAGGAAATATCAGCA
Source organism: uncultured Sunxiuqinia sp. (assembly GCF_947495665.1). Lineage (GTDB taxonomy): Bacteria > Bacteroidota > Bacteroidia > Bacteroidales > Prolixibacteraceae > Sunxiuqinia > Sunxiuqinia rutila. Next base: position 235,757 of record NZ_CANLZV010000007.1, read on the forward strand.
CCGGACTGGGATTTTTCGATCATATGCTCGACCAAATTGCCCGGCACTCCGGCGTTGACTTAACCATTCAGGTTGATGGAGACTTGCACGTTGATGAACACCACACCATTGAAGATACCGGCCTGGCCTTAGGCGAAGCGTTTAAACTGGCTTTGGGCGATAAACGAGGTGTGGAGCGCTATGGCTATTGCCTGCCTATGGATGACTGCCTGACGCAGGTTGCCATCGATTTTGGAGGCCGCCCCTGGATGGTTTGGGATGCAGAATTCGCGCGAGAGAAAGTAGGCGATATGCCAACTGAAATGTTCTTCCACTTTTTCAAATCCTTCTCCGATACCTCCTTGTCCAACCTAAATATCAAGGCGGAGGGCGACAATGAGCATCATAAAATTGAGGGCATTTTTAAAGCCCTGGCACGAGCCATCAAAATGGCTATTCGCAAAGATGTGTTTAACTTTGAACTTCCGTCAACCAAAGGAACCCTTTAGTTATTTTGGGCCGGAAATGAATTTTATTAAAAATACGACCAAGCACTCCGAACAATACTTCGGAGCCTTCGAGTCAAACGAAATAAACAATGAAAAGCATAAAACCGCTCCGTGAAAAGAAAAACACGGCCATCTTATTGATTCACTGTCCTGACAAACAGGGAATATTAGCAACGGTTACCGAATTTCTGAACAAGAATAACGGCAACATCATCAACCTCGACCAGCATGTGGACCGGGTAGAAAAGATTTTTTACATGCGGGTAGAATGGGAATTGAATGACTTTGCCATCCCGGCAGATAAAATCGCTGAATATTTCGACACCCTGATTGGATCGAAGCTGGAAATGAACTGGAAAATTTACTTTTCAGAAGATGTACCACGCATGGCCATTTTTGTTTCTAAAATGTCGCACTGCCTGTTCGATATTCTATCGCGCTACACAGCCGGAGAGTGGGATGTTGAAATTCCCGTCATCATTAGCAACCACGAAACCATGCGGCCTGTAGCTGAGCGTTTCGGTATCGATTATCATTACATTCCGATTACAGCAGAAAACAAAGTCGAGCAGGAAGCACAAGAACTGCAGTTGCTGCAGGACTATAAAATTGATTTCATTGTATTGGCCCGTTACATGCAAATTTTGTCCAAAGATATGGTGGCGCAGTATCCCAACCGGATTATCAACATCCACCACTCATTTTTGCCGGCCTTTGCCGGAGCCAAGCCCTACCACGCCGCACATGCCCGTGGCGTAAAACTAATTGGTGCCACCAGTCACTACGTGACCAGCGACTTGGATGCCGGCCCGATCATTGACCAGGGCGTAACCCGCTGCAGCCATGTTGATACCGTCAAAAGCCTGATTCGCAAAGGACGTGATCTGGAGAAAATTGTACTTTCCAATGCCGTTTTCAAACACCTGCAACGAAAAATACTCGTATACAACAACCGAACGGTCGTTTTTCATTAAAAACATTCAACATGAAACTATTCACTTTTATCCTATTGATGAGTACATTGACCATTTCCACACAGGCACAAGTGGTGCAAAAAGAAATTCCGGCTGACTACGGATACATCGTTAAAATTGGGCAACAAGCTCCTGATTTCACAACGGTTTCTGCCGAAGGAAGAACCGTTCGCCTTTCCGATTTCAAAGGAAAGGTAGTTATGCTGCAATTTACAGCAAGCTGGTGTGGCGTTTGCCGAAAAGAAATGCCACATATTGAAAAAGACATCTGGCAAAAGCATAAGAACAAGGAGGATTTTGCCTTATTCGGAATCGACTTGGATGAACCCCTGGAAAAAGTGCAAAAGTTCGCTGAACAAATTCCGGTAAGCTATCCTCTACTGCTCGATCCTGAAGGTAAAATCTTCTACAGCTATGCTGAAAAAGGAGCTGGCGTAACCCGCAATGTCATCATCGACAGGGAGGGTAAAATTGTATACATGACCCGGCTTTACAAAGAAGAGGAGTTTAACGAGATGAAAACTGTAATTGATAAGCTGTTAAAATAGTACAAAAGTACCACGTACATCAGTTCATCCGTTCACCTATAAAATAGTTAACATGAAGACTTACCGTGAATTTATTGCTTGGCAAAAGGCCATGTTTTTTGTGACTGATGTATACAAAACAACGCTTACTTTTCCGCGAGAGGAATTGTTTGGATTGACCTCGCAAATCCGTAGGGCAGCCACATCCATTCCAAGCAATTTTGCAGAAGGTTTTGGAAGAAAAGGCAATAACGAATTTATCCGTTATATCCGAATTTCAATTGGCTCTCTCTATGAATGCCAAACACAACTTGAAATATCAAAAAACATAGGTTATTTAAACTTATCGGATTTCGAACTCATGTACCAGCAAACAAAAGAGATCGAAGCACTGCTTCGAGGATTAGAGAAAAAACTAATGAAATAATTCTGAGTACTTATGCACTTAAAACATATGAACATCGTCATTATCAAATACAACGCCGGAAACATCGAGTCGGTCAGCAACGCTTTGCTCCGCTTGGGTATTCAGGCGGAAATTACCGGGGACCATGAAAAAATACGGGCAGCCGATAAAGTCATTTTCCCCGGTGTGGGTGAAGCCAGCACCACCATGGCTTTTCTGAAAAAAGAAGGACTGGATTTGCTTATTCCTTCGCTCAAACAACCTGTGCTGGGTATCTGTCTGGGGTTGCAGCTCATGTGCAGCCATTCGGAAGAAGGCGACACGCCATGCCTGGGCATTTTTGAAGAAAAGGTAAAGCGGTTTACTCCTAAGCCTGGTATGGAATATATCTCCAAAGTACCTCACATGGGATGGAACACCATCAGCAACTTGAAAAGTGATTTATTCGACCAATCCCTCAGCCAACAGTTTGTCTATTTCGTGCATTCGTATTATGCCACGGTTGGAGAGCACACGGCGGCGGAAACGAATTACATCAATCCATTCAGTGCTGCTTTACACAAGGACAATTTTTACGCCACCCAGTTTCATCCAGAAAAGAGTGGCCCTGTTGGTGCCAGAATATTAGAGAACTTTTTGAATTTGTAAAAAAAGTGCATAAGTGCCTGTGTACATAAGTACATGAGCAAAATTAACCTCCTTATGTACGCATGAACTTTGTACCTATGAACAACAAGATAACCATCATCCCAGCCATTGACCTGATTGACGCCAAGTGCGTGCGACTTTCACAAGGCGATTACAACCAGAAAACGGTTTATAACGAAAATCCATTGGAAGTAGCCAAAATGTTTGAAGATGCCGGTATTACCCGTTTACATTTGGTTGATTTGGATGGCGCCAAAGCCCAGCACATTGTGAACTACAAGGTATTGGAAACCATTGCCGGAAAAACCAATCTGGTTGTTGATTTTGGTGGTGGACTAAAATCTGACGAAGACCTTAAAATTGCATTTGAAAGCGGCGCTCAAATGGTTACCGGCGGGAGTATTGCTGTTAAAAATCGCGAGACTTTTTTAAGCTGGATCGAAAATTACGGTGCCGGAAAAATTATTTTGGGAGCCGACGCTAAAGACAAGAAAATTGCGGTCAGTGGCTGGCAGGAAGTTTCCGAATTATCCATTCTTGATTTCATTGCAAGTTACACCAGCCAAGGCATTCAAAAAGTAATCTCGACCGACATTGCCCGCGATGGCATGCTTTCCGGCCCCAGCATTGACTTATACAAAGAAATCATGGCGCAGTTTGAAGGGCTGGAACTGATTGCCAGCGGCGGAATTGCCACCATGAAAGACATTCACGAACTAGATGAAATGGGCGTTCCCGGGGTAATTACCGGAAAAGCGATTTATGAGAACAAGATTAGCCTGAAAGAAATTAGCAAATTTATCTCAGCGTAATTTCCGTTGAACTTGAAACTGAAAACTCAAACATGTTAGCAAAACGAATCATACCATGCCTGGATATTAAAGACGGTCAGACCGTAAAAGGCGTAAACTTTGTCAATATTCAATCGGTAGGCGACCCGGTAGAACTGGGTGCGTTGTACGCCGAACAAGGAGCCGACGAACTGGTTTTCCTCGACATTACGGCCACGCACGAAGGACGTAAAACCTTTGTGGAGCTTGTGAAACGCATTGCCCGCGAGATAAATATCCCATTCACCGTTGGAGGTGGAATCAGCGAGATTAAAGATGCCGAAGCCTTACTGAGTGCCGGAGCCGACAAAGTCAGCATTAATTCCTCCGCAGTCCGCAACCCACAACTGATTAACGACCTGGCAAAGAACTTTGGAACCCAATTTGTGGTGGTAGCCATCGATGCCAAAAACTACGACAACCATTGGACCGTAACCGTTAATGGCGGCCGCATACCGACCGACAAAGAACTGTTTAGCTGGGCCAAAGAAGCCGAAGACCGGGGAGCCGGAGAAATCCTGTTCACCTCGATGGATCATGATGGCACCAAAGCGGGGTTTGCCAATGACGAACTGGCCCGAATGGCTGACATGCTGAAAATTCCAATCATCGCCTCGGGTGGTGCCGGCAATATGGATCACTTTGTCGATGTGTTCACCAAAGGGAAAGCCGATGCCGGATTGGCGGCCAGCATTTTTCACTACAAGGAAATTGCAATTCCCGATTTGAAAGCCTACCTACGGGACAAAGGCATTGCGGTAAGATCATAAATTCAGACGACAGAAAAAATAAGAACGACAACATGAATAAAGCATTAGATTTTTCAAAACAAAACGGCCTGATCCCGGCCATCATTCAGGATGACAAAACCAGCAAAGTACTGATGCTGGGATTTATGAACGAAGAAGCACTGGCAAAAACCGAAGAAACTGGTAAAGTAACCTTTTTCAGCCGCACCAAAAACCGGCTGTGGACCAAAGGCGAAGAAAGTGGAAACTTTCTGAATGTGGTATCCATGGCTTCAGATTGCGATAACGACACGCTGCTTATTAAAGTAGATCCGGTTGGCCCTGTTTGCCATACGGGCAGCGACACCTGCTGGAACGAAACCAACGAGTCGGATGATTTGGCCTTTCTGAAGCACCTGCAGGACTTCATTGACAAACGTAAGGAGGAAATGCCCGAAGGATCGTACACCACCTCCTTGTTTACCAAAGGAACCCGCACCATTACTCAGAAAGTTGGCGAGGAAGCCGTTGAAACCATCATTGGAGCCATGGCCAACGACGATGAAAACTTTCTGTACGAAGGCGCCGACTTGTTGTATCACCTCATCGTGCTGCTTACGCACAAAGGTTACCGCATTGAAGATTTGGCACGCGAGCTAAAGAAAAGGCACAAATAAAGCTGACTGCCCGTGAGCAGTAAATGCATCCGGAATTGTTAACGATTGCAAAGGTCTGGTGAAAAAGCGTTAAGCTTCAAACCACCAAACGGCCTATTTTCTATCTTCGCACGTTTACTAGTTTAGAAAACATGCATCGAATAGTGATTATCTTTCTGCTAGCCAATTTACTTTGGCTGCCCAACAAACAAGCAGAAGCACAAAATAAAGCCCCAAAAGTCAGGTACAACTACCTGACTTTTCTTCCTGAAAATTACGACAGCTTGAAGAACCAACTGCTTCCTGTCATTTTTTATCTGCACGGACGTTCCGTTTCCGGCACCAACATCAACCGGGTTAAACAATACGGGCTCCCCTACTTTCTGGATAAAGGCAAAAAACTTGATTTTATTGTTGTAGCTCCCCAGTGTCCCTGGGGAAAGAACTGGGCCAGCGAAAATTGGTTTGACACCATTTATTCTGAAATCAACGCGCAATACCGAATTGACTCCACACGCGTTTACCTGACCGGAATGAGCTTGGGTGGTTTTGGCACCTGGGAACTGGCCAACCGTTATCCGCATAAGTTTGCAGCCATTGCTCCGCTTTGCGGTGGCGCCAAAGATGAATGGGCCGACAACCTGACTCATCTCCCCATTTGGGTGTTTCACGGCGCTAAGGATAAGCAGGTCCCTGTTTCCCGTTCCGACCGCATGGTTAAAGCCCTTGAAAAACGGGAAGCCCCCGTCACCTACAGCCGGTTGGCCGGAAAAGGACATGACATCCACCGGGTTTACAATGATGACCGTCTCTACGAATGGTTTTCACAATTTACCCTTCGTCCTTTAAACCAAGCCGGCAATGTGCCAACTAAGATCAAGCCAATTCAACTGGCTGAAATACCGCTTCCGGGACGACAGACCATCGAATTAAAACTGCACGAAGATTTTTCTTCAAACGACCTTTAATTGGCATCCGGACAAACGGGTTTTTATGCTAACTTGAACTCCTAATTCTGGATAAGCTGAGCAGCTTTATGAGTCGGAACGAACCCAACATACTAGTCATTGTCAATCCAAATGCCGGCAAGCGCAAAACACGTCAGTTACGACGAAAACTTGAAGCGCGCCAGGAGAACATCACGGTACGGCAAACAACTTATCCCCGGCACAGCGTTCAAATTATTCAGGAAGAGTTTGACCGTCACGACGTTTTTGTGGCTGTTGGAGGAGATGGTACGGTGAATGAAATGGCAACGGCCCTCTTGGGTAGCGATAAAAAGCTGGCCGTTTACCCGGCAGGATCAGGCAATGGCTTTGCCCGTGAATTTGGCTTCAACAAAAACCTGAACAAGTTAATGGCGACTATTGCAAGCGGCAAAAGCCTGACAGCCGATGCCATGCTTATAAATGGGCAGGTCAGCATGCATGTTTCCGGCGTTGGCTACGACGGTGAGGTCGCTCATGATTTTGCCAAACTCCCTGGGCGTGGCTTTTGGAATTACCTGTTCAGCACCATCCGTGTCTTTTGGCAATACAACCCCATACAGGCAAGCATTGAACTGGAGAATGAAACCATCAACGGCCGTTTTTTCATGATCAACCTAGCCAATACGGCCCAGTTTGGCTACGGTGCCCGTATCGCTTCGCAAGCCAATCCGACCGACGGACTCCTTGAACTCGTTTTGGTCCGCCCCATGGCCTTGTGGGCATTCGTGCTTTTTTCGTCGCGCCTTTTTCTTGGAACACTCAAAAGCTCTGAACACCTAAGCTACCGATCCACTGCCGGCCCCATTACCCTAAAAACTTCAGCCAGGCAGTTTCACCGGGATGGTGACCCCATTTTATTGGAAAGCCCGGTGAAAATTGAAATCAGCACACAAAAAATCAAGGTTGTAGACACTGGAAATACCAAGTTTTGCAACAATAGCAAAAGCAGCGAAAAATCCGTTTAGTCCATTATTTATGGCTTGAAATACCCAAAGCAATAATTTCATTTTCAGGAATTAAACCAATTCGGAAATTCCTTGTTAAGTTACCGTCAATTAATTGAATGAGGAGCAGCAAAAAGCCGAAAATCGATTAACTTTGCGCCTCAATTTTGGAGACTATATGCAGAAGATTAGAAACATCGCGATTATCGCACACGTTGACCACGGCAAAACGACCTTGGTGGACAAGTTAATTTACCATTGTACAGCCATCAAAGACCACGAGAAAAAGAATGAGCTGATTCTCGACAACAATGACCTGGAACGTGAGCGCGGAATCACCATCCTGGCCAAAAACGTTTCGGTTGATTATCAAGGTACAAAAATCAATATCATTGATACCCCGGGTCACTCCGACTTTGGAGGAGAAGTAGAGCGGGTACTCAACATGGCTGATGGCGTTTTGCTGTTGGCTGATGCTTTTGAAGGCACCATGCCTCAAACGCGTTTCGTACTTTCCAAAGCTTTGGCCCTGGGCCTTAAGCCAATTGTTGTGATCAACAAAGTCGATAAACCCAACTGCCGTCCCGAGGAAGTTCACGAGCAAGTGTTCGACCTGATGTTTAGTTTGGATGCTACCGAAGAACAGCTCGACTTCCCGACCATTTACGGATCGGCCAAAGAGGGCTGGATGACCGCTGACCTGAGTGACAAAACAGATAATATTGGACCGTTACTCGATGCGATTATCGAATATATCCCTGCCCCAAAACCCAATCCCGGAACCCCACAGATGCTAATCACTTCATTGGATTATTCATCCTATGTTGGTCGGATTGCCATTGGACGCGTTCATCGTGGCGAGCTGAAAGAAGGCATGCAAGTAGCCTTAGGCAAACGCGATGGTTCAATCAAACGAACAAAAATTAAAGAATTACACGTATTCACCGGGCTGGGACGCCAAAAGGTGGAGCAAGTCAGCAATGGCGATATTTGTGCCTTGGTCGGTATTGAAGGATTCGATATTGGCGATTCCATTTGCGATATCGACAACCCGGAACCACTGGACCCAATTGCGGTGGACGAGCCTACCATGAGCATGGTGTTTACCAACAACGATTCTCCTTTCTTCGGAAAAGAAGGAAAATTTGTTACTTCACGCCACTTACACGACCGCTTGTATAAAGAGCTGGAGAAAAACCTGGCACTGCGTGTTGAAAAAAGCGCATCAGCCGATGTATTTACCGTTTACGGACGTGGCGTACTTCACTTGTCGGTATTGATTGAAACCATGCGTCGCGAAGGCTACGAACTACAAGTTGGCCAGCCACAGGTGTTGTACAAGGAAATTGGCGGGGTTAAATGTGAACCCATTGAAGAAATGCACGTCGATGTGCCGGACGAATATTCAGGTAAAGTTGTTGAGATGGTTTCAGTTCGCAAAGGCGAAATGCAAAACATGGAACGCAAAGGCGACCGGATTCACCTGGAGTTCCTGATCCCTTCGCGTGGAATTATCGGTTTAAGAACCAACATGCTAACCGCTACGGCTGGTGAAGCTGTAATGACTCACCGCTTCATCGAATACCAACCGCTGAAAGGCGAAATAGAAGGACGCAAAAACGGTTCGTTGATTGCCAAGGAACCCGGAACAACCTTCGCTTATGCGCTGAACAAACTCCAGGACCGCGGACGTTTCTTTATCCCACCGGGCGAAGAAGTTTACGAAGGTATGGTAATTGGCGAAAACACCCGTGCCGATGACCTGACGATCAACGTCACCCAATCGAAAAAGCTAACGAACATGCGTGCTTCCGGATCGGACGAAAAAACCAAGCTGGCTCCTCCGATTCAATTTAGCCTGGAAGAGGCACTGGAATACATCGGAAAGGATGAATACCTGGAAGTTACTCCCAAATCGTTGCGTATGCGTAAAATTTTGCTGCGCGAAGCAGAACGGAAACGTGGCTCGAAGATCAATTACTAGTCAGAAATGCAAATCACCAGATGACTGAAGGTCATTGGATGAACTAAAATAAAGAAGCTCCCCGGTAAAGTCATTTATCGGGGAGTCTTCATTTTAGGCCTCTAGGTTTTGGGAAAGTTCCCGGGCGAATATGCTTTTAAGTACGTATTTTCTTTCTCCCTGGCTAACCCACAAGGGGATCTCCCCCTAATAAAGCATAAGTTCTTTTCAACAAATAAACACTCTCAAATTACTCACTCAACATATTCTACAACATACTTCTCGTTATAAATAGGTTATGCATTTTTTTTGAGCTGGTTTTGTCGTAACTTTTTTCTCGATGTTCAGTAATATTCTAACCAAAAATTCAACGCAACATGGAAGAGAAAACAACATGCTCCACTGCCAATGCAACACTACTGGCCTGCATGAAAATCGCTCAATCATTCAGCGAGAACATCTACGAACTTTCCCTTATTCGAAATGACTGGAATCAGGCCTATGCCGATGAGCTCCGGTCCAGAATAAAATCGGCTAAAGAAAAATACCTGCCTGCCGATAACTATGACAAACATGCTGACAAGCAGAAGTATGTACACGAACTGATGCTTTCTTCGTTGAGAAACGTAGCCCTGCTTCGCGCCTTGATCAAAGTTGACTTCAAGGACAATAAGAAATTTCAGAAATCTATTTTTGAAGCACTTGGCTATAACGATTATTTCAGCGAAGCTAAAAACGGGGATTACCAAAGCCTTTATTACTTACTGAAAGTGGTGCATAAAAACCTGACACCCGGATTGAAGGAAACATTAATCAGCAAATCGATTCCGTTAAGCCTGGTGGACCGGATTCTGCACTTTGACGATCAACTGCGTGAATTCAATTCCTGCTTCGATTGGATTGCCGATTCTGAGCAAATCAGCGAGGAAGGCAAGGAAGTAGTCAACCGCATTTTCTCTGAAGTAAAAGACATTTGCCGGGTAACCACGGCCTACTATTTGTTTGAACCGCTCAAGCGTGACCAGTTTTGCTTTTTCAGGGTGATGTTCGGACTACAAGAAACAGTTCCTCAAACCCACTAAAAATGGCAAAAAAGAATCCCGAAAGTCGTGTGCTTTCGGGATTCTTTTTGTTGCTATTATTCGATCATCCCAAACAGGCTATACGGAGAACCATTGCTGGCAAAGGTTCCTGAAAGGGCTGCGTGCATTATTCTTCGTCAGCCTCTTCTGGCTGTTCATTTTCCTCAACAGCCGACTCGCCTTCAAATTCCTCATTCACAACAGGCTGTTCAACAACAGGCTCTTCCGTTTGAATCGGTTTTAAGTGCGGGGGAAGCGGTTCATTCACCTCATCTTTGAAGTAAGGAAACACATCCACAATGGGACTTAAATTCATGGCTGAAATTTGAATGGGAACCAAAATATAGGAAAGGTCCTCTTCCAGACGCAACAGAGCTTGTTTGAAATCATCTGCAGCAACCAAAAAGTAGTTGTTAATTTTCTTTTCCTTGCCAGCTTTCTCGTCAATGGTAACAATACCGATTTTGGCTTTGAACCAGTATTCACCATCTTCGTGAGGAAAAATTTCAATAACGTTCGATTTTTTGATATTGTCGATGTAAAACTCGCCTCCGCGAACCAGCTGCTGCATTTGCTCAATCATCCGCGCTTCAGCATCAGTAAACGAAACGGCATCTACCAGGTAGGCTTCTGACACTTTCCGTTCGCGTCCATCCTGATCAACTTTCACATATTTAACTTTGCATTCAAACCAAGTCTGCATAACTTTTCATTCTTTTAAATTGAAATGCAAAGATATTCTCTTCAAGGATTTATAAGGGATTTTTCAAAAATAGTTTTTCACAAATATGAAAGAACTTCCAATTCGGGCAGGTCTTCATTTCAAAGCCCGGCAAGTCATGTCCAATTAAATTTCACAAAGAAGTTTAATTAACTATATTCGTAAAAGAGTCAAAAAAAACCAAGCATCAACACCAGATACAAGCACATTAAAATTAGTAACTAAATACTATCAATTTATGCTTATTGGACTCTTAAAAGAGGGAGATTCGGAAAACCGGGTAGCCCTTTTACCTGAAATGGTTTCTGCTTTAAGCCAGCGCAAAGTGACGGTTTATATAGAAACCGGGGCTGGTGAGTCTGCATTGGCCACTGATGCAGCTTACAAAGACGCCGGAGCCACGATTGCCTCCCGCGAAGAAGTATTGGCAAAAACCGATTTTCTGATTGGGATTCATCCTCCCGACAAGTCATTGGTTGAATCCTTTCGAAAAGAGCAAATTTGGCTCAGTCAGTACAATCCCCTCTGGAATACTGATTTGGTGAACCAGTTTGTGTCGAAAAAGATGACCACGTTCAGCATGGACATGATTCCCCGAAGTACGCGAGGACAGTCCATGGACGTATTGTCATCGCAAGCTACCGTGGCAGGCTACAAGGCTGTACTAGATGCGGCAAACCTTCTGCCCACTTTTTTCCCGATGTTTATGACTGCTGCCGGCACCATCCGTCCAGCCACTGTTTTGGTGCTTGGGGCTGGAGTAGCAGGCCTGCAGGCCATTGCCACTGCTAAGCGATTGGGGGCGCAGGTACAGGCTTTCGATGTGCGCTCAGCCGTCAAGGAAGAAGTTATGAGCTTGGGGGCTAAGTTTGTTGAAGTGGAAGGTGCCAAAGAAGATGCCGCTGCCGGAGGATATGCCGTGGAACAAACCGAGGAATTTAAACAAAAACAACAGCAGGCCATCAACAATCATGCGGCCAAAGCCAACGTGGTGATTTGCACCGCCCAAATTCCGGGACGTAAAGCGCCCCTGCTACTTCCTGAAGATGCCGTTGCCGCCATGAAACCGGGCGCTGTCATTATCGATTTGGCTGCATCAACCGGAGGCAATTGCGCGCTTAGCCAAGACAATGAAACAGTGGTAAAACATGGCGTAACCATTATCGGGCAATCCAACTACCCTTCGTTATTGCCTGCCGATGCCAGTAAAATGTTTGGTAAAAACATCCTCAACTTCCTGGAATTGCTTTTTAACGAGGAAGGTGCGTTCAGCCTCAACTTTGACGATGTCATCATCAAAGGAACTTGCATCACACACGAAGGCGCCATCATCAACGAACGCGTCCAAGCCGTTATTCACTCCTAAAATTCAACACAATGGATCAATTATTAATTTTTTTCTATACCTACAAAGAGGCGATTTTTATCATCGCACTTTCTATTTTCCTGGGCATTGAGGTGATTTCCAATGTTCCTGCCGTTCTCCATACCCCCCTCATGTCGGGAGCCAACGCCATCAGTGGTGTCATCATTATTGGTGGAATTATTCTGGTTGGCCATGCCGATGCCAGCACAATCAATACCGAATTGATATTGGGAATCCTGGCTGTCATCTTTGGAACCCTCAATGTGGTTGGCGGTTTTGTGGTGACCGACCGCATGCTGGAAATGTTTAAAAAGAAGAAAAAATAGGAGGCGCTCATGGATAAAGTATTAGGAACTTATAACGGAATGGAATTTACGGTAGGAGGAACACTCCTCGAATTAAGCTACCTGGTAGCCGCACTGCTGTTTGTGCTGGGATTAAAACTGCTAAGTCATCCGGAAACGGCACGGCGCGGAAACTTTTATGCCGGAGGCGGCATGGTGCTGGCCATGCTAACCACTTTGTTGTTGCACAAAAATGCCAACGGCAGCGGTATCCAACCCGCCAATGTCTGGATTATCCTGGCGGCCATTGGCGTAGGCTCAACCGTTGGCTGGATCATTGCTCGAAAAATAAAAATGACAGCCATGCCTCAACTGGTTTCTTTTTACAACGCTACCGGAGGAGCTGCTTCGGCCTTGGTGGCTCTGCTCGAATTTCCAAATGCCGATATGAGCAACTGGGGATCGGTACTGGTAACCCTATTGGGCCTCATCATTGGGAGCGTTGCCTTTAGTGGAAGTATGATCGCTTATGGCAAGCTCGATGGCAAAGTGAAAGATATTCGTGGCGGCTACATGAGCTACGTAAACTTAATCCTCCTTGCCGGAACCTTTGCACTGGCCTTCTTCATATTACTTTCAGGACAAACACCGGCTCAGCTCAACTGGGCCATCTACCTGCTTTTGTTTGTGTCATTGCTTTATGGGGTTTTGTTTGTCATGCCGATTGGCGGAGCCGATATGCCAGTTGTTATTTCACTCCTGAACAGTTTTACCGGAATTGCAGCAGCAATGGCTGGTTTTATTTACAACAACCAGGCAATGATTCTTGGGGGTATTTTGGTAGGTGCTGCCGGAAGTATTTTAACCTTGCTCATGTGTAAAGCCATGAACCGCTCCTTGCTGAATGTCATTATCGGAGCCTTTGGCGGAGCAAATGCAGCAACAGCTGGCGCCGAAGGAACAATGAAGGAAATGACACTCAGCGATGCTTCTGTTTTGCTGGCCTACTCGCGCAGTGTTGTCATTATTCCCGGCTACGGACTGGCAGTTGCTCAGGCCCAGCATGTTTGCCACGAGCTGGATGAATTGCTGGCATCCAAAGGAGTAAACGTTCGCTATGCCATTCACCCGGTAGCCGGTCGCATGCCCGGACACATGAATGTATTGCTAGCCGAAGCAGATGTTCCCTATGACCAGCTGGTTGAAATGTCGGACATCAACCCGGATATGCCAAGCACGGATGTAAGCATTGTCATTGGCGCCAATGATGTGGTTAACCCTGCAGCCATCAACGATGCGTCCAGCCCGATTGCCGGCATGCCGATCATCAAGGCACACGAATCAAAAAATATCATTGTGATGAAACGGGGACGCGGGAAAGGCTATGCAGGCATTGAAAACAGTTTGTTTTTCGATGATAAAACACGCCTGCTGTTTGGAGATGCCAAAAGCACGCTTCAGAAACTCGTCAACGAAATAAAAGATTTATAAGACTTTCGGTCATTCAGAGAAGGCTGCTCTAAAAGAAAAGAGCAGCCTTCTTTTCACCCCAGCCATTCATTCCCATACTACACATTCCTCTCATTTCTCGTTATACTCATGAAAAAAAATGAAAACAATGCTTCGGTCAGCTTGTTGTTCAATTTGTAGTTTTTAAAAAGCAACGATAAAAACGCAAAACCCTTTCAACAAGGAACAAGCAATAACAATTAGACAAAACAATGGATATTGACTCACGCCACCATTCATCTTTACGCCCGTTATTTCCGAATCAACAACACCAATCAACAAACAGAAAACTGGCTACAAAAAGCCATCGAATACATCAACTTTGTTTCTATACGAACAAACATTTAGTTCACGGTCTTCCCTTGATATACATCAGACCAAGATTCGACCCAACAACCAATTAAAAACACGCATTTTTAACACAATTAGACTGAGCACATTCAACCTGGCTCCGTCCTCAACTAAAAGGCAAAAACAAATTATGGCATTCATTACTTTAGACACCCAAAAGCTAAAGAAAAACTACGATTACCTGGAAGAACTTTTATCCCAAAATGGTATCACCTGGGCTGTAGTATCCAAACTACTCTGTGGCAACAAGCGCTACCTGGAGGAAGTAATCAAACTTGGTGTTAAGCAACTTTGCGACTCCCGGGTTTCAAACCTGAAAATGATCAAATCCATATCCGATGAAATTGAGACAATCTACATAAAACCACCCCCCAAGCACTCCATCGACAAAATTGTCAGGTATGCCGATATCAGTTTCAATACTGAAATTGAAACCATCACCCGCTTATCCAAAGAAGCCCAAAAACAGGACAAAATCCATAAGGTCATCATCATGATTGAAACCGGTGAGCTACGGGAAGGTGTTTTACAGGAAGATTTTCTTGACTTTTACGATGCGGTCTTCAAACTGCCCAATATTGAAGTGGTTGGCATTGGCACCAATTTAACGTGTATGTACGGCATTTTGCCAAGTCACGACAAACTAGTCCAGCTTTGCCTGTATGAGCAACTGATTGAAGCGAAGTTCAACAAAGAAATTGAATATGTTTCGGGTGGAGCCTCCGTTACTGTTCCCCTAATTTTCCAGGGATTACTGCCTAAGGGCATTAACCATTTTCGAATTGGTGAAACTTTTTTCCTGGGAACAGACGTGTATAACAATGTGACCTTCGACCAAATGGAAAACGATACTTTCCAGCTATACGCAGAAATTATCGAACTGACCGAAAAACGCATGCGCCCCATCGGCGAACTGGGCAAAAACCTGCTGGGCGAAACCGTCATTTTTGAAGATACCGACCAGTCAGCAACTTCACATCGGGCATTAATTGATTTGGGCTTGCTGGACATTGACGAAAACCACATCAAGCTAAAAAATAAAAACCACAAGATAGTCGGTGCCTCTTCGGACATGCTCGTGGTAGACCTCGGCAAAAATGAGGAAAATTACCAGGTCGGATCTCTTCTCGAATTTGAAATGGATTATATGGGTGTTTTAAGAATCATGAATTCGAAATACATTGAAAAACGAATCAAAGCCGAATAAGCCTTTCAACCAAGGCTGCAACATCGCCTTGGAAGGCAAGAGCGGTATTTTTATCACTTCAAAAAAGCAAAACTGTTAACAAACACCTATTTTTAGGATTTACGGATATTTATTGACTTTATTCATGATATTCGCTCATAATCATTCAGAAGCACCGATCTAGAAAAAGAAAGGAATCCGTTTTTTGACTTATTCCTTAGGATTACTAAAAGTTCAAGCCACTTTCAGCTACCTATTAAATCTTGATAAGCTGATTTTTAAGCGCATAGATAATCACTTCAATAATATTCCGGGAGCCTGTTTTTTCCATAAGGCTTGCCCGATGACTTTCGACGGTCCGGCCTGAAATGCATAGTTCTTCAGCAATATTCTTGATTGGCATGCCCTTGCAGGAGAGTTTCAGAACTTCAAGCTCCCTACTTGAGAATTCCACCTCAGCTGTAACAGTACTGTGGCCATAGTCTATGCCCACAGTACGCCCTCCTCCCGAACCAAACTCCTTTTGAAGCCGCAAAACAACAGGATCCGACAAGCTAATGTCCTCTTCTTCAAGAATAGTCACCAATTGCTCAAACGCTACATGTCCGACCTTTTCGCTTCTCCTCATCGGCATGAGCAAGCCGGTTAATAAGGAGAAACCATTGTATTTGATACTAGGAGCAACATAAAGGACAAACTTCTCCTGAATACCCAAAGCCGAAAGAATCGTTACCTCCTCTTGAAAGTTACTTAGCAAACCATTCATGCATTGATTAATTCGATCCTCAATCCGTGCAAAGTTTGTTTTTCCAACCAAATCGCTAAACGGAGTGTCTGTCAGGGCTGACTCTCGAATCCCCACCATCCGGTTAAAGGCATGATTGGACTCATAAATAGTTACCCCATCAAAAAGGAAAATACCATTAGGCGAATAATCAACAAAAGCCTGATACTTGCTTCGTCCCAGGTTAACCAGGTATTCATATTTCTCTAAGCGCGTTTTAATGGAAGCAAGCAAGGTTTCATTTCTAAAAGGTTTAACCAAATAGTCGTCAGCCCCTAACTCCAAGCCTAATCGTATTTCATCTAAGCCCGATTTGCCGGTAATAAAAATGAAAGGAATCCTCTTTGTCAAATTACTTTCTTTTAAAATATTACACACCTGGTAACCATCAATTGGGGCCATTTTAATATCACATAAGATCAAATCCGGACCGTACTCGTAGGCCTTTTGAATTCCTTCACCTCCAGAGCCCGCAATAACAGCCTCATAACCATTGCCTTTCAGCACATTTCGCAAGGTTTTAGAAAAGGCTTTATTATCATCAATAACAAGAATCTTTTTTACAGCCATGTCCAGGTAATCAAAGTATTTATTTATCTACCGATGGGGTGGCTTTACCATCTATCTTTTTATGTATATTGCTCTCTTTATCAGGAACTTCAAATTACAACATCTTAAACAATTTTTCGTTCTTTTTCTCGATTTATTTCCGGAACGACTCATTTAAAGCCTCCAATACTCTTCCGACAAATGAACAGCCTCCTGAGCTCACAATACTTTTACGACAATCACATCCTTTTATATTATACTGAACACATGTTAATATAAATCGCTAAATCACACAATCCGTATTTTTCCTGAATTTCAAGCAACACACTTTCCGTAAAAGTCCTTATTGAATCCGACAGGGGATTGTTGGAAATTTGATAGTCGAGCTTGAGTAGTAAATAAATACCGGGGATAATAAATTTTATCGTGCGATCAATCCTTGCTTACTATCATAACATTATGTATTTCTCCCCGAAAAGGTCCTTACAGACAAGACGATGAACAAATAAAACAGTGTAAAACAACAAGTCATATTCTTTCTGAAACAGAGAGCACTTTTACAATAATCAAACATAAACTAAAACAATAAAGTATGAAGAAACTAATTTATCTTTTAGCAATGATGCTAACCATAAGCATGGCAATGGCACAAAACACTTCAAACGTAACCCAAAACGGTCCTAGCAATGATGCTTCTGTTGAACAAACAGGAACCAATAGTTCGGTTATTCTTCAAACATCTATCGCAACTGGTAATGAAGCAACAGTAAAACAAAATGGCGGAGGAGCAGGAGCAAACACGAGCGACATTGAACAAGAAGGAGGAACAGGAGGAAAACAACAGGCATTTGTAACTCAAGATGGCTCTCTCAACACTGCTATCCAAAAGCAACTTGCTCCATGGCCCGGATATGATGTGGCCAAAATAGACCAAACAGGAACAGGCAATAAGGGTGAGCAGTATCAAAAAGCCTATAACAACACGGCAGAATTGATTCAAGACGGCACATCCAACACCTCCTTGCAAGACCAAACCAATAGTGGCGATCCCAAATGGAATACTTCAAAAGTAGAGCAATACAACTCAAACAACGCCTCTACGACCATTCAGGGGGGAACCAATCAATACGTAAAAGTATATCAGGAAGGGGATGGCAACAGCTCGTTTGTCACTCAGGCAGGCGGAGGCTGGAATGGCGGCGGACACAACGCCGAAGTTACCCAGCTGGGGAATGACAATGACGCAAGCGTTGCTCAGTCTGGAGCTGCAAATAATGTTGATGATGACAATGAAGCATACCTTCTGCAAGATGGTAACGGAAATACAGCCACCCTCGCCCAAGATGGAATGGGAAATAAAATTGATGCTGGTGATGATGGCTATATGAATAACGCACAACATGGGGATTATCATACGCTAACAGCAAACCAAATAGGCAATGAAAATTACCTCTACTACAACACGGGAAATGGGTCGGAACTCAATGAGGCTACCGTCAATCAGTTAGGCTATGATGACAATGCACAAGTTCTCCAATGGGGCTCCAACGGTTCAGCCACGGTATACCAGGTTGGAATTAGCGGAGTGTATTCTTATAATGGCGACAACAACACGGCTGTAATAACACAATGGGGCTTGAATCAAACATCAAGCATTAGCCAAACAGGGCAAAACCATACAGCCAGCACCTACCAACAGAACAGTGGCAACACTGCCGAAATAATCCAAGCAGGAGAGATTTTCGATGGATCAAATCAGCGGTACTCTTCCGGATGGCCAGGAGCTCCATTTAACAATCAGGCAAGAGCCAAACAGTACGGCAATGACAACGAGCTATCGATAACGCAAACCGGAACAGTAAACAATGGATTTATTGACGAAGACGGAAACGAAAATGAAGCAGACCTGCTGCAAGACGGAGAAGACAACTGGGCCCTTATCGATATCCTGGGCAATACGAACGTTGGAATGGCATCGAGCACCGGCAACTTTAACACGATCAACTTAGACATTACAGGCAACTCAAATGGATTTGACATTAGTCAAACCGGCAACGGAAACCTCTCGGACAATTCGGTTGTCGGCAATGCTAATTCAGTAAATGTTACACAGAATTAAATAATTATTTTACTATTAACTTAAAAATTAGAGGCATGAAAAGGTTTAGTTTATTTTTTGCACTTGTGTTTGCCGTAAGTATGACAATGGCACAGCATGTATCAACAGTTATGGAAGATGGCGATGGAAACAGCGCTAATATCACCCAAGGCTTTGACGGAAGCGGGACTTCGTTGGATGGCAATATGTCATATGTCGATCAACTTGGAGACGACAATGATGCCATGGTTACCCAATACAACAATGGCTATGGCGGACAAGCTCACAACTCTGAAATATTTCAAACTGGCGATGAAAATACCGCCTCAGTAGAACAGCAAAATGCAACGGGAGATGCCTATATCAACCAGGTAGGTAATGGAAATGAAGCCAATATTCTAGAAGTTGGGAACTTTGGCACTCCTGCTCCCGCAGCCGGAATTGCTCCATATGATGCATATGCTTCTCAAGAAGGAGATGAGAACACGGTTAATATGAGCATTTTTGGTGATGGAGCTTCTGCTGTTGCAATCCAAAAAGGAGATTACAACATAATCTATCAGGAACTTGGTCAGGATGTGGGAAACAAAGTGTTTAAATCCAGCGCTTATGCCAACCAAATGGGAGACTCAAACGAGGCTATCCAAATAATGGAAGGGCAAGGTTTTGCAGGAGCAATTGAGATCCAATTTGAACGAGAAAGAATCTGGCAAACCGGAGACAATAACTATGCCCACCAACTACAGACTGATGACATACTTCCTGGCGGTATTAACTACGCAGAGGTTAAACAAACCGGGGACTGGAATGAGTCATGGCAAACTCAATCTGGAATGAATAATGATTCACGAGTTACTCAAAACGGCAACTCGAACTGGTCAGTCACAACTCAGTTTGGTAATGACAATGTTGTTGTAGTCCAGCAGAACTAAAACGCAATACCTGCCACCATCTCTCCTATCTGGAAAAAGGCGAGTCCTTGAATCCTTATTTGATGGTTTAAATCCCCAGCCTTCGGGCTGGGGTATTACACCCTAAAGCTTTTGCCAAATGAAACAAATTGTATCCTTTCTTATTGTATTGGTTTTCACTTCTGCCGGGTATGCACAAATCAGCATTCAACAAATTGCTCCTTCCGGCATTGAAAGTTTTCAAGGATTAATGGGAACAAATCAGGATAAGTCCAATGTTGCTGAACTGATACAAGCCGGAGATGACAACCAGGCCTTCATTAGTCAAACACAGGAAAACCAATTACTTACCGGCAACCAGACTTATGGATACCAGGAAGGAACCCAAAACAGCATGAATTTTATACAGGAAGGAAATAACAATACCTTACTAAGTTTTCAGATGAACTATTTAAGCACTCTGTGGAATAGTTCTGGCAGTGCGGACTACACCAAACTGTTATCGGAAATGTTGCCAATAAACACTTCCTTTTCCATGGAAATTGCACAAGCTGAAAACAACTCAATAAGCGGGAAACAAACAGGTCAATACAATGGACTAATTACTTTACAAGCCGGGAAAGACAATCAGATATACACAACCCAAACGGGAATAAACAATTACCTGTTGATAAGCCAGCTAGGACAAGGACACTTGGTTCAGGATTTCTTGCAGCAAAATCAATCTGCTGGACTCTTGGTTGAAACAATCTCTCAGACCGGCAGCAACAATATGTTGGAGGTTACCAATGCCAGCAGCAGCCAGCTCTACGGAAACCACTATTCGCAAACAGGAGAAAATCTCTCTCTGCAAGTAAATAGTAGTTTTTTATCCACTACAGGAGGAATGGAAGTCACTCAAACCGGTCAAGATATGAAAGTGATAATTGACCAATCCTATTTCCCAACCCCCTAAAGATCAGATAGTGATTCTGATTATAACCATATTATCCCTCTTCTCCCTAACGAATAACATCAGTCAGGCCGACTCGACAACCAGTCAGCCTGCGCCCAAAGTACTACAGGAACTGTTGGAGAAGATTACTCAAAAAGCAACAGAGGAGACTGAGATTGAAATTGAAATCGAGATCGACGGACTACTCGTCGATAATACCAAAACGAAGATCGGTCGCGACTTTTACGATTTGTTCTATGCAAATTGGGAGCCGCCCGTTAACGCTAAAAACTACACGATAACCATACTGGAAAAACCATTCCGTCTGACTTCAACGCTCATCGTAGTTTCCATAAACGAGAATGTTGTTTACCAAGCTATTCTTCAACCCCGGCAAGAAATTGTCGAGCAACTTTCAGAACAAGCAGCAGCAGTAACCTTCAATTACTTGAAAAACTACGAAGAGATCATGCGACAACTCAATGGAGAGGACCAGGCTGGCACAGGAATATTTTAAAAAATTTAAACCAAAAAATGATGAGGATTCTTTTTAATACACTAATCATTGTATTTTTTTTCGTGGCAGGAAAAACATACGCACAGGATTTTATTTACACCCCAAAAAATCCGGCCTTCGGGGGAAATCCCTACAATTTCAGCTGGTTGATGAGTTCTGCTCAAGCGCAGAATGACATTACCAAAGACACAGAGGATGCCTATAGTCGCTACAGTTCCGATCCACTGGAAAATTTCACAGAAAGTCTGAATCGGCAAATTCTAAGTCAACTGTCCCGGCAAATTGTAACCAAACAATTTGGAGAAGATGCTCTGCAGGCTGGAACCTATACTTTGGGAAATTACCAGATTGAAATCGGTGATCAAGCCAATGGGATCAACATTACCATTTTAGACGCAGCCACAGGCAGTCAAACAACTGTTGAGGTTCCTTACTTTTAAACTGGTTCATCCAATAAGCTAACCATGATGAAACAGAGACGAAAGCTGTATAGGGCTTCGTGTGCGCTATTACTTCTGATGTTTATGACCGCTTGTGGTTCATACATTCATCAGCCCCTAGCCCCTCGACGCGCCTCATTGGGTCCCGAAACCCCGGTAAAAAAAGACCTTTTGGAACTTCCCAAGCCCCAGGAAAAGATTGTGGCTGCTGTCTACAAGTTTCGTGACCAGACAGGCCAATACAAACCTTCTGTTACAGGAGCAAACTGGTCAACTGCCGTCACGCAAGGAGCCACCACAATCCTAATCCGTGCTCTTGAAGAATCAGGTTGGTTCATTCCCATCGAACGGGAGAACATCTCCAACTTGCTGAATGAACGCAAAATCATCCGTTCGAGCCGTGCACAATACGAAGGAGACAATGGCAACGGAGCATTACTGCCTCCATTGCTTTTTGCCGGTGTTATTCTCGAGGGCGGCATCGTATCTTATGAATCCAATGTCTTTACGGGCGGTGCCGGCATGCGTTATTTTGGAGCAGACCTTTCGGGACAATACAGGGAAGATCGAATCAGTATTTATCTGCGTGCTGTTTCAACAGCCAACGGAAAAATTCTGAAAACCGTGTACACCACCAAATCCATCCTTTCGCAGGAAGTATCGGCAGGCTTTTTTCGCTACGTAAAATTGAAACGCATTTTGGAAGCGGAGACCGGATTCACCTATAATGAACCCACTGAAATTTGTGTAACTGAAGCCATCGAAAAAGCTGTTGAAAGCTTAATTATAGAAGGTGTTTTTGATAAACTATGGGCGCTTGAAAACCAAACAGACACGCTGAGTAGTGCCTTTTTGCGATACGAAGAAGAGAAAACCGAAAACCTGACCAAAGACCATGTGGGAAGGCAGTTTAAAAAAGAACGATTTCACGGAAAACTGAGTCTGGGAATTAAAGCCGGAGCCCTGTACTACGATGGAGACTATACGGCCGGAGATATTCGCCCCATTGGAACGTTTACCATTGGAAAATCAATTACCCCACACCTTCATCTGGAACTGGAGAACTCCGGAGCCATGATCCATGCTCAAAACAATTTTGATCTCCGCGAACTCCTCTCCCAACTTAACTTCAACTACTATCTCCTTCCCTATGAGAAATTATCGCCCTTCGCCTACTTGGGAGCTGGAGCTGTTCATCGCTCAGGAACCCACGATGTTGGTCTTTCAGAGAAACGTTTTATTACCTTTGCCAGCTTTGGCGGCGGAGCTGAATACCTGCTGACCAACAAAATGGCTGTGTCAGCCGAAGGGTATCTTAATTACATGCTTAACGACCGGTACGATAAAGTTATCAGCGGTGTTTACAACGATTCATTTTATGGCTTCAAGTTAGGCTTGAAATATTACATCAAATAAAAAAATACGGATATGAAAAAAATAAATCACATCAGCATCTTCCTGCTCTTCCTCCTGCTCCTGGGCGCATGTGAAGATGAAAAAGTTGACGTTACCTACTACGGCAGTTTAAACGGGGTAATTGTTGACGGAGAAACTTACGAACCTTTGGAAGGGGTACTTGTAGCAACCAACCCCGCAAGCTCATCTGTGCTTACAAATAATTCGGGCGAGTTTTCCTTCAGCAAAGTTCTCAGTGGCGAAGTAAGTGTGACGGCACGCAAAAAAGAATACCTGAGTAGTACACTCATCGTTTCCGTTTATGATCGGGAACAGACTCAAATGAACATCGTATTACAAAAAGACGATAAAGATTATGGCTCGGTGACTATTTTCGATCCGGTTCCGGGCAATGGCGCGGTTGACCAGCTCCGGTCATTCACCATGCAGTGGAAGGCAGATCAGTCAAAATCAGATATCAGCCTTTCCTATGATATTTACCTCTTCAGATCCAATTCGAGTACACAAACCATTGTTGGAGAAAGCCTGACGGTTAAGGAGGTTGTCGTTGACAACCTAGCCGATAACACCACTTACTATTGGTATGTAGTGGCTAAATACGATGGAAACATTGTCGCCAATGGTCCAACCTGGAGTTTTAAAACAGGAGATAATTCAGACACAAATTAAACAAAAAAAGAGCGCCTGATTAAAGACTAATCAGGCGCTCTTTTTTTAAAGAAAACATCACTATTTCACCGGAATATTCTCAAGAGTGGCAACCATAAAGTCCCAGAATTTTTGAACGGTGGCAATGTTCACTTTTTCATCAGGCGAATGTGGGAAACGAATCGTTGGTCCAAAAGAAATCATATCCCAATGAGGGTAAGTTCCTCCCAGAATCCCACATTCCAAACCGGCATGAATGGCTTTAATCTCGGGCACTTTGCCATATTTTTGCTGATATACTTCCTGCATGGTTTTCAGAATTGGCGATGCCATGTTAGGCTGCCAGCCCGGATAGGCTCCGGAGAATTTCACCTTTGCTCCGGCCATGCTAAATGCAGCAGCAATTCGCTTGCCCAGGTTCGCTTTGGCTGAATCAACAGAACTGCGCATCAAACAAGCAATGTCAATCGTTTTTCCGGCTACATCCGACTTCACACTGGCCATATTGCTCGATGTTTCCACCAAACCAGGCATGCTGTCACTCATCCGAATTACGCCATTGGGGCATGCCAAAACTCCTTTGGTCAAATTAACCTGAGTGTTTTCATCAATCAACTCTACAGGAAGTTTTGTTTCAACAATACTCAGACTCATTTCCGGCTCAGTCGCTGAAAGTTCCTTTTTAATCGCAGTAAACTCCGTTTCAATCAGTTTTTTCAGCGAATCGCTTTTGTCCGCTTCAATAGTAATAACACCAAACGCCTCGCGAGGAATAGCATTGCGCAAACTTCCGCCATTGATGCTTGCCAAGCGGGCTCCAACAGCCAGATAGGCTTCATTCAGCAACCTGAAAAATACCTGGTTGGCGTTGCCCCGCTGCAAAATAATATCCATACCTGAGTGACCACCCTTCAATCCGGTAATATTCACTTCAAAAGCAACCGCATTGGCCGGCACTTGCTCTTCGGTATATGTAAAACGGATGCCAACATCTTCTCCTCCGGCACAGCCAACATAAAGCTCACCTTCATCTTCCGAGTCGGTGTTCAACAATATTTCGCCTTGCAATACACCCGCCTTCAATCCTTCGGCTCCGTCCATTCCTGTTTCTTCTGTTGCCGTAAACAGCACTTCCAGTGGGCCGTGTTTCAAATCGTTTGAAGCCAGAACCGCCATGGCTGCAGCCACTCCGATTCCATTGTCAGCTCCCAGGGTAGTGCCATTGGCCGTCACCCAGTCGCCATCAACAAAAGCCTCAATCGGGTCGTTTACAAAATCATGTTCCTTTTCGCTGTTTTTCTGCGGAACCATATCCAAATGCCCCTGCAAAATAACCCCTTTCCGGTTTTCCATACCCGGGGTAGCTGGCTTTCGTACTATAATATTTCCAACTTCATCCTTTAGGGTTTCCAGGCCCAGTTCTTTTCCAAAGTTGAAAACAAATTCCTGTACTTGCTCTTCATGATTCGATGGACGTGGTATTTGGGTTAACTGGTGGAAATTCTCCCAAAGCTTGCTGGGTTGCAATTCAACTATTT
Source organism: uncultured Sunxiuqinia sp. (assembly GCF_947495665.1). Classification (GTDB taxonomy): domain Bacteria; phylum Bacteroidota; class Bacteroidia; order Bacteroidales; family Prolixibacteraceae; genus Sunxiuqinia; species Sunxiuqinia rutila. Next base: position 261,244 of record NZ_CANLZV010000007.1, read on the forward strand.
TCTGACTCATAACTTATCGTGTTAATTTTCTAATTCCTTAAAAGTACAATTTAATGACGTAACTTGTTTTTGACTTATATCAATTGTAAACGAAAGCCCCATACAACAAGTCGTATAGGGCTAAATTCAATTTTGAAAATTTTTGGTTGTGTCGAAAGCACGCCTACTTTTCCATTACATTTTTTACGGCTCCTGTTGTTGGATGAAAAGAGATGCGGTAGCTTCCATCCAGCAAGCTCTCCGGAAATGGAGCCACCGTGCCAAACTGGGCAATGGTTGTTCGGGCAATCGCCATGGTATTTAATCCGTTCAGAACCTTAATTTCGGCTTTCCCCGGAATCCGGTAAAAAATGCCGCTTTGTCCGGCAACAGCGCTGGCCGAAGTTTTCAGTTTCTCCTGAGCCGATGATAGATCATCCAGCTTATTCAGATCCACCACAATGGGCTTGCCACTCAAATCCGTTTTGGGAAGCACGCCTTTGTTTTCAGAAAACCGGAAAGCCACTTCGCCTGACACATCGCTTCCTCCAGGGATGAAATCGAAACTGTATTCAAATGACTTTGTGTATGACTTGCCAACAAATAGGCCAACATATTCTTCTTCCAGCTTGTCCAGCTCTTCAACCATCAACTCGTAAGCACGCCCATCAGGCAATTGCTCTTCGTAGGCATTGGCCAGGGATTTAAAACGACGCTTACGTAACTTAGTTACCGTGTGGGCAGCTTCCTGCGCTTTTTCTTCAATGGACTTGGTCACAAAAGCCCGGCTACTGGCTGAGTCCCCCATTTCATAAAAAGGATTCAGAGACAAATCCAAAAACGGGAACTCCGGGGTTTTGGTATCGCCCAAAAAGGTTGATACGGCGTAGTTTTCTGCCGCAGTAGGTGTATCTGAATTAATGCCTGCCAAAACTCCCGACTCCGTCAGGCTTAACATGGCCCCGGCACGCCCCATGGCCTTGTGAACTTGCTCCGGATCGGGCTCACTAAAGGTTTCAATCTGAATATCCGTAATGGTCCAGCGCTCAAAATCCGACGAAGGTGCATTTTTAATTCCCAACAAAGCTTCGGCATATTGAAAATAAGGTCCGTGAAAGAACTTCTCCTGTTTCGCCTTCACATGAATACGAACACCGGTTCGCGGTAAACTATACACCATTCCTTCCGTAGGAACAGTCAGATTGTCATTACTCTTTTTATCATCTTTTTGAAAGCCAAAGACCGTGGACGAAACCAAAATCAAGGCCACTAGCACGTATGTTTTCATGGTTTAAATCAAATTAAAATTGAAATCAAAATTAAATTATGAACCTTCAAAAATGAAGGACGGAAACAAAATTAGCATTTTCTTGTCGCCGCACAGAAATAAGAACCAAAAGTTTAGGCTTTTATTTTACCAATACAGAAAAAGCTTCGCCCAAAGTATCAATCAAATCCCCCGCAATCAAAGCAACTTCCCCCTGCTGTTCAGCAGCCAGATCTCCTGCCAAACCATGCACAAACACGCCTAGCTGAGCCGCATCAAGCGGTGTAAAATGCTGCGCCAACAAACCCAGAATGATGCCCGTTAAAGCATCGCCGCTTCCGGCTGTTGCCATGCCCGGATTACCCGTTGCATTGATAAAAACCTGCCCATCGGGACACGAAATGCAGGTATGAGCTCCTTTCAGTACTACAATAACCTGGTATTTTCGGGAGAACTCCATTTGCTTTTGTAGCCGGGTATAAGAATCAGGCGTCTCTCCCACCAGGCGTTCAAACTCCTTGGGATGCGGGGTTAAAACCGTGTTAACAGAAAGTAATTCCAGCCACTCCGGATGGTTCGCTAAGATATTCAGGGCATCAGCATCCAGCACCAATTTTGAAGGATTGGCTTCCAGCAATTGTTTTAGCGCACGCTGAGAATTAGGCTTCACACCCAGTCCCGGACCAACACCCACTGCGGTGAATTGTGTCAAGTCCGGAAACTCGGTAAACATCAAGTCTGAAGCATCAATTGAACACATGGCTTCTGGAATGGCCGTTTGTATTATTTGATAAGCCGAATGGGGAATATGCGTTGTTAACAAACCTACTCCCGAACGCAAGCAAGCCCTTGAGGAAAGGATAGCCGCTCCCACTTTCCCATAAGAACCTGCTACCAGCAAAGCATGTCCGTATGTTCCCTTATGCGAAAACTTCTTTCGCCGGGTCATTTTATTCGTCACTTCATCAAGTGTCACCAAATGAAAAGGCGTTTCGGTCGCAGCAATAGCATCCGGATGAAGCCCAATGGGCAAAACTTCCCACTGTCCGAGAATTTCGTCATGCTCAGGAAATAAAAAACTCAGTTTAGGAAACTGAAAAGTAAGCGTATGCGATGCCCGTACTACAGCCGATAAATCATTTTGACTGTTATCCTCGCCAAACAATCCACTCGGAATATCAATGGCAATAACCTGCGCCCTCGAACTGTTGATTTTTTCAACCACCAAAAGTGGCAAGCCATCCAGCTTCCGACTCAGGCCTGAACCAAACAGGCCATCCAATACGATGCCATCAGAGGGAATAGCAGGAATAGCCGTTTCTGAATCAATAATGCCAAGTGCTACTTTTCCCTGCGCTTCCAGTCGACGCCAGTTTTCTGCCGGCGATCCGGTCAGCGCCTTTCCAAAATTGAGCAAGAACACCGAACACTGATAATCGTGGTCTGCCATCATCCGCGCAATAGCCAACGCATCACCGCCATTGTTCCCCGGACCAGCAAAGAAGTAAAGTGTTTTTTCGTTGGAAATATGATGAATCAACCAATTGGCAATTTGAAGCGAGGCTCGCTCCATCAGGTCAATATCGGCAATGGGTTCATTCTGAATAGTCAATTGATCAATCGTTGCTATCTGTTTAGTGGTCGGTATTTTCATGTTTTTGACTTTTCCCGAAAATACAAAAACATCATCAAATTGCCTAGCAACAAAATTGTTTAAACGAGCTGGAGCCCTTTTTCAGTATCCTTGCCGGTGCGGCCCCGAGAGCCTGCCACCGGAAAGTTTAGAAACACAAGGACACCATTGGTTTGTAATGCTGTTAATTGGTGGTCAACGACTGCTCATCTTCTTCCAGCCCCAGCTCAGTCATTTTCCAGTACTTGCCAACCATGTCGCCATCATAGGTGTTCGACACGTTTTCAATATCGTAAATAATCTTCACCAGCTTATCGTCCAGGTAC
>NZ_CANLZV010000008.1 GCF_947495665.1 uncultured Sunxiuqinia sp.
CCAGTACGAGACCCGTACGCTGGGTGGTGTGAGGGGTTCCCCGCTAGGCTTTTAGCCTAGCGGCTTCCCACTCGATTGTGGGTATGTAGTTTTTTATAAATCATCATTATCTTCTTCTCCATCGTAGTAAATATCAAATACGACTTCAAGGTTTCTGTCACTAAGCATTCTCATAATCTCCGGTTTAAGACTAAAGCCTCTGTTCCAATTCTCCATATAACCTGCAACGTCAATCCAAGCATCGTATTTGGAAGTTAATTTTTTCCAACATTCTAAATCTGACGTCAATAAGTTTAACAAGTCCTCTAACTTCTTATTCAAGTCAGTATTATCTCTTTTTGAAGTCAAATACCATTTACCCCAATCTGTTATTCTTGTCTTATTTGAGTTTCCAATAGGATGTCTTTCATCAGGATTCCAAGATTTTGTCGGTTCCGCACCAATTAATCTTGTAATCTCATGCCTGTCCAAGTCCTTAGAATAAAAGTTCACTCCAACACTAAACTCTTCGAAGGTTCCACCGATTTCCGCAATGTGATCAGTTTCGTCAAGATTCACAGGCTCCCTTATTATCTCTTCCCCATTTTCATCAAACCATCTCGTTGAACTCATTTGATTCTGTTTTATTCTATTACCCACAACACTTGTATACCCACAGTCTTGTGGATATATTCGCTTTAGTTGGATGTATTTTTGCTGGTTTATAGGCTGCTTAGGGGTGGTTGATGCGTGTAGGATGATACTGTCATTGGTTTTTTGTTTTTTAGATTTAAAAATTGATTAATTAGCTTGTTTAAAAATAGGGATTTTTTGTTTCAAAAGTCAAGTTTATCCAACGGATTTTGGATTTGGTCAAACCCCTTTGTGGTAATATGGGTATAAATCTCGGTGGTTTTGCTGCTTTCGTGCCCCATCAAACTTTGTATGTACCGTAAGTCGGTTCCGTTTTCAAGCAAGTGGGTGCCAAAACTATGGCGTAAGCTGTGGGTCGAAACCTTCTTTTTGATCCCGGCCCTTTTGTAGGCCATTTTTACAATATTTTGTACGCTGCTAGCCGAGTACTGCCGTCCTTGAAGACCTTCAAAAAGCCATTCTTTCGGCTTGTACTCCCTAAAATAGTCTCGCAATACCGGTAGTACTTTCTTCGACAACAAGGTATACCTGTCTTTTCTTCCTTTAGCTTGTTGTACAAATACTTTCATCCTTTTGCTGTCAATATCTTTGATCCGTAAGTTGATAAGCTCGCTTAAACGCAGCCCGGCCGAGTAAATGAGCAAAACAACAGCTTTGTGTTTGATGTTGTCTATTTTTTGTATTACCGAAACCAATTCCTCTTCGCTCAACACTTCAGGCAGAGTTTTCTCCTTTCGTGGTCGCTCCACCAAATATATTTTTCGATGTCCACCCAATACCCGTTCGTAGTAGAATTTTATGGCGTTAATAGACTGGTTCTGATACGAAGTCGATACTTTACGCTCAATCACCAAATACTGCATAAAAGCAATAATCATCTTTTCGTCAATCGTTTTGATATCATATTTATGGTAATAATTTATAAATTCCTCGAATAAGCCTTTGTACGATTTTATGGTGCTGGCACTGTATCTGAGTTCCTTCAATTTAAGAATATATTCATCAGGGCATTGGCGATAATTGGCAACATCAAACGCCGTAATTCGAGGAACCTTATTTTCAGTCGTGGCTTCTTCTTCAAATAAAACCGCTAAATTTTGAGCTTTTGCGGTGACGGTAATTTCGTTTAAAATTTTTTCTGAAAAAGGGACTGTCCACCATTTGTTGACTGAATCCCAGGAGTGAAATGGCAATTTTTTCAGCAAGTAGCTTAAGGCTTTGTTGAACCCAAAAATCAATTTTAACCTTCCCGTCTTGGTTTTGATGATTAAAAGCTCATTCGCGTTTAAGGTTCTTTGCGCATTGGTACTTGTTTTGACTTCCAACTCTTCATGAATAATCAGTTCGCTAATCCGATCTTTAAAATAGTCGTTAATCAGCTCTAAATTGCCCGGATAATTCGGCACAATCCAGCAAAACTGTTTCGGGTCCCACCGGCTGTAGCGCAACGAAACAATAAAGCGAGTGTCACGGTCATTCTTAGGCAGTTTCAAGATGATCTTCCTGCCGATGACCTGCACCGAAACACCTTTTCGTTGTTGAGAAGGCTTAGGGTGAACCGCTATGGAGGAAATGAGCTTCGATTCTTCCGTTTTTTCAACAAAAACGTTGGGGGGACAGTCCATCTTCGGGAAAAGTTTTTTCAACTGATTAAATGCACGTTCGGTATAGGGGATATGCCATGCCCCCAGCGTTTTGCTCCATTGAGCATCCTGAATTTGCTTAATCAAGCCAGCAATCTCCTGGTTGTAAGGAAAATCAACTTGAATACGATGCTCTCCCCGGTGGATGATTTTTGTTGCCCGCATAAGATAGCGTTGAGTATATACATCAAAATTAAGAAATATCTATAGTCGAATACCTCATTTTTTGTAAGAAAAAACGAGTTCACTAGCCTTTAATCCTTGAAAATCAATCCGGCAGCAACTGGTTTGTTATGGATGTCGATTATTTTTTTATCAATTTCGTTGTTCCTCCACGGTACTTTGGATCTATTGTCCTTTCTTCTGAATGGTTATTGAGTTACAATCGATCTCATCATTTTACCTCTGGTCGAGTCATCCGAGTCTGCTTGGGATGATTAAGTTCCTTGTAGTTGCAAGCGAGGACAACAGGTCGAGGGCGGACCAGTCGGCTAGGTATCTTGCTCCGTACCAAGTCCAGATATTCCACATTTTTTCTCTGAGTATTAAAGGTAACTTCTATGTTTTTGAATACAGAAGATACACAGAAGATACCCAGAAGTAACGCAGAAGATTTGGACTTGATGCGAAGAAGATTGTGTCCACAAAAGCAATAGAAAATGCGAATTGACGAACGCAAGAAGGCACGAAGATACGAACTCATGAAGGCACGAGGTCATGAACGTACGAACCGATTACCAGCAATATTTAATTCCACGTTTTGAGCAGCAGTGCTGCGAAATATTTGTAGCTATGGATGTAACGGAAACAAAGGTGCAGCGCACCGGGACGGATGGGTTAAGAGAGAGTGAGCAGATGAGCCAGGCAGAAGGGAGTAGGCAGAAAGGAGAAGGCATGCACAAGCTGAATAGCTGACAATCCATTTTTAATCCGATTGCGGCTTAATTCGTATTCTCTTCGAATAAGGTTAATTTGGTGAAAAACTGAATGGTGCTACTAAGGTTTAAGAAAACGCTGCTTACACGGGTGGTTGGATTACCTTCTCTTCTCGAAGGGAAGGTGTCCCGGGAACCGGGACGGATGGGTTAAGAGAACCAAGGAAACAGGCAGAAGGCAGTAGGTAGCAAGGAGAAGGCACGAGGTCACGAACTCAGGAACGCACGAACGTTTGAACTCATGCACAATCTGAATAACCGATAACCGATAACCGACAACCTTCCTCCATTTTCCTTTCTCCGTTTTCCCTTTTCCGTCAGGTAAACCGCATTTTTAGGAGGAACCTTTTTTCTTTACCAAAAAAATAAACACTTTTGACCAAATTTTAGACGACATGGACCGACAAGCTTTTTTAACGCTGACAACCAGCTCGCAATGGGTGCTGTTTTTAGCAATTGGATTGATCATTTATTCGTGGATTGAAAAACGGCAGCTGTTCCTGCAATTGGGACAGGGAACTTTTTGGGTGCTGGCCCTGTTTGCCCTGTGGGTATTAAGCAGTGGTCAGCTGGTGGTGCCTGAACTGGCTCCGGGCGATGCTGTTCCGGCAGAGGTGAAAGCACGGGCTTTTTTCGCGGGCTTGGTGGTTTCCGGGGCGGTGTCGGTGGTAGCCTTTGTGCTGGGGCGCATGCAGTCGGTATGGGGCAAGCGGGTGAGTATACTTTTGGTAGCCCTGGGGTTGGGCTTGTTTTTTATGGTGTATGAGTTACAACGAATCGGATGAGCGAGGGAGCAAAATATCATTTGAAAAACCGCCCAAGTCAGGAGCTGACTTCGCGCGTTGAGCTGGATGAAATTCTGCAACAGGGCAAGTTTGTGACCCTGGCTTTGTGTCGCGGCAATGAGCCGTACATCGTTACGTTGAGCTATGGCTACGACCCCGGGCGGCAAGTGCTTTATGTCCATACCGCTAAAAAAGGACTGAAACTGGATTTTATAAAGAGTAACCCTGCCGTGTGTGCCACGGTGATTGAAGATGGGGGCTATGTGCCGGATGAGTGCAGCCATGTTTACCGGTCGGTGGTGTTTTGGGGAACGATTCAGGTGGTGGACGACCCGGACGAAAAGCAAGCAGGCATGCTGGTTCTTTTAAATCATCTGGAGGAAAAGGAATCGGTCATTCAATCCAAATTACTGAAAGCCCATGCGGCTTCGGCTAAAATGGAAGTGCTGCGGATTGCTATTGACGAGATTCACGGGAAGACCGGTTATTAGCCGGCATCCATTCGGTTCCTCTTAAAAAAACAAAAGGCCGTTCATTGCTGAACAGCCTTTGGAATTATCTTCAATGGAATAATCTTTCAACTTATTGTTTCGAGTCTTTACACGCATTGTAAATGCCCTCGAACAATTCTTTCGCATCCGAAGCAGCCATGGCCGAGAAAGCGACACGAATCACATTGTTCAGGTTAATGATTCCGATGCTGTATTTCTCGATCAGGATTTTACGAATCAGTTCGCCATCCAGCCCTTCGGCCAGCTGAACGCACATGAAATAGCCCGAGTTGTAAGGCAGTGCCGTAAAGTATTCGCTGTATTTATCGTCGTTCAACGCTTCTTTTACGGCGTGGTAACGTTTGTTCATAATCTCGAACTTCTCCGCTTTCTGAGCCTGGTAGGCTTCATTTTCGAAGGCGCTCAGCAACAACGATTGTGAAATGTTGGCGGCGTTGGAAATGTTTCCACGCACAGCTCCTGCTGTTTTGGCTTCCAGGGCGGTGTACAATTCGGCATCGCCACCTTTTACGCCGTAAGTCATAAAACCAACACGGAATCCCCAAACGTAGTCTTCTTTGGTTGGTCCGTCAATTTTCAGAGCCAACACATTTTCGTGCAAATCGCTCAGCTGGGCGAAAATGCTTTCCTGCTCAATACCTTCTTCGTAAACCAAACCGAAGTAAGCATCGTCGGAGAAAACCACGATTTTGTTGCCTTGCTCGGCTGATTCTTTAATGATCGCAACAATGCCTTTTTGCTCTTCAATGGTTGGGGTATACCCGGTTGGGTTGTTGGGGAAGTTCAAAATCAGCACTTTCTTGCCAATGCCGTCTTCAGCCAGCTTGGCTTTGAAGGCGTCGAGGTCGAATCCACCATCTTTAAACAGGTTGAATTTGCTCAGCTCAGCGCCATAGGCATGATTCAGAATCAGGTTGTAGTTTCCCCAAAACAAATCAGGTACCAGCACTTTTTCGCCTTCGTCAACAAACAGGTATCCAGCCATGCTTACACCGTGTGTTAACGCATTGGTGACAACCGGTAAGCTTATTGCTTTATCTTTGAGTGATGGGTTCTTCTCAAAAATCATGCTTTGCCATTTGGCGCGGATGTCCGGACGTCCGAAACTTGGTGCATAAGGGAAAACCAATGATGGATCGAGCTTTACGTTCGATTCAATGCTGTTCAATCGCATGGGAGTGCCGTTGTCTTCGACTGCAGCTCCAATGGTTGCATTGATTTTGGTTCCTTTAGCATCGGCAGTTTGCCCAAGGATTCCTTTTTTTGGGAAGAAAATATTTTTTCCTTTTTCCGACAAAAGGTCGTAAATAACTGGATTTTTCGCTTGAATAATTTTGTTTAATTCCTCAGCTTGTGGGTTCATATTAAATGATTTAACTGTTTTGAAAATTGTTCAATCGTTTTGTTTGTGACAAAAACGCATGCAATTTATTAAAAAAAACTTGGTTTGCGACAGGTCTTCTTTCAATTTGAAATTCAAGTTAAGGATATATTTACAAATCGTCATTTTTTTTAAGACTTAACAAGCTTCAAATTTCAAATCGAAGTTATTTCAGGAGATCTTCGTCCCGAATAATCATCAGAATAGACGCGTGTGGCAGAATGATGTATTTTTCTTTGTTGAATTCAATTTCGAAGCCGCTTTTGGCTAAGTAAATGGCCAAATCGCCCACACTGGCTTGCAGGGGAACGTACTTAACCTCTTCTTTTTGTTCTTTCCAGGGCTCGTCATTATCGGTCATGGCCGGAATGGGATAGCCTGGCCCAACTTTCACAATGTAGCCGCTTTGGACTTTCTCGTTCTCCTGAACCGTTGGGGGAAGGTATAAGCCCGTTTTGGTTTTGTTTTGCGGGCTTTTGGGTTTAACTAAAACACGGTCGCCCACCATAATGAATTTGTTCAGATCTTTTTCTTCAATTATCAGTGACATGGTTCAATGCTTTTTGCAGCAAAGATAAAATTTATCGCTCTTGTGCCGAATGGAAAGCGGATAAAAGGAGAGGATATCAGGGAGAAGGGACAAGGCAGTCGTTAGCAGGCAATAGGAGGTTAATAGTCACTGGTAGACATTGATGGTCAGTAGTTGTTATTGGTCCACATTCAATGGCACTTTTGCCCTTCAGCCTGATTGAGGCCTTGACAACCGGAAAAGGGAATTGACCATTTAGCTACTGACGATTGACAATCTTTTGGGCCTGATTGGCACATGTGCTTTGGAGCTTTGTTCAGCAACAGACTCGGAGCTCTTGCGGTTGATGCACTGACAACTGAAAACAAACAACTGTTACTCAACCAAGGGCAGGGTAAAACTCACTTTCGTTCCTTTGCCAGGCGTACTGTCAATATAAATGCGGCCTTCGTTTTTTTGTACAAATTCCTTAGTCAGTATCAGACCAATGCCGGTTCCGGGTTCCTGCATGGTTCCGGGTTCCGAAAAGGAGAGCGAGGAGTTGAAGCGCATCAGTGCTTCCTTACTCATGCCTACACCCCGGTCGCTGACGGAGATGACCATCATATCCTCTCGTTCTTTGGCCGAGATCCGGATTTCTCCGCCCGGCTGGGAGAATTTGATGGCATTGGAAACCAGGTTTCGCAGAATGGCACTGGCCATGTGGTAGTCGGCAAACAGCTCGGAGTTACTCTTCATTTTTAGAAAGATTGACAACTGTTTCTCTTCCAGCAAAGGGTTGAACAACTCAATAACTTCGCGGTAAATTTTTTCGAGCTTGAAGGGTTTGGGCGAGTAGGGAATATGATCCATCTGCACGGTGGACCAGGTAAGCAGGTCGTGCAGCAACTTGTAGTTGTTCTTCGAAACAATCGCCATGTTTTTGATCAACTTCATGCGTTCTTCTTTGGGCAGTTCATCGTACTGTTCATTCAGCAGCGATGAAATAGCCATAAAACTACCCACGTGGTCGCTAAGGTCGTGCGAAATGATGGACAGGAACTTCTCCTTATTGATGGCCAGATCCTTGTATTTTTGTTGGCTGATTCTCAGTGAGGTCGACAGCTTTTCGAGCCGGGTGTAGAGCACCTCAAAGATAAACTCATTGGCAAAGGCGATGACCGAGATGAACAGGAAAACAATTGATAAGCGACAAATCAGGCTGAAGTTGTAATGGGGGCACCACGGTTCGTTCTGGAAAAAATAATAGGCCAGGGTATTGCTCAGGAAAAACAAGGCGAGGGCGATAATTCCACGTTCTTTGCCCAAAATGAGGATAACCGGCAGGGGCAGCATCAGGGCAAAGGCCACTCCGGATTTGTTGTATCCTCCGGTCAGAAAGAAATAGGTACTGATGGCCGAAATGATAAACACAAAGAGGAAAGCCGGTGCCACACTGCTTTTTTTCTTTTTCAAAAGCCAAAAGGTTAATCCGCCTGCCAGCAAAGCCGTGCCATTAAAAAGGGCTGTATTATAAGTCTTTTTGTAGAAATTACTAAACAGAAATACTCCCATGGACAGGAAGAACAGGTAGAAGAAAAGGTGCAGCAAGATGCTTTTTTTCTTTTCCTCCAGCCGTTCGTAGGAACTGTCGTCGATATTGAAAATAAATAGCTTTAAGTAGTAATTCAAGAGTTTGCTCACGTTGCCTGTGTTTTTGTCACACTAAAATAGCCAATTCAGCAAACTAATGCACTACGGAAAACTAATTTTTAACGGGATGCTTTACTTGTATTCGCCCAGTACATCTGACAATACCTCGTAACCATCATCGGTCACCAGAATGGTATGTTCGAACTGAGCCGACAACTTGCCATCGCTGGTGCGGGCTGTCCAACCATCATTTTTGTCTACACGGGTGGTTGGCCGTCCTTCGTTGATCATGGGTTCGATGGTAAAAGTCATGCCCGGACGCATAATATCGCCGGTGTTTTTGCGGGCAATGTGGTCAACCTGTGGGGCTTCATGAAAATCAATACCAACACCATGACCGCAGAATTCATACACCACGCTGAACTTTTGTGCTTTGGCGTAGCGGCCAATCACAAAGCCAATGTTTCCAACGTAATTACCGGGTTTAACCTGCTGGATGCCCAGGTCAAGACAATGTTTGCTGACATCGATCAGGCGTTGCGCTTTAGCTGAAATTTCGCCTACCGCATACATTTTACTGGTGTCTCCATAGTACCCATTCAAAATGGTGGTAACATCGATGTTTAAAATGTCGCCTTCTTTTAAAATCTGGTCTGCATTTGGAATTCCGTGGCAAACAACCTCATTGAGTGATATGCAGGTGGCTTTGGGATAGCCATTGTAGCCTACGGTAGCCGAAATGGCTCCATGATCCTGGATGAATTCCTGAATTTTGTTATTCAAAAACTCGGTGCTTACCCCTGGTTTTACAAATTCTTCAATCATGATCAATGATTGACCAGCCAGTTGACTGCTTTTTCTAATTCCGTCGATCTGTTCGGGTGTTTTAATTATAATATCACTCATATTTTTGGGGAAAATTTTCGCAAAAGTCGCAAAAGCTTCTTTATTTTCAAAAATTGAACAATAGATTTGTCCAAAAGTTTAAAAAAAGCCAATTCATGAATAAATACTCGCAGAAAATAACCATTGGAGCCTATCACACCAATCAGCATGCTCAGGCATCAGTTACTTCACTTTTTAATGTGATGCTGGAAGCTGCCTGGGCACATGCGCAGGTGATGGAGTGGGGGTACGAAGATTTGAAAAGCAACAATATGTTTTGGGTGTTGTCGCGGGTTTATTTTGAAATTGAAAAATACCCGGAATGGCAAGATCAGATTACCTTGAATACCTGGTCATCGGGTACCGACGGAATGTATGCTTACCGCGAATTTATTCTTGAAAATGAACAGCAAGAGGTCCTGTTGCGGGCAAGTACTGCCTGGCTCATTCTGAATTTGGAGAACCGCCGTATTTTCCGCTTGCGTGATTTGCGGAATTCGTTTCCTCGCCTGGAAGCCCCGAATGTTTGCCGGAATCCGAAACGGATCAAGCCGCATGCGCGTTCCGGTGAGTTAAGTTTTCAAGCGGTTTTGTTCAGTGATCTGGATGTGAATAAGCATTTTAACAGCGTCAAATACCTGGAGCGGGTTTTGGATGGCTTTGGGATCGATTTCCTGAATACCTTTGAATTAGCTCAGCTGGAAATTAATTACCTCAAAGAGGGACTGGCTGGCGACAAGCTGGCGGTTGATACCATATCGGTAAGCGATTCTTCGTTTAGCTCCACCATCGTTCGTGAGTCAGATGGCCTTGAGCTGTGCAGCATGCTGACGCATTGGCGTAAGCGCCGTCAGTAAGTCCGCTTAGCTTTCGAGCCACTCCTGAATTTGGGCAATCTTTTCTTCCAGGGGCATAAAGCCATCCAGCCAATGAATGGGCGTGCCGTGTTTTTCCATGCGTCTGAACCAAGTCATCTGGCGCTTGGCAAACTGGTGAATGGCGATTTCAAGCTTGGTAAACATTTCTTCATAGCTTAGCTCGCCAATCAGGTGCAGGGTCAGGTATTTGTATTCCAACCCGTAGTAGGTGAGTTGATCAGGCGTGAGCCCTTTGTCCAGCAAGCGCTGAACTTCGTCAAGCATGCCATCTTCCAGGCGTTGCTTCAGCCGTTCGGTAATTCGTTTCCGGCGGTGTTCCCGATCGTATTTCACTCCAACAACCAGGCTGTTTATTTCAGGCATGTCGTTGCTTAGCTCCGGATTTTCCTGCAGGTAAGTCTCAATTTCAATGGCCCGGATGACGCGGCGGCGGTTTTCCAGGTCGGTGGTGTTGTGTAGTTCGGGCTTTATCGCTTTCAGCACTTGTTCCAGTTCATCCAGGCTCTTTGGATCCAGCGTTTTCCGAAGCTCGTGGTTTTTCGGAACCTGGATTAATTGATAATTATTTAAGACCGCTTCAATGTACAGGCCACTGCCGCCACATAAAACCGGAAATTTTCCGCGTTGGGTAATGTCGTTGTAGGCCGCTAAAAAAGCGTTGTGAAACAGGTAAACGTTGTATTCAAATCCCGCATCAACAATGTCAATCAAATGGTAAGGGATTTGCTGACCATCTATTTCGTAGTCTTCATAATCCTTTCCGGTACCAAGATCCATGCCCCGGTAAATTTGACGTGAGTCGGCTGAAATGATCTCTCCGTCAAGTTGTTTGGCTGCATGGGCAGCTACCGTGGTTTTTCCCGAAGCTGTTGGTCCGAGGATGGTTAACATTTGATATTTTCGCTGTTTCATCGATATTTGTCATTAAGGTTTACAAAATAATGTATTTTTGTGACGCAAAACCAGAGATTATGGATTTTAAAGAACGATATCGCCAGCTTTTTCAAACCTGCCTTAGCGTATTGGTGGAACCAACAAAGTTTTGGCGGGAGGAAAAAGAGGAAATTAAAGCGGAAGCCATTTTTAAAGATTACTTTTTACCATTGGTACTATTGGTTGGCTTAGCGGTATTTATAGGAGAACTCATCAAAGGAAGCGAGGTTTTGTTTAGTTACGCGGTAGCCAAATCGGTTCGGGAAGTGGTGAGCTATATTCTGCAGTACTTTTTGTCGGTCTATTTACTCAACGAGTTGTTGACCAGTGTTGGTGCAGTAAAGAATAAACTGTTGGTAAGCCGTTTGGTCGGCTACTCCTTTTTGCCTTTTCTGATCGTTTCTTTTATTACCGGGTTGTTTCCCGGGCTGTATGTTTTAAGTGTACTGGGATTGTATGGTATATTTTTATTTGTTCAGGGGGTAAAGGGAAGTCTGAATCTGTTGCCTGAAAATCAGAATCGGTATACGATGCTCGGCTTGCTGTTGATTTTTCTTATCTTCATCCTTCTGAATGTGTTTAGTTGGAAATTATTACAAGCATTCTACGGTTATGGTGCATAAAAAACAGACGATCAATATTAAAAATAAGCGGGCTTATTTCGATTATGAAATACTGGAGAAATTTGTGGCCGGCATTCAACTGGTTGGCACCGAGATCAAATCTATCCGGAATGGGAAAGCCTCAATTGGGGAAGCGTATTGTCGCTTTACCCGGCAGGAGCTTTATGTGGTGAATATGAATATTTCAGAATATGATTTTGGAAACATCAATAACCATGAAGCCCGGCGTGACCGGAAACTGCTGTTGAACAAAAAAGAGCTTGACAAACTTCAAAAGAAAATCAAGGAAAGTGGCTTGACTATCATTCCACTGCGGATGTTTTTAAATGACCGGGGGCTGGCTAAAATAGAAATTGGCCTGGCCAAAGGGAAAAAAACACACGATAAACGCAACACCTTGAAGGAAAAAGATGCCAGACGAGACATGGATCGGGCAATGAAATCTTAATTTAGTCTTATTCTAAATAAAACCCACCTTATTATTTGCAAAGCGCAGCGGGAATGTCGTAACTTGTAGCTTATTAGTTTTTTAATGTAAAAATGAATAATGCTATGAGAAAGTTAGTTCCCTTGGTGATGACCCTGTTTTTTGTTGTTGCACTAACAACGGCAAGTTCAGCACAAGGATTTTTGAATAAATTAAGTAAAAAAGTTCAGGACAAAATCGAAAAGAAGGTTGATGATAAAGTCGACCAAAAAGTGGATGAAAGTCTGGATGAAGTTTTTGAGGAAGCAGAAAATGATTCGGACGTCCAAAATTCTGCTGATAAACAAAATGCAAGGCTGGAGCAGCTGATGAAAGGCATGGGGATGTCGGGCGATCCGGTACCCATTGCTGACACCTATGCGTTTGATTCCAAAATTCAAATGCACTTCGAATCTTACAAAAAGAATGGGAAGAAAGACAGTGAGGGGGAGTTTATTACCTACGTTGATCCTAAATCAAAAAACTTTGCTTACGAATTTATTGGTGGAGACATGGATGAGCGTGGGCAAGGAACTTTTATTATGGATCTTGAGAATAAGGCCATGATTATTCTTGCTGAAGGAGATGGTGAAAAAAATGGCATTGTGTATGGCATTGACGATCAGAATCAGGCCGGCACCTTAGCCGAAGGGGAAGAGTACGCCGATTTGGAGGATGTAGAAACTACGGACTGGGCCATGAATCCCTATGTGAAAAAAACAGGCAAGACAAAGACCATTCAAGGTTACCGGTGCGAAGAATATCTTTACAACAATCCGGAAGATCATACCAAAGCCAGCTTTTGGGTTAGCAATGACGTAGAAATTGTTACCCGCGATTTCATGAGTGCCATGTTGCAGGCCGCAACCTATTCCTACGGCATGCCTGGTGGTTGTGTGATGGAATCGGAGTCGGAGAATACCCAGACCGGCGAACGCTCAATCATGCGTGTTACGGATATTGACACCAATGCCAACAAGCAATTCAGCATGTCGGGCTATAAAATTACCAACCTGGGATCAATGAAGATGCCAGCCATGGAGAATGAATAAGAATAAACAAATAGCAAAACGAAGAGGCTCGTTCAACTGGAACGAGCCTCTTCGTTTTAATGTTGGTTGTTTTCCTTCTTGACAAGTAGCGGGAATAAAATTGCCAGTCCGATTGACATGATGGTGGTGATTCCCCATATCATTCCCCAGTGGTAGTTCGTTCCATCAGGTCCTGATTCAGAAAAAATGGCTATGATTTTAGCATTGATGAAATTCCCAACAAGCAAGCCCAATCCAAACGTGACCAAAAAAATGAAGCCTTGCGCTTGTGCTTTCAATGCCTTGGGGGCTTTCTCATCAATATACATTTGTCCGCCCAGGTAGAAATAACCGAAGATAAGCCCGTGCATCAGGATTCCCATCATATAGAGAATGCCGGTGTCGGTCAAAGCTCCGGAATAAAAGCTGAGGTAACGAATGGTTAAGGCGATCAAGCCCAAAAACATGGTTGTACGCAGTCCAAACTTTCTGACGATAAAGGGGACCGAGAGCAGAAACAGCATTTCTGCCAGTTGTCCAAAGTTCATGGTAATACTGATGTATTTGAACCCTTCATCTAACAGAAATTCTGAGCAATACGACCAGTACATGGAAAATGGAATCATGGACAAAAAGGACAAGATGATGAACCAGAAGAAATTACGGTTACGCATCAGCTTGACTGCTCCCAATCCCATAATATTGATCAGAGAAACAGGCTGACCGTTGGAAGCCGGAGGTGTTTTGGGAAGCGATAAATTGAAAAATGCGGCCACCAGGCTAACACCAGCTCCGCAATAAAAAGGAAGGTTGGTACCGTCAAAATTCATCTCGAAAAGATGAACAAACAGCAGGCTAAATCCTCCGGAAACAACCCAGCCCACTGATCCGAAAACCCGGATTCGTGCAAATTTCTCGGTTGCGATGTGTGTCATTGCGATGGAGCTGGTTAGCCCCCAGGTGGGCATGTAAAAAATCATAGCCACCAGCAAAAACAGAAATAACAGGTTGGGATTGGAAGTAGTTGCTGCAAGCGCCAGCAGGGCAGCATTGACAAAGTTGGTAAAAGCCAGAACATATTGTCCCTGAAAGTAGCGGTCGGCAAGCATTCCTGTAAGTGGAGAAACGAGGCATCCCAAGGCCATGGAGCTTAAAATTAGCGCTTTTTGAGTTGATCCAATATCCATTTGTGTCAGGTAGGCAGCCAGAGGAACCCACCAAACCGCAAACATCATATACTGAAAGAACATCATAAGCGCCATCTGAACATTCAGAACGGCGAGTTTTTTCATAAGTAGTAGTTTGTCGTTAGTAGTTAATTAGTGGAGAGTAAGATAGACAAACGATTCGGAAATAAAAAAGAATGATGTTCATATTTATGCAGATTTTTCAAACCGGATTTTTCCTAAAAATAGCAGGCTTGATGATCAGGGCAGGCTTGCCTTTTGCAGCCCAGGAGCCAGGTTTTACACCACCTGCATATTCTCCATCGGAATGATCTCTTCGCCCCGGTAGCGAAGCAGCAGGTTGGCAACGGCCAGCGTGTCTTTTTCGCAATAGCGAATAATCCGGTCGATGTTTCCTTCGCGATAAACTTCAGCTACCTGGCTGCCATCAATATCGTCTTTGGGGGTTGGTATGTTGAAAACCGTGCAAAGCAGGCTGAGTGAGGTGTAGTTTTTATAATCACCAAACTTCCATAGCTGCAGGGTGTCCATCAGCTTATCCTTAACATCCCATGGTTTCATGCCGGCAATATTCAAGGTCGTGGGGAGAGGAAGCCCATTGATTAAGGTTCGGCGCGCAATGTAGGGATAGTCAAATTCCTGCCCGTTGTGGGCGCAAAGCCTTTTACCGGGATGCGACATGAATTTGTTGAGCATGTCGTTGAATTGAGACAGCAATTTTTTCTCATTGTCATCATAGAACGATTTAACCCGGTAAAAACGCTCGCCCATGCGCTGCGTAATCACTCCGGCTGATATGCAGATGATTTTTCCAAACTCCGCATAAATTCCGGCGCGCTCATAGACGTCGGCTGGTCCTTGTTCTTCGGTGCGGAAATAGGTTGATTTCTTTTCCCAATGTTTCTGGAAATCTTCATTTAACTCGTCGAAATGGGCTTGCTGCGGCACCGTTTCAATATCGATAAAAAGAATGTCTTCGAGGTTTAAATTACTAAGCATGGCTAGAGGTTTTGGAGAATGAAGTTGGTGAAGATGTTAATGGCAACGGCGTTGTCTCCTCCCTGAGGAATGATGATGTCGGCAAAGCGCTTGGTGGGTTCAATAAATTGCAAGTGGCTGGGGCGGACTGTTTCTTCATAGCGGGCAAGCACCTCCTGAACATCGCGTCCGCGCTCAATAATATCGCGCTGAATAACCCGCGAAAGCCGCAGGTCTGAGTCGCAGTCCACAAAGGCCTTTATGTCGAGCATCTTACGCAGGGAGGCATTGGAGAGTACCAAAATCCCTTCAACAATCAAAACAGCCTTAGGGTGGATTGTCTGCGTATGTTCCAATCGGCTGCAGGTGAGGTAAGAATACTGCGGCTCTTCAATGCTTTTCCCGGCTTTCAGCTCGGAAAGGTGTTGGGTTAACAGGCTGAATTCAATGGAGTCGGGATGGTCAAAATTAATTTCTTTACGCTGCTCCATGGGGAGATGGCTGTTGTCTCTGTAATAGGAGTCTTGTGAAATGACAGCGACTTCGTTTTCGGGGAGTTGTTCGATGATTTTTCGCACAACTGTGGTTTTTCCTGAACCAGTTCCTCCGGCGATACCAATGATAATCATTCGACTTTAATTTTACGTAAAGATAAACAAGCGAGGCAGATTTCCGATATTCCTCTTTGGATTTATGGTACAGCGGAGGGAAAATAGTAACTTCGCAGACAAATTGATAACTCCTTAATAAAAGTTGATGGCTATGATTAATCATGTGGTTCTTTTTAAATTGAAAGAATATCCGAAAACAGAGAAAGAAGCGGTACTGTTAAAGATTAAAACAGCACTGGAAGCACTTAAAGATAAAATTGAGCAGGTTCGGCATATTGAAGTTGGATCAAACTACGAGCTGGAAGCCAAATCGTATGACCTGTGTTTGATCTCACATTTTGACTCGGTTGCTGATCTGGACGTGTACCGTGTACATCCCGAGCACCTGAAAGTTGTGTCGCTGATTCAGGAAACAACTGTTGAGCGTGCTGCTGTTGATTATGAATTTTAACCCATCGACAAAATTAAAGCAAATGAAAAAATTATATCCCTTGAAATTTACCCCTCAGTATTTGGATAAAATCTGGGGCGGTCAGAAAATAAAAACACAGCTGGGAAAAGACTTTGGAAATTTACCGAACTGTGGCGAGAGCTGGGAGGTTTCGGGTGTTCAGGATCATGTGTCGGTTGTTGCCAATGGTTTTTTGGCAGGAAACACCTTGGAAGAACTGATTGAAATCTACATGGGCGAGCTGGTTGGCGATCGCGTGTATGAAAAGTTTGGTGTCGAATTTCCTCTGCTCATTAAATTTATTGATGCCAACGATGACTTGTCGGTTCAGGTTCATCCGGATGATAAGCTTTCTAAAAAACGTCACCAGGCGTTCGGGAAAACCGAGATGTGGTATGTTTTGCAGGCCGATCCGGGAGCTAAGCTTAACCTGGGCTTTAAAGAAGAAATGACTCGGGAGCAATACCTGGAAAAATTTGAAGCCGGCCAGTTGATGGACATCCTGAACTTTGAAGAAGTAAATGCAGGAGATGTATTATTTATGCCAGCGGGGCGGGTGCATGCCATCGGGCGTGGTGTTTTGGTGGCCGAAATTCAGCAAACATCGGATGTTACTTATCGCATCTACGATTACGACCGGAAAGATTCGGAAGGTAACTCGCGCGAATTGCATACCGAACTGGCTTTGGATGCCATCGATTTTACGGTGCCGGATTCATATAAAACCACTTACGAAGCCAAAAAGAACGAGTCGGTTGAAGTGGTGAAGTGTGATTATTTTACCACCAACATCCTGGAGCTGGATAAAAAACTGGAATGCGATATGCATAAACTGGACTCCTTTGTATTGTATATTGGTGTTGAAGGCGTTTGTGATATTGAATATCCGGGAGGAAAAGAAACCTTGAAACAAGGTGAGACCATTTTAGTTCCGGCCGCTTTGGAGCAGTATTTTCTGGCACCTCAAGGGGCTGGCGTGAAACTGTTGGAAGTTCATGTTTAACGATTTTTCGAAAAGCAACGAAGGATTGAACAGTTTTAACTAAAAAAATAAACAAAGACTATATGGAGGTAAAAAATGCCCACTTTCTGATGAGTAACTCGGACGTCACAAAATGTCCGGATCCCAACAAACCCGAATTTGCCTTTATTGGACGGTCGAATGTGGGAAAATCATCTTTAATTAATATGCTGACCGGGCAAAAAAAACTGGCCAAAACTTCGTCGCGTCCTGGAAAAACCCAGTTGATCAACCATTTTGTGATCAATGATTCCTGGTATCTGGTTGATCTTCCGGGTTATGGTTATGCCAAGGTGTCTAAAAAGAGCAAGGAAAAATTTCAGGCCTATATTGTTGACTATGTGCTGAAGCGTGAAAACCTTTATTGCCTTTTTGTTTTGGTGGATTGCAGGCATGAAGTGCAAAAAATAGACCTTGAGTTTATTAACTGGCTGGGCGAGAAAGAAGTGCCGTTTGCACTGATTTTTACAAAAGCAGATAAGTTGAGCAATACCAATCTGGCTAAGAATATTGCCAGCTATAAAGCCGAATTGCTGACACATTGGGAGGAACTGCCTCCGCTGTTTGTCAGCTCGTCTGAAAGTGGCTTAGGCAAGGAAGACATACTGGAGTATGTTGACCAGTTCATCTAAAAAGTTTGGGAATGCTTGTTTAGCTGTGTGCTAGCTTGCCTCTTGTTTGTGTTTTTTGTCAATTTTAAATAACTTACGAGTTGAGTGTAAAGGATATTTTAAAGATTTTTTTACCTTTGCGCGCATTCCCAAAGCTACGTAAATTAAAAGTGAAAAAATGTCTAAAAAGGCTCCTTTAAAGATTTTTACAGGTACAGCAACAAGGTATCTAACGACAGAGATTTGTAAGAGTGTTAATGTTGACCTGGGGAAATCTTCCTGCCCGGTTTTTGCCGATGGCGAGTTTGAACCCTGTTACGAGGAAACGATTCGTGGTGCGCACGTTTTTATCGTTCAATCCACGTTCCCTTCTGCCGACAATTTACTTGAATTGTTGTTGATGATCGATGCTGCAAAACGCGCATCTGCTTATAAGATTATTGCTTGTATTCCGTATTTCGGTTATGCTCGCCAAGATCGTAAGGATAAACCAAGGGTATCCATTGGTGCAAAACTGATGGCTGATTTATTATCAGCTTCAGGTGTTGACCGTGTGATTACGATGGACTTACACGCTGATCAAATTCAGGGATTTTTTAATGTTCCTGTTGACCACCTTTTTGCATCAGCATTGTTTATTCCCTATATTCAAAAAATGGGATTGCGCGATATCGTTATTGCCTCGCCTGATGTGGGCGGATCAAAACGCGCGAATAACTATGCCCGCATGCTGGGAACAGATATGGTAATCTGTCATAAGTCTCGCGAAAAAGCCAATGTTGTTGGTAGCATGACCCTGATTGGTGATGTACGTGATAAAGATGTGATTATTGTTGATGACATGATTGACACGGCCGGAACAATTTCTAAAGCTGCTGGTTTGATGATCAAGGAAGGAGCCAATTCTGTTCGTGCTTTTGCCGCACACGGATTGTTGTCCGGAGCTGCTTACGAAAACATTGAAAATTCGGCTTTAGAGGAAGTGTATTTCACCAACTCTATTCCACCGAAGAAGGAATCATCTAAAATTAAGTACTTATCGGCTGCTGATGCCTTTGCTGAAACGATTCAGCGAGTGTATAAAAATGAGTCGATTAGTTCATTATTCTATAAATAATTAATACTTTTGCACCGCTTTTTCCAACGGCATAAGTGTTATGTATGCTGTTTGCCCTTTTAACAAAAGGGAGGACTGAGTATCATAATTAACTAAAATTTTTAAAAATGAAATCAATTGAAATTAAAGGCCAAGTCAGAGAAGGTCTTGGAAAAAAAGAATCAAAGAAGTTAAGAAATGAAGGAAAAGTTCCTTGCGTTTTGTACGGTGGTGA
This sequence comes from uncultured Sunxiuqinia sp., assembly GCF_947495665.1. GTDB lineage: Bacteria > Bacteroidota > Bacteroidia > Bacteroidales > Prolixibacteraceae > Sunxiuqinia > Sunxiuqinia rutila. The sequence goes on from NZ_CANLZV010000008.1 coordinate 19,057, forward strand.
AGCTCCGATCCACTTTGTAGCAGATGCAGGAGATTTTCGTCCATTGATTTATACGCCTAATGTTTATTTGATTGATGTGGAAATTGACGGAACTGTTTATAAAGCAATCATGCAGGATGTTCAGTTCCACCCAGTAAACGATCAAATTCTACACGTTGACTTCTTGAGAACTTCTGAAGACAAGCCAGTTAAGATTGAAGTGCCAATCAAGGTGGAAGGTTATGCCAAAGGGATGCGTTCCGGTGGTAAACTGAAAACGAACTTACGCCGTCTGCGTGTAAAAGCATTGCCTAAAGATCTTCCTGATACAATCACGATTGATATCACAAACTTAGGTTTGGGTGATAGTTTCAAAGTTGGTCAGTTGGATGTGGAAAACATCGAATTCCTGAACAGCAAGTCAGTTCCTGTTGTTTCTATTATCATCACTCGTGCTGCCCGTGCAGCTATGGGAGCGGCTGCAGCTGCTGGAGCTGATGAGGACGAAACTGAAGAAGCAACTGAAGAGTAAATACTCGGAACGACTTTGTTTGTTGATGCAAACAAAGTCGTTTCATCCGTATCTTCAATAAATCAAGGATTAAGTTATCTTACGGATGAAATATTTAATAGTAGGACTAGGAAATCCGGGAAGTGAATACGCACATACCCGGCATAACATAGGATTTAAAATATTGGACGCTCTTGCAGATGCGTCCAATATTGTTTTTAGCGATAGCCGTTATGGCTATGTGGCCGAGTATAAATTTAAAGCCCGGACATTTATTCTGTTGAAGCCAACCACTTACATGAATTTGAGTGGAAAAGCGGTTAATTACTGGTTGCAGAAAGAGAAAATTCCGTTTGAAAACCTGTTGGTATTGACCGATGATCTGGCCTTGCCTTTTGGTACCCTTCGCCTACGCGGTAAAGGAGGGGATGCAGGACACAACGGATTGAAAAGCATTCAGCAGGTAACCGGACGAAGTGACTATGCACGACTCCGTTTTGGGATTGGCGATGAATTTCGCCCCGGACAGCAGGTGGACTATGTGTTGGCCGAATGGACGAAACAGGAAGATGCAGAACTGCCAGAAAAGATTGATACCTGCATTGAGATAATCAAAAGTTTTGGAACCATTGGTGTTGCCCGCACTATGAATCAATTTAATAAACGCAAGTAACATGAGTGAACAGGTTCGCGTTGATAAATGGCTTTGGGCTGTGCGCGTATTTAAAACGCGCAGCATGGCTACTGAGGCTGTGAAAAAAGGACGTGTGTCGATTGATGATTTACCTGTAAAACCATCGCGAGTTGTTAAAGTGGGTGATGTAATTGCGGTGCGGAAGTCGCCAATTACATACAAGTATAAAGTATTGCAGTTGGCCGGCAAACGAATGGGGGCCAAGCTGGTGTCTGATTTTATGGAAGATGTCACGCCCCTGTCCGAGCTGGAAATTCTGGAGGTGCAGCGGAACATGGGCTGGTTTCAGCGTGAGCGTGGTACCGGGCGCCCGACCAAGAAAGAGCGCCGGGATTTAGATGATTTTTTTGAAATAGACTGATTATGTTGATCGCTAAAGAAAAACGAAGAACCAATATTGCAGAATACATTCTTTACCTCTGGCAAGTGGAGGATTTGTTGCGTGCCCTTAAGTTTGATCCCGATCAAATAGGGAAAACCCTGGTAGCCCGTTTTGAGGTGGAGGACGATACCCGCCTGGAGATTTTTGACTGGTACCGCAACCTGTCCAGCATGATGGAGAAAGAACGGGTAACTCAAGCTGGTCATTTGCAGTTTGTTTTGAATTTGATTGATGATTTAAACCAGTTTCACATGCAATTGCTACAGTCGGGCAAAGACCCCAGGTATGTGAGCTTGTTTCAATTGGCCAAACCCGTTATTGATGAGTTTGAATCCAAAAGTGTGGAAAAGGGGCAGAATGATATCCGCTTGGGATTTCAGGCGCTATACAGCATTATGCTGTTGCGTCTTCAAAAGAAAGAGATTAGTACTTCAACCCAATCGGCAATTGATCACATCAGCCGGATGATGGGGCATTTATCTGCCCGGTATTTACAACACGAAAAGGGTAAATTCGAATTTTAAAGGAAGCGGTCCGTTTCTTCCGGTAAGGGCATTCTGCAACTGTTTCGCCGCCCAAACCAATGGAAGCGATTTTTGGCTATCCAGCAATAGAGTTGGTCACGCCAGCTTTTAGGCATAATCCGGCCAATCAAACCAATTCGAAAGAAGCCTCCCAATTGTTTGGCTATCTTCAGAACGGCTTCCGAATGCGTGTAATACTGGCCGTTTTCTACCAGTAAAATAGAATCAATATCTTCCGGAATGGCCAGATGCTGCCTGATTTTTTGTCCGGTATCGCTGGTTAAGGCGCAGAAAAGAAAGTGTTTGCGTCGGTCGTATTTCAAAATAAGCTGAACCAGCCGGCTGCAGAGTGTGCAATAGCCGTCAAAAAGAATCAGACTTTTATCGGCTGGTAGCTTGTCCATTATTTGTTATTCCCAAAGTCTTTTATTAATGCTTCACACATCCAGTTGGCCAAGGCTTGCCGGTTATTGTTGTGGATAAAGCGTTGCTGGTCGCGGTGGTGGTTAATATTCCCAAGCTCGATAAATACCGCAGGCGGGTAGCTGTATTTTAAAACATACAAGTTGCGGTCCGACACCGTACCATGATAGCCGCGATTGGGTTGGTGGGTGTCGTATTTCTTTTTAAAGGTTTGTTGCAGGTTGTTGGCCAGTTTTTTACCCGTCTTGCTTCGGTGATCGTGGTAAAAGAATACATCAATGTTTTCACCTTTACTTCGGGAGTCAACATGCACAATAATCATTCGCTGAAAACTGCCTTTGTGTCTTAAGTAGAGCTTATTTACAGCATCTTTGCGCTGGCGTAAGCGTTTGGTGTGGTTGCGTGGAATGGTCAGGCTGGGGTAGCAGGTTTCATCCTTGTCGGGTTTAAGATAGCTATCATCCCGGATCCCATCATTTTCGTCGCGGATGATCATATAAACCAAGGCCCCCCGCTCAATGAGCGTTCGAGCCAAGCGCAGGGTTACATCGTAGGCATATTCGTCTTCACAAAGGGTGTGGTTGCCGTAGCGCCCAACAGCACCCGGATCGGGACCGCCATGTCCACTCACCAAATAGTAAATGGCTCCTTTAAGCGAATTGTCAACAGGGGAAACCTGTTCGTAAGTTTTTCCAAAAATGGGGTAAATGGCACCTCCGCTGGCTGTTGAACTAGTGGCTGCGTCTTTCAAGGGAAGCGTGTATTTTTGGCCCACAAATAAACTGTTGTTTTTACCGAGTTTTGTTTTGTTGAGTTCGATAAAAGCATTGAAATGCTCCGAAGGTGAAAGGCCATGCCTTTTTAACAAGCTGTAAATCCCATCGCCATTTTTGGCAACGCTGGTTGGATAATCTTGAGCGAGAGAAATACTTGTTACGAAAAAGACCAGGAAAAAAGTAAAATAAAATTTATGAGGAAGACTCAGAAAAAAGTCTGTGTTTATGTTCTTCATTGAATTTAAATCTGTTTTTATAAGAACGAAATGTTAAGTTTAATGTTTAAAATAGACGATGAAAACTTAAATTTGAATAAATCTATTTCTTATTTCTGAAATATAAAACGAATGCGTTACACATTTATCCTCATCCTTTTGTTAATAATCTCCTTTTCGTGTAAAACAACTCTGGAACTCAGAGATATATCGAATGAGAATATTTCGAACGATTCTTCGCTCTCCTGGGTTGATTCCTCCATCGTTGCCTTGGTGCTGCCTTACCGGGAAGCGCTAGAGGTAGATATGAAAAAGGTGCTTGTTATTTCGAATGAAGAATTAGCCAAAGCCAAACCCGAAAGTAAACTGACCAATCTGATGGCTGATTATTTATTGCAATCGGGGGTGGACTATTGCCGATTGGCCAGGTTGAATATTGTGCCGGATATGGCTTTCATGAATTATGGAGGTTTGCGCGTAGCTCTGCCCAGAGGAGAAATAACCGTTGGTAATGTTTTTGAGTTAATGCCTTTTGAGAATGAAATGGTTTTGTTAAAGTTGTCCGGACCGGTGATGCAACAGTTTATGCAAAAGGTTGCTGCTCGTGGTGGCGACGGGGTGGCAGGAATCCGATTGGGGATTAAAGATGGGCATATTGGTCAACTGGAAATTGATGGGGCTCCGTTTGATCCGAAAAGGGATTATTGGGTTGTGACGAATGATTACATTGCAGAAGGTGGGGACTCAATGTCGATGCTACTTAATCATAAAGAGTCGATTGCGACAGGTATCAAGCTTCGCGATTTGATTATTGAGCGTTTTAAAGCAGAGCATGACGCAGGAAGAAGAATTAAGGTCGTTTTAGATGGGAGGATTTATTATGAGTAGTCGCAGGAAATTTATACGGGATTTGGTTGGCGCTTCAGCAGGATTGGGAATGCTTAGTCTTCCAACCGATTTATTGGCTCAGCAGGATTTGGTGAGCTTGAGTATTTTACACACCAATGACATTCACGGTCATATTGATTCATTTCCGGAAGATCATTCAATCTATGAGGGGCGTGGAGGTTTGGCACGTCTGTCAGGCTTGATTCAGAATATCCGGCAAACGGAGAAGAATGTGCTTTTGTTCGATGCGGGCGATATGTTTCAGGGAACCCCTTATTTTAACTATTATAAGGGCGAACTGATTCTGAAAGTGATGTCAGAGATGGGCTATGATGCCGGAACTCTCGGAAATCATGAGTTTGATAACGGACTGGAAGGAATTCAAAAGGTGATTGATTTTGCCAATTTTCCACTGGTTTGCAGTAATTATAATTTCTCGAATACGCGTCTGCTGGATACATTTCCCGACTACACCATCTACCGCAAAAGTGGAATTAAAGTGGGGGTGTATGGCCTTGGAGTTGAATTGGAAGGTCTTGTAAGTGAACAGAACTACGAGGAGACTGAATACCTGGATCCGGTGGCCGTAGCTTTGGAAAAAGAATCATTTCTGAAGAATGATAAGAAATGTGACTTGGTGATTTGTTTGTCTCACCTGGGATTGAAATTCAAGGGGACAACGATTTCCGATACCTTGCTGGCTGCTCAAACCCATCACACTGATTTGATTATTGGAGGGCATACCCACAGTTTTCTGGATGCAGCATTGGAATTGAAAAATGCCGACGGAAAGCGCATTCTTGTCAATCAGGCTGGTTGGGGTGGCATGGTGCTGGGACGAGTCGATTTTATTTTTGACCAGCATCGAAAAGAAGAGCCTCAGATTCTTTCACAGAATATTGCGGGTCATTTATGAAAAAATATCAAGCAGCCTTTCTGCCCTTGTTAAGCGGTGTTTTATTAAGCTTGCCCTGGCTGGAACTATTTCCTGGCTGGATTTTGTTGGGCGCCTTGGTCCCCTTGCTGTTTGTGGAGAATAGATTAGCAAAAAAGGAATGGCCCAATACCTCTTTCGATTTTCTGACTTATGCGTTTCTTGGTTTTCTGGTGTGGAATCTGATTACTTGCTGGTGGATTGCTTACGCTGCTCCGGTTGGGATGTTGCTGATTGTTACCCTTAATGCCCTGTTGATGGCAACGGTTTGGTGGCTTTTTCACCAGATGAAACAAACCTTCAATACCAATTTGGGGTATCTTTCCTTGGTGGTGATCTGGTTGGCTTTTGAGTACCTGCACTTCAACTGGGATATGGAATGGCCCTGGCTTACCTTGGGAAATGGACTGGCCAATGAGGTAAAGCTGATTCAATGGTACGAGTTTACAGGAGTGCTGGGCGGTTCGCTTTGGATTTTGGTGAGTAACTTGATTTTATTTCAGCTTTTAAACAAAGTCTTTCAGCGGCGTTGGCTGCCAGTTGTTTCTTATGCTTGTTTGTTGCTTTTGGTGGCTCTGGTTCCGATGTTGTTGTCGAGCCGGCAATACGAGAATTATAATGAGAAGGGAGAAGCTTATCAGGTGATTGTGCTGCAACCCAATATTGATCCGTATCATGAGAAATTTGTTGCCGGAACAGAAACTCATCAGCTGGAGACCTTGGTGCAATTAACGGATTCGTTGCTTACCCCGGCCACCGACTTTGTGCTTGGACCGGAAACGGCGCTTCAGCCACTGGTTGAAAATGATTTGCTTGGCAGTGACTCGCAATTGGCTCCTTTTTATGAGCGGGTGACGGCGAATCCACGATTAAATTTTGTTTTTGGGGCTACTACACGCAAGTATTATGCAAAAGGTGAGACGCCTTCAGAAACCGCTCGACAGGAACTAGGGGAGTCTCGTTCATATGACCTTTATAACTCAGCCCTGCTCGTCAATGGCGAGTCAGAGGTACAAATCTACCATAAAAGCAAATTGGTTAGTGGAACCGAAAAAATGCCTTTCAGTAAATACTTTTCTTTTGTGGAAAAATACCTGGTTGATCTGGGCGGCACAACGGGGAGCCTTGGGCGGCATCAGGATCAGCTGAACCTGAATAGTACAGCGGATGTAAGTGTTGCTCCGCTCATTTGTTTTGAATCTGTTTTTGGAGAATACCTGGGGCAGTCGGTTCAGGCAGGCGCAGAGCTTGTTTTTATTTTGACCAATGACGGGTGGTGGAAAGGAGCAGCCGGTTATCGGCAACACTTGTCTTATGCCCGGTTGAGAGCGATTGAAGCCAGGCGGAGCATTGCTCGTTCGGCCAATACCGGCATTTCAGCACTGATTAATCAGCGTGGAGATATTGTATCCTCTACTGACTGGTGGACTAAAACAGCTATTGAAGGGGAATTGAAAGCAAATCGGGAAATTACCAGCTATGTCAGGTATGGTGATTTTATAGGACGGATAAGTGCGTTTGTTACTGTTTTGTTCTTACTTGCCCTATTCGTGAGGAAACAAACGAAAAACAGCTATTAAAAAGACAAAAAAAATCCGCATTAATTCGATTGCGTAAAATCCCTAATCAAAAGGATTTGAGTGCCTGGTCGATCAGACTTCCACCGGTAGTAAACTACTCACCCCGAATACACGAGGCTACAAGGCCTGTCTTTACGTCCAAAAGCTTTCTCGGTTCACTATAAACTGTTGAATTTACCAAATTTGAACTAATGCGGACAATATCTTTGTTATAGAACGTTTTCTTGGCTCAAATATAGTCTGCGATTGCTGACTTTCCAAGGAAAATAGATGATTTAATAACATCTGGGGAATATCTCTTTGATTCATAATAAGATTGAATGATCGATTTTTCTGCCCCTTAACTTTCCGGTTTTTTATGCGTATAAATATTAATGAAATCCCCTGTGATTGCTGTTCCTGTTAGCAATGAGCCAGTTCCGTTTTTAGGAGTAAAAATCAATGATTTTTTTTTGAGAATTGTTTTGCGAATGCAAAAAGTAGTTCTATATTTGCACGCACATTCGAACAGGGAATAACCCAAGCAGAGTGTACGTTCTAAGAGAGAATTCAAGGAGATTAAAAATTTAGTCACGATATTTCAGGAGAGATGGGTGAGTGGCTGAAACCACCGGTTTGCTAAACCGGCGTACGGGTCAAACCGTACCGGGGGTTCGAATCCCCCTCTCTCCGCACAAAATATTTTTCGGGATGTAGCGCAGTCCGGTTAGCGCACCTGCTTTGGGAGCAGGGGGTCCCAGGTTCGAATCCTGGTATCCCGACATTTAAAAGGGTTAAGTTGTTTTTACAGCTTAACCCTTTTTTTGTTTGCTGAAGTTTCTAGAAATAGTCTTTTTCAAGGTCATTCCCAAAATCTTATTATAACTTTACTGTTTGCCTATGTAAAAACTAAACTTTAACCTGATGAATAAAACGATTGGAAAAATCCTCTTACTGCTGATTCTTTCGGGCACTTTAGTAGCATGTACTTCCGGTGAGCCGCGAGAATCAGAGCCAAAGCAACCCAATATTGTTTTCATTTTTGCCGACGACCAGAGTTTTAACATGATTCATGCCTTGGGTAACCACGAGCTCATAACACCCAATCTTGATCGCTTGGTTGATGAAGGGGTGACTTTTACGCATGCCTACAATATGGGGGCTTGGAATGGGGCTGTGTGTTTGGCCAGCCGGGCCATGTTGAATACGGGGCGTTTTGTTTGGCGGGCGCACAAAGCGGTTGGCGATCCTCAAGGGCTGCAAAGCGAAGGTAGTACTTGGGCGCAATTGATGGCGCGTGCCGGCTATGAAACCTACATGACTGGGAAGTGGCATGTGTCAGTTCCTGCTGACAGTATTTTTCAGGTGACCAACCATATTCGTCCGGGCATGCCCAATCAAACTCCCGAAGGCTACAACCGGCCTTTAAGTGAGAATGATACGATATGGAAGCCATGGGATACGAAATTCGGAGGGTACTGGAAAGGCGGAAAGCATTGGAGTGAGATTGTAGCTGACGATGCCGAACAGTTTATTGCACAAAGCAGTCAAAGCGGCCAACCGTTTTTTATGTATCTGGCTTTTAATGCGCCGCACGATCCGCGCCAATCGCCCAAAGAGTATGTCGATATGTATCCTTTGGAAAATGTTGCTGTGCCTCAAAACTTCCTTCAGGAATATCCTTACAAAGAGGAGATGGGGGCTGGTAAAGATTTGCGGGATGAGCGACTGGCTCCATTTCCCAGAACGGAATATTCCATTAAAGTAAACCGTCAGGAATACAATGCGATTACTACTCACATGGATGCGCAGGTGGGACGTATATTGGCGGCCTTAGAGAAAAGCGGACAATTGGAGAACACGTATATTTTCTTTTCGGCTGACCATGGGTTGGCTGTTGGAAGCCATGGACTAGTCGGAAAACAAAATATGTATGATCATAGTGTTCGGGTTCCTTTGATGGTGGTGGGACCCGGGATTCCAGAAAATCGAAAGGTTGATGCAGATGTTTATTTACAGGATATTATGGCTTCGGCGATTGAACTGGCCGGAATTGAAAAACCGGAATATGTTGAATTCAATAGTTTAATGGGCTTAGCTTATGGTCAGGAAACCGAAAGTGTTTATCCTGAAATTTATGGCTGTTATACCCATACGCAACGAATGATTCGGGATGATGGCTTCAAGCTAATTGTTTATCCTGAGGCAAAAGTGATGCGCTTGTACGATGTAAAGAATGATCCTTTGGAGATGAATGATCTTGCTGCGCTATCGGAAAATAAGGATACGGTCAAGCGTTTGTTTCGCCGGTTGGTGAAATTGCAGAAAGAGATGGATGATGAGCTGGATTTGGTTTCAGTTTTTGGCAACATGGCTATAGACGAACGTTAAATTTTGTTTCATTGCTAATAATTCCGACTCTTTGGTAGTGATTGGTTTTGGGGGAGTGCGCTGGCCTGTGCTGTGGTTTCAGCTTTTGCAGAGACTCTGCCTGGCGATGGTTAATTTATTTTCATTCTTATAAATTAATCCTGCAAATTAGCGGCTTCTCATTTACTTATAAAACCAACATGAAACAACTTGTCCCGATAGGCCTTATCCACCTAGTATTGATTTTTTTTGCATCCTGCGTTAGTAAACCTTCGGGTGGTGAGGCGCAGACCAACTCCGATGATTACTCTGGTTCGGCCAGTTGCATCGAATGTCATGAGCGCTTTTATAAGTTGTGGGCCCCTTCGCATCATGGAAAAGCGATGCAGCCCATTACTGACGTATTTATTCAAGTGGAAGTAGAACTCGATCAGGAGCCCATTGCAATGGAGGGAGGAACTTACCAAGCCATAGCGAAAGATTCCAGTTTGTATATTCGAGAGGTGAAAGATGGGCTGACCACTGATTTTGAAATATTATGGGCTTTGGGCGGAAAAAATGTGTACTATTTTCTTACTCCCTGGGAGGGAGGACGCCTGCAAACTTTGCCGTTGGCTTTTGATGTTAATACCCGGAAATGGTATAACAATCCGGAGTCTGCAATTCGGCATTTTCCGGATCAAAGTGGTTCTGCACAGGAGGATGAAGCCCTGAGCTGGAGGGATCGTCAATACACATTCAACACGTCTTGCTATGCCTGCCACGTCAGCCAGTTGGAGAATAATTATGACCTGGCAACCAACACTTATCAGACGCATTGGAAAGAAGCAGGAATTAACTGCGAAACATGTCATGGACCCAGTGCGGAGCACGTTCGTGTTTGTCAGGAAGCTGGTGAAGGAAATGTGCCTGACGATTTGAAAATCATCATTACTTCAACCTTTACACCCGAGCAACACAATGCCAGCTGTGCACCTTGTCATGCTAAAATGAGCCCGATAACTTCGTCTTACATGCCTGGTGACCGGTATTTTGACAACTATGATTTGATCACTCTGGAAAATTCGGATTTTTATCCGGATGGTCGCGACTTGGGGGAAAATTATACCATGACTGGCTGGCATATGAATAACTGTGCTCAGCAAAGTGAGATGCATTGTGTGACGTGTCATACGTCCTCTGGCCGGTATCGGTTTGAAAGCGATGATTTGCTTGAAGCGAATCAAGCCTGCACCAGTTGTCATCAGGAGAAAGCAGAAGGTTACGAGCAGCATACGCATCACCCGTTCAATGAGCATAGCCCTAAGTGTGTAGGTTGTCATATGCCTAAAACCCGTTTCGGCAATATGGTTCGGTCCGATCATTCTTTTCGCCCGCCAATGCCGGCTGCCAGCATCGAGTTTGGCTCACCCAATGCCTGTACAATTTGCCACAGCGACAAAACCGATGAATGGGCCTACCGGAAAGTAACGCAATGGAAAGGGCAGGACTATCAAAAGGAAACTTTGTTTGTCGGAGGGCTGATTGCAGATGCCCGTCAAGAGAACTGGAAGCAGTTGGATGCCATGCTGGACGGAATTAGAACCAATCAATATGGAGAGATATTTACCACTTCGCTGATTCGTTTGCTTTCGAACTGTGCGGATGAAAAGAAGTGGCCGGATTTGATGGCTGCGTTGCGTTTCGAGTCTCCTTTGGTGCGCAGTGCTGCCGCCAATGGTTTAATGGGGTACTTGGTTCCCAGGGCAAAAGATGCGCTCTTTCAGGCAGCAACCGACGAATGCCGGTTGGTACGTTTGGCGGCGGCCCAGTCCTTAGCGGCCTTCAATCCGCAGGAATTTACGGCAGAGCAGGCGGCCCGTTTCAGGCTGGTTAATGCCGAGTATGAGGAGTCGTTGATCACGCGTCCGGATGATTGGAGTTCGTATTACAACCTGGGGAATCACTATCAGAATATGGGAAAACTGAATGAAGCTTTGCAGGCTTATGAGAATTCGTTAAAAGTTTATCCTGAAGCCATTCTTCCGTTGGTGAATAGCAGTTTTCTGTACTCTGTTGCCGGTAATCCGGAGCAAGCCGCGGTCCGCCTGGAAAAAGCCTTGGCTGCTGATCCGGAAAATGAAGCGGCCAATTTGAATTACGGATTGTTGATGGCCGAAATGAATCGTATGGTTGATGCTGAAAAGGCTTTGCGTACCGTATTGGCGGTGAATGAAGGAAATGCAACAGCGGCTTACAACTTAAGTGTTATTGTGTCCGGTCATGATCTTGATGAAGCATGTCGCTTGAGTGAGCAAGCCATGAATGCATCGCCCGAAGATCCTAAGCTTTCTTACACACATGCTTATTTTCTAAATCAGAATAAGCAGCAGCAAAAGGCAGTTGAACTGCTTGAAAAAACAATAAAAGCACATCCTGACCACTTGTCTTCCGTTTATCTGCTGGGAACGATCTATTTGCAGAGCGGAAATAAGGGAAAGGTTTTAAAGCTGTATGAGAATACAGCCGGGCATTTGCCCAATAATTCACAGGCCTTGTATCAGCTTCAAACTGAAATGGAGCGCGTGAAAGCTTTGTAGTTTTGTTGAACCGTATGGATAATCAAATAAAGATGGAAAAAGTATTGCTGGTTAATGAAATTGTAAAAGAAAAGGGCGCCTTGCTCTTCATGCAGTTGATCCCGGAATCTGGAGAGACTATGTCCGAATTTTGTCAACGTTTATCGCAGTTGTTGAGCAGTTATGACCGACAGCTTGTAAAAGTGACTTGTTTTGGAGATTTAGCCAGTCAGCTTGCTTTCGAATTGGAGTTGACTTCGAGGTTTGGGTCGGAATTTCCACTTACCTGGATTGAAGGCGAAACCTGTTCTGATTCGTTTATGAATGGCATACAGGTTTGGGCGTTCAAAGGCCAGCTTGAATACTTTCAGGCTAAAGGCGATGCCAAGGGATGTTCTTTTGAAGATGAGCAGGGGAGCTATTTGTTTATGGGCGACCTGTTGTCTGCTCCGGCTCAAACTCCGGAAGATGGGTATGCTGAGCTTTTACTGCAGGTTAACAGCTTGCTAAATGAAAAAGGCTTTGCTTTTACCGACATTGTCCGAACGTGGTACTACCTGGACGATATTTTGAGTTGGTACGATGCGTTTAACCGGGTTCGGACACGCTTTTTTAAGCAGTATGGTGTTTTTGAAAAACTGGTTCCGGCTAGCACCGGGGTGAGTGGGAAAAACAAACGAGCTACGGCTGTGACGATGGAGTTGCTGGCCTTCCGGCCTAGAGTTGAAACGGTTGACTTAAAGCAGGTACAGTCTCCTTTGCAAAATGAAGCCGGCGAATATGGCAGCTCCTTTAGCCGGGCTATTCGGATTGGAACAGAAGCTTATCAATGGATGACTATTTCGGGAACAGCCAGCATTTTGCCTTCGGGAGAGACGGCCAATAGTGGTGATGTGCAAAAGCAAATTGCTCATAGCTTCGAGGTTATTGGGCAAATGGTGAAAAATGAAGGTTATTCTTTTAATGATATTACACGTGCTACAGCCTATTTGAAGGATCATAGTAGCTACGAACTACTTCAATTATTTCTGTGCGAAAATCCGGATTATCAAGTTCCGTTGGTGGTCACCCAAAATACCATTTGTCGGGATGATTTGCTTTTTGAAGTGGAAATGGACCTGGTGAAATGAGTCTGTTTTAGGTATGTGTTTGGTAGTTAGGCGGGTGGCGCATTTTGTTGGAAGTTGGTTGTGTGATTTTAGTGAGCATATGTTTTATATGGATTATATTTCGTTCTTATCTTAAAATTAACGTGTTAGGTGTTTGTGTCGTGTTTGTGGGTTCTGTGTTTGTTGAGCGTAGAAGTTTGATGGTCGATAGAAAGACAGATGAACGAAATTTCGACAGTTCTGGAGCAGTGTAAATTGCCAATGAAATCAAGTCTTGCAGCATCTTTTGACACTTGTCAGGACTCTTTCAGACATAAAATTCTTTACCTTTTGTAATCCAAATGGACTTCATCTTTGTTGTGTATCAACTTTAATGTGTTGATTTTTATTTATAGTAGATCTTGTACAGGTAATGTTAATTCTACAGACTTTTTGATAAGTAATAAACTACTTGATGTCGGGAGAAGAATTTTATTTGGTATCATTGGAAGGTGGAATTAACATTAAGGAAAAAGTAAAATTGAGGGATTTGGCCGTGACTAAAGAAAACTTAGATCTGAATGCAAAGAAAACGATCGTCATTGTAGAAGATAATGACTTGCTTAGTAAAGTTCTGGAATACCGCATGCAAAAAGATGGCTACCATGTCGAAACTTTCACTAATGGGGAAGAGGCCATCGACTTTCTAACTACCAATTCCTTTGATTTGTTGATTACGGATTTGTATATGCCGTTTATGAATGGAAGTGAATTGATTCAGCATGTTCGGAATAAAATATCCACAGAAGTTCCAATTATGGCTATCTCGGCGACGCATGAAGAAGATGTGATCGCGAATATTTTCAATATTGGAGCCAATGATTTTATTGTGAAACCATTTCGGGCAGGTGAGTTGAGTGTACGCATTAAGCGACTGGTTGGGTAATTGTGATTTCGTTTTTTTAGGGACAAGATGAAAAAATAGGAAACAACTTTAATTATTCCAATGAGTCAGTTGAAACGTGTTTTTTTGAGTGTGAGAATCTTAATTCTTGTTCTTTTTATTGGTTTGTCTGGCGGAAAGGCACAGGGTGCGCAAATGCCTGCCGAATTTGTCGCAACAGCCCTTACTGCTTATGGGGACATTTTCCCGGGACAGGAACAGACGAATGCAATCTGTTTGTTGGAAGTGGTGGGGCAGAAGTTCGTAAAACTGGTAGTGCAAGCGGAACCAGCTGAATTGGCAGAGGCTGAGTCTGAAAATAACCTGATCGAATTGCTGTGGGCTCCGGTTGACTACTTTCTTGCCTTTATCGATAAGATATCTTTGGGCTATGGACTGCTTTATTATTTGGCTCTTTTAGCCTGCTTTTTCCTGTTTAATATTGCTTCGGTTGTGATGGTTACGGTTGTTTCAAACTGGTTTTTCAACCGGAAAGAAGCTTATTACAAGAGTAAGCGCAAGGAAATTATTGAAATCGTTTCGCCCTATTTTTACGATGTGCTGGACCCGGAGGAAGAAGCTGAGCTGGTTGAAAAACTGGAGAAATACAAGCGGTTGAAGGATAAGCAGATTGTGATTGATGTGCTGATTGAAGGCAAACGCAATTTTATTGGCGAAAGCTCAGGCAAGATCAAGGAACTTTATGAAATTCTGGATTTGCATAAAGTTTCGTTGCGCAAGGTTCGGATGGGAAACTGGTACCGGCGCTCCATTGGCTTAAGGGAACTGGCTTTCCTAGGGCGGAAAGGATTTAAAAATGAAATCAAAAAATACATCAATGATGATCACCAGTATGTTCGTACGGAGGCTGTTCTTTCCTACATGCTGTTGGACGAAAAAAATCCCTTTGGTTTCCTGAGGGAGTTGAAATATTCTTTCGTACGTTGGGATTCTCTGAGTATTTATTATACCATGTATTTTAATGGCATTGAGCCTCCTCCCATGGTCGACATGTTGAAACACCCTGACCCTCAGGTGCGGTTGTTTTTACTGCGAATGATTTCCAATTATAACCAGCTGGATGCCGTGAAGGAAGTGACTAAATACTTGCTGGATGATGACCCTGAAATTCGGCAGGAGGCTGTTATTACGCTCCGTTCGCTGGAGTATTACCGCATAAAAGCATTGATGAAAAAACGGTATGCCGACGAAATAGAGCCGGTACGGATGGAGATTCTTCGATCAATGAAACATTTTATTGAAGATCATGATATTACCTTCCTGGAGGAGCGCGTGCGTAAAGGCTCTTTTGGTGAAGTGTTTGAAGCCGTGCGCATTCTTTACCGATTTTCGGGTTATGGCGAACAAAGACTGTGGGTGCTTAATCAGGAGTTGCAGGGAAAAATTGAGGTTTTTATCAAGCATGTCGTCGAACCACGAAATAAACATGTAGCATGAGCGAATTAATACTGGTCATATTTGAGTATATCTTTCTTTCGTACGCCATTTTGATTGTCATTCATTACCTGGTTTTAGCCATCATTGCTTTGTTCGAGTTACGCAAGGTGGTGCGCGAGAATAAGCTGGCTCAGTATAAATCCTTGATGGTATCCGAACGGGTACCCTTGGTGTCTATTGTAGCTCCTGCTTTCAATGAAGAAAAGACAATTGTAGAGAACATTAATGGGTTGTTGCATTTGCGGTATTCCAAGTACGAAATCATTGTGGTCAATGATGGTAGTACTGATGAAACATTGCAAACAGCGATTGATGCCTTTGATTTGGTGAAGGTTGATTTTGCCTTGGATTCGGTGCTTGACTATAAATCCATCCGAGGAATTTACCGTTCCAACCAGGAAACCTATGCCAACCTGATCATTGTAGATAAGGAGAATGGGGGGAAATCGGACGCCCTGAATGCAGGAATCAGCATTGCCAAAGGGCAGTATTTTATGACCATTGATGTGGATACGATTATTGATCCTTACGTGATTCAATACCTGATCAAACCCTTTTTCGAATATACCGATACGAAGGTCATTGCAACCGGAGGAACTATTCGGGTAGCCAATTCGTGTGAATTCCGAAAAGGGCATTTGCTGAACGTCAATATTCCCGAGAATTTCCTCGCACGTTTTCAGGTGTTGGAGTATAACCGGGCCTTTTTGCTTTCGCGCCTGGCGTGGAAAAAACTGAATGGCATGGTGCTTATTTCGGGAGCTTTGGGAATGTTTGACCGGGACTTGGTTTTGAAATGTGGCGGATACAGTACCGAAACGGTGGGTGAAGATATGGAGCTGATTATTCGGATGCGGAGATACATGTATGACCGGGACGAAAAGCACAAGGTTATTTTGGTGCCACACCCGATGAGCTGGACTGAAGTTCCGGAAGATTGGCGGATTTTTGGACGGCAGCGTTCCCGGTGGACCCGTGGCTTGATTGATTGCCTGATTACCCACCGGCGAATGTGGTTTAATCCTCGCTACAAGGTTGTTGGCCTCTTCAGTATGCCTACGGTCATTTTGTATGAATGGTTCGCTCCGGTAATTCAAATATTGGGCATCTTTTATTTCACCTACCTGGTAATTATTGACCATGTTAACTGGCCTTTCTTTTTGGTGCTTTTATTGTTCGTTTACCTCTTCGGAATTGCCTTTTCAACTTGGGCCCTTTTGTGTGACCACTTTGCCTACCACCAATATAAAAGCACGAAGCATATTGTTCGGCTATTGATTATAGCCTGGATTGAGGCGTTTACCTTTAACCTGATCAATAGCTTCTTTTCCTTAAAAGGGAACTTTGAATATTTCTTTAAGAAGAACAGAAGTGACTGGGGGAAAATGTCGCGAACCGGCTTTGTGACCATTAAAAAGCCTTAGCCCTTTTGGTAAGGCAAAAGTAAGCAGGGAGTGTTAAGAATCAAGATTGAAAACTAAGCAAGAAGAAGGATGAAATTAAAAGGACGAAGAACCAACTTTATTAGCGATGCCGTAAGTCAGTTTGGGGGGTACCTTGTTGTCTTACTGGGCTTGATGTTTCTGCTGCGGGTTTTTGAATTCCTCAGCGGCCCGGCTGGTCAGGCATTGGCGAGCGGCGGAACCTGGCGTTATTATTTCAGTGCCCTTTATTTCGACCTGGTATATGTACTTTTTATAAGCCCCATTTTATTTGTCGTGTTTTTGCTGTGTTATTGGAGGTCGGCGAAGCTTGCCAAAACAGCCGCTGTTGTGCTGTTTAGTTTGGTTGTTTTGGGGCATGGACTGCTGGTTCAGTATTTCTCCACGGCGTTAAATTTGCTTGGCGCTGATTTGTTTCACTATTCCGCAGAGGAAATAAGCCAAACGGCCGGAGCCGCCCTAACGGGATCGATGGTGCTGGGTGTAGTGTTTGGATTGCTGGTTGTGGTGCTGTTGTTTGTCTTTATTCCTCAGCATTTTAAGCTTCACAGGAAGCTGGCGACAGCTCTTCTTACTTTAAGTGTGCTTTGTTTCCTTTTCATCGGCATAGCGCCAGCTTCACCGAAGGCTGATTTTGGGTCAGAGTACCTGAATAACGCTGTTGAAAACAAGTCGGCCTTCTTCTATAACGAGGCGTACTATTACCTCTCCGGTCAGGAGCAGCATGAAAACCTACCGTTGTTTGCTGATTTTTATCTGGGATACGATGGAAAGTCGAATAGCAAGGGAATGGCAACGTTTGTTTATCCGGATGTTGAGAATTATCCCTTTTTGCGCGAAGATAATAGTGTTGAGTTGTTTTCTTCTTTTCTCCGCAAAGAGGAAACGCCACCAAATGTTGTGGTGATTGTGATTGAAGGGCTTGGGCGTGCGTTTAGCAACGAGAATGCCTACATGGGTAGCTTTACGCCTTTTCTCGACTCCCTGTCCAACCATAGTTTGTATTGGGAAAACTGTCTGAGTACCAGTGGGCGTACTTTTTCGGTTCTGCCTTCGTTGTTGGCTTCCTTGCCTTTTGGCGAGCATGGTTTTACCGAAATGGGAAAGGCCATGCCCCCGCATCAAAGTTTGATCAGCTTGTTGCGGCATAATGGTTATGACTCACGGTTTCTATATGCCGGTGATGCTCAGTTTGATCAGATGAACGTATTTATACAGAAGCAAGGATGTGACGAGCTAATTGATAAAAACAACTTTGGCAGCGGCTACAAACTCTTGCCTGAGAATGCCTCCGGCTTTTCATGGGGCTATGGCGATTTTGAGTTGTACCGGCGTTTCTTCCATGCCTTGGATAATTCATCCGGTTCAAAGCCTGAGGTGAATGTCTTGCTGACGGTTGCCACGCACAGTCCTTTTCTGGTGAATAATCAGGAGCATTACAAAGAGCAATTCAACCAGTTGCTTCCAACTCTTGGGTTGGATGAGCAAATGGAGGCGATCTGTCGGAACTACCAGCAACAGCTGGAAACGGTTTTGTATATGGATGATGCTTTACGGAATTTCTTTGAAGCCTATCGTCAGCGCGATGAGTTCGAAAATACCTTGTTTGTGATCACGGGTGACCACCGGATGCCGGATATCCCGATGTCAACAAAAATTGACCGTTATCATGTTCCGTTGATTGTGTATTCTCCCTTGATTGAACGGCCTGCCAAGTTTTCATCGGTCGTGTCGCACTTCGACTTTACTCCCAGTATGATGGCTTATTTTAAAGAGGAATTTGATTTCCAAATCCCCGAACTTACTTGTTGGGTGGGAGCAGGGCTGGATTCAATCAGCCGCTTTTCGAATCGGGATACCTATCCGTTGATGCAAACAAAAATGACCATCAGTGATCTGGTGTCCGGTGAACACTTTTTAAATGACGGGAAGCTTTACCGGATTGAGGCTGATATGGCTTTAGTTGAGGAGGATGATCCGGAACTGGTTGATCGCTTGAGGTTGGATTTGTTGAGGTTTAAAAATAAAAATTCACAGTTTGTAAAAGATCAAAAGCTGTACCCGGATTCCATTATCGCCAGGTATTAACTGATGGGAATCCATTGTATGACACAGTAATAAATGTTTATAGAATGACTAGAATAATTACGATAACCATTACGCTTTTTGTATTGGTCTTGCAAGGGGCCAGTCTAAAAGTTTATGCTCAGGATTATACTTCCGATGAATTGTTTCAGATGGCTCGAAAAGCTGCCTTTGATGACGATGATTATCCCAAGGCCATTAGTCTCTCGAAGCAGGCCCTTGAAATGAGCCCGGATTACAGTGATATTCGTATTTTTTTAGGACGAATTTATACCTGGACGGACCGGGTGGAAGAGGCTCGTGAGGCTTTTCAATATGTACTGGAACGTTACCCGGGGCATGAGGATGCGTCTATGGCCATTACCGACCTTGAGTATTGGAATGATAACAATCAGAAGGCATTGGAGTATTGTAATGAGGGTTTGGCAGAGCATCCCGAATCAGAAGAATTGTTGCTGAAAAAGGCCAAAATTCTGAATAATATGAAGCGCTTTGATGAAGCTTATCGGGTGGCTGAAGGGCTTACCGAGCGACATCCGGATAACCAGGATGCCCGGTCGCTGCTGCGGACGATCCGCTACGACTCGGCTGTTAATAAGATCAGTGTTTCACACGACTTTAGTTGGTTTAATCAGGAGTATCCCAACCACCTGCACGAAAGCCCCTGGCATATTGTGGGGGTGGACTACAGTCGCTACACCAAAATAGGTTCGGTTATCGGTCGGGTGAATTGGGGTGACCGGTTTGGAAATTCAGCCTTTCAATATGAAATGGACGCCTATCCGTACCTGGCTAAAGGTGTTAATGCTTATATGAATGTTGGCTTTTCCGATCGTTCTGCAGTTTTCCCTCGCTTCCGGGCAGGCTTGTCTTTGTATTTTAGCCTTCCTAAAAGTTTTGAGGCTGAAGCCGGAGCCCGGTTCCTTCATTTTAGTGGCAATACCTGGATTTATGTGGCTAGTGCATCGAAGTATTACAAAAGTTTTTGGTTTAACCTGAAAACCTATCTTGTGCCGGGAAGCCAGGATATTTCGCACTCTTATACCATGACCACACGCTACTATCTTGGTGGCGCTGATGATTACTGGAAGTTTAGCTTTGGTTATGGCTTGTCGCCTGATGAGGCGTTTTCGGAACAAAATTACCTGAGTGATTATCGGTTGAAATCAGCACATGTTGGGCTTGGGCTTCGGAAAAGTATCAAGCGGTTTAATGTGATTGGGCTTTCGGCCTCTTTTATTCGTCAGGAATATGAAAAGGATCAGAAAGGAAATCAACTGAATACTTCGGTTACTTACATTCGCAAATTCTAGGAATATGACCTTTACGTTTATCAAACAGATAAAAAAACGAGTCTTTTTTTTGGCTTTAATTGGTGTGGTTGTTTTGCTGCCTATCGTTATGCTTCTGATCATGAAGATGGCGTGGAAGATGACTCCCGGTTTTTCGCTTAATCTGGCGTATGTTGATAAAACCGATGATTCTGAAGAACGTCAGGCCCATCAGGCTTTTTATTGGGTGCTTCACAATCAGCAAATCAAAAAAGCTGATGGCGAACTGTATGATAAAACGACGGATTACTATGGGGTGTTTCCCGATGCGAATGGCGGGCACCGGTTTAACGATTTTGATCAGTTTACAGCGGAAGAGCTGGATGCTTTAAGTCAGGAGCTGGATGTGTTGATGCTTGCCGACACTTATGGGGTCTATGCGGATCAGCCGGAAACGGCTGGAGCTGGGCTTTTGTATGGAGGCTTGAGTTTGAATGATATTGCCTTGTTTCGGAATATGAAACAGGCCGGGAAAACGGTTATTGCTGAGTTTAATGTTCTTCAGGCTCCGACCTCAAGGGTTAACCGGCGAAAATTTCAGGAAGAAGCAGGTATTCAATGGACGGGATGGTCTGGAAAATATTTCGCTTCCCTGGATCGGGACAGTGAGTTGCTTCCGGGCTGGGCGATTGCTTCCTATAAACAGAATTACGAAAAGGACTGGGATTCCCGTGGAGCCGGAATTATTCTTGTTCATGAAGATGGCCGCATTGTTGTTTTATCGGAGCAAGATGATTTGGAAACAGCCAAACCTCAAATTAAAACCTTTGCTTATGGCATCAATCAATTGGAGTTGCCCCACTTGCAGGAGTTTCCTTATTGGTTTGATGTGATGGAGTACGATGATTCGATGAACCATGCCATATCAGCCTATCAACTTGAGCTTACGGAGCAGGGGAAAATGCAATTGTCTCAGGCGGGGATTCCTGATCGTTTTCCCGCGGTTCTGATGCAGCAGGAGCAGGATTTCTCCTTTTATTATTTGTGTGGTGATTTTAGTAGTGAGCCCGTGTCTATGTCCACCAGCCGCTTTAAGGGCGTTCATCATTTCGGTTCAATACTCAAAGGAAGGAAAGGAATTTTTGGGGAGAATGAGTTTTTTTACCGCTTTTACCTGCCGTTTATGCGCAATGTTTTGAAGCAACACAATCAGGTAGAATCCTGAAAGGATACTTGTTTGGTTGTTCTGTAATGGAGAAGGCGAAGGGTGGATTGGCCCGTTGCTTTGACTAAATGAATAATTATGAGATTGCTTTTCTTCCTAATTCTTTTTTCATTTTCAGGCCTTGGTTTTGCTCAAAAAGAGCCGAGTCCGGTTGAGTTTTCGGACTGTAATTTTACAGCAGTGGCTCATCGGGGGTATTCTGAGTTTTATCCTGAAAATACGTTGTTGGCTATTGAGGAAGCCTTTAAGCGGGGCATCAAATACTGCGAAGTTGATGTGGCCATTTCCAGCGATGGCGTTTATGTGCTGCATCACGATCCTTACACCATTAGGCGGACAACAAGTGGACGTGGAGTGGTTGATGAAAACTCGTGGGCGCAGCTTTCTGACTTGGATGCAGGAGGCTGGAAAGCAGACTTTTTTAAAGGCGAGCGTGTACCATCGCTGGTTGAGGCTTTGCAAGTTGCCCAGCAATATGATGCCTGCCTTTATTTGGATGTCAAAGACTTTAATTCGGGGCTTCTGGCTCGTGCATTGGATGAAGCCGGTGTAGATGCTGAGCGGATGATGCCTGCTATAACCCGGCTCGAATCAGCCATTCGCTTCAATCAGGATTGTCCGGATTCGCCTTGGGTGTGGTTTGGTGCTGATCCTGAAGATCCCAATGATAAAAGTTGGTTCGAGGAGCGTGTGGATTTGGGATGCCGGGTGTTTGAATTGTCGGATGATGATTTGCTGGAAGATTTGGACTGGACCTCGGCTTTTATTGGTCAGGCGCATGCCAGCGGTGCTCAGGTTTGGGCGTACACGGTCAATAACGAGCACCTGATAAAGGAACTTGCTGACCTGGGTGTGGATGGGGTGGAAACAGACCGGCCTTATGTCGCGCAACTTTTTGTGTGTGGCTTTGAGCCTGCATCAACCTATCCGAAGCAGGAAACCAACGGAAACTGGGATTTTAAGAAGAGAAATTTTGAGAATACGGGAGTGGGCTCTCGCTTGAAAAATTTAACCAGTGATGAAGCGTTGTTGCAGCCTGTGGAATTTGCATTGACCAGTGAGTTTGGCATTTCTCCGGTGGGAATGAAGGACACGGTGGTGGCTAAAATCCCGGCTTATAACCCGGCAAATGGGTTGTTTGCATACGATAATTTCATGATGGAAGACTCCGGGGCTGTCGATTACAGTTTTACGGTGCTTATGGATATTTATATCGATCGGAAAGACAGTGGTGAGTTTATTAGTTTGATTCAGACGAGTCCGGATAATTTGAATGATGCCGACTTTTTTATCGCACCCGATGCAAGCATGGGAACTTATGGCGAGTATCATGGTGAGTTTACGTTTGATGAGTGGCACCGGGTCGCTTTTGTGCACGATGGCAGTTGGTTACGGAAATACCTGGATGGAAAGCACCTTGGAGATGTGCAGGTTGAGAGTTCGCGCTGGGCTTTGTTTAATAATATGGCTTATCATGGCAAGCATGGTTTGCTGTTTTTTGCCGACAACGATTCGGAAACAGCTGAAATATACGTTAATGCCCTTCAGCTTCGGAATTATACCATGGAGCCGGCTGATATTGCACTACTGGGAGGTGCTGATCCCAAGGGGATTCCTATCAACAACAAAAAAGTGTTTTCCACTGGGATCGAAGATTTGGCGCTGGAACTGATCGACTGGGAGCAGCAAACAATTTTTATCAAACAATCGCCTGGCCTTAAAGCATCAGCAATTCCTTACGATCTAGAGCTTAGTTATGGTGCAACAATTGATATTCCAGCAAGTGGGGTGTTTGATTTTCGCGATGGCGAACTCCGTTTTCAGGTTACTGCTGCTGATGGTTCTTCAACCAACTGGACCATTCACCGCTTGCTTTCTGTAGGAAAAGATGACTTAGACGAAATGCCCGAGGTGCTGGTGTATCCGAATCCGTTTGTTCATACCTTGAAGGTGACTGTCGATCGTGAAGCGCATTTTGAACTTGTCAATGTTATGGGGCAGGTTTTGTTTCAAGCGCGTTTGGTGGAAGGTGAAAATCAGTTGGATGTGGGGACGCTTCCCGTGGGAACCTATCTTTATAAGCTTCGACACAAGGAGGGCTATTCGGTGAATGGCGTTCTTCTGAAATCAAATTGATACATAAATGAAGACAATTGGCTTACTTTTTTATCTGCTGTTTTTAGGTGTTTTTGCAACGGCTCAGTCCAATGCCGAGGGGGTTTCATCCAATGTCGGTGGAAGCATGGCAGCGAAAACGCAGGAAAAGGACAGTTTGGCTGTCTTTCAGTCCGGAAGTTATTCCTTGTCGCAACTCCAAATTGAAGGAGAGGAAACGCAGGTGTTTGATTTGAAGCGTGATCGGGGCTACTATTCTATTCTTCAGATCAACTCACCCGACAAAACACCTTTTGAATCTACGCTAACACTGATGAATGAATCCGACTCGCTGGGGATTGATTTTTTGGATTTGTACAATCAGAATTATGCTTCGGAGAAGCAGTTTGGCATTCGCCTGCAAAAACGGGGTAAGGGGGTTTTTAAGCCTTTTGTAATTGACTTTTCGGACGGCCGGAAGAAAACCAAAGTTTTTGAGGCAACCAGCAATCAGCTGAGTACCTTTTATGGCAAGCTGGCTGTGAAAGGTAACTTTCTTTCAGTGCAGGGAAAAGGAAGTGGCTATTCTTTTTCGGCGTTGGAACTAAAGAGTGATGAGGCTGTGCCTAAACTTTGGCAGATCTCGCATAAGCAGGATGTGCCGCATGCCTTGTCTTTTTCCTACTACGATGGAAGTCGGTGGCAATTTCCCTTGATGATTTCGGACAAGGGAAATACCGTGATAGGGGCAATTGATGATTTGGATAATGCGCGCTTTCAGGTGAGGGGAAACTCTTATTTTGAGGGTGAGATGACCCTTGAAAAGGCCGATCTTTCGCTATTGGGCGATGACAGCAGGATTGTGTTTAAAACGGATCGAGGAGTGCGGGGGCAAATTCGAAACTCGGAGAATGAGCGGTTTGTAGCCTTGGAAAATACCGTGGCAGGCTCGGCGCTTCGGCTCGATGATTCGGGGCAGGTAATTCTCTCGGGACACAAGGCTTTGCAGTTGGATTCGAGGCAGCAGTTGAATTTTATCCGTTTCCAAGGGGAAAATTTGGCTCATGGCTTTGTCGGCTTTGATTCGAAAAACGAAAACTTGCTATTCGGAATCAATACATCACAAAACGAAAAAACGGAAGTGACTTCGATACTTGTTGCCGGCAAGACGGGCGATGTCTTTATTGGTGCTGATCATTCGCACAAAGCAATGCGTGCGGAAAGAAAGCTGCATGCGAAGGATGTGTTGGTTGATTCGACCTTGCTTTTCGAGGGGAAGTCAGCCAGAGAAGTAAAAGAGCTTAAAAAAGCACTTACCGTTGGTGAAAACGAAGCGAGCCTGGTGGAGGTGAATCGCCTGTTGCTCGATAAAATTGAAGAACTTACCCGACAATTAAACGCGATGGAACAACGAATTCAAGAGTTGGAAAGAGAGTAATGAGTACACTCTTTGGTGATCTCATTATATTCTTTAAAAGGTATCCGAGTCATTTGGTTACTTTTTTTTGATATTTGTATGTTCAATGATTTTACGACACTGATGGCTGTCGTTTTTGAGAAATCTAAAAGAAAGAAACCATATGAAACTTCTTCATACTTCTGATTGGCACCTGGGCAAGCGACTGGATGATTTTTCGCGGATGGAAGAACAGCAGGCGGTGTTGCTTGAAATTTGTGAGGTGGCCGAACGCGAACAGGTTGATGCGGTGCTGGTTGCTGGCGATTTGTTTGATACGTTTAATCCGCCCACCGAGGCCGTTGATGTATTTTACAAGGTGCTGAAGCGGCTGACCAACAATGGGCGCCGTCCTGTAATTGCCATTGCCGGTAACCACGATTCGCCCGATCGCATTGAAGCCCCTGACCCGCTGGCTCGTGAGTGCGGGATTATTTTTGCCGGCTATCCCAATTCGGTGGTGGCTCCGTTTGAGTTGGAGTCGGGTGTTCGGGTTTTGCAAAGCCACAAGGGGTTTCTGGAGCTCCAGCTTCCGGAAAAGGTGGTTCCCTTGCGGTTGCTGTTAACACCTTATGCCAACGAGCACCGGCTGAAAACTTGCCTGGGACATGAAAGCAGCGAAGAAGAATTGCGGGCCGTTTTGCAGCAAAACTGGAATGCACTGGCCGATCAGTATTGCGATGAGAAGGGAGTGAATGTATTGGTTTCCCATCTCTTTGTGGTGAAAAAAGGTGGCGAACTGCCTGAAGAGCCGGCGGATGAGAAGCCCATTTTGCATGTGGGAGGGGCGCAGGCTGTTTACACCGAAAATATTCCGAAGCAAATTCAATACACGGCTTTGGGGCATTTGCATCGCATGCACTGTGTTGATGCAGTTCCATGTCCGGTTTTTTACAGTGGAAGCCCGTTGTCGTACAGCTTTTCCGAAGCCAATCAGAAAAAGTACGTTTTGTTGGTTGAGCTGGAGCCGGGAAGAAATGCAGCGGTTCGTGAACTTGAGCTGACCCAAGGGAAAAGACTCTTGCGAAAACGGGCCGAAGGAATGGACGATGCCCTGCAATGGTTGTCTGAAAATCAGGATTGTCTGGTGGAATTGACCATGGTTACAGAAACCTATTTGACCGCCATGGAACGCCGCCAGCTTGGTGCGGTGCATTCGGGGATTGTGGCTATTATTCCTGAAGTGACCAATGCCACCGAATTGAGCGACGGTCATCATGCGAGCATTGATCTGACTCGAACGATGAATGAGTTGTTTGCTGATTATTTCAAACATGTAAAAGGGCAGGCCCCCAACGAAGAGATAAATCAGTTGTTTGCTGAAATACTGGCCGAAGAAGAATAAGTCCACCGAATAAACAGAATAGAACCCAGGCTGATTACTGCCGCCAAAACCGGAGTTTGAGTGAATCAGCAATGAAAAAAAACAGACAATGATACCAGTTCAATTGACCCTTCAAGGTTTGTACTCTTACCAGGAAAAACAAACCATCGATTTTACAAAGCTGACAGCTGCGAACTTATTTGGCATTTTTGGTTCGGTGGGGAGCGGTAAATCATCGATTCTGGAAGCCATTACTTTTGCGATTTACGGTAAAACTGACCGGCTCAACCTGTCGGGGGATAACCGGAACTACAACATGATGAACCTGAAGTCGGATGAATTGCTCATCGATTTTGTTTTTGAAACCGGTAAAGCGCAAACGGCCTACCGGGCTGTGGTTAAGGGGCGTCGAAACAGCAAAAACTTTGAGGATGTAAAGAAGCTGGACCGACTGGCCTATGAGCAAAAGGGGAAGGAATGGGTGTCCATAGAACCATCTGTTTTGGAACGTGCGGTTGGTTTGAGTTACGATAACTTTAAACGAACCATCATTATTCCACAGGGGCGGTTTCAGGAGTTTTTGCAGCTGGGAAACAAGGACCGCACCCAGATGATGAAAGAGCTGTTCAGTCTTGAACGGTTTGAGCTTTACTATAAGGTAACTGCACTTGAATCGAAAAACAATGCCCGGAAACAGCATCTGGAAGGACAATTACAGCAATTAGGAGCTATTGATCCGGAGCAGGTGAAGCAATATGAGCAACAACTGGAGCAGCTAAAAAAAGAGATGGCCGTTCGGGTTGCGAGCTTGAGCAAACTTCAGAAAGAAGAGGCGGGCTGGAAGCAGCTGCAGGAAATTACCCGGAAGATGGCAGCAACGGAAACCGTTTTGAAGCAATTGCAAGCACAAGAGCCGGAATTTCAGAAGCTGGAGAAGCGCATCGCCAACTACGAACAATGTGTTGTGCAGTTCAGGCATTTATTGGAGTCGCTGCAGCAGAGCACCCAGCGCATAGCGCAAAAGACTGTTCAGATTAAACAGGATGCTGAAAAACTGAAGCAGGAAGAAGCTGCCATTGAAAAGCTGGAAAAGGCCTTGGCTGAATTGAAACCTCGCTACGAAAAACGGGATGAGTTAAAGCAGCAAGCCAATGAATTGGGCTATTTGTTGAAAATCAAAATGCTGGAGAAAACAATTGAGGCCGAACAGGCACGCTATGAAAAGGGCGTAACGATTGGCAAGCAAACCATCGAGCAAATTGAACAACTTAAAATTAACCGGGAAAAGCTGGAAGCTGCCATTAAAAACGGAAAGACGAAACTGCCGGACCTGACTGCTTTGGCTCATGCGAAAGCCTGGCATACGGAACAGCAAAGTATGGCGCGACAACAGTTGGAACTTGAAAAGGAAATGCGCAGGTATCAGGAGGAGGAGAAGAGTATTCAGCTGAAGTTTCAGACTTGTTATCAGCAACCCGTATTTGCTGACTTGCCCGAGCAGGCCGATCAGGTGGAAGCCGTGAAATACCTTCGTGAGAAAATTGAGGCGATCAAAAAGCAGCTTCAAACGCTTGAAAAGACAGCCGGAGATTTGCGACTGAAAGCACAACTCAAGGCTTTTGCTGACGGATTGCAGGAAGGAACTCCGTGTCCGCTTTGTGGTTCGGCTCATCATCCGGAAATTTACAATGCGGAAAGTTCGCATGAGCATCAACAACAGCTGGAAAAAGAAAAACGGGAGCAAGAACATAGGATTGAACAGATTAACGATCAGATTACGCATTTGAATGAATTGGATAGTCAGCTGAAATTCAATCAGCGGCAGGGGAAGGAGTGGCTTGCAAAAAAGGAAGATATTCAAGCGAAAATCAAGGAACATCAGGCTTTGTTTCGGTGGGAAAAGTATAAAACTGCGGAGGATGTGGAAAAAGCTTTCGGAGAGTCAGAGCAAATTCAGCATATCATCAAAAAGCAGGAGGAAGAACTGGAACAGTTGGTCAAAAAGCTTGAAAAAATGAGCCATGATAAGGAGCGTTTTCAGGCTGAACTTGAAAAGATAAAAAGGGCTCTGGCTGTTGCTGAGGCTGAATTAAAAACCTATCAAGGGCAATTGCAACTAGTCGATTCGCAGGCTTATGTGCTGAAAACTTCTGATGAGATCAGTAAGGAGCAGCAGGAATTACTGCAAAAGCACGCACAACTGCAGAAGCAATTTGAAACGTATTCCAATGCTCTGACCGAGGGACGAAAACTGAAGGATACCTTAGCTGGAGCGCTCACAGCCAATCGGAAGGTGCTTGGACAAGAGCAGGAAATCAATCAGCAGTTAAATGCACAGCTTCAGGCTCAGCTGGAGCAATCTGATTTTCAGGCTTTGGATGACGTCAGGCAGATTTTGGCCCAGCCGATGGATTTGGAAACGGAGAAACAAAAGCTGCTTGACTTTAAAGAGAAGCGAACGTTGACGAAAAGCTTGCTGACACAGCTGGAAAAGGAGCTGGGAGAGCGTCGGTATGATGCGGAAGTTCACCAAAAATTGCTGGACGAAATCAAAAGTGCAGGACAGTGGATCGATCAGAAGAATCAGGAGTTGGGAAAGGTATCGGAGTTGTTGCAAAAGCTGAAAAAGGATTTAGAAAATCAGGCTGCGCTGCTCAAAGAGATGAATGCATTGGAGTTGCGCGCAGAGAATATCCGGACCATGAAATCGCTGTTTAAGGGAAGTGGTTTTGTGAACTACATTTCCTCGGTGTATTTACAGAATTTGTGTCATGCCGCTAACGATCGTTTCTTTCAATTGACCCGGCAAAAGTTAAGTTTGGAGATTACGCCGGAGAATAACTTTCAGGTGCGTGACTTCATGAATGGCGGCAAGGTGCGCAGCGTAAAAACGCTTTCGGGGGGACAGACCTTCCAAGCTGCTCTTTCTCTGGCTTTGGCCCTGGCCGACAATATTCAAAAAATAACGGAGTCGAATCAGAATTTCTTCTTTCTCGACGAAGGCTTTGGATCTTTGGATAAAGAATCGCTGAGCGTTGTATTCGACACGCTGAAATCGCTTCGAAAAGAAAACCGGATCGTTGGGGTTATTTCGCATGTTGAGGAAATGCAACAGGAAATCGACGTGCATTTGCGCATTGATAACCAGGAAGATCGCGGAAGCTTAATTCATGCTAGCTGGAAATCATAGGGGCTTTTATGCTGTTGGTGAAACGTTTACAAGGGCCAGTGTGTATGTTGGCAGACCTGTTGAAACTTGAGCTGCGAATTCTTCAGAATAACGATTTGTATGCATTTGAAAGAAAATGAGACTGGAGGTGGATACTAAATATTTAGCGATTTTCTTATTAAGAATCTAAAAAATTTTAGAATCTAATATTCCATTGTATATTTGGTGGTTTTTCTAAAAATATTGCTCTTTTGTTCAAATAAGCTTTCTAAGGTCCAATGATAGAATACAACACACCTGCTTTTCAGTCGTTTATAGAGAGCTCCCCTATTGGCTTTGCAAATGTGTCAATTGATGGAGATATTCTGTATGCGAATAAAGCTTTGTGTGAGTTTGTTGGTTATTCAAAGCATGAATTGTTCAACCAGAATTTCCGTAGCATTACTCACAGCGAGGATGTTGATACGGATTGGGCCGAATTTGAGCGTTTAAAATCGGGGCAAAATGAGCACTATACCATCCAAAAGCGCTACATCCATAAAGCAGGCCATACCTTGTGGGCCGAACTGCACGTGGCTTGTTTAAAGGACAGTGAGAATGAAATTCAGTCTTTTATTAGTCAGGTGCGCGATATCACAGCGATCAAAAAGGCGGAGAAGGATTTGTTTTTGAAGGAAACTACGTTCAAAAGTATGTTTCAGTCCAACCCTCAGCCAATGCTTATCTATGATACTAGCGGATATGGTTTTCTAAAGGTCAACGAAGCTGCGTGTGCATTATTTGGCTATAGCGCGGAAGAATTTGATACACTTACGATTTTCGATGTTTTATGTTCGGCTGAAGCTGAGCGGGCAAATAAAGTGTTGAAAGCTGATGATGAATCGATGCGAATCGGGAGTGAGTGGAACATGAAAACCAAAGATGAACGTTTGCTTACGGTAACAGTCAATGCGCAGCATGTTGTTTTTGAACAGCGCAAAGCCATTCATCTGGGAGTATCTGATATTAGTCAGCGTAAACAAGCTGAGCTTGAATTGAAAGAAAAGGAAGCAGCAATTCGGTATGCGCAGAAAATAGCCGAGATGGGAAGTTGGGAGTACGATATTCAGCAGAACAAGATTAGCTGGTCTGAGAACTTTTTTCACCTGTGTCAGCTTGTTCCGGTAGAAACGACCCCCGGCTATGTTCCGTTTATTCGTTTGGTTCATCCCGAAGATCGTCATTTGGTGATTGAGTCTTATCGTGAAATCCTAAAAGAACGAAAGCAAGTTCGCACAGAGTTTCGCCTTTTATTGAGTGGAGGTGCAATCCGGTGGATATTCAATAGCATTGAACCTCTGTTTCAGGAAGGTGAATTGATCAAGTTGAGGGGTGTTAGTATTGACATCACTCAGCGAAAAGAAAACGAACTGCAGGTTCAGCACTATATCAATGTCGAGCGAATACTGAATGATATTTCCCGTCGGTTTTTTAGCAGTAAATCTCTGGAGGTCGGTCCACTGATTGAATCGGCAATTAAGGATATGAGTCTGTTTTTGAATATTGATAGGTCTTATGTCTTACAGGTTGATCCTCATGGGCAGATAAGCAAAGTTGCTTGTTGGGCCGATGAGGGAATTGAAACTTATCCGGAGCTGTGCGATTCAATCACTATTGAAAGCTACCCGTGGTTTGCCAATCAGATGAAAAAGCTAGAGGTCATATGCTATGAGCGAACGGATGATTTGCCCCTGGAAGCAACCATGGAAAAGGAATGTATGGATCGGCAGCATGTAAAATCAGTCTTGCTTATTCCGATGCATTTTGAAAACGTATTTAAAGGTTTTGTTGGCTTCGAATCCATTAAGGAGGCAAAGGGTTGGAAGGGCATTGAGAATAATGCTTTACGATCTCTCACTGATTTGATTGCTGGAGAGCTTGTTCGCAAGGAAACCTCCAAAGAATTGATTCAGGCCAAAGAGCAGGCAGAAGAAAGTTCCAGGTTGAAATCCGTGTTTTTGGCCACCATTAGTCATGAGCTGCGATCACCCATGAATCCGATTCTTGGTTTTAGTAGCTTGTTGCCTGAATATTCCAATGATCCAACTGTCGTAGCCGAAATGGCGGGGATGATTCGTGAATCAGGCGAAAAATTACTTCAACTGCTTGAAGACTTGTTTGATTTGTCCTTAGCTGAGGGAATCCGGATTGCTTGTCAGTATGGACCAGTTAGCTGTGTCGATTTGTTTTGTATAGGCCGTGCTATTCTGGAAGAGATAGCCATGAACTCTGGGAAGTCAGATCAAATCAAACTCATCTTTTCAGAAAAAGGCGATGTGTTTTCCACGATCATGATTGATGATGCCAAAATAATACAGGTTCTTTCCATCTTGTTTAAGAATGCGGTTAAGTTTACGGATGAGGGCGAAATTGAATTTGGGCTGGAGCTTGATCAGGAAAATCAGCTTTTGACCTTGTCGGTTCGTGATACGGGAATTGGAATTGATAAAGAACACTCGGCTCATATTTTTGAATATTTCCGCCAGGTTGATGAGTTTTATAAACGGGCTTTTGAAGGAATGGGAATTGGTTTATCGATTGTCAAGCGGTATGTCGACTTAATGGAAGGCCAAATTTATCTTGATTCCGTACGCGGAAAAGGAAGTTTATTCAAAATTACCTTGCCAGTTATCATAAGTCAAGAGAGTGTAGATAATGAGAAACTGGCTTTGGTAGACGATACATCGGGTTTTTTGAGTGGGAAAACAGTGCTTTTGGTTGATGATAATTTGTTGGTTCATGAAGTGTTAAAAGCTCATTTACAGGAAAACAATATGAAGTTGGTTTTTGCGTGTAATGGGCTGGAAGCTGTTGAAAAGGTGAACAATGAAAAGCCTGATGTTATTCTGATGGACCTGATAATGCCAGAAATGGATGGCTTTGAAGCGACCGTACAAATTAAAACAAGATATCCGGACATTCCTGTACTTGCCTTAACGGCGCATTCCTTCCCCAAGGAAAGGCTGAAAGCGTATAAGGCCGGCTGCGACGATCTGCTCACCAAACCCATTCGTCGCGATATTCTCTTTTTATTCCTGAAAAAGTATTTAGGCGTCTCTTTGGGCGTGGTCTGATGGTCTTGGTTATGACCCGGTTTTTGCAATAGCTTTAAGATATTTCAGTCGTGAGGGAACGTTACTTCTCTTTTTTTTACAA
Organism: uncultured Sunxiuqinia sp.; assembly: GCF_947495665.1. Classification (GTDB taxonomy): domain Bacteria; phylum Bacteroidota; class Bacteroidia; order Bacteroidales; family Prolixibacteraceae; genus Sunxiuqinia; species Sunxiuqinia rutila. The sequence goes on from NZ_CANLZV010000008.1 coordinate 51,620, forward strand.
TTTATCTCTTCTTTTTCTGCTGTAGAGCACTAAGTAGGCAAAATATTAAGAAACGACTTTGAGGTTTATAAAAATAATTATAAACTTGCAGTGTTTAAGTAAAAATAATTCTAATACGTTGGTTGTGGATATATTTCTGAAGAAGATAGAAGAGGTGAGTAATGAGAGTCGGCAATACACTCAGAAACGAAAAATTGTGGCTTTGTTGAATAAGTCGGAAAAGCCGCTTACTATTCCGGGGATTTGTAAAAAAGTAAAACTGAGCGTGCCAACTGGCACAAAGCTGATTAATGAGTTGATTAGCGACAACATCATTATCGAATTCGGAAAAAAGGAAACGGACAATGGTCGTCGTCCGTCATTGTATAAGGTTGATCCGGAAATCGCTTACTGTATTGGAACAGTTGTTTTGTTGAAAGGAATTTCTTTTGCCGTTTATAACCTGGAGATGGAAGAAGTTTTTTCAATGCAGGATGAAAACTTCATTCTTGAAAATACGGAGAGCTGCCTGGACGAGGTGGTTCGCTTTATTCAGGAGGCCATTTCGAAATCAGGAATTGATCCGAGTCGCGTTTTAGGAATGGGAATGGGAATTACCGGACGGGTGAATTCAAGAACGGGGTTCTCCTACAATTACTTCAACTTTTTAGAGGGTGCATTAACCGACTTCTTCTCGGGGAAGTTTTCTTTCCCGGTGCACATCGACAATGATACCCACGTACTTGGTTTGGCTGAACAATATTTTGGTGAGGCAAAAAATATTAAGAATGCCTTTGTTTTGAACTTGAGCCGTGGAATGGGGCTGGCCATTATTGCCAACGGAGAACTGGTTGTTGGAGAGCAGGGGTTTGCTGGTGAGATGGGGCATATTCAATTTGCCGAATCGGATAAATTGTGTTTGTGCGGAAAGCGCGGATGTTTGGGAACTGAAGTGTCCGGCTATGCTTTGGAACAAAACTTTCAGCAGCAAATTGAGGCTGGCGAAAGCTCCTTGTTATTAAACCAAAAACAAGCCACCCAAATAAAATACAAAGATATATTGAAAGCCGCAACGGAAGGCGATTCGCTTGCAATCTCACTAACACACAACATTGGTTTTATACTGGGTAAAGCGATGGGGAATATGATTAACCTGTTGAATCCGGGGGTCATAATTATTGGAGGTGAGTTTGTTTCAGCAAAAGAAATCCTGATTGATTCAATCAAGTCAGGCATGATGCATACAGGGTTACAACTGCCCTTGCGCTCGTGTGAATTGATCTTTTCCTCGATTGGAGATGATGCCGCTTCAAAAGGAGCTGCGGCCATTGTTTTCCGATCGTTACAATTGATATAACCTATTTTGAAAAAATTTACTAACGATTAAAACGAAACAACTTATGGAATAAAAACTCAATGAAACGAAAACAAAAAAAAGCCTGCCACAAGGCTTAAAGCGCAAGGGACAGGCATGAGGTAAGCATAATCTCAACATAAAATTACTTCATTTTTTCTTAAAAAGCTAATTGATCAATTAGTTGTTCCTTGTAGTTCAGAATATTTAACACTGAAAACAAAATGATTACAGCTCACAGGTCTTTGTTAAACTTAATGATCGGTTAAGGCTTGAGATGTTATGTTTTGTTTTCGTATGACAAATAAGCTTGTTCGAAAAGCTTGTTTTTGGATCTTAAATATGCCCGTTTCTAACATTAAACACAAAGAAGGAAGGTGTATTTGCATTGTGTGCTGAGATTGCTTTGCTAGTAGCAAAATACCAGACACATAGAGCTGAGCTTTATTTTTTTTAATAGAAAACTAATCAAATTTTTTATTCGATATGAGAAAATACATGGTATACCTATCGGTATTGATCACATTATCGCTTTTTACCAATTGTAAAGAAGATAAGTTGTATATAACCGATGAACCGGGATATACATTTGAAACCGTTGAAACAACAGAGTTGGAAAACGGGTCTAAACTATTGCATATTCAGGAGGAAAAAACACCCTGGAATATTTATGCAATCGAGATTGATTTAACCAACCCTAAAAATCAGATCGAATTGGCTATGGCGAATGACATGGTAGCTTGGGGGACGGTTGCTAATAAAGAGACATTGGCAAGTATTGTGGAACGCAAAGAGGCCAATGGCGAAAAAGTGGTTGCCGGAATTAACGGTGACTTTTTTGAAATGGAATTCGGAATGCAGTTTGTAACCACCGTGCATAAAGGAAAGGTTGGAAGTACCGGCATTACAGGACAGCCTCATGCTGCCTTAATGGTGGATACAGAGGGAGTCCCTCACATCGGAATTGCTGATTTTCAAAGTAAGTTGATCATCGGGGCTAGCGAACGGGCAATTAATTCATATAACGGAACACGATGGGCTGACCACTTGGTGGTTTATAATGGAAAATTGAAAAATGGGAACAATCAATCCGGAGCCAACCCATGGGGAGCTGAAGTATTGATTGAAGCTGTTGATAAAACGATCAACTATGTAAATGGTACTTTTGAGTACAAAGTACTGGAAGTCGATAATACGATGGATAATGTACGTATTACAATGACTGACCCTGAAAATCAATTGATTCTTTCAGGACACGGTGCTGCTCGTGAGTTCATTATGAACCTGACTGTCGGAGAAACAGTAAAAATTGAAAATACCTACCCGGGAGTTGACAGTGAAATTAAGATTGCTGAAGTTGCCGGTGGATGGGGACACATTGTAAAAGAAGGCATGAATAACTCTATTCAAGCTATTCAGGTTGAAGGTACAATGGTTCATGAAAAACAACGTCACCCCAGATCTTGTGTTGGTTACAACAAAGACAAGACTAAGTTTTACATGGTTGCAATTGAAGGTCGTTCTGATCTAAGTAAGGGAATGAGCTTGGATGAGATGGCTTACTTTATGGTGAAAAAGTTTGATGTATATGACGCTCTGAACCTTGACGGAGGTGGTTCTTCTACTTTAATGTATGGTTCAGAAACAGCCAATACATTGAGTGATGGTGCTCAACGCGCAACAACGAATTCGATTATTGTTTTGAGCAAGTAACTTATAACCTAAATTTCAAGCTGCAGGTCCTGTAGCAAATAAGTAAATAATATTGTTATGAAAAAAGTACATACCGTGCGTTACTGGTTAACGTATGTTGAAAGAATACTACCCTTACAATTCTTAACCACAATGGTATTGTTGGTTTGTCTTAGCTCGTTTGCCGGCTATGCTCAGGCCGATGGGGTAAAGGTATCCGGAAAAGTAACTGATTCAAATAAAGAAGCATTGCCAGGAGTAAGTGTTTCGGTAAAAGGAACCTATGAAGGAACGGTAACCGATCCGGATGGCGCTTATACGATTGATGGATTGTCCAAAACTGACGTGCTGGTCTTTTCTTTTATCGGTACAAAAACAGTTGAAGTTCCTGTAGGGAATCAAAGTGTGATCAATGTAAGTTTGGAAAGCGACAATGTCCATTTGGAAGAGATTGTTGCCATTGGATACGGTACAACTAAAAAGGAAAACCTGACTGGTGCCATTACCACCGTTTCGGCTGAAGTGATGGAGAACCGGCCTGTAACCAGTGTAACTCAGGCTCTTCAGGGAGTTGTTCCTGGGCTTGTGGTTTCAAGAAGTGCCGCTGGGGGTAAACCAGGTGTTGACTTATTGATGAATATTCGTGGTGCTGGTAGCCCTTATATCCTGATTGATGGTGTTGAAGGATCTATTTCAGATCTGAACCCTGCTGATGTGGAAACCATGACTGTTTTAAAGGATGCGGCTTCCGCAGCTATTTATGGAGCTAAAGCAGCCTACGGAGTTGTGTTGATTACAACTAAAAGTGGTAAAAAAGGGGTGCGTGTAAATTACTCAAACAACTATTCATTTTCTGCACCAATCAAACTTCCTGAGCAAGCAAACTCGTATGCTTATGCTCAATACTTCAACGCAGCATCGGTTAATGGTGGTGGATTGCCATTAGTGTCGGTTGAAACATTGGAGCGGATTAAGCGCTACATCAACGAAGGCGATATTCCAGGTACAATTCCGAATCCGAACGATCCAACAAAATGGGCCAATACCGAGTATGCAAATGCGAATACGGACTGGTTTGATTTTCACTTTAAAGACTGGGCTTTACAAGAAACGCACAACATTAGTGTTAGTGGGGCTTCTGATAAAACGGATTACTACATTTCAGGAAGTAACCTGAATCAGGAGGGAATCATTACGTTTGGTGATGACTCTTTTGAAAAGCAAACTATCAGTACGAAGATTAAGACTGAACTGTATGACTGGTTATCGGCAAGCAGTAATATGCGTTATACCTCGCGTTTGGTTGATATGCCTACTTTCCTGAACCAGAATATTAACATGTTACACCGCATTGCGCAGTCTCGATGGCCCTCAAACCCAATTAAAGACCCTAATGGGCATTACATGCGTGTTTCTGATGTGGCTGAAATTGAGCAAGGTGGACGGACAATTGATAAGAATACAGGTTACATGATGACTCTCGGTTTGGAAATTGAGCCAATTGCAGGCTGGGTAACTGAAGTGGCTTATGACTGGAATAACACAACCTGGGAGCAACAGTATTCAGTGAATCCAACATTTACGTATTATGGTGTAGGCGAAAAAGAATTTCAATATGGGAAAATTGAAGACAGCCGTTATTATACGCACACTGGTGTGACTGACTACAAATCGCCTAAAATTTACTCTACTTATAGCAAGGCGATTAATGATCATAACTTTAAAGTGATGGCTGGCTTTCAGCAGTCGAAAATGCTTTACAGCAACCACTCGGTTGGGCGTAAGAATTTGCAAACACCTTTATTGCCAGCTATCAGTACAGCTACTGGGGAAATTTTTGGAGCTGAAAGTAAAGGACACTATGCCACTCGCAGTTATTTCGGTCGTTTTAACTACAACTACAAAGAAAAATACCTGTTAGAAGTAAACTGGCGTGCTGATGGTAGTTCGTATTTCCAGGATGGAAAACGATGGGGTTCTTTCCCTTCTTTCTCTGCCGGATATAACCTGGCTAAAGAAGACTTCATGGAAGATCATTACTACTATGTAAGTCAGTTGAAGTTCAGAGGATCATACGGTTCATTAGGAAACCAAACCGCATCGCCTTATGCTTACCTAGAGACTTATCAAATTCAAAGTAACTATCCTTGGTTGATGGAGGGTGGCAATAAACCAAATGTGGTTTATATGCCGTCAGTGCCTAGCCCGGACCTGACTTGGGAAACTGTATCGATGTTGACATTTGGACTTGACGGAGCATTCCTTAACAACCGTTTGACAGCTACTTTCGACTGGTACCAAAGAGATCGGAAAGACCTGCTGGGACCAGCAGATACACCTCCGGCAACCTATGGTGGAAACGTACCTTTGCTGAACAATGTCGACATTCAAACCAGAGGTTTTGAGGTTGCTTTGGGATGGCAAAATACCATTGGTGACTTTGCTTACTTCGTTAAAGGAACACTGACCAACTATAAAAGTGTTTACAAGAAATACAATAACCCTACTGGCTATCTATGGACCAATTATGTAGGTAAAGAAGTCGGAACAATTTGGGGATACACTTCAAACGGATTATTCCAAACCGAGGAAGAAGTTAATAACGCCCCTGATCTTTCTCAAATCAGCAATGACCGCTGGTTCCCTGGCGATGTAAAATACGAAGATATCAATAATGATGGCGAAGTGTCTCCCGGAGCTTCAACGCTAGAAGATCATGGTGACTTGTCAATTATTGGTAACTGGGTGCCTAAATTTCAGTATGGTCTATCGGCCGGATTTAACTGGCGCAATTTCGATTTCTCCATGTTCTGGCAAGGAGTTGGTAAGAAAGATGCTTGGCTCAATGGTAACTTCTTCTTCGGATCGGCAAATTCACGCTGGCAAACCACTGCGTTTAAACAACACCTGGATTACTGGACTAAAGACAATCCGGATGCTTATTACCCAAGACCTTATTTAACCCAGGCAGGAGTGGATAAAAACCAGCGGGTATCAACACGCTATTTGCAGGATGCTTCTTACTTACGTTTGAAGAATGCTCAAATTGGCTACTCGTTGCCTGATGAGATGCTTGAGAAATTCTGGTTGAAGAAGATTAATGTTTATGTATCAGGTGAAAACTTGTTAACATTCACCAAACTGAGTGACATTTTTGATCCGGAAGCTTTAGGTGCTATTAATAGTGGTACTGCCGGAAAAACGTATCCTATACAACGGACATTCTCTGTAGGAGTGAATTTAACTTTCTAACCGTCATGTATGAGAAAGAAGGAATTGCTGGATTGCAGCAAGGATGTAGTCTGGCAGTTTCTCTTTCAAACTCAAGTTTAAGATATACATTGAATAAATTACAAACAAATGAGAAATTTTAAAATATTAGTCCTATTGGCAGCTATCATGACAGGTTTTGTTTCCTGTGATAATGACTACCTGGATCTTTATCCAACCGATAGATTCACTAAAAACCAATTCTGGAAATCAGCCAGTGATCTGGAACTTTATTGTAATCAGTATTATTCAGGAGGAAGCTTTTACATTCATGGAGGATGGAGTACTTCTTTTTACGGCGAAAATAACAGTGATAATTTGGTGCCTGAAATTCCAAGAACCCGCCTGAATGGCACAGGAACACTTCCAACAACCGGAGGCGGTTGGGGATGGGGTGCTATCCGTAATGTAAACTATTTCCTTTCTAATTATCATACGGCCGAAGGAGTTCAGGCTGATATTGACCAGTATGTTGGAGAAGCTTATTTCTTTAAGGCTTACTACTATTTTACCTTGTTGAAAAGTTTTGGAGACTTGCCATGGTTTAATGAAGTACACGGACCTCGCGACGAAGCCTTGTATCAGCCAAGAATGCCACGTAACCAAGTGACTGACTCCATTGTAGCAACGATGGATCGTGCTTTGGCTTTGTTGAAACCTAAAGGTGAAGCGCCAGAGTTTCGTATTAATCGTGAAATTGCTTTGTTGATTAAATCGCGCATCTGCCTTTACGAAGGAACCTGGGAAAAATACCACAGTGGAACTCCGTTTGGTGTAGCTGGAAGCGATGGCTCAAAATTTTTACGTCTGGCTAAAGAAGCTGCTGAGGAGTTAATTGATGGACAGAAATACAGCTTGTATAATTCGGGTAACCCGAACCAATCTTACTGGAAGTTGTTTAACCAAACTGACTTGAGCAACAATCCGGAAGTGATGTTGTGGCGGAAATTTGATCTTGCTGAAGGAATCTCTCACAACCTGCAGCGGATGCTTCCCTGGCGTGGTGATGGTACGGGTATCTCTTTATCACTTGTTGAGTCGTACCTGAAGAAAGATGGAACTTTGGCGTTGGATACAGACTACTCTTCTTTATCTGCCGTGGCTGCAGACCGGGATCCTCGTTTAGCTCAAACTATTTTGCTTCCGGGCGATGTGCTGACTAATGTTGGTTACGAAACAACCGTGCAGCGTGTGTTTACCACTCCATATATTGATCAGTCAGGAACTTACCGCAACACTACCGGATTCATGCTTTACAAAGGACTGGATCCGGATCCGGCTCAACAAAAAAATCAGGAAGGTATTGGTATCACAGCATCTGTTATTTTCAGATATGCTGAAGCCTTGTTGAATTATGCTGAAGCTTGTGCCGAATTGGGCGAGCTGACTCAGGCTGCTGCCGATAAATCAATCAATAAACTTAGAAACCGCGTAGGTATGGCGCCGCTTAATGTGAGCAATGTTCCTTCTGACCCCAATAACACGTTGGGTGTATCAGACCTGATTTACGAAGTGCGTCGTGAACGTCGTGTGGAGTTGGCATTGGAGAACTTCAGGTTTGAAGATTTAATGCGCTGGCGTGCCCACAGTACTTTTGCGGGCAAACGATTCAAAGGAATGAAATATTATGGATCAGACCTTGAGAATTCATTTACCGGATTCTACCCATTGGTAGACGAAAACGGCTTCCTGGATCCTTATCAGGAGTCCTTACCTCAAGGGTTTGGTTTCGATCCGAACCGTGATTACCTGATGCCAATTCCGACTCAGGAAATTACGATCAATCCGGATCTTGCTCAAAACCCCGGTTGGGAACGATAATTAGAAAGAAGTACTTAAGGATTGCATATCCTTAAGTACTTTCTTTATAAATACACTGCTTGTTTGGTTTTTAGAAAAAGGTTAAAGAAAGATTGAATTTGTTTATCGAAAATAATTTAGCAATGAAGCATTACTTTTTAATCGGATTGTTTTGCATGTTAGGCTTAATGGGATGTCAAACAAAAACATCCTGGCTGGACACTTCTTTGGAGCCAGCCATTTATCATGAGAAAGGGACAAAAAAATTAACTTCTGTGAATCCTGAGAACAAGGATTTTCCGGGAGGGCGAGGCTCACATCATTTGGTAGCATACACCAATGCTTTTGGTGAAAAAACCGGAACGAATGAATGGGGGAGTGAAGCCGTTATTCAACATGGACGCGTGATGAATATTGGTGGAAATAATTCTGATATTCCTGCAGACGGACTGGTGCTTTCGGGCAATGAAAGTGCAAGCCGCTGGATAAACCAAGCCCTGAATGTTGGGATGGAAATTGAATTGGAAGGCGATGTTGTTCATTTTGCCACAACCGAAAATACCTTCATCTACCAGGCACGTGAATTGTATAAGAAGGCCTTGCAACGTGCTGAAGCTGGTAAAATGACCAATACACAGGCTATTGACCTGTTTGTAAAAAATGGGCAAGCCGATTTTGAAGCGTTTGAAAAAGCCAAAAAGGAACAAGATACCGACTCGGCTCTGGCACATGGTAAAAAGCTGCTGGAAAGCGCAAAGAAATTGTATTATAACTCGTTCGAACCACGTGAAAATGAGTTTAGAGGCGTTTGGGTTCGCCTAAGAGATAAAACTCCTGATAAATTAAAAGCGACCATCAAACGCATGGCTGACGCTGGTATCAATGCCATACTGCCCGAAACAATCTACGATGGTTATGCCATCTACCCCAATGCCCATGCTTTACTGCCTCAGCTTCCCCAATTTGAAGGCTGGGATCCGATGCAGGTTATGATGGAGGAATGTGAAAAATACAACATGCAGGTGATCCCTTGGTGCGAAATGTTTTTTGTTGGAGGCGCCAACTCTCCGTTGGTAAAACAGAAACCGGAATGGGTCGGAAAATTCAGACATGGAGAAATTTTTGCTGAATTGGAGCCTGGCTTTCATTATTTCTGTCCTTCACGTCCTGAAGTGGCCGACTTTCTGCTGAAAACAGTAGATACCATGTTGGAAAGATATGCTATTAAGGAAGTTCAATTGGACTATATCCGCTATTCGTTAAGTGAGCCTTGGGAGAAAGGATTCTGCTATTGCGATTACTGTCGCAAGCAAGTTCGTAATCAGTTGAATTTCGACATTATGGCCATTTCTCCTGAAAACAAAAAGGAATGGGAACAGTGGAATGATTACCGCATAAATAATGTTACTGGTTTTGTCAATCAAGTGAATGACCTTTTACAAACCAAACATAAAGAAGTAAAACTTTCGGTGGATGTGGTGCCCAACCCAATTGAAAGTACAAGGTTGAAATTCCAGAACTGGGGATCATGGGTGAAGAATGATCAAGTGGATGCCGTTTATATTATGAGTTATGCCATTGACAACGAGGTGGTGAGAAGCGAAACGCAAAGCTTGATGGATATTGTTGAAGGAACTGAGGTTAGCTCGATTGTGGGCTTAGGACCCTACCTGGGTTTTACTCCTGAAACCCTCCTGGAACAAATTGAAGTTTCAAGAGAAGGCGGAGCTGATGGCGTATGTCTGTTCTCATTTAACGGACTGAGTGAACAACAGCTTGAAGCATTGAAAAACGGGCCATTCCGTAGCCTTTAACCCACAGGAGAAACAGACAATTCAGGACGGTAATTTTAAGAGAACAAAGAAGATGAATACAACACTATTTTTGAAATCACTTCTGCTCCTCAGCCTATGGCTGGGGAGTTGGTGTCTGACAGAAGGCAACACTGTTTTGGCAGGTGAAAGAAAGCAAGATAAACCTCTTTACATGTGGTTGGACTGTGAAGCCAACTTTGAGCGCTTAAGTTATCCTGATTCGGTGGACATTTACCTGGAAAAGGTAAAACAAGTTGGATTTACAGACTTGGTGGTGGATGTTAAATCCATCATGGGGGAAACCTTATTCAAAAGCAAGTATGCGCCATACATGGATGAGTGGAAGGGAGTGGTTCGTCCCGATAAATACGACATGGTCAAAGTAATTCTGAAAAAGGCTCGGAAACACAAATTGGGCGTTTATGCCTCGTTGAATGTGTTTAGCGGCGGACATAACTTTTTCGACCGTGGAATTATTTATGGCGACCATGCCGATTGGCAATCCATCAATTACTGGATAGATGGTTTGCGGCCAATTTCAGAAATGAAATGGAACTACAACGGGATGTTAAATCCGGCCTTGCCCGAAGTTCAGGAATACCAACTCAGCATAATCCGTGAGTTCGTAAAAATGTATCCATCCATCAAAGGGATTATTCTCGACCGAATGCGTTACGATGGAATTACTTCGGATTTCAGTCCGCAGTCAAAAGCTATGTTTGAGGACTATGCCGGCATTAAAGTTGAAAAATTCCCCGAAGATATTATCTACTGGGCAAAGGATGAAAACGGAGCCGATGTATGGAAGCGTGGCAAGCACTTTAACCAATGGATTGAGTGGCGTGCAACCATCATTCATGATTTTTGTGCCGATGCCAGAAAAACGATTAAAGATATCGATTCGGATATTGATTTTGGAATTTATGCTGGTGCCTGGTATCCGGTTTATTATGAGCTGGGGGTAAACTGGGCCAGTAAAAAGTACAACCAATCGGTGAAGTATGATTGGGCGACAAAAAACTACCGGAATACCGGGTATGCCGAATTGCTCGACTTGTTTATGGGCGGCCTTTATTTTAAAGAGGTAACGATAGAGGAAGTTGAGAAAATGAATGAAGAAATGATGGCTAACCGCACTGAAGCTGCGATGGGAAAAGGCCGTGAATACTGGTACTCCGTGGAAGGTTGTGCGGATATGACCAATGAGTTGATCCAGGGAGCAACTACATTTTGTGGCAGCATCTATGTTGATCAGTACGAAGGCGATGAAGAACAGTTTGCGCGGGCATTGAAAATGGCCTTGGATAAATCGGATGGTCTGATGCTTTTTGATATTGTGCATATCATCGATCGCAATTGGTGGGATTTACTTTCTGAAACCTTAAAACAATAAAGGCTGGGTTATGAGTAGAAGTGTCATACGTTTACTGGGCCTTTTTTTTGTCGCCCTGGTCTGTATTATCCAGGCCTGTCAGGATAAGAGTGAATCGGTTCCGGAAACGGAGTCGGACCATCCGGCCATTCAAAAGCCTAAGTATTTATGGTTTGACGCTTCTGCCAATTTTCAACGCTTCAGTTACATTGATTCTATTCAGTATTACCTGGATAAATGTCTTGAGGTTGGAATAACCGACTTGGTTGTTGATGTGCGGCCGGTAAGTGGCGACGTACTTTTCGACAGTAATTTTGTTGACCAACTAGTAAGTTGGAAAGGTTACCAGCGCGAAAACGACTGGGACTACCTGGAGGTGTTTATTCAGGAAGGTCGTAAGCGGAATTTGCGTGTTCATGCTTCTGTTAATGTTTTCTCGGGCGGGCACAACTATTTTGACGCCGGCGTTGTTTATCGCGATCCTGAGTTTGCCGAATTGACTACCCTGCTGAATAAGCCGGAAGGATTAGTGGACATTAAAACGCAAAAGTCGCAGTATGCTGCTTTCTTCAATCCGGCTAATCCCAAAGTGCAGGCCTATTGCTTAAGCATTATTGAAGAATTGGTTGCCGGGTATGAACTGGATGGAATTATTCTGGATCGCTGTCGCTTTGATGGGATTGACAGTGATTTTAGTTCCCTCTCGCGGCAGTTGTTCGAAACTTATATTGGCCAAACGCTTGTTCGCTTTCCAGATGATATTTTTCGATGGAAGCAATTGGATAATGGCAACTGGGGCCGTGAGCCGGGGCCGTTTTACCCTCAGTGGTTGGAATGGCGAGCTAAGCTAATTCATGATTTTTTTGCCTTGGCTCGCGAACGTGTAAAAAAACTGAGGCCAGAAATAGACTTTGGTACCTATACTGGCGCTTGGTATCCTTCTTATTTTGAATTTGGGGTAAACTGGGCTAGCAAAGAGTACAATCCTCAGGACGATGATTATACCAACTGGATGTTTACCGATAACTATAAAAATTTCGGTTATGCTGATTTGCTGGATACCTACATGACCGGAGTTTACTATAACCAGGTGTACGGACCAGGTTGGTACACGATTGAAGGAGGACTGTGGAAAGCAAAGGTCTTAACCAAAAAAGAGGTGCCGGTTATAGGTAGTTTGTATGCTGACTTGTATCAAATGAATGGCAGTGATCTGATTGATGCCGTCAAACTTTGCCTGACATTGTCTGACGGGTTAATGATTTTTGATATCGTTCAGGTGATTCACTATGATTTGTGGGATGAAATCAAAAAAGGAATAGTGAGTTCAGGTACAGAGGATTAAACAATATCTCCTTGCTGTTAGGTTGTCATGAAACGTGTGGAAGTATAGAAATGAGAAAGGATTAATTATGAACTTGAAATTAAAAATAGCAGCAATTCTGATCGGTTTTTTTCTGTTTTCCCTTTCGGGAAGCGCAAAAAATGATAGTCGGGTTGCAAAAGGAAAAGTTTCAGCTGCTGGAAAAGGCTTAGCTGGGGTGGTGGTTACCGATGGGGTGAACACGGTAGTAACCAATAAAAAAGGAAATTACACGCTGCCGGTATCCAAAGAGAGTAGCTTCGTATATATTTCTTCGCCATCCGGGTATACGGTACCTGTGAAAAACTCAGTGCCTCAGTTTTTTCAGCCAGTTTCTTCTGGTGAGAAGATGAAAGCTATTGATTTTCAATTGCAAAGAATGGATGTCGATGATAGCCAACATGGGTTTGTGGTTTGGGCTGATCCGCAGCTTAAAACCAGCGAGGAAGCACTGTTGGCGCGCGAAGTAGCATCCGATTTGAAAAAACTGGTGGACGATTATGCGCCACGCCCTTTTCATGGCCTAGGAGCTGGTGACATTGTAGGCGACGTTCCTGCGCTGTACGATAGCATTAAAAGTCTATTGAGCCTCTCAGGTATTCCGTTTTATCAGTCCATGGGGAATCACGACATGTATTTCACTAAACGTTCAAACAAAAAGGCTGAACAAACTTTTGAAAAATATTTTGGACCGGCTTATTATTCGTTTAATCGCGGGGAGATCCATTACGTAGTGCTGAATAATGTTTTTTACCTCGGACGCGATTACTTCTACATTGGATACCTGACCGAAGAGCAGCTGGCGTGGCTTGAGCAGGATTTGTCGCATGTTGAAGCGGGTTCAACCGTGGTCGTTAACCTTCATATTCCAACCACGCTGAATGAGCAGGATTTGAAACAGTTTTCGTATTCAACCATATCGCAGTCGGTTGCGAATAAGCATGCCTTATATGAACTTCTGAAACCCTATCAGGGACATATTATTTCGGGACACATCCATCAAAACAGCAATACCATCATTTCTCCACGCTTGATTGAGCACAATGTGTCGGCGGTTTGTGGGGCATGGTGGCAAGGGCCTTATGCCGAAGACGGAACACCAAAAGGTTATGCTGTTTTTGAGGCGAATGGTTCGGAGCTGACTTGGTATTTTAAAAGTTCGGGTTACGACAAAGACTACCAATTTCGGGCTTATGCTGTGGGAACTAATCCCGAGCAGCCTGATTTTGTAACCGCGAATGTCTGGAACTATGATCCGGAGTGGAAAGTGTATTGGTACGAAGATGGCCAGCGCATGGGAGAGATGGAGCTTTACAGTGGCAAAGATCCGGAAACAGCTAAAGCTTACGCTGATAAAGATAAACTTGCTTACAAGTGGGTTGATGCCCGCAAAAACAACCATATGTTCCGGGCAAAACCTCAGGTGCCGTCAGCCCAAATAACGGTAGAAGTGGTTGACCGCTTTGGTAATCGCTACAAACAAGACCTGGATTAAGTAGCCAGACCATGAAAAGAGCTTTATCATTGGACGTTTTGCGTGGACTATCCATTTTCGGGATGGTCCTTGCTGCCACCATTCCTTTTGGAGGTGCGTTGCCGGCATGGATGTATCACGCGCAATGTCCGCCACCGACCCATGCTTTCAATCCGCAGGTAGCCGGGATAACTTGGGTTGACCTGGTGTTGCCTGTCTTCATATTTTGTATGGGAGCGGCTATCCCTTTGGCTTTAACCAAGAAAATAACCAGCGGTGCGAGCACCTTAGCGCTCGGAAAATCTGTTGCGAGCCGTTTTTTTTCCTTGGTGGTTTTTGCCATTTACATTGCACATATTTTGCCTTATGCCATCGGCGAAAGCCTGTTTTCATTTATGCTGGGCGAACAATCGATTCAGGGGTACGACCTGCAATGGCTGACTTTGGTTGGTTTTGGCCTGATGTTTCCTATGTTCAGAATAATAAAGGATCAAAAGCGAAAACGTCTGTGGCGCATTGTTGGCTGGGGAGGAGCGGTTGCCCTATTGCTGGTTTTGCGCCTGGTTTACGGACAGGAGTTTTCCTTACACCGCAGCAATATCATCATCCTGTTGTTGGCTAATGTGTATCTGTTGGGGGCTGTTGGCTGGTATTTTACCCGAAACAGCTGGGTAGCGCGGGCTGCTTTGTTTGTGTTTTGGGGGGCTGTTCAGCTGGCCTGTAAGTACACCGGTTTCGATGCTGTTGTCGATGGATTTCAGCCTACTTCCTGGTTCTTCTTATTCCGGATGAGTCACTATATGCTGCTCATCATTCCGGCAACAGCTGTGGGTGACATGCTGGTAGAGCGCTTAAAAATGTCAACCGAAAACCAGCTTTTGACTGGCACTTCGCCATGGAAAAATTTGTTTTTTCCGGGTTTGCTTGTGCTGGTTGTGTGGTTAACTACAGCGCTTTTTCAACGATGGATATTGGCTACGTTTATCGTAACGCCTTTGATGCTTGTGGGCTTGTATGGATTGGTGAAAAAGCATTTGCCAAATTATCAACAGCTGTTTGGGCTTGCAGCTTACCTGATTGTTATTGGCTTGATAATAGAACCTGTCGAGGGAGGAATAAAAAAAGATTACGCGACGGCATCTTACATGATTTTGACTTCAGGCATGGCCCTGTGTCTGCTGATGTTTTTTGATTATGTCGTTGATCGCTGGAAAGAATCAGCTGTGGTTAAGTTGTTGGCCGGAGCGGGATGCAACCCCTTGATGGCCTATGTGGTAACCAGCTGGTTTGTGTTTCCATTTCTGAAAGTCACGTTTTTGTATGGTGTTTACGAGGCCTTGTATCCTGCCGGATTACCTTGGCTGGGAGCCTTGCGCGCTGTGGCCTTGGTTATTGGGGCTATGAGCTTGGTTTACTGGATGACCGGGAAGAAAATTATTTGGCGGGTTTAAAACGAAAGAGGGGAAATCGGGTTCGTAACCTGATAGAAAATATGAATTACTAATTATTGAAAGAATGAAATTTGAACTAATTGACATATCGATCATTGTCAGCTACATTATCCTGAGCATTTTTATTGGCTTTTGGATTTCGAGGAAAGCGAATAAAAATCTTCAAAACTATTTCCTGGGAGGGAACCAGTTAAAATGGTATTACCTGGGACTTTCCAACGGATCGGGTATGTTTGATATTTCCGGGACAGCCTGGACGGTGACCATCTTTTTTGTGTATGGAGTGAAGAGTATTTGGATTCCGTGGCTGTGGCCGGTGTGGAATCAGATTTTTATTATGGTGTTTATGTCCATTTGGTTGCGTCGATCCAATGTGATGACCGGCGCCGAATGGATTACCACACGCTTTGGAAATGATAAGGGCGGGAAACTTTCACACATCATTGTGGTGGTTTTTGCGATCATCAGTGCGATTGGTTTTATTGCTTACTTCTTTGTCGGCATCGGAAAGTTTGCTGTCACCATTTTCCCATGGGATTTATCAATCACGATTGGTTCAATACACCTGATTTCGGAATATGTATATGCCACAATCCTGCTTTCGTTAACCACGCTTTATGTAATTAAAGGGGGGATGTACAGTGTGGTGGCTACCGAAGTGATGCAGTTTTTTGTGATGACGATTGCCTGTGTGGCTGTAGCTTGGTTTGCCATGGTTAATGTTACTCCCGAGCAAATTAATGCGGCTGTGCCCAATGGCTGGTTCGACATTATGCCCACATGGAATACCGGTCTTGACTGGTCTGGTATTTTCGACCAGGTGAATGATAAAATAGCTGAAGATGGATTTGGCATGTTGGGGGCTCTGGTTATGATGATGTTTTTTAAAGGCATTTTTTCCAGTTTGGCCGGCCCTGTTCCTGGTTACGATATGCAGCGGGTTCTATCAACTCAAACGCCGCGTGATGCCGCAAAAATGAGTGGTTTAACCTCCTTGGTACTTTACCCTCCGCGCTATTTAATGGTGGCTGGCTTAGGCGTGTTGGGACTGACTTTGGTAGTGCCGATGATGAAAGCCAGTGGAGGAGAAGTGGATTTTGAGAAAATTCTGCCTTTTGTTATCAATAACCTGCTTCCTGTAGGTCTGAAAGGAATTATTCTTGCTGGTTTGCTGGCTGCTTTTATGTCAACTTTTTCGGCCTTTGTCAACTCGGCTCCGGCTTATATTGTCAACGATTTGTATAAGAAATACATCAATCCCAATGCTTCGAACAAGAAATACATTCGCATTAGCTACATCGCTTCAATTAGCATTGTGGCAATCGGGATTGTTTTTGGGTTTTTCTCGGCATCAATTAATTCACTCACCTTGTGGATCACTTCATCGCTTTATGGCGGTTATGTGGCAGCCAACGTACTGAAATGGGTGTGGTGGCGATTTAACGGTTACGGGTATTTCTGGGGAATGGTCGGTGGCCTCCTGGCATCAACCATCAAGTTCCTGTTCTTCCCCGACACGCCGGATATTTACCTATTCCCACTCATTTTGTTAGTGGCTTCTACCGGTAGTTTCTTGGGATGTTTACTCTCTAAGCCAGTCGATGATGAAACCCTGATTGAGTTTTATAAGAACGTTCGTCCGTGGGGATGGTGGGGAGCTGTTCATGAAAAAGCACAAAAGGTTTATCCCAACCTGACCAAGAATAAAGATTTGGCACGTGATAGTTTCAATGTTTTGATTGGTATTATTTGGCAGATGACCCTCATCGTGGCGCCAATTTATTTGGTAATCAGACATTATAATGGCTTATATATCGCATTAGGGGTTTTTGTTGTAACTTCAATTGTGCTGAAATATAATTGGTTGGATAAGATCAAGGACTATGAAGAATTTTAATAACACACGGATGTTGCTTTGGCTTGTCAAGGGATTATTTCAGGCAGGCAGCTGCCGCTGGCAAAGCTCTAGATCTTGGCGAAATGTATTTAACGAAGAAGGCATTAAGTTGTAAAAAAAAAATAAAGAATTTAAAAGACATAAACGCATACAGGAATGAAGATAAAAGGAACTTTTTTGGACGAAATCAGTCATGACATTCCGCACCAGAATTGGGGCCGAAAGGAATGGGATCTGGATTTTGCCTACATGAAACAGGTTGGCATCAATGCGGTTATTTTAATACGCAGCGGTTATCGTAAATGGCTGACTTATCCGTCAAAAATATTGATGGAGCAGGAAAGGGCCTATCAACCATCGGTTGATCTTGTGCAGATGTTTCTGGAATTAAGCGACAAGCATGGAATGGATTTTTATTTCGGTTTGTACGATTCCGGACGTTACTGGGTGAATGGCGATTTCCAGTCGGAACTGGACTTAAACAAAGCACTGATTGAAGAGGTCTGGGCTAAATACGGCCATATGCCAGCTTTTAAAGGCTGGTATATCTCGCAGGAATGCAGCCGCAAAACCGGTTCGATCATTAAAATGTACTCGGGCCTTGGCGAGCACTGTAAAGCGGTTTCAGGACAACTAACCACTTTGATTTCGCCTTACATTGATGGCATTAAAAACATTAGCCAGTACCAGGCCGAAACAAGTCGTGGTGAAGGAGTGAGCCTGAAACGTCATGAAGAGGATTGGAGCGAGATTTTTGACGGCATCAAGGATTCGGTGGACATTGTCGCTTTTCAGGATGGACACATCGAGTTTGATGAGCTGGATGACTTTCTCCAAGTCAACAAGCAAATGGCTGATAAATATGGCATTCGCAGCTGGACCAACTCAGAAACCTTTGACCGCGATATGCCCATTAAATTTTTACCCATCAAATGGGAGAAATTGCTGATGAAACTGCAAGCTGCTGAGCGCGCCGGAATGGAGCAAGCCATCACCTTTGAATTTTCGCACTTTATGAGTCCGCAGTCGGCATACTTGCAGGCCGGACATTTGTATAATCGTTATCAGGAATACCTGGCTCAATTTAAATAATTGCTGAAGCAATGGAAAAAACAGATTTTAAACAACTGGCCGAGAAATACCAGAAGGAACTGTTGGAAAATGTCGTTCCTTTCTGGTTGAACTGTTCGCAGGACAAAGAATTCGGCGGATATTTTACATGTCTTGATCGGGAAGGAAACGTGTTTGATACCGATAAATTTATTTGGTTGCAGGGACGCGAAGTCTGGCTGTTCTCAATGTTGTACAACCAGGTAGAACAAAAACAGGAATGGTTGGATGCAGCTATTCAAGGAGCTGAATTCCTGAAGAAATACGGGCATGACGGGAATTTGAACTGGTACTTTTCGCTTACGCAGGATGGGAAACCCTTGGTAGAACCCTACAATATTTTCTCCTACACTTTTGCCAGCATGGCATTTGGACAGCTTAGCAAAGCCACCGGAAACCAAGAGTATGCTGATATCGCCAAAAAAACATTTGAGCTTGTTTTGGCGAAAACCAGCAATCCCAAAGGGCAGTGGAACAAGGCCTATCCGGGTACCCGAAACCTGAAAAACTTTGCCTTGCCCATGATTTTGTGCAACCTGGCTTTGGAAATTGAGCACTTGCTGGACGAAGATTTTCTGAAGGAAACGATGGAAACCTGTATTCATGAAGTGATGGAGGTGTTCTATCGGCCGGAGCTTGGGCTGGTGGTTGAAAATCTGAATGCAGATGAGACCTTGTCGGATACCTTTGACGGGCGTTTGCTTAACCCAGGGCATGCCATTGAAGCCATGTGGTTTATTATGGACCTGGGCGTTCGACTTAATCGTCCGGATTTGATTACGAAAGCTAACGAAATAGCCATTCAAATGGTTGAATATGGTTGGGATCAGGAACATGGCGGTATTTTCTATTTCATGGATCGTTTGGGACATCCAACGCAGCAGCTGGAATGGGATCAAAAGCTTTGGTGGGTTCATATTGAAACCTTGATCACCATGCTGAAAGGTTACCAACTGACCGGTTCTGAGAAAAGCCTGGAATGGTTTAAAAAAGTACACGACTACACCTGGTCGCACTTTAAAGATGAAGAACATTCGGAGTGGTTTGGCTACCTGAATCGTCAAGGCGAGGTATTGCTTCCGCTGAAGGGTGGAAAGTGGAAAGGGTGTTTCCATGTGCCACGCGGGCTGTATCAGTGCTGGCAAACCCTGGAGACAATTAATGCTTCGTTGAAATGAAAAGAAGCTACTTCTTGAAAATTGGCCTGCTGTTGGTTGTATTGGTTTGGTTCTCCAGCAGCAGTTGGGGAGCCGGTAAAAACAGGTTTTTTGCTGCCAATAGCCCGGAATTTCAATACATGGGGCGGGTGGCTGTAGAGCAGGGTGAAGCCACTTACAACTGGCCCGGGGTAACGGTTACTGTCGGCTTTTCAGGCAAGGTGCTTGGCATTCGCTTGAAAGGCGGCGAACGGAATTATTTCAATGTTTGGGTGGACGATTATCCGGTGCAGGTAGTACATGCCGTTAACGACACGGTTTGGTGGTTTCCGGAACGCCTTGCACGAGGGACACACCAGTTGCGACTGGTAAAACGGACGGAAGCAGATATGGGCACTGCCGTGTTTTATGGGCTTTACCTGGGTGAGAAAGAAAGCCTGATTGAGCCAGAGGCTTTACCAGCCAGAAAACTGATGTTCATCGGGAACTCCATCACTTGTGGCTACGGCACCGAAGGACAAAACCGAACAGAACGGTTTAAACCTTCCACGGAGAACTGTGAAAAATCGTACGCACCGATAATTGCAAGGGCTTTTGAGGCGCAGTATCACTTAATATCGCATTCGGGACTCGGAATGGTTCGAAATTATGGCGATCCGGAAAAGGTGTCTGTGAAACTTCAGCCCATGCCGGCACGCTTGGATTACTTGTTGGACAATGATTCAACAAGGCGTTACGAGCTGACGAACTACCAGCCTGACGCGATTGTGGTTAACCTTGGAACCAACGATTTTTCTACTCAGCCATTTCCGGATGAAGCCGATTTTGTGGAAGCAGGAAAAGCACTGTTGCATAAACTGCTGGGGCTTTACCCGGGGGTGAAAATCTTTTGCATTACGGGCCCCATGATGGATGAGCCTGCCTTTACCTATACCAAACGCATGGTGCATGAGGTGCGAGTTGAAATAAATTCAGGAGATGTGGTTTTCGTGGGAGTACCGCGCCAACTGCTGAATCCGGAGACAGATTTGGGTTCTGATTCACACCCTTCTTACCGGGGACAACTGAAAACCGCAGGCATGATTTTGCAGGTGATGGGAACGGTATTGAATTGGGATTTTTCTATGGATGAAATGTTACCGGTCTTAAAAAGTCATTGAGCTAAGACCGAATGCTGGTTTTGTGAATAATTATCAACGAGATTAAAGAAGTAACTAATATAAATCAGGAAGCCAATGGGATGCGGCTTGACCACTTGATTGGCTAAAACAAAATAGATATGAAAAGACGTAATTTTATTGGAATGCTCGGAGCAACAGGAGGGTTGCTGGCTACTGCTCCGCTGATCGCAAGTCCGGCCGGAAAACCGGGTCAAACGGCAAAACGCAATAGACGGAAAGCTGGAAAGGAAATGAAAGCGGATCTGGTCATTGCAGGTGGCGGAATGGGAGGTTGTGCATGTGCTTTGGGGGCTTTGCGCAACGGACTTTCAGTAATTATGACGGAAGAAACCGATTGGATTGGTGGACAAATAACTCAGCAAGGGGTGCCGCTGGATGAACACCGTTGGATTGAAACCCATGGGGCAACTCAGCTGTTTCGGGAGTTCCGGAAGGGATTGCGGGATTACTACAGACGTAATTATCCCTTGACGGAAGCTGCTGCCGCTAAGGAAAACCTGAACCCCGGTGATGGTGCCGTTTCCCGCTTGTGTGTGGAACCCAAAGTTGCTCTTGCCGTTCTGAACAGCATGTTTGCTCCCTTTGTTAGTTCTGGCCAACTGACGCTTTTGCTGGAACATAAAGCGACGGCAGCGGATGTGGATGGAAGCCGTGTTAAAGGGCTGGAAGTTTTGAATATGCGCAGGGATGAAGCCCTTGTTCTTGCGGCCCCTTATTTTGTTGACGCCACGGAAATGGGCGATTTGCTGCCGATGACCGGAACCGAATATGTAACCGGAACTGAATCGAAAAAGGAAACCGGGGAACTGCATGCGCCGGAAGTGGGTGATCCTGAAAACGAACAAGCTTTTACTTTGTGTTTTGCCTTGGATTACCGTCCGGGTGAAAACCATGTGATTGATAAACCTGCGAACTATGATTTCTGGCGTTCTTTTGTGCCCCAAATGGAGCCCAAATGGCCCGGACGTTTGCTTGACTTGACCTATTCATCGCCATCGACCCTGAAGCCAAAAACCTTGGGCTTTCACCCCGAAGGAGGGCGCACGGGGGATGTGATGAATCTGTGGAATTACCGGAAAATTATTAACCGTCATAATTTCACGCCGGGCACTTATGCCGGTGATATGACTGTTGTTAACTGGCCTCAGAATGATTACCTGTTGGGGCGTTTGGTAGATGTTAGCGAGAAAGAGTTTCAAAAGCATGTGGAAGGCGCCCGTCAACTGAATTTATCTTTGATTTACTGGCTTCAAACTGAAGTGGAGCGGCCGGATGGTGGTGCTGGTTGGCCCGGAATTCGTTTACGCAAGGATGTAATGGGAACCGATGATGGCATGGCCAAATACCCGTACATTCGTGAAGGGCGACGAATCAAATCCTTATTTACCGTGCTGGAAGAACACGTAGGTGTTGAAAACCGGACCCTGGTAAAAGGCAAGGAAGCCGCTACTAAATGCGAAAGTTTTTATGACAGCATTGGTGTCGGATCCTACTACCTGGATTTGCACCCTTCAACCAAAGGCGATAACTACATCGATTTGCCTTCTCTTCCTTTTGAAGTGCCTTTAGGATCATTGATTCCACAGCGAATGGATAACTTACTTCCAGCCTCTAAAAATATCGGAACAACACACATTACCAACGGTTGCTACAGGTTGCACCCGGTTGAGTGGAACATTGGCGAAGTGGTGGGCATGTTGGTTCACTTTGCTTCGAAAAAGCAGGTTAAGCCACGCGAGGTGCGCGAAAATAGAGAACTGTTGGCCGATTTTCAGCAATTCATCCAGAGCCAGGGCGTGGAAATTAAATGGCCGGTATAGCTTAAACCTTTAAGAATGAACCCATAAATCGAATAATCATGAGAAAAATGATCTACAAATGCGTATTGCTCTTGCTTGTATTGACCGCGGCTTGTAAGCCTTCAACCCAACAGGGAAAGTTGGAAAAGGCCGGCTGGGAAATGGGCGTTCAGAGCTACACCTTTCATAAATTTACCTTCAAGGAAGCTGTTGATAAAGTGAATCAGCTTGGGTTGGGAGCTATTGAAGTGTACTTTGGTCAGCCTCTGGGAGAAGGTATGGAAGGTTCCATGGACTTCCGGATGGATAAGAAAACCCAACATCAAGTGCTGGAATATGCCCGTTCGAAAGAGGTGAAAATTGTTGCCTGCGGCGTGGTTATTTGCAAAGACGAGGCCGAGTGGAAACAACTCTTCGAGTTTGCCAATCAGATGGGAATTAAACTAATCACGAGTGAGCCCGAATACAAACACCTGAAATATGTTGATGAGCTGGCAAACCAATTTGGGATTGACGTGGCCATTCATAATCACCCAAAGCCATCGAATTACTGGAATCCGGACTTGTTCCTGGAGGCGGTTGATGGCTTGAGTAACCGTATTGGAGCTTGTGCCGATGTGGGCCATTGGAAACGCATGGGTGTTGATCCGGTAGAAGGATTGAAAAAATATGAAGGACGCCTGAAAGCGCTTCACTTTAAGGATATCAAGGAAAAGGTGGAAGGCGAAGCCGAGCAACACGATGTGATTTGGGGAACTGGTATTCTGGACATGAACGGCATGCTGGTAGAGCTGAAGAAACAAGGTTTTGAAGGCTTGTTCTCCATTGAATACGAGCATAACTGGGAGAATTCAGTTCCGGATATTCAGGAAAACATCAGCTATTTCAACGAGCTGGCTGAGCAAGTGCTGTAAAAGATACATAGAGCTTCAGGTGATCGACAACTGAAGCTTTGAAAATACTCATTAGTCGAGTTTTGAATAGTCAGGCTGCTTCGGGATTATCGAACGATAATTTTGGAGCAGCTTTTTTTATGCCTGGTTGTAGTGTGAACCAGGCAGTTTCAGCAAGCCAGCACGAGGTGCAGCCGGAAGCGGGCTTGAGAGCCCTTATTGGGGGAGTTGATCAAAGCAGGGAACTTCATCCAGCTTGTTGTCCCAATTGGCTTTGCTAGCTATGAAAATATGTCCTTTGGGTGTCATGGGCACCTTGGTGTCAAGACAGCCTGCCGGAACAACCAACAGTGAGCCGTTTTGCTGAAGAATGGGAAGCGCTGATCCGCAAGAGGGGCAGAAGCTTTTAGCGTGCCTGGTTGCGCTTAAACGAAAGGTTTTGACTTGATGCGCTCCCGACAGCCAGCGCAGTTTTGCCGAAGTAGAAAATAAATTTGCCGCATGGGCCGAGCCGGTGTCTTTTTGACAACGTTTGCAATGGCAAAGAAAGAAATGCTCAAAATCTCCCTCAATTTCGAAAGTAATTTCACCACAAAGGCATGAACCGGTATGTTTCATCGACATAATTATTCCTGTTTTTTTCATGGTCATTTTCCTGTTCACTTGGATGGAACAAGTTGATTCTGATAAATATAAAAAATACAAGCGAAAGGGAGGGGAATAATGTGGCAAAAAATGGACGAAAATAAAAAAAGAGCTGCTCCGAAGAACAGCTCTTTTGCACGGGAGGAGCGACTCGAACGCCCGACACCTGGTTTTGGAGACCAGTGCTCTACCAACTGAGCTACACCCGTATTTGAATGCGAGTGCAAATATAGTAAATCTTGAAAAACTACCTAACAAATATGGCTATTTCGTGAAAAAATAGTTCTTTTTTTTTCTAAAGCTCTAAAATCAGATCCGTCAATTTTTCATCATGGTCAAGGTTCATTTTCTTACGCAGACGATAACGGTGATTCTCTACTCCACGAACAGAGATCCCCAACAGGGGAGCGATTTCTTTGGACGACAGGTTCATACGAAGAAAGGCGCATAAGCGCAGGTCTTTGGCAGTCAGTTCCGGGTACCGCAATTTGATCTTGGTAAGGAACTGCTCGTGGGCCCGCTCGAAGTTGGTTTCAAATAATTGCCAGTCATCATCACTTGACATGTTTTCATCAATTTTTCGGTTCAAATGATTGTAATACTTGTCCGGAAAGCGCGATCCCAGCTGTTCTTTTTGCTTCGATACAAGTTCTTTTATCTCCAAAAGAAACTCATTCTTTTTGATGATGGACATGGTGGAGTTGGCCAACTCCTTGCTTTTATGCTGAATCTCGTCCCGGAGCTTCTCATTACGCAAGCGAATCAGCTCTTTTTCCTTTTTATCGTGTTCCAGGCGTTCTTTTTTGCGTGTTTGCTGAATTCCCCAGGTGCGGAAGCCCAGTAAGCCCGCAACAAAAAGAAGCAGGTAGATTGCCCGGGCGTAATTGGTGAGGTACCAGGGCGGCGCCACTTTAAACGATAGCGAGTCGACCTGGCTTTCATTGCCCCACTGGTCAATGGCCTTAACCAGCAAGGTGTAGTTGCCGGCGGGCAAGCGGTCAAAAACAAAACGCGGTTCGGTTGATTTTTCAGACCAGTCCTGATCCAGTCCTTTTAAGTACGACTGGAAATAAATCGGATTATGCGTGTAGTACGGAAAAGAATACCGCAAATGCAGGTTATGGTATTTGTATTTTATATGAACATCCTGTCCGGAAATGGCCTCTCGGACGGTTTCGCCACGGCTGGAGGTCAGTTCCAAATCGCGGAGCTTGGGCTGAAAGCTTTCAATAACAGAACTCGTGTCGCTTATTGCAGCATCAATTCGTGCAATTCCGTTTTCAAGACATACAATGGCTTTGGTTTCTGTTAAGGGCAAAATATTTTCATAATCCTCAATGAGCTCAGTGCCCGCAAACAGCGATCGAGGATAGGTTTTTATCTGCTCAATGGTGTTGTTGAAAATTTTGAACAAGCCAATTTGCTCTCCCGTAATAAACCAATAATGATGGTCGGGCCCAGCAATAATTCGCTTAGAGGCTATAAAAGGCCCCAGCTGCTCATTGAATAAATCGTAGGGGAGGATGGAGTCCGTTAAATCATTATAGGTGTACAAGAGTTCTTCGGTGGTGAAAACAATTCGGTTTTCAACCTTAAAAACATGCACCGAATGGTCTTTTTTAAACACCGACTCTTTGCCATAGTAGATGCGGTTAAGCACACTGTCGCGTTTGTTGTTCAACTGAAGCCGGTAGATGCCTCGTCGCATGTGGCTGGCCCAAATGTCGCCCAGGTGATCAATTTCAATGTAGCGAATCAGGTCAAAAAATCCTTTTATTACACCATCCTGCCGGTAGGTGTTTTCTTCCTGCTTTATGCGAATGATGTTTGAATACGTGGATTCCAGCAGGTAGTCTGCTTTCATTGGGTCCTCACGAATGGAAAAACCACCCGATTGTCTCGAAATAAATTGGTGTTTACCGTCTTTTATCAACAGGGTGCCATCGTTGTGTCCGGCAAAAAGGTGGTTGTTGTAAATCTGAAGTTCCCATACCTGATTCTGCGTGGAAGGAACGAGTTGGAAGTCGCCCTGGTTGTCATTGATCGCTCGCCTGAACAAGCCTTGATTGGTTCCCAGGTACAATTGGTTTTCAAAAACAGCCGCATCATAAACAGCGCCAATTTCCGGGAGTGTTTCAATTTCAAACCCCAGGTTTCGATCATTGGAGATAAAATCGATGCCGTTATCCAGGGCCAGCCAGATATTGTTGAACTGATCGGTCGTAATTCCAAGTACCGTGTTGTTTTGGAGCCCATGATCGGTATTGCATCGGGAGACCAGCGAGCCGTCTTTTTCAAAAATGAGAATGCCATCAATCAGCGTTCCGATAATTAAACGTCCTTGTTGATCAAAGAATCCGCGGTTTACTTCATTTTTCTTGAAATAGTCTGTCCATGTAGGATTCCACTCACGTATGGATTGACCATCGCTAATGAAAATGCCATTGGAATTGGTTCCAAACATGATTTGATTGTTTCCGTAAGGAAGGATGAACCGAATCGTGAGACCATTAAAGAAGGACGATTGGATATAAGGCTGTGTCTGCCCGTCTTGTTTTATTTTGAAAATCCCTTGGTCGCTTACTGCCAGTAGAATATCATTATTTACCCGGTGCATGGTATTCGAGAATCCGGGGAGTTTGATCGGTTTGATCTCCTTGTTGCGGTAAATCAAAACACTGTTGAATGAATGGAAATAGACGGCGTCATCCAAAATGGCGATGTTCCAAAATTCTTCGTTGTCGGAGAAATACGGAGCGGCAAGTTCATTCAGGGAATGGTATTGCAGAAATCCGTTTTCATCAGCCAGCCAATAGCCCAGCTCACGGTAGCCACTGGTGTAGATCAGGGAATCGGACAGGGCTAGAACCGAGCGCAGGTTGGTTTCATTCGGAAGCCGGTAGAGTTTCCAGTCTACACCATCAAACTCCAGCAGACCGCCATGGTTGGCAAAGTATAGAAAACCGTTGGGGCTGCGGTCAACTGCCCAGTTTTGCTTGGAAGCGTGGTAATTGTTCTTTGAAAAGTTCTTAATGTTGAAAACGGGTGTTTTTGCTTGTAGCTTTGCACCGGGCAGAACAAGCTGTAGCAAAAACAATAGCGCATAAATTAAATGAGTTGCTTTATTTCGATTCATCCTCTTTTTCGTTAAATATTAACCACAAGCCGCAAAGTCAAAAAAAAAGTAAACTGCCGATTGATTGCGATCATCCCCTAAAAAGGGGGATTCCACCAATGCCAGGATGTCAAAAATAGCAATTCTAGGGGTTATGTCTACAGTTAGTTGGTTCATGGAGCAATTGATTGCGGCTTTTGAAAGCTGATATTTGTTACTTTTTGTGAAAAACATGTTTTATATCATATTCGTTTAAAGTTTAAAAAAGTGAGAAGTGATGAGGTAATTCATGTTTGATAGACAGCTGGTTGCAGGATTTATTGTATTAAGGTGTGAGGTACTGATGAGGTGTGATACTCACTTCACCATGTTAAGAGAATTAGAAGTGTATGTGAATTTTTCTTAAAATATTGTGGGGAGTGTAGATTAGCTGCACAAACTGAATCAAAAAGGTGTACGATGAAAAAACTAATGTTTCTATTTTGCTTTATTTTTTCGGTTACCTCGGTTTTTTCGCAACAAAATGCGATAACGGGAAATGTAACTGAAGCTTCAACTGGAGAGCCTATTCCAGGGGTTAGTGTTATTATTAAAGGCACAACGTCCGGAACAATCACTGATTTTGACGGAAATTATACCATTAAAGCAGCCAATACAGATGTGCTTGTATTTAGCTTTGTTGGTTTAAGTTCTAAGGAAGTTGCGGTAAGTAACCGGACTGTTATTAATGTACAACTGGAAGAGTCGACTGAGTTGGTGGATGAAGTCGTTGTGGTTGGCTATGGCCAGCTGAAAGTGAAGGACCTTACTTCTTCTATTTCTACAGTAAACTCTGATGAGCTCCAGAAGACTCCGGCCGGGCAGGCCATGCAGGCTTTGCAGGGCAAGGTGGCTGGAATGCAGGTGGTGAGCAGTGGTGCTCCCGGCGATTCACCGACCATTCGTGTACGTGGAATCGGGTCTTATCCTGGAAGTAATAATGAAGCGCCGCTTTATGTGGTTGATGGAATGTTCTTTGACAATATCGACTTCCTGAATACGTCGGATATTGCTTCAATCTCTGTTTTGAAAGATGCCTCGGCCGCTGCTATTTATGGTGTGCGTGCAGCCAATGGGGTTGTTTTGATTGAAACCAAATCGGGAAAAACCAATCAAAAATCAGAGATTACCTACGATGGCTACTACGGAATGCAGGTGGCTCAAAATGTGCTGAAGATGGCCAATGCAGAGCAATTTACAACGATGGCTATGGAGTCTGGCTCTCAAACTGCTATTGATAATATTTACAAAGCCATGCAGCGTTACGGTCGAAGCCGGATTAATCCTAACGTGCCAGACGTAAATACCGATTGGTACGATGAGATTATGCGTGTTGCTCCGATCCAAAACCATAGTTTGAGTGTAGCCGGTGGAAGCGACAAGGCAACTTACTCATTAGGAACCAGCTATTTTGGGCAAGAAGGTATTCTGGATATGAAAAACGAGTATGAGCGTTTTAACCTTCGTTCAAAAGTTGATTTCAAAGCAACTGATTGGTTTACCATTGGTGGTAACATGATTTTCAGTAATGCAACCAAATACAGCCAGGAGTCAAGTGCGTGGAGTATGGCTTACTGGGCCGTACCAATTATGCCGGTGTATGATGAATTGAACACCGATGCCTGGCCAACAAAATACGCGAGTGCAGAGCACATTGGGTATCGCGGAGGACAGAACCCTTTTGCCGCCATTGACTACAATAATCGTCGGATGAAGATTCGTAAAGTCCTGGCTAATTTCTATGCCAAGGTAGATGTGATTCCCGAAAAACTGTCGTTTAAAACAAGCTACAACCACAACTTTACGTCTCTGAATAACCGGGATGTGGCTTTACCTTATTTCATTAGTACCAACTTTAAGCGGGTTGATGCCACGCTGACTAAGCGAAGCGAAACCTATTCAAACCAGATTTGGGACAATGTTTTGACTTACGACGATAGCTACGGTAAACACAAATGGACCGTTATGGCCGGTACTTCATACCGCGACGAGGCTTATGACATGCTGACTGCTCAAGGCGTGAATTTTCCGGTTGATCAGGAAGAAGCCTGGTACATTAGTCAGTCTGATTTAGCGAACATTCCGACTACCGCTGTACGTGACGGTGGAAGCAGACAATACGGAATCTCTTACTTCAGCCGTATTTCTTACAACTTTAACGACCGCTACCTGGTTTACGGTACCATGCGTGCCGACGGTAGCTCAAAATACCAGGAAAAATGGGGTTACTTTCCAACGGTTGGTGCCGGATGGGTTGTGTCTGAAGAAAATTTCATGGAAGAAATTGATGTGATCGACTTCCTGAAAGTGCGTGCCAGCTGGGGACGGCTTGGAAACGATAAAATTCAGGCCAGCGATGGTGCTTCAACTACCAATGTTGTAACAACCTCTTTGGGCGATATTCTATACAGTGGAACAACCACTGCCAGTACCTTCTCTTCTTTGAAATGGGAAGTAACGGAGGAAACTAACGTTGGATTGTCTTCTCGTCTGTTTAACAGTCGCTTGTCTGTTGAAGCAGATTATTATATCCGTGACACGGAGAACGCCGCAATTCGCGTAAAAATTCCTTCAACAGGAAGCAGTGTGTTGCGTAACGTAGGAGTTATTCGTAACTCTGGTTTTGAGTTAGCCTTGAACTGGAATGATGAAATTACTAAAGATTTGAGCTACTCCATTGGAGCCAATATTTCAACCTTGAAAAACGAGGTTCGCGACTTGTACGGACAGCCATACATTGATGGTGGTTCAGCTGAA
Source organism: uncultured Sunxiuqinia sp. (assembly GCF_947495665.1). GTDB lineage: Bacteria > Bacteroidota > Bacteroidia > Bacteroidales > Prolixibacteraceae > Sunxiuqinia > Sunxiuqinia rutila. The sequence goes on from NZ_CANLZV010000008.1 coordinate 81,782, forward strand.
TTCCGCCAGCGTTCAATGGTGGGTGAGCCTTTAATGGCATTCTTCGGATACGAAGTAGCTGGTGTTTATCAGAATGAAGAGCAAATTCAGGCTGATCCTGTTGCCGTAGCCAACAACCTGGTTCCCGGAGACTTTATCTACCGTGACCAAAACGGTGATAACCAAATTAATGATGACGACCGCGTGGTGTTGGGTTCTTACTTTCCGAACTTCATGTATGGCGCCAACCTGGGGCTTAACTATAAAAATTTCGAATTCTCAGCCAGCCTGGTAGGGCAGTCCGGAAACAAGATTCTGAACCGCAAACGAGGTGAAGTAATCTGGACACCTGATTTGAATATGGATGCTGACCTGGCCGTTAACCGTTGGCATGGTGAAGGAACAACCAATTCATACCCTTCTTCTGCAGCATTGAGAAAAGGATGGAACCAAAAACTAAGTTCATTCTTTGTTGAAGACGGATCGTTCTGGCGCATTCAAAACATTCAGTTGGCTTATAATCTGAATGGCAAGGATTTCTTCGGAACAAAAATTCTAAATACCAAAATCACTTTCACGGCTGATCGTCCGTTAACGGTATTTAACTACAACGGATTCAACCCGGAAGTTGCTAATGGAATTGATCGTCAAACCTACCCAATCCCTGCGACTTACACGATTGGGCTGAATGTTAAATTTTAATCGATTTAAAAAGGAAGAATTATGAAATTAAGAAAATATACAATCAAGATGGTTGCTTTGGGCGCTGTATTGTTCGGAGCCTCAGCCTGTCATGATTTACTGGACGAACCGAAAGAGAATACTTCTTTCACCGAAGAAACGGACTACACCAAAACAGAGGACATGATTTTGCCTTTGATCGGTGCTTACGCTGAATTCAACTCACGAGGCTGGGAAGATTTCCCCTTGATGTCGGTTCGTGGTGACGATGTGAATGCCGGAGGATTGGGTGATCAGCAGGATTTTGCAGAAATGGACAAGTTCAACTACAATAAGGACTTTTGGATGTACAACTCAACCTGGCAAAACCTGTATGCGGATATTTTTGACACGCATTCAGCCATGGAGCAAATTGAGCTGTATAAAGAGTTTGCCAGCAATACCGCTAAGGCCGATCAGTACATTGCTGAAGCCAAAGTACTTCGCGGATGGTTGTTGCTTCAGTTGTCACGTGTTTGGGGTGATGTGTTTATCACAACAAGCTCTGACCCGTCTGACTTACTGGTTTTGGATGTGGCCAGCAAAGATGAGGTGATGCAACACCTTTCAGATCAAATGGATGAAGCGCTTCCTTATTTGCCAGCCCTACGCCCCAATGAGCGTGTAGATATTCCTGGTGGAGTTACTAAATACACTGCCTTAGCCATTAAAGCCTTGGCTAATCAGGAATTGAAAAACTACCAGGGGGTTGCTGATGCGACTTCTCAAATTATTAGCTCCGGTAAATTTTCGTTGGAAGCTGATTTTTACAACTTGTTCAAGATTCCCGGAAAACTGAGCAGCGAAAACCTATTGGAGCTGCAAGCTTCTGATTTTGGCCAAAGCTCAGGTGACATGGTTTATTACGAGTTTGCCGCTTTAGGACCACAAGGTTGGTCACCTAAAGTAAAAGGTGCCGATGGCGGTTGGGGCTTTTATGAGCCTAGCCTGAAATGGATCAAGTTTATGTTGGACCGTGGCGAGGAAACTCGCTTGGAAACCAGTGTCCTGTTTACAGACAGAGGTATTGCCGAGATTAAAAAAGATCCCAAATACACCTCTTTGCCAGCTTGGATTTCCAATACAACGCCTTCGGGTGATGTGATTAATGACTTTTCACGGGCCATGTTCTCAAGTGGGAAGCATTACCTGCCTTCAGATCAGTTAACACCAGGACGTACGCGTTATGGGTCAAACAAAAACATGATCGCAATTCGATATGCTGAAATCCTGTTGATGCATGCCGAGGCTTTGGTTCAGGGAGCAAGCAGCTCTGCCATGACTGCCGATGCAGCGGTTAATACGGTTCGCGCACGTGCCGGATTGAGCAACCTGAGCGGTGTGACACTTGAGCAAGTGATGGATGAGAAATTTGCCGAATTAGGTATGGAGTGGGGAATTCGCTACAGCGATATGGTTCGCTTGGGCAAATATGATGAGCTAAGTTATGAAGGACGTTCGTTTTCTGAAAAACTGACGTTCCTGCCTTACCCGCAAAACCAAGTGGATTTGTTGCCAAACCTGGGGGCAGCTCAAAAGTAACCAATCACTAAAAATTGAATGAAAATGAAAGCATTAAAATACATATTCACTGCAGCGGTGGCCGGTTTGTTTGCTGTTGCATGCAATGAGGGAATTGACTCGATAACGCCTGTTGCTCCCGGCGAAGATACGGAAGCCCCGGTTGTGAAGATTAATTACCCAACCGGAGATATCACCATCCCGTTTACCGATGAGCAAACGGACATCGACTTCAAATTTGAAGTAACTGATGATATTGAAGTGCAACAATTCACGGTAACGCTGAATGAGCAGGTTATCGGTGAATACAGCGATTTTAAAGATTACCGCCGGGTGTTGGAAACCCTGTCACAAACAGCCGTTACCATTGGCGACTACTCATTGGTTGTAACAGCAACTGACCTGTCAGGCAAAACAACAACTGAAAACCTGGATTTTGTGGTGACCAATAAATACATTGCCAGGTATGCGGACGAAATCTTGTACATGCCTTTCGAAGGCGGGTTTTACATGAACCTGTTGACAGAAACGGAGGCAACAGTTGTTGGGACTCCAGCTTTTGCTGAAGGAAAAATCGGTCAGGCTTATGTGGGCGACTCAGCTGCTTACCTGACTTTGCCGGGTGAGGAGTTTCATTCGAATGAATTCACTGCTGTGTTCTGGATGAAGGTGAATGCCACACCAGACCGCGCCGGAATTTTGACGATGGGGCCAGAGGATACGGCCAACGCGGGTTATCCGGACAAACAGAACAACCGTAAAAGTGGGTTCCGTTTTTTCAGAGAAGATGCTGCTGGCAAGCAACGCTTTAAACTGAATGTAGGAAATGGCGAAGCTGATCTTTGGGTGGATGGTGCCTCGGCAGCTGATGTTGACCCAACAACCGGAGAGTGGGTACACCTGGCCTTTACCATTTCAGATACAGAATGTGCAATTTATATCAATGGTGAAGTTGCTAAACAAGTAGCGTTTACAGGAATTGACTGGACTGGATGCGACGTGCTTTCAATCATGTCGGGCGCGCCAAGGTTTAACGAATGGGGCCACAACTCTGACGAGAGTGCGATGGATGAACTTCGTTTGTTCAACAAGGCTTTAAGCCAGGCGCAGATCCAGAACATTATGGGGAACGAGAAATAAGGAGAAAGAAGAAATAGTTTAGTTAGGTTTCTTTTAAGTATGGAAGGCTGCTTGGAATTCCGGGCGGCCTTCATCTTAAAAGTTAATTTCTACCAGAAGGTGAACCTTGTTTCTCCTCCCCATAAAATATACTGGTGAAATAAAGGTGTTCTTTTTTCGCAAAATATGGTTGGTTTTCTTTTTCAAACTCATTGAATTCAGAAAATCAGACTACCAAATAAAATACGTGCAATGAAACATTTAATATTAGGTGGCTTACTGTTGTTGATGGGAGTGTCATGCACCCATGCACCCCAGAAGGGATCCTCCTATGCTGATTTGTCAGATACGCAACTGTTGGACACCATTCAATACCAGACTTTCCAGTATTTCTGGGAGGGAGCTGAACCCAACTCCGGGATGGCTCGCGAGCGCATTCATATGGATGGCGTTTATCCGCAAAACGATCAGGATGTGATTACTTTGGGGGGCTCTGGTTTTGGAGTGATGGCAATTTTGGTTGGTGTTGAGCGTGGTTATATTACGCGCGAACAAGCCTTGGAGCGCTATCAGCGAATTGTGGATTTCCTGGGAAAAGCTGATCGTTTTCATGGGGTGTGGCCACACTGGCTCGAAGGTAAAACCGGTAAAGTAAAGCCATTCAGTAAAAAAGATGATGGGGGTGACCTGGTTGAAACTGCGTTTATGATTCAGGGACTTTTAACGGTAGCTGAATATTTTGAAGGCGGAAACGACGCCGAGATGCAGTTGGTAGCCGACATCAATCAACTGTGGGAAGAAGTTGAGTGGGATTGGTACACCAAAGGTGGCGAAGATGTGCTTTACTGGCACTGGTCACCCAATTATGGTTGGGATATGAACATGCCAGTCAGTGGCTATAACGAATGCCTGATCATGTATGTACTGGCAGCAGCTTCTCCAACACATGCCATTCAGCCCGAAGCTTACCATAAAGGCTGGGCGCAGGACGGCGCTATTTCCAACGATACCGTTTACTATGGATTAAATACGGTTCTGAATTTCTATGGAAATGTGAATGAACCTACCGGACCAATGTTCTGGGCACATTATTCCTACTTGGGATTGAACCCCAAAGGCTTGTCTGACAAGTACGGAGACTATTGGCAACTGAACCAGAATCAGGCCATGATTCATTACAAATATGCGGTAGACAACCCGAAGGGCTTCGAAGGCTATGGCGAAAAGCAGTGGGGTTTCACCTCGAGCTATTCGGTGGATGGTTACTCAGGGCATCGTCCGGGTAACGGCGATCTGGGGGTTATTAGCCCAACGGCAGCCTTGTCTTCTTTTCCGTATACCCCCAAAGAATCCATGCAAATGCTGAGATACTTGTATGCCGAAGCTGATTCGCTTGTTGGCAAATTCGGCCCTTACGATGCATACAGCGTTACTGCTGATTGGTCGTTGCCGCGCTATCTGGCAATTGATCAGGGCCCAATCCCGGTAATGATTGAAAATTACCGGAGCGGCTTGTTGTGGAATTTATTCATGAAAAATGAAGACGTGCAACGTGGGCTGGATCGCTTAGGATTCAGCTATTAATAACAATCTGCCCCTGCGAAGGCTGGTAATGGTCTTCGCAGGTTTTTATGCCTGACAGATCGTTGGCAGGAGACGAGAATGCTGCAGCAACGATGACTATAGTGACTTTGCTCTACTTAGCTTAGCCTGAGATACTATTCCCCAATAAGTTCCAAATCGCACAGAAAATACCCTTGAAATGATAAACAATCGAACAATCCCGGTAGGGCTTTTAATGCTTTTCGGTTTGATGCTGTGCATGCCTGGCATGGCTCAGCAAGTGTATTTCTTTGCAGAAGGAACTACCAACGGCTACTATGATCAGGGACTGGTTGATTTGAGCAGTCTCGGAGAAAGTCAATTTGAATACACATTTCCGCCGGGGGCACCGCAATACAATGATAAGCTTCCTTGCTCCGAAACAGCCTTTCAGGGACAATCGGCCTTGAAATTTAATTACACTTCTTCCGAATCCGGCAACTGGATCGTTCGGATTCATCGTCCCGGGTGGGAAAATGCTGACCTCACAGCCCTGGACTCGATCGCTTGCTATATTTATTCTGAAAATGAACTTCCATCATCGGCTTTACCGCTGATTGGCCTGCGGGTTGCCAAATCAACGGGTGCTGACGATGATTCCAGACGCTATGCCTTAGGTGCATTTAATCCTTCCATTCCCGCACAAAAGTGGACACGTATTACGTTTCCGATAAAAGAAATTACAAGTGACCCGGAGAATAGCGCATTGGATTTTACCCGGGTTAAGGCCATTGTTTTTGGCCAATCTGAAAAAAACGGGCTTTCGCGCCTGTTACTGGTCGACGAAATCAGTGCGTTTAAAAGCCTGGAGCAAATTCCTCCGGTTGAAGACCTGCAGGTGGCTGGTTACGACAGCCATGTAGAGCTGAACTGGACCGCTCCTCAAGCAGGATTGACCTATAAAATTTATGCCTCATTTGATGGCGGTGAAAACTATACATTACGTCAGGAAACAACAGAGAACAATTGCCTCGACTTTGTCCCCGAAGAAGGTAAAAATGCGACTCTGCATTACCGGGTAAGCTCGGTTTATCAGGGCGCTGAATCTTCTTCGGTGGATAAGTCGGTTGAGCTGGAGGATTATACCGATGATCAGCTGCTTGATATGACGCAGGAGTATGCTTTCCGTTATTTCTGGGAAGGGGCACATCAAGCAAGTGGAATGGCTTTGGAGCGCTCCAACGGCAATGGCCGGACGGTGGCTTCCGGAGCAACCGGCATGGGATTAATGGCCATGATTGTTGCTCACGAACGGGAGTATCGGCCAAAAGAGCAGGTAAAAGACCGGATTTTGATGATTCTCGATTTTCTGGAAAACTGTGAACGTCACCATGGCGCCTGGTCGCACTGGTACGATGGCAATACACTAAAAACTCAGGCTTTTACACCCGATGATGATGGTGGCGATCTCGTGGAAACAAGTTTTGTGGCTCAGGCGCTGATTGCCTTGAGAAACTACTTTCAGGATGGAGACACTAAATCGGTACAAATACGTGAGAAAGCGACCCAATTGTGGAAAGAAATTGAATGGAGCTGGTATCAACAAGATGGTCAGCAAGTGCTGTATTGGCACTGGTCACCACGAATTGGTTTTGAAAAGAACCTGCAGGTGAGTGGTTGGAATGAAAGTTTAGTCACCTACGTCATGGCTGCTTCGTCGCCGACCTATGGCATCAACAAAGAAGTGTACGAACAAGGTTGGGCACGGAATGGTAACATGGTCAGGCCCCGGACTTTTTACAATTATCCCATCAGCTTGGCGCCGGATTGGGGCGGTCCACTTTTCTGGATTCATTATGCCCATCTCGGATTAGATCCGAAGGGATTGAAAGATCAGTATGCTGACTATTGGACGGAGCATGTTAACACAGCGCGTATTCATCATGCGTATGCTGTGGCTAACCCAATGGGCTTTAAAAATTACAGCGAAAGGTGCTGGGGACTAACAGCCAGCGATGATCCAGGCGGTTATTCGGCGCATCAACCTTACTCGAACGATAATGGAACGATAAGCCCAACGGCCGCTTTGTCCAGCATGCCCTATACTCCGGAAGAGTCTTTACGGGCCTTGAAGTATTTCTATCGCGAGCGCGGACAGGAATTATTCGGAGAATATGGTCCGTACGACGCTTTTAACGATGAGCGGAACTGGGTTCAGGAGTCCTACATTGGTATTGATCAAGGGCCAATTGTGGTGATGCTGGAAAATTACCGGACCGGACTTTTATGGGATTTGGTGATGCAAGATGACGATGTGCAGGCCGGCCTGGATAAGCTTGGGTTTGACTATCAATTGGCTACCGATGTGGATGAATCACTGACAACGAGAAGCTTTCAGGTTTATCCCAATCCGGCTGCTAACCGGGTTTACCTGGTTGGTGACTTTCAATCAAATGACCACTGGTTGCTGGAGGCGTATACTATGGACGGACGAATGGTTTGGAGTGAGCAGTTGCAACTAACCGGGACCAACCTGGAACTGAATTGTGGAGCCTGGGCCGAAGGATTGTACCTGCTCCGAATTCAGAATGACAAAGCGATAAAACAAGCCAAACTATTAATCAAACGCTGAGTAGCTGGTGGGTTTGTAAGGTTTCAGATATTAAATAAAGAGATAAAATGAAGATTAAAAGAGTATTTCAACGTTTAGCTTTAGCGACTCTGCTTTTCGCGGCAATCCCGGGAATGGGAAACGCACAGTCGGTATGCAATACGTATTGTAACCCTTTGGATATTGATTATACCTATATGGTTTATAATTCCAGCAAGAACATTTCCTATCGTTCAGGGGCCGACCCGGCGGTTGTCGAGTTTCGGGGAGAGTATTACCTATTTGTCACCCGTTCGTTTGGTTATTGGCATTCAACGGACTTGGTGAATTGGGATTTCATCAAGCCAGCACAGTGGTTTTTTGAAGGGTGCAATGCCCCCACAGCTTTCAACTACAAAGATTCAGTGATTTACTTTGCGGGCGATCCTGCGGGTTATGGAAGTATTCTGTACTCAGACGATCCCAAAAGTGGAAAATGGACCCCAACAGCATCGATTTCCAATAACATTCAGGATTCTGAATTATTTATCGATGATGACGGGAAAACCTATTTGTATTGGGGATCTTCTAATGTGCACCCGATACGGGTGAAAGAGTTGAATAAAAACGACCGCATGTTGGAAACAGGGGTGAAAAAAGACTTGATCAACCTGAATGAAGAAGAGCATGGTTGGGAGCGGTTCGGCGAAAATAACTTCCATCCAACCCTAAAAGAAGGGTATATGGAAGGGGCTTCAATGACCAAACACAACGGCAAATATTACTTGCAGTATGCGGCTCCGGGAACGCAGTTCAATGTGTATGGTGATGGTGTTTATGTTGGCGATTCTCCACTGGGGCCATTCACTTACATGAAAAACAACCCGATGAGTTTTAAACCCGGAGGCTTTACCAATGGTGCCGGACATGGGATAACCGTGAAACAAACCAATGGGCAGTATTGGCACTTTGGAACCATGGCGCTGGCGTCGAACTCGCACTGGGAGCGCCGGTTATGCATGTTCCCAACTTATTTTGATGACGAAGGCTTGATGCATTCCAATACGCATTACGGTGATTATCCGCGGTTTGGGCCGGATCATCCGACGAAAGCCGGCCAGCATTGTGGTTGGATGCTGTTGTCCTATCGCGGAAAAACGACGGTTTCTTCTTCGCAGATGCAGATCCGAAAAAGTACATCGACCGATAATGATTTTGACATCACGAATATGCCGTTGGTGAAAAACAGTGCAGGGGAAATTACCTCAGAAGTGTTGACTGATGAAAGTCCGAAGTCCTACTGGGTAGCGGATGCCAACGACGATCAGCAATGGATAAAAATCGAAATGCTTCAGCCCGGAATGGTGAATGCCATTCAACTGAATTTTCATGATCATGAGTCTGGAATTTACACACGTACCGAAGGTTTACGCCATTGCTTCACGATTGAAGTGTCAGAAAATGGCGAAGACTGGAAGACGGTGGTGGATCGAAGCAAAAGCTACAAGGACTCGCCCAACGCTTACATCGTGCTAACCCAGCCTCAAAAAGCTCGTTTCATTCGGTATAAAAACATTGAAGTTCCTGGAAAGAACTTGGCCATGTCTGAAATCCGGGTGTTTGGAACCGGCTTTGGTAAAAAGCCCGGCAAAGTAAAAGACTTTGAGGTTCAGCGTCACGAGGATCGTCGTGATGTTTCAACCAGCTGGAAGGAAGTGGCTGGAGCGCAGGGTTACAATATTCGTTGGGGGATTGCTCCGGACAAATTGTACCACTCATGGCTTGTGTACGAAGATACTGAGTTGCTGATGCGCTGCTTTGATAAGAATACAACCTACTACATGAGCATTGAAGCATTCAATGAAAATGGAATTTCAGAATCAACCAAGGTCATTAAAATTGATTAAGATGAAATTAGCGAATAATCATATTGGATATTGGCTTGTCGTGTTGCTAGGCTTGTTTGTAGGATCGTGCAGCAATGATGGTGGCGATGAGATGACCATTGTGTTGTTGCCGGATACACAAACTTATGCTGAGAAGTCCCCGCATATTTTGTCTAGCCAGATTGACTGGATCGCAGCCAATGCTGACAGCATCGATTTGGTGTTGCAGCAAGGTGATTTAACGCAGAATAACAACGAACAGGAATGGACCATTGTCCGGGAAGCTTTTAGCCGTTTGGATGAAAAGGTTCCTTATGTGTTGGCGCTTGGTAACCATGACATGGGGAGTATGCCCGGCAAGTTTGCCGATACTCGGAATTCGGACTTGTTCAACTCCTTTTTTCCGGTTTCCACCATGAAAAAACTTCCTGCTTTTGCCGGAACGTTTGAACCGGGGAAAATGGACAATGCCTTCTACTTGATGGAACATGGCGACCTTCGTTGGATGGTGCTTAGTTTGGAATTTGGTCCCCGGCAGGCTGTTGTTGACTGGGCCAACGAACTGGTGGAGCAGCATCCCAGCTACAATGTCATCGTCAATACGCATTGTTACATGTATTCAGACAGTACCCGTCAGGGGGAAGGGGATTACTGGCGTCCGCAGGGCTATGGGGTAGGAGCTGGAGTTGGAGCTGATGCGGTTCACGATGGCGAGCAACTTTGGGATCAGTTAATCCGAAGGCATGCTAATATCCGCTTTGTCTTTTCAGGGCATATCCTGAATGGAGGAGTTGGCAACCTGGTTAGCATCAATGATGCTGGCTTCTCGGTGTATCAATTCCTGGCCAATTATCAGGAAGGCGTGAAAGGATCGAAAGAAGGAGGAAGTGGGTTCCTGAGAATTCTGAAGCTGAATACCAAAAACAACACGCTTCGGGTACGAAGCTACTCGCCCTATACGGATGAATACCTGGTGAAGGATGGACATGATTTCACTGTGAGGGATGTTGTTTTAACACACGAATAGATTTTAGAACAGAAAATAAATAGTTAGAAGATGAAGGTGAATCGATTAATTTTTGCGGCCCTTTGGGTCTTATTGGGAGTGCAGGTGCAGGCACAAAACACGGATAAAGCTGAGATGGATGCCTACATTAATGAATTGATGGGGCGAATGACACTTCAGGAAAAAATCGGTCAGTTGAACTTGATTACTCCAGGAGGAGGAATTCCAACAGGTTCAGCAGTGAGCACCGGGGTTGAATCCAAACTGAAGGATGGTTTGGTAGGTGGAATTTTTGGGGTGAGCAGCCCCGAGAAAGTTCGTCAAACACAAGAGTTGGCTGTGGAAGAAAGCCGCTTGGGAATTCCTGTACTTGTTGGGTCAGACGTGATTCATGGGTACAAAACAACGTTCCCAATTCCACTTGGCTTAGCTTCGAGCTGGGATATGGAGTTGATTGAAAAAACAGCACGCGTGGCTGCAAAAGAAGCAACTGCAGACGGTATCTTCTGGAACTTTTCACCGATGGTTGATATTGCACGCGATCCTCGTTGGGGACGTATTGCTGAAGGTGCTGGTGAAGATCCTTTCCTGGGGTCAGAAATTGCCAAAGCCATGGTTCGTGGATACCAGGGCGATGATCTAACCAGCCCTTATACTATGATGGCTACCGTGAAGCACTTTGCTTTGTACGGTGCATCGGAAGCGGGTCGCGACTACAACATAACAGACATGAGCCGTATTCGCATGTTCAACGAATACCTGCCTCCGTACAAAGCTGCGATTGATGCTGGAGTGGGATCAGTGATGTCTTCATTCAATGACGTGGATGGAATTCCTGCCACTGGAAACAAGTGGTTGTTGACTGACTTGTTGCGTGATCAGTGGGGATTTGATGGCTTTGTCGTTTCAGACTATACTTCTGTTAACGAGATGATTGCTCATGGAATGGGTGATTTGCAAGCTGTTTCTGCTTTGTCGCTAAAAGCAGGCTTGGACATGGATATGGTTGGTGAAGGCTTCCTGACTACCCTGGAGAAATCACTGGACGAAGGCAAAATTACCCTGGATGAAATCGAATTGGCTTGTCGCCGGGTATTGGAAGCCAAGTATAAGTTAGGCTTGTTTGAAGATCCTTACCGTTATGCTGATGATTCACGTCCGAAAAAAGACATTCTGACGAAGGCGAACCGCCAGGTGGCACGCGAAGCTGCTGCTCGTTCTTTTGTCCTTCTGAAAAACGAAATGAATACACTTCCGTTATCTCAAAGCGGATCAATTGCCTTGGTTGGACCATTGGCAAACAACAAAAATAACATGCTTGGAACATGGGCTCCAACAGGGAATCCACAACTTTCAATTCCCATTTTGGAGGGAATGGAGAATGTTGGTGGTCGCAAGGTGAAAGTTCGTTACGCCAAAGGAGCTAACATTTCGGATGATGTTGAGTTTGCTAAAAAAGTGAATGTATTCGGAACACGTATCGATATTGATAAACGTAGTGCCGAGGAAATGTTGAACGAAGCCTTGGACTTGGCTGCACAATCAGATGTGGTCGTTGCTGTGATTGGTGAAGCTACTGAAATGAGCGGTGAGTCGGCTAACCGGACAGATATTTCGTTACCCGAAAGCCAAAAGAAACTGGTTCGTGCTTTGGCAAAAACTGGCAAGCCTTTGGTGTTGGTGATGATGAGTGGACGCCCAATGGCAATTGGTGAGGAGTATGAGTTGGCGACTTCTTTGCTGCATGTTTGGCACCCTGGTGTTGAGGCTGGAAATGCGATTGCTGATGTGCTTTTCGGAGCTTATAACCCTTCAGGTAAGTTAACAGCTACCTTCCCACACAACGTTGGTCAAATCCCAATTCACTACCGGATGACGACTACCGGACGTCCTCAGGATGGAGATACGTTTATGAAGTTCAAATCGAACTACCTGGATGCGCCTAACAGCCCGCTGTTCCCATTTGGTTATGGCTTGAGCTACACCGATTTCGAGTATGGCAAACCGGTGTTTAGCCAAACCAAATTGAAAGGAAATGAAAGCCTGAAAGTATCGGTTGATATTACCAATACCGGAAATTTTGATGGCGAAGAAGTGGTTCAGTTGTACACGCGCGATGTGGTGGCTTCTGTAACCCGTCCGGTAAAAGAGTTGAAAGGGTTCCAAAAAGTAGCCTTAAAAAGAGGTGAAACCAAAACTGTTACGTTTGAATTAACAGCTAATGATCTGGCGTTTTACAATTTCAACCTGGAATTTGGGTGGGAACCCGGAGATTTTGAAATCATGGTTGGCTCAAGCTCTGACAATGTGCAGTCAGCCGTTGTGAGCTGGGAGAAATAGTGTTGATGACGGAATGCATTTCCCGTCTTTCAATACAAAATGGAAAGAACAGATAAGCATCGGTTGGTGAGAATGTTGGCTACGTGTCAGTATTCAGAGGAAAACAATCAGAAGTTTATTCAAAAATGCAGAGAACGAGGATTGATTAGAGAGTAGTGCTAACGGAGGCCAATGTAAAAATTGCGCCTCCGTTTTTTATTTCCAAGCTCCGTGGTTTTTGTTTTGACAACCCCTCAGAACTCAAGCTGTTTTTTGAGTGCTCGTTTGCTTTTGTACGCTTTGCGCTTTCGGATATAAAGCATGTAGTAGCCTGTTAGTGGCAAGCTGGCCCCAACAAGCGATGCTAAAAAGGTGAGCACGCGTCCCCAATAGCCTCCATAATCTCCAACATGGAGCGCATAAGCCCAAGTCATAATTTTGGAAGAGCTCATATCTTCCTGGTACTTCTTTACGGAGTTTATTTGCCCGCTGCTTTTATCAAAAGTGTATTTGTCTGCTGCCCGCTTATGAACAGCATCCTTGGCAAGTACTGTTGCTGCCTGATCTTGAATTCGGATGTATTGGTAGCCCGGATTTTTCTGAGCCAACTCCAGAAAAGCCTGACCCCAATGCAAGCTGTTTATTGCCTCTTTGGGTGACGATGATTTTCCTTTCTTCCCTTGTCCTTGTTGCTGTTCAATGCCAAACCAGCTGAAAACCGTATTCCGGTACCAACCAAACGACCACATCAGCCCGGTGAGGGAGCAGATGAGCAGCAGTAAAAAGGCGTACATGCCTACGGTGATGTGAAGGTCACGCCAAAACCGGTTATAACCCGAACGAACATTCACGGTGAATTGCTGGCGCCACTTTTTCTTATTGACAGGAACCCATAAAACCATGCCGGTAATTAATAGAATGACAAAAATGATGGTGGTGATTCCTACAGTTACTTTTCCCAGTTCCCGGCTTCCATCTATGAGCCAGCGGTGGAGGGCCATCATTTTATAAAAGAAACTTTCCAGAAAATAATGGTAGCCTTTAATTTCTCCGGTGTAGGGATTGACAAAGGCACTCACGCGAAATCCTTCTTGTAAACCCATGGTGTATGTTCGATCAGGATCGGGAGTAATTTTTACACTGGCTACCGAATTTTCTTCCAACTGCTCGTTTACCTTCTCAACCAGCTCGTGAAGCGGAAGCGGAGTACCGATAGTCTGTTCTTCAACAAAATACCGTTCGGGATAATACCATTCCAATAGTTCTTGCTCAAAAACAAGTATTGCTCCGGTCAGGCAAACAATGGTGGCAATCAAGCCTGCAGGAAGAGCCAGCCATAAATGGATTTTTTCGATAAAGTTTCTCATGAATGATCTTGTATGTTTGGATGAAAGTCCCCGCCATGGGAGGGCGGGGACTTTGCTTGTTGCTATTAGAACTGGTAGGATAGCGTTACTGCAAAATTTCGAGGATCAATTTGGTTGATGTAACCACCCCGGAAGTAGGCATTATATCCTACTTGATCGAAGAGATTATTGAGAAAAGCGCGGATTGTAAAGTCTCCTGTAGCATAAGCCACTTGTGCATTTACGGTTGTGTAAGCCGGCATATTAAATGGCTTGGTTCCTACCGGTGTACCATGTCCGTCTGGTTTGACCAAATATTCATTGGAAGGTTTCTCTCCAACGTAATAGGCTCCTAAGCCCAATGACAGGCCTTGCAAGGCATTCTTGTTGAAGGAGTAATAAACCCAGCCATTGGCTGTGTGCTCTGGCGCATTCATAGGAACAGACCCATCAACATAGGATGGACTGTTTTCATAGCGGGCATCCAGGTAGGCATACCCTAAAATTACCTGAAGGTCATCAGTTAACCGTCCACTTAGCTCTGTTTCAATTCCATTGCGTTTTAAATCACCGGCTTTAAAGTAATAACCAGTGGGTTGGTTGGTGCCTTCAATGTATTCGGTGTTTGAAAGGTTTTCGGTAATAATATCGAAATAGGTAAAGTTGAAACGCAGCTTATTATCCAGCCAATCAGATTTTAAACCTACCTCAAACTGCTTGGTATTTGATGGGCCAATTTCGCCGCCATCGGCCATCAACCTTGCAGCAGAACGTAAACTGGTAGTGGTTGAATAAGAGCCAAACAGGTTGATGTTTTTAATGGGACTGATCATTAATCCAAGCATCGGATTCCAGGCGTCGCCCGGAATCGGGCCTACGCTTCTTGTATTGATGGCACTCGAATAGCTGTATCGTAAAGCTAAAATGGCTCGAATGAACTCCTTGTAGCTTAAGACTTCTTGAGCTAGAAAGCCATAGGAAGAGCTCTCTGATTCAACGGGGCTTTGTTTCGTTAGATTGACATCGCCCAAGGTGTTGTTAATGACTGGCTGGGTGACATTGATTGTATCGATAAAAGCGGAGCCAAAGCTTGTGGTGCTTAGCTTGGTCGTTTTATAGTCAAACCCGAACTGGAAGGTGTGTTTGAAGTCACCCGTGTAGATATCTTGACCAATAAAGTCGAGTTGAAAAGTGGAATTTTGGTCATCTCTCAACGATCTGGAAAGACTTCGGGCGCGTTTGGAATAGTCGCCATCAACAACCGTTGAAACAGAACTTGAAGTATTGTCCACTTGGTAAGAAGAGTGAAAATAAGCTGCGCGTAGGCTGAAATGATCGGTCAGGATTCGGTTGGCTCTTGCTGCATAGGTTAAGGTTTTGTTATTGGCATTGTCCTTATCAAAACCTAGAAATTGGTCAAAAGGCAGGTCGTAAAAGTTTTCGGTGTCATTTGGCGCCAAATTTACCGTGCTGGTATGTGGTGTCCGGTTATCATTCAAATAGTCCAGCTCAACGGTGATTTTGGTTTTGTCATTGGGCTTAAATTCCATTGATGGGTTGATGTAAACGCGGTTGCTGTTTATCACAGGACGGTAATTATCGGCCCGTTGGAAGACTCCATTCAGGCGGAAGGCCACTGTCTTTTGCTCATTCAAAATTCCCTGCACATCGAAGGCGGGACGCACATAGCCCCAGCTACCTAGTCGGAGGGAAGCTTCTCCTGAGTTTTCAAACTTGGGAGTTTTGGTTACAATATTGATAATACCGCCGGGGCTTCCTAAATCATTACCCAATCCTTGAGTAATGGCTGCAGAACCTTTGATTACCTGAACGCTTTCTACACCCTGCATTTCGGATAGTGCTGAGCCTGTGCGGAAGTCCGAATCAATACGAACGCCATTTTTGAGGACTGGTACGCCCCGGTAGCCACGAATACTCATACTTTCGCGCACTCCTCCGTAGGATCCAAAAAGGGTTACACCCGGAATGTTCTGTACTGCTTCCGTAATAGTTTGAACGCCTTGTTGAGCAATCATTTTTTCTGAAATAACGGAAATACTTTGAATTTGCTCACTTGGGCGTAAGGGCATACGCGTAATAGTTGCAATTTTTTCGGGTTGTTTGTAGCGGCTGCCAAATACTTCAACTTCATTAATTGAATTGGGATCCATTTCCAGGTGGAAGTTTACATCAACAGTCGAATTCGCTTTAATGACAACTTCTTTGCTTGTTTTTCGGTAGCCGATGAAGCTTACAACAAGGGTTTGGCGCCCAAGTGGCATTTTGGGGATGGAAAAATGACCCGATACATTGGTGATGGTTCCTTGTCTTGAATTTTCGATCATTACACTGGCATAGGGTAGCGGATTATTGTTTTCATCGTAAACAATTCCTTTAGCTGTTTGAGCAAATGTGGTATTTAGGTTGACTATAAATATGAAAATAGCTAGAGATGTTGATAGTTTTAACATTGTAAATAAGGTTAAGAATTGATACTATGTGTTTATGTATTGTGAGGTACAAAGTAAGCGGGCAGAGGAGGACCTTACAATCACCAGAAATGGGTATTTGTGAAGCGGAATTATGATTCAGATTAATGGATTTTGGTGGTTTTTGTGCTTTGTGAAGGGGAGTTATACCGAAATACACTCGCAGAATCTTGGGAAAAATGCCTTACTGCCTTCCAGAATTAGTCGGGGAGGATAGTCTTTTTTCTTTTTATGCGACTTTAGATGCTATTTGTTAAACGGAATTTACGAGTGTATAAATAAAAAAAGCTGTAAGCGAAATGCTTACAGCTTTTTGGTGGTCTGCGGAGAGAGAGGGATTCGAACCCCCGGATCCGTGAAGATCAACGGTTTTCAAGACCGCCGCATTCGACCACTCTGCCATCTCTCCGTGGATGTGGCGGCAAAAGTATATGAATTTTTTGAAACACAATGGATTTTTAGGATTGTATTTTTAAAAAAGCATTCCTAGCAAAGATAATAATGGTCTTTGCTGCTTTTGGAGTAGGCTAAAACCTGGTGAATTGGTATGAGGGACTAGCCCTTTCCCCTTTTCATTGGACTTTATATGCAATTTGTTAAATGGATTTTGAGGGTGGTATGAATAAAAAAAAGCTGTAAGCGAATTGCTTACAGCTTTTTGGTGGTCTGCGGAGAGAGAGGGATTCGAACCCCCGGATCCGTGAAGATCAACGGTTTTCAAGACCGCCGCATTCGACCACTCTGCCATCTCTCCGTGGATATGGCGGCAAAAGTATATGAATTTTTTGAAACACAAAAATAATAGGCAGAAAAAATCTTTGAAATAGAAAAAAAAAAAAGTTCAATAAAGGTTGCAAAATTGAATCATATTTTAGAATTTTATAAAACGTAAAATTTAAGCTTTCGAAAGCACCGATTTTACTAAGGTTTTAGAAAGTTTAAATTCTTTTTTTATGCCTTGGATTTAAAGTGTATTAATTATAAAGTTATTTTAATCAGTTTATTTTTAACCCTAAACAAGTTTTTCTTATGAACAAAGCTCAATTAATTGACGCAATTGCTGAAAAAGCTGGTCTAACTAAAGCGGATGCTAAAAAAGCACTGGATGCTTTCGTAGAATCTACAACTGACGCCTTAAAAAACGGTGACCGTGTTGCCTTAATCGGATTTGGATCTTTCGCGGTTTCAACTCGTAGTGCACGAACAGGAAGAAATCCACAATCTGGAGCTCCTATTGAAATTCCTGAAAAGAAAGTCGTAAAATTCAAGCCAGGTGCTGAATTGAGTGATGCAGTGTAATGCGCATGATGAAAAGATAATACAAAAGAAAGGGAGGTTAAAACCTCCCTTTTTTTTGTATTCAATCTACGACATGAATCTATTGCTCTTTCTTTTTATCATCGGATAGAACGTCAATATCCAATGCTCCGGTAATTTTTCCGATGTTTTCCGGGTCAATGATGCCACGAATGCTAATCAGGGCATTGTCATCTCCGCCAACCACCAAGAGTAATTCCGAAAATTTGCCGTTTCCAGCATCCCGGGCAAAAAAGCGAACCACTTCATTGGCTTCAGTTACTTCCATCAAAACCTCATATTGATGATTTTTGAAGAATCCGTCGGCTTCCAGTTCTTTGTAGAAATCGAGCGACCGGTTAAGTTCATCATCATCAACAGCCAGAATCCGGACGCCATCAAGGCCTGAAAGAACATTGGCTTCGGCAGAACCACTATCTATTTTGCTGGCAAAGCTTAAGAGGGCTCCGCTGATGTTGACCGTTGTCAGTCCTTTTTTATTGGCGTATTTCTCAAATAATTTGTCCACAGGGTTTTTCTGAGCCATCCCCAAAAGCGGGATCAGGCAAATCAGTATCAAAATGAGCTTTTTCATGATTATTGTTTTTTTAGTTTTTCATTGATTATTTCCACTTTTTGTATTTCCTGAAATCCCTTCTCAAGCTTGTTGAGGCTTGAGTGTAGGGGAGTAGAGGCCTGATTGATGGTTTTTACCGGTTCAAGTCCCTTCATGCCTTTCTGGTAATACCCGGCTACATATTGCAAGGTGCTTGAAGCTTTTGCGTAAGCCTGATCCGGATTGCTGTATGTATCTTGCCAGGGTTTTTGATTGCTCGTCAGGTTTACGGCCAAAATTGCAATCATCAAGGCTGCTGCAATGCCGCTTACTGTTTGCCACAACCATCGGTAGTGTGTCTTTTCGCGGTGTTCTTGCTCCAGAATATGGTTCATGATGTCTTCTTCCAAAGCTTCATCTCGCTTGTCCTCTGTCAGTTCAGCTAAACCCGCAAAAAAGGGTTGTTCCTGTTGCAATTCCGGAGCGATGTTATTGGAGTTGAAGTAATCGGTCAATAACCGCTCTTCCTGCTCCGTCGTTTCACCTTCCCAGTATTTTTGCAGTATTTGTTTGATTTCTTTCAAATCCATAATCTTGATATTTAGATAATTCGTCTCTTACTTTTTTTCGTGCCCGCGATAGGTTGACCCGAATGGCGTTGATGTTTAATCCTGTTTGATCAACAATTTCATCATAAGTCAACTGGTCAATGTCACGCATGTGCATCACCTTTCGTTGTAGCTCAGGCAGTTGGTTGATCAGCTTTTTGATAATCCGGGCTGTTTCCGACAAATCCAACTCCTCTCTCAGGTCACTTTTTTCTTCTTCGTGCCAGCTGCTCTGTTGCTCTTCCAGCGAATAGGTTCGATGCCCCCGATGCAGGTCATAACACTTGTTTCTGATCATGCGCATGGCAAAGGCTTCAATGTTTTCGATTTGCCCCAGACTGCTGCGTTTTTGCCAAAGCTTCAGGAATACATCCTGAACAACATCCCTGGCTACTTCATCATTTTGAGTAAGCCTGGAGGCAAACTGATGAAGTTTTCTACTTAATGGCAGGATTAATGTCTTAAACTCTTTGGCTAACATATGCTGTTCATTCTTGTCTGCATTCAAAATTAAGACGTATATGGCGTCTTTTCATTACATCGGTATTGAATTTTAACTGACAGCAGCTGTGATAGCCGATTTTTGTATTGTAAAAAGTGCTAAGTGTCCGGAGAAGTATTGTTCGGGTAAACAAGCAGGGAAAGCTAGAAGGGATGGTTTGGCCTTAGCTGTTTTAGGGGAGGTGAGCAGTGGAGCGTTATCGCCAGTGCCTAAAAACAAAAATACCACCCGAACCTCTGTCCGGATGGCATTTTGAGTGTTGTAATATATACGTGAAGATTTGAGTGTGCTTAATACTTATTCGCCTGTTTCTTCTGCAGGCGCTTCTGGTTCAACAGGTGTCAGCTCGAAGTCAACGGTTGTGGTCACTTTGGATTCAACAGCTACTTCTTCGATTAGAAGGGGTTCATAATTTTCCAATTCTCCGGTTAGGTGATAGGTACCTTCAGGAAGACCAATTATTTTATAGTAGCCGGTTTCGTTTGTAAAGCCGGAAGTGACAACGGTGTCAGGCTCCATTTCAGGAGTCAGATTCCATACTTTTACCAGCGCGTTGGGTAAAACAACTGCTGAAGTGTCCGTAACTGTTCCTTCAATTTGTCCGGTAAAGCCTTCGAATACGCAGCGAATAACTGGTTTAAACAGGAATCCTTTAATGCCCGCTGGCGTGTTCATGTTGCCTTGCATAACAAAGGATTTGCTGACATCAAAATCCAGTAGAACGGTTGATTCCAATCCTTCTTCGATCGTTACCGCAGGCGCTATCTTTATTTTCAGTCCACTGCTGCTACCGCTCGGAATTTTCAGGTCGAACTCGGTGCCATCTTTCAGTAAAACTTTGGCATCCACAACGTGTAATCTAATCTCGTCGTAAGTTCCTGCATCGATATCAACCGAAGCCAGTTCCAGAGTTACTCCATGCGTTAGGTCCAGCAGGTCAATTTCACGTTCTTCCTCTGAAAGTACCAGGAAATTGCCTTCTTCCTCTCCTTTTGCGGCAGAGCCGATGCTTAACCGGTCAATGGTTACTACTGTTTTATCAACAATGTCAATGGGGAAGGGCGCATCTGTAATATTAACTGTCAATCGGCCTTTTCCATCCAGGTTCTCAATGTTGTTATCATCTTGTGAGCAGGCAACAAAGAGCGTGCTCAGTGCTAAAAGTGCAATTGTGAAAAGTGAGTTTTTTCTTAATTTTTGATTTCTCATAATTAACTAACTTTCTTTTTGGGGTTTTTATTTTTTAATCATAAACTGTATTCTGGTTGTTTATGAGTTATTTAACTTCGATTATAGCGTATTTTGAAATCTTCCAAAATTCCTCGGGATCTTCAATTTGCAGGTAAGCAACCTGTCCATCTTCTTCTACTAAGGTATAAGAATTAGCTGGATGTTCTGAAATAATTTTTGCTTTTTTCGAATGTAACGGAATGGTTTTCGTCTCCTGAATATTTAATTCCGTGAAATACTCTTCGTCAAAATTCTCCTGAATTGTTTTATTCTGACCAATCCATAGGAAACCTCCCTCTTTGGTTAACAGGCCTTTTTCTTTCAGTTCCTTATAGGTTCCATATGCGATGTGGGCGGTGTTTAACTCCAAGGTTTGTTGGTCAATAATGTTGAGTTTGCTTTCCAGCGTGTCGGTTTGTTTGGCAATTTCAAACTCCATGGTTTCCACTTTCTGGTTCAAGTCGGCCACTTGCTGTTCTTTTTCTTCAATGACCTTGCGAAGTTCTGTCATTTCGGCGGTTTGAAGATTAACTGTTTGCGATAGGGAGGCAATTTTTTGCTGGAAACTATTCAGTTTAATGCCTGAGCTTTTTAGTTTTTTTTCCAGATCATCTATATGCTTGCTGCTCTCTTCCAGCATTTCATTCATCAGGTTGATGTCTTCAAGAATGGCCTGTTTTTGATCAATGCCTCCTTCTTTGTTTTGCTCAATTGATAGTTGCTTTCTTTTTTCCTTGATGAATTTCAAGTTGTTTTCAATATCGTTGAAAGCAGTTACCAGCTCATTCACGACGGAATCGCGTCCTTCAATAAGTTCGTTGAGGTTCATGTTTTCTGAAGCCAAAGTTTCGACTTCAGTTTGTTTCTGAGTGTAAACATAGATTGACCCAACTGCTGCCAGTAAAACAACAACAACAGCTGTAAGTATAATTCCTAATTGTTTTTTTCGTGTATTATCCATGATAGTATCCTCCATCCATTTAGATTTATATGGATACGGATAGGCAAGGGATGTGCCACGAAAATGAGAATGAGTTAAGTGTTTGGTATTGTGGGTGGTGTGTTTTTGTGAATTTTCCGCTAAGGTGTCAATTTGAATGCTTTTTTCTCAAAATGAGAATTTAGAGCGAAACGTTACAGCTTTGTTTTTTCTTCTTTCAGCATCCGGTAGATTGTTGCCACCCCAATGTCGAGTTTTTCAGCTACCAGTTTGATGTTGTTGTCATACTTTTCAAGGAACCGATTCACAATTTCGATGTTGTATTCGCGCATGCTGCGTTCTTCCGCGAGTAAGGTATCCATCATGTTCTGACCACCAAATACGAGGCTTTCCTCCGTTATTTCGGTGGTGTCCGACAAGGTAACAGCCAGCTCAATGACTGATTTGAGTTCGCGGATATTTCCCGGAAATGAATAAGCAAGCAGCTTTTTACTGGCGGAGGCGGTGAGCGTCCTTTCCTCCATTTGGTTTTCCTTGCAGAAAGCCTGAATGAAATGCTTGGCCAATACGATCACGTCGTTTCCCCGGTCGCGCAATGGGGGCAGCTCAATTGGCAGGCCGAAAAGGCGGTAATACAAATCCTGTCGGAAGTTTCCGGCATTAACCTCTTCAAGCAGATTCCGGTTGGTGGCGATAATGATTCGGCAATCGGTTTTTACCGGATCGTTACTGCCTATGCGAATAATTTCTTTTTCCTGTAGGGCTCTTAATAGCTTGGCCTGGAGAGAAATGTCCAGTTCAGCCATTTCATCTAAAAACAAAGTGCCCCCATGGGCTTCCTCAAATTTTCCGATGCGGCGAAAAGCGGCTCCGGTAAAGGCCCCTTTCTCGTGTCCAAACAGTTCACTTTCAATTAAATCTTTCGGAATAGCAGCTACGTTAACCGGGATAAACGGTTTCTTAGCCCGGTTGGAGTTGTAGTGAATAGCCTTGGCAACCAGTTCTTTCCCTGTTCCTGTTTCTCCGGTAATGGTGACGGAAATGTTGGTTCTGGTCGCTTTTTCAATGAGCGAGAAGATGTGCTCTGCCGCCGGGCTGTTTCCGATGATGGTATTTTGATAGCTGTATTTCTTTTTAACTTCCTGGCGCAGGGTAACAATCTCTTTTTTTAGCCGGCTGCCCTGACGAATGTTATTGACCGTATTGAGTAAGCGTTCTTTTACATCGGACGACTTGACAATGTAATCGTAAGCGCCATGCTTTAGCAGTTCAACGACTACCTCAATATCGTCTTGTTCCGAAATCAGAATTACCTGGATCTCATCGTTGATAGCTTTTATTTCTTTCAGCACTTCCAGGCCTTTCATGTCCGGAAGACGGTAATCCAGGGTCACAACATCTGGCTGTTTGTGCAGGTTTTTCAAGCATTCCTGCCCACTGGTAAAAGACTCAATTTCGTAGTCCGGTATCAGTGACAGGTTGTGAACGAGAAGTCTGTTGTACCAATCATCGTCTTCAACAACAAATATTTTGAAAGGCTTGTTATTGTCCATATGCTAAGCTTACAAGAATCTTTTCTTCGGTTTTTGATATGCAATAGTATGGAATTAATTTGTGAATTTTGAGCAATTGAACCGGTATTTTATTTGATGTCTACGCAATAGACTTATCCGTTAAATATTGCAATGAGTTGACTTTTAGCGTTAACCGATGATTCGACCTTCTAAATAGGTTTCTCCATAGCGGTGGGCTAAAGCAATGGCTTACTTCCCAAATAGGGAGAACATTTCAAGCAGAACTGAAAACGGGTTAGCCGGCGATATTCAAGATCGCTTTTAGATGACGGTTAGCTGCTTGCACTTCCAGTTTTATTTCACCGAATAGCTGCGTAATCTTTTGCTCATTCTTAGTCGTGTCGGCTTCACGTTCCATTTCCTTGATTTTGCTGTACAGGCTCAGCGCTTTTAAGTGCTTGGTAGGAGCGGCCATTTTATGCGCATATTCCCGAACCAGGTCCCAGTTTTTCAGGTCAATGTTACGCTGTATTTCTTCTAGGCCGTGCTGACTGGAGCGAATGAAAATTTCAACCATTTCGCGTACAAAGTCTTTGTTGCCGTCCGCCATGCGTTCCAGTTCGCTCAAATCAATGGTCGATTGCTCGCTGCTTTCTTCCACTTTTTTAGCTTTATGAGGCTGAGATTGCAGGGTCTCTTTTATGGTTTGCAATAAGTCGCTTTCAGTAAATGGTTTGGCTAGAAAGTTATGCATGCCAGCCTGTTCGCATTTTTCTAAATCTTCCGGCTTATTGGTGGCTGTAAGGGCAATGATTTTGACCTTCTTATCCCGATTCAAAATCTGCTGACTGGCTTCCAGCCCATTTAAAATGGGCATGCGAACATCCATGAAAATCAGATCGAAATGAGTGCTGCGGCAGCGCTCTACCGCTTCTTGCCCGTTGGAAGACTCTTCGATTCGAAGGTTCCATTTTTTCAGGATCCCTTTCAGCAGGTATCGGTTAAACTCTTCGTCATCAACAATGAGGGCCGTTAGCTGGCTGAAACTGTCCGGAATGACTAATTCCGGTTTAACGGGAGTTTTGATATTTGCCGGATTGCCTTTTCGGTAGGGGATTTTGATTGTGATGGTGGTTCCTTGGTGCAATTCACTATCAACCTGAATGGTTCCACCTTGAATGTCAATTAGCTTTTTAACAATGGAAAGACCAAGTCCGGCGCCTCCTTGCTTTTTGGTCAGATCGGTTTCCAGCTGTACAAAATCATCAAAAATAACTTGGTGGTTTTCCTTGGAGATTCCGATTCCGGTGTCAATAATCTGAAAGTTCACCCAAACTGGGTTATTATGGTCCATAGCGTTGGCCGAAACCTTCAGACTTACGCTGCCTTGGTCTGTAAATTTGATGGCGTTGTTGAGCAGGTTAATCAGTACTTGTTTTAGCCGGAAAGCATCGCCGGAAAGTACCAACGGAGGAAGTTGCCGGGTGTCCAGAATAAGCTCCAGCTGTTTGGCTTCGGCGTTTCTCCGGTTTAAGGTAATGACTTCTGAAAGCAGCTTGTCCAGTGAGAAATCCACTTGATCGAGTTGCAGCTTCTGACTTTCTATTTTGGAAAAATCAAGCGTGTCGTTTACCAGTGCAATCAGGTGTTCGGTCGAATTGTAGATAATTTCAAGGTCCTTTTTCTGGTCAGAAGAGTCCGTTCTTTGCAGCAGCTGTTCGGCTAAGCCATAAATGGCGTTGATGGGAGTACGCATTTCGTGACTTACCGTGGCAACAAATAGCTCTTTGGCTCGTGCCAGCTTTTCGGCCTCGGTTTTTGCCTGGCGCAAAATCGTTTGATAGGCCCGTGATTTATTCAGGTAGCGGTAAAAGATGAACAGCACCAACAGCAAGAGAATGACAGCACCAATCGTGAACAGTGAAAGTCGTTTATAAGTGATGGCTGCCAGCCGGTCGGCTTCCTGAGTTTTGACTAGCAGCTTTTTTTGCTCCTTGGTTTCAAGCTCGGTGATTTGTGTTTTTAATAATTCCGTCAGCTCAATGTTTTTCTCAAGCAAGGCTTTTTCTTTAACAGAGAGTGCTTGGTTGGAGGTTTTTATGCGTTGTTCAATTTCTGCAATTTCCTGTTTGATGGCTGCCTTTTCAATTTTATTGGAGTCTACCGGTTGCAGCTGCTGAACCATCAGGGTGTCTTTGTCTTTTTTCTTTTTGCCAAAAATCCGCTTCAAAAGACCCACTTTCTCCTCAACGACTGGTGCTTCCACTAAAATGGTATCGGGTTCCGTAATGGAGCTGTCTATCTTGCTGTAAAGCTCCGAAAACGATTCATGGGCATCCACCTTGGAGTAGTGCAGCGCCAAAATGTTTTCCCAGATGGCAAGTTTGTCGTTGGCCAGTGATCGAATGGAATCAATTTGCAATTTTTCATCGTCGCTGGTGAGTGCATAATCCTGCAGGTTGGTTAATTTGTCCTGAATTTCCTGATTGATTTCCCGGTAAGGATGAAAGTATTTTTCTTCCCTTGTTAAGGTATACAGCCGAACGGTGTTTTCTACTTCAGTCAAGTCCGATTCAATGTCTTTAATGAGCAGTAGTTTGAAGTCAGGCCGTGCTTCCTTGTGAATCGAATCCACAATTTGCGACAGGCTCTGGAAGACCAGAAAACCGGAATAGCTGACGGCCAGAACGACTAAAACCGTTAAAAGAGTTACCTGGAATTCAATCTTTATTCGTTTCATTTAATGGATCTGTTTAATTCAGGCTTCACCTAAAAATACACGTATGGTTAAGCCAAAGTCATCGGTTCTGAAATGAAATTTATTCACCATATTCAGCATCGGCTTCCAGTCGAGCGAAAAGCTAATCGGTGCATCATTAATACAGTATTCGAGCCCCCCAATGGCATTGATTCCAAAAGCCGTATACTTACCGTCTTCGCTATACCAAGGGTGAAGGTTACTTTTCAAGTTCCAGTGCCCAATATACGCACCACCGCCGTAATACCAGTTGAATCTTTTTTGTTTAAACAGGTCGTTATGTACTTCATACATGGCTTGGTACAGCGAGCCATTCCAGCGTGAAGCAATACTTAGCTCCAGGGCTTGGCTGGATGAGATAAACTGCCTGACGGTTAATCCGGCCATTGGGCCGGCCCGAAAGCCAATGGCGGTACGGTAGTCCCGCTGGGCCTGACTGTCTTTTAAACCAATACAACAAGTTAAAACAAGGAAAAGTAACACGTAAATTGTTCTCATGGAAGTTTTTAGATTTTGAATTTAAGTTTGAAATGTCAATTGTTGTGCCGAAAATGAATGCGGTTTTGTCAATCGCTTGTTGTCTGCTCTGGAGTCATAGCTGTGGTTGTGCCGGAATTTCCTTTTTTATCATTTTGAGAAGCAGCTTTCTTATCTCCGAAGCAGCATAGAAGTCACAGACTCAGTTTAAATAACTTTTAATGGCCTGTTTGGTTGAGCAGCTTCGTGTAAATTTCGTAATTCTCATCATCATACACGCAGAAGGTAATTTCCTCAAACCAATCATCGTTTTCCAGAAAATTACGAACCGTTTCGATGGCAATCTCGGCAGCCAGTTGCTTAGGAAAGGCGTACACGCCAGTGCTGATATTTGGGAAAGCAAGGGTTTTTAGCTGATGTTCCCGGGCCAGTTTTAAGCTTGAAAGGTAGGCCGAGGCCAACAATTCCTTTTCTTCGATTTCGCCCCCATGCCACACTGGTCCTACCGTATGTATCACATAGCGTGAAGGAAGTCGGTAGCCCATGGTTATCTTGGCTTGTCCGGTTTCGCAGCCGTTGAGTTTTTTACATTCTTCAAGCAGTTTGGGACCCGCTACCCGGTGAATGGCACCATCAACTCCGCCACCGCCCAGCAGGCTTCGGTTAGCAGCATTCACTATGGCATCAACGTGCATTTCGGTGATGTCGCCCTGGTAAAGTTCAATTCGATTCATAGTCCAAATGTTTTGAGGATGAGTTTACAAAGGTCCAACGACCTTCTGCACTAACTTCCCAGACTAATCAACAAAATTCCGGCTAAAATTCCAAGCAGGTAGATGCCCTTTTGGCGAATATTGTGTTCATGAAACAGTAAAGCTCCAGTGGCAAAGGCTACCAAGACACCGCCTCGGCGTAAAGCTGAGATGACAGAAATCATGGAATCCTCGTAGCTTAAGGCATAAAAGTAGGCGAAGTCAGCCAGGAGCAGGAATACGCCGATGGCCGGAATGCTCCAGCGCCAATGAAAAGGAATACGTTTGCTTTTGGGGCGCGACCAGCGAACAACGGCCAGCACCGGTAGCATAACCACAACCTGGTAGAACGAAAACCACGCCTGCACGGCCAGCCGGTCAATTTGCCGGATGATATATTTGTCGTACAATCCGCTGGAGGCACCAAGCAATGTGGCACCAACCACAAAAAGCACCCAGGTGTTTTTCCGAAAATGAATGCCTTCCAGTTTGCCGGCGGTTGAAAGCAGGTAGAAAAAAATCAGGGTGGTAATTACCCCAGCCCACTGAAGTGCGTTCAGGTTTTCCTGAAAAAGCAAGATTGCTCCAACTAAAGTCCATATGGGGCCCGTTGCCCGGATGGGCGTGACGATGGTGATAGGCAGGTGTTTTAAGGCGCTGAAAGCTAAAATCCAGCTAGAAACGACCAAGAGTGTTTTTAAAAGGATAAGACCGTGTTCGCGCGCTGTAATGGCAGGAACATATAAGTGGATGGATTGGAAAAAGTCGGGGAACAGGAACGATCCAACAGTTGGTGGAAGAAACAGGAGGGCCCCGGTGATGGCTGAGATTAGCAAGACCGGGAAAACAGCATTGCCGTTGACTGATAACTTTTTGAAGACATCATAAATTCCAAGTAAAAAAGCCGACAATAAGGCCAAAAGTACCCACATAGTTTCTGAATCGTTTATTGAGTGGGCAAAGCTATAAGCTTATTTCGGAACAGGCTGTAGCCGGACGAAAGGACATCCAAGGTTTAATTATTCCTTAATTCGTGCAGATGTCGTTTTATTTTCAAGAAAACTAGTTCCTGACGCAACTATTTCTGCTTGTTATTCATCAGCTATACAAACCATTGCTTTATGAAAAAAATCTTAACTCTTATTGCAGGGGTATTTTTTCTAACCTTTGGCAATTCCCTTCAGGCTCAGAAACTACGAGTGGGGGTGTATTCCGGAACCAGCTTTTCGAATCTTAATGGAAATCTACAACATGATAAGTGGCTAGCCAAACCCGGATCAACAGCGGGATTAATGCTCAATTATAGGTTGAATGAACGGGTAGCTCTCCAAACCGAAGTTGGTTTCGTTTCTTATTACTACAAACAGCTTCGTCGTTATGAGGCGACTTATCCGGATGACATTTTCCCAGTGCCTACAGAGTCGTACAATGCAAACTACGGAATTATTGGACCGCCAACATATGTTCCGGGAAACCAGTTATGGGATTACCAGTTTTTGCGTGTGCCCTTGATGTTGAAGTATAAGACATCAACAAGACTGGAGTTGGAACTGGGAGCCGGAATGTTTTATTCTTTTTTGATCAACGATGAGTTTACCGGGAAGGATCGGGATCTATTGCCCCCGATACAGGATGAGCAGATGGATCATTACGATTGGGGGTATTTATTTTCGGCTGGAATTTCTTATCCGCTTACTACGCAACTTAGCTTGTTTATGGATGGACGTTATGCTGTTGGTCTTAATGAGTTTTTATCTGGTTATGAAGGAAAGAACGAGGGAAGTGAGTTGAATTTTGGTATTCGCTATGCATTGAAAAGCGAAAAAACAACGCTGGGAAATGGGGTTGCAGGAGCAGCGGAAGACCACGTTTCGCGATGGCGGGCAGTGCCACGGCTGGCCTATAACCTGAATTCAATTCGGAATAAAAGTGACAACCATAGCTACGAATCGCACCAAGGATTTTCAGCAGGACTTAGCCTGAGCTATCAGTTGGGCAATGGCCTTTCCATGATGAGTGATGTTTTGTTTGACCGTCGGGGGTATTGTGTTGAGGGAGAAAGTCCCTATGCTTATCGTTTGGCCTATGCTGATCATTCTAATGCATACAATCAGGTAGATGCTAAGGTTGATTTGGACTATCTTTCTTTGCCTGTTTATCTGCGTTTGGGCCATGAGGATGAGTTGGGATTTTTTATTGATTTTGGCGCGTATGTTGCTTTTATGATGAATGCGACAAGCAAAGGCGATATTTATTACGAATACGCTGACAATAATAACTACCGCTATGTAAGAACTTATGTGCATGATGCTGTTGAGGGCAACTTTAACAACAAAGATGCGGGGTGGCTCGTGGGGATGGGCTACAGCCTGGAGCTTTTTCAGGCCTGGGTGTTGAGTTTAGAAACCCGATATACGCACGGGGTACT
Source organism: uncultured Sunxiuqinia sp. (assembly GCF_947495665.1). GTDB lineage: Bacteria > Bacteroidota > Bacteroidia > Bacteroidales > Prolixibacteraceae > Sunxiuqinia > Sunxiuqinia rutila. Next base: position 111,360 of record NZ_CANLZV010000008.1, read on the forward strand.
GGATATTCTGGATGAAAAGCTTTCTATAGGTTATGAGGGGAGTGAAAAATTCAGAAACAGCTCTCTGACACTTTCAGCAGGATTGTGCATTCCATTGTTCCAGTCAAACTAAAAAACCAAGACCAATGAACTATTTAAATGAAAAAGGATTTTGGCATAGAATCGTTCGAAAGTGCTTGTTTTTAGGTATTTTAATGATAGTTGGTGGGGCTTGTGACCGTTATGTGGGGCCAGCTACTCAATCGCTTATTAAGCTTCACTATGTTTTGCAAGGCGATCAGCAAGTTGGTCTTGTCGGAGAATACCTTGATAATAAGGTTGGTTTGCAATTGATGGATCAACTGCATCAGGAACATGGCAACTATCCGATGGAGCTGGAGGTGCTTACCGGCGGCGGGCAGTTAGACGATCAGCGGCTGTTTTCTAATGCAGAAGGACAGGTTTTTACTGGATGGAAGCTGGGAGATACGCCGGGCAAACAAATGGCCCGTTTGCATTTGTTTAGTCGGCAAGGGGAATTGTTGAATCAGGTTGATTTAACAGCTTATGCTTTGAAAAAGCAGGAATGGAGTGAGGTGGATTTTGAGCCACACAATGATTTTGAGGATGTGATTTTTGATGTTGAAAATCAATTGACCCTCGCAGTTGCAGGGTGTAAGCTTTATAAGCAAGGAGCACAACCGTACCACTGGAGTCAAGTGTATGTGGAGGGTACAGGGTGCAATGTAAGTAGTCTGGAGATCGATTCACAAGGCAATATCTATCGGGTAGGCTGGAGGGGCCCCTTGTTTCGAAGTTCTGATCAGGGAGAAAGCTGGCAGGAGCTTACCCACCCTTATGGAGCCGATGGTGCCTTTGACTTTCATGTGAGTGAGAATGATTATTTGTGGGCTTTTAGCTGGCAAAGGGGGATCAAACACTCTGTTGATGGCGGGCAAACCTGGATTGAAGACTATGAGGGCATGGATCCTATGCAGGAGCTAGTAGACGTTTGCAGTCTGGCCGACGGGACAATCTTTTTACTGACGCAGGTCGAGTTGAATTATACGCTACACAGATCAACCAATGGAGGTACGGTTTGGGAAGTAATAGAGCAATCGCCTTTACTTCAGCGGTTGTACCTTACCGAAGAAAATGAGTTGATTAAGTTAATGCGCGATCAGGGATACAACGCTTTTTATGTCTATAAATCAGCGGATGCAGGACTTAATTGGCAACGAGTTTTTCAGGACTCCGGACATACCAATTACCGGGAAAACCAGATTTTTGTGAAAGTCGGAGAGTATTATTACATGGCTGTTGTAGTAGGCGGTGTTTACCGTACGCACGATTTTATGGACTTTGAAAAGGTGTCAGCTTTGGATATCAGGCAGCTGTTTGCCGATCATCGCGGCAACCTCCTTGGAATGGGAGGTTGGTACCACGATAAGGCCTACTATTATTTGCAATAGATCAAGCTTCTGGTTTGGCAGGTTGGTTTGAGTGCTACCGGCATTTTTTGGAGCTGGCACCGCCGCCTCCCCAAAACAGCATTACCCCTAGCAGGAACCCAAAGTTGTACCAGCCACCGGTGTTGGGGAAAGCATAAATTTCATAGTCGGTAAACAAGCTGGCAATAAAGCTGAACAGGATAATGAATCCATGCAGCAGGCCGTGTAAAAATCCGGGAGGGTTGGTCACGTTGCCGATTGATTGGGTGGCACAGGCCGAAAAGAGAAACAAGGAGATCAATAGAAAAAGGCTTGGATACAAAATTTTTTTCATGGTGTTTTAGTTTGATTGGGAGATTAATCGTTTGGTAACCGTAAATGCTTTGGCCGGGTTGTGAATCAGCAACTGGTCAATATCAGCAGCCGTAAAATCGTTGGCTTTCAGGTTGGGGATCAGGGTTTCAAAAATCGGCGTATAGGGCTGAATGGTTTTGCCTGGCTGATTAGGATCGTACCAACCGGCATCGTGCGAAATTAAAACCTTATCCAATACCCCTTGTTTTTTCAGATAACCCAGGACTTCACCTTTTAAGAATTCTTCATCCCAGCCATATTTATCAAGTGAAATCCAGGCCCCCATTTGGGCAGCTGTTACCAGCTTGGTCCAGTCTTCTTCATCACTGGCATGTGTCCAGATAAAGGCTTCGGGAGCAACGCCTTCAGCTGAAAGGATTTTCAATTGCTGAAAAGCAGGCAATGCAGGTCCGGTGTGCGACATGATGGTCAATCCGGTAGCTTTATGGGCGATGGCGGCGGCACGCACCAACTTGACGTGAAAGTTTGATAACGGCTTTCTGTCGACAGCTGTTTTTATAAATCCGGGACGAACGCCGGAGGCTTCAATACCTTGTTCAAACTCGGCAATGTAAAAGGCCGCAATAGCTTCAGCAGGCATGTCAAACACATGTTTGGGGATGAACTTATTGTTTTGAGCACCATAAAAACCGGTGTTGGTTAGGATATTTAAGCCCGTTGCATCAGCCAGGTTCTTAAGCAAGACCACATCGCGGCCAACAAATTGCGGAGTGCATGCTATAAACGATTGGACACCATGGTGTTTTAGTTTTTCCAATTCAGGCAAAATTCGGTTGAAAGCTTCCTGTCGGTTGTAGTTCTCGGGGTGATAATTCTCGGCTCCCGAAAAGTCCACCAGGATATGTTCATGTTCCAGTGTTTTTCCAAGTGCTTGGGGTGGAATAATGCCATTGACGGTGATGATATTACCTTCGGGCTGACGGGAGCAAGCCAGCATAAAAATCAGCATAAAAAGAAAAGGGAGTTGTCGCATGTCCTTCGTTTTCAATCAAAGATAGGTGATTCTTCTTGTAGGTCAATTCGGTACGTGTTATTTTTTACGTTTGGAAAACAGTGCTTTTAGTCTTTGCCAATGGTGAAGGGAGTTGATGAGTAGGCCAATTAGTGCCAGGCCCAATGCGATGATGTATGCTTTTAAAGCCACGGCAATGCCTATTCCCGTGGAGTAAAGCAGAATGGAGGCGGTAGTTAAGTTCTGGACGGTGTTTTCTTCTTTGGATTTCAGAATAGTGCCGGCACCAATGAAGCTGATGCCCACAATAATGGCTTGAAGAATCCGGATGGGATCAACACGGATTAAGTCACTTTCGATGCTCGATTGGATGAAGTTGCTGAGGTTGGGACTGATCGAAACAAAAAAGCAGGATATGCTACCAACAATCATGTTGGTGCGCAACCCTGCCGGTTTTGAAAGCTTTTCTCTTTCCAGACCAATAAGGCTTGAAAGAACGGCGGCAATAAGCACGTCAAGCAAAATCCAGAGTTGATTTTCGTAGCCCACCATAAACTTTCTTTTTGAGGTTATTCAACCTTGTCATCCGAAGGCAGGCAGGCTCTTTAGTTAAGAGTTCTTTCCTGCCAGGAGTTTTCATCGTTAGAGCTGATCGATAAAGTTTTTAATCTGCTGTTTGGTTTCACCTGTTTTTTGTTGAATCCGGCCCAGGAGTTCATCTTCCAGCCCTTCCTGATAATTCAGGTCGTCTTCTGTTAATACGGCATACTTCTGCTTGAGTTTTCCTTTAATGGTATTCCAGTTTCCTTTAATCTTGTCTGTTGTTGCACTCATCGTGTTTCAATTTTTTAAAATTTCTGGCTGAGATTTTATAGAAATCATCAGCTTGCTCAGCCTTCTGTTATTGTGCTGATGTTTCTTTTATTCAAATTGTTTTTGGTCGATGCTGTTCATGAATTTTGAGGTTACGGCTGAACCGCCTGCCCCATAGGAGTCTACCACGGTTCCTTTTGTTCCCGACTTGGTTTGTACGGCATATACAATGCTCATGTCTGACGGGTTGGTTGCTCCTTCAAATCGATGGAATTCATGCAGTTCAACTTCGGATGGCGGGTAGTGTCTGGTTCTGTTTTCTTCCAACTGCCCGTATTCGTTCACCCTGAAGTTGTGGGTATAACCTCTTTTGCCCAGCTCCTTCAGGGCTTCTACCATAGTGGCGTATTGATTGTTTTTATTCATGATTTCATGTTTTTAACGTGCTTTTCTAATCTTTTTCGTGAGGCGCGAAATAGGGAACTTCCCATTGGGCGCCAAATACAAACTGCTCTACTTTGTGGCGGGGTGATCTTTTAAGTTCTTTTTCCTGAAGGTCACCTGGCAGTTGATCCGGATCGCCCAGGGAGCCAATGACAAACATGGCTGCCGGTTCGTAATTAGCCGGAACTTGAAAATGATGAATGACTTTATCTGTTGAAAAACCACCCATTTGGTGAACAAACAAGTTGAGGCTGGCGGCCATGAAGGTGACTGTGGCCATAAATGCACCGGAGTCGTAAAGATGATGGCGATTGTACTTGTCATTTCGGCTAAAGTGCTTTTTACCAAGAATAACTCCGAGACAAGGTGCCGTTTGTACCCATTTCTGATTGAATTCACCCAGACAGTCAAATAATTGAGGATAGTGTTCATCCTGTTTGTGGGCAAAAATAACTCGCCAGGGCTGCTCATTAAAACAGGACATGCTGGTTTTTCCGGCATCAAATAGCTTGAAAATAGTTTCGTTTGGAATCGCTTCATCTGAAAATGCCCGTGGACTCCAACGACCTTCAATTAGCTCCTGAAAGCAGCTTTCTCTATTTACGTCGGATATGATATTTTTCTTTGTGGAATTCTCTCGCTTCATGCTCCGTACCTCGTTTTTTGTTTCACTTTAAAAAGTGAAAAAACCTTGCCAAACTCAGTCTGAAGTGTTATTTGTTGCCTGTAGGTTGCTTATTAGTAGTGTGATGTGTGGGATTGGGTAGTAGTTGAGTCTGTCACTTTTTTAGGTTATCTGAAGATGAAGGTGTGGAAATGTAGAACTAATTCCCCGATCCGGCTATTCTGATTTTAGTCTGAAACAGACAGGGCAAGTACTTGTACGGTAATCCAATTTAGCGCTTTGAAACGGAGGTTCTTTTTTTGCGTCCAACAACAAGGACAGCACCACACAAAATAATAATGGCCCCTAGGAGCGAAAGCAGCGAAAATTGCTCTCCTTCAATCCAGGTAACTTCCATTTTGGTCAGTATGCCCATGACGATAAAAGTAATCATCGGATTCAGAATAATGATGATGCTTACCTTGTTGGCTTCCGTGTATTTTAAGGCTTGTGCCAGGCTGCCATAGGCAATCAGGGTGTTTATCCCAAGGAAAATTAAAATGCCCCACCAAATCCAACTTAGCTGAAGCAAAGGGGCAAAATCGACAAATGGCAGGTAAATAAGCGCCGGAAAACCAAACAGAAATAAGTTTAAGCTTGCCGTTGAGTGGCTAAGCACCAGGCGCTTTTGAAGGATGGCATACACCGACCAGGCCATGGCCCCGCTGAGGGTGAGTAATATGCCGAGATTGTATTCGCTCTCCTGTCCAATCATCAATTTAATTTGCTGACTGTAGAAGAAGACAAAGCCGACTGCAGCGATGATAAAGCCAACAAGCTGGAGTTTGCGTATTTTTTCTTTAAAAAGAATGACACTGGCCAGTGCCAGCAAAATCGGGCCCGTTTGGATGATTAGCTGGGCATTGCTCGGAGTGGTATAATGAATGCCAAGCATGAAGCCTAGGTAATTCCACGACAAGGCCATGGCGGCAAAAACCAACAGCCAGGGAGGACGAGCCAGTATGCGCATACTTTGAGGTTGGTGTGCTAACTGCCAGCCAGCCAGTAAAACAAAGGCTATGGCAAAACGAAACCAAACAATGGTTTGTGGTGCCACCTGCTGAACGGCTATCTTCAGGAAAATAGCCAGAAACCCCCAGAAGAAAGCGGTTACAACAGCGTATAGAATTCCTTTTTGATTGTTTGTCATGCCTGAATGCGGATCGGTTACTACTTCATCATTGCTGGTCCTCTGCAGAAATTGCTTGATAAGCAAAATGCCTGCGAAGAGCCGAGCAAAGATAAGACTGTTTTTGAGATTGAGGGCGTTGCCTTTTGGGGGTTTGTGCTGCTATATAAAGCACATGTTTACGGTAGAAGTAATTTTAATGTTTCTGAAACCAACTCGGATGGAAGCTGGCAGCTGCTATTCTGACAAACATAAAGCCAGGTTTTGGAAGGACTAAACCGGTTTTTTAGCAGAGGAAGGGGGCTGGCTGCTGTACTGGCGCAAAACAGGCAGTGGGGCAAGTAGTGTTTTTGCAGCTCCTTGAGCTTTTCTAAAGCCTGTTGGCCAACAAGCGCCACCTCGTAGTGCTTGCTGGTGAGGCTGAGCGCCAATTGCATCCAGTTGGAATAGCCGGATGGATAAACCTTAAAATCTTCGACCAGTTTCTCAAGCATGCCTTCTGCCAATTTCTGGTAGTTCTGCTCTCCGATGAAGTGCCCCAGTCGAAACAAGTTGTTTGCCATTACGGAGTTGGAGGCTGGAATCACATTATCATGCACCTCAATGCTGCGGGTGATGACATCCGTTTGTGTTTCAGCCGTAAAATAGAAGATGTTCTTCTCACGATCGTAAAATAACTCAACGGTTTTTTGGGTTAGCTGCTGCGCGTCGTTCAGGTAGCTGCTGTTGCCGGTTGTTTCAAAAAGGTCAATCAAGGCCTGAATCAAACAGGCATAGTCTTCCAGAAAACCGTCAATTTTGCTGGTTTCGTTTTTATAGGAATGCTTCAGAAGACCAGTGGAAGTCAGTTGTTTTGCTTTCAAAAACTGAAGGTTTCTTTCGGCTAAGTGCAGGTAGGTATTTTCACCAAAGGCCCGGTAAGCGGCTACTAAGCCTGAAATGGTCAAGGCATTCCACGAGGTCAGTATTTTATCGTCAAGCCCCGGCCGGATGCGTTGTTCACGCACCGCGAGAAGTTTTTGTTGCCAGTTTTTTACGCGTTGTTTGAGTTCGTTCAACGACAAGCCGTGCTTGGTTGCAAAGGTTTCGTCGGATTGTTGGCGCAGCAGGATGTAATTTCCGTGCTCCCAATAACCGTTTTCATTGACCTGGTAATAATCGGAAAATAAGGGAAATTCGGTTTGCAGTAAATCCTGAAGTTCCTGTTTTTGCCACACATAAAATTTACCTTCTTCGCCTTCGCTGTCCGCATCCAGTGACGAGTAAAAGCCGCCCTCAGGCGAGTGCAACTCTCGCTCAATAAAAGCAATGGTTTGCTGGACTACTTGCTGGTAAAGCGGGTTTTGTGTCTTTTGAAAGGCCTGCGAATAAATGCTCAACAGTTGTGCGTTGTCGTAAAGCATCTTTTCAAAATGGGGCACTTTCCAATAGCTGTCAGTGGAGTAGCGGGCAAATCCGCCGCCAATTTGGTCGTAAAGGCCCCCGCGAGCCATTTTTTTCAAAGTGGTTTCAACAAAGGCAAGCGTTTCGTGGTCGTTCATCTGGTGTGCCCAGCGTAGCAAGAATTGCAGGTTGTTGGGCATCATGAATTTCGGAGCTCCTTTTTGACCTCCTTCAATCTGATCAAAGTTTTGTTTCCAGCGGGAAACAGCCTGTTTCAGTTGATGAATGTCCAACGGCTGAGGTGTTTGGCTGACGGGAATCAGGTTGCTTTCCCTTATTCCCTGGCTGAGACGCTCCGCATAGGCTTCGGTTTTATCGGGGTTTTGCTGATGAAAGGCCTGGATTTGCTGAAGGGCATCTACCCACACTTCTTTCTGAAAATAGGTCCCTCCCCAAATGGGGCGGCCGTCGGGCAGGGCAATGGCATTCAATGGCCATCCTCCATGTTGAGTCATGAGCTGGACGGCACTCATGTAAATTTGATCCACATCGGGCCGTTCTTCCCGGTCAACTTTGACGCACACAAAATGGGTATTCATGACCTGGGCGACATCCGGATCTTCAAATGATTCGTGCTCCATGACATGACACCAGTGGCAGGCGGCATAACCAATGCTGATGAGCAGAAGTTTATTCTCGTTCTTCGCCCGAAGCAGGGCTTTTTCGCCCCAAGGCATCCAATGCACGGGGTTGTGTGCATGTTGCAAAAGGTAGGGCGATGTTTCGTGAATCAGTTCGTTGGTATAGGCGTGTTTTTCCATAGTCTTTCCATTCCTGAGCGGCCAACTGGCCGGTTTTGTTATTAAGCTGAAACACGGACCGGGAAGGAAAGTTTTTTGCGATGTTCTGGGCTTTGTTATGAATCGATGAAAATTTCGCCCCGCAGGAAGGTTCTGGCTTTTCCGGCAATCAGAACCCGGTCGCCCTGCAATGCGCATTGGAGTAGACCCCCGCGTGAAGAAATTTGGCGGGCTGAAAGCTCTTGTTTTTGTAAGCGATCGGTCCAGTAGGGCATCAGTGTGGTGTGAGCTGAGCCAGTTACCGGATCTTCATCAATGCCTAAGCCAGGAGCAAAAAAGCGACTAACAAAATCGGAGGTATTGCCCGGAGCCGTGACAATGATTCCGCGAACACCGGTATGTTTTAAGGTTCCGAAGTCGGGTTGCATTTGCTCCAGCTCGTGCTGACTGTCGTACACAAACAGGTAATCCGATTTTCCTAGGAAGCAGGCCTTGGGGGCTTTGCCTAAAGCTCGGATTAACTCGCGCGGTTCATCAATGGGCTGAATGGTATCTGCCGGAAAGTTGAGCTGGAGCATGTTGGCTGACTTTGTCACCGTTAATTTCCCGCTTCGGCTGCTAAAGGTGAGCGTGTCTTGTGGGTAGCTGGCTTCATTGAATATGACGTGTGCAGTGGCCAGGGTGGCATGTCCGCATAAGTCAACTTCGGCTTTTGGGGTGAACCAACGAATTTCAAAGCCAGCTTTGGTGGATACAAAAAAGGCTGTTTCTGACAGGTTGTTTTCCAACGCAATGGACTGCATCAGTGCATCGCTGAGCCATTCCTTCAACGGAATAACAGCGGCGGGGTTACCCTGAAAAAGCTTTTCAGCAAAGGCATCAACCTGGAAAATGGGAAGTTTCATGATCAGAATTTTACGGTTAATTTGACGTTTAGTTTTCGGTCGGTCAGGTAATTGGGCACGGCAAATAGATCGCCGCTATTACTCGATACCCAAAAGTACGAAACTGTATTCCGAACACCAAGCAGGTTGAGGACTTCCAGGCTTAACCACAGGTCTTTGATGGGAGCGAGCAGCTTGGCCGCGCTGCGGTTTTGAGGACCAATAACAATTTTGGAAAAGCCAATATCAATCCGTCGATACGGAGGCATTCGAAAAGTGTCCTGATGGCGTTCGCCGTTGGGAGGGCCAACAGGAAGCCGTGAGCCGTAAAACGCCGCCAGGTGCATTTTATAGCTGGGGTTTCCGGGGAAATAATCCTGAAAAAACAAGCTTAGGTTAAGTGTCTGATCGGTAGGTCGGGGAATCCAACCATACCCATCGCCTATAATATCTTCCTGAGTTTGTAGTAACGATACACTCACCCACGATTCAACCCCGCTCACAAATTCGCCATTCACCTTGAAGTCAAGTCCGGCAGCGTAGCCCGTTGCTTCCTGGTCGCCCAGGTAGCGGATTTGAACATTGTCAACCTGATAAGGAATCAAGTGTGAAAAGTATTTGTAAAACACCTCCGAGCTTAGTTTAAATGGGCGGTCCCAAGCCTGAAACAGGTAGTCGGTTCCCAGTACCAGTTGAGTTGACTTTTGCGCTTTTATCCGGGGATTGATGTTGCCGTCCCGGTCTTTCAGTTCTTTAAAAAAAGCTGGCTGCTGGTAGCTTCCCCCGGCAAGTCGAAAGACAAGCCTGGATTGTTCCTTGGGGTAATAGCTGGCTGAAAAACGCGGACTCAGCAGCCATTCGTTGGTGTAGTTCCAGTAATTGAATCGAAGCCCGCCGGTCAGGTACAGTTCACCGTTTTTTATGGGTACGGCATAGGTGTCTTGCAGATGACCCGACAATCGCAGATTGTTCATCTGATTGTTGGTGTTGACCACACGAAACAGTTCTACCTTTTCATCCGAATAGGGCAGGGAGTAGCCGGTTGAGTCGCGCATCTCCCATTCATTGATACGGTCGTCAATGTTTTCCAGCTGGGCTTTGATCTCCCAGTTTAAAAGATGATTGGAACTGCTGTAAGCCCCCTTGTGCGCAATGCTGACCACTGTGGCCGATAGCTTGTTTCGCGCATGATTCAGAAAAGAGCCAATTCCCAGATTGAGCACACTGTCTCCCGCAGATTCGGAAGCCATGTCCTGTTCAAGTTCGTTGAGGTAATAGCGTCCAAGAATATCGTAGTTTACTTCTTCCTTGGTTCGAAAAGCAGAGGCGATCAGCTTCAGGTTGAGCTTGCTGCTGGGATGATAATTGGCTGACAGTGCGCCCAGCGTGGTGGCAAAGCGGTCTTTTTCCTGCCCGTCGAAGTAGATTTTGGTGTTGTAAACGGTTTGAAAGGTTCCGAAGCTTGTGGCACGGGTTTCGGGTTTGAAATGGTAATTGTTGGTTGCCAGGTTCCACAGAAAAGACAGGTCGAAGTGATCGGTAAAGTGGTAGGTGATGTAGGTTTGAATATCAATAAAATCGGGATTGTAATCTCCCTTCTCGTCCAGGCTTCCCAGCAAATAGCGGTTGGTTTTGTAGCGAACGCCACCGGTGTAGCTCAGTTTTTTGTTTTTGCTCAGGTCTTCCACGTGCAGCGAACCGCCCAGCAGGCTGCCGCTGGCACTGCCGCTGAATGCAAGGGGTTTTCGGTATTTGATATCCAGCACCGAAGCCATTTTGTCGCCGTAGCGGGCATCGAAGCCCCCTGCCGAAAACTCGATGCTAGATACCATGTCCGGATTGATAAAGCTCAGGCCTTCCTGCTGCCCGGAGCGAACCAGGAAAGGACGGTAGATTTCGATGTCATTAACGTACACCAGATTTTCGTCGAAATTGCCTCCGCGAACAGAATATTGTGAGGTAAGTTCGTTGTTGGAGGATACGCCGGGCAGGGTTTTGATCAGCGTTTCAATACCGCTGGAAGAGGCATCTGGCATCTGGTTGGCGAAAGCCGGGTTCAGGCGGGTCATGGTTCTGTGCCCATTTTTCCGGCGCGAAACCTGCACCTCGTCAATGGTGTTGGGCTGAATGCGAAGCTGGATATTCAACTCCAAACGTTCTTCTTGTTTGGCTTGTACGACCTTTTCAATGGCTTGGTAGCCCATAAACGAAAAAATCAAGGTAAGTTCCTTTTCTGCAGGCATGCGCAGCAGATAGTTGCCTTCAGAGTCGGTAACCGTTCCAAGCGGATAGTTTTTAATGGCAATGTTTGCCAGTTCGATGGCTTGCCCATTTTCGCCGGTCACCTTTCCCCACAGGGTTGCATTGTTTCGTTGGGCAACTAATTGGATTGAAAAAAGCAGGCTTGCCAGTAGCAGGAGAATAGGTTTTCCGGGTTTCATAAAAACAAAAATAATATTCTTTGTTCTATATCAGCTTATTCCAAATTGAATAATTGTACTTAACTTTAGATTTTATCGAACCTGTAAATTGCTGCTATGGAGCGTCGTGATTACTTGATTCATCAAATTCAGGAGATGGGGGCCTTTCTGGCTCGCCTGATTTTGCGACTTCAGAAGAAAGAGGTGCAGCCATCAGCTGAAATTGCTTCGGTGGCATACGAACTTGAGAATGAACTTGGTTTTAAGTTGAACGATTTGCTTTTTCTGGACAATGCTGCTTTTATTGAGCTTGTACAGGAGAAGTTGTTGGCGGACGAAAATATGGAGCAATTTGCCGTTTTGCTGGAACAACTGGGAGATGTGGCTCTGGAGAATGAAACCTTTTTACGGCAGCAGATTTATTACCGAAAAGCCATGGAATTGCTTGTCTTTGTGGATCGAAACAGTCAAAGCTATTCCATGCAGCGACAACAACGCATTGTAACTATTCGTACCAAGTTAAATGCCTAAACCATTAAAATTTACTTGACGATGGCACAGAAACTATCGAAACCTTTGAAAAAATACCGGAACGAGCTTGTGGGTCTGGTAACCCGGAGTAATGAGATTTTTGAAAAGCAACTGGCATACCTCAGTGCCGGAGCGATTGGAGTGTCCATGGCTTTTGTTAAGGATGTAACGGGCGATTTGGAAGACTCCCGCTTTAAGTTGCTTTTGGTTGTGGGCTGGTTGTTGCTGGTGATTACCTTGCTGGTCAACCTGGCTTCTCATACATGGGCGAAAAATAAACACAATAAAACCATTGCTGAAATTGATGGCGGAAACTACAGCCGTGCCAATGCCCTTAAGCGATTGAAACAGATTGATCGGATAAACAGCTTAACGATTGCCACCCTTATCTTGGGCATTATTTCAATTGTCATGTTTATGACTTTAAACATCTAAGTTATGAAAGAACAAAAAAAGCATCATGATTCATTCGTTCCTGAAGAGAATGAGGATAATTCGCTAAAAGGAAGTCCAGCTACCGACCGGGCTTTAGGTGGAACTACGCCACCTGAAGGAAGGGCAAAAACGGGACCGGTGGATCGAGGCTTGGGAGGTTCAACTCCTCCCGGAGACGACTAGCGGGGAGCAAGTAAATTCTGCAAGCCCTCTTCCATCCGAAATTCAGCGATTTCAATGTCTTTTTCTTTTAAGGCAGCCATAAATCCTTCATTCATCATGCGACCAGCCATCAGCGGAAAATCCAACAGGGCCGGGTAGTTGTCTTCGTTCTCCGGATTCTGATAAAACTCCCGGCAGGTACTGAGCTTCGTTGAAAGGTAAATGCGGCAGGCCATGGGGCGCGCTTCATATACCGAGCAGGCATTGTCTTTTAATAAGGGGCAAGGACTTTTGTAGTTCAGCATGGTTTGCTCTTCCAGTTTCGAGGTAGTCCGGTTTTTGGTGCGCGCCGTGTCGTAAACATGTTGAATTTCCTCTTTCGGTAGTGTTTGCTGCATGAAATGGCCGAGGTAGTGCAGTTCGTAAGAATTGGCAAAAACCGCCTGATGGCAACAGTAGCTGCATCCTTTTTGGCAATGAATAGGCATGTCTTGCTGTTTCGCTACCATAGCTATTGAATCAATCAATTGGTCAATGGCTTTGTATTGCTGTTTTAAGGCCTGAAACAAATCTTCCTCACGGTACCCGTTTTTCGCCGCCTTTTGGCCGAGTTGGTAACCATCATTAAAAAACAGCTGTTCATGTTCTGATAAAACTCGATCCATAGTTCATTTTATTTTGCTGCAATTTAACCATTCAAATTGAATATCTTACCCGGAGTGAACGCTGATTCAGAATAATAACGGGAATCAGATTTCGGGAACCGAGCTTTATCGACTAATTTCTGACGTTTGTCGGATAGTTGAGGGAATTGTTGATGATTTTCACTTGATTTGATGAAAGAAATCGAAAAAACACGAAAGAAATAAAATGGAAATAAATCTGCTAACCAATCAATTTACCGATTTATGGTATCAAACTTCTGAAGCGCAATCGGCTTGGGGCGCTCCGGTGAATCGGGAGGAGAAACAACGGAAAGAAGTTGTTGTGGATGCCTTTTTTAAGTCGATGAAAAAACTGGATGGGGACTTGCTGAAAGCCTATTCGGAATCGAATGCTTTGGATGGATTTGTGCTTGGCCAGCTGCGCGAGTTGTTTCAAAACGCGTTTTCATATGCGCATGAGGAGATTGATTTGATGTTCTCCGACGAGATGATGAAAGCGACGAAGGCTTTTATAAAACAAGCCCGTAAATTTGACTCGAAACTTCCTATTCAAAGTATTTTTCAGGCCTGCCGCAATGTCTGGATTATGACCGGCCTGCAGCTTATTCTAGGACGTCTGGTGGAGCTAACACCTTCTGTTTTTGCGTATAGCATGTTATATCCTTACACCGATAATTTTGTAGATGATCCTGAAATTTCAAGCAGCGAAAAGCAGGCCTTTAGCCTTCGCTTTGCCGAGCGGCTTGCAGGGAGAGCTGTTGATCCAATAAACGAACAGGAGCAAAAAATTTATGCTTTGGTAGGTATGATCGAAGGCCAGTACAACCGGCAGGAATATCCGCAGGTTTTTGATTCGCTTTTAGGGATTCATCAGGCGCAAACGCAAAGCATGGCGCTTTTTGGTCGGCAAGGAATGTCGGAGGAAGAGGCTATTCGTATATGCCTGGCCAAAGGAGGCGCATCGGTATTGGCTGATGGGTATTTAATTGCCGGGAGTTTAAGCGAAGAAGAAAAGTACTTCTTGTTTGGTTATGGTGCCTACCTGCAGTTGCTGGATGATGTTCAGGACGTGAAAGAAGATTCGGCGGATGGTTTGATGACCGCTTTTTCGAAAGCGGCTCGAAATCAAAAACTGGATGCCATGATTTATAAAACTTACAACTTTGGCGAACAGGTTTTGACCGATTCTGCCAGCTTGTTGAGTCGGGTAGAACTTGACTTTAAAGGGTTGTTGCAGAAAAGTATTTTGTTGTTTTTTGTTGAGTCGGTTGCTGTGGATCAGCAATATTACAGCGCGTCTTTTCAGGCGCAGTTGGAAGAGGTGTCGCCCTTGTCTTTTGGTTTTGTGCGCGACCGGCATAATTTCTTTATACCGCAAAAGCATGTGTTGTTGGCGCAGTTGGAAAGACGTGTTTTTGCTGCACAACTCAATACCGTGGAGGGGTAAGCTGCTGGAGTTTTAGGGAGAAAAGAATTTCAAAGAAAAAAGCTGTTGTTCGTAACGAGCAACAGCTTTTTTCTTTGAGCTTATTTTAAATTTCTTTTCAGAAAATCAGTCATTCGTTGATAGAGATGCATGCGGGTATTTCCACCGTAAATGCCGTGATCGCGGTTGGTGTAAATGGCCATGTCAAATTGAACGCTGGCCTGCACCAAGGCTTCCGACATTTCCATGCTGTTTTGCAGATGAACATTGTCATCGGCTGATCCGTGAACCAATAGCAAGTGTCCGGTAATGTCCTCGGCGTGATTTAGCGGAGCATTGTCCTCATAGCCATCCGGGTTTTCCATTGGGGTGCGCATAAAACGTTCGGTATAAACCGTGTCGTAAAATTTGAAGTTTGAAACCGGGGCAACTGCAATTCCGGCTTTAAACAGGTCTCCTCCTTTTTCCATGGAAAGCAAGGTCATGAAACCGCCATAACTCCATCCCCAAATGGAAATGTTGTTTTTGTCAACATAGGGAAGTGTTGTCAGGTAACGAGCTGCTTCAACCTGGTCGTCGGATTCGTATTTCCCCAATTGCATGTAGGTAATTTTTCGGAAATCCTGACCACGGGCCCCCGTACCACGAGGATCGACACAGACCACTAAGAAGCCTTCCTGGGCCAGGTAATTGTACCAGCTTACCGACCATTCATCACGCACTTGCTGCGAATTAGGACCACTGTACTGGGTCATTACCACTGGGTATTGCTTTGATTCGTCGAAATTCAACGGTTTAATCATCCAGCCGTTCAGGCTGATACCTTCCGAAGTTTCAAAACTGAAAAAAGTTTTTGGGCTGATGTCGTATTCAGCTACTTTTTGCTTTAGCTCGTTGTTGTCTTCCAGCACCCGAACAAGCTTGCCACTGTTGTCATACAAGCTGAATGTTTTGGGTGTTTCCAGGTTGGTGAATTCATTGATGAAATACTGAAATCCACTGCTGAAGGTAGCTTTGTTGGTTCCTTCTTGCTGGCTTAACATGCCTTGTTTTTTACCATCGAGGCTGGTGTAATAGATCTCGCGCTGCATGGGCGATTTTTTGGCAGCCTGGTAGTAAAATATTTTTTTCTTGTGGTCGAAGCCATAAAAGTCGGTTACATCAAATTCGCCTTGCGTAAGTTGTCTGACTTCGAAACCTTGACGGTCGTATAAATAAAGGTGCGAGTAGCCATCGCGTTCGCTGTTAACAACAAAGTAGTCGTTGTTGGGCAGGAAAATGAAGTCGTCTAAAAAGTCTTCCGACAGGTAGCGCTCATTCTTTTCAGAATAAAACAAACGGCTGTCTCCGGTAAATGGGTTGGCAAAAAGAATGTTGATTTCGTTTTGCCGTCTGTTTAAGCGGAAAATGGCCAGATCGTTGGCATCTGCGGTCCATTTGATGCGGGGAACGTAGATGTCGGTTTCCTCTCCTAGGTCAACTTCAACCTTGGTTTTCGACTTGATATCATAAGCAAAAACGGAAACCACAGAATTTTTTTCGCCGGCTTTGGGGTATTTGTAAACGTATTCTCCCGGATAGGTTTCATTTTCACTCAGGGCAGGGGATTTGCCTTGAAATTTTTTCATGCTGTATTCTTTGACCTCCGTTTCGTCAAAACGAATGTAGGCCAGGAATTTGCTGTCGGGCGACCAGGCAAAAGCTTTGCTGAAGCTAAATTCTTCTTCATAAACCCAGTCCGGAACTCCGTTGATGATTTCATTTTTCTTACCATCTGTCGTCACCTGGTTTTCTGTTCCGAAACGCAGCGTTTTTATAAACAGGTTGTTGTCGCGCACAAAGGCAATACGTTCGCCATCGGGCGAGAAAGTGGCTTCTTGCTGCTTGCCTTTTGCCGACAGTTCCACAAGCTCTTCAGTCACTGAATTCCAGACATAGTAATTGGCCTTGTAGGAATGGCGGTAAATGTTTTCTCTTTCAGTAGTTAGTAGAATTTTAGTTTCGTCAAGACTGAATGAATAGGCTGAAAAATATTTGATCGGCGCGTTTTCTAACTTGTCCAGATCAAAAACTGTTTCAACTTTTTTTCCATCTTTGTAGTTGTATTTGACAATCTGTTTATTATTCTCTAGGACTGTGCAGTAAAGTCCATTGGCTGAGGAATAAAGTCCGTTTACTGATTTTTGGTTAAAAGTATGCTGCTGATAAAAATCGGCAAGCGTCAATGTTTTCTGCGCGATGGAAGGCAATCCAAGGGTCAGAAAAAGGAAGAAAGAAAATACAAACTTATGCATGGTAATATTTATTTTTAGCCGTCAAAGCTTTGTTTTTTTTTTGAAAAAAGAAAGTTGATAATAATAAAAGTTTGGGAAATAGGTCCACGATATTACAGAATAATTACAACGGACTTCCCTGCGAATTTATTGGGTGAAGACGGAACGATGTGTAAAAACGAAAACTTAAATAGCAAGATTAACACCAATTTTATTTTTATTCAAAATGAGAAAATTACTTGTATTACTTAGCTTGACTGCCCTTGTCTCGGTGGCTTCGGCTCAGTCTGATGTTGTGGAGTACCTGAAAGCTGGACCGGAAGATGCCAGCCTGTTAATTCAGTCTTATATGAATCCATTTGCTCAGTCGTTGGGCGATGGTTTGAACAATGGCTGGTATTATACTGCTGAAACACATAAACGCTTTGGATTTGACTTTTCAATGAGTGTGAGTGCGGTTAAAGTGCCGGGATCAGCAAAGTCATTTGATTTGAGTCAGTTTAGTTTTGAGAACATTGCCTTGGCTGATCCTTCAAATTCCATGGCACCAACCATTTCGGGAAACGACGCTCAAGGACCAACGTTAAATGTATTGAATCCGGATAATAATAACCAGGTTCTGTATAGCTTCAATGCTCCGGGCGGAACTGAAATCGACATTGTGCCTGTTCCTGTTGCTCAATTAGGAATTGGTTTGTTGCCTCACACTGATGTGTTGGTTCGCTACGTACCCGAACTAAAATTTAACCTGGAAGACGACAGTGATGAAGAAACCAAAGTTGGTATGTTTGGTTTGGGGGTAAAACACAGTTTTAAAGATTGGATTCCGGGATTGAAACACCTGCCGTTTGATGCTGCTGTTTTTGCTTCGTACTCAAACATTACGGCTAACACCGGAATCTCGTTTACGCCTGAGGATTACGATAGTCGCTTAGCTGACTTAAATACAGGGCAGTATGAAAATCAGGAATTAGATATTGAAACAAAAACGAAAAAGTTTGGATTGATTGTTTCCAAGAAGATTGCCATTTTAACCATTTTCGGAAGTATTGGAAACAGCCAAAGCAGTTCAAAAGTGGACTTGTTGGGGACTTATCCTGTTCCTAATGACTTTAATAATGCCGGGCTGTCTTTTGAAGATCAGGTCGATCCGATTAAATTGCGGTTCGAGTCTTCAAACCTGAGTCTGGATGCTGGTTTGCGTCTGAAACTGGCTTTCTTTAATATTTTTGCGTCGGTTAATAAAGCAGAGTACACTTCTTACAATGCCGGAATTGCACTTAGCGTGCGGTAAGCAATATTGAAATTTAGATTTCTGTAAAAGAAAAGAAAGGGGGGCTGAAAAGCCTCCCTTTTGTCGTTTTCAGGTATGGAAATAATTGGTTAACACTTGTCACAGTCAGCGAATAATACTTATCTTTGCAGCCTGAAAATAAAATCCATAATTCGATACTGATGATTAAAATAACATTACCAGATAACAGTGTTAGGGAGTTTGAAAGTGGAACTACCGGCCTTCAGATTGCAAAGGCAATTAGTAACCGTTTGGCTAAGGACGTTTTAGCAATAACGGTGAACGGTTCTGTTTGGGACTTGAACCGACCTATTACAGAAGATGCCCACATTCAACTGCATACCTGGGAAGACCGTGAAGGAAAAGAAACTTTTTGGCACTCTTCGGCTCACTTAATGGCTGAAGCCATTGAAAGTTTTTACCCGGGAACAAAATTTGGTATTGGACCAACTGTCGATACCGGATTTTATTATGACATTGACTTGCCGGAAGGAAAACAACTTTCGGATAAAGACCTGGATAAAATTGAAAAGAAAATGATTGAGCTGGCTCGTCAGAAGAATGAGATTGCCCGGACGGATATCTCAAAAGACGAAGCCCTGAAATTGTTTACCGATAAAAATGATGAGCTGAAGCTGGAATTGATCAGCGAGCTGGAGGACGGAACCATTACCCTTTACAATCAAGGCAGCTTCACAGACTTGTGTCGTGGGCCGCACTTGCCCAACACCAGCTACATCAAAGCTGTTAAGTTAACATCGATTGCCGGAGCATATTGGCGCGGCGATGAGAAAAACAAAATGCTGACCCGTGTTTATGGGGTAACTTTCCCGAAACAAAAACTGTTGGAAGAGTACCTGGTACTGTTGGAAGAAGCCAAGAAACGGGATCACCGGAAGATTGGCAAGGAAATGGAACTGTTTACATTTTCGCAGGAAGTAGGGCAGGGCTTGCCGATGTGGTTGCCCAAAGGTGCCATGTTGCGTCAGCAGTTGGAAGATTTTCTGAAAAAAGTGCAAAAGAAATTTGGCTACGAACAGGTGATCACCCCGCATATTGGAGACATCAACCTGTATAAAACATCGGGGCACTATGCCAAGTATGGAGCCGATTCATTTCAAACCATAAAAACACCGGCTGAGGGGGAAGAGTACATGCTGAAACCCATGAACTGCCCCCACCACTGTGAGTTGTATAAGTTCAAACCTCGCTCGTACAAGGATTTGCCGGTTCGCATGGCGGAGTTCGGAACGGTATACCGTTACGAGCAAAGTGGAGAGTTGCATGGATTGACTCGTGTGCGTGGCTTCACCCAGGACGATGCCCATATTTACTGTCGTCCGGATCAGTTGAAGGATGAGTTTAAAAAGGTGATTGATATTATCTTCATCATTTTTAAAGCCTTGAACTTTGAAGATTATACGGCCCAGATTTCATTGCGCGATCCGGAAAAACCGGAAAAGTACATCGGCTCGTCTGAAAATTGGGATAAGGCCGAACAAGCCATTATTGAGGCTTGTGAGGAAAAAGGATTAAACACCGTTACAGAATTGGGCGAAGCTGCATTCTATGGTCCCAAGCTGGATTTTATGATTAAAGATGCTTTGGGCCGAAGCTGGCAGCTGGGAACCATTCAGGTTGATTATAACTTACCCGAACGATTCAAACTTGAATACATTGGGGCTGATGATAACCGTCATCGTCCGGTGATGATTCACCGTGCACCCTTCGGATCAATGGAACGTTTTGTGGCGGTACTGATTGAACATACGGCCGGGAAATTCCCCTTGTGGTTAACACCTGATCAGGTTGTCATCTTGCCAATTAGTGAAAAATATAATGAATATGCCGAAAATCTTTCAAGTTTTCTAAATAATTCCGATATTCGCAGCTTAATTGACGATCGGAATGAGAAGATCGGTCGTAAAATCCGGGATAACGAGTTAAAACGAATCCCGTATTTATTAATAGTCGGTGAGAAAGAAGCTGAAACCGGTTGTGTTTCTGTGCGCAAGCAAGGCGAAGGCGACCAGGGAACAATGACCAAAGAAGCTTTTTCTGAATTCATCGCTAAAGAAGTAAAAGAACAATTAGCATCATTTTATAACTAAAAAGAATAGGAGGTTTTTCTTATCGCAATAAAAAAACGCCCATATCGAGGAGGACGAAGAGTGGACACGGCTCCACAGCATAATATCAATCAGCGTATCCGTGCACAGCAGGTGCGCCTAGTTGGTGATAATATCGAGAACCAGGGAGTTTATTCCTTGTCAGAAGCGCTTAAAATTGCCGATGAACTGGAACTTGACTTGGTTGAAATTTCACCGAAAGCAGATCCTCCGGTTTGTAAAGTTATAGACTACAAAAAGTTTCTTTATCAGCAGAAAAAGAAGCAAAAAGAAATGAAAGCCAAGGCTGTGCAGGTGGTGGTTAAAGAAATTCGGTTCGGACCGAATACCGATGACCACGATTTTGAGTTTAAGTTAAGGCATGCTGAGAAATTCTTAAAAGAAGGTGCAAAAGTAAAAGCATACGTGTTCTTTAAAGGTCGTTCGATCCTGTTTAAAGAACAAGGTGAGATTTTGCTTCTGCGTTTTGCCACTGAATTGGAAGAACTTGGAAAGGTGGAACAATTACCTCGCCTGGAAGGGAAAAGAATGACCATGTTTATTACACCTAAAAAGAAGAAATAATATTCTTCGAATATAAAATTTAGAAAGATGCCAAAAATGAAGACCAAATCCGGCGCAAAAAAACGGTTTAAATTAACCGGCTCCGGAAAACTGAAAAGGAAGCATGCTTATAAAAGTCACATCCTGACTAAAAAAAGCACGAAGCAAAAGAGAAACCTGACCTACTGGGGAACGGTTGACAAAGCTGACGAAAAAAATGTGAAGCTGATGCTTAACATGAAGTAATCAAATCCTTTTTCAATTTTATTTAGAGTTTATAACAGAGGGTATTAGCTGTAAAGATCCCGGCTTTTGGGACGCTAACCACTCACAAATTTAAGATTATGCCAAGATCAGTAAATCACGTAGCATCTCGGGCTCGTAGAAAAAAAATCCTCAAGCAAACTAAAGGTTATTGGGGTGCCCGTAAAAACGTTTGGACAGTAGCAAAAAACGCTCATGAGAAAGCATTGGTTTATGCTTACCGTGACCGGAAAACCAAAAAGAGAAACTTCCGCGCATTGTGGATTCAACGTATTAACGCTGCAGCTCGCCAGGAAGGCTTGAGCTACTCTCAGTTAATTGGTTTGTTGAAAAAGAACAACATCGACATTAACCGTAAGGTATTAGCTGATTTAGCCCTGAACCAACCTGCTGCTTTCAAAGCTGTAGTTGATAAAGTGAAGTAAGTAAAAATCACAGGTGCAATAAATATTGGAAAACCTCGCAAATCGCGAGGTTTTTTTTTGTGCTTAACCGAGGGTAATCCATTGCCTGTTTTGTGTGCTTTCAACCAGCCCATCAATCACTTTCATGTTTCCAATGGCATCCGTCAGAGGCGTTGGAACGGTGGTGTTTTGAAGGATAGCCTGCGAAAAAGCATCACCTTGCAAGGTGTATTGATCGACCGGAGGAAAGGTAAACGCTTCTGTTTTTTCCCTGGTGCGTAGTGTTATCTGAGTAGATGCGTCAGGAGGGGCATTGACTGGAATTTGAATGCAGATGTGGCCCTCGTCTCCGAATATATTGGTTTGCTGAAATGGGATAAGCTGTGTTGAGCAGGTAAAGCTGGCTGTTTTCCCCGAAGGGAACTGAAGCATCCCCATGGTTAGGTGATCGGTTTTCATAACCGGATCAAACTCCATGTGCCCGACCACCTGCACAGGCTCTTCCTCAAAGATAAACCGGGGAAAGGAAGCGCAATAGCAGCCGATATCCATTAAAGCCCCACCGCCAATGTCAGCCTGGTTGCGGATGTTTTGCGGGTCGATGTTGAAATAGGAAAAAAATGACTGCATGGTTTTGACCTCTCCAATAGCTCCGTTTTTGACCAGTTCAAATACTTTTTCCCATTGCGGATGAAAGCGATACATGAATGCTTCCATCACTTTCAAATTCGCGAAATTTTTAAGAGCTTCAGCCAGTGCCTGGGCTTCTTCTGTATTCATCCCAATAGGCTTTTCGCATAGTACATGCTTGCCGGCTTCCAAGGCTTTCATGGTCCAGTAAACGTGCATGTGGTTGGGCAGCGGATTGTAAATGGCCTCAATTTCCGGGTCCTCTAGCAGTTCTTCATACGAGCCATAGTGTTTGACAATGTCTAGATCATGTGCTGCCTGACTGGCCTTTTCGAGGGTGCGTGAAGCAATGGCTGAAACTTCGCAATACTGGCTTTTTTGGAGGGCGGGAATAACTTTCTGCAAAGCAATTTTAGCCGTACTTAAAACGCCCCATTTAATTTTTTGAGTCATGCTGTTGGTGTTAAATTATACTCATTGGTCGGATTATTCATCGCAGACAGCTGACAAGTTAGGGAAAAAGAAATGTGGATGAAAGTATTTTCCGAATGGAGTTTGTGGTTTTAAAGCTAGAAAAGCGTTTGCTGGATGTTTCCTCCGGCAGGGGGCTGAATGTGTTTTTGAAGAATGATTTCAAACAACTTTACGGTTGCAAGAGCATCTCCGCCCGCGCGGTGTCTGCCGTCAATACGGATGGCCAAATCATCGCAAAGATTACCAAGCGAGTAGGAGGGATGCCCGGGGAGATACTTCCGGCTTAACTTGACGGTGCACATGGTTTTGCGGTTGTACTCATAGCCTAACCGCAGGTATTCTTGCTGAATAAAGCGATAGTCAAAACTCACATTGTGGGCCACAAAAGTGGTACCTTGAGTGAGTTCCACAATTTTCTTGGCGATTTCGTAAAACTTGGGGGCAGTCGCTACCATCTCATTGTCGATACCGGTGAGTTTTGTGATAAAATAAGGAATGTGACATTCCGGGTTTACCAGGCTGACAAATGAGTCGACAACTTCAGTTCCGTTATGAACATAGATCGCAATTTCTGTGATTTTTCCATGTTGTGCGCTCTGCCCGGTTGTTTCGATATCAACAATACTAAACAAGTTTTCCTCTTTTTTTGGTGAAAATAATAAAAATGCTTTAGTTTTATTAAAATTTTAATTTGAATGCCAATTTCAGGTTTACAAGATACATACAGCATTGGGGAAATTTGGGAAAAGTCTTTCTTTAACTGGTCGGTTATGATAAGTTTTGTGAACTTTGGCGGCATCCTCAATCGAAAATCAATTAATTACATTATACTATGAAACGGATAATTTTAATGTCTTTCTTTCTTTGTATTGGACTTATGCTCCATGCTCAAACCGCCGAAAAGAAATGGGCTGTAGGCCTTGGTGGCGGAGCCTATTACGGCAATACAAATGAAGGGATTGGCTTGATGACTGAGCTGTACTTCAGTCGGTACTTAAGCCCGTCGTTTGATTTGATTCTGCTGAATAACCTTGGATTTTACAACTCAGAAGTTAAAAACCCGCTTGATATGGGAACTGGCTTCTTGAATTTAAGATACAAATTGAATAACGGCCATATTTTTGAAGAAAACAGTGCCGTACAGCCTTATCTTTATGCTGGTCCGGGATATATTTATGATAATTCAACTGAAGGGATTAACTGGGATGCCGGCTTAGGATTTAAATTCCCATTAAGTCCCAGTGTGTCGTTGTTTGTTGAAGGAGGCTTTGTGGAAGGCTTACGTGGAGAGAAAGCCGTGGAGGAAGGAACCTACACCGAAAGCTTTTGGAGAGGTACAGGTGGTATCGAAATTAGCTTTGGCAAGTCAAAAGACTCCGACAGAGATGGGGTGCCTGACCGCAAAGACGATTGTCCGAATACGCCGGAGGGGGTTGCAGTTGATGAAACTGGTTGTCCTGTTGACAATGACAATGATGGTGTGCCTGACTACAAGGATGACTGTCCGACGGAGGTCGGTGATATTGCCTTAAATGGTTGTCCGGATCGTGATGAGGATGGTGTGCCGGATAAAGATGATGAGTGTCCGGATACAGAAGGTCTCAAAGCCTTGAACGGTTGTCCGGATGCTGATGGTGATGGAGTTGCCGATGCCGATGACCAATGTCCGGATACGCCCAAAGGGTATAAAGTCGACGCAAAAGGTTGTCCGTTTGATGCGGATGGAGACGGTATTGTAGATGAAGAAGACGAATGTCCGCAGGAAGCTGGCATTTCCGAAAATAATGGCTGTCCGCTTAACACCGACTTTAATCACATTCTATTTGATTTTGACAAGAGCAATATCAATGCAGCGGCGATGGACGAACTTGATGCCATTGCGCAGCTAATGAAAGATAATCCGGAAATGACCATCAGCATCTCAGGACATGCCGATGAAATTGGATCTGCAGCTTACAACATGGGCTTATCCGAAAGAAGGGCGATTGCTGTTCGCAAGTTTTTAATTGCCAAAGGAATTGCTTCGGAACAGGTTGCTGACGTGAAATGGTTTGGAAAAACAAAACCGGTTGCCCCCAACGACACCGAGGAAGGTCGGGCTAAAAACCGACGTGTGGAGGTTGTTGTTGATAAATAGCCAATCAACTGTTTTACATAGAATGAAAAAGCCTTGCGAAAGCAGGGCTTTTTTGGCTTTTTAAAGAATAAGCTTCGGGCAGAAACTATTATCTTTGCCATTCAAAAAAATAGACTATGCATATTGACCAAATTATAAAAGAGAAAATTGTTGAAGCTGTAGATTCACTCTATGATCAGAAAATAGAGGCCGATTCAGTACAGCTCCAAAATACCCGGAAAGATGTTGAAGGAGATGTAACGGTTGTCGTTTTTCCTTTTTTAAGGTTCTCAAAAAAATCGCCCGAGCAAACGGCTGAGCAGTTAGGCGAGTACCTCAAGGAACAGGTTGACCTGATTGATGATTTTTCGGTCATCAAAGGTTTTCTAAACCTGCTTATTTCAAAAAACTACTGGTTATCAGTTTTGGAAGATGCTGCCAATAGACCTACTTTCGGGTTTAAGGCAGCCGATGAGAATTCGCCGCTTGTAATGGTTGAATATTCTTCACCAAATACCAATAAACCATTGCACTTAGGTCATATTCGTAACAACTTGTTGGGTTTTTCAATTGGCGAAATCATCAAAGCGAATGGTAACAAGCTAGTAAAGACTAACATTGTAAATGACCGGGGAATCCACATTTGCAAGTCGATGTATGCCTGGAAGCAATGGGGTGAAGGAAAAACACCGGAAAATACAGGCATTAAAGGCGATCACCTGGTAGGCGATTTTTATGTGTTGTTTGATAAGCACTACAAGCAGGAAATCAGTGAGCTGCAGGAAAAAGGCCTGAGCAAAGAAGAAGCCGAGCAACAGGCGCCTTCGATTGTCGCTGCGCGCGAAATGTTGCTGAAGTGGGAAGCCAAAGACCCCGAGGTGATCGAATTGTGGGAAATGATGAACCAGTGGGTGTACGACGGATTTGATGTGACTTACAAAGAACTGGGCGTTGACTTTGATAAAATTTATTACGAATCGGACACTTACCTTGTTGGAAAAGAGGAGGTACTAAGAGGATTAAAGGAAGGAATCTTTTACCAGCGCGAGGATCAGTCGGTTTGGGCCGATTTAACCGCTGATGGATTGGATGAGAAAATTCTTCTGCGGAGCGATGGTACTTCGGTATACATGACCCAGGATATTGGTACGGCTAAATTACGTTTCAACGACTATACAATTGACAAAATGGTTTATGTTGTTGGAAACGAGCAAAATTACCATTTTCAGGTTTTATCTGTTTTGCTGGATAAGCTGGGCTTTGACTGGGGAAAAGGACTGCATCACTTCTCGTATGGAATGGTGGAACTGCCTCACGGAAAAATGAAATCGCGCGAAGGAACCGTGGTGGATGCCGATGACTTGATGGCTGAAATGATTGAAGTGGCACGGAAAACTTCCGAAGAACTTGGTAAGCTTGAAGGCTATACCGAAGCGGAACTGGCCGAAACCTATAAAACCATTGCTTTGGGCGCCCTGAAATATTTCATGTTGAAAGTGGACCCCAAGAAAAACATGTTGTTTAATCCGGAAGAATCGATCGACTTTAATGGAAACACCGGACCATTCATCCAGTATACCTATGCCCGTATTCGTTCGGTTATCCGGAAAGCTGAGTCCAATGGTATTCAATTGAACAAACAACTGACCCAATCCATCTCGCTGTCAGAGAAAGAACAGGAATTAATTAAGTCGATCTCGCTGTTCCCTGCCGTTATCAAAGAAGCTGGCGATGCATACAGCCCGGCAGTAATTGCCAACTACATCTACAGCCTGGTCAAAGAGTTTAATCAGTTCTATCACGATCATTCCATTTTGGGTGAAGAGGATGAAGCTGTTCGAAACTTCCGTTTGGTGCTTTCGCAAACCATTGCTAATGTGGTGGAGTCGGGTATGAAGCTGTTGGGAATAAACGTGCCGGAGCGCATGTAAAGGACGAAAATAAAAAAGGGGGTCAGAATTGACCCCCAGCTTTTTACAAAATTGCGATTCGTGAAAAAGGGACTTTATTTTCTCGTTGACACAAGCAGCTTTTATGCTCTTTGATTAAAACGGCCCGGTCATAACTAGTGAGCGAATTAAGATATGCGATTCTTTCTGGAAGACTTAATTGCCGGATATGTTTGTAGGCACATGTTTCTGTTTCCTCCTTCATGGGGCAACCAAATACAAGTCCGTAATAATATGAGTTTTCCTCTTTCATCCCAGCATTTAACTTTAAGATCCATTATAAGAACCTACACCCCTTTATCCTGTTTTCGGGGAAAAGGTAACCCAGGGAACTCCACTTTTTTTTATTTTGTTTTAAAAATTTCTCTTTATTTAATTTTTGTATTTTTGCAGCAGCTTGAGAATTAATCACTATCATTACTAAAATATGTTTGAGAATCTTAACGAAAAATTAGAGCGGTCGTTTCAGTTATTAAAAGGACAGGGACGGATCACCGAAATTAATATAGCCGAAACCTTAAAGGAGGTGCGTCGGGCATTGCTTGATGCCGATGTCAATTTTAAAATCGCTAAGTCTTTCACCGAAACAGTAAAGGAAAAAGCCTTGGGGCAGGACGTCCTGTCGGCTGTTAAGCCAGGTGAGATGATGGTTAAGATTGTGCATGACGAACTCGCCTTATTGATGGGGGGGAAGTCAGTTGACATTAATTTAACAGGAAATCCAACCATTATTTTGATTGCTGGTCTGCAAGGATCCGGTAAAACGACTTTCTCAGGGAAACTATCGAAGTTAATCAAGAGCAAACGTGGGAAAAACCCGTTGCTGGTTGCTGGTGACGTTTATCGTCCGGCTGCCATTGACCAGTTGAAGGTATTGGGCGAGCAAATTAATGTGCCGGTTTATACCGAAGAAGGCAATAAAGAGCCGGTTAAAATTGCTCAGGCCGCTATTAAACACGCCAAAGCCAACGGACACGATGTTGTTATCATTGACACCGCTGGTCGTTTAGCGGTTGACGAAGAAATGATGAACGAGATCAGCGCTGTGAAGAAAGCCGTTTCTCCTCACGAGATTTTGTTTGTTGTTGACTCCATGACTGGTCAGGATGCTGTTAATACCGCTAAAGAATTTAACGATCGCTTAAATTTCGATGGGGTTGTTCTAACCAAACTGGATGGTGATACCCGTGGTGGAGCTGCCTTGTCAATCCGCACAGTGGTTGATAAGCCAATTAAATTTGTGGGTACTGGCGAAAAAATGGAAGCCCTTGATGTGTTCCACCCCGAGCGGATGGCTGATCGTATCTTAGGGATGGGAGACATTGTTTCGCTGGTTGAAAAAGCTCAGGAACAATTTGATGCTGATGAAGCCCGCAAGCTTCAAAAGAAACTGGCTAAAAACCAATTCAGTTTTGACGATTTCCTGAAGCAGATTCAGCAAATCAAAAAAATGGGAAATATTAAAGACCTTGCCGCGATGATTCCTGGCATGGGAAAAGCCCTTAAAAATATCGATATTGAAGATGATGCCTTTAAGCACATTGAAGCCATTATTTACTCCATGACACCGGCTGAACGTAATGACCCTTCTTTGTTGAATGGTTCGCGCAGAAAACGGATTGCCCAAGGAGCCGGAACGGAAATACAGGAAGTCAATCGCCTGATCAAGCAATTCTCCGAGACCCGAAAAATGATGAAGATGGTGTCTCAAGGGAAAAACATGGGCCGTATGATGGGGAATTTACCAAGGAGATAAACGCAGTAATTCAATACAATGAAATTAATTGACGGAAAACAAACAGCAACTGATATCAAGAAGGAAATCGCGGCTGAAGTTCGTGAAATGGTTGCAGCAGGAGCTAAAAAGCCTCACTTGGCGGCAATTCTGGTTGGACACGATGGCGGAAGCGAGACCTATGTGGCTTTCAAGATAAAAGATTGCGAAGAGGTAGGATTTAAATCAAGTTTAATTCGTTTCGAAGACGATGTGACTGAAGAGCAGCTTTTGGCGAAGGTAAACGAATTGAACAACGATGCGGATGTGGATGGATTCATCGTTCAGCTTCCTCTGCCGAAACATATTTCAGAGCAGAAAGTGATTGAGGCCATCGATCCGAAGAAAGATGTGGACGGCTTTCATCCGATCAACGTTGGACGCATGGTGATTGGCTTGCCTTGTTTTGTTTCGGCTACGCCCGATGGGATTGTTGAATTGTTGAAACGTTACAATATTGAAACTTCGGGGAAAGACTGTGTGGTTGTTGGACGGAGTAACATTGTTGGACGTCCGATGAGTGTCCTGATGTCGCAAAAAGCCATCAACGCCACCGTAACTGTGGCTCATAGCCGTACCAAAGATTTGGAAGCCCTGTGTGCCAAAGCCGATATTCTGATTGCTGCTATTGGTATTCCTGAGTTTATTAAAGGGAATATGGTTAAAGAAGGAGCGGTGGTTATTGATGTGGGGACAACCCGCGTAAAATCAGACCAAACGAAATCAGGCTTTAAGCTGAAGGGCGATGTTGCTTTTGACGAAGTAGCTGCAAAGTGTTCATACATTACTCCGGTGCCCGGAGGGGTAGGACCGATGACGCGTGTGGCTTTGTTGAAAAACACGCTGCTGGCGGCAAAAAAGGAAATTTACAACTAATTTTTTTGAACAATATTATTTAAAAAAGGTGGCTCGTTCGGTCACCTTTTTTTGAATTTGATTGTTTAACTTTATAAAAATATTTGTACTGATGAGAACACACAAAATTACAATCCCCGGCTTGATTATGCTGTTTGCCCTTGTCGTATTGATGGAGTCGTGCAGCACTGTGCCCTTGACCGGAAGGAGCCAGATGAGTTTATTGCCTGAGTCGAATATGGTAGCCATGAGTTTAACGAGCTACGATCAGTTCCTGGATTCGAATAAGGTATCGACCAATCAACCACAAGTTGAAATGGTTAAGCGGGCAGGGCGGAATATTTCAGCTGCGGTAGAAAAATACCTGAAAGAAAATGGTTACGAAAGCTATTTGCAATACTTTGATTGGGAGTTTAACCTGGTTGAAAGCGAGGTGCCAAATGCCTGGTGTATGCCTGGTGGAAAAGTGGTGATTTACTCCGGAATCCTGCCTTTGACACAATCTGAAGCTGGGTTAGCTGTGGTGATGGGGCATGAAATAGCCCATGCTGTTGCCCGTCATGGAAATGAGCGCATGAGTCACTCTATGTTGGTGCAAATGGGCGGAATGGCTTTGGGCGAAGCCCTTAAACAAAAACCCAACGAAACGCAGGCTATCTTTTCTGCTGCTTATGGATTGGGCTCCCAGTATGGAGTTATGCTGCCTTTTTCGCGTCAGCACGAATACGAAGCGGATAAAATGGGGCTTATTTTTATGGCTATGGCCGGATATAATCCACAAGAGGCTGTTGCTTTTTGGCAACGCATGTCGGCCAACAGTGGTCAAAAACCTCCTGAGTTTTTAAGTACACACCCTGTAGACTCCAAACGGATTGCGGCTTTGAACGAAATTATGCCGGAAGCCATGAGGTTATATGAGGCCAGTAAGTAATTTTTCAGCTTCAATATCTTGAAAATAAAATGCTGTTTATTAACAGTTTTCGATTATTTCCAAAATAATTTTTTATTTTTGGTACATTGAATTCGGAAAATAACTTAACTACGAGCAAGATGGAAGGCTTTGATAAAAAAGATGAAATGAAAGAGGGCGACAGTAAATTTAGAGAAGAAATCTTTTCGAAAGCTGTAAGAGCCGGAAAAAGAACCTATTTTTTCGATGTAAAATCAACGCGAAAAGATGAGTATTATTTAACAATTACTGAGAGTAAGAAACGTTACGATCAGGATGGAAAGTTTCACTTCGAGAAACACAAAATCTTTCTGTACAAAGAGGATTTTGAGAAGTTTTCTGATGGTTTAAATGAGGTTATCGACTTTATTAAAGCCAGTCAGTCAATTGAAGATGCAGAAATTGATATTGAAATGACAATTTCTGAGGATGAGGAAGAGGTAATGACTACGAAGGATTATACCAGCGTTGACTTTGATGACTTGAATAGCTGATTGATAATTGAAAGTATAAAAAAGAAGGCTGCTTAATTTAAAGCAGCCTTCTTTTTTTATATCAGGCAAAGTTTCGTTCTTTTTTGATGTTTTCGTAGGCCTCATTTACCTTTTGAAACTTCTCTTTTGCGGCATTCTGAAAATCATCGCCTAAGTAGCTCACCTTATCCGGGTGGTATTTCATGGCCATTTTCCGGTAAGCCTTTTTAATTTCGTCGTTTGAAGCGGATCGTTCAACTTCCAGAATCTTATAAGCTGAGTCGGTGTTGGGAACGAACATGGATTGGATGGACTCCAGATCCTTCTGACTGATACCCATGGTTTGGGCAATCATACGAATCATGTTTTTTTCGGTCTCATCAACTGATCCGTCGGCTTGAGCAATGCCAAACAGGAAGTGAAGCAGTTGCAGGCGCGAAGAATAATCCATGTTTTTTTGAATCTGCCGGCAAACATCCGCTACCGGGATATTCTGATTAAGTATATCACGCAACATTTTGATGGCTTCTTGCGCTGAGCTGGCTCCGAAAGAGCGCACAAAAAACTGTTTGACGTAGTCTAGTTCCGATTTTAAAACCTTTCCATCCGCTTTCATCACGGCAGCTACCAAAACCAGTAAGCTCATGACATAGCCACCCGTAGTTGTTCTTCTTCTTGCGTCTGTTGCTGTTTGATGAGGGGGAGGAGCTGCGCCGGCTTCAGAGTCAACCATTGATCCGACAACAAAGCCAAGAATGCCTCCCAGCGGGCCAAAAAATGCCCATCCTAAACCTCCGGCAACCCATTTTGCAAATTTACCCATGTGTTCTAAATTTTTGATCTAATTCGATTAATACCGGAAGTATTAACTCCCGGTTGTTATTATTAATTGTTGTATTGGCCAGTTTCATCTTCTCTTCATCCGGCCATTGTTTGGCTATCCGTTCCTTTACTTGTTCCCTGGTGCTATGGTCTCTTTGGATCACCCGGTCAATTCGTTGTTGCTCCGGAGCAGTTACCAAGATGGTATAGTCCATCATGTTATAAAAACCACTTTCGAAAAGGATGGCGGCTTCGTGAACAACGTAAGGGGCTTGTTGGTTCTGGCACCACTCGAAAAAATAGTTTCTGACAGCGGGATGAACAATCGCATTCACTTTTTGCAGCAGCGGCTCGGAGTTAAATATCAGCGCTGCTAACTTTTGACGGTCCACTTGCTGGTTCGCCAGATAGATGTCGTTGCCAAAGTGAAGCATCATTTGGCTGCGCACCAAGGAGGAACTGTTCATGATTCGCTTGGCTTCCAGGTCGGCATTGAATACCGGAATACCTTTTAAACTGAAGAAATTGCATATTGTTGACTTGCCACTTCCAATTCCACCTGTAATTCCTACTTTAAACATGCTGTTAGTTTTCGATGAGGTATTCAATTTTCATTGGTGCATAGGTGAGCCCCTTCAACTGAACCGGTACCTTGCTTTGGTCGAGCTGCACCGGCAGATAATCCTGATTGTCCCGGATGTCCTGATAGGATACCGAGGCCCTAAAGTCGGAAGCCTGAATGTCGGAAAAGCGACTTAAGCTAACAAGGAACGTCACTTTTACTTCGGCAGGAAACAGGTGAACATGTGTTTTCCGGGGAAGGCTGTCAATTTGGATGGGTAGTACCAGTTGTTTTTCGGTAAACTCTTCTACCGGAATTTGTATGGTTACCCGGTTGGGATTGAACTCCAGGTTTTTAATTTTCTGCAAAGAGACATTGCGCTGAATCGGGTGCTCCAAATCTTTGTAGTGTTGCGAATTGGTCTTTACATGCGGCAAGGTGTCCAAAATAGATTCAGGCCCAAGTACCTCAATGGAGTCGGGAGTGACTAGAATTTCATCGTACAGGTAGTGCTGTTTCTTAAATGCCAGGCTAACGTCAGCTACTACTTTTTTCTTTTGGGTAAGTATTCGGTCAAATTCAAGATAAACGGTATCTGGCTGAATACTGATCAGGTTTAATTCATTGCTGATTTGATCCGACATCTTTTTTCGGTAGTAGCGGCTTGAGATCGCATAGTTGTTTTTTTGCGTGCCATTGATCTGTTCGCCGGCAATTTCACCTACGTTAAATACCAATGGCGAAAAGGCCACACTCAGCTTGTAACGCAGTATAGTAAAGCCTCCGGATCGCACTTGCAACACAAAGTTTTTGGGTGGCGTATTAACCAGCGTTTTGCTTTTAGGGATATTGGTGTAGCGAACCGGAAAAGACAGTTCAACGGAGTAGTCTTTTTCAAGCGCATTCAATAACCAAAAAAGGGAGGCAATTCCCACACACATTAAGTAGATGACGAGCCTGCGTTCATTCTTAATCTGAAACTTTTGGGTAAGCTGTTTTACTTTATGTAGCCATTTGTTTTCCACGAAATCAAAGATAAAAAAAAAGGGTTGACTTGCGGTCGACCCTTTCTCTCTTTTACTATGCTAAAATTATTTTTGTGGAGTAACATCTGACATGTCTTTCACAACAGCGCTTTTGTCTACACGCAGTTTGACATTGTCATCTACTTGAAGCAGAATGTAGTTGTCTTTAATCTCGGCAACTTTTCCGTAGATTCCGCCAGTTGTTACTACTTTATCCCCTTTGCTAAGGCTTTCACGGAATTTTTTCAATTCTTTTTGCCTTTTCACCTGTGGTCTGATCATAAAGAAATAGAAGACAACAATAATCAGGACCAAGGGAAGAAATGTTGTAATTGGGTTTTGTTCGGCACCGGGTTGGGGAGCCATTAATAAGTAGTTCATCATTTTATTCTTTAGTTTTTACTGTATAAATTTATTAGCTCATTTTCGACGGTTGCAGCAACCGCCAGTTTTGTTATTTCGGGTTGAGTGTTGGCCACAACTTGCAGCTCCTTGTACACTCGCCCGGTTTCGCCGGCGCTGTTAAATACCACTTCAATATAACCCGATTCTCCGGGAGCAACAGGTTCTTTTGGGAAATGCGTATTTAAGCAACCGCAATCAGTTTCTACTTTTTCAATGAGCAGAGCACCATCTCCGCTGTTGGTAAAGTGAAAACTATAGGCCACCACCTCACCAGCCTGTAATTGACCAAAATTATAGAATCTTTCCTGAATCTCAAACTTTGGAGTGCCCGTCTTAGTGCTTGTTTTTACCGCCCCTTTACGGCTGCTGTTCTGACAGCTCAGAGCGATAAGCAAAACACATATGGTGGCTAAATATTTCATGAGGGAAGGTTGCTGTCTTCTCCTATTAACCCCCGGCCGGCCTTGATAATTTTATCTTCTGACTTTAGGGCTTTCAGGGCTTTGTCCAGAATTCCATTAATGAAGTTCCGGCTCTTTTTGGTGCTGTAATATTTCGATAATTCGATGTATTCGTTCAAGCTAACCTTGGTTGGAATGGATGGGAAGTATAGAAACTCGCCAATTGCCATTTCCAGAATCAATTCATCAATAAAGGCAATGCGTTCCACATCCCAGTTTACGGTGTATTTAGTGACTGTTTCTTTCAGTTCGTCGTGGTTTAATACCACTTTTCGGAACAGGTCCTTCACAAACTGGCGATCTTCTTCGTCTTTGAACATCGGAAGCAGGGCCTGATCTTCGCGGGTGTATTCTTTAAACTTTTTAAAGGTTTTGATGATCATACTCACCACGAAATCCAAATCGTCATTCCAGTAAATACTTTGTTCTTCCAGCAGTTGAATCAAGTCTTCTGATTGCAGAATAATATCGGTAAATACTTGCTCAACAAACTTTCTGTCGGATTGGTAAGAGCTTTCTGCATCATTCATGTAACTCTTGTAGAAGTCACTGTCAACCAAGGTCAGGTACAATTTTTTGATTAGCTCGGGTTCGTTAACCCAGCTTAACTTAGATTGTTCCAGGTACTTGTTCAGGCTCTCGTTCGTTTGCAGTTGGGCAATAAGCTGATTGCGGATAAACCGGGTGTTGGGATGCAAATCTTCCTCTGTGGGGAAGTGTTTTTTCTTTCTTAACTCAACCACCGATTCAGCATGTTTGCTGACTTCAATTATTAAATCCAATAAATAATGGTAAAGGTCGTAGGTCTTTTGGATACTGAAGAAAAGCTCTCTCTCGGTATTGTTAATCGATTTGTCAGGCGAGGAATAGAAGGCGTATAAAACCTGCAAAACTTTAATGCGAATAATTCTTCTGCTAATCATTGTCTTAGAACTAGTTTTCTTTAAAAGATGGCAAAGTTACACAATTTCTTTTCTGCTGTTCAACATCTAATCGTTTTTTTCATTTTTCGGATTGAAATAATTCCCCGTGTGATCACTGGTGTAAAAATTGCCTGGCTGGAGGGGTTCTTCTTCCTCCTCGTCCTCTTCTTCCTCCTCCCAGTCGTAGCGATGGCGTTGCGGGCCTTGTCTGCGGTAAAAAATGCTCAGGACTAATCCGCTGATGCCTCCCCACAAATGGCTTTCCCACGATACTTCGGGCTTCAGAGGGAACATTCCCCAGAACATGCCCCCGTAGAGGAAGACCACAATAATGGCGATGGTCAGCAGGCGCGTGTCGTTGCGAAAGATGCCGCTGAAGAACAGGAAGGATGCCAGCCCGTAAATCACGCCGCTGGCTCCGATGTGCCAGGCTTCGCGTCCGGCCAGCCACACACACAGGCCCGACAGAAAGTAAATGAGCAGGAAAATGCGGTAGGCCAGCTTCCGGTAGAAATAGAACAAGGCCAGTGAAAGCACAAAAAAGGGAGCCGAGTTGGCTGCCAGGTGCTTGTAGCCGCTGTGGATGAAGGGGGAAAACAAAATGCCTTTCAAGCCTTCCCACTGCAGCGGGAAAATGCCGTACACCGCAAAGTCAAAATTCAGGGTGGTTTCAACTAAAAAAGTCAGCCAAAAAGCCAGCAAAAACAAGCTGGGAAACACCAGGCTGTGCTTGAAAATTTTCTTCTCCAACTCCGGGTCACTGGTGTCGTGTTTTGGCGGATAATAGTTGAATAGTGGCATTAAAGTAACTGGTCAATCAGGTTAACAAATCCGTACACATCCTCTTCAGTCGTATCAAATGAGGTCATCCAGCGCACTTCCGAGGCCGATTCATCCCACAGATAGAAAAAGTATTTTTCCTGAAGCCGGGGGATAACTGCTGGCGGAAGAATGGCAAAAACACCGTTGGCTTCGGTCTTTTGGGTTAATCGTACTTTGCCGGTTTTTAACACTTCCTGCTCCAGTAATTTGGCCATTTGGTTGGCATGTTGGGCATTGCTTTTCCAAAGTTCCTGGTTGAAGTAGGCTAAAAACTGCGCACTGACGAAACGCATTTTGGAAAACAACTGCATGCTTTGCTTGCGAATGTACTTGGTGTTGAGCGTTAGTTTCGGATTGAAGAACAGGACGGCTTCGCCCATGAGCATGCCGTTTTTTGTTCCGCCAAATGAGAGTAGATCCACCCCGGCATCTACGGTAAACGCACGAAAAGGCAGGTCAAGCGCTACGGCAGCATTGGCAATCCGGGCACCGTCCATATGCACCAGCAAGCCGTATTGGTGAGCCAGGCTGGTAATGGCTTTAATTTCGTCTACGGTATAAATCGTGCCCATTTCAGTGACCTGCGAAATGGAAATAACCTTGGGTTGGGCGTGGTGCTCAAAGTCGAATCCATGCAGGTACTTCTGGATGCCTTCGGGGCTTAGTTTGCCTTTTTCGCTCGGAACCGGCAGCAGTTTACATCCCGTCAGTTTTTCCGGAGCGCCGCATTCATCCACCTGGATGTGGGCCGTGTCGGCACAAATAATTGAATTGAACGAGTGGGTTACCGTGGAAAGGGCCAGCACATTGGCACCGGTTCCGTTAAACACAAAAAAAACTTCGGTATCCTGTCCAAACTCGTTTTTAAACAGCTGAATTGCTTCCCGGGTAATCGGGTCGTCGCCATAGCCCACCATGTGTCCGGTGTTGGCGCTTGCTATTGCTTTCAGAATTTCCGGATGCACTCCGGCATTATTATCGCTGGCAAAGCCTCTGGTGCTCATTTCTTGATTTTTTTATCGGGTTGTAACAAATTAATGGTCCCTGCGTTTTAGTTTAACCAACTTACTTGTTCAATGGCCTGGCAAAACCTGCCGCAAGCCAAGGAAAATTGGCTTATAAAAGAAAAGAAAAAAATGCTTGTAACAAAATGGGATGGGGAAGAAGGAAACAAGTTTTTTTATTTTTGGACAACCAACAAGTGAAAGGTAATTTGAATCGTTTTACTTCAGCTTATGAAAGAAAAAATTAACCTGTTTTGGTTCCGTCGCGATCTTCGAATAACTGACAATCATGGTTTGTACCGGGCGCTGGCCGCGGGGAAACCGGTATTGCCTGTTTTCATTTTCGATACCACCATTCTGAACGACCTGGAGGATGATGACAGCCGGGTTGAGTTTATTACCGACCAGGTCAAGAGCCTGCAAGAAGAGTTTGAGCGCCACAACAGCACCCTGTGGATTTACCATGGCAAACCCCTTAATGCTTTTAAGCGCTTGTGGGTGGAGTACGAGGTGGAAGCGGTTTATAGCAACACCGATTATGAGCCGGACGCCCGTGAGCGTGATGAGCAGGTGGCTGCTTTCCTGAAGGCCCATCAGGTTGAGTTTCATGCGTACAAGGATCAGGTGATTTTTCATCAAAACGATATCTTGAAAAATGACGGGAAGCCTTATACGGTCTTTACTCCTTATAAAAAGAAATGGCTGGAGGAATTTGGGAAGCTGGAACTGGAAGCGTATCCCTCGCAAAAGTTGTTGAATGGCTTATTGAAAACCGAACCTTTGAAGGCTGTTGCCTTGCGCGACCTGGGATTTCGAAGGGGAGGGCTGAAGTTTCCATCGAAAGAAATTGACCCGAAACTTTTAGAAAACTATGCAGCCAATCGTGACTTTCCGGCCCGAAACGGAACCACGCACCTGGGCATTCACTTGCGCTTTGGCACCCTGAGCATCCGTAGTCTGACCAAAAAGGCGGTTCAGCATTCGGAGGTATTTCTGAATGAGCTGATCTGGCGAAATTTTTATGCCGATATTCTGTGGCACTTCCCCCATGTGGCCAAGCGCTCCTTCAAGCCGGCTTACGACTACATTCCCTGGATCAACTCGGAGAAGGACTTTGCCCGCTGGTGCGAAGGCACTACGGGCTACCCGCTGGTGGATGCCGGTATGCGCCAGTTGAACGAAACCGGTTACATGCACAACCGTGTTCGCATGGTAACTGCCAGCTTTTTGTGTAAGCACTTATTGATTGACTGGCGCTGGGGTGAGGCTTACTTTGCCGGCAAACTGCTCGATTATGAGTTGGCCTCGAACAATGGGGGCTGGCAGTGGGCCGCCGGAACAGGCTGCGATGCCGCGCCTTATTTCCGGGTGTTTAACCCAACACTGCAAACCCAGAAGTTCGATCCCAAGTTCAGCTACATCCGCCGGTGGGTGCCCGAGTTTGACGGGTTTGGCTATCCGCAGCCCATGGTTGAGCATAAAATGGCCCGGCAACGCGCCATCGATACCTATAAAAAGGCGCTGGCTTCGGATTGATGCCAATCTGAATGCCTTGTCAATGGGGCGTTTCAGCTTCCTGCAAAAAACCACGTGTGATTTCCACCAAAGTCACGTGTGGTTTTCATCAAAGTCACGTGTGATTTCAGGCAAAGTCACGTGTGGTTTTTAGTAAAAGCAAGCGTGATTTTTTCAAAAGGCCTTTACGCTGTTGTTTTCGCCAACTGTTACGCATTATATGCTTAAAAGCGATTTTTATTACTTCTTGAAGAATATGCATTGAAATACGCGTTTTGACCGAAATTTCATTCCGTTTGTTTTAGGCTTTGTGTTTGTATGTGTCTGATATATAACTATAAGGAGGCAAGATTTGAAGTCTTTTTTTATGGTTAACTTGTAGTAGTTAAATCTTTAAAGAGTATTAAAATGGTGGACTTGGAAGATCAAGAAGTAGAGGTGTTAAAGTTTTTAAAAGAAGTAAAGCAAGGCGTGCAAAATGTCAAACTTAACAACCATTTCTTTAGAAAAGATCAGACATATTTAAGGTCTTTTGAACGTTTGGAAGAGCTTGGTTTTATCTATTTTATAGATGGAAATTATGATCTTTCACAATTACTCTATGAGATTCCAATTTATCCTCCGCGGACCTATTGGGGCCGAATTTTACCAGAAGGAGAAGAAGCGTTAAAAAGAATTCAAGCATAGAATAGAAAGGACTACAATATGGGAAAACGGCAAGATAAAGTATTTAAATCGGATACTGGACGAGTTCATAGGTGTAGTATTGTGTCTCTATCACCACTTAAAATTGAAAATGTAATTGAATATCCTGAGCTTGTCAAAACTCCTGATAAGTTAATTAAATTCTATGCAGTTTCAGCAAACAGTGTTGATGCCTTATTAAATAATTACTTGTATGCTGCTAACCCTTTGTTATTCAATGATCCTTTTGATTGTCCAGCTCAATTGTGGAATCTTGATTCATTTAGATATGAAAATATTCAACGTTTCGCATTATTTGAAGACTTGATTAAAAAATACGGGGAAGACCGTTTTATGTCTCCAATTCATAATCGAAATCTTTTCTTTGAATTTAGAATGGCGACTCTGGGAATTATTTGCTTACATGAGTTTTCATTAAATAGCAATGATTGTCAGGATACCTTGTGGGGGTACTATTCGAACCAACAGGGATTTGCAGTAAAATTTGATAGTTGTATTTTAAGAAAAAGCTTGGGAACACCGTTTCAAGTTGAATATTTGGAAAGATCAAAGTTAGATGAATTCAGTTTGGATAGTATTAAAGAGAATGAGGATTTTTTACCAATGTTTTTAAGATGGACTACGCAAAAGAAGAAAATATGGGAAAATGAATACGAATGGCGATTTGTCTTACAAGATTTAAAAGCCGAAACATTGATGTTGGATTCTCCAGGTAAAGTAAGACGAAGAACGTATTATAAGTCAGCTATCTCTGAAGTTTTGCTTGGTCTAAAGTTCTTCCACAAAACAAATATGGTTGAAGTATCAAACAGTAGAAGTTATTACGTTATTGATACTGAAAAATACAATCATCAGTATAAGCTGCTGTCTTTCATTTCTTTTCCGTCGGAAATACCAGTGAAACACATTTATATGAAGCAAAAAAAATTAGCAATGCACCCTCGTTCATGTCAGATATTTAATGAAAATAATGGAAGATTTCGTATTGAGTATCTTGAATAAAGGAAAACAGATTTTTTAGTTATTGTACTTTTAAAAACAGAGACATGGGTGCAGTAGTTAGCCTATAATTCTATTTGATATTCCTAGTAGGATGACAAGGATGTACAATATTTACAGTACGGCCAAGACGATTATAATTTAAGCAAGGGTGCCGCGGATTCCAATCCGCGGCACCCTTGCTGTTTATTCACGAATCGCCTTTAATCCAATTAACTATTTTTTCATCGTTGGGCTTGGTTCTGGGACTGGCATAGTCTACCAGATGACCTTCTTTGTCAATCATGTATTTCTGAAAGTTCCAGCTCACTTCCGAGTCCGAAACGCCGTTCTTGGCCTTTTGGGTCAGCCACTGGTAAAGCGGGTGCATGTCATCACCTTTAACCGATATTTTGGACATCATGGGAAAGCTTACTCCATAATTTTGCTGGCAAAACTCGGCAATGTCATCGTTTGAACCGGGTTCCTGGTTGGCAAAATTGTTGGCCGGAAAACCAATGATGGTAAAGTCATCTCCGCCATATTGCTCGTAAAGCTCCTGCAACAACTCATACTGCGGGGTTAGTCCGCATTTGGAAGCGGTGTTGACAATCAGTACTTTTTTCCCTTTCAACTGGCTCAAATCAAAATCCGAACCTTCAATATCCTTCACCTTAAAATCGTACAAGCTGGTTTGTGCAAAACCAAGGGCTGCAATCAGCAGGAAAGAAAACAGGAATGTTATTTTTTTCATGACTTATGCTTTGTTTGTTTAACACGATTTTAAACAGTCGGGAGGTGAAAATGTTTGTTGAGCCCTTGCCGTCAGACTCTTAATTCTTGTTAATAAAAACCCGCTTAATTTCCTCCTAAAATGTTTATCTTTGAGCTTCATTAAATGAAATTATGGAGAATTTTATTGTTTCCGCCCGAAAATACAGACCAGATACATTTCAGTCGGTGGTTGGACAAGCATCGATTACCTCGACCCTTAAAAACGCGATTAAAAACAGCCAGTTAGCGCATGCTTACCTGTTTTGTGGTCCGCGTGGTGTGGGAAAAACAACCTGTGCCCGTATTTTCGCCAAAACAATTAATTGCCAGAATCTGACGGCCGAAACCGAACCTTGCAACACCTGCGAGTCGTGTCAGGCTTTCAACGGAAACCGGTCCTACAATATTCATGAGTTGGATGCGGCTTCCAACAACTCGGTGGATGATATCCGGAACTTAACCGACCAAGTGCGCATTCCGCCACAAATCGGGAAATACAGCATCTACATTATCGATGAGGTTCATATGTTGTCGCAGGCGGCCTTTAATGCTTTCCTGAAAACCCTGGAGGAGCCACCCAAGCATGCCATTTTTATTTTGGCCACTACGGAGAAGCATAAAATTATTCCAACGATTTTGTCACGTTGCCAAATCTTCGATTTCAACCGGATTAAGATTAGCGATATCTCGGGACACTTGGGCTATGTGGCGCAAAGTGAGCAGGTAACGATTGAGGCCGAAGCCTTGAACGTGATTGCCCATAAAGCGGATGGTGCCATGCGTGATGCGCTTTCCATCTTCGACCAGATTGTCAGTTTCTCCGGAAAAGAAATCAGCTACAAGGATGTGATTTCAAACCTGAATGTGCTGGACTATGATTATTACTTCCGCCTGGTCGATTTGCTTTTGAAAAATGATGTGCCCAATGCCATGTTGCTTTTCAACGAGGTTCTGAACCATGGATTTGATGGTCATCACTTTATCAACGGGTTGAGCAGCCACATCCGCGATTTGCTGGTTTGTAAAGATCCGGTTACTTTGCAGCTGCTTGAGGTAGGTGGCGAAATCAAAGAAAAATACAAAGCGCAGGGCGCGGCTTGCAATCCGGACTTTCTGCTGGAGGCCTTAACCATCAGCAATGATTGTGACATGCAATACAAGGCCAGCCAAAACAAACGTTTGCTGGTGGAGTTGAGCCTGATTAAAATGGCGCAGCTTACAGTAAAAAAAAAATAGTTGACGAAGCTGATTCGTCGGTTTTAGCCCCTATTTTCTCCGAACATGCCCCGGCTACAGCGGCTCCTCAGCCACGTTCGCAAGCAGCTAAAGTGCAGGCCACAGCTCCCAAAACGGATGTGGAGCCTCAGCCTCCCGTAAAAGTGCCGACTAAGCGAAGAATTAAACGGCATGGAAGTGGTTATACTCCCTCTATTAAAGATGCCTTGTCGGGTAAGATGACTGAAGAAGGCGAGGAAGATGCCACCGAAAAACTCAAGTACTATACGGGTGAGCAGCTGGAAGAACATTTCACGGAAGAACAGTTTAAAGTAAAATGGCAGGAGTACCTGCTTAAACTGGAG
This sequence comes from uncultured Sunxiuqinia sp., assembly GCF_947495665.1. GTDB lineage: Bacteria > Bacteroidota > Bacteroidia > Bacteroidales > Prolixibacteraceae > Sunxiuqinia > Sunxiuqinia rutila. The sequence continues at coordinate 153,576 of NZ_CANLZV010000008.1, forward strand.
GATCGTCCCAACCTGAAAGCCACGCTCTCTCGGCCCATTAAAATCAACAAGGATTATAAATTGAATTTGCCGATTGACAACTCGGTGCAATTGGAGGAAATTAATAAAATCAAACCCGATTTGGTTTCCTGGTTGCGCCGCGAATTGCGCAATACCCGCATTGAGTTGATCACTGATATTGTGGTGCAGGAAACCGAGTACAAGCCGTATTCAGAAACGGAAAAACTGGCCGAAATGGTGAAGAAAAATCCAACGCTGGCGCTTTTGAAGCAGCGCTTTAACCTGGATTTTGGCGAGTAGTGGTTCCGAAAAGGTTTAAGGTACTGTTAATCGTTAAGGAAATTATGCCTAAATAAGAAGGAGTCCATAATTTTTTAGTATTTTTGGTTGAAACGTAAAAAAAAGGAGGTCACTATGCTTAAAGATCAAGTTTTAAAAGCTCTGAACAAACAAATTAATGCAGAAATGCATTCTGCTTACTTATACTTATCCATGTCAGCTTATTTTGAAGATAAAGGGCTGGGTGGATTTGCCAATTGGATGAAAGTTCAGTACAAAGAAGAACTTTCACATGCCTTAAAAATATTTGACTTTGTAAACGAGCGCAATGGTCGCGTATTGTTGGAGCCAATTGATGGTGTTCCAACTGATTTTGGTGGAATTATTGATGTTTTTGAAAAAACATTGGCACACGAACAAAAAGTGACTCAAATGATTGACGAACTGATGGATGTTGCCGTAGCCGCCAGCGATCATGCAACACAAAGTTTCCTGCAGTGGTTTGTTGATGAGCAAGTGGAAGAAGAATCCAATGTAAACGAACTACTTGATAACCTGCGGTTGATTGACGGACAAGGAAATGGCTTGTTCATGTTGAACCGTGAACTGCAAGGTCGTACCTTTGTAGATGCAACACAGGCAGAATAAAATGTTTCTCTATAAGTGAATAAAAGGCTGCCTGTTTGGTAGCCTTTTTTTGTTAATACTCAATTCCGGTTGACTTTATACACGAAGCGCAGCATGAATAAACAGATTGAAAACGCATGGTTAAAACTCAGGGAAGTTTGTGAAGCTTCTCCGTCGGTAGAAGAAATGAGTGGGATTGAAAAGGCGTTTGATTATGCCCTGAAAACCCTTGGAGAACAAACCTGGCCCAATGGAGAGATCATCCTGATTCACTCGCTGGAAGTGGCCCAGGTGGTGGCTCAGGAGGTAGGTTTGGGGACAAGCTCAATCATTGCAGGGATGTTGCACAACCTGACTTACGAAAAGATTGAGGATCGGCCGGGTATTTCAGATATCGAGGCGCTTTTTGGGCCGGTTGTGTCCGGCATTCTGGAAGGCATGGCCAAGATCAACGCCTTGGGAACCGACACCGTAGACCTGCACTCGGAAAACTACCGCAAGTTGATGCTGGCTTTGGCTGGCGATGTTCGGGTAATTTTGGTGAAAATTGCTGACCGCCTGCATGTGATGCGTCATTTGAGCAGCTACACGCTAGAAGCGCAGCATAAAATTGCCATGGAGACGGCTCACCTCTACGCGCCATTGGCTCACCGTTTGGGTTTGTACTACGTCAATTCCGAATTGCTGGACTTGTGCCTGAAGCATACCAATCCGGAGTCGTATCAGTATGTGGCCGACCGCTTGGATGAAAGTAAAGAAGAACGTAAAGTTTTTGTTGCCGAGTTTGTTAAACCCATCGAGGCGAAGCTGAAAGCGCGTGGTTTTCGTTTTGAAATGAAGGCCCGCACAAAAGCCATCAACTCGATCTGGAAAAAGATGCAGAACAAGAAGGTGAGCTTCGATGAAGTGTATGACTTGTTTGCCATTCGTGTGATTCTGGAGTCGGAGCTGGAGATGGAAAAATCAGATTGCTGGCAGGTTTATTCGATTGTTACCGACGAGTACCAGTCGAATCCCGAGCGGATGCGCGACTGGATTACAGTTCCCAAGTCGAATGGCTATGAAAGTTTGCATGCCACGGTGCTGGGGCCTCACAAAAAATGGGTGGAGATTCAGATTCGAACCAAGCGGATGGATGAAGTGGCCGAAAAGGGACTGGCTGCTCACTGGAAATACAAAGGCGGGTCGGCCAGTTCCGAAATGGAAAACTGGCTGGCCAATGTGCGGGAGATTTTGGAGAATCCGGATTTGAATATTGTGGATTTTATCGACGATTTCAGCACCAATATTTATACCGATGAGATTTTTGTATTCACGCCTAAAGGTGATTTGAAGCGCTTGCCGGCAGGAGCCACGCTGCTGGATTTTGCCTATGAAATACACTCGGAAGTGGGCGACCATTGTGTGGGCGGCATGCTGGATGGGCGGAAGGTGACCTTGCGCCACAAGCTGAAAAACGGCGACCAGGTGTCGGTGGATACTTCCGTCAAACAAAAACCCAAACTCGACTGGCTGGATTTTGTCATTACCACCAAAGCCAAAACCCGCATTAAAGTTAGTGTAAATGAAGAGCGCAAGATTGAGGCTGAAAATGGCAAGGAAATCCTGCTTCGGAAGTTGAAAAACTGGAAGATTGAGTACAACGATGATCTTATCCGGATGCTGCTTAAGCACTACAATCTGAAATTGGCTCAGGACTTATACTACAACATTTCGGTTGGTAAAATTGAGCCACTGGCCATTAAAGAGTTGGTGGGCGAGAAGGAAGCTGAAGCTACAGCCCGGCAAAAGGTGGAAGAAATTCTGCCAGTGGATCAGCTCAAGGACCTCGACTTTTCGAGTGGCAATGACTACCTGGTAATTGATAACAACATCAAGAACGTGAACCACAAACTGGCTCCGTGTTGTAACCCGATTTTTGGCGATGCCATCTTTGGTTTTGTAACCATCAATGACGGGATTAAAATACACCGCCGGACTTGTCCCAATGCCAAACAACTGTTCGAGCGCTATCCTTACCGGGTGATTCCGGCCAAATGGCGCGACTCTAAAAAACGCAGCTCTTTTCAGGCAACCATCCGCCTGTCGGGAACCGATGAGGCCGGAATTGTTGGACAAATTTCATATGTGATTGCCAAGGATGTGAGCGTACAGATGCGCTCCATCAATATTGATTCGGTGAATGGCGCTTTTGAAGGAACCCTGCGAATTTTTGTGAACAACCTGGAGCATCTGGACTTTCTGATGCATAAGCTTCAAAACATCAAAGGCGTGATTAATGTATCGCGAGCCGATACCTAATTCTGCCTCTCCGAAACCTACCTTCCATTTTAAGCAAAGAAATAAACAGACCGGATGACTTTAAGTTGTCCGGTCTGTATTATTGATCTTATTTGCGTTGTTGAGCCTTTGCCAAAAGGTGAAGTGTTAGACATTTTAGTTCTATTTAATTTTACATACCATAATAACTGGATTTGATTCTGCTGAAATCTTAGATGCCATTTTTACAAAGCCTGAGTTTGCCGGATTAAGTTTCTCCTCTTTTGTCATCTTTCCATACCTCTCAAGAATAGTTAAAGGCATCAAATGAAAAATGAGTCGATCTCCTGCCAGGAATCCAAACCATCTGTCTAGTGTTCCATCATCAACGTCGTTTATTAGTTTGGACCATATAAACTGTTTGCCATCAGAAATCCGGTATAGTGTTGAATAAATACCTTCCTTATATGGGTAAAAAAGGTTTAGTTTGAAATAATTGTCACTAGCGTTAAAATCCAGAATACTAGGAGTGTTAAGGATGAGGTTATTTTGAGGATCAACAGATCGCTTTTGGTTAGCAATTCTGTATTTCCCATAGTCAATAACAATTGATGGAATCGGAGATCCATTGGTGATATCATAAATGGTATCATGGAAATTATGGAAATAATAGATACTGTTTTTTGTCTTCTGAAATCTGCTAGGTTGAGGACTATTTGCCATAGGAAGTTCTTTTAGAAAACCGGTTTGAATCTCGAACTTTCTATCCGTTTTTAAAAGGTTTCCAAATTTGCTGGTTGTGCTAAGCGAAATCATATAAGACTTATTGGGAAGCTGAACCATATGTTTAGGACGGTTCTCAATATCCAATTTATATCTTTTCAGAAATTCACCAGAAAGCGAATAGCATAATATCGCCTTTGAAAAATTTGAGACAACATATACAGTGTCGTTCTGTAAAAAGATATCACTACACCCATAGTATTCGTTAGGACCACGTCCTTTCCTGCCAATTTTATTAAGATATTCTCCTTGAGCATTGAAACGATAAATTCCTTCGCTACTATCATTTGATATTATAAGTATGTCCTTATCAAAAGCAAAAATCCACATATTGCCAAGAAGGCATTGGGAATTTGTTTCCAAAGGAATGTAACTTATTTCTGAAATAAATTCTGACATTTTAAGTGGTTCCGCTTCCTCAAAACGATATGTGAGCTTGAGTATTTTGTCAAAGGTTGACTGACAATACACTAATTTCGTACTTCCCACTAGTCCTAATATTAGAAGCGAATAGGTGATTAGTTTTTTCTTCATGGCATTTTTTGAAAATTTAAGTTAGTAAATTAACAGATCGGATGTCTCCAAGCCATCCGATCTTTAGGAGTACTCTTTAACTCAGCTGCTGTCAGCTGTCAGCTCTAACGAGTCGATATACTTGATGCTAGTTGTCGACCACCACCCGGGCAGCTTGGTAACCATTGTAGAAGTTCTGGTCGCGACGTTTAAAAATACTCATCACTTTATCCAGCTTGTTGTCCAATAGTGCTTCTGCGTCTGCAAAAAGTTGTTCCAGATCTTTGGTGGCCTGAACCGATGCAATGCGGTATGCCCGTGGTTTCCCATTGATTGCTAAAAAATCATCGAGGTTTGATTTCAAATCTTCCACCTGTTCGGCAGTTACTCCGTATTCTGCTTCCAAAACCAGTTTGTTTGCTTCAGCTTCCGAGATAATGACTTGTATGGCAGGAATAAAATCGACGTTGCGCGCCCGGTTGAGGTCCGAATAGGTGGCACCCATTTTATGGGCAAGTTCATCATTATCGGTAACTAAGGCAAAGGCCTCTATGCAGTCATTCAGAATATCGCCTTTTTGAGCAATCATGCTTTTTAACTGCGTTTTGTTCTTGCTCAAAAACACCTGGGCTTCTTGTTGAGCCAACTGTGCTTCATTAATTTGGTTGACAAGCTCTGATAATGTGTTCTTAAACTCGCCTACTTTGGGGATGGCCGACCATTTCTCAGGAGAATTGTCGAAATAGGAGAGGACGGCATCGTACATCTCTTTTCGGTTGATTTGACTTCTGTTCATAGTTTTATGGTGTTGATTTATTGCTAGTTAATGAAATGTAATTAAAAAAACAAGGAATGTTTTGTAAAACATGAATTGTTAAACGTTCACTGCCAGTAAAATATGATTTCAATCGACCGGGGATATTCAATCATAAAACCCAATAGCTAACAAAATGGAACAATACGAAACCGGCTGTTGCTGGCGGTGCTTGGGCCGTTTTCACTTTCAGGTTTCAGCTTGTTTGGCAGCAAGTGCTTGCTGTTTCAATTGAACTTGTTGTTGCAGCCCTTCAAGTACTTATTGTACAACTTGAAGCATGTATTGCACCAAAAGAACTTCTTTCTGCACGAACCAAAGATGCTTTTGCACGACTCGAATCACTTTCTGTTTGATTTTGAGCAGTCATTGCATCGCGGGAAGCAGGCATTGTTTCACTTGAAGCAGTCATTGTTCAAACTCATTCGGTTTATGCTTAAAGTCATCCAGTCGGGGATGGAAAGGGAAGGCCTGGAGAACAATTTGCCGACTTAGCTGTCTGGAAAAACGACGATAAAAGGATGAAACAGCAAATACCAGGAATAGATGACAGCTCATTTTTATGATTTTAAAGCGCGGTCGCTGCAAGGCGAAGAGATCGATTTTTCGGCTTACCAAGGGCAGGTGGTGTTGGTGGTGAATACGGCCAGCCAATGTGGTTTTACGCCACAGTACGAAGGGTTGCAGACACTTCATGAGAAGTATCAATCCCAAGGCTTAACCATTCTGGCTTTTCCCTGCAACCAGTTTGGCAAGCAGGAGCCCGGAACCGCCGATGAAATTGCCCGGGGGTGTTTGGTCAACTATGGGGTTTCGTTTCAGGTATTCGACAAAGTTGCCGTCAATGGCGCCCAGGCACATCCGGTGTTTCGTTATTTAAAGCGTCAGTTGCCGGGCGTGTTGGGCGGCCGGATTAAATGGAATTTCACGAAGTTTTTGCTTGACCGGAATGGAACTCCCGTCAAGCGTTATGCTCCAATGACCAAGCCCGAAAAAATGGAGCAGGATATTCTCCGATTGCTTTCCTCCGAGCCTACTTCCTGATCCACTCGGTTTTATCTGCCGCAGCAATGCGGGTGCGTGGCGGACGTTGAAACGACTCATCCGGCTCACCCAGCACAAAAAAGCCCATGAGGGTGTCGTCGTCTTCCAGCTTTAAAAAGTCGCGCATTTCGTTGGAGTAGCAAATGTCGCCGGTACTCAGGTAACCACCTATTCCGAAGGCCGCCAAACTGAGGTAGATATTTTCAATGGCACAGGCCACCGACACCAGGTCTTCCTGCTCGGGGAAACGTTTATACGGATCGCGCCGGGCAATAACCACAACAATGTGCGACACGCGCTTCCACTTTTCACTGTAGGCCTCGTACTTGAAATCGAAAAACTTGTCGGGTGGTGTAATCTGCTTGTAAATTTCCTGTTGCGCCTTGAAAAAGCGTTTGACGCCTTCACCGGCAAATACTTTAAAATTCCAGGCCTGTACCAAGCCATGCGATGGGGCCCAGCTGGCATTCTCCAAAAGTTTTTCAATCACCGAATCGGGGATTGTACTGCCTTCTTTTAAACCATTTACAAATGTTGATTGTCGTTTTTTGATCCAATCGGATACTGTTTGCTCCGTCATTTCCATGTTTTCTCTGGTTGATATCTGAAACTCTAGAACAACATATGGGCTGAATGGTTTTGCAAACAAGTTCTCCGACTTTCATTTTACAGGCCACGGTTTCCTTTCGGGTAGGAGCGGAGTTGCTCCTCCTTATCGTCAACCGGCTTTGGCAATGAAATACTTTCTGTAAATTTGCAGCATTGGTTTAACCCATCCCTAAAAGAACGGAAAGATGACAGAGGAAATAAAGCAAGTAAAGGAATTAATCGAGGCCCATCAGCTTGATCAGGCGCAGCAGCAATTAACCCGGCTAATCGGGCAGCAAGCCAATTCTGCCGAGCTTCACTATTTATCGGGACTGATTTATTACAAACAGCAGCAGTGGGGCAAGGCCATCAACGCTTTTAACGAGGCCCTGGCTTTGGATCCGAAACACCCCGATGCGCAAACACATATTGATTTAGCCAACAGTATTTTGGGCTATTTTAATCCCGATATGTTCAACCCTTAGGCTATTCCAGCGGTTTTAAACCACTGGCTTCGGCCTGAAGAAACTGAAGTAAACGCTGCCGTAGTGGCGGGTTTCTACAAACTGTTCCTGATCGGAAAAATTGGACTGCTTGCCATGTTCCAGGATGAATAAACCATCTTCCTTGAGGAGTTTATTCTGAAGAACCAGCGAAGGAATCTCATTAAACTGCGGATGGTCGTAGGGCGGATCGGCAAAAATGACGTCAAACTGATCAACGCACTGCTCACAGAATTTGAAAACATTGCCTTTGATGGCGCGAATTTCTTGGGCTGCATCCAGCTTTTGAATCACGCTGCGGATAAATTGGTGATGCTGAAAGTTGAGCTCAATAGCTGTAATGTCGGTGCATCCCCGCGATAAAAATTCAAATGAAATACTTCCGGTTCCGGCAAATAAGTCAAGCACCTTCACCTCTTCAAAATCAATTTGATTGGTTAAAATATTGAACAGGCTTTCCTTGGCCATATCGGTGGTTGGGCGGGCCTTAAAACTTTTCCCGGGACTGAATTGACGTCCGCGGTGTATTCCTCCTACTATTCTCATGCGTAATTGTTTAAAAGATTCACAAAGCGGGCATCCGGAAGTTGATCAAACAGGTAGCTGTAATACACTTCTGTGCTTCGCTGGGCAATGCTCACGTCTTTAAAATACTGGCGAAGCTGGTGGTAAATCGGAGACCGTTTGTTTACCCGTCCGTTTAGCTGTATCCGCGGGGCATCCATTTTTTCGGTTTGAACCAGGTTCAGAATATAGTACAGCAAATCCGTGTCGTTGCGGTACATGAATGAATTGCAGAACCGGATGGACTGGTCAACCAAAGTCATCGTTAGCTGGTTGCGATAAACCTGAACGTCGATGCGCGGCTGAGCACTGGCTTGATCGGCATTTTTATCCAGTTGTGCAATCAGTTCATTCTGAATCAGAATCCCCGGATGTTTATCGCTCAGGAAATGCTTAACTTTCTTCGGAATGGCGAACTGCAAAACCATCTGGTAGGCTTTCACCGGAAGGTAATGAAGCGCTTCATCATTGCCTAAATCCATGTTTAAGGCATAAGCTGTGCGCCCTTCCTGCTCATCGAAATAAGCTTCCGGCAGCAAGGTCATCTTGCCGGGTGATGAATAATGAATCCGGATGCTTTTGAAATCGGCCTGCAGAATATCAAATTCCGCATAGATGTCCTGCAGCTTACGGTGCATTAACTTCGGATTGCCTGAAAATTCCTTGTGAAAAAGATAGATGTATTTGTTTTGCAATCCATCCCGGATACAAAAAGAAAATCCATCCAGACTAATCTGGATGGATAAATGATATTCTTGTGTGAAATTTAAATCAAAGGTTTCGTCAACAAGCAATAAATGTTGCATACCATTTTTTACTCCCAGTTACCTGCATTACTATTGGTTTCAGTTAATGACCCAACTTTTAGTCCGGGGTATTTGCCGTTGGTTCTGCGCTGGTCGTTCAGGTTAATTACCATTTGACGATCCAGGTTTTTCAGGATGGTGTTGTTGTGCGCCTTCGCTTCAAATACAGGAACTTTAATTCCTGAACCTGTTGTAATGACGGTTGCTCCAAGATGAAATTCAGCAACGGTGTCTTTTACGGGCACCATTTTAATTCGATCAATTGGATACGAAGCGCCAAACAAAGTGTCCATTACACTAACTTTAAGCGTATCACGGATGATTAAGCCTTTTTTGATGGCTGTTTCTTCTGTCAGGCCTGCTTCAAGCATACTGTCGTTAAGCATTCCAATTTTACGTACCAATGGTAGTGAATCATGCTTTACAAAGTTGATCAATGAGTCCCAATCACCTGTAAAATGTCCATTTACATCTTTAAATGCCAGTTGTGCTTTCCGAATATCTTTTAGTCGTTCAACTGTAACTTCATATCTGGCGTCTTTGGCCTTTTCAAACTCAATAGGCCTCTCAATACTTTGGTAAATAAAGTATGCAAGGATGATTGCAGCCACTATTAATACGATCTGAATTACTGTCTTCATCTGTATCCTTTTAAGATTAGTTTATGTTTGCATGCAAATTTATAAAAAAAATTAAATTACTATCCGTGGAATAGTTTTAATTTCGCAGGAATGTTAAAAAAACACCTTATAGAACATATTTGTCAGAAGCTGGGCTTTGAACCCACGGAAGGGCAAAAAGTGCTCTCGGAGAAGTTTGCTGAATTCATTACGCACCCGGATTCGGATGTGCTTTTTTTACTGAAAGGATATGCCGGTACGGGGAAGACAAGTATGCTAAGTGCATTGGTTAAAACACTTAAAGTTTTTAAATTCCAAACGGTCTTGCTGGCACCCACTGGCCGGGCAGCGAAAGTGCTTACTTCTTATGCCGGGCAAAGTGCTTACACCATCCATAAAAAGATCTATCGGCAGCAGGCTACAACGGATGGATTTGGGCATTTTTCGCTGGATAAAAATTTTCACAAAAATTGTTTTTTTATTGTCGATGAAGCTTCGATGATTTCCAATTCATCGCTCGATAGTTCGGTTTTCGGAACCGGGCGCTTGTTGGATGACCTGTATGAGTATGTATACAGTGGGCATAACTGCAAGCTTATTTTGGTGGGCGACACGGCTCAGTTGCCACCGGTAGGGATGGATATCAGTCCGGCACTGGATGTGTCGGAGTTGGAAATGTACGGCGGACAGGTGTTTCATCATGAATTGGTTGATGTGGTGAGGCAGGAATTTGACTCCGGTATTTTGCACAATGCCACCAATATCCGCTCGTTAATCAGTGATTCGTATTTTCATCCGGCTTATTTCCCCATTGAAATCGAAGATTTTGAGGATATTCAGCGGATTAGTGGCGGAGACCTTATTGAGAAAATTTCGGATTGTTACGACAAATATGGCGAACAACAAACCATGGTCATTACCCGGTCGAACAAACGCGCCAATAAGTTTAATGAAGGAATTCGCTCCACCATTCTGTATAAGGAAGCCGACATTACGGTTGGTGATTTGTTGATGGTGGTTAAAAACAACTACTTCTGGCCTGGCGATGATGAGCGCCTTGATTTTATTGCCAATGGCGACATTGTTGAAATCCAGTCCATTTACGGGTATGAGCAATTGTATGGTTTCCGCTTTGCCAACGTTTGTCTTCGGTTTATGGATTATGACGACCTGGAAATTGACTGCAAAATTCTGTTGGAAACCCTTAATATTGAAACAGCCTCGTTAGGCTATGAGGAAAGCCAGCGCTTGTTTGAATCAGTGGCCGAGGATTATGCCGATATTCGGAGTAAGAAAAAGCGATGGGAGAAAATCAAGGAGAATGAATACTTCAATGCCTTGCAGGTGAAGTTTGCTTACGCGGTTACCTGCCATAAAGCGCAAGGCGGGCAGTGGGATGCTGTTTTTGTAGATCAGGGCTATCTGTTGGAAGAGCGCATTGATCTTGAATATTTACGCTGGTTGTACACCGCTTTTACCCGTCCGGTAAAGGAGTTGTTCCTAGTGAATTTCAATAAAGAATTTTTTGGAGAATAAAAAAGGAGCCCATTGGGCTCCTTTTTTATTTCGTGTATCTTTTCCGCGAACTAGTTGCTTTCAATCACCTGGCCTTCTTCGCGGTACAAGTCAACTTTTCCGTCAAGCAAAACAGCAATAACGGTCACCTGCTCGTCCAGCACCTTTTCAGGAACATCGATGTAAGCAATGCCGGGAACTGCGCTCCAGTATTGTTTGCCTACAATTTCCCAGTTCAGTTTTGTGCCATTGCCAACTACCCAAATCCGGTTAATTTTATTTTTCAGTCCTTTAATCATTAACGGACCATTTGGTTTGTGAGGAACAAACAAGTACAAAATGTCGCCTGCTTTATTCAAGGCCGTAGGGCCATAGAAGTGTTCGTGAGGAATTCCTGCACGTGTTCCGTAAATGGCTTCCTGGTGTTTGCTGGTCCATCGTCCCAGCTCTTTTAGGATGTTTACTTGCTCTTCCGGAATGCTTCCATCGGCTTTGGGGCCAATGTCCAGAAGCAGGTTGCCGCCCATGCTGATGCAGTCAACCAGAATGCGAATAATTTGGTTCGGCGTTTTATACGCGTGGTCGTTATGCTGATAACCCCATGAATTGTTCATGGTCATGCACAGTTCCCACCAGGGACTGCTGGGCTTGGTAACAGGAAGTCCTTGTTCGGGAGTGGCATAGTCGCCATACCCCTGAATCCGTGAATTCAGAATCACGCCTTTGTTCCATTTGCGCAAGCTTTCACTTAATTCTTTGGCTTTCCATGCCTCGGCTGATTGTTCCCAGTCGCCATCAAACCAATACAAGTCGGGTTTAAACTGTTTTGAAAGCTCTTCCAGTTGGCAGAAATTGAAATCCACAAAGCGGTTCCATTTTTCGGGATCGTTGGTGTAGCGTTTTTCAACCCGTGTTTTGTTGGGGTAGTCAGGATGTGACCAGTCCAGCAACGAATAGTAAAGACCAACTTTTAAATCATTTTTCTGGAAGGCTTTAACCAATGGCTGAAGAACATCACGCTTGGCCGGTGTTTTTTTAGGAACACTTAAGTCATTGCATTTGGTGTCCCAGAGTGCCACGCCATCATGATGTTTGGTTGTTATCACTGCGTACTTGGCTCCACTTTCCTTGATCAGGCTGGCCCACGCTTCGGGTTGGTAGTTGCTGGCTGTAAAGCCATCCAACTGACTCATGTAATCGTCATACGAGATGTAGTTGTTGAAGAAAGACCAGCTTTCGTCAATTCCTTTGACGGAGTAGATACCCCAATGGATGAAAATACCCAGTTTGGCATCTTTAAACCATTGCATTCGTTCTTCCTTTTCCTGAGGGGTTTCCTGAGCGAAAATCAGCTGAGGAGTCAGGATCGCAAGTGTCAGTAGAAGTAGTAAATTCTTTTTCATTTTTTTGCTTTATTTTCCGGGTCAAATATAGCAAAAACCCAAAGTTTTGGGAATAAATATCTGTGTTGATTTGCAGAACAGGTTTTAAGGCAGAACTATTGGTTGCGGATCACCGAATAAACGTCACCTTCGTTTACGGCTTTAGTGTTGGGGAAAATGCTTTGAGCTTCTTTCAGAATGGAAGTAGGCTCTTTGTAGCGGGCCGAAAAATGGCCTATGAGCAATTGCCCTGCCTGGGCTTTTTGAGCAATTAGCGCCGCTTCTTTTCCGGTAGAATGAAAGGTAGTTTTGGCCATTTCTTTCTCCGATTCGGCAAAGGTGGCTTCATGGTAGAGCAGGTCGACATGCTGAATGACCGGAAGAATTTTTTCGGTGTAGGCTGTGTCGGAGCAAAACGCATATGAACGTGGTTTCGGAGCCGGAATAACCAGTTTTTTGTTGGGAATAATTTCTCCGTCCTCTGTGGTGAAATCAGCTCCGTCCTTGATGTTCTTAATTTCCCGAATTGGAATTTGGTAGAATTTGAGCTGCTCTTTTCTGATGTTGGGCTCTTTTTCTTTCTCCTGAAATAAAAAGCCGCAGCAAGGAATCCGATGTTTCAGCGGAAAGGAGGTGACAGTCAGCTTGACATCATCCAGAATTACCTGGGGCTTTTTAAAGTTAAGCGGGTGAAATACCAAACGAAAGCCCAGTTCTCCCATCCCTAAAAAGTCTTGTTGAAATTGGGTGTAGCGTTGAAGCTCGGAATGGGCATAAATATGCAGGTCTTTGGTTCTGCCCAGCAAAACCTGGGTTGAAATGTAGCCAATCAGCCCAAAGAAATGGTCGCCATGAAGATGCGAAATGAAAATGTGGTCGATCCGGCCAAAACTGATTTTGTTTTTGCGGATTTGGTGTTGGGTTCCTTCGCCACAGTCGATTAAAAAGAACCGCCCAAGTACATTGAGCACTTGAGCGGTTGGGTATCTTAAGGAAGTAGGCATTGCTGAACTACTTCCCAGAATTGTCAGTTGAAAAGGCATTTGCATACAGGAAAACCTGTTTATAATTTACCTTTTTCTACCAGTAACTTCTCTGCTTCGTCCACGTTTTTGGTAATCAGTAAAACGGTATGAAGCATCGAAATGCGTATCAGGTGTTCAACATCGGGTTGAAGGCCACTTAGTATAAAGGTTCCGATTGAATCTTCGCAAAGTCGGTTGGCAACCAGAATTGCACTTAAGCCAGATGAATCAACGTAACTACAGTTACTCACATCCAGTATGATGTTTTTTACTTCATCATTGCCTAAGACAACCAACTCGGATTTCAGCTCGGGCGCATTATTGGTATCAAGCTTTGTTGAAAGGACCCTGATAACAACGTGATCTTCTTTCTTAGTAATTTCAAATTCCATGGAACGAAATTATGAATTTATGTTGAAACGATCGATAGCGTTCGGCCTATTTTTCTTTGTTCTCTTCAGCTTCCATCTGAGATTTCAAGGCAGCCAGCTCGCTGATGTCACCAAGAGTTGTTTTTTCCTGGCTATCTTTAACTGCTTTCATTGCTTTGGCAGTTTGCTTGCTTTGTGCTTTCTTCTTAGCTGTGTCTTCGCCTTTTTTCTCATCTTCGAATACACGTGAGTGAGAAAGAATGATACGCTTGGCAGCTTTTGAGAATTCGATTACTTTGAAATCCAGTTTTTCTTCCAGGCTGGCTTTTGAACCGTCTTCTTTTACCAGGTGGCGAGGAGTTGCGAATCCTTCAACACCGTATGGAAGAGCGATTGTAGCTCCTTTGTCGAACAACTCAACAACGGTACCTTCGTGGATTGAATCAACAGAGAAAATTGTTTCAAACACATCCCATGGGTTCTCTTCCAGTTGTTTGTGGCCAAGGCTCAAGCGACGGTTGTCTTTGTCGATGTCCAATACAACAACTTCGATATCTGCACCAATTGCAGTAAACTCAGATGGGTGTTTGATTTTCTTCGTCCAGCTCAAGTCTGAAATGTGGATCAAACCGTCAACACCTTCTTCGATCTCAACAAATACACCAAAGTTGGTGAAGTTGCGAACTGTAGCGTTGTGTTTTGTTCCGATACCAAATTTAGTATCCACTTCTTGCCATGGATCTTTTTTCAGTTGTTTGATACCCAGTGACATCTTGCGCTCGTCGCGGTCCAATGTCAGGATTTGAGCTTCTACTTCGTCGCCAACTTTCAGGAAGTCCTGAGCGCTGCGCAAGTGCTGTGACCAGCTCATTTCTGATACGTGGATCAGACCTTCAACTCCAGGAGCGATTTCAACAAACGCACCGTAGTCAGCCATAACCACAACTTTTCCTTTCACGCTGTCGCCAACTTTCAACTCAGCATCCAAGTTATCCCATGGGTGAGGAGTCAATTGTTTCAAGCCAAGTGCAATTCGTTTTTTGTCATCATCGAAGTCAAGGATTACAACGTTCAGTTTTTGATCCAATTCTACGATTTCGTTCGGATGAGAAATACGTCCCCAGCTCAGGTCAGTAATGTGGATCAATCCGTCAACACCACCCAAGTCGATGAATACACCGTAAGAAGTAACGTTTTTAACAGTTCCTTCCAATACTTGGCCTTTCTCCAGTTTAGAGATGATTTCTTTTTTCTGTTGTTCCAGTTCAGCCTCAATCAATGCTTTGTGTGATACCACCACGTTACGGAATTCCTGGTTGATTTTAACCACTTTGAATTCCATGTTTTTACCCACGTACATGTCGTAGTCGCGGATTGGTTTCACATCAATTTGAGAACCTGGCAAGAAAGCTTCAATTCCGAATACGTCAACGATCATACCACCTTTCGTGCGGCATTTGATGTATCCTTTAATAATTTCGTCGTTATCCAGCGCAGCGTTAACACGGTCCCAAGAACGGACTGCACGTGCTTTTTTGTGCGACAGGATCATTTGTCCTTTTTTGTCTTCCAGACTTTCAACGTAAACTTCAACTGAATCACCAACTTTCAACTCAGGGTTGTAGCGGAATTCGTTTAAGCTTACAATACCGTCAGATTTGTAGCCGATGTCAACAACTACTTCGCGTTTGTTCATTGAAATAACGGTACCTTCCAGTACTTCTTTTTCCTGAACAGTGTTCAAAGTGTTGTCGTAAAGATCAACTAATTCTTGTTTTTTCGCACCTGCAAAACCTTCATCGTCGGCTTCCAGTGCATCCCAGTCAAATTCTTCAGTTTCAGCAACGGCTGGAGCTTCAGCTTGCTGAGCGTTTTCTACAACCTGAGGTTGTTCGAGTTCTTCCTTTTGCTCAAGGTTCTCTTTTTTTTCTTCTGTCATTCTAATAATCAATTAATTAATAAGTTAGACTTTATATTTGTTAAAATGCGCCGCAAAATTAGGATTTATATGCTTTAAATCAAAGGTTTTCAGTTCTTTTTTGGATGTTTGGGGGCAGTTTTTTGTGATCTTGCTGTTTTTTCAAATTATCCGGTGTTTTATTCGTTAACAATTCGATGATCTGCTTAGTTTTGCATCCGGTTTTTTATGGTTAGGATCGATTAAATTCCTTATTTTGGTGTGCTTTACCGAATGGCGTGCTACACAGTGCTTGATTGCGTGCTGGTTAAGCGGCTTAAAGGATCGTTGAAAAATAAATAAAAATGGACGGACGGAAAAAACGAATTTTGGTGACCGGGGGGGCTGGTTTTATTGGTTCGCACCTTTGCGAGCAGCTGTTGGCCGAAGGAAATGAGGTAATTTGTCTGGATAATTTTTTCACCGGGGCGAAACAAAAAGTGGTTCACCTGTTGGAGAATCCTTACTTCGAACTGGTACGACACGATGTGATTATGCCTTTTTACATTGAAGTAGACGAAATTTACAACCTGGCTTGTCCGGCTTCGCCTGTGCATTATCAGCAAAATGCCATTAAAACCATTAAAACTTCGGTAATGGGCTCGATTAATATGCTCGGGCTGGCCAAGCGTGTTAATGCTAGGATTTTGCAGGCCTCGACCAGCGAGGTGTATGGTGACCCGGAACTGCATCCGCAGCCGGAATCGTATTGGGGGAATGTAAATCCGATTGGTGTCCGCTCGTGCTATGATGAAGGTAAGCGTTGCGCGGAATCCTTATTTGTAAATTATCATGTACAAAACCAGGTAGCCATAAAAATAGCTCGCATATTTAATACCTACGGTCCTAAAATGGAGCCCGACGACGGACGCGTGGTTTCTAACTTCATTGTTCAGGCACTACGCAATGAAAATATTACCATTTTTGGTGATGGTACACAAAGTCGTAGTTTCCAATATGTAGATGATTTGGTTGATGGTTTGAAAAGACTGATGCAGACGCCCCCGGATTTTATAGGGCCGGTTAATATTGGAAATCCCAATGAATTTACCATGTTGGAATTGGCTGAGAAAATTATTTCACTGACAGGTAGCCGCTCCAGAATTACTCATCTGCCCTTGCCGGAGGATGATCCGATTCAGCGTCAGCCCGACATTGCACTGGCCAAGGAGAAACTGGGTGGCTGGCAGCCTAAAGTGGAGTTGGAAGAGGGTTTGCAGAAAACAATTGCTTATTTTGACGAATTATTAAAGACAAGCTAGTATGAAAGGCATTATTTTGGCCGGAGGTTCCGGTACACGTTTATATCCAATTACGAAATCGATTTCAAAACAAATTATTCCGGTTTACGATAAACCGATGATTTATTACCCGTTGTCGGTTTTGATGTTGGCAGGTATTCGCGAAATTTTGATTATTTCAACGCCCCAAGATATTCCTTTGTATGAAGATTTGCTGGGCGATGGTTCGCAGTTTGGTATTCAGCTAAGTTATGCTGTTCAGCCTTCACCCGATGGATTGGCCCAGGCCTTTGTGATTGGCGAAGAATTTATTGGTGATGACCAGGTGTGTCTGATTTTAGGCGATAACATCTTCTATGGATACAATTTCAGCCAGATATTGACTGAGGCTGGTGAGCTGGAAGATGGCGCTTTGGTGTTTGGGTATTACGTGAACGATCCGGAGCGCTATGGCGTGGTTGATTTTGATGAGCAGGGACAGGTGCTTTCAGTGGAGGAGAAACCCAAAGAGCCTAAATCAAACTATGCCGTAACCGGCTTGTACTTTTATTCCAACGATGTGGTTGAAAAGGCCAAGTCGTTGAAACCATCCGCCCGCGGGGAGTATGAGATTACTGACCTTAACCGGCTTTACCTGGAAGAGCAACGGCTGAAGGTGCAGCTGCTTGGACGGGGATTTGCCTGGCTGGACACTGGTACGCACGATAGTTTGTTGCAGGCTTCCAACTTCATCGCCACCATTGAGCAGCGCCAAGGCTTAAAAGTGTCATGTCTTGAAGAAATTGCATTCAAAAAGGGATATATCGACAAAGAACAGTTGCTGAAGCTGGCCGAACCTTTGATGAAAAACCAATACGGTCAATATTTATACAATTTGGCTCATAAGAAAATTGCATCGTTTTAAACAGAATTTGAATTCATGGAAATTACAGAAACACCAATAGCCGGGCTATTGGTCTTAACACCCCGCGTATTTCAGGATGAACGGGGTTATTTTTTAGAAACATTTAACGCGAAAGAACTCGTAAAGGCAGGCATAGACCGGCCTTTTGTGCAGGATAACGAATCGAAATCCTCGCGAGGGGTTATTCGTGGTTTGCATTACCAGCTGGCCCCGTATGCACAGGCCAAACTGGTTCGGGTTATTGAAGGTAATGTATTTGATGTGGCGGTTGATTTGCGCAAGGATTCGCCCACTTTTGGACAATGGTATGGCGTGGAGTTAAGCGGCGAAAACAAGAAACAATTTTATGTGCCTCGCGGATTTGCGCATGGCTTTTCGGTGTTGAGCGAGACAGCCGTCTTTGCGTATAAGTGTGATGGGTATTATCATCCACAGTCGGAACGGGGGATTTCATACAACGACCCGGAATTGCAAATTGATTGGCGGATTGACAAGCAAGAGGCATTAATTTCAGAAAAAGATCAGGCGAATCCCTTGTTTCGGGATGCCGAATACAATTTCTAAGCTATGAAAAAAATTCTAGTTACAGGAGCCGATGGTCAGTTAGGGGCAGCAATTAAAGCACTGGCAGCCAATTACAATGAATTTGAGTTTTTGTTTACAGACATCCAGGAGTTGGATTTAACCAACCAGGCCGCTGTGGCGCTGTTTGTTGAAACGGAAAAGCCTGCTTATATCATCAATTGTGCTGCTTATACGGCTGTTGATATTGCGGAGAAAGAAGCTGATTTAGCACGGTTGATTAATACTAAAGTTCCGGCTTACCTCGGAAAAGTGGGGCAGAAGCATCAGGCAAGAGTGATTCACGTTTCAACCGACTATGTGTTTGACGGAACTTCCTATACACCCTACACCGAAAACGATTTGGTGAACCCTGAGTCGGTTTATGGCAAAAGCAAACTGAATGGGGAAATTGCATTGCTGAAGGAGGCCCCATCATCGTTGGTAATCCGGACTTCGTGGTTGTATTCCATTCACGGTAAAAACTTTTTGAAAACCATGGTGAAGCTGGGCGAGGAGCGCGATGAACTTCGGGTGGTATGCGACCAGGTAGGAACACCAACTTATGCCGATGATTTGGCAGAGGTGATTTTAACAATTATTTCAAAAACTGAAAATAAACGTTGTGACTGGAAGCCGGGAATCTACCACTATTCCAATGAAGGCGTGTGTAGTTGGTACGATTTTGCCAAGGCCATACACGAATTGGCGGGAATTTCCTGCCATGTTCATCCAATTGCAACGGAAGAATACCCAACGCCGGCAGCCCGTCCGCCCTACAGTGTGCTGAATAAATCCAAAATTAAGCGTATTTTTGGGGTTCAGATTCCATATTGGCGCGACAGCCTCAAAAAATGTATTACCGAACTAAAAAAATAGAAAGAGATGGCAACAAATAACGAAGTTCTGGACGCAGTTGTTAGTAAAGCAAAAACCTGGTTAAGCGAGGTGTATGACCAAGCAACAAGGGATGAAGTAAAACGCATGCTTGAGCAGGAAGACAAAACCGAATTGATTGACTCCTTTTACCGGGATCTGGAGTTTGGAACCGGTGGATTAAGGGGGATTATGGGAGCCGGCTCGAACCGAATGAATATTTATACCGTAGGTGCTGCTACACAAGGATTGAGCAATTACCTGAAAAAAGAATTTGCCGGATTGGAGCAGATAAAGGTGGCTATTGGTTACGATTGCCGGAACAACAGCCGGTTGTTTGCCGAAAAAAGTGCCGGTATTTTTGCTGCCAACGGAATTAAGGTGTATTTGTTTGAAGATTTGCGTCCAACGCCGGAGCTTTCGTTTGCCATCCGGGAATTGGGCTGTCAAAGCGGTATTATCCTGACCGCTTCGCATAATCCGAAAGAATACAATGGTTATAAAGCCTACTGGGAAGATGGTTCTCAAATTGTTGGCCCGCATGATGTGAATGTTATTCATGAGGTGCAGCAGGTAAAGGTGGAAGATATTCAATTTGAAGGCAACAAAGAGTTGATTGAGATTTTGGGTGAGGCGATGGATAATAAATTCATCGAGAAAGTGAAAACCGTTTCGCTGGCCCCCGAAATCATTCAAAAATACAAGGATCTGAAAATTGTTTACACCCCGATTCATGGAACTGGGGTGAAGCTGATTCCTCAGGCTTTGCGGGCTTTTGGTTTCGAAAACATCATCAATGTACCTGAGCAGGATGTGGTGAGTGGCGATTTCCCAACGGTGGTTTCGCCAAACCCGGAAGAGCCAGCTGCTATGGAAATGGCCATGAAAAAAGGCTATGAGGTGGATGCCGATGTGGTGATGGCTTCGGATCCGGATGCTGACCGGATTGGTGTGGCTGTGAAAAATGATAAAGGCGAATTTTTCATCATCAATGGTAACCAAACGGCTTTATTGTTTATCTATTACCTCATCACCCGGATGAAGGAAAACAAGGCGCTGGAAGGCAATGAATTTATTGTTAAAACCATCGTTTCAACAGAGAAGATTGCTGAAATTGCCCAGAAAAATGGCATCGAATTTTTTGATGTGTATACCGGCTTTAAATACATTGCCGAAGTGATTCGTGAAAACGAAGGTGTGAAGAAATACATTGGTGGAGGCGAGGAAAGCTTTGGTTTTATGCCTGCCGATTTTGTGCGTGATAAAGACGCGGTTTCTTCGTGTGCACTGATGGCTGAAATTACAGCCTGGGCTAAAGATCAAGGCAAAACCTTGTTCGAATTGCTTAAAGATATTTACCTGGAATATGGCTATTCCAAGGAAAAAATGAAATACATCGTTCGTCCGGGAAAAACCGGAGCCGAAGAAATTCAGCAGATGATGGTTGATTTTCGGACCAATCCTCCCAAATCATTGGGTGGTGGTTTGATGAAAATCGTGAAAGACTATGCAGACTTGACAGAGCGAAACTTGCTTAGTGGTGAAAGCAAGAAAATCGATCAGAAGATTACGTCCAACGTACTGCAGTTTTTCACGGAAGACGGAACCAAGATTTCGGTGCGTCCGTCGGGCACTGAGCCCAAAATTAAATTCTATTTTGAAGTGGCCGGGCAGCTTAATAGTCGCGAAGAGTTTGATACGGTCGAGCTGTTGGCTGAAGAAAAAATAGACGCGATTATGCAACAACTAAACCTGTAATTTTTTTAACCTAAACTTGAATAAACCATGAGAGAATTAGTACTCGTACTACTCGTATTGATGAGCATGAGCGTGTTTGCCCAGGAAGAACGACCAGCAATGGTGCCTGAAATGACTGAAATTTGGGATCCGGAAGTGCCCGTTGTGACACCTGGAGAAAAGCCGATGGATGCACCCTCGGATGCCATTGTGCTGTTAGGCGTTGAGCAGGCTTTTGGCTATGAATGGACCAATGGGAATGGCGAAGAGCCGGGATGGGATTTTGAGAATGGTGTTGCAACAGTGAAGGGCGGCACTGGTATCATTAAGACCAAGCGTCAGTTTAAAGATTTTCAGTTACACCTGGAGTGGCGGTCGCCAGCCGAAGTGGTGAGCGAAAGCCAGGGACGTGGCAACAGTGGCGTCTTTTTACAGGGCATTTACGAAGTGCAGGTGTTGGATAATTACAACAATCGCACCTATCGGAATGGCCAGGCCGGGAGTGTTTACAAACAGCATGCGCCTTTAGTGAATGCCTGCAAAGGACCGGGCGAGTGGCAAACGTATGATATTATTTATACGGCCCCACGCTTTAACGCTGATGGAACCTATTTTACACATCCGCGGATTACTTTAATTCACAATGGGGTGTTGGTTCAGAACAATGTCATTGCTCGTGGTCCAACTGAATACATCGGCATTCCGGAATATGCAGTGAAGCCACATGGCGATGGTCCGATTATTTTACAGGATCATGGCAACCCGGTGAGTTTTCGCAATATTTGGATTCGGGAATTGTAGTATTGCAATAATTAAAGAGAAAGGGAGAACTATTAATAGTTCTCCCTTTTTTTATGCTATCGTAGTATTGCTCAAAACTAGGAGTTCAGATGCTTCCTTCTTTTGGCATTCAGGTAATTCCGTACTGGGGTATCAAAGGCAATCTTGATCAGGTAGCTAAGGTCAACCAGCAGAATAGTGCCTATGGTAATAACCAAAGTTAGCTCTGTTTTGTCTGGATTGGTCTGTGAGAAATAGTTTCCAAAAATCCAGATAGCTACATATTGGGTCATGTATAGCGGGTAAGATATACTTTCCTGAAAAGATGCATGCCTTCTCCATTTTTGGCGACAAGTTTGATCCAGCGCCAAGAGATTAGTTGTTGGAAAATAAAGACAATCGCAAGCAGTTCAGTGAGTTAGTTCTGCGGAAAGAAAGGCATGAGGAATGTGAGTGATAAGAAGACGCTTAAACCGATGAATCCTAGTTTGTTTTTGATGATCCAGTTGTAACGTAAGACTAACAGACTTGCCAGGAACGAGTAAAATAATCGTGCGCCACAATGCCAAAAGTTATGGTCGCCCCAGCCTCCCATCAGGTTGACTGCCTTGTAACTGAATGTTCCCAAAATAACACATGTTGCCGGGTTTTAAAAGTTCCGGGCTTGAAGTTAAGATTTGTTGGTTTGCTTTCGATTGTATGTTGTCTTCGGATCGCTGTATTTGAGTGCACTAGGGAGATAATAAATTGTCGTTTGAGAAAAAGGAGGCCTAATTCCTTGTCGGACGGTTACTTTTATTAAAATAATATATACTTTTGTCGCATTGTTGGTGCTATGCATTTGCATAGCTAAGAGGGAATCAGGTGAGAATCCTGAACAGACCCGCTGCTGTAAGCTCGCGAAGGTCTTATGCGAAACAAACCACTGTGAATAACGGGAAGGTGCATAAGATGAGTAAGTCAGAAGACCTGCCAATACATTACATAGTTTTTAAACTTTCGGGGATTAAAGTTTAGAGATGGAAAGGTTCTTCTGCGGAACTGCTTTTCTGTTTTTGTATGTCTTTTCCTGAAAGTAGTAATAGTTAAGGATTAGCATCAAATGAACAGAAAATTCTTTTATTTATTACTGCTTTGTCTCTTTCTGCCTTCTATTTTGGCAGCTCAAAGCAAGCTGGATAGCATTCAGCATATCCAGGAGGTGCTCATCGCCGCACCTCAGCCAACCTTCAAGTCAATTATTCCAGCTCAACAGCTTGATGGCAAGCAATTAAAAGCGCTAAATAGCTTTTCGGTTGCCGATGCTATCCGGTACTTTGCAGGCGTTCAAATCAAAGATTACGGTGGCGTTGGTGGCCTGAAAACGGTCAACGTGCGAAGCATGGGGACGAACCACATGGGCGTCTTTTACGATGGAATTCAGTTGGGAAATGCCCAGAATGGACAAATCGATTTGGGAAAGTTTTCCTTGGATAATATTGAAAGCATCTCGCTGTATAACGGTCAAAAAAGCGATATTTTTCAGCCTGCCCGGGATTATGGCTCTTCCGGATCAATTTACCTCAAATTTCGGCGTCCACATTTTTCGGGGCAGGAAAAGGAGCATTTGAAAGCTACTTTTCGAACAGGATCATTCGACTTGGCGAATCCATCTTTTCTGTACGAACGCAAGTTGTCAGAAAAGGTAAATGCTTCCATCAATGCAGAGTATATTTATTCATCGGGGAAATACAAGTTTCGTTACAAGCGGGTTTTGCCCGGAAGCGACGAAGTAGCCTACGATACAACTGCCACTCGGAAGAATGGAGACATTCATGCTTTTCGGGTAGAAAGTGGCCTGTATGGCCGAACCGAAGATGGGCACTGGGAGGTGAAAACTTACTATTATGATTCGGAACGGGGGATTCCCGGTGCCATTGTAAACAATCGTTGGATGAATGCGCAGCGCCAATGGGATACCAACTTTTTTGTGCAGGGAGGCTGGCGAAAAGTAATCACCGATCGTTACGATCTAATGCTCAAGATGAAGTATGCCAACGATCGCATGCGGTACCTGAATCCGGATACGACCTTGATGTATATCGACAATTCCTTTCGGCAGCAAGAGGCCTATGCTTCCCTGGCTCAAAAATATCAACTCACGACTTATTGGGATGTTTCTTTGTCAACCGACCTGCAATGGAACTGGCTAAAGTCGGACCTGGAGGGATTGGTCTATCCAACCCGAAGATCAGCTTTGGTTGCTTTGGCTACGGCACTTGATTTGGGGGCGTTTAAGTCGCAGGCAAGTGTGCTGGGTACCTTTATCAATGAAAACATAACATCAGTAGCAAACAGTGAGGGGCAAGCGGCAAGCTCGGCACCCAGCAGAGAGGAAATAACACCCGCTATATTCTTTTCATATGCTCCTTTTGAGAATCACGACTTGACTTTCCGGGCCTTCTATAAGCACATTTTCCGGATGCCTACGTTTAATGATTTGTACTACACCGACATTGGAAATATCAAACTGAAGCCTGAGTTTACGCATCAGTACAATGTTGGTTTTAAGTATGCTAAAACGATGGCGAATCGCTCCTTGGTTCATTGGGAATTGCAGGCCGATGGTTATTACAATGAGGTGACCAACAAAATAGTAGCTGTTCCTAAGGGAAGTGGCATGTACCGCTGGATGATGATGAACTTGGGAAGGGTTGAGATCCGCGGACTTGATGCGGTTGCTGCAGCAACTTTCGACTTACCTTTTGAGGTTTGGCTAAACCTCAAAGGAACTTATACTTACCAGAAAGCGCAGGATTTTACTCCTCGAAAGAATCCGGATTTGGAGAAAACGACCTGGGGCGGGCAGATTCCTTACATCCCCTGGCACAGCGGTTCTTTTATTGCTTCGGCCAGGTATCAATCCTGGCAGCTGAACTACAGCTTCGTTTACGTGGGCGAACGCTACCACAATTCAGCCAATATCCGCGAAAATTACGAAAAGCCTTGGTACACGAATGATGTATCGCTTTTGAAGACGGTTGCGCTAAACGACTGGAGCTTAAAAGTGGCGCTTGAAGTCAACAACCTGTTGAGTCAGGACTACGAGGTGGTGTTGAATTATCCAATGCCCAAACGAAATTACAAATTAACATTAACCCTTGAATTATGAGCCGATTGTTATTAGGGCTGCATTGTTTGCTGTTGCTCGGCGCACTGTCGTCGTGTCGCGAAGAGGTTGAACTGTTTTCTTCGGATGAAATTGACCTGGAAAAACCGGAGGAAACAACAGCGTATCGTGGTTTTTACCTTCTGAATGAAGGAAATATGGGGAGCAACAAGTCGACCCTTGATTTTTACGATTTTGATTCGGGAACGTATAGCCGAAATATTTATGCTGAGGTCAATCCAGATGTCCCTAAGGAGTTGGGAGATGTGGGCAACGATCTTCAGATTTATGGCTCAAAGCTTTATGCAGTCATCAATGTTTCGAATAAAATTGAGGTGATGGATGCTCAAACTGCCACTCGAATTGGGCAGATAGAGATCCCCAATTGCCGCTATATTCAGTTTGAAGGGAAATACGCTTACGTTACTTCTTACGCCGGGCCGGTTGAAATTAACCCCGATTATACGCAGCGTGGTTTTGTGGCGAAAGTCGATACAGCCACCCTGCAGGTTGTTGATGAGTGCTTGGTCGGATTTCAGCCGGATGAACTGGCAATTGTGGACGGTAAAATTTATGTCGCAAACTCGGGTGGCTACATGGGAGCCGGAAGCAGTGATAATTATGAACGTACTGTTTCGGTGATTGACCTGGAAAGTTTTACCGAAGAAAAGCGCATTGATGTGACTGCGAACCTGCATCGGGTGCGCGCGGATCAGCGAGGAGACTTGTGGGTGAGCTCCCGTGGCGATTATAAAGAGCTGCCTTCCCGGTTATTTTTTATCGATTCGGAAAAGCAAGCGGTAACTGACACCCTTGATATTCCCGTGAGTAGCTGTTACCTGTCAGGAGACTCGCTTTATGTGTGCAGCGTTTCTTGGAGCTACATCACGTATTCCAATGAAATTACCTACGCCATTGTTAATACGAAAACACGCGAAGTCGTTACCCGCAATTTCATTACAGATGGAACGGATGAGGAGATTGAAATTCCCTATGGATTAATGGTTCATCCCGTTTCCGGAGATATTTTCCTTGCTGATGCTGGCAACTATGTCACGCCCGGCATGCTGTACTGTTTCGACCGAAGTGGAAAAAAGAAGTGGAGTGTGCGTACCGGCGATATTCCGGCTCATTTTGCGTTGCTAAAAAAAGACTAACCATCAACAAATTTTATATGATACGAAGAATCAATCGACCTGTGAGCTGGCTTTTTGTTGGCTTGGCTGCTATCAATTTAGTGGCCTGTAATGAGGATGACAAGAAAGAATTGCTTCCTCCCGAAGAAATTAAGTTGAACGACAATTATACGACGACTCGTTCAACGGTGCTAACCATTAAACCCGAAGTAACTGGCTACGAAGCGGCCGCTTACAAATGGTCTTTAACGCAAACTCCAGAAGGGGCCGTGGACTCTTTGATTAGCGAAGAATTGGAGCTTGAGTTTATAACGATTCAGCCTGGAACCTACGCATTAAACCTGGAAGTGACCCAAACTGAAAAAAAGGAAGATTTTGCGGTTGATGTGCTCGTAGAGCAGGAAGCCGAAGCATTTAGCCCTTATTTAGCAGAAGTGCTCGATTATTTGCCAGGAGTTGGACAGTTTGTAAACAAGCTTCCAAGCTACGAAGAAGGGGATACCCAAGCAAGCATGATTGCAAAAACCAGCGATTTGTTGGCTGGCGAAGATGCTTCGATGATTACCCTCGGTGGTTTTGGTGGCTACGTGACTTTTCGTTTTGACCATACGGTGGCTAACCTTCCCGGAAGACGTGATTTTCGGGTGAAAGGCAACGCATTTGGTGCCGCAGCTAACCCACAGCCGGATGCTCCCTTTGGTGGAAGCTGCGAACCCGGAGTGATTATGGTCGCTTATGACAAAAACCAGAATGGGGAAGTTGACCCCGAGGAGTGGTATGAAATTGCGGGAAGTGCCCATCATTCGGTGAGCTCCGAAGCTTGGTATTGCTTGGGTAAAGTTGCCGGTAATGATCTAGAGATTATTCCGGGCTACGAGATTACTTATTTCCGCCCCACGGAAGAGCCAGACCAGGCAACCGAGGAGTATATCCGTTGGGAGGACAATCAGGGAAATTCCGGCTACAAAGTGAAAAATGTATTTCATAGTCAATCTTATTTCCCAGCTTGGATCGAAGGGGATTCTTATACCCTGAAAGGTACTCGATTGCCCGAGAATGGTATTAACGAAAAGAGCGACAAGGGAGATTACTTCGTGCTCTATGGTTTTGGTTTTGGTTATGCCGATAACTATCCCAATGCACATGACAATTCGGCCATTGATATTGCCTGGGCAGTGGATGCAGAAGGAAATCCGGTGCATTTGCCCGGAGTGGACTTTGTACGGGTGCATTGTGGCGTTAACCAGGAAAACGGTTGGCTGGGCGAGTGTTCAACGGAAATTGCGGGAGCAGAAGATCTTCATCTGCTGGGTGAAGTGATTGATTCTGAAAAATAGACAATCAAATAAATTATAAATAACAAAAATGAAAAACTTAAAATTACTAGCAATCGCAGGGATTGCATTGGGGCTATTTTCTTGTTCGGATGATCCGGTTTTGCCCGAAGCACCACAAGTATCTATTAAAAGTATCAGTGGCTTGGAAGAGGTCGCCCAGAAGGATACACTGGCCTTGGTGGCTACCGTCACCAGTTCGGCTGAAACAGAAATTGTCTGGAAGGTTAATAACGAAGAAGTGCAGGCCGGAGATACTCTGCTTTTCACTGCCGAGGAAATGGGGAACTACGAGATTAGCCTGAAAGCGGTTAATGCTGGAGGAGAGCATACGACTACTTTTGCGGTTGATGTGTTTGGCATGTTCCGGGACGGAACCTTTGTGTTGAACGAAGGAAACATGACTTCGGAGAATGGAACGCTCATCTTTATCAGCCCTAAAGGCGTGGCGATCGATAGTGTTTACCAAAAAGTGAATGGATCCGAGTTGGGGAATACAACCCAAGATCTTTTTATTGCTGATAACAAAATGTACATCATCGCTCAAAACGGTGATCGCATGGGAGGAGATGGTATGCTGGTGGTTGCCAATGCGGAAACTCTGGAAAAAGAGGCAGCTTTTTCGAATGAAGATTTGGCCGAGTTGAGTTGGGCATCGCACGTCGCCGTTATTGGCAATAGTGCTTACATCCGCGATAATGCCGGAGTCTATTTGCTCAATCTTGATAGCAAAGCATTAAGTTTTATTGAAGGTACCGCAGGAGCAATGAAAAACCGGATGGCCGTTGAGAATGAGAAGGTGTTTGTTCCAGCAGGGAAGAAAATTCTTGTGTTGCAAAACGGTGAAGTGAAATCGGAAGTTGAATTGCCTGGAACAATCTCAGGGCTATTGTTGTCGGCTGATGATAAACTGATGGTGTCATGCAGTGGAAGTCCTTCGTATATTTTAAAGGTTGATCCGGCAGACTATAGCATTATCAAGCAAAATGAAATTGCGGATTTTAGTGTCAGTGCAGGATGGGGAGCAAGCCCGGCTATTGGAGCCAAAGGTGATACCGTGTATTTTGGCTCAGGAACCAAAATTTGCCAGCATATCCTGGAGACTGGAGCAACATCGGTGGTGACTGATGTAAGCGAGCATATTGAGCATGCCGGAATTGTTTACAACAATTTGGGTGTGCATCCGACAACCGGAGAGGTGTATTTTAATACGATGAAAGGTTATGGGATGGACTATTTAATCAATGATATTAGTGTATTCAACTTTAGTGGTGAATCTCCCGAGATGGTTTATGATTTTAAAGATTACACCAACTTCCCCGCAGGTTTCTTTTTTACCGCAAACTACCGCTAAGTTTAGTAGTATAGATTTATAAGTTAGAAGAAGAGCAATCCGTTACGGGTTTGCTCTTTTCATTTTTTAAAGGGCAATTTTTATTCTTTGATCTCTGTTGTTGTGATGTTTAGTTACTGGATATACGCATTAATGGTCCGTTGTTGCGCTTGAGGCGATCATTCAAAGTGAGGTAGTGTATAGCCAGTACCAGTCGAACCGTTGGTTGACTGATGTCGTATTTTGGATATTTTTTGATAACATGAGCGACCATGGCAGGAGATAAGTCACCGGCAGTTTCCAGGTCATAGTCGTATTTTAGCAGGGTTGGGTTTTGCGTACTCAGAGCTTCAAGCAGCCTCTTGTATTTGCCCTCCCGGTTCAGTTGTATCGTATTTATTGTGTCTCCTTCATGGGTGATGGCTTTGCTGACGAGCCAGATTTCATCAAAAGTTTTCGGGTCAATTTGCTGATAGATTTTTTGCTGTTCTTCAAAATCAAGAGGAAGTTTAATTGCGCCTATTTTTTTCGTTTGGGCCATCTTTTCAAAAAATGCTTGGTAGGTTGATGGCAAATCCTCGGTGGTGCCCTTCGTGCTGATTTGTTTTTCAAAAAAGCCGACAAGGACTTCTAAATCGCGAATTTCATTTTGAGTAAAAATGGAGTCGATACTTGCATCGGAGTTCAGATTGTCTGGGGTTGCTTGTATTTGGGTGAACGAAAAAAGCAAGCCGAGTAGCAGCAGTAAATTTTTCATGATCGATACGAACTTGTGATTTTGAGTGCAATATAAGGATTAAGTTAATTTGTTAAGGAATAGAGATTCCTAATTTTTCACCAATGCTCAATGTTTATCGGGAGTTTATTAGAATTGAGAGGTGTTTTTGACAAACGAAGGTGAAAATTGGTAGCATGGTAGTTATCAAAACAATGTTATTGAACATAGATTCGCTATTGACTTTTTAGTTTGAATGACATAATTTGCATATAAATTCAATGCTTCGGTATTGGATGACGTTTTAAGTAGTTGTGCACAAGATTGTTTTTTTGAGAATAGAGAAATATCAGGCGACGAATTTTGACCAATTGATTGCTTATGGGAAGAAGCTATTGAGAATTGTCAAGTTTTGGATATTCAATTTTGTGTTTAATGGGTTTTAAGCTGCAGGAATATTTTTCTGCAGCTTTTTTTTATATGCAGTTTTGCATTCAAAATCAGGGTGCTATCTTTACGAGTGTTCCTGTTGTCTTGCGAAGGTGGCAGCATGATTGTTAACTACAAAGCCTACTAACCCAATATTTATGAGAAACTGCATCTTTTTCTTGTTGCTGTTGTTGTGTTCCACCCGTTTAGCTGCTCAATCGCTTAGCTCGTTTGGTACTTCAAATTTGCCCTTGGTGGTTGTCGATACCGATGGCCGGACAATTCCTGATGATCCGAAGATAGATGCACAAATGGGTATTATCTGGAATGGGGAGGGGAAGGTTAATTCTTCCAAAGATGCTTTCAATGATTACAATGGGCATATCGCCATTGAACGAAGAGGCTCCAGTTCGCAGGGTTTTCCTAAAAAATCGTATGGCTTTGAGTTGCGTGATGCTGCGGGCCTTGATCTGGATGCTTCTATTTTGGGTCTGCCGGCAGAAGAGGATTGGATATTGTACGGGCCGTATTCGGATAAAACGCTGATTCGAAATGTGCTGGTCTTTACCCTAGGCGCATCGCTGGGGCATTATGCTCCCCGTTGCCGGTTTGTTGAGTTGTTTCTGAATGAGCAGTATCAGGGTGTTTATGTGTTGATGGAGAAGATTAAGCGCGACAAAAAACGGCTTGACCTGGCCAAGTTGAAACCGGAAGACTTGTCGGGTGAAGATTTAACAGGAGGTTACATCATTAAAATTGACAAAACCACCGGGAGTGGAGGAAGTGGTTGGTATTCGGCCTACCTGAATGAGCAGTATAAAAGAACCTTTTTTCAATATGAATATCCGAAGCAGGAAGAGATTCAGGTCGCTCAGAAAGATTACATCAAAAACTATATCGATCAGGTTGAACAAGCTTTACATGACAAAAACCTTGATGGAACAGACGGATTTCGGGCCTTGGCTGATGAAGAAAGTTTTATCGACTTTCTGATTGTAAATGAGCTGGCTAAAAATGTGGACGGGTATCGCTTGAGTACCTTTTTGCACAAGGACAAGAACGGCAAGTTAAAACTGGGTCCTGTTTGGGATTTCAACCTGGCTTTTGGCAATGTCAATTATCACAATGGAGCGTCGACTTCGGGGTTTCAGTTCGAAGCAAATTTAGGCGACGATGCCTGGCAAAATCCTTTCTGGTGGCCTGTTTTGTTTGAAGACAATACCTTTCGAAAAAAGCTGAAAAACCGTTGGAATAGTCTGCGGAAAAACCAATTGTCTGATGAGCGTATTCAGACAGTGGTGGACAGTTTAACCAGCCTGCTGGATGAAGCCCAGGTTCGTAATTTTACAAAATGGCCGGTGTTGAGTACCTGGGTTTGGCCCAATGCTTATGTGGGCAATAGTTACACGGCAGAAGTCAATTGGCTTGAAAGCTGGATTCATAATCGTTTGAAATGGCTGGACACCAATCTCGAAGACTTATATGTGGGTGAAAGTCAATTGGCGCAGGCCAAGGCTTTCTCGGTTTATCCCAATCCGTTTAGCGGGCAGCTGCATCTGGAATTGCCTGCCGGGCTTAATGACCGGTTAAACTGGATAATTTATTCGGTTCAGGGCGCTAAAGTGGCGGAAGGTTCCATCGAAGCCGGTGGTCGTTATTTTACCATTCAGAATGCGCAGGTGCAGGCTTTGCCTGATGGGGTTTACTTGCTCCGAATCAGGCAGCATGATGAGGTGGTTTATACTCAAAAGCTGGTGAAGCAATAGTTGTTTGGCGGGCTGGTTCAGAATCAGCCACTTTAGTTCACTCGCTTAATACCCGCAAAGTTGTCGCGGTACTCGCTGGGTGTACTCCCTTTGCGTTTTTTAAAGATTCGGTTGAAGTTGGCCAGGTTGTTAAAACCACATAAGTAAGCAATTTCAGAAATGCTGTGGTTGTTTTCAATCAAATAACGGGTGGCAAAACCAATGCGCGAATCATTCAGGTATTCGATAAACGTTTTGCCGGTGCGCTGTTTCATAAAACGACTGAACGATACTTCGGTCATGTTTAGAAGATCGGCCATTTCTTCCACTTTGATCTTTCGCATGTAGTTTTTTTGTACAAATTCGAAAACCAGCTTCATCTTCTCATGATTGAAAAAATCTTCCTTTTTGGCCGATGTGGAGGATAGCATTTGTTGATTGCGCGAGTTTGACAGGTCGAAAAGCAGGGAGAGCAACTCCAGAAAAGCGTCCATGCCACTGAGGTTGGCCAGATTTTCGATGCGCGGTTGCAACTGGCGGATAGCGTTTTCGGAGAAGGCAATGCCCCGGTAGGCTCGCTGAAGCATGTCACGGATTGGATGAAGAATGTTTTTGTTGAGCAGCGAGTCGTGAAATAAATTCTGATGAAACTGAATTGTAATTTCACGGATGCGCGTGGAGCTGCAATTGGCTTGCTCCCAAAAATGAGGCTGGTTAGGCCCTACCAATACCAGTTCCAGTTGGCCGATTTCGCCTATGTGGTCACCGACAAAGCGTTTTACTCCGGCAGCATTTTGAATGAAATTTAATTCAAACTCTGGATGGAAATGGGGTGGAAAATCAAATGTTTCTTTCCACCGGTCAAACACTAATAAGCAGTCTTCCGGGGTGAGTGGGGTGATTTCTCGATTAAATAGGTTGGTCTGCATTGGTGTTGGTTTTTAGGTTATTGCCCATGATTTGGCTTTAAAATGTTGTGAAAACTGGTACTCCTTAGCTCTTCATTACTCAAATAGGTCTGAATTTCAATAATACAAACAATTGATAAAATAGTATTTGTTAGCTGCAAGTATATGGAATATTTTTGAAATCTGTAATTAGTTAGATGTCAGTTCGAAATGTGTAATCTTTTTTTAAGAGCATGAAACTAGAACGGAAATTAGTCAAAGAGAGGATAGTTCGATGAAGCAAAGTATAACCGAAATCAGCATAACCATGTTAAGGAAAAATATTAGAATAACATATTTACTAATTGTCGGAATGGCCTTGTTGCTGGTCGCTTGTGGTGAAAGTGATGGCGCAAGTTGTCAAGTGACATTTCCGGAGAGGATTAGCGTAGAGGGAAATAAGTTTGTTGACAATAACGGAAGGCAGGTAATTCTTAATGGAATTAATGTCGTAAATAAGTCCAAAGAAGAAAACTATCTTTTTAAAGGAGGCCCTGAGTTTTATGCCAATTTGAAAAAATGGGGTTTTAACAGCATTCGTTTTATTATAATATGGGATGGATTGGAACCTGAGCCGGGGGTCTATAATGAGGAATATCTGAAGGAGATAGATCGGCGTATTGAATGGGCTGCAGCTAATGACATATTTGTTATACTTGATATGCACCAGGATTTATTTGGTTTGAAATATAGCGATGGAGCACCCAATTGGGCTACGCTCGATGAAGGGAAAACTCACACTGCAGGATCAATATGGAGTGACGCTTATATGTTAAGCGAGGCTGTACAGACAGCATTTGATAATTTCTGGGATAACCAGCCGGCCCCTGATGGCGTGGGCGTTCAGGATCATTACGCCAATTTATGGAGATATATTGCCAAGCGCTATGCCAACAATCCTACGGTTATTGGTTATGACATCATGAACGAACCATTTCCGGGCACATCAGCCCAAAAGGCCACGCCTGCTTTACTTGAGGCTTACGCAAATTTGGTATACAAGCTAACGGGAGAACTCATGACTGAAGAGAAGCTGGCCGAGATATGGGGAGATGCAAGCAAGAGGACGGAAGCGCTGAAGCTTCTATCGACAAAAGAAAATTATGCGCCTGTTATTGATGCCTTATATGATTTTAACCACGAGTTCGAAAGTGTACACTTGCAGGCGATGTACCAAAAAGTAAGCCAAGCCATACGTGAAGTTGATCAAAAAACTGTTTTGTTTTTAGAACACAGTTATTTCAGCAATACAGGAGTGAAAAGCAGCATCGAACGGGTGAGCTTAGTCGATGGAACGCCTGATCCACTGGTGGCTTACGCACCACATGGTTATGACTTGGTGACCGACACGGAAGATGCGGCTGCAGCGAATTCTGAACGAGTTGCGTTTATCTATGAACGAATTAAAGAAAAAGGACAGCAACTTGGAATGCCGGTATGGCTAGGAGAATGGGGAGCTTATTATAGTCATTCGGAAGGGATCGTTCCGGTAGCTCGCTATGCCGTTAGCCTAATTGAAGAAAATCTTTTTGGGAATGCTTATTGGTCTTATGATCCCGGAACTGAAAACCTTTCTTATTTTCAAAAAGCCTTGTTGCGCCCTTATCCAGCCTACACTTGTGGCGAATTGCTAAGCTACCACTATGAACATGAGAATGCTCGATTTAGAATGGAATGGCAGGAAAATGAAAACGTAAATTCACCCACCATGGTTTATGTTCCATTCCTGTCAAAGCTAAAAGAGGTATCATCATACAAAATAGAAAAAATAGACAATTCTGATGCTGGCTGGATTGTGATCCCGGCCAATAACAAAAACAGCAAACGGGAACTCATATTGCAGTTTTGAGACGTCAATATGAATAAGAGACGAAAACGAAACGAAGTACTAACGAATCAAAAATTGCTAAACGAATAACCTATGAAACTTGGAATTATTGATATTTCTGTAATTATAGCCTACCTGGTCATTACCGTAATTATTGGGTTGGTGCTACGAAAATGGTCGCAGCGCGATAAATCTTCTTACTTGCTTGGAGGTAATAAGTTACCCTGGTACATGCTTGGGCTTTCCAATGCCTCGGGTATGTTCGACATTTCCGGAACCATGTGGATGGTGACATTGGCAGTGGTTTACGGATTAAAAAGTGTCTGGATTCCTTGGCTTTGGCCTTCATTCAACCAGATTTTTCTGATGGTTTACCTGTCGATGTGGCTTCGCCGATCGAATGTGACCACGGGGGCTGAATGGATTCGCACGCGTTTTGGGCGTGGGCGCGAAGCTCGCTTGTCTCACACCATCGTTATTGCTTTTGCACTGATCAACTGTCTGGGCTTAATGGCTTACGGGTTTATCGGTTTGGGGAAGTTTGTGCAGATTTTTATTCCGTGGGAAGTGGTTCAGCCTTATTTTCCTTTTCATGTTACCGCTGAATATGTGCCCCATGTTTATGGCATTGCCTTTACCCTTTTTGCGGTGTTTTACTCGGTGCTTGGAGGCATGTCCGGCATTGTATGGGCCGACTTGGTCCAGTATATTATTATGACGATTTCGGCTGTGGTAATTGCTGTGATCGCAATGGCCGCGCTGGGCGATCAAAGTTTGCAGGTGCCGGATGGCTGGATGAGTCCCTTTTTTGGGGCACGTTTGGAAATCGACTGGTCTGGAATTATCAATGAAATGAATGCTAAAATTGCTTCCGATGGGTATTCCTGGTTCAGTATCTTTTTTATGATGATGTTGTTCAAAGGGGTGCTGGCTAGTGTTGCCGGGCCAATCCCGAATTACGACATGCAGAAAATTCTGTCAACCAAAACGCCTCAGGAAGCTGCGAAAATGAGTGGTATGGTGAGTTTGGTATTGGTGCCTGTTCGCTACCTGATGATCACCGGTTTTGCTGTTTTAGCCATTTTATATTACGATCAGCTGCATTTGTTGGTGGCTGGGCGCATCGATTTTGAGCAGATTTTACCCTCGGCAATAAGCCAGTTTGTGCCGATTGGGTTTACCGGTTTGCTATTGGCAGGTTTGCTCGCGGCTTTCATGTCAACTTTTGCCGGAACACTGAATGCCGCACAGGCCTATTTGGTGAATGACATCTATTTGAATTATTACAAACCCAATGCTTCGAACCGCGAAATAAAAATTACCAACTACACTACCGGGATTGTGGTTGTGGCTATCAGTATCATCTTTGGAATTTTTGCGACTGATATCAACTCCATTCTGCAGTGGCTTGTGTCCGGGCTTTATGGCAGCTACATTGCTTCCAATGTGTTGAAGTGGCACTGGTGGCGGTTTAACGGCAGTGGCTTTTTCTGGGGAATGGTTGCCGGCCTGATTCCGGCGCTGATATTCCCTTACGTATTTACCGAAACCCTGGACCTGTATTATTTCCCGCTTATTTTTCTGATTTCGGTAGCTGGCTGTATAATCGGCACCTACCTGGCCCCGCCAACGGAAGAAGCCGTGTTGAAATCATTTTATAAAAGTGTTCGCCCTTGGGGTTTTTGGAAGCCCATTCATGAGAAAGTCGTTGCTGAAGATCCGGATTTTGTGTCGAAAACCAGCTTCAAACGTGATGCCTTCAATGTGGTGCTTGGTGTCATTGGTCAAACGGCGTTGGTGTTGCTGCCCATTTATTTTGTGTTGAAACAAAACATGCCCATGGTGCTTTCGCTTTTGGTGATTGCCGCTGTTGTAGTAATCATGAAAAAGACCTGGTGGAACAAACTGAATGACTTTTAAGCGACCGAAACTTGAATCTTAAATCATGCGATTGAATCTATTGTGATATGGAAAATTATTTTGAAAACCGATTGAATAAGTTGAAGGCGGCTCATGAGTTGCTGTTGAATCAAAAGAATACAGTGGAACCCTTGTCAAATGGGATCTTCGAACGTTACCAAAATCCGGTGCTAACAGCTGCACATGCGCCTTTGCATTGGCGCTTTGACTTGTCGCCCGAGCGTAATCCATTTCTGATGGAGCGCTTAGGGGTTAATGCCGCCTTTAATGCCGGAGCCATTCGTTGGAAGGACAAATACCTGTTGGCCGTGCGTATGGAAGGCTGGGATCGGAAGTCCTACTTTGCAATTGCTGAAAGCCCGAATGGTATTGATCAGTTTCGTTTTTGGGACCGGCCCATAACCATTCCGCAAACCGACGAGCCGGATGTTAATGTGTATGATATGCGTTTAACCGCTCATGAGGATGGTTGGGTGTATGGTATTTTTTGCACAGAGCGCAAAGATCCTGCTGCGCCCGAAGGCGATACCAGCGCGGCAGTTGCCAATGCCGGTATTGTTCGGAGCCGCGATTTGCTGAACTGGGAGCGCTTGCCCGATTTGATCTCAACTTCGGGACAGCAGCGCAATGTGGTGTTGCATGCTGAATTTGTCAATGGAAAGTACGCCGTTTATACGCGTCCACAGGATGGGTTCATCAATGTGGGAAGCGGCGGAGGAATTGGCTTGGGGCTGATTGACGATATGAGCAATCCGGTTGTACAAAACGAACGCATCATTCAGAATAAACAATACCACACGGTTTATGAGCTGAAGAATGGCTTGGGGCCGGCGCCGATAAAAACCAAAGACGGGTGGTTGCATCTGGCCCATGGTGTAAGAAACACGGCCGCCGGCTTGCGCTATGTTTTGTATTTATTTATGACCGACCTGGTCGAGCTCGATCGGGTGACCGATCATCCGGGAGGGTATTTTATGGCGCCCCAGGGTGATGAACGGGTCGGAGATGTGTCCAATGTGCTCTTTTCCAACGGTTGGATTGCGGACGAAGATGGCCGGGTGTTTATTTATTATGCGTCCTCGGACACTCGCATGCATGTGGCAACAACTACGGTTGATCGGCTGGTGGACTACGTGAAAAATACGCCTGCGGATGGTTTGCATTCGTTCAAGTCGGTGGAAGCCATCAATCAGCTAATTGATAATAACCAAGGATTATATTGATGAATCAGTCGGTCATTGAAAAATTCAGAAGTGAGCTTGGTCAAGAGCTTGATAGAATACTGGCTTTTTGGGTGAATACTATGCCGGATGAAAAATACGGAGGTTTTCTTGGTGAGCTGGATTTCAAAGGGAATCCGGTTCCGAAGTCGCCAAAAGGAAT
Source organism: uncultured Sunxiuqinia sp. (assembly GCF_947495665.1). GTDB lineage: Bacteria > Bacteroidota > Bacteroidia > Bacteroidales > Prolixibacteraceae > Sunxiuqinia > Sunxiuqinia rutila. Next base: position 191,243 of record NZ_CANLZV010000008.1, read on the forward strand.
TATCTTAAATACGCGTTTACTTTGGACTTTCTCGGCGGTAGCTCAAAAGACCAAACAAGAAGAACATCGGTTGATGGCCGATCGTGCTTACGATTATCTGCTGGCTAATTTTTTAGATCGAAAGCATGGTGGCGTCTTTTGGCTGGTGGATTTCAAAGGGGCGGTATTGAATAGCCGAAAGCAAATTTATGCCCAAGCTTTTTTCATTTATGCATTGGCCGAATATTTCAAGCTGACAAAAAAAGAAGAGGCGCTTGAACTGGCGGTTGAGTTGTTTCACCTGTTGGAGGAGAAGGCCGCCGACCGAAACATGGGCGGTTACCTGGATGCTTTTGACGAACGTTGGCAGGAGTTGGAAGATATGCGACTGAGTGAAAAGGACCTCAATGAGAAAAAGATTCTGAATACCCATCTGCATTTGCTGGAAGCCTATTCAACTTTATATACGGTGTATCCGAACTTGGAAGTGAAGCAAGCTTTGCTTGGTTTGATTGAGCTGTTTCAGGAGAAATTTGTAGGAGAAGATTTTCACTTGAACATGTTTTTTGATGAACAGTGGAATGTGAAAAGTCAGCTGGTTTCTTACGGCCACGATATTGAAACATCGTGGTTGTTGTATGAGGCTGGCGAGGTGTTGCATGATGATTTTATGATGGAAAAGCTTTCGGCTACAGCAGTGGCCATGGCCGATGTGTTTGTACGCGAAGGCCTCGATCAGGATGGCAGTGTGTTGAATGAGCGGGATAAGGCCAACGGTCATCTCGATTCTGATCGTCACTGGTGGCCGCAAATTGAAGGAATCGTTGGCTTGATAAATGCCTGGCAGCTTTCAGCAAATGATTTGTTTTTGGAAAAAGCACTGGCGATATGGAAATATACGCAAGCGAATTTGCTGGATTATGAGCACGGAGAATGGCATTGGCTAGTCACTGCAGCCGGTATTCCAGACCGGACTATGATGAAAGCCGGTTTCTGGAAATGTCCGTACCACAATGCGCGGGGTTGTTTGGAAGCGTTGAAGCGCTTGCCGGCTTAGGTGAGGAGATTCGTATTTTACGATAATCTTATTTGCAGTGAGTTGTTGGTTGTCAAAATAGCTCTACAGAGTACAGGGGTAAAAAAGAAGCAATTGTTTTGGGCGGATGTTAAACGCTTTTTCATCAGCGGATTTTGCTTGAGACAAATCGCTAAGTCTGTGTTGATTTGTTAAATGAGTGTTTTCGTTGGCTAACTTTTTAAGCAGCATTAAAGGAATTGTTTATCTTTGCGCCATCCAAAAAAGACAGATTCATGCAAGAGAAAATTTTAATCCTCGATTTTGGTTCGCAGTACACCCAATTAATCGGCCGCAGGGTGCGTGAACTCAATATCTATTGTGAGATTTATCCTTACAACAACTATCCCAAAATTGACGAAAGTGTTAAAGGGGTGATTTTAAGTGGAAGCCCGTTTTCGGTGCGCGATGAAAATGCGCCCAAACCCGATCTTTCAAAAATTAAAGGTAAACTGCCGCTGCTTGGCGTTTGTTACGGAGCTCAATACATGGCCCACTATTTTGGGGGCGAAGTGTTGCCATCCGATTCACGCGAGTATGGCCGGGCTAACCTGGGATTTATCGATCAGGAAAATGAACTGTTTAAAAAGATGACCTTGGGCACGCAGGTGTGGATGTCGCATGGCGATACCATTGAGCGTTTGCCGGAAAATTATAAAATCATTGCTTCAACAGCTGATGTGAAAAACGCAGCTTATAAAATTGAAGGTGAAACAACTTATGCCATTCAGTTTCACCCGGAAGTGTACCATACCACCGAAGGAAAGCAGTTGTTGCAGAATTTTGCCGTTGATATTTGTGGTTGCAAGCAAGACTGGACACCTAAATCGTTTATTGAAACGACCGTGGCTGAGCTGAAAGCGAAACTGGGCGACGATAAAGTGGTGTTAGGCTTATCCGGAGGAGTGGATTCTACAGTAGCAGGTGTGTTGTTGCACCAAGCTATTGGAAAAAACCTGACGTGTATTTTTGTGGATAACGGCTTGTTGCGTAAGAACGAGTTTGAATCTGTTTTGGATTCGTATAAAGACATGGGCTTGAACGTGATTGGAGTGGATGCCAAACAAAAGTTTTGGGATGATCTGAAAGGAATTACCGATCCGGAAGGCAAACGTAAGATTATTGGTCGCGACTTCATTGAAGTATTCGATGAGGAAGCACACAAAATAAAAGAGGTGAAGTGGCTGGCGCAGGGAACTATTTATCCCGACGTGATTGAGTCGGTTTCTGTTAACGGACCTTCGGCCACCATTAAGTCGCACCACAATGTGGGTGGCTTGCCCGAAAAAATGAACCTGAAAGTTGTTGAGCCGCTCAACTTGCTTTTCAAGGATGAAGTTCGCCGGGTAGGAAAGGCGCTTAATATTAAACCGGAATTGCTGGGGCGTCACCCGTTTCCTGGTCCAGGACTGGGAATCCGAATTCTGAGTGATGTAACTCCGGAGAAGGTTCGCATTTTGCAGGAAGCAGATGCTATTTTTATTAATGGCTTGCGCGAGTGGAATTTGTACGATGATGTTTGGCAGGCAGGTGTGATGCTGCTGCCAGTGCAATCAGTAGGTGTAATGGGCGATGAGCGGACTTACGAGAATGTGGTTGCCTTGCGTGCAGTAATGTCTACCGATGGAATGACGGCTGACTGGGTGCATTTACCTTACGAGTTCTTGGCCAAAATTTCGAACGAAATTATTAACAAGGTTCGTGGAATTAACCGCGTAGTTTACGATATCAGTTCAAAACCACCGGCAACCATCGAGTGGGAATAACGAATTTAATCCATATAGTGATGAACAAAGCAGGCTTCGGTCTGCTTTGTTGTTTTTAGGCAGGTAGAATTTCTTTTCTTCTGCTCAAGGATTTTTCGATACCTGCTTTCGCCTGTAAAAATGCGGGAAGTATCCATTTACATTGACGTGAACACTTTGGCTCGTTTTGTACTTATTAATATGAGGCTTTGTTCTGCGGGTGATATTCTTTTATCTTTAACGATTCAAAAAAAATAAAGACTCGAATGCCATGATAACACAATTAAAGAAAACAATAGCGTTGGGAGTGATTCTCGTGTTGGGAATGACCTCCATGATCAAGGGGGTGCAGGCTCAGGATATTCAGACCAATATGTTGAAATTCGGGCGTTTGCTTCAATTGATTGAAAGTAACTATGTCGACACAACCAATATTGACGACCTGACAGAGAAGGCCGTTGTAGAAGTGCTTAAGCAGTTGGATCCGCATTCTGTTTATATTTCCAAAGAAGAAGTTGAAAAGATGAATGAACCTTTGCAGGGAAGTTTCGAGGGCATTGGAATTTCATTCAATATTTTAAAAGATACTTTGATGGTGGTGGCCACCATTCCGGGCGGTCCTTCTGAAAAAGTGGGCTTGCAGGCCGGCGACCGCATTGTGGAAGTGGATGAAAAAAAGGTTGCAGGCATTGGGTTGGAAAACAGCGATGTCTTTGAAATGCTTCGTGGAGACAAAGGAACGGTTGTTAACCTGAAAGTGCTTCGCAAACGGAACGAAGAGCTGTTGGATTTCCGGATTATCCGGGACAAAATTCCAATTCACAGCCTGGATGCCTCCTACATGATAAATGATGAAACGGGTTACATTAAGCTCAATCGTTTTTCGGCAACTACAACCGATGAGTTTTCGGAGGCCATTAGGACCCTGAAACAAAATCCGAAATTGGAGAATCTGGTGTTGGATTTGCGTGGCAATGGAGGAGGCTACCTGAAGGCAGCGATTGAATTGGCCGATCAGTTTTTGGGTGCCTTTAAAATGATTGTTTATACGGAAGGGGAAAATAATCGCCGAAAAGACTACAAAGCCTCAGCCTTGGGCGAGTTTGAACAGGGCAAGTTGGTGGTTTTAATTGATGAAGGCTCGGCTTCTGCCAGCGAAATTGTTGCGGGTGCCATTCAGGATTGGGATCGAGGTGTGGTTATTGGTCGCCGTTCGTTTGGTAAAGGATTGGTGCAGCAGCCTTATTTTTTGAATGATGGCTCCATGCTTCGTCTGACCACTGCGCACTACTATACACCCAGCGGGCGATGCATTCAAAAAGCCTATGACGATGGGGTGGAAGCTTATCGTAGTGATTACCGGAAGCGTTTTGAGGCTGGAGAGTTTTTCACCCAGGACAGCATTCATTTCAATGACAGCCTGACCTATGAAACCTTGATCAATAAACGTACGGTTTATGGAGGTGGGGGTGTCATGCCTGATATTTTTGTTCCTATGGATACGTCAATTCATTATGGTTTCTTTAACCGGATGAACCGTCAAAATATTGTGTACTCTACAGCGTTGGATTATCTTGATAAAAACCGGGATAAATTCACCAAGAAATATTCTTCTTTTGACCTGTTTCGGGAGAAATTTTCGGTTGAGGATGAGTTGGTCGACCGGATGCTGGCTGAGGCCGAAAAAGAAGGCATTGAGCAGGAAGAAGGTGATGCCGATTTTGCACGTCCGATTATTAAAGAACAAGTGAAGGCTTTAATTGCGCGCGATTTGTTTGGCCAGAGTGAATTCTATCAAATTATAAATGAGGATAATGATGTGATTCGGGAGGCTTTGAAAGTCCTGAAAGACAGCTCAGAATACAACCATCTTCTGGTAGAGAATTAATCCATGATTGATCCATTTTTGACTTGGCTTTCGGCCAATTATGTAGAGCTGCTTGGCGCGGTTCTGGGCTTTGCTTACATTTTTCTTTCCATTCGTCAACACATATTTACCTGGCCGGTGGGCTTGCTCACCTCGGCTTTGTACGTTTATGTGTTTTTGGTTTCGAAATTTTATGCTGACATGCTGCTGCAGGTTTACTATGTGGGCGTCAGCATTTATGGCTGGTATTTTTGGTTGAAGGGTAATCCCAATTCTGAAAACGAGTTACGCGTCAGCCGAATGCCGCTGAATTTTTACTTTCCCGTCATTCTGGTATCAGTTCTTTTGTTTCTGCTCTTCCTGTTTGGCCTGAAGTATTATACCGATTCACCGGTTCCATTTGGCGACTCGCTAACCACCGCTTTGAGTATTGTGGCCACCTGGATGCTGGCGCGTAAATATGTGGAGCATTGGCTGATTTGGATTTTTGTTGATTTCTTTTCAGCCTTTTTATATGGTTTTAAAGGCCTGTGGCCAACCGTGATTCTGTTTTTGGTTTATACCGGAATGGCTGTTTATGGCTATCGCAGTTGGCGAAATGATTTAATAAAACAAGATGCGTAAAATAATTCGAATTGCCATTACTGGTCCCGAATCAACTGCAAAAAGCACGTTGGCTGAAGCTTTGGCACATTACTTTGATGGGATTTTTTATCCGGAATATGCCCGCGAGTATTTTCAGGATCATTCGACACAATATACCTACAACGACCTGGAGGAAATTACCAAAAAGCAAATTGAGCAGTACCATGAATCGGCAAATTCTGCTGCAAAGCTCGTTTTTTTCGACACTTGGTTGATTATTACCAAAGTTTGGTTTCAGTGGGCTTATCAAACGGAGCCAGACTGGCTGGAAGAAAAGATTGCAGACCTGCCGATTGATTTGTATTTGCTTTGTGTGCCTGATATTGCCTGGGAGCCCGATCCTTTGCGGGAACATGGCGGCGAAGAACGCCTGCAACTGTTTGATGCTTATAAGTCGGAACTGCAACAGCGCAAGCTGAAGTTTGTCGAAATAAATGGGATTGGAGAACAGCGTGTCCAAAATGCTATAAAGGCTGTTAAGTCTTTGCTGCATTCCTGATTTGTTTTTAGGCATTGTTTGTTTTTCAGCGATAAAAACAGGAATTTTGCTTGACGATTAATTGCCGTGAAACGTTCGGAAAGAAGCGTTGGCAAACCTGAAAAAGAGGAGCCTGACTTCTTGTGAAGTTGCATGCATTATCCTTTAAAATACAAACGTATGAAAATCGCAACAAATATACTTCAGCTAATTGGTCATACTCCATTGGTTGAGCTTCATAAGGTAACTCAAGGGTGCCATGCCCGCGTGCTTGCTAAATTGGAATCGCAAAACCCCGGAGGTTCTGTTAAAGATCGTCTGGCTCTAGCCATGATTGAGCAGGCAGAAAAAGAGGGGATTATTAATGCGGAAACAAGCATTATTGAGCCAACAAGTGGCAACACGGGAATTGGTTTGGCCATGGTTTGTGCCGTAAAAGGTTATTCCCTGAAAATTGTTATGCCCGAAAGTGTATCAGTTGAGCGGAGGCAGGTTTTGAAAGCCTATGGCGCAGAAGTGGTGCTTACTTCATCGAAGGGAGGCATGCGCGAAGCCATTGAAAAAGCTGAAGAACTTGGAAAAGCCTGCGAGAATACCTTTATTCCGATGCAATTTGCAAATCCGGCTAATGTGGAGATGCATCGACGAACAACTGCTTTGGAAATTTGGAATGATACCGACGGAACTGTTGACGTTTTTGTTGCCGGAGCCGGAACGGGCGGTACCATTACCGGGGTTTCTGAGGTGTTGAAAGAAACGAAAGCTGCGGTTCTCAGTGTTGTTGTCGAGCCTGAAAGCTCAGCTGTACTGTCCGGAAATCCTCCCGGTTCACACAAAATTCAGGGAATTGGAGCTGGTTTTATCCCCGAGGTTTTAAATACGGAAATTTATGATGAGGTTTTTCAGGTAGCCAATGACGATGCCTTTGAAACAGCTCGCCTTTTGGCTAGAGAAGAAGGTGTATTTTGCGGTATTTCTTCTGGAGCCAATGTGTATGCCGCCCTGGAAATTGCGAAAAGGCCTGAAAACAAAGGAAAGACAATTGTTGTTGTCATTTGCGATACGGGAGAACGATATTTAAGTACAACATTATTTAATCCAGAGCAAGATGCAATCTGATTCTAAAATACTCGCAAAAATTAATCAAACGGTCGATCGTCTTTCTGATCCGGAAAGTTATGATCTGGTGTGCCATGAACATCGTTTAGGTGAACCATTGCCATCAACGGAAAAGCTGGCAAAGATTGTCAATATGATTCGTGAAATTCTTTTCCCGGGTTATTTTGGAACCACAAGTCTGCGTCCCAATACCATAAAGCACTACATGGGAGTCTATGTGGATGAGCTTTTTGAGTTACTGTCTGAACAAATAATGGCGGGGCTGTGCTTTACCTGTAAAAATCCACATGAAGTGGACATGCAGGAGCGTAATCGGCATGCCCAGATGTTGGCCAGTGAGTTTATTGCTTACTTGCCTGAGATTCGAAGAAAACTGGTGGCTGATGTTGATACGGCCTTTGTGGGAGACCCCGCAGCGCAAAGCCAAAGCGAAGTTATTTTCTGTTATCCGGCCATACGAGCCATTTCAAACTACCGGATTGCCAACCAGCTGTTGAAACTGGAAGTGCCCTTAATTCCTCGAATTATTTCGGAGATGGCCCATTCGGAAACAGGCATTGACATTCACCCGAAAGCAGAAATCGGCGAATCGTTTACAATCGACCACGGAACTGGCGTGGTGATTGGTTCAACCTGTATTATCGGCAACAACGTGAAGTTGTACCAAGGAGTAACGCTTGGTGCCAAAAGTTTTCCGTTGGATGAAGATGGAAATCCAATTAAAGGTGTTCCGCGCCATCCAATTGTGGAAGATGGCGTAATTATTTATGCTCAGGCAACCATTTTGGGACGGGTTACTGTGGGCGCTAATTCAGTAATCGGGGGGAACGTTTGGGTGACCAACAATGTACCGCCAAATTCAAAAATTGTACAGTTCAAAGCACGCGAAACTTCTTTTAGTGACGGAGCTGGAATATAAAATTGAAACATGCATAAAAAATATCGTTTTGTTGCTACTACCTATGCCGGATTGGAGCAGGTTTTAGCCGAAGAATTAATTGGCCTGGGAGCTGATGAAGTAGAAGAAGGAAGACGCTCTGTGTATTTTCAGGGTGATATGACGCTGATGTATCATGCAAATTATAGTTTGCGCACTGCTTTGAAAATTCTGATGCCTGTGCGGAATTTTAAAATTAAACGGGTGGATGATCTTTATCATCAGGTTTCCAAAATCAAATGGGAGGAATACTTTGACGCCAACCAAACGTTTGCTGTGCAAAGCAAGGTTTTTAATGAATTGTTTCGGAATTCCATGTTTGCATCGTTGAAGGCAAAGGATGCCATTGTTGACCGTTTTCGACGCGTAAGTGGAAGCAGACCTTCAATCGATGTCAGTCGGCCTGATATTTTGATTAACCTGCATATTTCGAATAACGATTGCACAATTTCGCTCGATAGTAGTGGTGAATCTTTGCACAAACGTGGGTATCGTTCCGGAAACCATGAAGCGCCTATCAGCGAAGTTTTGGCAGCCGGCATGCTTAAATTATCAGGGTGGAATGGAAAAGAGTCGCTTACTGACCCGATGTGTGGATCTGGTACAATTGTTATTGAGGCGGCTATGATGGCTAAAAATATTTTACCAGGAGAGACTCGGAAAAGTTATGGCTTCCAGAAATGGAAAAATTACAATGAAGAAATCTTTAAAAATCTAAAAGACCAGCATGAACATCGTCAGGTTGGGTATAAGATTTATGGATCAGATATTTCCAGAGTAAATATCGATTTGGCTTATCGAAATGCCGAAAAAGCAAATGTCTTGGATGTGCTTCAGCTTGATATTGCTGATTTTCGTACTTTGGAAAAGAAAGACGATTCTTCTTTTCTGGTGTTTAATCCGCCTTATGGTGAACGAATTAAATCGGGTGATCAGGCATTTTACGCGATGGTAGGCGAGCGTTTGAAACATCACTATCCAAATACCACTGCCTGGCTAATCAGTACGAACGAATGTTTAAAATCGATTGGGTTGAGACCTGAAGTTAAAATTCCGCTTTACAACGGTTCACTGGCATGCAGCTTCAGAGAATATAAACTATATAAAGGGTCTAGAAAATCTTCTATTTAATCTTTACTTAAATTATCGTAATTAATTTTCACTTGTTTTTACGCCCGCAGAAATCTTGCTTACAAGAACGCTGCTCAAAGAACGATTGAAAATGATAAAAAGACACAGTGACTAATAATGCCTAGTTCTACAGGGCTTTTCAAACGAATGTGTGATGATAAATTTTTTAGATAATTTTAGTAGTGTTTAGTCAAAGTCTTCTACGATTACATCATAATCACGACCACGACCACCTTTTACTTCGTTTAATTCTTCTTTTGTTAAGATTTCGAATGAATCAAAAATGTTGTTTTCGTTGTTAGCAAATAAAGTTTTCATTACTTTTAAGTTTTAATGGTTAATACTTGTAAAATCCTTAATTATCCTTTGTTCGCTTCTTTATTCCGAATAAGGTAAAAAGGTAACCCCTTGGAAAATGAAAAAAATTGAAAGAAATATTAAGATTAGGTGCAACTGCCTGAATGTCAGTTTCTATGTCTTTGTGTTTTTTTCTTGTTTTTTTTTGAATTCAATATATTCTTATGCTGCAAATGCCAGAGAAACTCTAGTTGAAAATGATAGTCTAAGGGTTATTGAGTCGTATGAGAATGGATTGCGTGTTTTTCGGTTAGGAGATTTTGAACAATCGGTAGAATTTTACAATCAAGCTCTTTCGTTGGGTAGGAATACTTTTGGAGAGCTTAGTGTAAAACTGTTTTCATCCTTAGTTAATTTAGGCATCGCCTATAAGAATCTTGGTGAATATGATAAAGCTATAGCAACATATTTAGAGGCTGAGAGAATCATTAAGTCTGTATACTCTGAAAATCATCCGCGTCTTGGTTTTGTGTACTCAAACCTTGGAATTATTTATAAGCTTAAGGGCGATTTTGTTAAGAATTATGAATTTCAACAAGCTGCTTTGCGGGCTTTTCAAATTGAAGAAGTCAAGTATGCTAATCAGGTTATTATTGTTGAGTATAACGTATCAGAGGCGCTATTCCTGATAGGAGCTTATGAGAGTGCAATTCAAAGTTGTATTAATAATGTTGAAAGCGTTCCCTTGTGGTCTAAAACGTTTTATTTTAGCCTGTTGGCTCGCATTTATACGAAGCTTGGAGATTATGACTTAACCAAGAAATACTATCAGAAAACATTCGATATTTTGACTCAGATTTCAGGTTCAGATAGTTATGATTTAGGTTTGGAGTACAGTGATTATGCTTCCTTTTTATTATCGATTAATGAGTACGATGAGGCTCTTGAATATGTTAATCGGTCTGAGGGCTTAGTTGTCAAATATTTCACAGAAAAAAGTTTGCAGTACAGTGATGTGATGCTGAATTTTGGGGATTATTATTTTCAACGGAACTCGAAAGCCAGTGATCTAAATGACTTCTATTCCAAACGCAAAAAGGATTTATTGATTGCTTTAGATTACTATCAGAAAGCCCTGATTGCGGGGACGGATGGTTTCGCAAGTCTTGAAACGGATGTGAATCCGGACTTAGGACAGGAGATTTCAGAAATCCAACTGTTGGAAGTTCTAAAGAAAAAAGCCAATTGTTTTGAAACTTTGGCTGATCTTAATTTGTCGGAATCTCAAAAAGAAACGGCGATTGAAAACTATACGCTGGCTTTGCAGACTGTTGAGCGTGCGACTGAATTGATTCATCAAATCAGAACCGGTTATGTTTCTGAAGATAGTCAGTTCTTTCTGTCTGAAAATCAGGAGTCTACTTTTATAGAGGCGGTTGATGTTAGCTATAAACTTTTTCTGCATACGGGTGATTTTCAATTTGCTGAAAAAGGATTTGAGTTTGCGGAGAAGAGTAAGTCGGCGAGCTTCTTGGCATCCATTAAAGACTCCAGGGCTAAGCGTTTTGGAGGAATTCCGGATAGTTTGTTAAAAAGGGAAGACTACCTCAAAATGAATATTTCCAGCTATAAGGAGATGCTTTTTGAGGAGAATCAGAACTCAGATCCAGATTCTGCCAGGATCGAATTATTTAACTCCAAGATTTTCCAGCTGAACGAGCAATATGAGCAGTTGGTGCAGCTTTTTGAAGATTCTTTCCCGAACTATTATGCGTTTAAATACCGAAATGAAGTTGTGGATGTCGCTTCGATACAGGAGCATGTAAATGGGAAAACGGCGGTTGTTGAGTATTTGATAGAAGAACCAAATGAGAATAAAGAACAAGGACAGGTTTATAAGTTCATAATCACAGAAGATGAGGTGAGTTTTACGAAAGAGTTGATTGATTTAACGTTTGTTGAAGACATCGAGTCGGTTTACCAATTCCTGACTAGCCCAAAGTATTTATTCACCGGACTTAGTGAATTTAAAGGCTATGCCAAGTCGGCTTACCAGTTATACGAAGTTTTACTTGAAAAGGACAAATCACTGCTGGAAGGCAAGCAATTGGTGGTGGTTCCCGATGATAAATTAGCGTACATCCCTTTTGATGCGCTGCTTTCTGAAATGCCGGATACCAGTAAAATGAACTTCAGAAACCTATCTTATCTTGTTGAGGATTATTCGATTAGTTATACTTATTCGGCAACGTTGCTGTATAATTATTTTGAGAATGAAAAGCAGGCTGAAAACGATCTTCTGGCTTTTGCTCCCAGTTACCACAATGATGATCGCGATTATACAGTTATTTCCGAGTACCGCGCGGGTTTACTGCCTTTGCCTGCTGTTACTAAAGAGGTTGATTTTATTAGTGAATATGTGTCAGGAGATGTATTTAAAGACTCTCTGGCCCAGGAAGCTGAATTTAAAAAACGGGCTTCCAACTATGATATTTTGCACCTGGCGATGCACACCTTGATTAATGACACCTTGCCAATGTACTCCAAACTGGCTTTTTCAAAGCCGTATTTGGACGAAACGGATGATGGTTGGCTGAATACCAATGAAATTTACACCATGGATTTAAAAGCTCGTATGGCCGTTTTAAGCGCCTGTAATACGGGAAGTGGAAAATTACAAAAGGGTGAAGGAGTGATGAGTCTTGCCAGGGGATTCCTGTATGCTGGTTGTCCTTCGATTGTGATGACCCTTTGGGAGGTTGAAGATGAGTCGGGAGCGCATATCATGAAAGATTTTTACCGGTTTTTGTCGAAAGGGAAAAGTAAAAATGAAGCCCTTCGGTCAGCTAAGCTTGCTCACATCAAAAGTGCAGATCCTTTAAAAGCACATCCTCATTATTGGCTTGGTTATGTGGTTGTTGGTAATCCGGAGCCTCTTTTTCAAAGTACCGATATTTACTTCGTTTTAATCATCTTGCTTGTAATTCTTGCTCTGTTTATGGACCAGTATTACCGGAAAAAGAAAACCCGGGATTAAAAAAATCCACGGGCTTTACTTTACCATTATTG
>NZ_CANLZV010000009.1 GCF_947495665.1 uncultured Sunxiuqinia sp.
ACTTTTCTTTTCCCATATCATGTAAATTTTAAAACATTCATTTTTGTTTACATGACACAGTTTGTTGAACACTCTCAATCTAACAGTCAGGAATAAGAAAATCTAACGATCTATTATAAAAAGTATACTGGGAAGAAAACGAAAAAAGCCAATCCGAACAGCCAAAAGATGAGGAATGATTCCGTTTTTTACAGGAATGATCCCCCACTTGGCTGGAAAGATTGGCTTTTTAGCTGGAAGAACTTACAAAATGTATTGGAAATCCTGCTCCCCCCTGGCAGAACACCTCCCACAGCCGGAAGAAGGCTTTCCTAAAAATAGCTTATCTCCTTTCTAATCTAATACTAATTAGCATTAAGCGTTATAACCTCATCTTTCATTAAATCAACCACAATAAGATTATCCTTAGACTCCACTTTCTTTGAACAAATAAAATCACCGCTTCCAAAAGGATTCTCTAATATAAATTTTCCACCACGTTCTGAGCTAACAACAATTTTGTTCACCCTACGATTCTTCATTTCCGCAGTAACCAGAAATGCACCATAGGTTCTTAAATTTTCAAAGGCCACATCTTTCCATGAAGCTGGAATTGCTGGAAACACCTTTACAACGCCGGTATGGCTCTGAATCAACATCTCTTGGATGGCTGAAGCAAAAGCAAAGTTTCCTTCCAGAGTAAATGGACGATATGTTGTACCAGTCTGCCCATCTTTGCATTGGTTCCGATTAACATGAAACGAGTTTTTTAAACAATAGCACTTAGCAAACGTCTTCAATACCTCCACTGCTTTTTCGCCATCAAAAGCACGGGCATAAAGATTCCCCTGCCAGCTGAAGGAGTACCCCGTCCACCTTGAAGATCCGTTTGCTTCAAGGTTTTTTAGAGTATTCTCAATAATTATCTTATCGCTTTCTCCTTTCGAAAAATCGACTATTCCCAGTGGATGAAAAGCCAGCAAGTGTGAAAAATGGCGATGCGACTCATTGTATGGGAAACCCGGGGCAAACATAAATCCCGTTTCCGAATGAATTGCCAGTTCTGGCCATTCTTCTAATTTTTTTGTCCATTTCTCAGCCTCATTGTTCAAGCCCAATTCAGTAGCCAACTCAGCTGTTTTTTCAAGATTCCAACGAATCAAAGCCAGATCAAAGTTGGTCGTTTCAGCAAACCAGGCTTCTCTTGAGTTGTTATAGATTTCCGGGCTCGAACTGATTTTTAGTTTTCGTTTACCATCTGGCCCTATCACCGATATTTCATCCAGAAATACAGCTACGTCTTTTAACCACGGATATGCCTTTTTTTCCAGAAACTCTCGATCTTGCGAAAACTGCCAGTGTAAATAAAAATGATGTGCCAACCAGGCACTTGCCCCTTGTCCCAAGGCATACTGTATCCAGCCTCCCATTGCTTTTCCTTCCAGTGTGGAAACACCGGGGACATTTAACCCCTCTACCTCAAAATAATCTTTGGTATACTGTTTAAAATTATCTCTGTATTTCCAAAGCCAGTTAATAAAGCCTTCTTCCAGGTTTAAATAATTACCAGCATACGACGGCCAATAACTTAACTGAGTATTCAAATCGTGATGAAAATCGCCTTTCCATGGTGGCAATTTACCATGATCAGCAGTCCATACTGCCTGCAAAGAAATAGGAGGAGCATCAGCCCGTGCTGCCGAACCGAATTTATACATTTCCATGTAATATTGTTTCTGGAGTATCGAATCAGGAATCGTTATCGACGATTGTGCCCAATAATTTGACCACCACGTCAAATGACTACTCATAGACTTTTGGTAACCGGTCTTTATTTCATCCTGAACTACATCAATAGCTTTGGGAGTAAGCTCCCAATCCTTTTTTTCAGACGACACCGACCAGCAGCCCGATAAGCTATTATTTCCTGCTTCCCACCGGGTACTAATCTGATAGGCAAAATCATCCCAGCCTTTTTGACTGTAAGTCAACGAATTTTTAGTTTCTATAATTTCACCTTGTTCATATCCCAGTGTATTAAGGGCATTTTTTGATTGTGTAATACCTGTTTCTTCATTTTCACGATTATAAGCCGGGGATATTAAACTCACAGTTACAGCTTCCGGAAGGTTTTCAAACTTATACCAACCGACTGGCTTTTCGGCATGGACAAAAGTGGTGAGTTGTGCACCACACTCCCATTCTACCATACATGTCGCTGTTTCAATATCTAAGCTAACCTCTTTCACTTTCCCAAGCGCTTCAATTTCAAACTCCAAAGCACCGGCAGGAATTTTTGACGGTGCCGGCAATTTTCCGTAAGGATGATCAAAGGTTTCCTGTATTTTCAAATAGTTATCAGCTTTCCAGTACTCATACACATCACGGAACTTCCATTTGTCGAAGTCAATACTTTCCATTGGGCGTAAATCCCACAAATCAGCCCGGTCGAGCGAAAAGCGGAGCTTCCCATTTTTTTGCCATATGAGATTACCAACCATTCCATTTCCAAGTGGCATAGCCTCGTCCCATACCGTTGCTAATTCCGTAAAAACCAGCTTATCTTTTTTGCTATTTTCTTTAATGCTCCTTTTTGTACAGGAAAACAATAAGAGTGCTATACACAGGACAGTTATTTTATTCATTTCTCTATAATTTGCATAAATAGTTACTATTCGTATTTGTTAAGTTTAAGATACTGAATATTGACTTACACAATATCTCTTCATTTAATTCATACTATTTACCATAAACGACTAAATTTTTAATGTAAAGTTCAGGTGAATCACTTTTCGTTGTATGAATACGAATGTACCTTGTGTCTACTCCAGGGAGTTGAATTCCTGCGCTAAAATTGGAGATAGTAAGCTCCCATTTTCCCTGTTCCGGAACCTCTTTAGCTATTTCTTTCCATTCTTTACCATCCGCTGATACCTCAACTTTTACTTTTTGTTTAATATTTAGAGTTAATTCACTAATAGCAATTCCTGTAGCATGCACTATTTCTTTCAAATCAACACGCAATACTTCCTTTCCTACCAGTTCTTCTTTTGCCCATAGGATACTCCCGTAAACCGGATCTGAGAACTTTGATAATTGTCCGCGATGGGGAGCCATTCCATCAATCTTGTTTTCAAATTCCAATTCGACAATGATCGATTCTTTGGTGTCATTGACATTGGTCAGATCGAATACTATGGCTTTGGGGCTTTGCTCATATTCTATTTCCCCCCCAGTAAGGCATTTTACTGACTTCAACCGATTGTTTAAAGCAGGCAAAAGCAGCCGGTCTGTTAAAACATCAGTTACATGCACATAGACCTTATTCCCTTTATAGGTACTGCCTCCCCAGTTTTCAGGATACCATGGTCCTCCCTTGGTTTCATAAATGGTATGTCCGTATAATTGCAACCAGTCACCTACCTCTTCAAGCCGATGAACCTGTTTGGGATCGAAAGCTCCTTCCCATTTTGGGCCCCAGCTCAGTAAAGCATTCCCATTGCCACAAGACGTTGCTGTGATGATTTTAACAAGTTGTTTTTTTGTCTTTACCGGGGTATCTGACCACGACCAGGAACTACAAAGTGTTAAGCAACTTTCCCATGAACGTTCCTGGTACATACCAATTTTTTGTTCAGGCGTATCAAAATCGCCTGGGATACTCGCCCGATTATTGATGATAATACCAGGCTGAAGTTCCCGAATCATCCGGGTAAGTTTCTCTGACTGCCACATATCGGCCGTGAACATGCCTCCCCACCAACAGGCATCAAACCAAAAAACATCAACTTTACCGTAGTTTGTGCACAATTCGCGCACCACATTAAACTGGTAATCGATGTACTTCTGATGGTTTGGGCCAGGCTTTATTTCGGTTACTCCGGGGCGGGCTTTGTAATACGGAGGTTGCCTTATTGGTTCAATGAGACTGGTATCTAATGGTTCATAATCCGGATGATACCAATCACGCTGAGAATAATAAATCCCAAATTTCATCCCGGCTTCGTGGCAAGCATCGGCAATTTCTTTAAGGTAGTCACGCCCAAAAGGAGTGTTGGTCACTTTAAAATCAGAATATTTAGTATCCCACAGGTGAAATCCATCGTGATGCTTGGCAATGGTAACGATATATTTCATTCCGGCTTTTTGGGCAATATCCACCCATTTGCGGGCATCAAAATTTTCGAACACAAAATGCTCTGGATATTTCACCCAAACACTATCGGCAATGGGGCCGTGTCCCCCCCCCATGCCATCGGGTGCTTTGCGGGTGTAACACATCCCCCAGCTTAGCTCTTTACCGATGTAGGTCGAAAGACCAAAGTGAATAAACATCCCGTAACGGGTATCATTAAACCATTGCATTTCATCTTCAGAAGCAAAGTTACTAGCGTTCCATTCTTCTGTAGAAAAGCGTTGAACAAGGTTCCATTTGGCGTGGTTGCTTGTGTCCGATTCAAGAACAGACCACTGAGCCCGGGCTGATATTGTAAATAAGATGGTACTTAATAATATTAGTAAAATCTGTTTAGGCATAATTTAATTGATTTAGATGCTGTTAAATTCTGATATTAAAAAAATATAAAGAAATCCTGAGTTAGTAAATAAATAAAAAACATTGATTTGTTTATGTTATTCGTTATTTGCTCGGACTGAAAACATCGTGTCCTTGTAATGATCGTATTGCTGATTCATTTTATGTTACACATTTAATGCGCCTGGAAAAGTATGGCTATTTTATATTTTCAGAACTAAAGTTCAAAAAACACACTTGTTCAATAGCGTTTCCAGCTCCTTGTTTTAGTTATTTATGCTTCTGTTTTCCATGTCTTTTATTTTCTAAACCGGGGTGTAATTCGGCAAATATTGAAAAAGTAGATTTACTTTTTACCAAATTTCAAGCCCGGCAGCAACGAACCTTGACGAGTTTTTCTTGCCATCGCTTATTTCAATTTTAAATCCATCGGTTGAAACCGTTTTGTCGAACCAAACATTCTGCACAATAGGATTATTATGCATATTGCCAAAAGCGCCTGTTTTTATTATTTGCCAATTGCCATCCTCATCTTTCATCAAGATTTTATAATGTTGAATATGTGCATAGCCGGTCATTTCCCCTTGCTTGGGGGTGTAACTAAATCCCTTGATTTTTGTTCTTCCATTAAATTGAATTTCAATAGCAGGAGCACTTTCCGAACTGAATTCTGTCCAGGTTTCAGCATTAAAATCCATAAGGGCTTTGTGATTAAATAGCCCCTTAATCTTCCACTTATCAGGATTCTTGCCGGCAAATGATGAACTTATCTGCTGAAAGCTTTTATTATCTTCAGATACAGAAACGGCTTTCACAAGCCCACCTTCGGGGAATTCAAATGGTTCCGAATAGACCAGGGTCGATTCCGAGTTTACAGGAGATGTTCCATCGATGGTGTACCTGATTACAGCATCGGCACTACTAATGTTTACCTTTGCCTGAGCATCCTGTTTTATGATAGGCGGTGCCACAAGATGCGGAGCAAAGTAGAGTTTAAGTGTGGCTAAGCTCGGGCTTTTACGACTTTCGAGGATGGTTATTCTTATTTTATTGGTTTTGATATCTGCTGTTCTCAAAAGCCTTCTGAATCCAATAGTTGTGGCTTCTCCTGCCTTTGCCCATTCCGAACCTGTCCAGTAATCCACTTTAAACTTTTCAATTCTTTGCCCAAATTCCGTAATAGCTTCACGAAGTTCAATTACATTAAATTCATGGTTATCATATAAGTTTATTGTTATTTCGCCAGTTGTTGAGTCTTTTTTTGCAACCCAACATGTTCTTAAATCATCGTCGAAAAGATAATTGGCTGCATAGCCTCCATCTCGTACAGAGGATGAAGTGGCGGTTGCCCCGTCTGCAAAATTATTTTTGTACATAATTTTCAGATAGTTCCCAAAATCTGTCATAAGATGCACGTCTTTTTCGGGAATTAAGCCCAAGGTATCAGGCGAGTGATTTACCAGCAAATTGCTGTTTTGGCCAACTGTTTCGAAATAGGAATTGACCAAATAAGAAAGTGTTCTAGAGCTTTGTCCAGGATGCCAAAACCAGCCATGACGAATTGGTAAACCACCGCGGGCAGGGTACCAGGCTAACTGCTGTGCACCTTGTAACTGTTCGATATGACCAAGATTAGCTGCCATTAAAGGAACTTGAGAATCAAAACCCGAAAAATCAGCTTCCGGTAAATGGATTCCCTGCACACTCCATTCGGTAAATCGGCCTCTGCCACCTTCGTTTCCTACCCAACGGATGTCGGGTCCAGCTCCCGAAATTAAAGCCTGGGGTTGCAAGGTTCTGATCGTATTGTAAATTCGTGGCCAGTCGAAATGCATAGTAACGCCACTAGTTTTAGTATCAATACCTGCCCCATCGAACCAGACCAAATCTACCAAGCCGTAGTTGCTCAGAAGTTCCTTTAGCTCATTTATCATGAGGTCGTTGTACTCCTCTTTGCCATAAGGTTTCTGCATGTCCCAGGGCGAATAATACATGCAAACACCAATTCCCTCTTTGTGGCAGGCATCAACAAATTCCCTGACAATATCTCCTTTCCCGTTTTTGTAAGGTGTTTGTGCAATAGTACGTTCGCGGTATTTGCTTGGCCAAAGGCAAAATCCATCGTGGTGCTTGCAAACCAGGATGATTGATTCAATCCCCGCACTTTTAAAAGTTTGCACCCACTGATTGGCATCCAGCTTTTTAGGATTGAATATGGATAGATCCTCATTCCCGTTTCCCCATTCTGCTCCAGTATAGGTGTTCAGGTTTAAACAAATAAAGCCTAACATTCCATACTGTTGCCAGCGAAGCTGACGAGCCGACGGGCGTACCTTAGACGCAAGTTCAATTCTATCTTTTGCTGAAGCATTCTCAGGACAAGTAACTGAAACGCCATCGTAGTAAGAGTTTTTTATGTACTTAACCGGCGTTTGCTGCGCCCATCCAAAGGCATTTGTTAGTAACGTGATGCATATTATATTTATTATAGTCTTGTTCATCTTATGGGTTCTTGTTTAGTTTGAAGCATTAAAACAAGCGAAGATCAGCAACTTTAGCCACTGTTTGTTTTCGGGTAGCACGGTTTATTACAATTTTTATTTCGTGCGATATTATTTGATCTTTGAAGTTCACTGTTTGTTCAATCGGATTATTATCAATATTCCCAAAATCACCGGAACATACCTCTATCCATTTCCCGTTCTCATTTTTCGTATAAAAGGTGTAACTCTCAACACGTCCAGGCTCGTTGGGAGCGCCTTGTGGGGGCAAATAACTAAAACCTGAAAGTTTTGTTTGCCGATTGAGTTCAATCAGAATTTCCCCGCCGTTTTTTTCAGTTAAATCAAATTCAGTGCTTGTGGCAGGATCATAGTCGGCCAGGTACCGGCTTTCATCGCCTCCCTTTATTTTCCAAGGTTGCGATTCTATGCCTATTGTTTTTGAGCTTTCGCTACTCCAGTTCCCGCTATTTCTGTCACCTGCAATTGCCCTGACATATCCACCCACAGGCAAACGGAAAGGCTTCCGGTAAAGCTCAGCCTTTTCGCCAAAAGGACTGGTGTTATCAACGGTGTAATATATAGGTAATCCATTTCCGTTGATTAGAATTTCTCCTTTCTTATTTTGGGTAATTTCAGGGCCTTCCTTTATTTGCGGAGCAAAGTATAACTCCAGTGTAGCCAGCGAAGGGCTCATCCTGCTTTTGGTAATTCTTAGTCGCAATTTATTGGTTTTGGTTTGTTCAACCCGAAGCAATCTTCTTATGCCCACGGTAGTTCCTTTTCCGATTATTTTCCAAGCGGAGTTGATCCAGGCATCTACTTCAAACTCTTCTATACGCTGTCCGAAATCCACAATATTTTCCTGCAGTTTTACCACATTAAAACTTTGCACACCATACAAATCAACCAAGATTTCTCCTTTTGATTCATCTTCCGGAGCCAGCCAGCAGGTTCTCAAATCATCATCAAAAAGATAATTGGCAGCATAGCCTCCCTCTCTAACAGAACTGGCTTTTGCCACTGCCCCGTCCGTATAATTTTTTTTGAACATAGCCGACAGATACTCACCAAATGTTTTCATAAGCACCACATCTTCGCTGGGGATTAACCCATGATTATCGGGAGAAAGGTTAACAAGTACATTGCTGTTTTGACCTACGGTTTCAAAATACGAGTTCACCATATACTGCAAGGTTCTCAGCTGCTGGCCTTCTTTCCAAAACCAGCCATAGCGGATTGGTAAGCCACCCCGCGCGGGGTACCATGCCAGCTGCTTAGCACCTTGTAACTGCTCGATGTGTCCAAGATTGGCTGCCATCAAAGGAACCTGAGAGTCAAAACCTGAAAAATCAGCTTCAGGCAAATGGATTCCCTGCACACTCCATTCGGTAAAACGGCCTCTGCCGCCTTCATTTCCTACCCATCTGATATCGGGTCCGGCTCCTGAAATTAAGGCCTGTGGTTGCAAGGTTCTTATTGTATTGTAAATTCGTGGCCAATCGAAGTCCATTTTTACACCACTTGTTTTGGGATCAATACCTGCTCCATCGAACCACACCAGATCAATGTTGCCATATCTGGTGAGCAGTTCAGTTAGCTCATTTATCATTAAATCGTTGTATTCCAATTTGCCGTAAGGTTCTTGTTTATCCCAAGGCGAATAGTATATACAGGTTTTAATTCCCTCTTTTCGGCAGGCATCTATAAATTCCCTTACAATATCACCTTTTCCATTTTTATATGGTGTCTGCGCAATGGTTCGTTCCCGGGATGTACTTGGCCAAAGGCAAAATCCGTCGTGGTGCTTACAAACCATTATTACCGATTGAATCCCGGCACTTTTAAAGGTTGCAACCCATTGGTCGGCATCCAGACCGGCAGGATTAAATATGGACAAATTCTCGTGCCCCGTACCCCATTCCCGGCCGGTAAATGTATTCAGGTTAAAATGGACAAATCCCAACATGCCATATTGCTGCCAGCGTACTTGACGAGCCGACGGACGGACTTCAGCTGCAATTTTAACCATATCATCATTCGATATGCCCGGATTGACTAATACCGATGTGCCATCGTAATATGAATTCTTTATAAATTTTGGTTCTGTATTTTGAGCAATTACAGAAATTGCTCCTATGATTAATAATCCAGTCAATAAACCTTTCATAACAAATCTCCCCTAAACTACTTCAAAATATTATTGGTATAACGCATTTAAATTGCTGTTCTTCTTCAATTATCATTTTATTTATAATATTGGGGATAAGATTCTTATCCCCAATATTATAAATAAGCCAATCAATACAATTACTAATAGCCAGGATTTTCTACAAGGTTTGGATTATCAGAAATTCGACCTAGCCCCAGTGGAAAATAATAAAAACGTTCTTCGAAAATATGCGGGTTCGCACCGTCTGCATTTTTTACAGTAACGATATAATTTTTACCATCAGTAGCATCAAAATCATAGGTAAATTCTAATCCTTTGTAAACTGTATTCAGATCATCGTAAGCCGTTCTCCATCTTCTTACATCCCAAAAGCGCTGGTCTTCGAACACCAACTCCACCTGACGCTCCTTACGAATTAATTCTTCCGTGATTTCTGTTAGTGGGAACATACCTGCACGTGCACGTACTTCGTTCACCAATGCAAGTGCCTCTCCGGACTTGTTTAGATAGAATGCTGCTTCAGCTTTGTTAAGAAGTACTTCAGCATACCTGAAAACATAGTAATCGGTGCTGCTATAACCGGCAAGTGGATTCACGTAACTTTCGTCAATCCTTTTACGGGTAAGTAATCCAGTGCGCTGCCAGTTACGATTTGGCCCGGCGTTTGGAACATCGGAATCTGCCGGACGTGTACCAATAGATCTCATGTGCATCCAAACGGTTTTGCCCTGAAATTGCGATTCCGGATAAAAAATAGACGCCCTAAACCGAGGGTCACGTTTTCCAAACAAATCATGAACATCCCAATGGTTTTCGGAATTAAATTCGGAACGATCAATCTTTCCCGACCTTCCATCAACAAAATCAAAATAATCCACCATTTCCAGGTACGGACCATAATTCGAGTTCCAGGAAGCAAATCCCATAGGCATACCAATATTGTCGTACATATGCCCTTTACCCGCAGCACCATCAAATAAAACAGAGAAAATAGGTTCAGGATTCTCGCTTTCATCTAGAAATAGATTGATGAAGTTCTGAGCCGGATCGGCATTTTTGTTGTATAATGCATATTTTCCACTTTTAATAATGGCATCGGCGGCATTGTATGCTTTTTGCCAATAGGCACCTGCTTCGCTTGCGTTCATTCCAAGTATTCCGTCGAGTTGCACCCTGCCATCAAATTCACCAACACTTGCGGCGTATAACATCGCACGACTTTTCAATGCATAAGCAGCGTATTTATTTGCCCTACCGGCTTCTGTCACCTCGGGCAATGCATCTGCAATTTCATCCAGTTCAGTGTCGAGGTAATCATAGATCTCTTTTTCACTATTTCTTGGCACAAACAAATCGTCTACATCCTTGTCCTGGGGAGCAAGAATAAGTGGTACACCACCATACCGACGTACCATTTCGAAGTAACACCAGGCACGAAGAAATTTAGCTTCTGCCGATTTAATTTTAATAACCTCAGGATCAAGAATTTCGTTTGCTTCGATTTTTTGGATAAAATCGTTGTAAGCTCTAATATTACCATATACCCAATAATCGTATTTTTTTGAGCCACTTTCATCCGGTATGTCATACGTCATATTCCAAGGATCCTGCCAGGGGCCAAATACTCTGGCTTCGCCACCAATCTGCCACCAGGCACCCAAGTTATGGTTAGAACCTCCCTGGTACTGAAACTGAGTACGGCTATACAAATCGGCAAGTAGTGCATCAACGAGGTTTGGATCTTTGAAAACATCCACCTCCGAAATTAGACTTTTAGGTGATTTATCCAGAAAATCATCGCTGCAATTTACAAACAGCAGTGATAATAAGCCTAATAAAATTATATATATTATTTTATTCATTTTTTTAGATTTATTAATTAATACTTCTATAGTACTATATTCACTCCTAAAGAAATCGAGCGTTGGTTTGGAAATACCCAGGTTGAAGAATTAACACCTGAGAACTCCGGGTCAAAACTGTCTTTATATATACCCAATTTACTAAGGGTAAGTAAGTTGGTACCACTAACAAAAACCGTAGCTCCTTCAAAAACACCTTTAATTAACTGGCTAGGAATGTGATACGATATATTCAGGCTTTTCAACCTTAGGTAAGTTCCATCCTTTAGCCACAAATCTGACATTTTGGAATTGTTGCCCATGGTCCCATTAGAATGGACTGCTGGCAGTTCCGCATCAGGATTAATATTTTTAGTCGGATTGGTTGGATCATCCGGTATCCATCTGTATTTTTCATAAAATGTTTGTGGAACCGCCGTGTTGTTTGTAAACGGGCTACGTGGCGCACCAGCAATCGACATGTTAAAATGACTAGCTCCCTGCCATAGCATATCTGCACTAAAGTTTTTAAAAGATCCGGCTAACCTTATTCCGTACGACATGTCAGGGAAACTGCCATAACCCAGTTCAATCTGATCTCTGAAATCAATTACTTCATCATTGTTTATGTCTTTGTAGATAATGTCTCCCGGTTTCAAGGTAGCATTACCATGCTGATCCTGATCGTAGGGAAGTGCATCGATTTCGGCTTGCGAATCAAAGAAACCATCCGTCACATATCCAAAAATACGATTGGTCCATTGCCCTGATCTTTTATAAATTCGAATTTGATCGGGATCAGTGTATTCATCTTCTTCGTAGTGATCCCATTTTGCCCGGGTTAATGTAATATTACCAGAAACCGTGTAGGTAAAATCACCGGTTTTCCCCTGATAGGTCAACGTAGCATCGAAACCACGGTTGTTTTGGCTATTTATGTTTTCCTGTGGTAGCCCCAGCCCGAATGTACTGGGTATTTGGGCAGTTGAATTTGCCAAGATGCCCGTTCTTTCGCGATAGAAAACATTACCCTCGAAAGTAACTTTATTGTTCAGGATAGCAACATCTACACCTAAGTTATAGGTTGTTACATTTTCCCAGGTAGCATTAGGGTTGGGTAAGCCGGTTGCTCTTATTCGTGCATAAGCTTCGTTATTTCCGAACAGGTAGGGTTCTCCACCCTGAACATTAAAACCGATAAGATGCTGAAATGCATTATTGATATTGTCAACTCCGGCCTCAGAATACGATGCTCTTAACTTTAAGTTATTAACAACATTTTCATTAAAAAACGATTCCTCACTAATTCGCCAACCTGCCGATACACTTGGGAAGAATCCCCAGCGGCTGTCTAGCGGAAATTCTGAAGTAGCATCGAAGCGGAAAGTCCCTGATAAAAGGTATTTATCTTTGTAACTATAATTTAAACGACCTGCATAACTCCTTCGTGCTGTTTCACTTGAACCACCAGAGACATTTTGGCCGGTTTCACTTCCGGCAAAAAACTCGTTTAATTCTCTGGAGAGAAACTGCCCCCTGTAGCCACTAAAGTTAAAACCACGATTGTCAATTTGCTCGGCAAGCACTAATACATTCAATTTGTTATTTTCATCAATCTGGGTATCGTATTCGGCTGAAAGGAGTGGATAAATTTGTATGTTTTTACGGAAAGTCTCAGTCATGTTTCCGCCGTCAGTTTCTCTGTGATGCAATATAAATGGGTTGCCTTCTGAATCGAGAGTGTAAATATCAAATTTAAGTCCTCTGTCCTTATAGAACTCGCCGTTATAGAAATACGATAATTTAGCTTTCAGTGACAAGCCCTTAATAAAGGGCAAGTCGTATTTAAGGCTCATGTTCCCGCTAAAAATGTCATTGCTAATTTCTGTAAATCCGGAAATGTTCCTTTCCGATAATCCATCAATTGAAGTCTGGTCGCTACCCAGGTAGGATGCCATATCATCGCCTGGTACTTTGGGATAAATCGGTGCTGCAACATCCAATCCGTTAAAAATTTCACCAACATCACCTCCCGGACGTTCTCTGAATTCGTTCCGGTACGCAAGGTCGAGTGAATAGGTCAGGTTCTTGTTGATCTCTGCGTCAATATTTGCCCTCGCACTATATCGCTTAAATGAAACATCATCAGAAGCCAAAATACTTCGTTGGTTAAGGTGTCCCAGCGATGTAAAGAATTTAATCTTATCGCTACCTCCTCTAACAGTAAGGCTATTCTCAACCATTGGGGCATCATTCCGGAATAAAACATTCTCCCAATCGGTATTGTAATAACCGGGAGCTTCATTCCTAAAGTTATCTACCACTTCAGGAGTGAGCGGAACCAATTCACCTCCGACAATAATCATCGGATCGATACCATCTGCCAGGTTGGCTTCACGCCACATCTCGGCAAATCCGCCAGCATCAACATACTTCGGATAAACCACAGGACGTTGCAGGGAATAACTGTTTTTAAACTCAATAACGGGCTTACCCATTTCGCCCCGTTTGGTGGTCACTAAAATAACCCCGTTTCCTGCTCTTGAACCGTAGATAGCTGCTGCAGCATCCTTTAAAACAGTAATCGATTCAATTTCGTTTGGATCGATGCGTTCGAAATTGGTTTCAATACCATCCACCAAAACGAGTGGTGCTCCAAATCCACGTATTGATATATTTACATTGTCGTCGCCCGGCATACCTGAAGTTTGTTTTGTAATAACACCGGGCATCCTACCGGCAACTGCTATAGCGGCGTTACCAACCGGAGTTACGGTTAATTCATCGCTGTTTATCTGCGCAATAGAGCCGGTTAAACTTACTTTTTTCTGGCTACCATATCCAACAGCAACAACTTCATCCAAACCAATAGCATCATCGTCCATAATCACGTCAATTGTTGAATGATTTCCAACAACAACTTCCTGGGTTCGCATGCCAACAAAAGAAAATACTAAAGTCCCACTAATAGTAACATCCTCAATCGAATAATTCCCATCAAAATCAGTGACTGCCCCTTTAGTTGTTCCTTTAACCAAGACAGTTACACCGGGAAGTGGTTGCCCGGATGAGTCGGTCACCTTTCCTGTAATCTTTCGCTTCTGTTGTGCAGACAAGTCTCCCTCTTGTGGTTTGATAATTACATTCTTTCCTGCAAGCTGGTAATTGACAGACAAATTTTTCTCAAAATAGTCTAAAACTTCTTCGAGTGTTTTATTCTTAAACTCGACATCTACCAATTGCGTATCATCCACTTCTTCTTTATTGTAAAAGAAATAGACATCCGATTTCTGCTCAATGGCATCAAAAACCTCAGCAATCGTAGCCTTAGTCATTTTGAGATTGAGTTTGGCATTTTGAGCATTCACTCCGGCAGCCACTGGAAAAACCGATATGAGCAATAGAAATAAGTTTAGCCTCATAATTAATCTCAGTTTTTTGAGCGCAGGCATACCACCTCCGCTCGAACATGGAATTTTTTTCATAAATTTGATTGTTAATCGTTAAAAAATGATTTTCGTTTTTTACAGCAGGATTAGTTGGCGCTAATCCTGTTGTTTTTTTAATGTTCTAAGCGTTAGTCAGTTCTTTCCATCTCATGAAATTTTGAAGAATTAGTTATAGGTAAATTACTGGTTATTCCATCCAAATGTCGCGTCCTTCCACCCGGAAGTGAATGGATGTTGTTTGCTCGATAGCTTCCAGAGCATTCAAAATATTTTGGTCATACTCAAAAGTTCCGCGAAAGCGTGTCTCTCCCATTGCCTCGTCTTTCAGGTGAAACCGCACCTTATAAAATCGCTCTAAATGATAGATAATGGTTTTCAGTTCAGCATCTTTAAACACAAACTTTCGGTCGCGCCAGGCCGTGTGAAAATAGGTATCTGCTTCCTGAATCTGAATATTCTTTTGCTCTGGATTATAAATTGCTTGCTCCCCCGGTTTTATTTTCACGGGGGCCTGATTGGGATAATCCGTCAAGTACATTTCAATGACACCTTCTTCCAGTACTGCTTCGGTATGATTTTCATCCGGATAAGCCCTCACATTGAATGAGGTTCCTAACACTTTTACCTGAAGCTTACTGGTTTTAACGACGAATGGTTTTTTCGGATTTTTACTCACCTTGAAATATCCTTCACCAATCAGTTCAACATTTCGCTGGTCTCCTTGAAACGAAGGATCATAACGCAATGAAGAGCCGGCATTCAACCAAACATGTGTTCCGTCGGCCAGAATACTTTCTGCCACCTGTCCTTCAGGAGCAATCAATTCACTGTAGAGTTTTTCAGAACCAATTGATTGTGTTCCCAAGTACCAGCCAAGCGCAAGAAGTAAAGGCATGGCAATAACTGCTGCAGCCTGCATCCATCGTCGCATCAGGCGTTTCTTCGGGATGTGCTCTTCTTTTTTATGAATTGTTGTTTTAACGTTTGATAAGGCCCTTTGGACATCGTGGCTACTGATCGGTCGCTTGCTGTTTTGCCAGATACGACGAATTTGCTCAAAACTTTTTCGGTTTTGTTCGCTGGAACAAACCCACGCTTCAAACTGAGCCAGTTCTTTAGGTGTAGCCTCACCACTAAGCTTTCGGGTAATCAAAAATTCGATGTGCTGATCATCCATTCGTTGAGAATATTGCTTGATTAAATGAACACTTTACCCTGAGACGTATTCGAAAGCAAATCCCCTGAAAAGAAAATCAGTTTTTTTTCGAAAAAACAAAAGCCAAAAGATTAAGATACTGTGAATCTGAAACTTTAGCTTTGATTTTTTTTAAGGCAATGCTTACTTGTGTTTCTACTGTTTTCACTGAAATTTCAAGGCGCGAAGCTATTTCAGCATATTTCAGACCATCAAAACGACACAAAACAAAAATTTCCCGGCACCGTTCGGGAAGTTCCTGAATAGCGGTATTGATTTTGTCATTTAGCTCGGCAAGCTCCAATTGATCCAAAAAGACCGCTTCTTCCTGCTTAAAGCTCTGTTCCTGCAAATATTCCGACTCTACTTTACGATGCCTTAACCAATCTAAAGCCTGATTTCGAACTGCCCGAAACAAGAATCCTTTCAGCGAATACACCACATCCAAGCGTTCCCGCTTCAGCCAAAGATCGACAAACACCTGTTGCACAATCGAACTGGATTGATCGTAGTCATGAATGATGTTATCAGCAAAAAAACACAATCGGGAATAATAGGACTCAAACGTCTCATTAAAGGCCGTTTCATCCCCTTCTCTGATTTTTAGGAATCGTGTTTTATCGTTTAGCAGAGTCATAGTGGACGCAAAAATAACGAATAAATCGAATGTGCAATTTTTTAAAAAAGACTGCCAAAGATCGATTAGAACAATTCTTTTTACTCCTGGTAATCCGCATTGGGTGTCAAAGGCACTGGTGCCTGTGTTTTTACCCGCCAGTCAATTAAGAGCTGGTGTAATTCATCACGCTTGTCAGGGTTTGCGATAGCCAGGTTATTTTTCTCACCTATATCATCCTTCAAATGATAAAGCTCCAAATCATCGTTTTCGAAATACTCAATAAGTTTCCAGTCTCCCAATCGGATTGCTGAACCTGGCCGGGTTCGGAAG
Source organism: uncultured Sunxiuqinia sp. (assembly GCF_947495665.1). Lineage (GTDB taxonomy): Bacteria > Bacteroidota > Bacteroidia > Bacteroidales > Prolixibacteraceae > Sunxiuqinia > Sunxiuqinia rutila. The sequence goes on from NZ_CANLZV010000009.1 coordinate 16,622, forward strand.
ATCGGATCCTGGGTTTCCTGATTACCCCCCTCCAAATAAACCGGGAAATGCCAAAAAAGAGCCCGGTCCTGTATAGTCCCTTCACCGATTAATACCGGCAAGAGACTTTCACCATCCAGGTTCAGGGCTTCCGGTTTTTCGACTCCGGCCACCTCTAAAATAGTGGGAAAGAAATCGAGATTCGTTACTGGAAGATCCGATTGTCTTCCGGCTTGAATTTTCCCTGACCAAACCGCAAACATGGGCTCGCGAATCCCACCCTCGTAATAAGCTCCTTTACCCGCCCGAAGCGGCCATTGTTTTGAAATTGGGTAAAGGCCACCATTGTCCGAAGTAAAAAGAATAAAAGTATGCTCCAACTTGCCTGAGCTTTCCAATAAGTCAATCAACCGCCCAACTTGCCTGTCCAGGTTCTCAACCATGGTGGCATATGCTGCATTGCCTTGCCCATTTGAAGCCGCTTTATTCTCATATTTCTCCAGCAAATCCTTCACCGGTTGGATCGGAGTGTGAACTGCATAAGGCGAATAATAAAGGAAAAAGGGTTCCTTTTCAACTGTACGCAAAAAATCAAGGGTTTTATCCATCACCAGGTTGGTCAGGTAATAATCCTCAGACGGAGCTTTAAGCGATGGAACATTTCTATAAGGTGGGTAGTAACTCCCCGGATTTCCGGCATGACTACCACCAATATTGACATCAAATCCCTTCTCCAAAGGATCGTCGGATAAATGCCACTTTCCGGCATGACAGGTCGTGTAGCCTGCCTTTTTCAGAACTTCAGGGATCAGCAGAAATTCGTCATCCAGGTATTCCGTGTTTGGCGTGGGAATCAACTTTCTGTCTTTTCTCTTACCTCGTTCTGAGCTACCAACCGTATAAATTCCATGTCGGGGAGTCCATTGTCCGCTCATCAGGCAAGCACGGCTTGGAGCACAGTTAGCTGCCGCCGCATAGGCATTGGTGAAAACAATTCCTTGTCCGGCCAGCTGATCTAGGTTTGGCGTTTCGTAATACTCCGAGCCCATAAAGCCGACATCGCGCCAGCCCATATCATCGATATTAATTATTAGGATATTGGGAGTTGAGTTTTGCGGAGCCTGAGCCCGTTCTTTAGCTGTATTACATCCTGCAAAAGAAAACAGCGAAAGCAAAGCTGCACCACTTAAAGCAAGGCTTAGATTTTTGTGTAATTCCATCGTTAGTCAGTCGTAAATAGTCGTAGTTTAAAATTGAAGTTCAGAATAAGTTCTCTTCAAAAATTTCAATAACAAATCTACCTACAGGTTATCGTTATCCCAACAAATTTCCAGAATTTATTTGAGAGGCTCACTTCTAAAAAAAATATTATCATGATTCTGTCTACCTGTTTTTGCGCTTCAATGCGTTCCAAATAGACCTATAAATAGGATTCTTTTTCAATAAAAAGATTTACTAAAAACCAAAGCGAAGTTAGCAGATAGAACTATCAGAACTAAACACAAAGAATAGTTAGATAAACTGGCCAACAATTTTCCTACTTACGCTAGGATGCTTTATATTTAAGCACTCAAAGAGCATTTTTAAGTTTAAAATAAACCAAGTTGCCTAACAATCAAACAAATAACGAATTAGAATTAATCCAAAAATTTAAAAACGGAGATTCGGCTGCTTTTGACGCGTTATTTGCACTGTATGCCAGCAAGTTATTCAACTTTGTCAATAAATACCTCGATTTAAAAGAGGAAGCCGAAGAGATTGTACAAGATGTTTTTCTGAACCTTTGGAAGCACAAAAAGGAAATTCGATCGGAAAAAGCATTTAAATCTTACCTCTATCAAATTGCCTTAAACAACATTCGGAACTATTTCAACAAAAAGCTGGTTCAGGAAAAGCATAAGCAATTGATTGCTCAAAATTACCTTTTTGAAAAAGAATCGGATGCGGATGAGCTGGATTACGAATCTGTCATCAAAGAAGTTGACCAACTGATTGACCAGTTACCGCCAAAACGAAAGGAAATATTTCTTCTAAGCCGAAAAGAAGGGCTTGACATCTCTGAGATTGCCAACTATCTCAATATTTCAGAAGCAACTGTAAAAAACCAAATTACATCGGCTGTTGCTTTTCTTAAGAAGGCTGCCAAAGAAAGCGGATTATCCAATTCCCTATTCCTGGTTTTATTTTATCGCTAAAAAAATTCTTCGAAACATAGTACCATTTTTTTTGAACTTGTCTTTAAAGTATATCAGCTTGACAAAAAGGATATCAAAATGACAACTTCGAAGAAAAAAGATTTTGAAAATATATTTGAAGGGAAACGCTCTTTCTCTTCCGTATCCTCTGTTATCGATTACCTTGGAAGACAAAAGAAGGAGCGGGAGACAGAAGATTTTCAACAAAACCAATGGCATCATATTTTATCAGATGACAGCATTCCATCGGCTGACTTAAAGCATGTCCTGTATAAAGTCAAATACGATATTCTATTTGAAAAAAATCAAAAGCAAAGGAAGTTACTCCTAAGCATATCAGCGGTTGCAGCATCTTTGCTTTTACCCTTGATTTTGATTTTCACGCTCAACTACCAAGCCGGCATACACACTAAAAATACGAGTAACCTTGTTGAATTGCATTGCCCGGAAGGAACACGAACAAAGTTCACCTTACCGGATGGCTCCAGTGGCTGGCTTGCCGGTGGATCATCCATTGCTTACAATCTGGACTTTAATCAAGCTCGGAATGTTAGCGTTAATGGAGAGGCTTTTTTCGATGTCAAACGTGATCCGAAGAACGAATTCACTGTAGAATTGAATGACATTACTGTTCGTGTATTAGGAACCCAATTCAATGTACTAAACTACAATGATGATCCAATTTCCGAAGTCGTTGTATTATCAGGATTGGTGCAAGTTGCCGGCAATGAGAATCAGTTTCAGGAACAGCTAAGCAACAATAGGAAATTACAATTTCAATCAGAAAAAAATGAATTGGCCCTGTCCCATGTAGATGCAAGTAGCTATACAGCTTGGAAGAAAGGTCGTTTGATTTTCAATAATGAAAACCTGGAAGAAGTTTGTCGCAAAATAGAACGCTATTACAATATAGAAGTCGAACTAAAAACAGAAGGACTTGACAATCAACTATTCAGAGCTGATATCGAGATTGGCCGACTTAGCGAATTGTTGAACTACATGTCTTTAGCATTACCAATCAAATACGAACTAACTAATCAAAACCAAAATAAAACAGGAGAGGGAAAATCTCAAAAGCTCACTATCTCAAAAAATTAAAGTAACTAAAAAAAAGAGGAAATGCTCGCAACACTTCCTCTTACATTTAGCATATAGACGATTTTTTAACTAAGTACTAAACATTTCAAATTTATGAAAAAAAAACATGGGGAAAGAACATGGCAAAGTCATGTTCTTTCAAAAACATTTAAAGTTATGCGCCTAGCCTTATTTTTTACCCTGGCAAGTATCTTTCAAACAGCTGCTTCAACCGGGTATTCTCAAAGTGCAAAAATCACTCTAAAGCATGAAATTGTAAGCCTTGAGAATGTGCTCAACAAAATTGAAGATCAATCAGAATACCGGTTTATCTTCAATAAAAACCAAATTGACCTTACTCGAAAAGTCAAAGTCAATTTTGAAGAAACAACCATCAAGGAAGTTCTGAGTGAGTTGTTTGTAAACAATAAAATAGACTACCGAATAATTGATAAACAAATCATTCTGACTACAAGTAAGCAAGCAAATGCGCAACAACCACTAATAATAAAGGGAAGAGTTCAAGATGATGCAGGACAGCCTCTTCCTGGCGTAACTGTTGTATTAAAAGGAACGACACAAGGAACAATAACCGATACTGAAGGTAACTATTCATTAAAGGTTTCAAAACAGGAGAGCATCACTCTACTGTTTTCATTTATTGGCATGAAATCACAAGAAATAGTAGTTTCTGATCAAAGCACGATAAATGTCACAATGATTGCAGAAGCCAAAGGGTTAGATGAGGTTGTTGTTACTGCTTTTGGTACAGCTCAAAAAAAGGAAAGCATCGTTGGCTCTATTCAAAGCATACGGCCCGATGATTTAGTTGTTCCCGCAACAAACCTTTCAAGTGCCTTTGCAGGACGATTATCTGGGGTAATTGCTTTCCAGCGAAGTGGAGAGCCAGGAGCCGATGGGGCTAATTTTTACATCCGGGGAATATCAACTCTAAGCGGAGCTAAAGACCCATTAATCGTAATTGACGGAGTTGAATCTTCTAAATCCAGCTTGAATGCGCTTCCTCCTGAAACGATTGAAAGTTTCTCAATTTTGAAAGATGCAACTGCAACTGCAATGTATGGTACACGAGGGGCAAATGGAGTACTCATAATAACAACCAAAAGCGGTGCCGACATGAAACGCCCTGTTATTAATGTACGATTAGAGAATACTGTAAACACCCCAACATCTATTCCTGAGTTCGTTTCAGCCCCCCAATATATGAGCTTATTTAATGAAGCTGTACGTAACCAATCATTGGGCGACAGGCTATACACCAATGACGAAATAAGAGGCACCGAACTAGGACTCAACCCATATGTATTTCCTGATGTTAACTGGTATGATGAAATTTTCAAATCATCCTCCATGTCTCAAAATGTCAATTTCAATGTCAGAGGAGGAGGAAAAAAACTTGACTATTTCATGAATGTAGGATACAATCATCAAGAGGGAATGTTGAGAGGAAGAAGTAATGAGTTCTTTTCATATAAAAACAACATTAACCTATCCCGCTATGTATTTCAGAACAATATTAATCTAAAGCTATCCCAAACCTCAAAAGTTGGGCTTAAGCTAAACACTCAACTTCAAACCAAACGTTCTCCATCCAAAGGTATCGGCAGTTTATTTTCATCAGTTATTAATACCAGTCCTGTGGTTTTCCCTGTAATGTATCCACGCAATGAAGACGACTCCTGGATAAAATGGGGAGGGACCTCCGAAGGAATTTCCGGAATAAATCCACTTGCAGAATTGGTAAGAGGGTACGAAGATTCATTTAACAGTAACATAACAGCAAACCTGGAGTTTGAGCAAAAACTCGATATACTGACCAAAGGGCTTCGATTCAAAGCATTGGCCTCATTTCGCAATAATTCAGCAACAAGTACAAAACGCGAACAAGGGTATAATAGTTACCGTGTTACGGACTATGCATTGAATGAAGATGGAACCTATTCCTATACGATTGAATCTCAAAGCGAAGAAAATGATCCAGTACTCTCTACTTCTGGGCAAGTTAGTGGAAACCGCCGTGTCTATCTCCAAACTTACTTTGATTATACCCGAAAGTTTGGAGTACATGATGTAAACGCAATGCTACTTTACAATCAAGACCAACTAGCCAACAATAAGGCAGATAATCTTATGGCCTCATTGCCGAAACGCAAGCAGGGGATTGCTGCCCGTGTCTCTTATGGATATGACAACCGCTACTTAGTTGAATTAAACTTAGGTTATAATGGGTCTGAAAATTTTGCAAAAAATCATCGTTGGGGGTTTTTCCCTTCAATAGCAGTTGGCTATAACATCTCTCGTGAAGCTTTCTTTGAACCACTAAGCAAAGCAATATCTAATCTGAAATTCCGAGCTTCCTATGGGTTCGTTGGAAATGACCAAATTGGCAGTGACCGTTTTGTATACCTTTCAGATATTAGTTTAAGCGGTAGTGATAAATATAAAACCGGCTATGGCTCAACTACAACAGAAATGGCCGGGCCAAAGTATGTACGTTATAGCAACAGTGGCATCACTTGGGAAGTTGGCAGAAAGCTAAATATCGGAGCAGATTTGCAACTATTTAGAAACCTAAATATTGTTGCGGATTTTTTCAGGGAGAACCGGGAGAATATTTTTCAACAAAAAGCAACTATTCCGAACTATCTCGGAACATCTGGCACAAAGGTATTTGGAAACTTTGCAGCCGTACGAAATCAAGGATTTGACCTTGCAGTGGATTATGGGAAGGTTCTAGACCAAGATTGGACTATCCAATTTAAGGGAACATTTACATTTGCTCGTAACAAAATTACCGCTTACGATGAACCCGCATATATGGAATATCCTCACTTAAGGCGTGTTGGAAGCTATTTGAACCGAATAGAAGGCTATATCTCAGATAATCTTTTCATTGACTGGAACCATATAGCCAATAGTGCCGACCAGCAAATTTCGGAAAATGTTGCTCCCGGAGATATCAAGTACTTAGACCAGCCCAATGCAGATGGAGAGTATGATGGAATTATAAATTCCGATGATAAAGTAACTATGGGACATCCTACTGTTCCTGAAATTGTTTATGGTTTTGGTCCCTCTGTAAAGTATAAAAACATCGATCTTTCCTGTTTCTTTCAAGGTGTGGCAAATACCTCATTGATGATGTCAGGGTTTCATCCGTTTGGAACTCAAAAAAGTCATAATGTGCTCCAGTTTATCGCAGATGATCATTGGAGTCCTGATAATCAGAATATTTATGCAGCCTATCCTCGACTCACTAAAATTGGACACGGCAACAATTCTGCCGCATCTGACTTTTGGCTACGCGATGCCTCATTTTTAAAGTTAAAAAATGCAGAAATTGGCTATACCTACAAAAGAGCACGTTTCTATGTTAGCGGAATGAATCTACTAACATTTTCGTCATTTAAACACTGGGACCCGGAACAAGGTGGAGGTTCTGGCTTACGCTACCCAACACAGCGTTCCTTTAATGTTGGACTGCAAATTAATTTATAACAAATACTAAATACAAAACAGATGAAAACATCAATATATTCAATAATACTCGCTTTTATTTTATTGGGAATATCATCCTGCGACTATCTCGACATTGTTCCCGATGAAAGGCCTACTGAGAAAGATGCCTTTAAGGATCAAAAAGCTGTACAAAAGTTTTTATACTCCTGCTACTCCTACTTGCCAAACCCCAGAGATGGCGCAGCATCCCTTGATTTGATGACAGGTGATGAAGTAATTACGGGCTTTGAACACGAAACATTTGCTAAATTCCCTAAAGGGAACTACACAGCTACAACACCTGTTATTTCATATTGGAACACCTTATTTGGAGGCCTGAGGCAATGCTATATAATGAAAAACAATGTAGCGAACGTACCAGGACTTTCCGAAAAATTAATTAAAGATTATACAGCTCAGGCTGACTTCCTAATCGCATACTATCATTTTCTATTAATCAAATGCTACGGCCCCAGTATTTTGATAAAAGAAGAACCTGATGTCAATACTCCTCCGGAAGACTTTTCAACAAGAAGCAGTCTGGATGAATGTGTCCAATTTGTTGTTGATAAATTTGATGAAGCTGCTACCAACTTACCGGCAAAAAGATTTGGAGAAGAATATGGATTGGCTACAAGTGTTGCAGCCAAAGCTCTTAAGACAAGAATACTTTTGTATGCAGCCTCTCCCTTATTTAACGGAAACTCAAGGTATGATGACTTGAAGAATGATGATGGTACTCCACTCTTCCCAACAAGCTTTGATTTGCAAAAGTGGCAGTTAGTAAAAGATGCAACGCTGGATGCTATCACGACAGCTGAATCAGAGAATCATGCGTTATATACGAATAGCAGTTATGGTGAAAACGGTTATCCTGATGATCCGGTAATACGTACATTAAGGTACAACATTATTGAACCTGCTAATTCCGAGATTCTTTGGGCAGATACTCGTAAAGAAGGAACATATGGCTTACAAAATAAGTCTCGCCCCTTTGTATCAAAGGCTTCCTGGAATGGAGTAGGTCCCACTTTAGCCATGTTAGATCGTTTTTATACCGAAAATGGGTTACCCATAAGTGAAGACCCAGCATACAACTACGCCAATCGTTTTAATGTAATTACAGTGGAGCAAGAAGATGAAAAAGTAGCTCAACCAGGAAAGAAAACGGCAGTTTACAACCTCAACAGAGAACCTCGATTTTATGCCTGGGTATCTTTTCATGGGGGTTACTATGAATTAATGTCTGCTACATCCAATGGTGCCTATAAAGATGATCCAGACTTTCAGGAATCAATTATCGAAGGAGAAAACTACTCTCGGCTAGTAACTTCAATGTTGAAAAACGGAAATTGTGGAAGAGGCAACAGAACAAATAACTACAACCCCTCTGGTTTTCTAAACAAAAAAGGGTGTGATCCATCACACAGAACAAAACTAAGCAGTGAAGGCCCTATTGAGTATCCTTGGCCTGTTATCAGGCTGGCTGAGCTTTACCTTACTATGGCCGAAGCATGTGTTGAAGTAAACGATTTAGCTAATGCCAAAAAATATCTAAACAAGGTTCGAGTGCGTGCAGGCATTCCAACTGTTGAAGAAGCCTGGAGCACGGTTGCAGACCTAAGTCAGGATAAACTTCGTGAGATTGTAAGACAGGAACGTCAAATTGAATTATACCTTGAAAACCATAACTTTTGGGATATGAGACGCTGGATGTTAGCCGAAGAAGCCTTCAATAAAAAACATAACGGATTTAATACTGAGGCCGAAGACGTTGAGAACTATGTGAATGTTACAGAAATACCTTTTAATCGTGTATTTAAGTCCGCAAATTACTTGCTCCCTATACCAATCAAAGATATTAATGTAAACACAAACCTGGTTCAAAACCCCGGATATTAAGGCTTCGCTTGTATTTAACAAACTAAAACGAAAAACAGATGAAGAAATTACTATATATTTTAATCGTACCTTTTTTCTTTATTGCCTGTGAGGAAAATGAAACTGTAAATGTTATTCCTCCCGATATAAGTAACGTACATTCAGATTCCTTGCCTGGACAAATTGTTTTAAGGTGGGATATGCCAACTGATCACGAGAATATTCACTATATAGAAGTGAGCTATTTTGATCACCGTAAAAATAAAGACGTAATCAACCTTTCAAGTGGAGACTCTCTACTTATAGATGATACAAGATATAAATATGGTGATTACCAATTTAGACTAACCCCCTACAGTATTACCCGGACACCAGGAGATTCACATGAATATACTGGAATATCTGGTCATGCCCCAATTCAGGAAACTTTTCTATCTCAAGAGAAATTAAGTTTTACTGAAGCACAAATAACTGGTAATTCAATTATGGAAGGAGGGAAAAATCCTCCCATAAACCTTTTCGATGGCAATGATGGAACAATTTATCACGCTAGATGGAGTGGAGATATCCCAGATATTGCATGGTTGGATTTTGATCTTCAGGAAGAGGTCAAAGCTTTTAAAATAAACTGGTTTCCAAGAACAAATCAGTCCTTAGGAAAACCAATTGATGTTGACCTTATGGGGAGTATTGATGGTCAGGACTGGTTTTTGATTATTAATCTGACCAAAGAAAAAGACGGATTACCAACATCTCAAACAGACTGGTTCCAATCTCCAACATATAAATCCAGTCAACCATTTCGATATCTCAGATATGCTGTAAATAAGACAAATCAAGGAGATAAATTCTGGACTATGAGTGAAATGGAAATTTATAAAGTAAATTTACAGATTATCGATCCTGAGTCACCTGATTACGAAGAAGAGTATTAGCCATTTCATTCGCCTCATGCCATTTGAAAAAAATGGTTAATGAGTTAGCTCATAACAAGAATGATTAACGACTTCCCTTAGGTCGGAATCATTCTTGTTATTCAATTTCTATTATTTTGTTCCCAAATTCTATAAAAAATACCACTCTGACCGATTAAAAAAAACAGAGCGTAAAGAAAGCTCCCAAAAACTTCGTTGTTCCTGCTTAAGCAATTACCTCTAACTAATATTCTCAAAGTAAAAAAGGCAAGGCTCAAATCACAAACTCCACACAAAAAGCCGCTTTTATTCACTTCTTCCTCCTCTCCTCCTTCCTCCTGGATATAATAATCTGAATTTCTCCTTATCTCATCCAGAACTTGCTTTTAAGCTGATATTTCCCTAAATTATATCTCGAAACAGCGACCATTCAAGTCATTACAAGATATTGACCCATTTCACAATTAGAAATTTAATATCTCCTCAAATTATGACAAAAACATTCGCCTTGGCACTAATCCTTACCTTTGTGGTAGGATGTGCTCCCCAGAAACCCACCTTTGAGCCCCCTGTAATTCCGGTGTACAAAGCCTCAATGGAGGAGGTAGAGGTCTACAAAGATTTTATCGGTCAAACCTATGGCCTTTATGATATTTCCGTTCGAGCCCGCGTTGATGGGTATTTGGAAGGCATTCATTTTAAAGAAGGCGGAAAAGTCAAAAAAGGGCAATTGCTCTACTCCATCGATCCGGCTCCTTTAAATGCAAAAGTAGCTGAAGCCATGAGCCTTCTGGCCCAGGCAAAAACCAACCTGATTAAAGCTGAAAGCGACTACAACCGCTATAAACCACTTGTTGCTAATAAAGCCGTCAGTCAAAGTGATTATGACGCTGTTGTTGCCAGCTATGGGGCAGCCCAAGCCTCACTGGAAGCAGCCCAGGCCTCACTCGACTATGCCAAAATTCAGCAAAGCTACACGAAAATATACGCTCCAATCAGCGGCATTATCGGAGCTTCAGAAGCAAAGACCGGAGATTATGTCGGGCTTGCTCCCAACCCGGTTGTGCTGAATACAATATCTCAACTAGACACCATCCTGGTTCACTTCTACTTAACCGAATTGCAATACCTGAACATTTCTCAACTCGAAAAAGCCCAGCAAGCCATTGCGGAACCAAACAAACAGGAAAAAGAAGCAGAGGTTCAGCTTTTCTTTGCCAACGGTAGCCGACATACTCACTTGGGACGGGTTGATTTTGTTGGACGGAACATTAATCCAACAACCGGAACAATTCTGGTGCAAGCCTCTTTCCCCAACCCCAAAGAAACCATACGCCCCGGACAATTTGCCCGCTTAAGAATCGGTTTTGCCGAACGGGCCAAAGCAGTAGTCATTCCGTTAAAGTGCTTACAGGAAGTTCAGGGGCAATACCACGTCTATGTGGTAAACGACAAGGACGAAGTAGAATTCAAATCTGTTGAGGCTGGTGAAACCCTGCAGGACATCGTGATTATTCGCCAGGGAATCAGCCCGGGAGATCTGGTCATTCTTGAAGGAACCAACCGGGTTCGAACAGGAATGCAAATAACTCCTCAACCACAAGAGTTTGTTAGTGTACGCAACGAAGAACAATAAGCTATGGGAAATTTTTTCGTTAAACGGCCCATCGTGGCCATGGTTATTGCGATCGTTATTCTGATCGTCGGAGGGATCTCGGCCATACAACTTCCCATGGAACAGTTCCCGGACATTACGCCACCAATGGTTCAGGTAAGAGCTCAGTACAGTGGAGCCAACGCCATCAATGTAGAACAATCAGTTGCCACTCCTTTGGAACAGGAAATCAATGGCGTGGAAAACATGCTTTACATGAAATCGACCAACGCCAACGACGGCAGTATGGTCATTAGTATTTCATTTGAAATAGGCACTGATCCGGACATGAATACGGTGTTTGCCCAAAACAGGGCCTCTGCCGCTACGGCCAAACTCCCGGAAGAAGTTAAACGAATGGGTGTTACCACCAAAAAAAGCATGAGTAGCATTGTTATGGCTTTGGCCATTTATAGTGATGGACGATACGATCAGAAATTTCTGGGGAACTATTCCATCATCAACATTCAGGATGTACTGGCACGGGTTAGAGGAGTAGGCCGTGTCACCGTCATGGGAGCCGGCAACTACTCCATGCGTATTTGGATCAAGCCAGACCGGCTATCACAGTTGAACCTCACTGTCCCTGAAATTACCAATGCTATCCGGCAGCAAAACACCATTGTTCCCGGCGGTAAGTTTGGCGCCGAACCGGCCCCTCCAGGTACCGAACACACCTACACCGTTACTTTACCCGACAGGCTGGTTACTGCCGAAGAGTTTGGAGAAATTGCCATTCGCACCAACCAGGATGGCAGCCAACTCAAACTAAAAGATGTAGCCACCATCGAACTGGGATCGGAAAGCTATAACACCGAAGCCCACTATCAGGGAAAACCCTGCGCTTTAATTTCCATTTATCAGTCTCCGGGAACCAACGCGGTTACCATGGGCGAAGAAATTATAAAGACAATGGATGAGCTGGCAGCCTCCTTTCCTGAAGGAATACAATACGAAACAGCATTGGACGCCACAGCTCCTATTACTGCAGGACTTAAAGAAGTAGTCATCACCCTCATTGTTGCTTTAATTCTAGTCATCCTTGTCGTATTCCTGTTTATTCAGGATTGGCGGGCAACCCTTATTCCAACCATTGCAATCCCGGTTTCTCTAATCGGAGCATTTGCCATTTTTCCATTGTTGGGATTCACCATCAACACCCTCTCTTTACTGGGACTTGTTCTTGCCATCGGAATTGTTGTGGATGATGCCATTGTGGTTGTCGAAGCCGTGCAGGTTAATATTGAAAACGGCATGGATCGAAAAACAGCCACCATTGCAGCCATGAAAGAGGTTACAGCTCCGGTTATAGCAACCACTCTGGTGCTTGTTGCCGTATTTATTCCGGTAGCCTCCATGGGCGGAATTAGCGGTCGGCTGTATCAGCAATTTGCCATTACCGTAGCCGTTTCCGTGGTATTTTCATCGGTCAATGCCTTGACCCTGTCCCCTGCCCTGGCTTCCATTCTTCTTCGGAAACCAACGTTGCCTGGCGGTTTGCTTGGTCGCTTTTTCAAAACCTTCAACAAGGCTTTTGAACGAGGCTCCGTCAACTACATGAAAGTTACCCATATTGTTGCTCGGAAGATTACGCGAAGTATCCTGTTCCTGGTCATGACGGTGGTCTTAACAGTTGTTGTCAGCCTGTTTGTTCCCGAAGGATTCATCCCCGAAGAAGATCAAGGCTATCTGTTTGTAAACATGCAGCTTCCTGATGCGGCCTCGCTGCAACGCTCGACTAAAGTCGTTGATGACGTACAAGCGATCCTTGAAAATGTAGAAGAGATTCAAAGTGTCGCTTCCGTGGCAGGCTTTAACCTGCTTTCAGGAAGTATGTCCACCAACTCAGCCATATGTTTTATTACCTTGAAGAAATGGGATGAACGCAAGTTGAAAGCCAACCAGGTTGCTCAAAAGCTAAACATGCTTTTCAACCAAAACATCAAAGCAGCCCAGGTGCTCTCTTTCGGACCACCAGCCATTCCCGGACTTGGAAACGGCTCCGGCTTTACCCTCATGTTGCAAGACAAGCAGGGACACACGCCTCAATTCCTTTCAGAACAAAGCGAACTGTTTATACGAGCAGCCATGCAGCGGCCCGAAATTGCCAATATTTTCACCACCTACCGTTCGAATGTTCCCCAACGACGGCTAAACATTAATCGGGACAAAGCACTGAAATCCGGTGTCCAGTTGAATGACCTTTACACCACCATCAGTGCCTTCTTAGGAGGTGCTTACATTAACGACTTCAACCGGTTTGGACGACTATACAAAGCCTACTTACAGGCGGCTCCTGAATATCGTCAGGATGGCAATCAACTCAACATGTATTTCATTAAAAACAGCGATGGGGTTAGCCTGCCACTTTCTTCACTGGTCACAGTTGAAAAAAGCTCCGGAGCAGACTACACCAACCGTTTCAACCTTTACCGGGCTGTTGAACTGTCGGGTTCGCCAGCTTCCGGATACAGTTCAGCGCAAGCCCTTACAGCCTTGGAAGAAGTCGCTCAGGAAGTATTGCCTCCGGGCATGGGATACGAGTGGGCCAACATGTCGTACCAGGAGAAAAAAGCAAGTGGCTCGGGAGCAATCGTTTTTGTCTTCGCTTTAATCTTTGTCTTCCTGATTTTGGCTGCACAATACGAAAGTTGGTCGCTCCCTTTCAGCATTCTGCTCGGAACGCCATTTGCCATTCTTGGAGCCATGCTTTTTGTTTTACTTGCACGCTTTATAAGCCCCAGCTTCGAGAACAATGTATTTATGCAGATTTCGCTGGTTATGCTCATTGCCATGGCCGCAAAAAATGCCATTCTGATTGTTGAGTTTGCTAAAATCAAATTTGATGAAGGCATGAGCTTATATGATGCAGCCATTGAATCGGCACGGCTCCGTTTTCGTCCCATTTTGATGACTGCCTTTTCATTCATCCTCGGCGTATTACCTCTTGTTGTAGCATCCGGAGCCGGAGCCGAAGCCCGCAAAGTGATGGGCATGGCCTTATTCGGAGGAATGACCATCGCCACTTTACTTGGAGTCGTCATGTATCCGATGTTATTTGTTTTCATCGGAAAGCTGGCTAAATACGAAGAAAAAAGAGCATTAGCCAATCAACAAAAACCAAAAGAGTAGCCTTATGAAAATGATTCGAGCCATCGCTTTGCTTTTTCTGGGAATCCTAATTCTCGGAGGATGCAGAGTCGGAAAAAACTATACCCGACCCGAAGTTCAACTTCCGGAGCATTACCTTTTTGACGAAGAGAAAGCCAATTTTGACGATAAGCTGAAATGGTGGAACCTGTTTAATGATCCGGAATTGGATACCCTGATTCAAAAAGCATTGCACAACAATAAAGACCTGTTGGCCACTGCCCAAAGAGTTGAAGCCGTGCGCCACCAGTTGGCCATCCAAAAAGCTGATTTGTACCCGCAGTTTTCTTATTCAGGTACAGCCGGAAGAGGCAATTATGCGGGAAGCAAACTTCCCAACCCGGTCAACAGCTTTAACCTGATTGGACAAGCTAGTTGGGAACTGGATTTCTGGGGAAAAATAAGACGAATGAATGAAGCGGCTCAAGCCCAATACCTGGCCAGCGAACATGGGTTAAATGCCTTACGGCTTTCGCTTGTCACTACCTTGGCAACGACCTATTTTCAAGTTCAGGAGTTTAACGCCAAACTGCAAATTGCTGAATCGACCTATGCGATTAGGGATAGCTCCTACCAGATTTTGCAGTACCGCTTTGATGCAGGAATCATTCCGGCAATTGACCTGAACCATTCCCGAATTCAAAAAGCCATCGCCGAGGCAGCTATCCCTCTTTACAAGCGGTTGGCAACACAATCGGAGAATTTCCTGGCTATCCTGGTTGGCGAGTATCCCAGTCAGCAAGACTATGCCAATAAGCTGAATGTTTACGCGCAGGTTCCGGAAATACCAGCAGGCATTCCTTCAAGTTTGTTGGACCGCCGACCGGATATCATGCAAGCAGAACAAGAATTAATTGCCCAAACTGCAATGGTTGGCGTTGCGCAAGCATTGCGTTTGCCATCATTTAGTTTAACGGGCTTACTCGGTGTTGCCAGCAACGATTTAAGTGAGCTTACTTCTGGTGATCCGGCCTGGAATGTCAATGGAAGCCTTTTGGGACCGCTTTTCAACTGGCAAAAAAATGCCAACCGCGTAAAGGCTGAAGAAGCGCTTACCCAAGCGGCCATCCACCAATATGAAGGCATCGTTCTCCATGCTTTTCGAGAAGTAGAAGATGCCCTGGTAGCTATTCAAACCCTGAAACAGGAAGAAAAAGCGATTCAGGAACATGTTGATGCTGCGGTTGAAGCTGCAAAACTTTCTGAAGAAAGGTATGACAAAGGAATTGCCAGCTACATCGAATTTCTTGAAAGCCAGCGCCAGGCCTTTGATGCTCAAATGTCGTTAACCAGCAACAAACAGGATTTACTCGAAGCCTTTATCAATTTGTACCAGGCCTTGGGAGGAGGCTGGGAATAGAGCACTTGTGAAGAAGTGCCTAAAGTTGGAGAAGAAGAGTGCCCGGAGAATGGTGATCAGTGGTTGGTGACTGGGTGGTTATGAGTGCCTGCCTAATGCCTATTGTCTTGATTATGAAAACCCGGGCATCTAAAGTCTATTGTCTATCTTCTAATGCCTTGATTCCTGCTTTTAAGATCCCGTCCGGCTTAGGAATGACTTCACTCCCCTTCCGCCCCCTCTCAACGCTTACGGTAAGCCCGGGGAGTCACATTCATCACTTTTCGGAACTGTCTTGAAAAATAGAACTGGTCATCGTAACCCAGTTGATAAGCCACTTCAGCAATACTAAGCGATCGCTTATCCAAAAGCTGACAGGCTCGCTGAATCTTTAATTGTATAAAGTATTCAATCGGAGAATAACCCGTTCTATTTTGGAACGTACGCGAGTAATGCGATGCAGAAAGGGCAACAACCGAAGCGATTTGCTCCAACTTCAATTTTCGATCCAGATTTTCGAGCATGTAATTAATGGTTTGAGCAACCACATCATCTTCATCTGATAATTTGACCTCGCGAAATTGTTGCACATGTGAAAAAGAAGCCAACAGGTATCGCAAACAAAGGTTGACATATTCCAGCGTCTCCTGACTATAACCCCGTTCCAGGTTACGAAAGATTTCAGCAAACAGGTTGAGGCGATCATGTATTCGTGAATTTCGCTCCCGCTTAATATCAAAACACGCCCCCGACAAACGATGATAAAGCATTGCTTTTTCTCCGGTAAAGTGAATCCAATAGATTGACCATGGCTGCTTTGAAGACGAATGATAAGCATGACCTACTCCAGCAGGGATAATAAAATATTGATCAGCATGAATCGGATAATCCGTTTCCTTTATTCGAATAACCCCTTCGCCATCCAGGCAATAAATTAAAATATACTGAGCACTTCCACGCTCTCGAAATCTAAAGTGATGCCTGGCTTGCGGGTAATAACCAATGTCGGTAAAATACAAATCATTAATCAACCGGTTTTGCCTGATCAGATTAACGACCTTCTCGGGCAGAACAAAACTCAATTGTCCCGGAAATCCCTCTTCTTTTTTCATGAGCAACAGCTAAGTATAAACATCACATACTTAATAAACTTATTCAATATCGATTCAAGCTTTCGAATTCCTGAGCTCCACCACACACCAATGACTTAATGCCGACCATCAATATTAAATGAATACTGCCTAAATAACGAATCCGAATTCTTGACTGGACAAAACTATCAAAATAGCAACACATTACCAATAACCACTAAGTTCAAATCTTTATAAAACCCTAAAAAGCAAACAGAAAACAAAAACATCAAAATATACCAAATAGCAAGATAATCCATAAAATCACAAAATAATTCATTTGTCATTTGCTCATTTGGTGCTAGATTTGCCTTCAAGTATAACCCCATAAACCTAAACACATGAATAAAAGGTTCATTTTCGGCATCACACTCATCTCTGCACTCGGAGGCCTGCTCTTTGGGTACGACTGGGTAGTCATTGGCGGTGCCAAACCTTTTTACGAACGTTTTTTCGACATTGTCAACTCACCAACCCTTCAGGGATGGGCCATGAGCAGCGCCCTAATCGGCTGCTTATTTGGAGCGCTGTCCTCCGGATTCATTTCCGATCGCTTCGGACGGAAACCATCGCTGATTTGCGCTGCTGCTCTGTTTACCATTTCTGCTTTGGGAACGGGCTATGTTTCTCAATTTACCCCATTTATCATCTTCCGGCTGGTAGGTGGGCTTGGCATTGGATTAGCGTCTGCTATTTCGCCTGTTTACATTGCAGAAATTGCTCCGGCAGCAACGCGAGGGCGCCTGGTTTCAGTCAACCAACTTACCATCGTCATTGGAATTTTGCTAGCGCAAATAATCAATTTGCTTATTGCTGACAAAGTTGATCCGGGAGCTTCTGATCAGGCAATCCTGAATTCCTGGAATGGGCAATGGGGATGGCGCTGGATGTTTTGGGCTGAACTGGCTCCGGCTTTACTGTTTTTCATTTTGGCATTCTTCATTCCGGAAAGTCCGCGCTTCCTTCTTAAGAAAGGAGATAATGCCGAAGCTCGAAAAATTCTATCACGCATTGGAGGCGCTGATTATGCCCGGCAGGAAGAAGCTAGCATCAACGAATCCTTTACCGAGCACTCCTCCCGAATCAACTGGAGCAAACTCCGTTCAAAAAAAATACGCCCAATACTTGTCATTGGCATTGTTCTGGCGGCATTCCAGCAATGGTGCGGAATCAATGTCATTTTCAACTATGCTGAAGAGGTGTTTACCTCCGCCGGCTACTCGTTGAATGACATGCTGTTCAATATTGTTGTTACCGGAACAGTTAACCTGCTTTTCACCCTGCTTGCCATGCGGGTTGTTGACAGCTGGGGACGCCGAAAACTACTATTGACCGGATCTTTGGGATTAGCCGTCATCTACCTGACCATGGGCATTTGTTTCTTTCTTGAATTGAAAGGCCTGGCTATTTTAAGCCTTGTATTGCTGGCGATTGCCACTTATGCCATGACCCTTGCACCGGTTACCTGGGTGGTTCTTTCCGAGATCTTCCCAAACAGCATTCGGGGAGCAGCCATGGCTATCGCCACCATGTCGCTTTGGATTGCCAGCTTTGTGCTCACCTATACTTTCCCAATACTGAATAAATGGCTAAATGCCAGTGGCACATTCTGGCTTTATGCCTTTATCTGCATCGCAGGGTTCCTGTTTATTCTGAAGAAACTGCCTGAAACCAAAGGAAAAAGTTTGGAAGAAATTGAAAAATTAGAGACTGAAAGTTAAACTTACTATTATACAAAACAGATGAAATACACGAACTTTATAATCTTTTTACTGATCATTTTTGCTACAGCCTGCCAACCTCACGCAGGTCAAAATCAGATTAATTTGGCTGGAAGCTGGCAATATGAACTGGATCCTGATGATAAAGGGATTCAAGAGGAATGGTACAACCGCAATTTTGAAGGTAGCCTGACTTTACCCGGCTCATTAACCACCAACAACATAGGCGATGACATATCAGTCAATACCCCATGGACCGGACTGATTGTGGACAGTTCCTATTTCAAAAGCCCGGAGTATGCAAAATATCGCGAACCGGGTAACATCAAAGTACCTTGCTGGCTTCAGCCCATAAAATATTACAAGGGAGCTGCCTGGTACCAGAAAGAAGTCAGCATTCCGGAAAGCTGGAAAGGACAAGCCATCGAACTATACCTGGAACGCTGCCATTGGGAAAGCCGGGTTTGGGTTGACGGGCAAGAAGCAGGCATGCAAAACTCGCTTGGAACTGCTCATCAATACGATTTAACCAGCATGCTAACTCCCGGCAAACACCGCCTGACCGTTTGCATTGACAACCGGACAAAAGCGGTTGATCCCGGATTAAACTCTCACTCTATTTCAGATCATACCCAATCAAACTGGAATGGCATGATTGGCGACTTATTACTAAAAGCTGAAGCGCCAACCCATATCAACAGCCTGCAAGCATTTCCAGACCTTGACACAAAATCATTCACCGTCAAAGCCACAGTGGTCAACACGGGATCAGTTACGCAAAAAGGAAATTTTAGCTTGAATGTACAGCCTCATAACTTCAAATCGAACGAAGACATTGCAACGGTAACCCAGGAATTGGAACTATTGCCCGGTGAAAATCAGGTAGAGCTTTCTTGCCAATTGGGAGAATCAGCTGCCTTGTGGGACGAATTCAATCCAAACCTGTACGAACTAGACCTTCAGTTACAAACAGAAGGCACTCAGTCCGGCAAAAGCATAATCACCGGTCTTCGCGAATTCAAGGTTGAAGGAAGCCGATTTGCCATTAACGGGCGTCCGACCTTTTTACGAGGAACTTTAGAATGTGCCATTTTCCCAAAAACAGGCTATCCGCCGTGCGATACCACTGAATGGAAACGGATTATGCGCATCGTAAAAGCTCACGGATTGAACCACATTCGATTTCATTCCTGGTGCCCACCCAAAGCTGCTTTCACTGCAGCCGATGAACTAGGTGTTTACCTTCAGGTAGAATGCTCTTCATGGGCTAATACCACGACGACCATCGGCGACGGAAAACCTATTGATGCCTACCTATGGGATGAAAGCAAGCGAATGGTTGAAGCCTATGGGAACCATCCATCATTTTGCCTGATGGCCTACGGAAACGAACCCGCCGGGAAAAATCAACGCGAGTTTTTATCCGATTTTGTCAACTATTGGACTGAAAAAGATTCCCGCCGTCTTTATACCGGAGCAGCTGCCTGGCCCGTTATCGAGGCCAACAACTACCACAATATCCCCGGTCCTCGGATTCAGGGTTGGGGTGAAGGGCTGCAGAGTATTATCAACAGTCAGCCACCTCGCAGCGACTATGACTGGCGCGACGACCTGACTACTGACGGCAAGCCGGTTGTCAGCCATGAGATTGGACAATGGTGTGCCTACCCCAATTTCAAAGAAATTGAAAAATATGATGGCGTACTGAAAGCCAAAAACTTTGAGATTTTCCAGGAAAAGCTGGAAGAACAAGGCATGATTCATTTGGCCGATAGCTTTTTGCTGGCTTCAGGAAAACTGCAAGCACTGTGCTACAAGGCCGACATTGAGGCAGCACTGAGAACCCCTGGATTTGCCGGATTCCAATTACTTGACCTGCACGATTTTCCGGGACAAGGAACGGCCCTGGTTGGAGTTTTAGATGCCTTTTGGGATGAAAAAGGCTATATCACTCCAGAAGAATACAGCCAGTTCTGTAACTCCATTGTTCCCTTGGCCCGCTTGAAAAAACATGTTTTCACGGCTGGCGATACCTTGCAAGCTTCTGTTGAAGTTGCCAATTTCAGTTCAGAGGCTCTAAACCAAGCCAAATCAGGCTGGACCTTAAAAACAACCGATGGTACCACCGTTGCCCAAGGAATTTTCAAACAACAAGATATTCCTATTGGCAACTGTTTCAAACTGGGACAGCTGAACTACGTTTTTAAAACAAGTGATTCGCCCAAACAACTCCGTCTGGAAGTTAGCATTGAAAATGCCATCAATCACTGGGATCTTTGGGTGTATCCCGCTAAAAAAACGCCTACTCCATCTGAAATTCTGGTTACCCGTCAACTCAACCGCCAAGCTATTGACCAACTTAACAATGGCGGAAAAGTTTTACTCAACTTGGGTAAGGGAACCGTGAAAGAAGGTTATGGAGGCGAAGTTGGACTTGGCTTTTCATCCATCTTTTGGAACACCGCATGGACCGTAGGGCAAAAACCGCATACCTTGGGCATTTTATGCAACCCAAGCCATCCGGCATTAAGCCAATTTCCAACAGAATATCACAGTAACTGGCAATGGTGGGATGCCGTTTCGCATGCCGATGCCATCAACATCAGCCAACTGAATGCGGATATTGAGCCAATTGTTCGAATCATTGACGATTGGGTGACGAATCGCCCACTGGCTCTATTGTTTGAAGTCACCGTTGGAAACGGCAAGCTCCTGGTTAGCAGTGCCGACTTAACCACTAACCTGCAAGAACGTCCTGCAGCCCAACAGCTTCGGACAAGCCTGGAGCAGTACATGCTAAGCGAACAATTCAACCCCAAGCAAAGCAGCAGCATTAAACAGCTCAAGAACCTACTACGCTAAATCAATTGGATATGAACTACAAACTACTACTCATACTACTTACTACCCTCTTCCTTGGGCCATTAACTCAAGCTCAGGAGAATCCACGTTCCCTTGCCGGAACGTGGTCGATCAAACTGGATCCGGATAACTTGGGCGAGCAAGAAAAATGGGCCGAAAGCTCATTCAATGGCACCATTCAACTTCCGGGCACAACGGACGAAGCTCAACTCGGAGAGAAAACTTCAGGTTCCGACTATGGCATTTTAACCCGGGCATACAAATACATTGGACCAGCCTGGTATCAACGGGAAATTGTCATTCCTAAAAGCCTACGCAATAAAAACATCGAACTGTTTTTGGAGCGCGTACTCTGGGAGTCTAAAGTATGGATTGACGGCAAACAATGCGACACACAGGATGGTCTCGGCGTGCCACATCGACACCAACTGGGTAAACTTAGCCCCGGAAAACACACGCTTACCGTGCGGGTTAATAACGACATGATTCACAACATTGGCGATAAAGGGCATACTTACAGCGAATATACCCAGTCGATCTGGAACGGCATTGTTGGTAAAATTGAACTTCGTGCGGCAGAGACTGTCCATATCGACCGGCTAAAAACATGGCCCGATGTCGATAAGAACGAACTGACCATTACTTTCGACACAGAAAATGAAGGAAAAGAAACGAAGGTAAACTATCATTTCCAACTAACTGATTTAAGCTCGGGAGAAGTGGTGCTTGACACCAAAGAAAAAGCCACAGCTTCCAGCGGTAGCAGTGACGCTTCCTTCAATTTCAAAATTGATCAACCGGTTAAGAAATGGGATGAGTTTACGCCTAACCTGTATGAACTTTCAGTTACTGTAGCCGCCGGGAAGGCTCGCGAAACACAGCAAACGCGTTTTGGCTTCCGAAAAGTGGGCCATTCAAAATCGAAAGTCCTGATCAACGACCAGCCGGTTTTCATGCGCGGAAACCTGGATTGTGTGCATTTCCCGCTAACGGGCTACCCTTCTTGTGATCCAGCCGAATGGGAGCGTATTTTCAAAATTTATAAGTCTTACGGACTCAATCATGTCCGCTTTCACTCCTGGTGTCCTCCCGAAGCTGCTTTTATTGCGGCCGACAAGCTAGGACTATACCTCCAAGCCGAAATCCTTTGGATTGACTGGTGGATGACCTCTGCCCCCGAAGATCGCCCGGATATGTACACCAAAGGCTTACCTGAAGGTTTGGGCAAAAATCCATCGGCTGATGCTTACGTACAGTCCGAAATGCAACGCATGCTTGACGCTTATGGAAACCACCCTTCCTTTACCATGTTCTGCATTGGCAACGAATTGGGGAACTCCGATTTTGACACCATGCAACAATGGGTTGAAAAGGCCAAAAATGAAGATAACCGCCGCCTGTATTCTGTTTCAACGGCCCGAAAAATTATGCCAGTTGACCAATACATGGCGACGCACAACATTCCTGGAGTAGGACGCACCTATGGCGTGAGCGGCTATACTACCGACTTCGATTTGGAAAAGCATTACGCGCAAGCCAACATTCCTATTATTGCACACGAAGTTGGCCAGTTTCCGGTTTACCCGCTTTGGAGCGAGATCGACAAATACACGGGCGTTTTAAAAGCCCGTAACCTCGAAGAGTGCCGTGAGTCGGCCCAAAAGAATCACCTGTTGGGTATGAACCGGCAGTTTCATGAGGCCAGTGGAGCCATCCAGGACCTGCTTTACAAAGCACACGTTGAGAACCTCTTTCGCACCGAGTCCTGCGCCGGCTTTCAACTTTTAAGCATGCAGGATTATCAGGGTCAAGGTGAAGCGCTGGTTGGCTGGCTCGATTGTTTTTGGGACGCCAAAGGCAATACTACTCCCGAAAGCTTCCGACGCTATTCCAACACCGTTGTTCCTTTAGCCCGATTCGAAAAATTTGTTTGGGAGAATCAGGAAAACTTTTCGGCTAAACTACAAGTAGCCAACTATGGACCTACCTCCCTTCAAACAACAGCAACCTGGCAGCTAACATCTGCTTTGGGACAATTGATTCAGCAAGGAACAATAGATGATTTTACCGTTAAGCGTGGTGTGCTGAAAACCATTGGAGAAGCAACATTCTCCTTTGATCAGATTCAGCAAGCCGGGAAATATACCTTCAGCATCACCTTAAACGGCACCGAGTTTTTCAATAGCTGGGATCTGTGGATTTACCCTCCGGTAACTCCCGAGCAGGAAGAAGTATTGACTGTTGACAAAATTACGCCTGAGGTACTAGAATTCTTGAAAAATGGCGGCAAAGTACTCTTGTATGCCAGCGAACTGGGCACCAGCACAACATCGCGCCCAATTTATTTCACGCCTCTTTTCTGGTCAAGCGTATTTTTTCCGGGACAGGCAAACTCAACCTTGGGCTTGTATGTCAACCAAGCGCATCCGGCACTTGCCGGATTCCCGACTGATAATTTCAGTCATTACCAATGGCAAACCATCAGCAAAGGCCGGTCTTTCGTACTGAATGATCACCCGAACCTACTTCCGGTAGCACAACCGATAAGCGATTTCCATATCAATGACAAGTTGGGATCCATCTTCGAATGCCAAGTTGGAACGGGTAAGCTGATGGTGTGTGGCTATGATATCTCGGATGACAGCAAGCCTGTTGCCCGTCAGCTAAAGCACAGTCTGCTGAGCTACATGAATCAAAGTAATTTCAATCCATCGTATCAACTGAGTGAGGATGAAATCGAAAAGCTCTTCTATTTTGTACAACCAGCCGTATCGCAAGCACCAGAAGGATTTGAAGACGCCATTTTGTATGTAAAGAGTGGCGCTAACCGGACAGCGACCGGATCAAAAGAATGGAAAAAAAGCTTCGATAAAATCCTGGTTCAAAAAGCAGGCTGCGATTATGATGTTGCAGCGCATGACACTTGGAATGATGGAAAAGAATCTGCTTGGACTGGTCGGGAAATGACGGTCAAACTAAAAACTCCAAACGGCATTATTGGCAACCTGTTTGTTCGTTTTACCGATCCGAACAAGCAAAACCGAGCCGGAACAATCTGGATTGAAGGCCGCGAAATGATGATCGACAACATTGGGCAAGATGGCAAATGGGTAAAATTGTTTGTCATGCGTGAAGATACCAATGACGGAGAAGTCGTGCTCAAAACCAAAGTTCAAAAAGGTGGAAACCTGATGATCAGCGAAATTGGATTAATCGCAGAATAAAGCTCAATGCTGATATCGAAAAAATTGAATCAATAAAATGAGAAAATTGAATTCATTAAATACTAAGATTAAATACCTTGCACTCACCCTACTGGTCTGCTTATCAAGCTATACCTTGCACGCACAAAGCATCGACTTGTCAAAAGCAGAAAAAGCAGGGATCATTGAAAAAAAGCTTACGAATGTAAAGCCTGATCAGCAAGGAATCATTGAATCGGATTTACTTATCCTGCCCGATTTTCAACGGGGCGTTTATTATTGCCCACATGTCGATAAACATGCCATTGGCAACCGTGTACTTGGCATTGACTTTGAAAACTTAGACCATTTAAGGTCACAACGTATCAAACTAAAAGCCAACCAACCATTTGAAGGCATCGATATGGGATCATTTATTTGCTTACAGCTAAATGATAACCGCTACCTATCGATCTTGGCCATGGCAGGCGAAAGTGCCTTTTCCACATTCACCATTCGTGAAGATGGAATGTGGGTTGATGCCGGAACGTTTGGTACGGCCAGCTTCTCAGGAATACTTCCTAAAATTGCCTATGCTTTTGGGGAAACGCCGCATGAGGCCAGCCTGAATGTTTGGGAAAAAGCACTGCAATCCCGCTCCTTAAAATCCAAAACAGCCTTACGTCAACACAAGGAATTTCCTGAGCCGTTCAAGTATACCGGCTATTGCACCTGGGAGCACATCCGCCGTAACATGAACACTGAAATTCTATCGGGGATGATCAAGGACATGGAAACAGCCGAAGTTCCGATCCGATGGATGTTGATTGACGATGGATACGAAGATCATGAAAACAACCACCTACTGAGCTTTCAACCCGACAAAGCTAAATTTTCAGATAGCTTTCAATCACTGAAAGATTTGAAAAGTGAAGATGGCGTTCGATGGATTGGACAATGGTGGCACATGGCTGGTTACTTTAAAGGGATTTCACCCAACCATCAAATCACCGAGTTAAACAACCACTTGTTTGAGTTACACGACGGTTTCATGGTACCCAAAACCAATCAAAAAAGTGCTGATATCTTCTACGAGACCAGAGCGAAAGAAATGGAAGAGGCCGGAATCGATTTCATAAAAGTGGATTTTCAAACCGATTTATTAAAAGAATACCAATCGCAACCCAATCCGGTTCAAGCGGCAAGCTACAATCATCGTGCATTGGAGAAAGCGTGGCAAGGGCATTTTGACGGACTGCTCAACTGCATTGCCCAACATCATCTCCACGTATTTAAACACGAAAAGAGTGCGACGATCCGGTCGGGAATTGACTACCACCGGGATGATGAAAACAACCGTTACATTGCCGTTCAGAACCTACGGAATTCAATTTACCTGGGCATGACTCACTGGTTGGATCACGACGCATTTATAAGTTCCTACCATACCGGCCAGTCAGGCGCCGAGCTACGTGCCGTATGTGGCAGTCCTATTTACGTATCGGAAGACATGGACAAAGTGAACTTTGAGAGCATCAAACCTGCCACTTGGAGCGATGGAGAGTTGATTCGACCACTGGCTCCCGGAACACTAACTCCCGAAGGATTTTTTAACGATCCAACAGAAACCGGACTTCGTGTAGTTGCCCCCTTAGAAGGTCAGGTTGCTACATTCTGGCTGGCCAATTTTCACAATGAGCAAGACTTGGAAATCAAGCTATCTCCGGAAGATTACCGATACGGAGGAACCATGATCCAACCCTACAAAGGATTATGGGAATCCCCCAAGGAAGGACTTGTTGCTTTTGACTACCACGAAGGGAAAGCCTGGAAAATGACAGAAACGTTCTCCACCAAATTACCCATGTGGAAAACTAAAATCATCCACTTGATTCCGGTTCAGGACGGATGGGCCATCATTGGTCGTCCTGACAAATATTTGTCGCCTGCCAGTTGTGAGATTGTAAAGCGCTCAGCCAAAAAAATTACCGTCAAACTAAAAGAGAGTGCTCCATTTCTTATTTGGCACGAAAAAGGGAAGTTAATTGCTGATAACGCAAGCGTGACTCAACTAGCTGAGAATCTTTATCGCATTGAGCCCACTTCGACACAAACAAGCATTACGATAAACAATAAGTAAACACAAAATACAAACAACGAGTCGCTTTTTGTAAAAGTAGCGGCGGACAGCCCTGGTATAATTTCGCAATTGGTTCTTTGGGAACCAACGGGCTAGATCCGCCTCAATCTTAACACGATACAGGACGAGGTATGTCCTATTGGCAACCTTTAAAACAATGAAAAACATGAACAATACAGCAAAAGCCTGGCGCGAACAGGTGATCATCCCAACCTACGGAATTGGGAAGCCGGAGAAAAATCCGATGTTCCTGGAAAAAAGAGTTTACCAGGGAAGTAGCGGCGTTGTCTATCCCTATCCTGTCATTGAAAAAATACTGGATGAAAAAGAGGATAAAGTATGGAATGCCATTTATTTGGAAAACCAATACATCAAAATCATGATTCTCCCCGAACTGGGAGGTCGCATCCAGATGGCTTACGACAAGACCAAACAACGTCACTTTGTTTATTACAATCAAGTGATTAAACCTGCTTTGGTTGGTTTAACCGGCCCGTGGATTTCCGGCGGGATTGAGTTTAACTGGCCCCAGCACCATCGCCCAACCACCTACGATCCCACAGATTCCTGCATCGAAGAGAATGAGGATGGAAGTGTTACCGTTTGGTGTCATGAGCTGGAACGTATGTTTCGCACAAAAGGGATGGCCGGATTCACGCTTTACCCGGACAAAGCTTACCTTGAAATCAAGGTGAAGCTTTCCAACCCCACTCCTCACCCACAGACCTTCTTGTGGTGGGCCAATCCGGCCGTAAAAGTGAATGACGACTATCAATCCGTCTTCCCGCCTGATGTAAACGCCGTGTTTGACCATGGTAAGCGTGATGTTTCCAGCTTCCCGATTGCGACCGGCACTTACTACAAAGTTGATTACTCTGCCGGAGTGGATATTTCGCGTTACAAAAATATTCCGGTGCCGACCAGCTACATGGCCATCACCTCGAAATACAACTTCGTGGGTGGTTACGAAAACGACAGTAAAGGAGGCCTGCTTCATGTGGCCGATCACCATCAATCGCCCGGAAAAAAACAATGGACCTGGGGTAATGGAGACTTTGGACAAGCCTGGGATCGTAACCTCACCGACGAGGACGGCCCTTACATTGAGTTGATGTGCGGGGTTTATACCGACAACCAACCTGATTTTACCTGGCTGCAACCTTATGAGGAGAAAAGTTTCAAGCAATATTTTATGCCTTACCGCGACTTGGGTATGGTTAAAAATGCCACCAAAGAGGCCATGCTCAACCTGGAGTCGGAAAACGGAACAACCCGCATCCGGGTTTACGCAACCGCCAACTATCCGGGAGCGAAAATCCGCCTTAAAAGTTCGGGCAAGCTGATCTTCGAACAAATCGTTGACCTTTCACCAGAAACCAGTTTCGACACAAGCATTGAGGCTACCATTTGTCCTGAAGATGCTTACCTTTCGGTAACCGATTCCAAGGGTGCTATTTTGGTTGATTGGAAAACCGAAAAAGAAGAATTAAAACCAGTTCCGGATCCGGCCCAAGCAGCCAAAGATCCGGAAGACATTCATTCGATTGAACAACTTTACCTTCGTGGCTTGCATCTGGAGCAGTACCGTCATGCCACCTATTGCCCAACAGATTATTACCTGGAAGCACTCAAAAGAGAACCAGGTAATGTCCGAAACAACAATGCCATGGGCTTGTGGCTCCTGCGCCGGGGACAATTTGCCCAGGCTGAACCATATTTCCGCCAAGCCGTTGAGACCCTGACCGAGCGCAATCCGAATCCTTACGACGGAGAGCCCTTATACAACCTGGGAGTTTGTCTGCGGATGCAAGGTAAATTAGATGAAGCCTACGATGCATTTTTCAAAGCCACATGGAATGGCGCCTGGCAGGACAGCGGCTTCTTCCAGGCAGCTCAAATCGATGCAGTACGCGGAGATTATGAGAAGGCGCTGGAACTATGCGACCGCTCTCTTTGGAGAAACTGGCTAAATCAAAAAGCCCGCCACCTGAAGATCGCCTTACTCCGGAAACTCAATAAAAAAGAGGCAGCGCTAAAACTCGCTGAAGAATCGCTTGAGATGGACCGTTTCAGCTTTGGTATTTTATACGAAAAATACCTGCTTCTGAACGATCCTACGATTCTAGAAGAAATGCAAGCTTTAATTCGTGATAATGTACACAACTACATCGAGTTTTCGCTAAACTATGGTATGGCAGGTTTTTATTCCGAAGCAATTGATTTTATTTCACTTTACATA
Organism: uncultured Sunxiuqinia sp.; assembly: GCF_947495665.1. GTDB lineage: Bacteria > Bacteroidota > Bacteroidia > Bacteroidales > Prolixibacteraceae > Sunxiuqinia > Sunxiuqinia rutila. Next base: position 45,604 of record NZ_CANLZV010000009.1, read on the forward strand.
GATAAACACCAAGCAGCCTACCCTATGGCCTGGTATTTTAAAGGTTATTATCTGCTCAAATCAGGCCAGGCAAAAGAAGCAAAAGCAGCTTTTGAAAAAGCTTCGCAGATGCAACCCGACTATTGCTTCCCGAATAAACTGGAAGAACTGTTGGCTTTGCAAGAAGCCGTAACCATTTGTCCTGAAGATGCTAAAGCCTGGTATTACATGGGGAACTTCTGGTACGGAGTTCGTCAACATGCTGAGGCACTCAAATGCTGGGAGCAGTCAACAACTTTAGACGACTCATTTCCAACCGTCCACCGAAACCTGGCTCTGGCTTACTACAACAAGCAACAGAACCCGCAAGCGGCCAAAGAAGCTTTGGAAAAAGCCTTCAAGCTGGATACTTCCGATTCTCGTGTACTCATGGAGCTGGATCAGCTTTATAAAAAGCTGGGGGTTCCTGCAAACGAGCGCTTAAGCTTGCTGGAAAAATATCCGGACTTGGTCGACTTCCGGGATGACCTATACCTGGAGCGTGCGACCTTATACAACCTGCTTGGGCAAGAAGAAAAAGCCCTGGACTTAATCATGAAACGCAAGTTCCACCCTTGGGAAGGAGGCGAAGGAAAAGTAACCGGGCAATATTTGTTCAGCCATATTGAACTGGCCAAGAAAGCCATTAAGCAAGGGGCATTCTCAGAGGCTATCCCACTTCTTGAAGCATGCTTTGCGTATCCTCATAATCTGGGGGAAGGCAAACTGGCCGGAGCACAGGAAAATGACATCAACTATTGGCTTGGTTGCGCCTATGCAGGCATGGGAGAAACAGCAAAAGCCCAGGCAGCGTGGGAGCAGGCAGCTATTGGCTTGGCCGAACCATCAGCAGCCATGTACTACAACGACCAGCAACCGGATAAAATCTTTTACCAAGGTTTGGCTCTTCGCCAATTAGGCCGGATGGAAGAAGCCAATGGGCGTTTCAACAAATTGCTGAAGTACGGTGAGAAGCAACTGTTCATTCCTTTCAAAATGGACTATTTTGCCGTTTCCCTTCCCGACCTGCTCATCTTTGAAGATGACCTTCAAAAAAGGCACGAGTTGCATTGTCATTACCTGATGGGATTGGGGAACCTGGGACTTGGCAACATTGAAAAAGCACAACAGGCTTTTGATCTCATCCTGCAGTCCGACCCCATGCATATCGGAGCAATAACCAGTTTACAGTTAGTCAAAAAAGAACTGTTCGTATGATGACCAACCCCATACAATCAAAAGGAAACCTCCCAAAGAGTCTTCTCTTTGGGGGGCTTGCTGCACTTGGCATAATGCCACAGCAAGGAATTTCAGCAGAAAAAGGGAAAGAACAGCCCAATGTTATTGTCATACTGACTGATGATGTTGGCTACGGCGACTTGGGCTGCTATGGTGCTACCAAAGTAAAAACACCCAACATTGACCAATTGGCAAGTGAAGGTATCCGCTTTACCAGTGCTTATGCACCGGCTTCAACCTGCACGCCTAGTCGTTTTTCACTCATTACCGGACAATATGCCTGGCGTAAAAATGCAGGAATTTTGCCTGGCGATGCTCCCATGTTAATCAAACCGGATGAACTTACCCTGCCAGCTTTTATGCAAAAGCAAGGTTACACAACGGCTTGTGTGGGCAAGTGGCATCTGGGCTTAGGTGAAGGGAATCCGGATTTTAATCAGCAAATTAAACCGGGGCTGCAAACCATTGGTTTTGACTATTCCTTCATCATTCCGGCAACCAATGACCGGGTGCCTTGCGTTTACCTGGAGAATGATCAGGTGGTTGGTCTTGAGGCCAATGATCCGATTCAGGTAAGTTTTAAAGGACCTGTTGGCAACTGGCCTACCGGGAAAGAGCATCCGGAGCTACTCAAGCTCATGTACCTGCACGGTCACGATCAAACCATTGTGAATGGCATCAGCCGGATTGGCTACATGACCGGTGGAAAGAATGCCCTTTGGGTGGATGAGCACATGTCGGAAGACATAACCAGCAAAGCCGTTGAGTTTATTCAAAAGAATAAAGATCAAGCCTTCTTTCTGTACTTTGCACCACATACCATTCATGAACCACGCGTGCCCAATGCTCAGTTTAAAGGCTCCAGTGAATGCGGGGTTTATGGCGATGTGTTGCAGGAAATGGACTGGTCAGTAGGGCAAATCATGCAAGCCCTTAAAGAAAATGGGCTTGACGAAAATACGCTGGTTATTTTCTCCAGCGACAATGGGCCCCGTGTTGAAGAAGGCTACCGGGATGGCGGTTTAGCTAATTTGAATGGCCATGATCCGGCCGGCGGGTTGCGTGGCGGAAAGTATACCTTATTTGAAGGCGGAACACGAATGCCATTGATCTCACGATGGAAAGGAACCATCAAACCCGGAACATCGGACGCTATTCTTGGTTACATTGACCTTTTCGCCTCGTTTGCAGAGTTGACCCACTACAAGCTTGAAAAAGGAGAAGCCCCGGATAGCCGGACTGCACTGGATGTTATTCTGGGAAAACGCAGCAAAACGCGCCACAACGAAGTGCTCACTCAAAATAATTCCGGCACCAATGCAATCCGAAAAGGCGATTGGAAATTCATTCCTCAACAAAAAGGAACATCCCAGCCAATGCTTTTTAACTTGAAGCAAGATGTTGCTGAGACCACCAATTTAAGCGAGCAGTACCCCAAAAAGTTGGAGGAATTTGAGACCATTCTGGAAACAGTAAAACAAGGGAAAGGCTACCGGTAAACACTGGCAAGCGAGGCCAATCAACAGGCAATAAAGCCGACTTTTACGATTGATCAGCAGCAATAAAAAAGGGAGCATTAGTTAAATAACTGATGCTCCCTTTTCCATTTTACAGCTTAATGTGTTTTTTTAGTTCCAGCAATAACGCCACATCTTGATCTCTCAGCCGCCCCTCCCGATTGGGCGGACAATTCAAGATCAGAATGTTATCCCGCGCTGTTGCTTGCTCGTACAGCTTTACCAACTCATCAATCGACTTAAACGTGGTATCTGTTGTGTTGTAAAACCAACGCTGACTAATACATACCGTAGATTCCCACGGCATGTAATACCGTTTACCATCGTGCGTAAATACCTTCGGGTCATTCGCTACCGGCAAGTACGGATCGCCCAGGCGGAAATCGCTGGGGAAATAGCGAATGGGGTATCCTTCTTTTTGATCCTTTGGATATACGGGGTGATGATCGGGATTTTCGGGCAGCCCAATTGTCCAGTTGATTCCTACCTGACATTGTGGCTCGCGCGATTTGATTGTTTGGTATATTTCCTTCAAAGGCCATCGATGATTTGCCTTAGTCCATCCACCATCAAACCAAAATTCGACAATAGGAGTGTATTTCTCTGTTATGTCCATCAACTCATTTAGCTGATTAATCATGTAGGTATTATACGATTTATCAAGAAGCGTATTTTCCTTGTATAACTGGGGGTGTTTATCATTCAGATAACCATTCCCATTTTCCTTTCGATCCCACAGCGAATAGTACAAGCCCAGGCCGATATCGTATTTCTGACACGCTTTGGCTACGGCTTCAACAACATTGGTGGTGTTCCCCGAATTCGCCACATCGTACCCGGTATATTCGCTATTCCACAGGCAGAAGCCATCATGATGCTTGGTTATCAGGATCACATATTTCATTCCGGCATCTTTGGCCGTTTTAATCCATTGGTCCGCATCAATCGCAGTTGGTTGATACGATTCAACAGGCTTCGATCCATCCGTCCATTCCATGTCATGAAACGTATTGATTCCGAAATGGATGAACATGCCATACTTCCGCTCAATTTGCTCAAGTTGGTGTTTATTGGGCTTTTCAGAAGGAACAGGCCATACGTCTTTCAAAGATTTCTGCCCCATACTGGCTGTTGCTGCAACCAGAACAGTGCAAAGTGTAAACAAGATTCGTTTCATCGTCAGGTAGATTAATTCATTAATTGCATGTTTGAATCCAAGCGATAGCTTTGACCTTTCTCCGTTTGCTCCAGCTCAATCATTTGATCTCCATACTTCAGTTTTACCGGCAAGCCATTCAGCGATGTTATTGTTGCCTGGGTCAATTGACCGTTTTGCCAGTCAATAGCCACGATGAAGCCACCCCGAGCTTTTAATCCTTCAACTTTACCCGTTGGCCAGGCAGAAGGTAAGGCTGGCAGCAAGTCGATATACCCCGCATGACTTTGAAGTAGCATTTCGGCAATACCGGCCGTTGAACCAAAGTTAGCATCCATCTGGAATGGTGGATGTTGCCCGAATAAGTTTGGGGAAGTACTCTTGGCCAATACCGTGTTCAAGCTTTCCTTGGCTTTGTCACCATCATGCAGACGCGCATATTGATTAATCAACCAGGCTGCACTCCAGCCCGTGTGCCCTCCTCCATTGGCAATGCGATGATCCAAAGACTTACGAGCTGCTTCCATCAACTCGGGAGCGTTTTCAAAATTAATCTGAGCACCCGGATGCATGGCAAACAAATGCGAAATATGGCGATGCCCAGGCTCAACCTCCGGGAACTCTTCAGCCCACTCCATCAATCGACCATCCGACCCCACTTTTGATCCGGCCAGTTTCGCTTGTGCTTTTGCTACTTTGCCTACCAGTTCCTTTTCAATGCCTAAAATCTGCGAAGCATGCACGTAATCGGCAAACAACTGCCAGATTACTTGCTGGTCGTGCGTTGGCCCCATGCTAATTTGACTGCGGCTTCCATCCGGCGCAATAAACGTATTCTCCGGTGAAACAGCCGGACCTGATACCAGTTTCCCAGTTTCTTGATCTTCAACCAGCCAATCCAGGTAAAATAAGACTGAACCTTCAAGTACGGGATACAGGCGCTTTAAGAAAGCCTCATCTCCGGTGAAAGCGTAATGCTCAAAAATATGGGTACTGATCCAGGCTCCACCTCCGGAGTGCAAGCCCCAGCTGGCCATTTCGCCCGGCGAGGTATAGCCCCAAACGTTTGAAACCGGATGAACCACCCAGCCATTCATCTGGTATTGAACTTGGGCTGTTTTTTCTCCCGGCTCCGAGATCATTTCAATAAAATCAAACAAGGGCAGGTGCATTTCCGAAAGGTTGGTCACCTCTACCGGCCAGTAATTCATTTGCACATTCACATCGGTATGGTAATCGCCATTCCAGGGCGTTTGAATTTTGTTGGCCCAAAGACCTTGCAAATTAGCCGGCAAGGTTCCGGGGCGTGAGGACGCAATCATCAGGTAACGACCATATTGAAACAACAACTCAGCCAGGTGTGGATCATTTTTTGTTTCCTTGAAGGCCGCCAATCGCTCATTTGTTGGGATAGCGGTCACTTCTTCCGGTGTAATGTCCAAACTCACCCGGTTAAAATAGCTTTGATATTCATCCAGATGGGCTTGTTTCAATTTCGGATAGCTCTTTTCAGAAGCGGCTTGCAGTCGTTGGCTCGTTAAGGCTGCATAGTCGCGCCCTTTGAACAGGGGATAATCCAACACATAATCCGTGGAGGCGGCTAATAAAAGCGTTACTTCGTCGGCATCCTTAACCGTCAACCCATCATCGCCAGAGCTAACTGCTCCCCCTTTAGTGATGGCTTTTAAGCGAGCCATATAGTGCAAGTTTTCGCCTCCCTTACCATCACTAAGCGCTCCGCTCATGATCAACTCATCGCCTTCAGCGTAAGTTTTGAAACGCTCCGGACGATCCAGTTCACAACTAAAAGAAAGCTGTCCGGGTTTGTCTGCCGTTAAACGAACAACCATCACCTGATCAGGTTGACTAACGAAAACTTCGCGTTGGAAAGTCACCCCATCCTGAACGTAAGTCACGCGGGCAATCGCATCCGTTAAATCCAACTCACGATAATAGCTTTCATAGGGCAGCTTTTTGTCAAAGTCGATGCGTAAATCGCCCAGTGTTTGGAAACATCCAAAAGGGACTTCTGCCCCATTGCCATGCCCGGTCCCTTTCCCTTGACAGATTTGGGTCTGGTTGGTTAATGCGGTCGCCTCTTTGTACTTTCCATCATTCAACAAACCACGAATCTCACCGAGGTATTTACTTGCCTCCGGGTTGTCATTTTCATCCACACTTCCCGACCACATGCTCTCTTCGCTTAGCTGAATGCGCTCCTGGTGAACATCGCCAAAAACCATGGCACCCAGAGAGCCATTTCCCAACGGTAAAGCACTTAACCACTGAGGATCATCTTTCCATCCATTGGGATCATCGGCAACCGTAGCATCTGCCGGTTGATCGTACCAAATTTTAACAGGCTCTTTGGGCGGCTTCGTAAAGGAAACACAGAGCAGGGAAACGAGTAGTGTAAAAACATTCATTGAGTTTTTCATAAGTAGTAGTAATAATAGATTATTTGATTTTCAGATTTTAGACATTTATCGTGTATGGGTTTTGATTCAATTAGCTGGTAGTAGTCTGGCCATGCGATGCCCCTTCTGGAGCCACGAACTGTAAGAACTGCTCAAAATATGAAATAAGTTCAGGCACTTTGCTGCGAGGGGGTTGGATGCTTAATTGCTATGGGGTCTTTTTTTCAATTTAATCGCTACTAAGAAATTTACAGAAACGATCTTGTCATTCTGTTTTGCAGGTTCCCAATCTGGCATTAAATAAATCACTCTCTCTATTTCTTCTCCAATTGGTGTTGAATCGATGTTGGTTCTACGTCCAAAATAGTTCTCGAAAACACAAAGGTTTTCAACATGTCCTTTTGCATTAATATGCAACATCGCATGAATTGGATTACTCGTAATTTCCTTAGCCTCTGGCAAATTAACATTATCCTGAATAAACGTATTCATCGCGTCCGCTCCTCCAGGATATTTCGGAACTTCGGTTACCATTACAGCAGGAATACTTCCATCGGCAATAGAATCGCAAAAAGATTTGATAGTCGTTACACTTTGCCCCTTGGTTATTGTGACAAAACAAGCAACTATGAGCATTAAAATTATTTTTTTCATATTTTAGGTGTTAGTGATCTTAGCTAAAAATGCCCCATAACGGAGGTGGTAGATGAGATCGGATTCCTGTTTTGCAGTTGGCATACTAACGAGTCCCGCCCTGCATTATCTACATTGTTACTATTTCATTGTTCTTATTTTTCCAGATGTTCTTTTAGTTCTTCTCTCAGTTTGTGAAAATATTCAAGTTTTTGAGCGATTATTTCTTTCTCTGATAGTCGTTTGCGTATTGTAGTTGGTGTATCAAAATCATCTGAAATTATTTCTATTGAAATTATATCCCCTTTGTTTAAGCTATTACGATGCCAATCAACGTGTTCATTGGTATCTGAATTTAATCCCCCAATTGAAATATCTAATTCTTCCGAATCATCATTTTTTCGTCTAACAGAATTAAGTATACAGGAAACAACCGAGTTGGCATTTTCAAATCCTGCTCTACAAATAATTTCATCATTTATACAAACCTTAAAGCCAAATATTTTTTTCATATTCAATCTCATTTTGAGGGATTCTCAATGTATTATTCAATTATTATTCTCAAAATATAAAGAAGCACTGCAACTGTAATAGATGCCCTTAGGATATTAAAAAGTATTTTAGGAATCAATACTTTGATACTATTTACTATCCCCATTGAGGCAAGCATTACAAAAAGAAAATAGTCTTGACCTTTTTGCCAGAAATATATTGATGATGATATAAATACGATTGAAAATACTAACCAAAAAATGTCAATCTTCTTTATCGCTGAATTTGCTAGATTCATATTTCTGATTTTAAATTATTTTGAAAAAATTTGAATTTTCGGTTTTTTCACAATGAATGGTAACGTTTATATGATCTCCCATATCTTCGAGCTTATTGAATAAATCACTTTAAATATAGAAAATATAGTTCGGCATCTTTAATTTTTGGATAACATATTAACCACCGGATTTTAGATTTACCCCAGCTTGCTCCACCTTACCGCTTGGCCCAAACAAGGGGGCTGTTCGTTTCAGTTTGTCACGCATTTCACTAGCTTGTTTAACCAAGCGCAAATCCTTTCTCTCTGGCATTTTTCATTCCTCAGCCCACTTGCCCCGCCAACTGCACCTTTCAGAAGAATCGCCCAACCTAAAAACATGCTAATCAACTGACTAACAGACCTCCCCATTGACCACTGGCAAGCTTTTGTTCGGAAACATTTGGTTGCCGGGCACCGCTGGCAAGCTTTTGCACGGAAACATTTTGCTGCCGGGCACCGCTGGCAAGCTTTTGCTCGGAAACATTTTGCTGCCGGGCACCGCTGGCAAGCCTTTGCTCGGAAACATTTGGTTGCCGGGCATCGCTGGCAAGCTTTTGTTCGTGAACATTTTGCTGCCGGGCACTGCTGGCAAGCTTTTGCTCGGAAACATTTTGCTGCCGGGCACCGCTGGCAAGCCTCCGAATTTCAAGCTTGTGGTGCCACGGATCAAGGGCAAGCTTAAAAAAAATAACCGACCTTTCCCCCGGGTTAGGGGCATCCAGCTGTATCGGATTCATTTTATGTTCTACAAAACATTTTTGCACTTGACTTGAAAATCAGATTGTTGTAATTTTAGTTGAACAAAAGTAATAGGCTTGTTTTATCACCCCTCCAATAGCCTTATAAGCTTTCTAATTAACACTAAAACGAAACAGATCATGGAATTCATTCAAGCAATCAACCTGCCGCGCATGCGCAACAACGAACATTACCAGTTTATGAGTGAGGTGGACAAAGCCATCAACAAGGCCACACCGGCTGCTTTGCAGCTTGAGGGTGTCTATCCCGACTTTGCGGGTGGGCTGGCCCGTTTAAACGGAAGTTTATTGATTGACCCCGGGAGTGTAAAAACCGAAGAAATTGCCACGGTGGATGTCAGCCGCGACCGCACCTGGAGCGCCCTGAACGAACGGGTGAAATCGTCGTTGTTAAGTCCCATTGAGGCTGAAGTTGAAAGTGCCAAAGCCATCAAACGTATTTTTGATCTGTATGGCAACGTGCGGAGTTTGTCGTACAACGAAGAGAGTGCGGCCATTAGCAACCTGGTTGAGGATTTGGAGAAAAATCAAAATGCAGCGCATTGCGCTACCCTTGGGATCACCAATTGGGTGAGTGCATTGAAACAACAGAACCTCGATTTTCAGGCGCTGATCGATTCACGCAACCTTGAACTGGCCAACAAGGACAGTGGCGATGTAAAAGCCCTGCGCGACGAGCTGGACCCGATTTACCAAAACATCGCCAAGCGGATTAATGCACAGGTAACGCTCGAAATAGCCACACCTGCAGTCGAAGCCTTTATTCGCGAGCTGAATCAACGGATTAAATACTACAACGAAACAATAACTGCCCGCGACGGACGGACCAGAGTTGCCGAGGAGGACAGCCCGGTGGAACCCCTGGTGGAATAACAAACAACGCATTATCTGAAAGGCATCTGAAAAGGTGCCTTTTTTATGCGCAGGAGAACGGGACTGGAAGTGAGCAGGGAGAGATCCTGAACCAAGTTCAGAAAGACGCTAAAACCCGATGAAGGCACGAATTCCAATTATCGCCAAAAGGACAAGTTGGTTTAATGGAGATCAAACCTTTTCCAAAGTTTGAAACTTTGGAAAAGGTGGTTCTGTTGGGCAATCTCCATGGAAGAACTCTTAATCGCTGCAATAGAAATACCTGATTCGGCAAGCATTTCCCGTGCTTTGCTTGTTTTTTTCTGCGGAAACCCGGATTCTCAGCACATGCTTTCCGTGCTCCAGTCCGGTCGCCAAGGTGTAATACCAGGGAAGGTGTAAATGCGCACTCCAGCGGGTAAATAAGTCCAGTTGCTGCCAACTGCCGCCATCAATGCGGTATTCGATTATCCCTGCATCGGGACCAGCAGCAACGGCTATTCCAACGATATTGCCTTCAAAGTTCCACTTCAAAATACCTGATGGTTTTTCGCAAACCAACATGGGTACGTTGACATAGTTTGCCCGGGTTCCTTTGTTATCCGCGGGCTTCCAGCTGGGCACAAACTGCCAGCCTTTCCCTTGGTGCTTCTTTTCAACAGCAACAAGCTTTCCATTGCCATAGTTGTCGGGATCAATCGGATCGGGCATCGGGTAACTTGTGAGCTTGTCATCTTCGGCCACAAAGCCACTCCAGGCTCGATCCAGCAGTTGCTTCACTGATCGATAATAAACCTGCTGTCCAAATGGCGAAGGATGCAGGTTTTTAAAATCTTCTTCCCAGGAAAACTCACCGGCATCAATCCTATCGGTTACTTCTTTGGCCAGGTTTATGGTAGAAATTCCGTAATGGGCAGCCACTTTTTCGTGATTCTGAATTACTTTAGGCACTTCTCCCTGGCGGTAAGTCTCCATTTTATCGGGATCCACAAAATGCATGATCACTAAATCAATCGCCGGATTGCTCTTTCTTAAATGACGAACAATACCTTCCATTGCTCTTACCTGCTCCTCATCGCTTCGCCCATTCGAAGCATCATTCACAGCAGCCTCTTCAAACAGCAAGTCAACCGGCCCGTTGGCCAACACATCACGTTCCAGTCGAAAAGCGGCCGGTGTAGTCCCCATGGAAGGAATGCCCGCGGCGATAAACTCAAAATCCGTATCCGGGAAACGTGTTTGCAGGTAGTTACAAATGCTATCGCGCCAACCACCATTGTAGGTGATTGAACCGCCCAGAAACGCCACCCGTCCTTTCTTTTCCCGCTCAAACCTAATTCGACTGTTCTTCAATCCGTTTCGAAGCCGATGATACTGGGTCGCATCCAAGAGTTTTTCAGGCAATTCGGTATGCTGAAGGATAAATTGTGCCCCCAGTTCAGGCGTTTCAATTGGGAAATGATGCCCAAACAGTTTCTGTTCTCCCCGGGTACAAGGAATAATTGTAGCTGGCCCTCCCAGCTTCACATACCGGTCAATAAGCAAGAAGGTATTTTCTTCGGGAGGAACGACTTCATCTTTCAAACCAATCATATGCATAACAGGTACTTTAGCCAAAGCAAGTTCCTCCAGATTATCCAGGGGATTGTTCGCATAGTTCAAGGCCTCTTCATCCGATGCAAAGCCATACTCCTGCTTTAAGCGCTCCCAATCGGCAGCACTCCCCTGCCCTTTACCAAATCCACCGGGCCAACTCTTAAAGTCGCAAACCGGAGCTTCGGCATAAATGCAACTCACTTTGTCCGGGTTCTGCTTAGCCCAATTGTAAATGAACAAACCGCCCCGGCTAACGCCTTCCAACGCCACTTTTCGGGACAACTGATGTTGATTCACCAAATAATCGTAGAAATGATTCCATTTCGCCACTGCTACCGGACTGCCATACTGATTATTCGTATTGATGTAAGCGATGTAAAAACCTTCGCTGAGCAAGATACTGTCCATTTCCGTATGCCAATCCGGGAAACGTGCTCGCCATACCCAAGGATTTCCGGGCAATGCAACTTTTGGAACGACGATCCGGGCAGAAAGGCCACCTCCATCAGCACTTTCACCAGGCATTCCAACCTTTTGCTCCTCGGGAAAGAAAACAAAGTCATAACGGTCAAATCCTTTCCACTGGCTTTTGGCCCCTTCCCAGCCAACTGTTGTCATGCTCAACGGCTTACCGGCTTGTGTATCCGGTAAGCAATCGTTAGCATAAGAATTAAAGCAACTAATCACCAAAAAGATGATTAGTGCGAATGTGTATCTTTTCATCGACGTGTTTTTAGTCAACCTGATAAACAGCAAAGTTCTTAATCGAAGGAAGCTCATCGAATTGCTCAATCGTTAAGCGAATTTTGGAGCATTCGACGGAATCAAATTGTTGAATTCGTTTGTGCCCAATCGACTGTCCTTCGCAAAGTTTGGTCCATTTGCCCTTCACCAAACCTTCTACTTTGTAGCGGCGTACCCGCTCTCCCAAAGCAATCTCTTCTTGAATAATCACATGATTTACTGGTTGAGCCTTGGATAATTTCATCACCAGTTTTTTGCCTTCTCCTTTCGTTTGAGCCACAGGTGTTTCAAAACGACGCTTGATTTCTGCTCCCCATTCTTTCAGGCGTTGAACATCCGGCTCGGGAAGCACGCCATCAGGGTCTGGAGTCAATCCCATGATCAATGTTGAATTTCGTCCAACAGACTTGTAGTACATCTCCATCAGGTTCTCCACCGGGAAGATATGTGCTTCATCACCTGGTTCCCAAAACCATTCATGCCGCCCGTTGTAGCCTCTCAAAGGGGCATCAGACATAGCTGGCATCCAATAAGCTCCGTTGGGATCACCCTCCTTCAATAACTGGAAGTTGTTTTTAGCAATCGCCTGATGGGCCGACTCGCCTGCTCCGGTAGAGTAATACGGGAAAGTAGACCAACAAGGATAAGCAACCGTTCCTGACTCAGAACCTCCCCAACGCGCTTCAGCCAGCTGCTTATTGTGATAAAACAAGCAGTTGGGTTGATACTGTTGAACGATGGGTAAAACATCCGGCGCCCCATTGGCAGGATGATCGGCACCTCCATCAAACCAAATTTCGAACAACTCGCCATAGTTGGTGCAAATTTCTTTGACCATGCCCTCAACCATTTGGTTGTACCATTTTTGACGATTTTCACGGAAAGCCCCTTCACCATTGACTCTAAAGTCGTGCACGCCAATAAACGAGTTCCAGCGAATCCCGAGATAAATCCCTGGTTTGATTCCGTACTTTCGGCACGAATTCACAAAGTCGCGAACCAAGTCGCCCTTTCCATCCTGAAACTTCAGGGCTTTCATGCAATAAGGATTTACATCCGACTGGTAAAGCGCAAAGCCAGTTTCGTGTGTAGCTGTTAGAATAGCAAAGGTAAACCCTGCATCTTTAATCGCTTTTATCCATTGATCGGTATCTAAATTTTTGGGATTGAAAACCTGGTAATCGGTGACCGGATCAATCCGGTTACCACCTTGTCCGTACTTCTTGCCATCAAATACATGCAAATCGTAATGAAAAACAGCTCCTAACTCGGCTTCCTGCCACGCCTGCTGACGCTTATTGGGAACCGGACGTTTCTGCTGTTTTACCGGAACAAATGCGATATACGCTTCATCCCCCTTTTTTACAGCTAACGCCATCACTTGAGGTTCGTCATCCTCCAGATAAACAAACGGACGTTCCAAACGATCAGGAACCAGCAAGTTACCATCATTCATCTCCAGCTTCTTGGGTGTTAAAACATACTCTGTTGCCTTCTTCCAATTAGTTCCATCTGACGAGCTAACCATACCAATAAAGGAATGTGCATGAAATACCCCATAAAAATAATCGCGTTTGGCATCGTACCACACCGACATGTCTTCCGTGTCGAGGTAGTCAATAACCGGCTTTTCCTGAATGACAAACGGCCCGACAGGTGAATCGGAAACGGCCATTGCCTGGTTGCGAATAAAACGGGTTTCATTGGGTTTATCCCCTTTGACGATCAGGTAGTATTTGCCATCTTTTCCCTGGGTAATTGCCGGATTTACGGTTAAAGTGGTAATTGGTCCTGAAGGCTCAATCAAAGGCTGATCCATTCGTTTCCAGGGACCATTGATTGAGTTTGCAACAGCCACCCCGGTACGTTGGTTGGGGCGTAAGTACTTTTTCCAGTTTGGGTGGCTGTACCCAACCCGAGCCGTTTCAATCAGTTCCTCTTCAGTATAATCCTTGTCTCCCATGTTCGTTGCGACATAGTAGAGATAGTATTTGCCATCAAACTTTTTGATTTTGGGATTGTGAACCGTGATGGCATCCCAATGGCCTTTTCCCCGGCTTTGCAGCACCGTTTCCTTATATTTCCAGGGCCCAGTTGGTGAATCGGCAACAGCATGTGCCACCTCCGAGTGAGTCAGCCAACTCAGGAAGGTATATTTTTTAGGCCAACGCGAATAAAACAGGTGATATTTTCCATCCTCTCCCTTGATGATGGAAGAACACCAGTTGTAGTAACCCTCTGTTTTAAACAGGTTTTCCTCGGAAAGCTTTTCCAAGCGGTCTTTAAAGAATAACTTGTCCGGGTGTGATTGGGCAAATCCTGCCACTACAAGCACCAAGCCAATCAGTAATAAATTGATCTTTTTCATTAGTAGTAATTTGAGTAGTAATTGTATTTTAAATAAAGTCACATTGCGTTCAAAAATACCACAAACGCACTCAATTTCCGACAAAAATCAGATTTCAATTTTGAAAACCTGTGCCATGGTATCCATTACCGGATAACCTTGTTCGATGAACAGTCCATCTTCCTTTAACTGCCATTGAACAGTTTCTTTTGAGCCTAAAACAGTGACCTTTTTGATATTCACATCAGCGCCCTGCGAGGCAAATGCTTTCATCAATAGAGGTTGTTCCGAATCAGGAACGCCAAGAACCATGGCATATACCGTATTGCCTTTCGTGGTGTAGCGCAAGTCATCGGCAGAATATTTAATTTTGAGGAATTCCCGGTGATTCTTGAAATCACCCTTCGGCTCAATGGTCGGCCCTTCGCCATACGTGTGCCATGGCCGTGTTTCATAAATGGCTTCACCATATTTATCCAACCAGGCTCCCATAGTACGTAAAACTTCCTGTTGGTCTGCAGGAATCGTTCCATCGGATTTGGGTGAAATATTGAGCAGCAGCACACCATTTTTACTGACAATATCGATCAGCACATGAATCATATCGACTGCTGGTTTGATTTGAAGGTTCTCAGTGTAACACCAGCTCCCTTTGCTAATGGTTTCATCGGTCATCCACACCTTTTCGCCCAACTTGTTTTTGCGCGATTTTTCTAAGTCATCCACACTGACCTCCAAAGGCAAATCATCTTGTTTCCGAACGATAACCACTTCTTTGTCCAGTTTCTGGGCTTCATTCAAATAGTAAGCACAAAACTTCTGGCGATACTGTTCCGGAATCTGATCCAGCCAGGAATCAAACCAAATGATATCAGGCTGATAGTTGTCAATCACTTCTTTTAGCTTGCCAAACCAAATTTCTTCAAGCCATTGCTCTTCCGGAATATTCCCATACAGGTAGTTCAGCTCATGATCATCCTCGGCTGGAGCAGTGCCTTCAAACCTTGGATAATGGCTATTCCCGTAATTTTCTTCATGGGGAACATCCGCATAGCGTTGCAGGTTGCGGGCATGATGAAAAGTAGTTATGAATTTCAGTTCCTGAGCCGTCAGCGCAGTTTTCAGCTCTTTCATAATGTCTTTCTGCGGGCCTTTGTCCCCAACATTCCACGGAGTAAGATCGCTGTCCCACATCGAAAATCCATCATGGTGTTCGGCTACCGGACCGGCAAAGCGTGCCCCTGCCTGCTTAAACAAAGCGGCCCATTCGTGGGCATTAAACTGCTCTGCCTTAAACAACGGGACAAAATCATGATAGCCAAAGTCCGAAAGCGGACCATAGGTTTCCAAGTGATGCTGATATTCTTTTCGGTTCTTGAAATGCATGTGTCTGGGGTACCATTCATCGCCAAAAGCAGGAACGGAATAAACTCCCCAGTGGAAGTAAATCCCAAACTTAGCATCCTGAAACCAGGCTGGTTCTTCATTGTGCTTAGCCAAAGAGGTCCAGTCTTCGGAATAAACTTCTGGTTTCTCTTTTACTTCTGAATGACAACTTGCCAGCAAAATAGCCAGTGCAATCAAAAAACAGGATTGTCGTTTTTTCATTTTAGTTCGTTTAGTTGGTTAGTTCTATTGAACCCGCTCAATGACAATCGGGTTCAAGCGCTAAAAAAGCACCAGTATTTTCAACACTTTTCCGGGAGCTTCAGCCCATTCTTTCATAGCTTGAGGAGCCTCGTCGGCTGAAACAATTTTCGAGACCAGTAGCTTCTCATCCGGATTGGCTTGTTTCAGGTATTTTATGACCGCTTCAAAGTCCGAAGGATTGGCATTGCGTGAACCCAAAATTTCCAGTTCCTTTTGCACCCACAGCTTAGTGGGAAACGCCACCTCATCGCCGGCGTAACCAATGCACACCACACGTCCGGCAAAGCCAATTTCCTCAATCGCCGCCTTATAAGTTATTGGATTCCCAGCCGCTTCAACAACTACCGATGGACCATCGCCATGGGTCATTTTTTCCAGCTCAGCATGAAGATCCTGGGTTCGGGAGTTAATCAAATAGTTAGCGCCCAACTTACCGGCCACTTCCAGTTTCGAATCATCAATATCCACTGCAATGACGGTAGCTCCCCGAAGATTGGCCCGAACAATGGCTCCGGTTCCAATCATGCCGCAACCAAACACCAACACAGTATCAATATCGCTTACCCGAGCATTGTCAATGGCATGAAACCCGACCGTTAAGGGCTCAACCAGGGCCAGCTGAATGGAGGACAAGGATTCATCCATTAATACTTTTTGCCAGTGTACAACCAGGTATTCAGCCATGGCACCATCGCGCTGCACGCCCAACGTTTGGTTGTATCGACAGGCATTGAAACGTTTCTTTTTACACGCCGAACACTGCCCGCAATTGGTATAAGGAACAACGGTCACGCTTTGGCCGGGTTGAAAGTTTTCCGGCACCCGGCTTCCGGCCTGCTCAATCACAGCGGCTATTTCGTGTCCGGGAATGCGGGGATAGCTAACCATCGGGTTTTTACCCAGGTAGGTGCTTAAGTCGGATCCGCAAAAACCGACATAGTTCAGTTTTAATAAAACTTCATCTTCTCCAGGAACCGGCATCGGTCTCTCCACCACGTTCATTGCTCCCGGTTCTGTTATTTCAACTGCTTTCATTTCCTTTTAAATCATTAAAGTTGATATGCCTTCAAGGCATTGTGATAAAAAATCAGATTTTGCTCTTCGCTGCTTAATGTCGACACCTGCCTTTTTACCAGCTGAAGCCACTCGGAATAGTTGGTTGCCACCTGACACACCGGCCAGTCGGAACCAAACATCAAGCGAGCCGGTCCAAAGGCTTCAAGTACGGCATCGAAATAAGGCTGAAGCTGCACTTCGGTCCAATGCTCATAGTCTGCTTCGGTTACCATTCCACTAATTTTGCAGCTTACATTTTCGCGCCTGGCCAATTCTTTCAGTAAGTTTTGCCAAGGCTGTATTTCGTTTGTTTTAATCTTTGGTTTAGCAATATGGTCCACCACAAACTGCTGATCCGGATGCCGGTCAACAAAGCGAATGGTATTGGCTAACTGGTGCTCCAAAATCAGAATATCATACACCAAGCCATATTCTTTCAGTAGTGACACGCCCTGGTTAAAAGCTTCTCCTAAAATAAACTCAGGATCGGGCTCCCCCTGCACAATATGGCGGACACCTTTCAGCCACCTGTTTCCGCTGTATTGGTCCAGAATGGTCTGAATGTTTTTATTGGCCAAAGGAAGCCAGCCAACCACTCCTTTTATAAATTCATTTTCCGAAGCCAGTTGCAGTAACCAATCCGTTTCTTCCAGACATTGCCTGGCCTGAACGGTTACCACGCCATCAACGCCGGAGTTATGAATGGTGCTTGCCAAGTCTTCCGGCAGAAAGTTTTTTCGTATGGCAGCCATTTCATCATCAATCCAATCGAATTCAACCGGATTGTAATTCCAAAAATGATGGTGAGTATCAATAATCATAGCTTAAATCATTTACAGATAGGCATAGTCCGGATCAATAATTCCTGTCTCTTTTAGTTCCTGCCAAAAAGCCTCGGGTAGCGGCGTGTTTATCACAAGCTTGTTATTCGCCATGCGTTTGGGCTTGCTGGGGTTGAGTGCCACCGCGTTGATTTCAGGAACCGACAAGGCAAATTTCAAGCAGGCATCACCGGGTTGAACCGCGTATTTCTCGCACACCGCAAAAAACTGCTTGCGCCAGGCAAACAAAGGCTGATCGGCTGGGTCATTCGGGTGCAGAATTCGATAGTCAAAATAATCGCCTCCGGTTAAAAATCCGGCATTAAAAATGGCGGAGTTAATGATTGCCACTCCATTAGCATGCAGCTGTTGCATAAAGCCGATAATCTCTTTCGGATGGTGGTAAATGGTGAACTTATTGGCCAACATCACCCAGTCAAATTTCACGTGTTCGTATAGTTCTCTGATAATCAACCAATCTTTTGCCCCCACACCAACCGCTTTCACCAGCCCTTTTTCCTTCAGCTCAAACAGCGCCCGGTAGGCTTCCAAAATATCTTTCAGCCGTTGTTCACGATCGGCACTGTCAGCAGCCGCCATCAGGTATTCATCCGGATCGTGAACCGACACGAACTCCTGCTTATAATGAGGGCCCAGCAATTCGGCTCCTTGCTGCCAGCAAGCCAAAATTCCGTCGTAGCTGATTTTTTGCACCGCATCATACTTTAGGTTAGCCCAGGCTCCCGGCTCAAAAGTCGGTTCAGCCGTTTCCAGCGGCACCCGGTACCATCCCAGCTTATTGCTAATCGTGATTTGTTCCGGTTCAATCTTAAGCTTTTCCAACCCCTGCCGAATCACTTCCAGGGCCAATCCGGCCCCATACTTCCCCGCACTGTCAATCATCACTTTTCCATCGCTAACCTTAAACCATTCCTGCATCAGGTTCAGCTTTTCGGTTTCCGACAATTCGCGGTACAGGTTGCCCAGGTAACTGGTTCCATAAATAATAGTCGGGAAGTTGAGCCCGCTTTTATTCTGTTTATTTAGCATGTTAATCTATTTGCTTTGGTTGTCCGTCTATTGCCAAACACGTTTGCTGCGGATTCAACTCATAAATTCGATCCATGAGCACCCATTTTTCATCAGCTGTTGCTTCGGAAGTCGTCAGTTGAAACCGCGACACATAAGCTTCCCATTCGGCTTGACGGGGCTTTTGAGCAAGTTCTTTCATGGCTTGGTCATGGTCAAAATCAGGCACCGTATCCATAATCATAAATAAGCGGTTTTGGAAGATGTAAATTTCCATATCCAAAATGCCGACTTCTTTCATTCCCTGTGTAATTTCGGGCCACGTATTTTCCGGTTTATGAACCTCCCGGTAGGCTTCAATCAGGCTGGGATCATTTTCCAGCAGCAAAGTCTTGCAATAGCGTTTAAACTTCATCGTTTTTTCTTTTTGAATATTTAAAGTTCCGTGATTTTCAGTTCTTAATCAAAACAACCTATGTAAATATCTCTATGCAAAGCTTTGCGACAAGCTTTGCGATTCGTAAAAGATGTTTTGAAACACAAGAAGTCCTTGGGGCGATAGTACCAGAATAGGATAAAAGACTATTTTTGTGTGAGAAGGAAAAACTATGGGCAACAGGCATATTTCATTAAAAGATTTGGCCAGGGAACTAAACGTTTCTATTTCGACTGTTTCGCGTGCGCTGAAAGATCATCCCGATATCAGCACAGCAATGAAGGAGAAAGTGAAAAAGATCGCGCAGGAGCGCCGTTACAGCCCCAACCCCCTTGCGATGGGCCTTCTTAAGCAGGAAACCCGCATGATTGGCGTGATTGTCCCCGATCTGGTTACCCATTTCTATGCCTCCATTATTGCCGGAATTGAAAGTTATGCCAAAGAAAAAGGCTACTTCATTTTATTAGCCAGCTCCAATGAATCGTATGCCAAGGAAAAAGAGTCCATTGAAAATTTACTGCGTGCACGGGTGGAAGGATTCATCGTTTGCCTGAGCCAGGAAACAACAGAAACGGCTCACTTCGAGGATTTGCTTAGGCTGAATATTCCGCTGGTGTTTTTTGATCGTGTTTGCCTTAACGGACAGGTGCCTTCTGTAACTGCCGACAACACGGAAGCTGCCCAAACAATCACCCAGCATTTCTACCAGCAAAGTTGCCGAAGAATTGCTTTTATATCCGGGCCGCAACACCTTAACATTTCCAAAGAACGAATGACCGGTTACCTGGCAGGCTTGGAAGCTTCAAAATTGCCTGTCGTCCCGGAGTTGATTGAAGCATGTGACCTCAGCTCCGACTCGGCCACACAGGCCATGAAACGCTTGCTTGAGCTAAAAAACCCGCCGGACGCAGTTTTCGGAATCAATGACACCGTTGCTTTTGCCGCCATGAAAGAAATTAAGCGCCATGGCCTGCGTATTCCTGACGATATTGCACTGGTTGGCTTTACCGATGAGTTTCATTCAACGGTGGTTGATCCCCCTATGACTTCCGTTACGCATCCAACTTTTGAAATGGGCAGAGCTGCGGCGAACTTATTCTTTAGTGCCAAACAAACTAAAAAAGCACCACAGACGCTTGTTCTAAAAACCCAGTTGGTTGAGCGCGAATCCTCTCAAAAAAACAAGCTAAACTGAGCCTAACATCAGCAAACAGATTCTTCGGAACGTTACCTTTTAGTGCTTCCCTGTAGTCACAGGCATAACGAACCACCCGGAATCAAACGGTTTTTCTATTTTTGCAGTCTCATTTTGACACCCATAATTTTGACAATTCAATTTCAACATATTAATCTGCCGGTAGTAACGATCCTCGATGAAATTCAGGATAAGCTACAAACGAACAATACACTGATTGTAAACGCCCCTCCCGGAGCCGGGAAAAGTACCTTGGTGCCCCTGGCTTTGCTGCAGCAGGCAAAAGCCAGCAATCAGAAAATCATTCTGCTGGAACCTCGTCGTTTGGCCGCAAGAGGCATTGCCGAACGAATGGCTTCTTTACTCAACGAAGAAGTTGGCGAAACCATCGGATATCGCATTCGATTCGAAAACCGGATTAGTTCCAAAACCAGGATTGAAGTGGTCACCGAAGGCATTCTAACGAGAATGCTGCAATCTGACAATTCGTTAGAAGGTGTCGGCATAGTAATCTTCGATGAATTTCACGAGCGAAGTATTCATGCCGACTTGGCCCTTGCCCTTTGCCGGGAAGCACAGCAGGTTTTAAGGCCCGATTTACGAATCGTGATCATGTCGGCCACCTTGAATCTGCCTCAATTATCAAGCTTATTAAAAGCCCCGGTTGTGCAGTGTTCCGGGAAGCTTTTCCCGGTTGACATGATCTACACCGGAGAAAATGACATCCGGCTCATTGCAGAGCTAACGGCTCAAACAATACTTCGCGCCATCAAAGAAAAGGCAGGTGACGTGCTGGTATTTTTGCCTGGCGAAGGCGAAATCAAAAAATGTGAGCGGCTGCTTCGGAACGAACGCCTAAATCTAGAAGTTCATCCACTTTACGGAGCACTTCCAAAGCATAAGCAACTGGCTGCGATCTTTCCAAGTCCGCAAGGCAAACGCAAAGTTATTTTGGCCACTTCAATTGCTGAAACCAGCCTCACAATTGAAGGCGTGCAAGTGGTTGTTGATTCGGGCTATGCGCGTGTTTCCCGTTTCAATCCCCGAACCGGGTTATCACATCTTGAAACCGTTCAGGTCCCCAAAGATTCGGCCGATCAGCGAGCCGGACGGGCCGGCAGACTTGGCCCCGGCAGCTGCTACCGCATGTGGACCAAAGCCACCCACGAACAACTTGCAGAACAACGTACGCCGGAGATCCTGGAAGCGGATTTAGCCAGTCTGGTTCTGGATTTGGCCCAATGGGGAGTTACCGAACCGGAGCAACTCTGCTGGCTCAATGAACCGCCTCGTGGAACCTTTAAACAAGCCTCGGAATTATTGCATGAGCTGGAAGCTCTCGAGGATGGAAAGATCACTGCTCTGGGCAAGCAATTGCACCGTCTCCCCTGTCATCCTCGTATTGCTCACATGCTAATTATGGCACAGGATGACGGCCATGTTTCGCTGGCGACGGACCTGGCTGCTATTCTAGAAGAACGGGATCCGCTAGGCCGGGAAGCAGGTATTGATATTAACCTTCGCATTGAAGCTCTACGCAAGCAGCGCTCCTCTCAACGCATCAGTAAAAAGATGAAACGGATTGAGAAAGTGGCGGAGTCGTACCGAAACGTTATCGGTTGCGAACCAAGTAACGAAATGGTCAATCCCTACGAAACAGGGCTGTTGCTAGTTTATGCCTACCCCGAACGTATTGCTTTTGCCCGTCCCGGAAACAATGCGCAGTTTCAATTATCGAATGGCAACATTGCCATGGCCGGACATAAAGACGAACTTGCCCACGAAGCCTGGCTTGCAGTTGCCCATTTGAACGCCCGGGAAGGCATGGGATCCATTTTTCTGGCATCGCCTCTCAATCCAACAGATTTAGCCCCTTTGGTGAAAGAGCGGGAAGTGATTGCCTGGGACAGCAAGAAAGGAGGATTGATTGCAACAAAAGAACTCCGAATTGGGGGCATTGTTTTGCAATCAAAACCACTCCCAAATCCAGATAGCGATCAAGTCTTAACGGTCCTTACAGAAGCCATTTCCAAAGAAGGTAAACACCTGTTAAAATTTGATGAACGCGTTACCCAATGGCAAAACCGGGTGATGAGTTTGCGACACTGGAATCCGGAAGCGCAATGGCCGGATGTTTCAACTGAAAATTTGCTACAAACCAATCCGAATTGGTTAACGCCTTACCTTCAAAATATACGCAAGACAGAAGATCTAAAAAAGATTGATCTCGAAAATGCCTTGCATTATCATTTAAGTCAGGAGCAACAACAAATGCTTGATAAATTAGCTCCACAAAAACTGAAAGTACCCAGTGGCTCGGCCATCAAGCTGTCTTATCAGTCCAATGGCGAAGCCCCCGTGTTGGCCGTGCGCTTACAGGAAGTATTTGGCATGGAGGATACTCCCAAAGTCAACAACGGGCAAGTCAATGTTTTAATGCACCTGCTTTCCCCGGGATTTAAACCGGTGCAGATTACATCAGACCTGAAAAGCTTCTGGAACAATGCCTATTTCGAAGTAAAGAAAGAACTTAAACGGCGTTATCCGAAACACGCTTGGCCAGATGATCCGTGGACCGCCGAGGCCCTGCGAGGTGTAAAACGGAGGCAATCGTGACAGGAAAAGGCACAGAGTAGGAAAAGAGCGAAGAGGAAAACCGGAAAGAAGAAGAAGAATGGCAATCCGAAAATCTAACGATCGATCATCATGACTAACAATATAAAAATAGTTGCCCCCGGGAAAAACGGACAATTAATTGGAGAAAAGGGAGAATTGGTCACTCCTCCTGCTGGCTGGAGCTTTCTTCCTGCGGGCGATGCAGGAGTTACCCGCAAGGTAACGGCACAAGGAAATTATTGGCGTGTTCAGTATAAAAAAGGACGAAAGACCATCTCCAAAGGAGTTTGGGCTCCAGCTGACACGATTGCAATAGCCAAACAGCAGGTTGCCGCCGTAAGAAGCACGGAAGGTTACCAAAAGAAAAGAGCTGCAGATATTCAGCGACGGGAAAAAAAGCAACAATTGTATGAAGGCGAGTTTTTACAGGCGGTTGTGAACTACCTGGATTTTCATGCGTCTTATGCAGCACTTTCCCAGCAAATGGCTCTTGCAATTACCCAACATGCCATTCCGGTGGGAAGTGGCACGGTTGCGCGAACACAACTCATTCCCCTCGAAGAAAGAGCGGCCAAAGCAGTTATCGCCTGGATGCGACACCAAACCACCGCCTACGATAACCTAAAAATAGCACGTATCAAAGGCGAACGAAGAGCTGTCCGTCGACAACTAGCCCAGCAATCCGTCCAGCTGCTAAGTCAATACCGAAAGGGCGAAGCAATTCTCCCCAATTGTCCGCTCATGAAAGCCATTCAGAAACAAACAAAATTGAATCATCATGAATAAACTATGCCCTTGTGGCTCACAGCAAATGGCAGCCGACTGCTGCTTAGCGATCATTTCAGGAAAACGTCAGGCAGCCACCGCTCAGGAACTGATGCAATCCCGCTACGTTGCGTTTACCCAAGCGAACGGAGCCTATCTCATGCGAAGCCACCACCCTAAAACCAGACCGATAAAAGAACAAAAAGCCATTGAAAGCTGGGCAAAATCCGTTCAATGGATGGGCTTACAAATTCTGAACACCCAAGGAGGCCAAGCCAACGATTCAAGCGGCTATGTGGAGTTTAAGGCACTCTACCTGGAAAACGGGCAACTGCAACAGATCCACGAGAACTCCTTTTTCAAAAAAGAACAAGGCCAGTGGCTTTATTATTCCGGAGTACATAAGGGGTAAGTGCTACTTCCTTCAACTAGTGGAAATAGCCTACAATTCATAAAACTCGCAAAACCAGCAGAATTAAAGCAACACAGAGTAAAAAAAATCAACTAATTCCTCTTGATTAAAAAAATGATTATATTTCCCTATGTTTCAGTAAAAGAAGTCAGTTAAATCACTATCAGAACAATTCAAGACGTAAGCAATCCTTCTCTGGCATGCCTGCTGTCTTTCAGTTCGTTTAATCATCAATCTTAACTTCCTATATCGTTGTGGAATGAAAAAAAGAGGGAGGCAATGCCTCCCTCCCTTAAATACTGTATATAAAATCTATGAAAATTAATAGTTCGGATTTTGTGTTATTGCTGGAGTAGCATCGATAACACTTTGAGGAATAGGCCACAGATAGTGTTTATTAGCCTGAAAAACTCTTGTTTCAACCTCAATACGTTCATCGGTGAGTGTCAAAGCTCCATTGGCCGGATCTACTGTTCCCAAACGGGCGCCATACACTGTTGCATCCATTACCTCCTCGCCAATTTTCCAGCGGCAGATATCAAACCAACGTAATCCTTCCATGGCTAATTCAACACGACGTTCACAACGAATCAATTCACGCAATGTTGTCTGATTATTGTATACTGCACGGTCTACAGAAGGCATTCCGGCACGGTTCCGAATTTCATCGATCGCATCATAAACGGAATCGTCAATACTGTTGGTTTCAATTTTTGATTCCGCATACATCAGCAAAATCTCGGCATAGCGAATCACGATTGCATTCATTCCTGAGTCCCAGATATCAGGGAACTCACTTAAATCGTCAACATATTTACGTGGATTGTATCCGGTTTTTGAGCGACCATAAGGCGCATAGTAATCCCCATTAGGGTCATTTACGTCAATCGGGTTAAAATAGGCTCCTTCGTACAATCCTCCAGGATAAACGATGCTGGCTTCCAGACGTGGGTCACGATTTTTATACGGCTCATCAGCATTATAAACAGAAGACTCTGCTATTGTCTTTCCATCAACACACTCATAGCTATCAACCAACGACTGTGTTGGATTTACAGAACACCAGCCACCTGAAGAGTTCGGGGGCAGAACACCCAAAACCCAGGTTGTTCCAATACCTTCATTGTATTGCACATCAAGAATCACTTCACTGTTATCCTGATTCGACAGTTTAAAAATGTTCTTGTATTCAGGCACTAATGAATAGCCCAGATCCATGATCTGCTGACAAGTAGCAGCGCATTCAGCATATTTGCCTTCAAAAATTTCCATTCTTGCTTTTACCGATAAGGCGGCTCCTTTCGTAATGCGACCAACATCAGGCCCGGAATAAGAAGCAGGAAGATCAGCCGCCGCCGTATTCAATTCATCTAAAACAAATTTAACAACATCGGCTTTAGGGTTGCGAGGAACGTTGGCCTCTGATGGATTAAGCACTTGAGTTACCAAAGGCACATCACCATAAATTGTAACTTTAACAAAATAATCCCAGGCACGCAAAAAACGCACCTCTGCTGTTAAGCGTTTCCGCAGGCTTTCATCCATCTCTGGACGAGAAATATTTTCAAGGAAACTATTGCAGCGGGTAATCGTGCTGAACCCCATGAAGCTCTGTCCGGCATCGCTAGGAGTTGCATTTCCGCTTGCTTGTACCTGGAATCCCTCCCAGGGGAATGGATTATAGCAATTGTCTGATGCACAATCCATGTAAATTACGTAATACATATCCCACCAGTCGGAATAGCACCCATTGGCCGCAGCAATGGCATCTTTTTCATTATTCCAGAACGATTCATTGGAAATCTGGTCTAATGGATTTTTGTCCATAAAGTCCTGCTCACATGAAAAAAGGAACAGCAGGGCAATTAATAATAAACTATATCTTTTCATAATCCTGAATTTTTAAAATGTTACACTTAAGCCAATCGTATTGGTTTTCACCTGTGGGTAATAAGCCCTGGCACCAGCAGGAGCTTCTGGATCTACGCCTTTACGAAGACCGGTAAAAGTCAGTAAGTTTTGGCCACTGTAGTAAATTCTCACTCTCGACAATCCGGCAGAATTCGTCATCATTTTAGGCAAAGTATAGCCAAACTGCAGGTTCTTCAATCGTAAATAAGAACCATCAACAACCCAAAAAGATGAAGGATAGCTACTGGATGAATTAACATTCCATGAAGAAAGAGGTCGGGGGAAATTCCCGTCTGGATTGGTATCCTTGTCGTAAGAATCACGGAAAACAACAGTAGGTTTATCCGTAAAGCCAGTCAATTTACCTACAAACTCATTCTGGACATAACTCTTCACTTGGGCTGCCCCCTGGAACAGAAGTTGAAGATCCAAGCCTTTCCAAGAGGCAGACAAGGTGGTTCCAAAGGTCCAAGCAGGCATCCAGCTACCTAAAAATTCACGGTCTTCAGCATTAATTTTACCATCTTTTTTTACGTCTTTATATTTAATATCGCCCAAAGCAGCCTGTCCGCGATTGATGACAGCACTATTGTCCAAATCTTCCTGTGTTCTGAATAAGCCTTCAGCAATATAGCCACCAAAGGAGTTAATCGGATAGCCCTCTTGCAAGAAACTATAACCATTCCATATCCGGGCACCATCATTACGAAGGTCAGTAATTTCATTCTTATTATAAGCTGCATTAGCCAGAATATGGAAGTCCCAGTCTCCTTTTTTCAGTTTGTAGCCTAACTGAAACTCAACCCCTTTGTTAGTCACCTCACCCGCATTTTGATAAGGATCAGTTAATCCTGTAGGTGAGGGAACGGGTAATTTCAATAATACATCAGAAGTAATTCGGTTGTAAACGTCGGTAGAAAAAGTTAATTTATTAGAGAAAAGGCCTAAGTCGACACCAATATTGGTGGTGGTTGATTCTTCCCATTTAATGTCCGTATTCACACCATCTTTTAGGGCAACTCCGGAGACAACAGCACCTCCTAATCGGTAATCAGCAGCTGACAATACCGATTGGTAAGGATAATTCCCAATGGATTGATTTCCAAGAATACCCCAACCAGCTCTAATTTTTAAGTCCGACACCACATCTTTTACGTTTTCCATAAATGGCTCGTTAATCGCACGCCATGCTCCGGAAAATGAAGGAAAAGTACCCCAACGATTATCTTTCGAGATGCGGGAACTACCATCTTGACGTACATTCGCCTCTAATAAATATTTATCATTGAAGTTGTATGAAATACGTCCAAAATATGATCTTAAAGAATACTCGTAAGCCGAACCTTCGGCTACCTGACCATCAGCAGACCCAGCGTTAACCTCCCACAGTTCATTATTCAAAAAAGACTTCCGGTAGGAACTGTTCCAATCGGTACGTGAGCTTTCCTGCGAAAAACCTCCCAAAGCCTGAATTGTATGTTTTCCAAACGTCTTTTCATAAGTCACCAAAGTTTGCAAACTAACAGTTTGGTAGTCTACCCGAATGTCTTTTTGACTGTTTGGCCCCTGGTAAAGCGTTGGCTCACCCGTTTTCCAATTATAGAACTGAATGTCTTTAATGAATTTTTCATCCGAAGTACCAGTGTATTCATAACCCAAGATTTCCTTAATTTTTAATCCTTTGATGGGCTCATAACTTATATTTCCGATACCGCGTGTCTTCCGGTATTTCTCTTCCCGTATAGCACCCAGATCCATCCATGCCAAGGGGTTACCATCGGCAATATAACCATAATCTCCGGTTGAGTATTTGTAAGGGACGAAAGGCGCAATTCGGTTAATTTGCCGAAATATCTGGTACATATCGCCCGTGTATGGGTTTGTTGGTTCAGTCGTATTTCCCTGAGTAAACGACATGTTAAAGTTAACCTCAAATTTATTGATTGTTGTGGTTATGTTTGCCCGTCCGTTGTAACGCTTAAATCCCGCATTATCGATAATTCCTCCTTGATCCAGGTAACCTAATGAAATCAAATAAGTGGTGTTGTCGCTACCTCCACTGATTTGCGCACGGTGACTTTGCTGAAAACCACTTTTCTTATAAAATAAGCCAGCCCAATCGGTGTTCGGATAATTGTCGGGATCACTACCATTCTTGAATTTTTCAATTTCAGCCTCGGTATAAGCAGGCGATTTATTTTCATTAACCAAAGCTTTGTTATACAGCTCGGCATATTCCCAGGAAGGAAGATGTTCAAGAAGTTGTGTTGGTTGTTGCCAGCCAATGTAACCTTCGTATTTCAAGGTTGTTTCTTTGCTATTCCCTTTTTTAGTTGTCACCAAAATCACCCCATTCGAGGCACGTGACCCATAGATTGCTGCTGATGCCGCATCTTTCAAAATAGAAATGGATGCAATATCGCTGGGATCGATGTCATTGATATTTCCAACAACCATTCCATCCACAACATACATGGGGTTCGAATTATTAAGAGTTCCGATACCACGAATTCGGATACCACCAGCATCTTTACCCGGCTGACCGCTGGTTTGAGTAACCGTAGCACCTGGCATTAGTCCTTGTAAGGCTGAGGAAACATTGGTAACAGGTCGGTTCTCCAAGGCATCGGCATTAACTGCAGAAACCGATCCGGTCAGGTTTACTTTCTTCTGGGTACCGTAACCAATCGCCACAACTTCCTCAATGCCAATAGCATCCTCAGCCAGGGCAATATCGATCTGGTTTTTCCCGGCCACTTCTACTTCCTGTGACTTCATTCCAACAAACGAGAAAACCAAGGTAGCTCCGGCAGGCACTTCAGTAAGAGTGTAAAGACCATCAAAGTCAGTAACAATACCAATGGTTGTTCCTTTTACCAAAACTGTAACACCGGGTAAGGGCTGCCCCAAGGCGTCGGTTACTTTTCCAGAGATTGTTTTCTGCTGCTGGAGGTTCGAGCTTGTACTTCCCGGAGTTAAAACAATATGCCGGTCGTTTACAATTACTTGAACATTTTTATCTTCGAATAGCTTATTCAGAATGACATCCAGTTTCTCATTGGTGAAAGAAGCATCCACTTTTTCCTGAACATCAATCAACTCACTATTATACAGAAAATACATTCCGCTCTGATTTTCTATTTCCATCAGAACGTCTTTTATAGTCACATTACTTTTATTCAGCGACAATCTGGTTGACTGCGAATAACTCATGCCTGCAACAACCTGCAAGCTGGTAAAGAGAATTAAAAAAGCTGCATTTCGCATAATTGTAAGAATTTTCCGGTGTGCATTAAAAAATACACCCAAGGGTTTCGTCATTTTTTTCATAAATTTATCCTGTTAATTATTATTAAATAATTTACCCCTGTCGGGTAAATTTTGAAGGGAAGTGTTCGCTGCACTTCCTTTCTTTGTTTTGGGTTTTGTCATAGGCAACGCCTTTATCTTTTGGTTATAATTATTTTAGATTTAGTGACGGTTTTTGCTTCTGGTTTGTATTCAGCCTGTTTATATTCAATGTTAATTGGAGAGGATAATTCCAGGAGGTCGATTACATGCTGCAGTGATTCGTTTTCGAAGGTGGTGGAGAAACGATATGCCTGCAAGTTCTTATCCTCAATAATCACTTCCACACCATACCAACGTTCCAGTTTTGCAGCAAGCTCCTCGATTGAACTTTCATCAAAAACCAGCTTATTTTTATGCCATGCAATGTATTTATCAACATGGACATCGGTAATCTTTAACTCGCCAGAACGTTTATTCACCACCACCCTGTTGTTCGGCTTCATCAAGTATTCGCTAGCGATGTTATTGTACTCACTTTCGAGCCGAACGGCTCCTTCTTTCAGCACCACTTCCACAACCTTGTCTTCTTCATAAGACCGAAAGTTAAAGCTGGTTCCCAGAACAGTTACCTTTGCTTCATCCGAAGTAATAACAAACGGTTTTTCCTTGTTTGGGGTAACCTCAAAATAAGCCTCGCCCATCAGTTCTACTTCCCTTTTTTGACCGATGAAAGGAACCGGAAACTTAATGGTACTTTCGGCATTTAACCAAGCATAGGTACCATCAGGCAACTCTACCTTTGTGCGGCAACCAATGGGGCTGGTCACTTCCTGATGAGCAATTAGCGTACTTTTTATCTCAGGGATTTTTACAAACAAGCTCCACATGGAAACCAACAGGACGGGGAAAAATAATACAGCAGCGATCCGCTGAAGTTGACGAAAAATTAAACGAGAAGTTTTAGGTTGATTTATTCTACCAGAAACATTTCTCCAGGCAGTTGTTACATCAACTTCGTTAATTTGATTGATGATTTTTCCAGCTTCGACAAGCTGCTGCTCCTCGGTTAATGATTTTCTGTTTCTTATGAAACCAGCTATTCTGGCATTGTCGGTATCTTTTATATGCATCTGGCACCAATAGATTAGAAATTAGTTCTGTAAGAATGCAACGCTTTTGTTCTTTCTTACACTAACAATACAATTGCCACAGCAACTACACGTATTCAGATTTCAAAAAAAATTAAGAAAAGGATAAAAAAGATTAAAGATTAATGAATCCCCAAAGAGCCAGGAGTCCAATATATTCTTTCAGTTCAACCTTAAGGATCTTTAAGGCCTTGCTAATTTGAGTTTCAACGGTTCGTTTTGAAATGTTTAACTGCAATGCAATTTCATCATTCTTCAACCCATTAATCCGGCTCAAAATAAAAACCTCGCGACATCGATCAGGCAACTTATCGATAGCCTTTTGTATTTTATCCTGCAATTCGGAGGCTATATATAAATCCGGGTCGTACAGCAAATGATCATCGGATAACAGCTGAATATTGCGCAGATATCGCTCTTCTACTTTTAAACGCTTCAATACGTTGAGGCTACTGTTTTTTACAGAAGAGAACAAATAGGATTTTAAAGAATCAGAAGGTTGCAGGGAGGTGTGTTTCTCCCAAAAGCGAACAAAAAAGTCTTGTACAATTTCTTCAGCCTTTTCGGCATCAGTAACAAACTGACGAGCATAAACCGCTAATCCGGGATAATAAAACCGAAAAAGCTTTTCAAAAGCGAGCTGATCACCCTGAATGAGTTTATCAATCAATACGCCTTCTTCTACTCCATCAATAATTTGCATTGGCACAAAAATAAAAGAAATGAGCTTATCTATACTATTGACATGTTATCTATTTATTGTTTTTATTACCTATCCTACTTCTACCCCAACCTGCAATGCCATTCAAACAGAGAATAAACTTACTCCCGCCGCAACGAATCAACATAAACCTGGTTGTATCTGTCCAATGTATGTTGTTTCCAACGGGGTGTGTTTGCCAAAGAGGTTCTGCTAACTCGTTTTCCCATGCGTGCAACTCGGTTTTGAAGGCATTTCTTTACCCGGTGAAACACCAGACTTACATCCTGAAACCAGAATTGAAAAAGAAGCTAAGGCCAAAACCACTTTATCTGAAAGTATGAGCGCTAATTTTTTTGTTAATACTCTATCGAAATAACCTGTTAAACAAGGTTGTTTAATGCAATAATAAGAACGGCCCCAATCAACAAGACAATTCCAAAATTGAGCGTTTTCCGGGCTTTATGAGGAGCACCTGTCCATTCTCCCCGGAATATTCCCCAGAGATTTCCAATAACAATGGATAGTGACACCAAGAGTGGCCATCCAACAACCAAGCCTAAATCGCCCAAAACAACAGCGCCATAGCCATAAGCATAGAAACTTCCAATCCACATAGCTGACATGCCCAGGATCAGTCCCCAATTCATCGTTTTATGCTCATTAATAAATGCTTTCAATTCTTTTCCTTTTATAAGAACAAACAAGCAATATCCCATATTCACCAGAGATCCTGCTGTAAAAAACAAAGACCAAATTACATTTCCAGCCATCGCCTGTCCTACGCCATGTTCGACAGCAATTCGGGTAATATCCTGACTAAAAGCAGCTCCCAAATTGGGTAAACACGAAGTAAAACCAGAGATAACAGCCAGAATCAAGCCCGTGGTTGTATAATTCGAGAGTTTCGAACTTTTATCTTTTTGAGAGGAAGCCCTCGCACAATAGTAAATTCCGACAACCGAAACCAAGGCCCCTAAAAGAATTAACAGTCCTTTGGGCTCTAAAAAAATTGAAGATGAAAAAACTAAGGCTGGGACTAAAGTCCCCGTAATGGCATTAATGCCCATAATAATGGGATAGCCAAGTGCCATTCCCAACATATCCATTGCCTTGCCAAAAAGGATAGCTCCAATACCCCATAATAAACCAAATACGCCCACCAGCAACAGTAGTTGAACCGGAACAGCCGCAATAATAGAAGTAATACCATTGATAGTTAGCAGGGCAATTCCCCAATTAACCAACAACATAGCCAATAACGAAAAAGCAAACCAGCTATGTGCCCATTGCCATTTTTTGGTATAAGTCATTGGTAAGAAAAATGATCCTTGCAACACCCCTGCAAGAACAACAATGAGTAATCCAGAAAAGAAATTCATTTTATTTAGTTAGGTTATGTTCTATTAATACACTAAAGATAGAGAGTTGATTCTCTGTTTAAATGGACTATTTTTTCATTTTATGAACTAAATTATCAAATTCAATTTTTACAAAAATATACTTTAGTCATAACATGGTTGCTCTATGCCTTTCATGAAATAATATTCAGGAATTCTATCGATTTAAATCTTTGTTTAACAAACGAAAGTTCAAATGGCCACTAAACCTCTTCTCTACCTTTGAGGGCAACACAAAATTACCCCAGCCCAAATCGCTATAGGAAACATGATGCAAAATCTTCATAACAACCTCTCCTTTGGTTGAAACAGAGCAACGCGCAGCCAATTCACCATCTGCAAAAACATGCAACCCATAGTTATCCTCATTATTGTAAACTTGGTATTCGGTAAGATTCAGTCGGGTAGTTCTGAAGTCATGAGTACTCATTCCCATTTCAGTATCTATGCCACTTTTCTGAAATAAGTAAAAGTCTTTTCCATCCTGTTCCCACTCTTTTTCAGGTTTAAACCGATATTTCTCCTTTGAAAAATTTGAATTGCGAACAGCTGTTCCAACTGCTCTCCCTATGTGGTTTTCCGGATATATGGACCATTGGGCATTGCGGTTCCAAGATATACGGTTCATATCTGAACTCAACAAAAAATTTATACCAGCTTCGTGTACCGCTTCGGGCATATCTTCAATCGTATACTTAACTTCCACTTCACCGTTAGGTAGAACCTCAAAAAGATAGGCTACCTTCATGTCATCCATTTGTCCTTTAATGCGAGCCGTAAAACGATTTTCATTGTGTTCATATGTGAAGTTGATTAAACTCCAGTTTTCTTTCAGAGGAATTAATTGGCTTCCCTTGCCCTGATTGACACCTTTAGCCCAAGAGGGAACGACTACATTTAAAAAAGGGCCACCTTTGAGAACCTCTACTCCATCAATTATCCCTTTTTTTATCAGCCCGCTTTGCTTATCCAGACAATAGGAAAAACCTTTTCCTGAAACCGTTAAATCAGCTTCATTTTCCACCACATTCAAAACACTATTTGGTAAATTTTCAAACTTCGCCTCAACCGGTTCTTGAAAGGAAATGCGATACATATCAACCAAGCGCTCACCAAGCCAAAATTTCAATAAAGTGCCATTCTGAGCAAGATTGGCCGGTACAATTAATTTTCCGCGTTGGTGAGGTGCAATGTCGGGCATTTCTATCACCTTCGAATTACATTCGAGTTTTAATTCGCTGAGATTTGTATGATCAAATCGATTGTGGACTGCTATCTGCAAGTCGGTTCCTTCCATACTTTTTGTGAATCTGGTACTTTCAAGTTTTACCGGAGTGTGTGCTTTTTTCGTATGCCAGAATTCGGGTTTCTTTCTTCTCCAAGGATCAATAAACCCCCACTGTCCATATCCTACCACCGTATCCGGCAGCATAAACGTTTCATCAATCATGCCCCAAATAGCTCCACCAAGGCCTCCGTCTGAATCAAAACAGCCTGTCCACATTTCTTCCATGCTCTGCCCCCAAAAGTCGCGAACTCCCGGATCTTCTTTCAAGGTTTGTACATTATAACAAGCCACATGTGCCCACTCATCATGAAGTGCCGGCATTCCATCTACACCAAACTTGTGGCTAGATATCCCCATATTATCTTTTAGTTCACCATTGTAGTTCACATAGTGCACACTAGCAATATCATATACTTTCTTTTTTGTTGTACCCGGATAACTAAACATGATAGGACGAGTTGTATCATGTGCAACAACATAATCATAGGAAATACCAAAGTTCTCCCCATATCGGTTCTCATTTCCGATAGACCAGATAACGACCGACGAATGGTTACGGTCGCGTTCAATCATTTCAGCTAGCTGACCCAAGTATCTGTCTGTATAATCAGGATCATCCTTACTTTCATCTTCTTTACTATATGGCTCTGCCTTCCAGGTTTTCACAAAACACACGGCGGTTTCGTCTTCCACATAAATGCCATACTTGTCACAATATTCCAGAAACTTCCTGCTTGGAGGATAATGTGAAGTACGTATGTAATTCATATTGGCTTCCTTAGCCAGCAGTACATCTTTCAAGTCATACTCCTCATTCGTACTCCTTCCCATCAATGGGTGGATATCGTGACGACATGCTCCTCTTAGTTTAACAGGCATTCCATTGACCAGCATCTTGTTACCTTTTATCTCAACTTTCCTAAATCCTATTTTACGCTCAATACATTCTGTGACCGTTCCTTTTTGCTTCAATTTTATTGTTAGGCTGTACAGGTATGGTTTTTCAGCCGTCCATTTATGGGGATTTTCAACTGGCTGAGCCACCTGAATATTACTTGTGCTCTTGTCTAGTTGCTCTGTCTGTTCAAATAACAAAATGTTATTTTCATCGCGTAATTCAAAAACCAACTTGCACTTTGCGCTTTTGTTGATTCCAACATTTAGCTTAAGCGTGGCATCTTCATAGTAATTGTCCAGTTCTGTTTCTATTTCCAGCCTACTTACATGTATTTTCGGCAAGGCAATTAATTCCACATCACGAAGAATTCCGCCAATGCAATGTTTGGCATATCCCGAACCAAAAGAGATGTCATCCACTGGATCCAAGAATGCCACAATTAGCTCTACAGGCTCATCTTGCTTGACAAAAGGGGTTAGATCGCATTCCCATGATGTAAATCCTCCCCAGTGTTCACGCAAATAGGTTCCATTCACCCACACTTTAGCGTGACTATATACTCCGTTAAACCGCAATACAGTCATCTTTCCCGCAAAGTCAGATGGAATCGTGAACACTTTCTTGTATGCATACCAGACATCGTGCTCGATCAAAAAACCCTGCATAGCAGGCTCTCCAGGAACTTGTATATTTTCCCATTCCTCTAAACTTAACTGTTCTCCATTCTCTAGATTCAACTGTTTCCCTGAAAATTGCCATTGACCATTTAAACTTATAACAGGTGCTTGTACTCCGGCAACCTGTGCTGGCAGTTCGCATAATAGGTTGCTATATTTTTCAAAAGAATTGATTACACTTATCTCTTGCGAATGAGCTCCCACTGAGTAATAAACAAAAAGGCAGAGTACAAATGCCTGCCTCAATTTTTCTAGTTTTATAGATCGAACTTTCATTATTTTTAAATATCTAAATAATACTGTACTCGAAAAAATAGACTTTCTCCCATAAATTAAAATAATTTTAAAGAGGTGGTTATTTCAAATAGCTTTTGAAATAACTACCTCTTTCTTTTTATTAATCCCTTAATATTATTAATCCTGGGCTCCAGTATCAGCCTCTTTCAGCCAATTCGGATTTTGATAAATAGGCGATCCATCTACACTTGAATCGACAGATGATTGTAAGAAATGTGATACAGCAATTGGCTCCAAATAATGGGCCTTGTGCCATTTATATCCATTGTAAACACGGTTATTGGTGTTAGCTCTGTGAGGTTGTAAATATATACTGCCTCCTGCTTCCGGTGGTGAAGAAACATTATTGTCATTGCTAGCCGAGCCGTATTTCAAATACGATACTCCATTTTCCTTATACCACTCCTGCATAGTCCCCCACAGTTTAAATCCTTCAACAATATATGGAGTCACTTCTAACTGATCAAATGAACGCCAACGTTTAAGATCCTCATAACGGAAGCCTTCTGAAAAAAGCTCACTCCGCCTTTCCCGTCGAATATTATAAAGTATCTTGTCGTTGAGCAGCTGACCTCCTGAGTAAGCAGCCCAATCATTAGCAGCCTCTTGAAAGATATCTGTAGCATCAATTGTTACGGAAGGATCTTCAGGCAGATGAGCCCGAGAGCGTAACTCCTTCCAATACTCCAATGCATCAATATCCAATGTTCCATTTTTCTCATATGAAGCTTCAATATAGTTCAAATAAGCCTCTGCAGCCCTGAAAACAATATGACCAATACCACTTCCTCCATTTAAGGCATGAGCTGCATCTGGATTCATAAACTTCCTAAGAGCATAACCTGTAGTCATTCGCCCCTCTCGACCATTGTAGGCTCCAGTTATCCATGGATAATCTTCAATAGGATTCAATTCGTGAGTTCCATCACCCCGGTTAATCCATAGGTTATATTGCCCAGGCTCTTTAAGAAATAAATACAAACGATTATCTCTATTTTGGCGTACTGAACCAATCTCATCATCCTGATAAGTAAGACTACTAGAATATATCGGCTTTCCATCTTCCATTAAAAAATTTTCAACTGCCGAACGAGTTACGCCAACCTGACCATTATCTTCTTGAAACCCTCGTGAAATTTGATTGGTTACTACTCCTAATTTGAATTCGCGCCAAAGAACCACTTCTGCATAACCAGCCATATCTACATCCCCAAACATCTCAAAATATCGATTTTGACCAATTGGATATGGCACTGGAGCATTGTCTGGCTGCGGAACACCACCATCATTAGGAGTTAAAGCATATTTATCAGCAACAATCTTAGCTGACTTCATCGCTTCACCCAAGAAAAAATCAATTTCACGATCAATATTCCCTGATGGGAATTGAATATCTTCAGATTCACCAGGCCACCCAGGACCTCCGGGAACACGAGCAGTACCTTTATGATATTTAAGCCAAGTTCCCTCATATAACGCTACCCTGGACCGAAAATGATGCGCAACATCCTTATTTATTTGTGTTTTATTGACGACAACAGGAGATGCGTCTGCCAGGTATGTTAATGCCGTATCAATATTGGCAAGGATAAAACGTGCCACCATATTTCGAGGTTGTCGCTTTGTGGCTCCACTTAATATTTCTTTGTCATCTGGCAATTCTCTTGTAATAATAGGAAAATCACCTAACGCCTGTAGTTTACTAAAATAAACACAAGCCCTTAGAAAATACATTTCACCGATATGATGACGTATTGCTACTTCATCTCCAGATATTTCCCGGGCTTCGTATTTTGGAATTACTCTTTGTAAGAAGTAATTGCATTGCCGTATTTCACCGAAGGACCAACTTCCCCCAGATGACGGTACTTTATATTCTCCGGGCACAAAAACATTGCTTGCTCCAGGGGAAGCCTGATTATCGGTATTATTGTCTGTCGGAATCCAACCATTTGGGTATGAATTTGGAATATACGTATATTTATCTATTACGTAGGCTGATAAATGACTCACGTCGGTT
This sequence comes from uncultured Sunxiuqinia sp., assembly GCF_947495665.1. Classification (GTDB taxonomy): domain Bacteria; phylum Bacteroidota; class Bacteroidia; order Bacteroidales; family Prolixibacteraceae; genus Sunxiuqinia; species Sunxiuqinia rutila. Next base: position 83,302 of record NZ_CANLZV010000009.1, read on the forward strand.
AGGTAGGATTCAGGAGTAACTTGGCTTATTGGTTCTTTATCTAAAAGATCATCGCAAGCAGTAAACAGCAAGAGCACAATGCTTAATCCTGTTATATATTTTATGATTGTTTTCATATAATTCCTTTTTATTAATTAATTCTATAAGCTTAGGCTTAAACCTAAAGAGTATGTCCTGAAAATAGGATATGAATTCCGTTTATCCGTTCGAATCAGTTCAGGATCATAAATCTTAGTTAATCCAGTAAAAGTAAATAGGTTTTCGCCTGAAGCATACACTCTTAAATTACCTATCCCTAGCGAATTGACTAAGACCTTAGGAAGTGTATACCCTACAGTTAAGTTTTTCAATCTCACATAAGAAGCGTCTAGAATATACTTTGTTTGAATCTCCCGGTTCCGATTATCCATCAGAGGTCGCCCATAGTAAGGATCCAGATTCTGTCCCAAGGGGTGATTCTCATCAGCTCTAAAATAATCCAGTTGATCATCCAGCACTATGACTCCCCACTGCCAGCCACCAGGGAAAAACATTTGTGAAGAAGTTGCATAATCTCTTTTTAAGACTCCTTGAAAGAATGCTCTTATATCAAACCCCTTATAACTAGCATTCAACGTAGTTCCAAAACGAAATCTTGGCGTATTGTTACCAATAATTTTACGATCACCCGGATCATTTAAAGTATTGGCACCTGAGCTAACTTTATTATCTCCATTCAGGTCTTTATACATGATATCGCCCGCGGTCAAGTTTGTTAAGCCAAACTGTCCTCCTTCGTTTAATGATGCTAGATGGGCATCCATTTCCTCTTGCGTCTTCGCAATACCGACCGTTTCATACCCCCAAATTTCACCTAGCTTCTGTCCCTCTCGATAGGTTGACAAGCTTCTACTTTCGTTGGGATAACGGGTAATTTCAGTTTGAGAATCGGACAATACCACAGAAACTCCATACCTGAGTCTATTCCCTCTTAAATCCAAACCATCATTCCATGCAACGGATAACTCCCAACCATAAGTTTTTAAGTCCGTATTATTTTGTTTTGGAACTGCTGTTCCCAAAGTATTTGGAAGCTCTGGTGCCGGGCCGACCATATCTAAGGTATTCCGCACGAAATAATCAAAAGAACCACTCAATCGGCTGTTCAATAAAGCGAAATCTAATCCGTAGTTATAAGACTCTACTTTTTCCCATGTAAGACTACTGCTAATCAAGCCAGGAGCATAAGTAGTGTTGGGTTGACTGCCTGAGACTAACCATCCTCCATTTTGAACACCGACAGGCTGCGTTACATATGTTGGATACCACACCTCAGTATTTTGATTCCCCAACGAACCATAAGAAGCCCTAACCTTTAACTGATCCACAATATCAACATTCCAAAATTTCTCATTGGCAACATTCCACCCTAAAGAGAAAGAGGGCAGCAACAACCATCTGCTACCTTGTCTGAATCGAGAAGAACCATCATATCGGAGATTGGCTTCAAAAAGGTAACGATTGTCATAGTTATAATTTAAGCGTCCAAAAAAGCCACCAACAGCCCAGTCATAGTAATTCCCATTTAATGAAGGAGGTATTTCTTCTCCTCGGGAGTTAATACCAGTAGTCGTACTAATAGACTGAACATCTGGAGAGATACTTCCTGTACGCTGCGCCATCAAATCTCGCTGAGAAAAGTTTTCGAACTGCCCTCCAGCCATCAATTTAAACTTATGAGCTTTGATTTCCATCTCATAATCAGAATATACATCAAGGTTGTAATAATCTGATTTAAATGCATACTCATTAACATTACTTTCGGTGCCTCCACTTCCATAATAAGGATTCCCATTCTTATCATAGTTATAAAAAGGCTTTTGATACCACTGCCTAAATTGATTCGATGATTTGTAGCTACCACTACCTACAATCTGCCATCCTTCAAGTGGTTGAAGTGTAAATTTTAATTGATGTGTATTTACATCTACTATCTGGTTATGCTCCCCACCATCTCTCAACTTCAAGATTGGACTTGCTGCATTATCAAACAGTTGTCCATTGTCATCATAAATCGGCATAGTAGGCCATCCCTGACGCAAAATATTATCCCAAATACCATCATTTAAAAAAGTAGGCCGTTGGTAATCTTTTCTTGAAAAACGATTAATAAATTCCACATCAAGATAAGAAGTCAGAGACGCATTTATTTTACCAGTAATATTATACCGTTGGTAAGTATCAGTATTAATTTTAAGAAGTCCTTCTTCTTCGATAAATCCTCCTGAAATATAATACTGCATTTGTTCGCTACCTCCCTTTATGCTGAGGTTATGCTCCTGAGAAAACGATTGATCATCAAAAACCCCCTTTAACCAGTTACTATTGGCATGCCCGGCATTATAGCCATTTACCCAACGACCTTGGCTATTAGCCAGCATAGGTACATCTTCGCCATTCTTGTATCTTATAATTCGATCCAACCATTCGGAACTGAAATAAGGTGCGTTTCCGCTATTAACACTATTGTCATTAAGGACATAAGCAAAAGTTTCAGAGTCTGAAACACTGGGCCAGTGATTAGGCGAACCGCTTCTAAAACTATTATTATAATTAACGTCGATCTTTCCCTTCTCTCCCTTTTTTGTAGTAACCAGGATTACTCCAAAAGGAGCTCGGGATCCATAGATAGAAGATGATGCGGCATCTTTCAAAACTGAAATATTTTCAATGTCCTGTGGATTAATCAAAGATAAGTCTCCTTCTACTCCATCTATCAACACCAATGGAGAGCCATTGGATCCTTCTCCCAGAGTAGTTACTCCCCGAATGTTAATCGAAGCTGTTTCACCAATATTTCCTGAACTCCTTGTTATATTAAGTCCTGGTGCTACTCCCTGCAACATGTCAACAGCATCTTTTGCCGGACGCTCTTCAAGTGCTTCGCTTTTAATAACTGCAACTGAACCGGTTAAATTTTCCTTTTTTTGCACACCATAACCAACAGCAACGACTTCTTCAAGTCCTATGGCATCATTTTCCAATTTTACATTAATCACCTTGCTCGTTCCAATTGGTATTTCCTGTGTTTTCATACCAACAAATGAGAACACAATCACTTTATCTTCTTCTGGTGTTACTTGCAAAGAATAATTACCATTAAAATCAGTAATGGTTCCAATTGTAGTTCCTTTAATAAACACCGAAACGCCCGGTAATGGAGTGCCGGCTTCTGCCTCGGAAACAGTTCCGGAAAGATTAACCGGCTGTGCTTTCAAAAAGCTTGTTCCTACAAAAAGGATCAGGAAGGCTAGCAGTAATTTTCGCACCCCCCTGTTCTTAAAGTCATGATTTTTTTTCATAAGTTTGAATGTTTTAAGTTTTATAATAGCCATTTCATCGGCTGTTAACTTATCTGCATGATGTTGGTAGCATCGTGCTTATTACCGGCAAATGTTTGCTCATTTGCCGGTTTTTTTATTCTTAGTATAGTTAGGTGTTTGTTGGTTTAAATATAAAGGCTTTCCATTTTTGTATTGATGAACTCTATTTCCACATTTATGAACTATATTATCCAAAAAAGAATGCCAAATAGAATATATACTTTAACTCTGAAGACAATTATCTCAACTTCCAACAATCACATGATCGACTCCATATCAAGAATCAGAAAGGTTGCTGCACTCCTTTCGCAATGACATAAAGTGATAACGGTAAGTAGAAACTACCGATAGACTCCTGCGGGTAGTCCTTGCACATCAAGGGCAATTTGAAAAAGCGAGCCGCTTAAAGGGTATGCTTGCAATTGCTTTTCAGACAAGCCTTCTTTAGCTGTTGAGATAAACAAGGTGTTAAGATCAGCTCCACCAAAAGCGCAGGAAGTTACATGAGGGGCGGGAACATCGATTACCCGCAGTTGTTCCCCCGTATTTGGATTCCACTGAATAACGGCATGACCGCCCCAATGGGCAACCCACAACATTCCCTCCGAATCAATGGTCATACCATCCGGAGCTCCAAGCTCAGCCGGTACATTTATGGCAATCCTACGATTAGACAATTCTCCGGTCGCCTGCGTGAAGTCGTAGGCAAAAATGCACTGTTCAGCGGTGTCAATGAAATACATCGTTTGTCCATCAGAAGCCCAAACAATTCCATTGGAAATCGTTACTTCTGCTTGTTTCACAGTCAAAACCTGCCCATCAAAAACATAGAGATTTCCAGCTCCTTTCACAACTTTCTTGTTCATTGTTCCCACCCAAAAACGACCGGCCGGATCGCATTTCCCATCGTTAAACCGATTCCCTTGCAATTCGTTCGGATAGTTGATCAATTGATGCAAAACACCGTTCGCTGCCATTCCATAAATACCCGTTTCCAATGCCAGCAAAACAGTATACTCGCCAGCGGCAGGAACGACAGTCCCAATCATACTTCCCGTTGGGTACGTTTTATTTTCCTTCTTTACCGGATCGTAGCGATGAAGTTTTTCTCCGGTAATATCCACCCAATACAATACCTTTTCAAAGGGGTGCCACACCGTGCCTTCTCCTAAAATTGCCACTGGCGTATTTTCAACAAGCTCGACTTTTTGTCCCATAAGTAAATTCGTAATCAACAATGTTGAGAGTAATAACGAAAGTTTCATAAATGCCGGATGTTACACTTTCAGATGTTCGGATATCCAAACAACCTGATACTTGGAACCTGAAACTCATAAGCTGGATTCCCAAGGTCTATCTCCATCCGCAATTCAGAAATAATAAGTCATCAATTCTAACTATCCTGCATTAACGCCGACCGGCCTCCATCCAAAAGATAGGTTGTACCCGTTGCGAAAGCTGCAAAGTCACTTGCCAGAAAAGCACACCATGCTCCAACTTCTTCTGGGGTACCAAGTTTTCCCGCCGGATGCAAATCAATTGTTCGCTGACGTTCAGCAGCTGCGTCCGGGAACGAGTTAAACCATTTATCGTTTCCGGGAGTATCGATAAAGCCAGGAGCTACTCCCACAACCCGCACAGAGGGTCCCCATTCAATTGCCATGGCACGAACCAAACCAGTAAGTGCCGTTTTGGTCACATTGTATGGAAAACAACCAGGAATTGACGAGTAAGCATGATTGGAAGTCATAACGACAAAAACTCCTGAAGAACTTGCTTCTAAATGTTTCCGGCTTGCTTTTGCCAAGCGCCAATGCGAAGCCAGGTTTAGTTCATGATTGTAAGTCCAATCTTCTTCGGAGCACTGCGAAGCTCCTTTAAATACGTTTACCCCGGCATTGGAAACCACTAGATCGATCTGCTTAAATTCACGGGCAACACGTTCAACAAAAGAGGCAATCTGCTCTTTTGAGGTGACATCAACCGCTTGGTAAAAAGCTTTCCTCCCAAAAGCTTCAACACTCTTGATAAAATCTTTGACACTATCCTGATCTTCAGATGTCCTTGCACAACCAGCCACATGACAGCCAGCTTCAGCCAGCACTTTTGCGACTCCTGCACCAATACCACTGGAAACACCTGTTACAATAGCTACTTTATCGGTTAGATTAATCCCTAACATTTTTATTGGTTTTATCTGTTTATATTTTTTAAAGACACTTTTGTTAGAGCCAAGACAATAGATTCTTGGACAACTTCGAACTAACTTAAGGCTTAAAAACTCTGTCAATATACTTTAGTCACTTCGTACTTTCCTATTCCTAAATATAAAAACCTTTTTTAGCGATACGGATACCCGGATGCTTCTCCATTTCTTGCTCAACCAAATCGACACCTAAACCCGGCCGGTCAGATAATACCAGATAACCTTGATCGACCTCAATGGCATGATCAATTACTTCATCTCGCCAAGGGACATCGCAATAAATATACTCCTGCCGGAAGAAATTGGGAACAGCCGCACAAACATGAGCACTTGCCAATGTTGACAGGGGCCCATTAGGGTTATGCGGTGCCAACAATACATTGTAGGTTTCGGCCATGGTTGCCATACGCTTCATTTCCGAAGGACCACCACAACGAGTGATATCCGGCATAATAACATCAACCACCTGTTTCTCCAGCAGATCCCGAATTCCGTGACGTGTATAATGACGCTCTCCCACGCAAATCGAAACTTTGGGGTCAATGCGTTCACGTAAAGCTTTTAAGGTATTTGCATTTTCAGGTCCCGCAGGTTCTTCGTACCAGGTAATGTTCAACTGAGCCAATCGTTCAGCCATCGTTACTGCTGTTTTGAAATTAAGCATTGCATGTGTTTCTATCATTAAGTCAGCATCGGGTCCAATCGCTTCGCGAACAGCCTTGCTTACCTCAAAAGCTCGATTTTGTTGCTCTTGACTCAAGCCCAAGTCCGTATTTAGGTCTTCACCATACAAATAGTTGACATGCGCAAAAGGATCAAATTTAACGCCCTTAAAGCCAGAGCCCATAACCTTTCGAGCCTGCATCGCATAGTCCTCGGCATTGTGTCCACCACCTGTAAACCAGTAGTTGGCGTACAGCCTAATTTTTGTGCGAAACGCCCCTCCCAGCAACTCATACATCGGGACTCCCAGTTTCTTTGCTTTTAAATCGAGCAAGGCCATGTCAATACCCGAAATAGCACACATGCTGGCACCAAAAGGACCAACCCAATTCAAATCGCGATATAATTTGGTCCAGATAAAGTCAGTCCGCATCGGATCCAAGCCGATAATACGTTTTCCTGCTTCAACTGCAGCAGCTTCGATCATTTGACTTCCGGGCCAGTTTGTCGCTTCGCCAACCCCAGTAATTCCTTCGTCGGTATAAATTTTCAATAAAGTCCAGTTGTACTTTACACCTTCAACCAACCATACTTTAACATCTGTAATCTTCATTCATTTCAAATTAGAGCCAAGATACAAGAACCAGGAAACAGAATTTTCAGACGACCATATCCGAACCACTGATTTTCAGATCCTCTACTCATGGCTATTTCTTATTTACACATTGCCTTACATGATTCCGTATTTGTCCCAGGCTTCAACAGCACTCATCCCTTCCTGAATGGCTTTTAATACCGTTTTCTCCCCTCGAGCCTTTTCCAAAGAGCGCGCAAATACTTCCTTCTCAACCAACTGGGGGACCACACAAACGCCATCAATATCACCAACAATAATATCACCTGGATTAATACGAACCCCGTTCATTTCGATAGGCACCCGAAAGTCAATCACTTTACCGCGAGGTGCTTGATCCTGAGAATAGGGCCCATAAGAAAACACCGGTAAATCAACATCATAAATCCCCTTTGTATCGCGCGAATAGCCATTGACAACAGCTCCAGTGCCACCACACATTTTGATACGGGTAAGCATCAGTTCGCCAACTAAAGCATAGGCAGGAGAAGAACCAGAGCAGATATAAACCTCGCCCGGCTTGATATCATCCAAGGCTTCCAACATCAAGCCAAATGGTTTATCCATTAAGGGGTTTTGTGATCCGGGGCTCAATTCTTCAAAACAGTCAGCTTCCAAAACAGTCATCGCCCGTCCAACCAGCAACATCTCCTCTTTCAGCGGTCTGATTTGAGGAGGTAAAAACTGATGCTGAAGTCCCATTTTATCCATAATATCGCCAACTACAGCGGTATAGAGTTCCTTACGGATAAAACCGAAAAGCTCTTTGTCGTCTTTCCAATCGTTTGCAGTCATCTTATTTATTCGTTAGTAATTAATAGTTTTATTTGTCCACTTAGCTTCTGGCCTCTGGTTAACGGAATATCGTACAAAGCTGCATGAGAACTAAATCCCCGCAGAAACCGTTCTGACCCCGGATTATCGTACCCCGCCACCAGCCAATGAATGTTGCCATTCTCAAGCCAACTACGTACATGCTGGCTACCGTCCGATTTTAGCTGAATGGTACTTGCACCTTTAGCAGCTAAGGCAGCTTGAAATACATTGCGCTTGGTTGAGCGGAAATCGTTACTTCCATAGCGCGTTTGATCCTGATGATAAGCCCAGGAAGGCTTTTTCGAAGGACCTGCTAATCCACAGCGCTCATCGTTGTAAAAAAGTTTCGCTTCACCTTTCAGCCGTCCAATATGATCTTCGGGGTAAACGGTCCACAGTCCTTTTTTCTCCCAACTCAGGGTATTGAATGTTTCAGGCAATGAAAATGCCACACCCCATTGACGGAAATTCTCATTTTTCAGCATGCTGTAATCGTACGAAACAGCTATGGAACCATTAGCCTGAACAGAGATCTCCATCGTTCCTGTTGCCTCATCGTATCCTTCAGTCAGAACAATTTTAAGCTGCTTCTCTCCTTCTTCTACGTCCACAGAATGAATGCTACGATTTGATGCAGCGGGTGAATACAGCGTATAATCCGGTGTTTCCTTGGTCATCTGTGTATCGCCTTTATTATTGGCAGAAACCAGCATTAATATTGGCCAATCATTTAACACATCGTGTCCTTTTGAGTCTGAAATACGGAATCCTTCAGGGCCAAACTCAACCTTTAACTTTTTACTTTCAGCAATTTTTTGTTTTCCCTTTCGGCTCCACTGCAAACGATCCTCATTTGTTTTAGCAATCTCCATTTCAGGCATCGAAAAATCAAAAGCATATTCATCAACGGCCACTTTACTGTCTTTGTAAACAGTCAACCTCAATTTCCCTAGTTCCTTGTATGTGAAAGGAAGCGTTGCTTCGACTGATCCGCCAGGCTTGGCCTCAACTCGTAGTTGTCCTTTGGCTTGATTATTACTCCAAGTAATCCGGCATTCATCCAAATTTGAAAAGAAATAGCGATTCTCCAATGTAAGCTTCACGGGCTCATCATTCAGTCCACTTTCAAGTTTGATTTTTACCGGTGAATAGATTTTCTTCATATGCCAATATTCCGGTTTTGGCCTTCTCCAGCCATCGACCGGCCCCCAGGTTCCGTAGCCAACAGCATGTCCTGATGGTAAAAAGAAGGTATCATCAATACCAGCCCATAGTGCGCCACCCAGCACGCCTTTTGCAGCATACATTTTCTCCCACATGTGATACAAAATATCTCCCCAGAAATCGCGAATTCCAGGGTCGGTCATCAGCTCAAATCGGTTGTAGGCATTCAAGTGTACGTATTCATCAAAAGTAATTGGACGCTTGTGGTTGCGATATTTATCGGGACCTCCAGGCCCTGGATAGTGATGATTGGCAAGCTCCAGATATCCGCCATCTCCATCAGGTCCGTATTGACTAAAAATACGAGGTCGTGAAGGATCAGCAGCCTTTACTAAGTCAGCGGCTTCTTTAAAAAGTTCATCAAAATCATACGACTCATTCGCAATTGACCAATGCAAAACCGATGGATGCGACTTATTCAATTCAACCATTTCGAGGATGGGCTGCACGATGGCTTCAAAGTAATTTGAATTATTTACCGGCTTTTTGCCAGCCCAGCAAAATGGGCCTTCCACCTCAACAAACATTCCCAGCTCATCGCATGCATCCAACAATTTTTGATTTGGAGGGTAGTGCGAAGTACGGATGTAATTGACATTTCCTTCTCTAAACAGTTTAACATCCTCAAACCACTGGTTTCCATTCAACGAACGTCCCCGCAAAGGATCAACTTCGTGCCGACAGACACCGCGTAATTTTATCGGATGGTTGTTTACAAAAACCTGGTTCTCGCGAACTTCAATTTGTCGAAAACCAAATCGTCGTGACACTTTTGTTTGTTCTACGCCATCCACAAACAGTGAACAATGCAGCACATAAAGGTTGGGATGTTCCGGATCCCATTTCTGCGGTTTTCGAACATTCACGCTTGTTTCAATCTTTTTTGTTCCTGCTTCCAGCGAAACAGACAGTTGCTTGTCGCCTTCAAAAGCAACGTGGTTTCCAGACAGATCGGTAAGTTCAAACTTTAGAACGGCATCTTTACTTCTGTTGCTTTCATTAGACAACAAAAGCTGGGTTTGAAGAAGAGCATCTTCGTATGTCTCATCAAATGTTGTCCGGACATGCAAGGATGCTACATTCACTTCGGGAAGGGCCATCAAATAAATTGGACGGGAAATACCTCCCAAGGGATGAACCGCATACTTTGAACCAGAGGACAGGCTATCGGCCACACTTTCGCTACGAACAGCCAACGCAATTGTATTATTTCCTTTTTTTACCGCATCGGTAACATCCAACTCAAAAGGGGTAAATCCGCCTAAGTGTCCTCCAACTTTTTTTCCATTCATCCAAATGGTACATTCACTGTAAACAGCTTCACATTTCAGCTTAATACGAGCTTTCTTCCACGATTCAGGAAGCTGAAACTCCCGGTAGTAACCGGCATACTGTCCGGCATCTACTTCAAAGCCTTGCATCACCCATTCGCCCGGGACCTCAATATTTTCCCAGTTTGTGCTACCTATATTTTTCCAAAACGAGTCTGCTGGACTTGGATTAAAGTTCCAGGTTCCATTCAGGTCAAGTTGTACCCCATCAATCCCCTTAACTTTTTCGGGAATGGGGCTCCAACGGATCGTTTCCAACTTTTGAGGATCAAAAGTAAGCTGAGCCTGGATGCTTACTGCAAACACCAGGAATATCATTAATAAACTAAGTTTCTTCATTCGTTTTAAGGTTTAAGATTTATTCTTCAAAATTTCCAATCCTTACAAAACAGAGCCTTTGCCTTTGTCTGCGCCTTTCTTACTTTTTCACCAATTGCAGTTTTACGGAGGATTTGATCACACTTCCTTCTTCCAAAGGTTTACGCTCATCATTATAATGCCCGCTAAAAAACATGTCGCCTCCGCCGGTTGAATAACCAGCCACCAAGAAGCTGATGTTTTCATTAGCATCGACAAAAGCTCTGAAAGCCTGTTGGCCATCGCCAACAACCGTTACCCCATAACCATCGGCATTGGATAAAGCAGCCCAGTAAATATTCTCACGCGTTGCTCTAAAATCATTTGTTCCCAACGAAATGGCATCAAAACGCCAATCATTGACAGGCTTTTGCCCAAACGATTCAATTCGGAAAGCTTTGTCGCCAAAAGGCACCGTTTCACCATTCGTACGTCCAATATGATTCTCAGGATACCAACTCCAAAGTCCTTTCCGATACCACTGCAAATTCTTCGAACTTTCAGGAACAGAGAAAACCAATCCCCATTGACGTGGATTCATTTTGATCATTGCCTTCATCTGGTAATCGACCACCACATCACCCCCGGCTGTAAACGCGTAGTTAATCTCCCCTTCGGCCATCGTGTAGTTAAGCAAAACTTTAACTTTTACGGTATCGTTTACTTGCTCCCAGCTAACATCCTGTACCTTTTTCCTGGTACAAAGCGAATTATGAAGAGGAATTTCGAGGCTGTGTTCTGTATTGCAAGGGCCTGTTCTTAACTCGAGCATCATCAGTTCGGCTCCGCCATTGAGAACTTTTTCATGATTGATTTGAGCACCATTAATCACTCCTTCTTTCAAGCCAAACTCCCACTCAAATCCGTCTCCGACTATTTGCAGACGATCATCCTCCTGAGACACTGCTAACCGGCGAGCTGACACTTTTTGGAAGGGAAAATCATCGCGTTTTACCTGGCCTATTTCGATAGCACAGGCTTCTACTTCAATATTCTGGGGAGAGAACACACGAACTGTCATAATTTCCCCGTCTAACCGAGCATCTGTGGGCCTAATATCCAAGATGCCTGTTTTTTGTGGAGGTAAATCCATGTTTACCGTACCCGACTTATTGCCAACGCTCCAGGCAATGTGACACTCACTCAAGTTTGTAAAATCAAAGCGATTCTCTATTTGAAGACGAATAGGCTGTCCTTTTTCAGGAACTTCAACATGCTGATTATGTATTTTTACCGGAGAATAGCTCTTTTTCATGTGATAGTATTCTGGCTTTTCGCGCCGCCAGCCATCAATTGGCCCCCACTCGCCATAACCAACAGCACGTCCGTCGGGCAAATAAAAAACATCGTCAATTCCTGACCAGATAGCACCACCAAGGCATCCCCGGCTTTTATACATACCTTCCCACATTTTTCTAAATCCGCGTCCCCAGGCATCACGCACGCCAGGGTCAGTAACGATTTCTTCCCGGTTATAGGTATTCAGGTGAGCATATTCGCCAAACAATATCGGACGCTTAAAGTCTTCCACCACCTGAGGTCCATTAGGCCCCGGATAGTGCATGTTGGCCACTGGCATTTTCGTACTGCCGTAGTTGTTAAATCCGCCGTAAGCCTGATCATGAAAGGTAGCAGGTCGGGTCGGGTCTTGCTGCGCATAAAAATCGGCTAAGCGCGACCAATTCTCTGTCCACATGGATTCATTGGCCATTGACCAAATCAGAATACTTGGATGATTCCGGAAGAAAGCCAGATCGGCACGAGCAATTTGCTCAAAATAGTTGTACATGGCCGGATCCTTGGGATCATTGTTTTTCCAGTGCTCATTAGCTCCATGGCCCACCCAGCAAATTGGGTTTTCCAGTTCGACATACAAGCCAAGACTATCACACAAAGCGATAAACTCTTCGGCTGGCGGGTAATGGGAAGTCCTGATGTAATTCACGTTTCCCTGCTTAAACAATTCAGCATCCTGCTTCCAAAGCTCAGGAGTTAAACTCCTGCCTCGCAATGGATGAACTTCGTGGCGATTCACCCCCTTCATTTTAATCGGAGTTCCGTTCACGAAAAGCTGATTGCCAACGACCTCAATTTGCCGAAAGCCTATTTTCTTCACGATCGTTTCAACGCCAGCATCAGTTAAAACATCAAGCTCAAGCCGATATAAATTTGGATGTTCAGCATCCCATTTATCAGGCTTAGCTACCGGAAATGAAAGGCTGATTGGCAACTCCTTTTCACCCTTCAGTTGGACGGTTTTACGAGAGTTTGCCAGTTCCACTTGCCTCCCATTGGGAGCGAACAGACGAACATTCACATCAGCACGTTCAGCAGCAACAGCATTTTTTAATGTTGCATTAATTGCTAAATCAGCATGCTCATAATCTGGATCCAAAGGAGTGGTTACAACCAAGTTGGCAAGGTATACTTCAGGAACGGCATACAAGTAAATCTTTCGTAGAATTCCTCCCAGTTGATGGGCAGCATATTGTGTTCCCGACATCAAGGTATCAGCCATTGTTTCTGCTGTAACAGCAATTGTCAGGCGATTTTCCTTTCCACGCTTGAGCAAAGAACTAACCTCCTTTTCAAACGCAACCATCGGGCCGGTATGGGAACCTGCACTTTGCCCATTAACAAATAAATCAGCCTTGCTAAAAACGGCATCGCAACGTAAAAAGATCTTGCAGTTTGTCCATGTCTTTGGAACAGCAAAAGATCGGGAATAAACTCCCGCCTTTCCAGGTTCTACCTCAAATCCCTGCATGGCCCATTCTCCAGGGACTTCAATCTGAGGCCATTTTTTTGCTCGATTGCCCACCTCAGCAAGCTTGCCGGAAAAGGAATCATTAAAATTCCATCGCCCGTTCAAGTCAACTTTCACAGGACTTACCGAGGAGTTTCGAGGAACAACAGCTAATTGTCCGTAACCCGACGGAGCAATTAGTAAGAACATGAATAAACAAATTAAAAAGTGTAGATTCTTCATCTCATTCTATATTATTAGTTGTAGTAGTAATCATTGCAATATACTTTTCAAATAGAGATTCGAAGAGAAAGTCTCATAGCCCTTTTTAATGAATGGAAATAAGCCTTTCCTGCACAGTTCAAAATTACACTGTTCAGCTTTAAAGTAGTTGAATCATTTTACCTGTAACTTGAACTATATTTTCAACAGATCAATAAATCCAGTAAATTTGCTTCAATTTGCAATTAGGTATTCGCACAAAATGACATCTTATGCAAGCACAATATTTTAAACTAACCAAACAGGTTCATCAATCCATTTCAATTCGGAAAGATACCCGTACTGCCTTTTACGACCATTGGCACTATCACTCTGAATTGGAGCTCGTGTATATTATTCAAGGGGAAGGAACCCGTTTTATTGGTGATGACATATCGCGCTTTGGTAGTGGAGATTTGGTGCTTTTGGGAGTTGGATTACCCCATGTTTGGAAGAGTGATGACAGCTACTTCGACCACAACTCAAGAAAGAAAGTGAGTGCGATTGTACTGCATTTTGGACAAGACTTTTTAGGGCCAGATCTTTGGGAATTGCCTGAGATGGCTCCTATAAAAAAGCTTTTGGAGCTTTCTCCCAGGGGAATCAGTTACCATTTACCCGAGGGACATCCTGTAAAACGGAAACTCCGAAAAATGATCGACCAGCAGCCTTTTGACCGACTTACACACTTGCTCACAATGCTACACAAACTAGCTCAAGTGGAAAACCATACCATTCTATCAGGCATTCCATTTGCCGATCATTATCAGAAACACCATTCCAAGCGAATTGACAAAATCTATGATTATATCCTCACCAATTTTGAAAAGGAAATTAAACTGGAAGAGCTCGCTCTGCTTGCCAATATGACTCCGGCATCCTTATGTCGTTTCTTTCGTCAAAAGACACGAAAATCGGTCAGTGAATTTATCAATGAAGTGCGGGTAGGTTTTGCCTGCAAGCTTTTAATTGAAGGGAATCTTTCGATTTCTGAAATTTGTTTCCGATGTGGGTACAATAACCTGTCCTATTTTAACCGGCAATTCAAAAAAATAATCGGGCTAACTCCCGGCAATTATCAAAAAAAGAAAAGTCTGTTTGAGGAAGAAAAACAAGCGTAAGTTTTCCATCCTTAAACAGACTCATGTCCCGTTAGAATTCATCCTAATTCATAACGGAAATCCCTTTGCCGAATAAGCTCAAAGACTATTTCTTCTTTAGTTTCTTTCCTACTTCTTTTAGGATTTGTACACTTTCTTCAGGGACATTACCTTCCCCATCGGGCCCAATGTTTAGCAAGAGATTTCCTCCTCTTTCATTAATTTCCTTGAGCTGGTTATAGACTTTATCGGCGCTTTTCCAGTTATGATCCTCTTTTTTAAATCCCCATGAATCATTCATGGTATAGCATGCCTCCCAGTAATGATCCAGTGCATCTCCAGGATGTTCCTGCTCCGGTGTTCCAAAGTCTCGTTTAAACTGAGCTCGTTTGGCCACCCGATTATTGATGATAATCGATGGTTTCAACGCACGAATGTATTGGTACAAGTCCTCGCCAGTTTCCATATCCCACCAATTCACCCAATCGCCATCAAACCACAAAATCTCGGTATCATACTTTTCAACCAATTCGCGGATTTGATTTTTCATATAAGCGATGTATTCTTGCTTTTTCTCAGGAATCATAGCCACCTGGCCCCAACGATTCCATCCATCTTTTCCTGAATCATTGCGATGTTGCGAAGGGTGATGCCAATCAATAATACTGTAGTACGTTCCGAACTTGATTCCTTGCTTTTTACAGGCATCAGATAGCTCCTGAATCAAATCACGTCCTTTCATGGGAGAACTGGCAATATCAAAATCGGTATACTCAGAATCCCACAAGCAAAAACCTTCATGGTGTTTTGTGGTAATCACCAAGTATTTCATGCCGGCCTTTTTAGCTAAACGTGCTATTTTATCCGCGTCAAAATGCTGTGGGTTCCAGGTATCAATTAACCGGGCATACTCCTCCCTTGAAATATCAGCCGATGATTGAATCCATTCGGCATAGCCCTTAACTGTTTTTCCATCATAAATTCCCCCAAGCTGACTGTACAAGCCAAAATGAATGAACATGCCATATTGGGCATTGGTAAACCATTCCATTCGTTTTTGAAAATCAGCATCCGATTCTTTCAGGTAATTCACCTGCGCCCAAAGTTTACCCGATAAAGAACCGAGCACAAGCGCTACAAGGAGTAGTCGTTTTTTCATTTTTGTAGTATTTAAGTAGGTTTAGAAAATCAATCTTACGATTGCGTCTCAAATTAACATTTTTATCTGAACTCTAAAAAAACATGTAGTTTAGGATGAAATTTGCTCCTTTTTACAACTGAGACTCCAACCAGAATACCTAGGACGAAAAAAGAACCCAAGCCACAAAAAAGTTTATCCATTAACCCTTGGTTAAAAACCAATTTTGTCCTTAACTTATGGTTTAAATAGCTATAACCTTTGTTTGCTTGGGACTGGACAAATACATATCTCTCCCCGAAAAGGAGTTAATGGAAAAGTTAAATTGCGGGGACGTAAAAACCTTCAATTTACTCTTTCGTTCCTACTACAAGCCTTTGTTCTTTTATGCTTTACGAATCACCCGGGAACACGAAGCCTGCAAAGATATTATTCAGGAAACATTTTCACAGTTTTGGGAAGAGCGCAAAAAAATACCTGTTCGCTACTCCATTAATGCTTACCTGTACCGCATGGTGCGCAACAAAAGTTTAAACTACATTCAGAAACAAAAAAGACAGGCCGAAGGAAACCAGCACTATGCTTACCTGCTGCCCCACCATACTGATGTTACAACCAATCTGGACCATCAAAAATTGCTTCATCTGATTGATCAACAGGTAGAACTTTTTCCCCCACGTCAAAAGCAGGTTTTTCTTCTTAGTCGAAAACAAGGACTGAGCCATAAGGAAATAGCCAGGCAACTGGGGCTCTCTGTCAAAACTGTTGAAACCTTCATTTTCCGGAGTTTAAAGCAACTTAAAGTTCATCTGAAAAAGTTTTCGTAAAAAAAGATGGTTGGCTTGTAAGTGATCTTTCAATTTGAATTGCCTTAGAAGCAGATTACCAAATCAGACTAATTACGATGAAAGCTGAAAATCACTCTGTCCCGTTTTTTCGTACTTCGGTTTCAGCCTTAAGTAAGCCAACATTCCAGCAGTCAGGCGGCTCCGGAGTACTTTCGGTCGTTCGGCCACTGGAAGATTCGGCGCAGGAAACTGACAAAGAATGTGTGGATCGACTTGTGTGCGAAGACCGGGGTGCATTCCGGAAACTATTCGAAAAGTACTACAAAGAGCTCTACGTTTTTGCCCGTCAATATGTGCACTCAAGCGAAACCTGCAAAGATATCCTGCAGGATGTTTTTTCCTACCTCTGGGAAAAGCGCGAGCAACTGGAAATCAATCAGTCGGTTAAAGCTTATCTCTACCGGGCGGTTCATCATCAATGTCTTAATTACCTGAAGAAGACAAACACGACGCATCGCCATTTAACCAGCTTTCACCTGCAACAACAACAAAGTTTTTTATACCAGCAAAATGCGCATGATCAGCTGCAGGAAAAGGAACTGCAGGAAACAATTCATCAAGCCATGGCGTCCTTGCCCGAGCAATGCCGAAAGATTTTTTTACTGAGCCGCGAGCAAGGCCTGAAGCACAAAGAAATCGCCCGACAGCTTTCCATTTCTCCCAAAACGGTTGAAGTGCAGATTTATCGGGCATTGAAATACCTGAAACAACAATTACCGGTTTCAGCCACGAGAACCAAAAAATAAGAAATACTCAAAAATGAAAACACCTCATAACATCGATCAATTAATTCTGAAGTACCTGGAAGGGTACATCGCTGCCAACGAATGGACAGAACTGGAGAGCTGGCTTCAGGAAAGCACTGAAAACCAAGCCTACCTGGAAGAAATGCAGTCGGTTTGGCTGGCTGCCGAAACCGAATTGCAAATTACCCCAGACGTACTGGACCAGGAGTGGAAAAAACTGGAAAGGCGAAACTTCTCTTCTCAATCGCCAACGATCAATTGGCTACGGTGGACCAAAATCGCTGCGGTTTTCATTTTGGGAGCCACCCTCTCGTGGGGAATTAGTAACTACCAGACCAACCATTACTTTGCCCAGCTGGAAGAAAGCGTAATCTCAGCCCCGATGGGCGCCAAATCAACCATTTCACTACCTGATGGTTCCACAGTAATTCTGAATGCCGGAAGTGTTTTGAAATATTCGGGGGATTTTGGCAAGGATGACCGGGAAGTATCGCTCGAAGGAGAAGCTTTTTTTGAAGTCGCTCAGGACAAATCCAAACGTTTCCAGGTTCGCACTTCCGACATTACCGTAAAGGCCTATGGCACCAAGTTTAACGTAAAAAGCTATGCCGATGAGCGGACCATTGAAACAACCTTGGTGGAAGGCTCCGTCAGTATTGTTAAAAATAGAACGCAAAAAACCAAGCCCGAAGAACTGTTCTTAAAACCCCACGAGCAACTGGTATTCTATAAAGCAACCAGTCAAACTCAAACCATTGAAACACAAAATCAACCAGCCAGTCAACCGGATACTGTCCGGGAGAAAAAACCAGAGAAAATCCTGATTTCCAAAGGTATTGACCCGAAGCTTTTCACCTCATGGACCGAAGATCGGCTCATTATGAAAAGTGAGCCCATGCAAAAAATGATTGTGAAGATTGAACGGAAATACAATGTCAAGATCCATTTTGAAGATGCTGACCTGAAAGATTTCCGGTTTTCCGGAATAATTGAAAATGAAACCCTTGAGAATGTATTGGCCGCCATCAGCATCGCTTCACCGATCGACTATACCCTGAAGGACAGAGATGTCTGGCTACGCAAAAAAGAAGACCAAAAAAACAACGACTAAACAACACAGAACTGTATGAAAATCAAACCTGACCTTACGACAAAATCCTTGATGTTCGTGTTTCTGACATGGCTGCTGTTGCTGTGCACTCATTCCGTATCTGCTCAAACGAATGACTTGTCAGTCAACCTCACGAACTCAACCATTCAGAATGTCTTTAATGCCATTCAGGAACAAAGTGATTATCGCTTTTTTTACAGCGATGATGTCATTGATCTGGATGCCGTTTATTCCATTTCATTCAGCAACAAGACCATTCTGGAAGCCCTTGAAATCCTGAAAGCAGAAACCCGGCTTTCGTTTAAAATTGTTGAGAAAAAATTGATTGTCGTCTCCAACGACCAGCTTCCTAACGACTCATTCCTAGTGCAAGGGCGCATTGTGTCGGCCTCGGACAATGAGCCACTTCCCAATGTGAATATTGTTATTCAAGGCACAACCACCGGGCAAATTTGCGATGTGAACGGCAACTATGCCATCGAAGTCCCTTCGAAAGATGCCGTGCTTGAATATTCATTCATTGGATTTAAAAAGCAGCAAGTGCCGGTTAATGGAAGATCAATCATCAATATAAGTCTGGAAGAAGATATTGGTGCCATTGAAGAGGTGGTCGTCACCGCTTTAAATATTGCACGCGACAAGAATTCACTGGGCTACTCGGTGGCCCAAATTCAGGCTTCCGATTTCAACCAGGCCAAAGAGAACAACCCCATCAATTCCTTAGCGGGTAAGGTAGCAGGCTTGCAAATTACCAAATCGCCAACCGGCGTTGATGGTTCGTCACGCATTGTATTGCGAGGAATTACCTCGATGCAGGGAAACAATCGCCCCTTGTTTGTAATTGACGGAATTCCGATGGATGCCGGTTACGGCGGAGCTGGCCGCTGGGGTGGAAAAGATGGCGGTGACGCGTTGTCCGACTTAAACCCGGAAAACATTGCTTCCATAAGCGTATTGAAGGGAGCCGGAGCAGCAGCAGCTTATGGTTCGCGCGGGGCCAACGGTGTTATTCTGATTATGACAAAGAAAGGCTTGGAGCGTGATGGCATTGGCATATCCCTTTCCTCCGGTTTCACCTTCGAAAATCCGATGGTTGTTCCTGACCTTCAAAATGAATATGGACAAGGTGCTTTTGGCGTTTACCCCAACATCATTGCCGGCAATCCCTCCTACCCCCTGAAAGATTATCCGTGGATTTGGAGTTATGGCCCCCGAATGGATGGTGAATTGCGTATTGGATGGAATGGTGAAGAAGTTCCGTTCAGCAGTCAGGGTAACTCGTACCGCGATTTTTTCCGGACTGGCACAAGTTTTACCAACACCCTAGCCTTTGATGGAGGCAACGATAAAACCACTTTCCGGGCATCCATTACCAATCAGGACTCCAAAGGAATCATGCCCAACAACGATTTAAGCAGGCAAACCATCAACTTGCGCGGAGCTTCCAAATTTGGTAAAAACATTGATTTAGATAGTAAAATCACCTACATCCGTTCGGTGGTAAACAACCGGCCTTACCTGGCCGAAGACGGAGCCAACATTATTCAAACGCTGGGAATTATGCCACGCAATATCTCCTTGGAATCGCTAAAAAATAACATTACCGATGCTGCCGGAAACGAGATGAAGTGGAATACGGATAACACCTTCAGCAATCCCTACTGGATTTTGGATAAGATCAGCAATGAAGATGAAAAACATCGCCTGCAGTCCATGTTCTCTGTCGATTGGAAATTCTCTGAAAAGCTGAAGTTAACGGCGCGTTCCGGTTTCGATTTTTACTCCAAAACAACCAAAGATCAGGAGGCTCCGGGGCGCCCGAACCTCGAAGCTGGCCGAGGTTCCATGAGCCAGAGTATGAGTCAGGGCATGGAGTGGAACACCGATGTAATGACCACTTACAACCAGGCAGTCGGCGCTTTTAACCTTACGTTGAGTGCCGGAGGAAACTACCGCTACAACCAAGGGAAAAGCCTGTCGCAATGGGGAAGCGTCATGCGTGTGCCCGATTTTTACAACATCAAGAATTTCAAGAACTACGGAACCAGCGAGTGGTTTTCTGAAAAAGAAGTGTTTTCGCTTTATGGCCTGGGACAGTTCTCGTTTCAAAACTACCTCTACCTTGATGTGACCTTGCGCAACGACTGGTCGTCTACCCTGCCCCTGCAAAACAATTCCTACCGATACCATTCCGAAAACCTAAGCTTTTTGTTTACCGAAGCCTTTGGCTTGAAATCATCAGTTTTATCTTCGGGCAAAGTGCGAACGTCTTATGCCAAAGTTGGAAATGACACCGGCCCATACCAGATTAGTCAGTACTACAGTGTTTATCAAACACAAACCGACTTTCCTTTAGGTGGAATTGGTGGCCAGCTGCCCCATTACGACCTGGAGCCGGAAGATACCTACTCGTGGGAAGTTGGAACCAACCTGGGCTTTTTCAACGATCGGCTTAACCTCGATGTAACCTACTACAACAGTTTATCGGTCAACCAGATTATGCCGGTTACCCTTACGCCATCCACCGGATACGCCAGCAAATTTATGAATGCGGGAAAGATCGAAAACACAGGATTTGAAGCCCAGCTGAATGCCAGCCCGGTCGTTTCGGATGGATTGAACTGGGACGTTGTTCTCACCTGGTCAAAAAACAATAGTAAGGTAAAAGAGCTTTACGAAGACATGCAAACACTCCCCCTGGCTGACGAATTTCACATGACCATTGAGGCGCGTCCGGGGCAACCCTACGGTATCATTTACACCACCGACTACAAGCGCGATTCTTTTGGTAATGTACTGATTGACAAAGATGGCTACACCCAGGCTGGTGAGAAAAAAGCAATGGGAAATATTAACCCCGACTGGATGGGAAGTATTTCGAACAACCTGACTTATAAGAACTTGAAATTTAGCTTTTTGATTGATGTACAGATGGGAGGCGATGTGTATTCGTGGGGGAAAGCTTATTATTGCCTATTTGGAACCGGAGCCGAAACGGTGGAAGGACGCGAAGGCTGGTACGCCACTCATGATCCGGCCACTTATTACACCACCCCTCTCCCCGGCGTTGAGCCGCAAGGTTTTATTGAAGAGGGAATTATGGAGTCGACTGGCAAACCCAACACAACGCCCATCGATCCGCAAACTCATTGGTACAATTTGTACAATCAGCAAATTGGTACCGAATGGATTCAGGATGCCACCAACGTACGCTTACGAGAGGTTGTTTTAGGGTATTCCTTGCCGAAAAGGTGGCTGGAACGAACTCCAGTCAGCAATTTAAATTTGTCGCTGGTGGGTCGTAACCTGCTCTTTCTTTACCGGGCTATGGACCATGTTGATCCGGAATCGGGCTACAGCAGCGGAAATACAGGAAACGGAATTGAACACATGTCCCTTCCCTCAACCTCCAGCTATGGATTTAACCTGACCGTCAACTTCTAATAAAAAAACGATGAACACCATGAGAAATAAGAACAGACAAAATCAATGGGTTATAGTGATTGCTTTCCTACTGCTGCTGGCTTCCTGCGACGATCGCTTTGCCGAGATTAATACCAGCCCAAATGATATAACCGAAATTCCGAACGAATACCTTTTTGCCAATGCGGTACGTCAAACATTTTTAAGCAACACCTACCTTCACTTTACGTTCGGAGGTCAATATTCGCACATGTATGTGGGAATTAATGACTCGCGCTACATCGATAGCTATTTCGATCATTTTACAGGAGCCGAATACCGTTATGTTTTCGAAAATATCTACCACGGACCAATACGAAACATCAACCAGGTTATTCTTCTTACTGAAAGTGGAGGCATGCAGGAAAATGCCGTTCAGCATGCCATGGCCCAGATTGTGGCTTCAGTTAGCTTTTTGCGCTTGACCGATGGTTACGGAAGCATTCCTTACGAAGAAGGTGGTTACGGACAAAAAGACATCCTCTACCCGGAATACAACAGTGTTGAAGCCATTTACACCAGCCTGATGGATCAGCTGAAAATAAACATGGAACTCCTGAAAACGGCGCAGGCTGAAAACGCCTATCCCGGAGCAGACCCCCTATTTTCCAACGACCTGAATAAATGGGTTCGTTTTGCCAACTCATTGCGTTTACGAATGGCCATGCGCATCCGTTTTGTCGCGCCACAAGCAGCAGCTCCCATCATTCAGGAATGTTTGAGCCAACCACTGATTGAAGAGAACAGTCAAAATGCCGGCTTAGAAACTCAGGACAGTGATATTGGGGAATTTCAAAACCCACTGTATAGTTCATACAATTACTGGAAATGGAAAATGAGCCAACTGTTGGTTGATCAGCTAAAAGCAACCAACGATCCGCGCCTGGAAGTTTTTGTTGCTCCAAACTCCAATGGCGAATTTGTGGGAATTCCCAACGGCCTTTCCGACAGTTATTTTTCTGAATGGGATTGGGCCGGCACCTCAAATCCGTCGGACATGCTGGTTGGGCGCGGCGCTCCGATCTATTACATGTCGGCTGCCGAAATCTGGTTGTTACGTGCGGAAGCAGCTTTAGCGGGTTTTGTCTCCGGAAATGCGAATGACTACTACCAAACTGGCCTCCGGAAAGCACTGGAGCAATGGCAGGTGTCACCTAGCCAGGCCGATGAATTCCTGGCATCAGCTAATGCTACTCTGGCAGGAACCGAGGAACAGCAACTCGAACAGATTTGCACCCAACAATGGCTTGCTTGTTTGCCGGAAACCTACGAGGCCTGGTGCAACCTAAGACGCACCGGCTATCCTAAAATTGCCAAACGGCTTGCCCCGATTTATGAACCCGGCGCAAGCGAGGGGAAACTTCCCAAGCGCTTCCTGTATCCGGCAATAGAAACCAACATCAATCAAGCCAATTACCTAAAAGCAATTGAAGAGCAAGGCCCTGATGAAATCACAACGCCCTTGTGGTGGGATGTCCGTGACTAACTGAGGCCTTCAGATAGAAATAAAAAAGTAACGCATTATCAATAACCTTTAAATGAAATAAAATGAAAAAGCAAATTAGTTTATTATTGGGCCTTTCTGCATTCGTTTGTCTATTGGCGGTTACCTCATGCAAAGACGATCCGGAGCCTCCAAGAGCAGAAATATTTTTTGAGGTGGATGAAAATAATCCCTATTCGATCCAGTTTACTGCAATGACCGAAAATGCAACCAGCTACTCCTGGGATTTTGGCGATCAAGAAGGAGTAAGTGCCCTAAAAGAACCTCAATACACCTATGCCATGTCGGGCGATTACACCGTAAGCCTTAAAGCCATGGGCGAAGGAGGCGAAATTGAAGTAACCAAACAAATCAGTATTGCGGCCTCCTTATTGGAAATGCTTACCGGTGGACCAGCAGCCAGCAATGGTAAAACCTGGGTACTGAGTAAAACAGCTTCCAACAGCGATGGCGCGTTCTCCTTCTCCGGAACAGTTTACCAGGCTGCCCCCAACGATGTACTGACCATGTTTGGAATTGGCGGCGAATATGACAATGAATACACGTTTCATTACGACGGCAAATACTCGGTAGCACCTAAAAACGGACAGGTTTTAGCCAGCGTCATTCATGCGTATGTGAACAATACAATTGTTGGCGAACCAATTTGGGATTTAGGCCTGGCTGTTGAAACCTTTACAGCACCAACCAACTCAACCTTTACCCTTCACCAGGAAGATCTTTCATTTACTGCCCGCCAGGAAAACCCACAAACACAAACCGTTTCTGACGTTGAAACCATCACTATAAACGATGCCGATTATGTTTCCTTTTCTGAAGATGCCTATTTTGGCATCCTGACCTACGAAACTAAAATTATTATCCGAGACATTACATCCAATCGAATGACGGTTTCTATGTTGGTTTCTACTTTAAGTCCAGAAGCTTACCCTGAAGACTTTATGAAACCATCCATCATGTACACCCTAAGTTTCGATGCCAAATAGAATTGATCGTTCATTGAAGCAGTTGCAAATAACCAGAAAATTGCTAAAATGAGAAATTGTTAAATATTTAAAATCTTTAATAGATGTTACTACGGTATGTCATTGTTTGTTTTATTGCTCTATCCTTTACTGCCTGCAGCTCCGGAATAAAGCCGGAAAAAAAAGACGGGTTCTTAAAAGTTGACGGACAACATTTTGTTGACTCGAAAGGACGGCAGGTAATTCTTAGCGGAATAAACTTCATCAGTAAAGATCCGAATGAGAATTATATGCCCCCGCAGGGAAAGGAAACCTTTGAGCAATTCAA
Organism: uncultured Sunxiuqinia sp.; assembly: GCF_947495665.1. Lineage (GTDB taxonomy): Bacteria > Bacteroidota > Bacteroidia > Bacteroidales > Prolixibacteraceae > Sunxiuqinia > Sunxiuqinia rutila. The sequence continues at coordinate 108,104 of NZ_CANLZV010000009.1, forward strand.
AAAATGGGGATTCAATTGCATCCGCCTGGGGATTATATGGGATGGACTGGAACCCCAGCCGGGAGAGTACAACGAAGCCTATTTGAAGGAGATTGATAAAAGAATTGATTGGGCGCGCGAGCAGGGACTTTATGTCTTTCTGGACATGCACCAGGATTTATATGGTGCCAAATTTTCAGACGGAGCACCCGATTGGGCCACGCTAGATGAAGGACAGCCTCATCACAAAGGAGCAGTTTGGAGCGATTCCTACCTGATCAGCCCGGCTGTTCAGACAGCTTTTGACAATTTCTGGAACAACTCGCCGGCACCAGATGGCATAGGCGTACAGGATCATTATGCCAACCTGTGGCAGTACATTGCCAGGCGGTATGCTGATAATACCACGGTCATTGGTTACGACATCATGAACGAGCCTTTCATGGGATCATCAGCTCAAAAAGTGATGCCCCTGATGCTAGGCGCTTATGCACAGGTTTTAGCTGAAGAAACCGGACAAATGCCTCCTTCGGCGGAAGAGCTGGAAGCCATGTGGGCAAGTGAAGAATCGAGACTGAAAGCCTTGGAATTGATTGCCACAAAGGAGAAGTATTCAAAAGTGGTTGATGCGGTTTACGAACTGAGTGCTGATTTTGAAAGGACTCACTTGCAGTCCATGTATCAAAAAGTGGCCGACGCCATTCGTGAGGTTGACACCAATCATATTCTGTTTTTCAACCATAACTATTTTGTGAACACCGGCGTATTAACTGCTTTGGAAGCAACAACACTCCCCGACGGAACCCGCGATCCGCAGGTAGCTTACGCAGCGCATGGCTACGATTTGGTTGTTGATACCAAAGAAGTGGAAAACCCAAGCTATGAACGTGTCGAGTTTATTTTTGAGCGAATCGCTGAAAGTGGCCAACGGATGAACATGCCCGTACTTCTCGGTGAGTGGGGCGCTTTGCATGGCAAATCATCAAAAATGGTTGAAACAGCCCAGCACTTGGTGAGCCTGATCGAAAAGCACAATTTCAGCAATACCTATTGGGCACACTACAGTGACATTGCAGATTATCCTTATTTTCAGAATGCCCTTATCAGACCGTTCCCTCAAGTTATTTCCGGCAATTTAATCGGATATGATTATGACTTTGAAACCGGGAAATTTTCCATGCAGTGGGAAGAAGAGGCAGGAGTTCAGGCCCCGACAATTATTTATTTGCCATGGTTCTCATCGCTTAGTGAAGAAATCAGCATCATCCCCGAGTCGGAGAAACTTGAAACAGAGCAGCTCAAAGATTCGGATGCAGGCTGGTTGTTGATTCCTCCCTCTGAAAAAGGAGGTCCTCGCAGTTTAAGCCTTCAGTTTCTACTTCAGGATAAAGAAGAATATTTGATTATGGAACAATAGGCTTCATTGGAACTTCTTACAAACAAAAACAGACCGTTTCAAATGCCTTATTGAAACGGTCTGTTTTTGCAATATTCTGTTAAGGTTGAACGGCCAGTTTCTTTTTCGAACCAGCCCAGTTCATTCGTATCTATCGCAGGTCAATCACTTCTACTCCGGGATGATCTTCTGTTTTGAATTCAAAGTCTGAATCTTTTACCGGCACATTGGTTTTCAGGTCTTCCACCAAAACCAGGTAGCTGTTGCCTTCCTTTCCGACCATCTCAGCCTGACGAATTAGCATACGCTGCTTGTCAACCTGGATACGAATCTTGCTGTATTCGATTTCTTCATTTTCCGGAAACAGATCAATAATATACACGGGAACGCCCGCTACAGTTTTCTCTTCAACAAACTGATAGTTAAACCCTTTTTCATAAATGGTAAATAAGGTAGAAGGATCCATCATCTCATTCATTTCATCATCAGCCTCAGCAACGGTAACCTCTCCGGCATCTTTCATGTAAGTCCAAACTGTTTTACCGTTATTGAATATCTCCATTCCCAGCTGCAACAACTTTAGGTGAAACTGCTGTCCTTTTAATAAAATCTGTCCTTTATTTTCTTCATGAATTCCTTCGGCTTCATTGTTCATCACATAATTAAATGAGGCACTTATGGATGAATAACTTTGTGTGGTACTGGTTACTTTCTCCAAAATATCTTTGGCTTTCTTATCCTGCTGCGCGAAACCAACACTCCAAAACACCATTACGGTCATTAATACAACTAATCTTTTCATCTTATTATTTAAAAAATTTTTACAAGCTACTCAATAACTGTTCCAAACTATATTCATCCTGAAGGAGTACCTGTCTTGCTTTACTTCCTTCGCTTGGTCCTACAATGCCGGCTGCTTCCAGTTGATCCATGATTCTGCCTGCCCGGTTGTAGCCAATGGAGAACTTACGCTGAATCATGGACGTTGACCCCATTTGATTCATTACAACAACTTTAGCGGCATCATTAAACAATTCATCACGGTTGCTCAGGTCAGTCTCCAAACCTCCGCCTTCTTCTTCACCCACATATTCAGGCAGCATAAAGGCAGTCGGGTACCCTTGTTGACTGGCAATATGTTCACACACCCGCTCAACCTCCGGCGTATCAACAAAAGCACATTGCAAACGGGTGATGTTACTTCCAGTTGCGATCAGCATGTCTCCTTTACCAATCAGCTGGTTAGCACCAGGAGTGTCCAAAATCGTTCTGGAGTCAATCATCGAAGCAACCTTGAAGGCAATACGCGTTGGGAAGTTCGCTTTAATTACACCGGTAATAATGTTGGTAGACGGACGCTGTGTCGCAATAATCATGTGAATACCAACAGCACGCGCTAACTGGGCAATCCGGGCAATCGGAAGTTCCACTTCTTTACCGGCGGTCATAATCAAATCGGCAAACTCGTCAACCACCACAACAATGTAAGGCAAGTAGCGATGCCCTTTCTCCGGATTTAAGCGACGAGCAATAAATTTGGCATTGTATTCCTTAATGTTCCGGGCATGGGCTTTCTTCAGCAAGTCATACCGGTTGTCCATTTCAATATTCACCGAATTCAACGTGTATTTTACCTTCTGAATGTCAGTAATAATAGCTTCTTCATCATCCGGTAACTTGGCTAAAAAGTGCTTTTCGATGGTTGAGTACAAGCTCATCTCCACTTTCTTCGGGTCAATCAAAACAAACTTGAGTTGAGCCGGGTGTTTTTTGTATAGCAATGAAGTGATGATGGCATTCAAACCGACTGATTTCCCTTGCCCGGTAGCTCCAGCCACCAAAATGTGCGGCATCTTGGTCAGATCAATCAGGAATGTCTCGTTCGAAATGGTTTTCCCCATCACAATGGGCAAGTCGGCATTGCTTTCCTGAAACTTTTTGGAGGCAATAATTGAGCGCATCGAAACCACTTCCGGTTGCTGATTAGGCACCTCGATTCCGATAGTTCCACGACCGGGAATAGGCGCAATAATCCGGATTCCGAGGGCTGCCAAACTCAAGGCAATATCGTCTTCCAGGTTTTTAATCTTGGCAATACGAATACCCGGCGCCGGCACAATCTCATATAGGGTAATGGTTGGCCCAATGGTTGCGCGGATTTTTGTAATTTCAATTTTATAATGACGTAGGGTTTCTACAATCTTGTTTTTATTCGTAACCAGTTCATCGTTACTCACCTCGGCATTGCCCGATGAATGATCATCCAGCAAGTCGATAGCCGGAAACTGATAGTTGGATAAGTCAAGCGTAGGATCATAATCAGAGGTCGCTTCCTGCTCATAATTTTCATTCGTTTCCTCCTCTACTTTCTCAACCGTCATTTCCAGGTCTTCCTCATCCTCCGCTTCTTGCTTAGGTGCTGCAAGTTGCTCCTTTACATTAGCCTGAATTTTTTGTTTATCAATCGACTCATCCATCACCAGATCCTCACTATCGGGATCGAAAATAGTTTCGATTGTGTCGTTTTCATCAATAACTTTTGAAATGCTTTCTTCAGGAACCACTTCCGAAACCGTATCAAACGGTTGTGGCTGCTCCTCATCCACCAGTGCTTCCTTCACTTTTCGCCCAAACAAGTCTTTCACCCATGGGACAAAGTTTTCAAAAGCAAACAGCATGATCAAAAACAAGCTGAAAACCAACAAAAAGAAAGTTCCGATATACCCCACCAATGAACTTAGCCAAACAGCCAGGAAGTAGCCATTCAATCCTCCCAGATACAAAAAGCCTTCAGAATTTACATTCATCAGAATCAGGCCCATAAACAAGGATAACCAGATCATGCTTACAAAGGCCAAAAGCATGGTACGCCAATAGCGGAACAAAGGACGTTTGAAAAACTGGAAAGCCGTTACAACCAGCATAAAGATCAATGCAAAGGAGGCCAATCCAAAGCCTTGATTGATGAGAACATGGCTTAAATAAGCTCCGGTTTTACCGGCCTTGTTTTCCACTTTAATATCGGTATTGGCAAGTAGCTCCCGCCAGGATAAATCCAGTTTGCTGTGATCTGCATGACCTGAGAATAGGAAAGAAATAAAAGCGATTAACAAATACAGTCCGAAAACAAAAAGAAATAAGCCAACAGTATAGTTGAATTTATCACTTTTCAGTAAGGATTTGATTCGCATAAACACACTGTCTTTCTTCTGCACTTGCTTTCTTTTGGTCTTTTTAGCCATAGGTATTTTTCAAAATTCGAACTGCAAAGTTAACGAAATTTAAACAGCTTATCGTGCCCTGAACCGAGCTTAAGTTATCAAAAAAATCAGCTTGAGGATTGATCGTTCTGATAGCCTTTTGTTCCGGCACGAAAAAAGAAACCTCCACTGCCTGGTTCCGACTAGCGAATTATAATGTAAAAACGTACCCGCATTGACAAATCATCACCAGATCCAGCCCCTTTTCTTCAATCTAACACAAATCAACAATCACCTGCTTTACAACAGATTAAAACCACAAAAAACGAATCATTCCACCATACTAATTTCACCCATATTTTTCTATGTTTGTTTATCTGGCAGGTTTAACTCAAACAAACAACCATGCAAAAATTAGCCGTTATTGCGATGGGAGGCAACGCCTTACTGCGCGACAATGAAGTTGGAACAATTGAAGAACAGGAGCGAAATACCACCGATACACTGGAAAACCTGATTCATTTAATCAACGATGGTTATAACCTGGTCATAACCCATGGCAATGGCCCTCAGGTTGGAAATATCTTAATGCGCAATGCTGCCGGAGAAAGCCTGTACAACATTGCCCCCATGCCCTTGGACGTGTGTGTGGCCGATTCGCAAGGAGGCATTGGCTACATGATTGAACGAATGATGCGCAATGTTTTAAACAAGTTTGACATCAACAAAAACATCATTTCGGTTATGAGCATGGTAACGGTTGATCCGGCTGATCCAGCTTTTCAAAATCCAACCAAGCGCATTGGCAAAAATTACAACGAAGCCGATGCCAACCGGCTTAGTCAGGAAAAAGGCTGGCAGTTCAAGCCAAGTGCCAAACACCCTGGAGGCTGGCGCCGCGTGGTGCCCTCTCCCAATCCAATTGACATTCTTAACAAAGAAATTATAGCCCGCATGGTTAACGAGGGGAACATTGTAATAACGGCCGGTGGTGGAGGCATTCCCGTTTACCTCGACGAAAAGAAAAATGTGAGAACCGTTGATGCTGTTATCGACAAGGACATGACTTCAGCTTTGCTGGCCTCCAGCATTCATGCTGATGAATTTTACATTTTAACCGATGTTCCTTTTGTGTACAAAGACTTTGGGCTGGACAGCCAAGAAAAACTCGAATTTTTGAACTACACAGATACGCTAAATTATTTAAACAACGGTACCTTTGGCGAAGGAAGCATGGCACCAAAAATAAGGGCCTGCCTGAAATTTATTGAAGAGGGCGGTCAGAAAAGCGTGATTACGGAAGCCACCAAGCTAGCCGATAAATCTTACGGATCAAAAATTACGATGAATTACGATAACCAAACACTTGCAGAATGATACCAAATCTTAAAAACCGCAATTTTTTAAAACTTCTGGACTTTACTCCGGAAGAAATTCACGAGTTGCTGGAACTTGCCGAAAAATTGAAACTGGCCAAATACAATAAAGATGAAGAACAATTGCTGAAAGGAAAAAACATTGCACTCATCTTTGAAAAAACTTCAACGCGCACCCGCTGTGCCTTTGAAGTAGCTGCCTACGATCAGGGAGCACATGTCACCTATCTGGGGCCTAGCGGATCGCAAATTGGCTATAAGGAATCGATGAAAGATACCGCCCGTGTATTGGGCCGAATGTACGATGGTATTGAATACCGGGGATTTGGACAGGAAATCGTGGAAGAACTGGGAAAATATGCAGGAGTGCCTGTTTGGAACGGCTTAACCAACGAATTCCACCCCACCCAAATTCTGGCCGATTTTCTGACGATGAAAGAGCATGCCAACAAGCCCCTCAATCAAATTGCATTCTGCTACTTGGGCGATGCCCGAAACAATATGGGGAATTCGTTGATGATTGGTGCGGCTAAAATGGGAATGGATTTCCGGGCTGCTGCCCCTGAAAATTGTCAGCCCACAGCCGAACTGATTGAAACAGCTCAGCAAATAGCCGCTAAAACAGGAGCCAAAATCACCATCACCGACAAGCTGGAAGAAGCGGTTGAAGGATGTGACTTTTTATACACCGATGTTTGGGTTTCGATGGGTGAGCCGCAAGAAGTTTGGGAGGAACGCATCAAATTGCTGTTGCCCTACCAGGTCAATGCCCAGGTCATGCAAATGACCAAAAACCCGGAAGTGAAGTTTATGCATTGTCTCCCTGCATTTCACAACTGTGAAACCAAAGTTGGCAAAGAAATTTACGATCAATTTGGAATTGAATCAATGGAAGTGAAGGAGGAAGTTTTCGAAAGTCAAGCCTCTATCGTTTTTGATCAGGCAGAAAACCGAATGCACACGATCAAAGCGGTTATGGTAGCAACTTTAGCTTAAACTAAAAATGAAAAGGGCACTTTTGCGAGTGCCCTTTTTTATTCCGATTACTTATCTGATTTGTCTTTTTCTAATTTAATTCAATCTGATATTTTACGCCAAAAGTAAGCCATCTTCCGGGTTGACGAATATTCCCCAAATCCACATACTTTTGGTCAAATAAATTGGTTGCCGAGGCTGAAACCTGCAACTTGCGGGTTTTCCAGTACACTTTCAGATCCGTCAGCCAGAAGGATTCATAGTCGGCTTCTCCAACATAAGTAGCATCTTCAAATTGAGCATAGCTACCATTCCGGTCCTGGAATCGGAAGTTCCATGCCCCCATCAGGTCTTTCCATAATTTATGGTCCACCGAAAATACAAACTTGTGCTTCAGGTTGTCCAAAGCATAATTCGACAAATACTCACTTTGACTTTTATCCAGTTGATTATAGGCATAGTTGGTATTGATCCGCTGAATAAAGAACGGTTGTCCCAGCAATTCCGGAACATTCAAAGCGGCAATGAATTCCAATCCATTACTTTTAATTTCTGTCAGGTTGCGGGTTTCCCACAGAAACTCTTCACTTTCTCGCACCCAGTCAATCAAATCTTTTCCAACACGATGATAATAACCAGCCTGCAAATGCAAGTAGCGGTTATTCAACTTCAGTCCACCTTCAATCGTTGTGGATCGCTCGGGTTTTAAATCAGGATTGCCCTTGTTGGTAGGGCCTGCGTAATACAAATCGGTAAAAGTGGGCATGCGCAAGGACTTATTGAATGATCCATACGCTTTCAGCCCATCGGTTAACTGGTAGCTCAAATCCACCCCGGGATAAATGTTCCATTCATAATTCAAGTCCGAAATCCAGTTTGCCATAGCACCACCCGAGGCAGTCAGGTTCCCCAGGTAAAAAGTATGTTCTGCAAAGTATGAAACGCTTGTACGTGAATGGGACTTGGTAAATTGCTGCCCCTTTTCTCCCGGAACATCAATCGGTTCTTCCATCATTTCACCCAACACATTGCTCCAAATATTTTCAGATCGAAACTCAGCGCCAAAAGCAGTTTTGCCCCACTGGCTGGTAAACCAGCTATTGATAGATGCCCCCAGCACATCGGTCATATGATAGTTATGTCCGCTGTACCACGACGCCGGATTGTCGCGAAACAGTTCGAACCGATCCTGATGCCGTCGCCAGTATAAAGCCGGGGTAAAATGCAATTTCTCTCCGGTTTCAAATTTCAAAGATGCAAAGGTGGTTTTGGTCTGCTCAAACTGATTAGGATAGGCCGGGGTGTAAAAACCGTTGGCTCCAAAAGACTTATTGGAGTGGCCTGCCTGTACATCCAATTTTCCGGCTTCAGCCTGCAAAAGGCCATGGTAAAACACATTATAGCTATCAAAGTCCGTATTGTCAATATAGCCGTCCGAAGCCATATTATTAATAGCAATAAAGTTGCTTAGCTTCCCAACTTGGGCATTGGCCGAAACATTGAGATCGCGAAGCTGGTGCTCGCCATAGGTCAAATCAATAGCAAGCTGATCGGCCAGCAATGGTTCGGTAACAATATTGATGGCACCCGAAAATGCATTGGGACCGTAAACCCGAGCTGCAGGCCCTTCCAGAATTTCAATACGTTTGATGCTTTTAAAACTAACCGGTAGGTTAAGGTTGTGATGACCGGTTTGCGGATCGGAAAGATTAATTCCATTGAGAAGAATAAGTGTTTGATCGAAAGAGCCTCCCCTGACGGAAACATCGGCTTGCACGCCATGCGTTCCCCGCTGTCGAATGTCAACACTCAAAGCATACTCCAGCAGGTCTTGAATACTGTTGACCGGAGCCGCATCAATCTGATCTTTCTCAATCACGGAAACAATCCGTGCCACCTGTGAATAAGTTACAGGTGCTCTTTGGGCACTGACCTCAATCTCATCAAGATCATATTCCATGCTCACTTCCAATCGATCAGTTTGGGCAATCGTTTCGTTAATTCCAGCCACCATAAAATAGGTCACAGCCAACACGGCAATGTGCACCTGCTTATTCAGCGCCTGAAACAAGGAATACCTTTGACCTCCCCAACGTTTAAAAACAAGCTTTTCAGCCCATTTGTACTTAAAATTTAAATTTTTCATTGATCTGTATTACTTCTATAAGTAATCGGAAACGGCAAATGTAAAAATATCTTTCCAAAGGTAAAAGTCAGCCAAAAGGCAATTATTAAAGCTCAAATCTAATCCTGTTGAACCAGATCAAAAGTGCCCATCATCTCCTTTCAATTCATGCCAGATTGATTATTTACTTGTAGAAAGCCGACCTCACATGTGGAGCATTTCATACACCATAGCCTCTCCTGTGCATAGACAACAAAAATTCATATTGAACAAAATCATCACATCTGCTGTACGCTTCAGCAGTTCATAGCCAAATCCTGCATCATTTATACTATTTAAGCATGGAACTTGTGGTGTGCAGTCCATAAATAAAAAAGCAGTGAATTGACAACAAAACAATTAGACAACAGTTGGTTTTTGTATTAGCAAACAGCAAGGCAATGGAGACACAAAACCGATAAGATTTCTTTTTAAAATACAAAAACCAATTCCCTTTTCATAGCCAATCTAAATAAAAATAACTTGTTTAACGACATACAAAACAACTTAGACAAAACTATGTAAAATTCATAATTTTACGCTATGCTTTAATTATCAATGCGTATCGATTTCCTTTATCATGAATAAATAAAATCGAAGAATAAAAGACGTGAGAATCCTTTTCAATACGACAACAGTTATTTATATTTGTTCTAAACAATAATCAATAAAAACACGCTGCCATGACACAAGTTCAATTTAACAACGCATTGCTGGGATTGCAAGACAAGTTGCTTTACTATGCACTTAGCCTGACAGCTGATCAGGAGAAAGCCCAAGATCTTTTACAAGAAACGTTTTTAAAGGCGTTAACCTACCGTGATAAATTTACGCAAAACACCAATTTTAAAGCGTGGATTTACACCATCATGAAGAACACCTTCATTAATAACTATCGGAGAAATGTAAAAGCCAAGAGCACATTTGATGGTGCGAATAACGATTTTCACCTGAAATTTTCAAAAGATAAGATTTATCCTTCACCGGATTCATTTTATAGCTCAAAGGAAATCCTGAAGAACATTAACGCACTTGAGAATGAGTACAAAGTGCCTTTCAAAATGTTTCTTGATGGTTATAAATACAAGGAAATAGCCGACAAATTAAGCCTTCCGTTAGGAACAGTTAAAAGTCGAATTTTCTTTACTCGCAAAAAATTAGAAAAAGCATTGAAGGAATACGCTAACTAGTCGTTAGTTTTCTTTAAGTGATCATACCGGATAAAAAATGGTTCGCAATTATGGACCATTTTTTTTATTTTAGGGAAAATCCAAACAATGATTTTCAATACAGAAACCGATATGAAACAATTAGCAGTTCATTTAGCCAACGGCTTTGAAGAAACAGAAGCCATTACCATTATTGATGTTTTAAGACGCGCCGGACTTAACGTTCAAACCGTTTCGGTAACGGATAGCAAAACCGTGACAGGGGCTCATCAGGTTCCGATTGTAGCCGATAGCCTTTTTGATGAAGTAGACTACCATAGTATTGATGCCATTCTGTTGCCGGGCGGCATGCCGGGCGCCAAGAACCTGAGTGAACATCAAGGCCTTCGGGAACAAATCCGCCAATTTGATCAAGCGAATAAAATGTTGGGCGCCATTTGTGCTGCTCCGCTTGTATTTGGACACCTGGGTATTTTGGAAGGCAAAAAAGCCGTGTGCTATCCCGGCTTTGAAAAGGAGTTGCATGGTGCCAGGGTTTTGAAGGAGTCGGTGTGCGTATCCGGACACATTATCACGAGCAGAGGTGTTGGAACAGCACTGCAATTTGCCTTAAAACTGGTTGAAGAATTAGTCGGTAAAGAAAAAGCCGATCAACTGGCACAAGCCATGCTGGTGGAATAATTAAAGTAGAAATGCCTCCCCCTTTAGCTGAATTTGTTTTTAGCCTAATTCAGCTAAAGGACTTTGTTTTTCCCCAGGAATTGAAAAATAGAAACGGGTACCTTCTCCCGGCTTGCTGTCAACCCAGATTGTTCCACCATTTTTTTGAACAAATTCATTACATACAAGTAGACCCAATCCTGAACCATCTTCCTTATTGGTACCTTTTCGCTTGAGTTTCGAATCAATTTGAAATATACTGTTGAGCTCTTCAGCAGACATGCCTACACCATTGTCTTCCACACAAATAATAACACCATGTTCGTTGTTCTTTACATGCGTTTTTACCCATCCATTTTCGTGGGTAAACTTAATGGCATTGTTCAGCAGGTTACGAAGGATTGCTTCGAGCATCATCGGATCAGCATAAATGGAAACATCTTCCGGAATGTCTGATAATAATCGAATTTTTTTCAGCTCGGCATGGGGCTTAAGCAGGTTCTCAATCTCCCTATAAAGCTCATGGCAATTAAGTTGCTTCGGGCTATACTCCAACACTCCGGCTTGGGAACGAGCCCAATTAAGTAAATTATGCAATAAGCGGAAAATGGAAGTTGTTGATTTGTAGATATCGCCGCTAAATTTAATTCGCTCTTCATCGGAAAACTGGGGATAGTTCCTGTTAAGCACATACGCATATCCCATTACCGTATGAAAAGGGTTCTTCAAATCATGCGCAATAATGGAGAAAAGCTTATTCTTGGCTGCATTTAACTTTTCCAGTTCCTGCCGCTGCTCTTCAATTCGATCGTTTTTCCGGCTAAGCAATTCATTCACCCGCTGCTTGCTCAGATAAGCTACTGACAGGAAGAATATTAATCCGACCAATACCAATATCGCTACAATACCGATAGCACGTAATTCTTTATCTCGCTTTATCTGCAACTGATCAAGCTTTCGAAAAGCATTCAAGCGTTCAATCTCAGCCAGATTTTGTTGAGCCTGGTACTTTTGCTCCAATTCAGCAACCTGGTTTGTCCGCTCTTCACTCAGCAAGCTATCTTTATAGGAACTGTACAACTTAAATGCGTCCAAGGCATCCTGAGGTCGCCCCATATGCTCATACGTCAGCGCCAAGTCATAGTAATTAAGCTGGCGCAAATAATAGCCATGGGAACTAATCAGGTTCAAACTCTCATGAAAAGCCTTAATCGCTTTATCGTAGGCTCCCAATTCGCGATAAACACTCCCTAATCCTTCCAAGGCGAAGGCTTTGTTCCTGGTATCCCCTAATTCTTCAAATACTTCGATGGCTTGTTGGTAGTATTCGAGTGCCCTATGCAGGCTATCGCCTGTATTCACATAGATGTTAGCGATATTATTCAATGCAATGGCTTCCCGCTGCTGACTTCCGTGCTGCTTAAAAAGGTGTAGTGCACGCGCATAATAGACCTTGGCTGAATCATATTGTTCCTGATTGTAATACGAAACACCAAGCCCATTATAGTTTACACCCAAGCTGTATAAATCATCAATTAGCGTATTCACTCTGGCCGCTTGCCGATAGTTCTGAATGGCCTTATCATATTCTCCAATGCGGGAAAAAACCATTCCCAGATTGGAATACACGTGAGCTAAAGTCTCATTTTCTACTGGATCACCATACCGAAAGAAGTTTAACGACTTATAGAAATAATCAACTGCTGAGTTGTATTCTCCAGTAAAATAATGAACCAACCCAATAGAATTGTAGGTTTCAACCAAGTTAACTGAATCCGCTTGCTGGCTAAAAATATGCTCTGAAATCTCATAATTAGCCAAGGCCGCATGGTAACGATCAAAATAGTAGTAGCACTCAGCTTTATTAAAATGCGCCAAACCCAACAGCAATGAATCATGCATAGAGCCAGCCAGCCCAATAGCTTCGTCTGCCATGGCTATACTCCGGGCACTATCGTTTGAAGCATACGCAGCTGCCAGTTCAACCAAAACCTTCGCACGATCCACTCCTTCCAAGTCCTGGAGCTTTATTAATAGGCTATCGGTACTATCTTGCCCCTGCGCGACCCCATAGAGCAGGATTATAAAAATATTCAGAATAAATGTTTTCATCTCTCAAAAGCAAGCCATACAAATATGTTGAAATTAAATGAACTTTTACTCAAATAACTTACATAATCCCTCTAAAACCGACACAATTGAAATTTTTCAGCCTGAAGTGATACCCTAAAAAAAGAAAAACACCTTCAGTCAGCTTTGCCTTCCGAAGGTGTTTTTCCAACAGTCTTTTATATTTCTTTTTAAGTTCTCAAGAATATTCTACTTACAACTCGCGAATCTTAATGTTTCGAAACCAGATGGGGTAACCATGATCCTGAAGACCGATGTAACCTTCACGCGCAATTCCTTCCGTAAAACCGGGGAAGTTCTTGAACTTACTGTTCTGAACCATCTCATCCCACTCCGGCGTCCACAGGGTGTATGCAACGACCTCTGTTCCATTCATGCTATGTGTCACCTGCCCATCTTTCACTTTTATAACAACCGTATTCCAGCTTCCAGCCGGATTTACTGTTTTCGGATCAGCGGGAATCATGTCGTATAATGAACCGGCCAAATGGCTGGCAATTTTATTATCCGAGGCATTGTCGTTGTCAAGAATTTGCACTTCAGGAGCCGCAAAATAAATAGGTTTTCCAGGCACTTCACGCACATAGTAGAAAATGCCTGAATTTCCCTGGTCACTGGCTTTCCAGTCAATCGACAGCTCGAAGTTCTTAAACTTCTTTTCTCCAAAAAGGATATCGCCACCGGCACCATGCCCGGGTTGCTTGCCTTCACCAATAAGGACCTTCATCGCGTCGTCCTCCAGGGTCCAGTTAGCCGGCATGGCCTGACCATTGCATTGACGCCAACCGTCAAAGTTTTTCCCATTAAACAACAACACCCAGCCTTCCTTTTTCTCTTTTTTTGTAAGCTTGTTTGCCTTTTGAGCTGAAACAGAAGCTACGCCCAGCGTAAACACAGCCATCATCAGGATGGTCATCCAATTTTGTCTTCTCATGATTTAAATGAATAATGCACAGAATTGTGCCATTAATAATTAGTTATTTAGGTTAATACGGTACCAAATGTAATAAAATGGCCCTGCTAAACCTATTAACTCATCAGAAAAAGAAGTTTTGGTGGAAAATAAAGAGGCCCTCCAGTGGAGGGCCTCTTTGTGTTTATTGTTTGTTCTTTTTAATCCATTCTCGTGCATTAACAAATGCTTCGATCCAGGGAGCAACTTCATCCTTCTTCCGGTCGGCCGGATAGTACGGCCAGTGCCAAGGCTTAAATGCCCGCTCCATATGCGGCATCATCGCCAAATGACGTCCGTCTTTCGAGCAAAGCGATGCCGTGTTATAATCCGAACCATTCGGGTTAGCCGGATAAAAATCATAGCTGTATTTGTAAGGAATGTGGTATTGATCTTCTGCATAAGGAAGGTTGAACTTACCTTCGCCATGAGCAATCCAAACACCCAGTTTCATTCCTGCCATTGTTTTCAGCATCACTGAATCATTTTCAGCAATTTCAACATTGACAAAAGCCGACTCGAACTTGTGCGACTCGTTGTGCAACATTTTTGGCCTTTGCTCATGCTCCGGGTAAAGTAGTCCCAACTCAACCATCAACTGGCAACCGTTACAAACTCCCAAGCTCAAAGTATCCTTCCGCTTGTAAAAGTTTTCCAGTGCAATGCGAGCTTTTTCATTGTATTTAAAAGCTCCGGCCCAACCTTTAGCTGATCCTAAAACATCAGAGTTGGAGAAACCACCTACGAATACGATCAGATTCACATCCTCCAGCGTTTCGCGTCCCGCAATCAGGTCAGTCATATGAACATCTTTCACATCCAGACCAGCCAGGTACATCATGTAAGCCATTTCACGATCGCCATTCACACCTTTTTCACGAATAATAGCTGCCTTCAAGCCACTTGGCGTGCGACGATTCAGGTCGATGCCATAATCCGCTGCTTTTCCGGTGAAGTTTTTGAACTCGTATTTCAGCTCATTCTTCTTGTAGTTTTTGAAACGCTCCAAAGCCAGTTTCTCACCGCTTTGTTTGCGATCCATCAGGTATGAAGTTTTAAACCACAGTTCGCGTAATGAATCAATATCCAAGTCGAACTGAGCCTCGAAGTTTTTCACTGAGAAAGTGCGTTTTCCGGCAGGCTGCCCAATCTTAACAAACTTCACGCCTGCTTCAGCCAACTTCGCTTCAAGGCTTTCAGCATTTGCGGCCTGAATAACAATTCCCGGATTTTCATTAAAGAATACTTTCGCCGTATCCTGCTCTCCCAGACCGGTTAAGTCCAATTGCAAACCAGTTTCGTTATCGCTAAAGCACATTTCCAGCAAGCTGGTAATTAAACCTCCGGAAGCAACATCATGCCCCGCCAAAATCAATTCTTCTTCAATCAAATCCTGAACGGTGTTAAATGCTTTCAGGAAGTAAGCCGGATCAGCAACTGTTGGTGCATCCTGCCCCAGTTTGTTGATGATTTGTCCAAAAGCACTTCCTCCTAACACCAACGGAGTAGATGACAGGTCGATGTAATAAAGAGGTTTGCTGGCATCATTCACCGCAACCGGCTCCACCACCTTCTTAACATCAGTAACTTCACCCGAAGCTGAAATAATCACAGTTCCCGGAGAGTAAACAACATCGTCCTTGTATTTTTGAGTCATTGACATGGAGTCTTTTCCTGTCGGAATATTGATTCCCAAGGCACAGGCAAAATCGCTGGCAGCTTTTACAGCTTTGTAGATTCTGGCATTTTCTCCCTGATTTTTGGCAGGCCACATCCAGTTGGCACTCAACGACACGCTTTTCATTTTATCCGGCATAGGCGCCCAGATAATATTCGTCAATGATTCAGCAATAGAAAGGATAGAACCACTTTCAGCATTGATCATTCCGGCTACAGGTGCATGTCCAATGGTCGTCGCAAATCCGCTTTTACCTTGATAATCGAGTGTAATAACACCAACATTGTTTAGAGGCAAATGCAATTTCCCCGCTCCCTGTTGCTTGGCAATACGGCCGGTTACTGAACGGTCCACTTTATTGGTCAACCAGTCTTTACAGGCTACGGCTTCCAATTGCAGTACATCTTCAAGGTAAGTTTCAATTTTATCCTGATCGTAAGCCAAATCAGCAAAATTGGCTTTCTCTGTTGTATCGGTCAAAACTGTTTTTGGAGGATTTCCAAACATATAGGCCAACTGCCAGTCAATTGGTTTTTCTCCAGTTTTCGAATTCTCGAAAGTAAACTGCATATCGCCTGTCGTCTCTCCAATTACATACATCGGAGCACGCTCACGGTCGGCAATATTTTTCAGCAAGTCTACATGTTTCTCGCTCATCACCAAACCCATGCGTTCTTGCGATTCGTTTCCAATAATTTCCTTCTGCGATAGGGTTGGATCGCCCACCGGCAATTTGCTTGTATCAATTTTACCTCCGGTTTCTTCAACCAACTCCGACAAGCAGTTTAAGTGCCCACCGGCACCGTGGTCATGAATCGAAATAATTGGATTATCGTCAGACTCAGCTAACGCACGGATGGCGTTGTAAGCCCGTTTTTGCATTTCGGGGTTAGCCCGTTGTACGGCATTCAACTCAATGGCATTTTCAAACTCACCAGTAGCTACCGACGAAACGGCACCTCCGCCCATTCCGATGCGGTAGTTGTCACCACCAAGCAATACCACTTTATCTCCAATACCGGGTTTATCTTTCAAGCTGTCTTTCTTGGCACCAAAACCGATACCACCAGCCAGCATGATCACTTTATCGTACCCGTACTTCTTGTAATTTTCAAAGTGCTCGAAAGTTAAGACTGAACCAGTAATCAGCGGTTGTCCAAATTTGTTTCCAAAGTCGCTGGCTCCATTCGATGCTTTAATCAAAATTTCTTCTGGTGTTTGGTACAACCAAGGACGCTCTTCCGTTGCTTGTTCCCAATTACGGGCACCTTCGCTACGTGGGTAAGAAGTCATGTAAACAGCAGTACCAGCAATAGGCAAACTTCCTTTTCCTCCGGCAATCCGGTCACGAATTTCACCTCCTGTACCCGTAGCAGCCCCGTTAAAAGGCTCAACCGTGGTTGGGAAGTTATGTGTTTCTGCTTTCAAGGAAAGCACTGTTTCAATATCTTTTACTTCGAAAAAGTCTGGCTTATCTTGTGTTTTCGGAGCAAATTGCTCAACAACCGGTCCCTGCACAAAGGAACAGTTATCTTTATAAGCCGAAACAATTTTATTAGGATTTTCTTTGGACGTTTTCTTAATCAGCTGAAAAAGTGACATTTCCTGCTCTTTACCATCAATCACGAAAGTTCCGTTGAAGATTTTATGCCGACAGTGTTCCGAGTTTACTTGCGAAAAGCCAAACACTTCACCATCGGTTAACTTACGTCCCATTTTTTCAGCAACCGAATTCAGGTAGTCAATTTCCTCCTCACTTAAAGCCAGTCCTTCCTGCTCATTATAAGCGGCAATATCATCAATTTCCAGAATTGGCTCCGGTTTTTTATTGATCGTGAAAATTTCCTGATCCAGATTTTCATAAAGTCGTTTCAGCATAGGATCATAACCAGCTGATTGGTCAGGAACTTCAACAAACTCTTCCATTCGCACAATACCGTTCAGCCCCATATTCTGCGTTATTTCAACCGCGTTGGTACTCCAGGGGGTTATCATTTCTTTGCGGGGGCCAACAAAAAAACCGGTTAATTTGTCTTGCTCAATCAAGGTCGCCTCGCCAAACAACCAGCTTAGCTTCTGCACGTCTCCATCCGAAAAAGAAACAGTAGTTTGAACAGCAATAATGCTGCTTTGAAAGGTTTTAAAGAATAAAATCATGTTGAATCGGTTAATGATTAAGAGATATGTTATATAACACACCACAAAGATAAAAATTCCTAAAGAAGAAACATTCGAAAGAATCTGAAAACCGATTAATGTGAATAATAAAGTCAATTTATTAACAGTACCGCCACTTTAGAACCTCCAAATTGGTCGCTCAGCAGCCGGTCTGCATCGTTCAGCACCGCTTTGTCAAAGATTCAGCCAATAAGTCAGCTTCAAGTTTAAAGAACGAAAGCGCGGGCTGAGTTTCTCATTTGGAATCCCGCCCTCTGAATACCGAACATTGAATTAAAAGTAAAGGTCTGGATTGTGTATTACTAAACCGGCCCCGTATTTTTCTGAAATACGGGGCCGGTTTGTTTCTGTATGAATTTCTCCCTACTTCTGGAAAATCCATTGAGGAAAGGTCTATTAAAAAATCTGCTTCTTATAGAAAACTCCAAGTAAAACAGATTGAAATGCTCCAAATCCAGGAGTAAAGCAAACTACTCCTTGATCAGTTCCGGGTTGTTGGCAAATTCCCACATATCAAGATAAGAGAGTTTGATGATATCTTCCAGTTTTTGCCAGTTAATCAGCTCCACATGATCCGACGCCTGATGATAATCCGTGTGTCCTCCGGTATGGAACCAGAAAATTGGAATATCCCGCTTGGCAAACCCACTGTTATCGCTTCCTCCAACGGGTTTCTCAACCGCGCTAAAATTCACATCCAAGTTTAGCCCGAAGTCTTCAATGTGTTCTTTTGATGTTTCCTTTAAACTCGTCGCTGCTTCGGTATAAATCATCGCCACTTTATTCCCCGGAGCATCGGGAGAACCATTCCTCCCCACCATGTCAAAATTGAGGTAAAGCATCACTTGGTCCATTTCGTCAAAAGCCTCAATAAAATGACGCGATCCGAGCAAACCACGTTCTTCGCCGTCCCACAATGCAAAAATGATGGTGCATTTGGGTTTTACGCCTGATTCAATAAAAGCTTTGGCGATGGTAGTCACCGCAACAACGCCCGAACCATTATCGTCGGCACCGTTCCAAATATGACCATTGTGTTTTCCCAGATGATCGTAGTGTGCTCCCACAACCATGATTTTGTTGGGATCTTCACCTTCGATGCGAGCTAAAATATTGCGAAGTCCCAACACCTTGGTTTTCGCATTCACATCGATTTCCAGTTCTCCTTCTACTGCTTGCGAGTTTGTTTTGAGCTTGGCAGCCTTGGCTACAGTCTCTTCCAAAGTCGGGCCTTTCTCTCCCAAAATTTCTTCCAACATTTGTTTGGAGATCGAAATTACAGGCAAAGTGTGTTTATCACTCGGAAGCCTCAACTTTTTGTCATAAAAACTCGCTGGTTTCGTATCGCTTTCCAGCATAGCCTCATTATAACGAAAAGCCGGATTGGCTTTCCAATCGTGCTGCTTATCTTTCTGCGGATCGTACTCCAATATAGCTACAGCACCTTTATCAAATGCGGTTGTGTTTTTTTCCTTACTACCTATTTTTAGCTTTTTATCGGCAATCAAGCGGGCTGCTTTTGAGTCAGGAGCCCCATCGCCCGGAAGCCCGGCAAGACGAACCACAATTTTGCCCTTCACATCAATACCGCTAAAGTCATTCCACCCCAATTCTTTGTTTTCAATGCCGTAGCCTACGAAAACAAGCGGTGCTTTTACAACTCGGCTCTGACTGACAAAGGACACCTCAAAATCGGTTTTATAGTGGAAGCCTATTGTTGCATTTTCCCGCACAAGACTTATCGCCTGCTTTTCTGAAGGTTGAACTTCAATTGCAGAAAACTCCTGAAAATAAGAAGTTGACTTTTCATCTTTCAGCCCAAGCAATTTTTGGTAGCGATTGGGAGTCAATGTTTGCTCATCGCCATTGGGTTTTAAAGTATACAGCTTAAATAAACTGGCCAAATAATCACCCGCCAGGTAATTTCCAGCCGTTCCTGCTTCACGCCCTTCCATCCAATCGGATGCTAAAAATTCGAGTTGCGCTTGAATAACATCCCGATTAATGGTTTCCAATCCCTTCTCTTTCCCCGATTCTTGTGCCAACAACGACAAATAGAAAGTGGATGCTAATATTACAGTCAATAAATGTTTCATAGTTCCTCGCTCACTGAAGTTTTAAAAAAATTTTCATAACTCACGAATAGATGCGCAAGATAATTAAAAATTATTTTTTCATCTTCCAGCAGATAAATCCACTTTCCTGCATTCCAATTTATCTCCCTCCAACAAACCTTTTATTCTCACATAATCAGCTACACTAGCTGCATTTACAACAAAATTTCCCAAATTAGCATTAAGCAGCATGCCCTTACTTCCACATTGCAAAAGAAGCAGGCGTTAGGTACTTGGGGAACTTCCTCTCGTTGACCATCTGCGATCCTTTTCCTACTTTTGTCGAAAATTAAGACCATGACTTCCAAATTTGAAAAGTACCACCAACTGCGCAATCAAGTCGACCAACTTTCAGAGCAGCTTTCAAGCTTGCACAA
Source organism: uncultured Sunxiuqinia sp. (assembly GCF_947495665.1). Lineage (GTDB taxonomy): Bacteria > Bacteroidota > Bacteroidia > Bacteroidales > Prolixibacteraceae > Sunxiuqinia > Sunxiuqinia rutila. The sequence continues at coordinate 128,452 of NZ_CANLZV010000009.1, forward strand.
AAGCCACATGGCCTGCAAAAAGGGCTGCGACCTTTGCTGCATGGACTATGATGTGTTTCCCATCGAGTTTGAAGCCATGAAAGAAGCCTTGCAAAACAAGCAGGTTGATGTCCAAAAATCCGTTGATGGAAGCTGTATTTTCCTGAAAGATCATACCTGTCAAATTTATGAGCACCGACCTATTATTTGCCGCACACACGGGCTTCCACTTCTTTTTATGAATGACGACCAATGGGAATTATCAGCCTGCGAGCTAAATTTTACTGAATTTGATGATGAAGAGTTCAATACTGAGAACACCTTTCCACAGGACAAATTCAACAGCAAACTCTTTCTCTTAAATCAGGCTTTCCTGAAAGAAAACGACTTGCCTTACTCCGACTTTGATTTAATCCCAATTCAGAAATTAAAAGGGTAAGCAATCCCCCACTACCTGATTTTATCCGGATCCACCACCAAATGCTTGATGGATTTGCCATGGTCGCCGGTGCGCGATGAGTACGAAATGTGCAGTCGGCCGTCCGGTGTCTGAATCAAGGACGGATAGGAATAGCTGCCACTCGACTTGCTGTGTGGCTCATCCTTTTCCAGGTAGGTTTTCCATTTCCAGCTTTGGCCTTCATCGTCCGACAACATCAGCACCACTTGGTAGCGCCCGTCCGAAACATCATTGCCCACAAAGGCCCAACGCCCATCCTGCAGGTTGAGCAGCTCCACACTGGCCGTGTTGGGGATATCCAGCTTTTGGGTGTACGACCAACTATAGCCATTGTCTTTCGAGACACTTCGGTGTACGCGGGCCGGAGCATCGCCGCTATCGCGCATGTAGGCCACCAGATCTCCATTGGTGCAAAGTGCCAGGGCCGGCTGAATGGGTCCCCGCCCAACAATGGGTTTGGAGGGTTTCCAGGTTTCGCCATCATCATCGGAAAGCGCACAAATCGACAGGTTAAACCCATCCGAATACAAGGGTAGCACCATTCGCCCACTGGGCAAAATCAGAGGTTTGATCCGGCTCATCCAACCAATGCTGCGCAAAACGGGGTCGTGGCTTGCTTTTTTGATCTGCTCATCGTACAAGGGCGCGTAACCGCCCCAGCCATGATGCAGTTCCGGCATTTGCTCGAATTGCGCTGCGATTTCCTCGACAAACTCCTCACCCGGCTTCAACAAAATATTATCCTGCCACTCCCACACCGGAGCTCCCGGCTTATCGTAGTTGGTGCTTGTGCGTGTCCGCAAAATCGATCCTTCCCAGCGGTTACCATTCACTGCAATCCAAACCAAAAACAACTTGTTTTGGCCATTCAAAAACAGCACCGGGTTGCAATCGGGGATGTCCGGCGTGTCTGCCATCAAAAAAGGCTTGCTCCACTGCTTCTCCCCTTGCTCTAGCCGCGCTCCCATGATTCGCACATCGTCGGATTTGCGCTCGCCACTGCCCTGAAACCAACAGATCAGAAGATCGCCATTGGGCAAAGCCACCAAGCTGCTGCTGTGTACGTGTTCTGACTGTTCCGGGAAAATAAGCTCCTCGCTAATTACCGCTTGATACGAATCCTGTGCCTGCAGGCTTGCCACTCCTGCCGTCAGCAGCAAGAAAAATATGATCGCTTGTTTTATCATCCTTGTCAATTTTTAGTTAAAGATAAGATTTAGCTGCTTTTAACGGGCGGCCTGTTCTTTTTCCTGAAACGAACCGGGAAACGAGCATTCCAAAACCTTGTTGCCACTCCACTCCCGAATCCACGTTTTAAACTGGCGCTGGTTTTCTTGCAGCACAATCACCCGACCACCCGCTTTCGGGTCTTCCTCATTGCGCATCACTTTGGTTACTCGCCCATAAGCCAAGGCAATGCCATGGAAAAAACCAATGTAATCGTTGATATGATCATGTCCGGTGAAAGTCCCCATCACATCTCCACCATGAAGCATAGCGGCAAACATACCCGTATTGATATCGGGGCTGCATTCGTCTTCGTTTTTCACCCCAATAGGAGGCGCCAGTTGGTTGTTCCACGCTTGAGTGTATTCTGGCAAGGGAATATGAAAGAAAGCCAGGGCCGGCAAGGGTTGCCCTGCATTAGCCGCCGTATAGTTACGGCTCTTTTGCAAGTACCAGTTGACCTGTGAAAAGTCGAACCAGCCGTAGCCATCCACCTTTGGTTTCAGGGTACTGTAAGCATTCGAGTCCATGCAATAAAGCAAGGCAGCCGTCTTTTGGGTTTGTCCCTTCACGGTTAACACAAAATTGGTGCTTCCCGTCAGCGTGCCTACATCATGGTTCAGACAGCCCGGAAACTGCTCCACAAAGTTGGCCAGTTCCTTTCGTGCCTTGGCATCCAGGGCATCGTGGTTCCCAAACACCACCACCCAGGGAACATCTTCTGCCTCAAAAATGGCAGCCAGCTTTCGATAAATCTCCCGAGGTGCATGCTGACTGGCAATGTCGCCGGTGAGTACCGCCAGCTGTGGCTTCTCTGCCGCCAACACCGAACTGATGACATCAAACACCTGCAAGTTTTTCCCTTCTTCCAGGTTGATGTGCGTATCGGTAAACTGCACCACTTTAAAATCTCTATCTGAAGTAAAATCAAGCGATCTTTTCTGTTGAGCAGTCCCACTCAAAGTCCACAATACAAGCAGCAAAAGGGTATACACCAATCGTTTCATTTCTTATTTTTTTAATTTGAATTCATCGGCCAACTGCCCTTCCGAATCAATCGCCTGGTACGAAAGCTCATCGCCATCAATCTTCAGGTACTGGTAAAACTGCCCGCGTGATTTCTGTACTGCCGCATATGGTTCTTCTCCAATATCGCGGGTTCGCGAGGGAATACCAATGGAAATAATATAGGCCGTACCATCCTTGTAGGAAGACACCACTTCGCCCTGCTTCATTGGCTTGGAGCGCATGTAATAGTGAATATGCCCTCCGAACACCAGGTCAACATGGTATTGATCAAACACAGGAACCCAAGCTTCCTGAATGTCGTAATAAGGTTCTTCCCAATTGTAAGGAGGAAAGTGAAACATGGCAATTTTCCAGCTTGCCGTGGTATTTTTCAACTGCCGCTCAATCCATTCGGTCTGCAACTCGACCGGCGATGTGGCATCCAGCATTAAAAACAAGGTGTTTTTGTATTGAAAGGCGTAAGTATGCTCCGGAATAATTCCGGAAGGACCTTTCTCGGGGTAGCTAAACATTTCGCGATACATCCATGCCCCCAAACCGCTCCGATTATCGTGATTGCCAAGAGTGGACATCATGGGCCGCTGACTCATTATACCATCGGTATAGCTCCACAAAGCATCCCATTGGTCGCGGTGCAGGCCATCGCTCACCAAATCGCCAACGATAGAGTAAAACGCAGCATCCGGATGTTTCTCAAAAGCCATGTTCAGCAGCTTGCCCCACTCCTTGGAAAAGTGTGTATCTCCAAACCAAATGAAGGAGAAAGAATCATCCTTCGCCTGGGTGCTAAATGAGTTTTCCTGTTTCCAATCGGCATCGATCGCAAGTCGATATTCGTAGGTTTTTCCGGGCTTCAGGTTTCGCAGCTGTGCCGTAAAGCGATGACAATAACGATCGTTCATCAGCATCAAATCTTCCATCAAAAAAGGAGTAGCATCAACAGTTTTCACCTCCTCGCCTCCCTTTTCCCGATACTCCACCTGACCTGTTTGTACCGAATTGGCTGTTCGCCATTGAATATCCATGGTCGTTGCCGGATCATCGCTCCAGCTGAGCAACAGTTGATCCGGTTTAGCCGAAGACGGATGCTCGGTTGCCCGAAAAGCACCAACAAAGTGCGACTCAGTTCCCCGCCCGCGGATGGTGGTCAGCAGTTTTTGTCCTTGCAAAGCTTCCGGCACCTCCTCTAAAACCAGCTCAGTCCAATCGTGATAGGTAAATGCCCCATCAGCCATCGTTCCCACATACTGATGCTTCGGAAAAAAGTTACTCAGCTCCAATTCGTCTGCAGAATTTTGTGGTCCCACGCTCACCAAGTAGTGCATCCCAAAGTTCTCAAAGCCATTAATACCCAGGCCAACGTGTCCGGCATCAAAATTCTTTTGCCACACCTCATAGTCTGTAATTTCATTTTTTAGCTTCATCGCTGTCTTCTGAAATCCCTGCTCTTCCAACCAAAACGGGACCACCTTCTGCTTGACACTTCGCAGCACCGAAACAACTACGGGCACATTCACATCAAACATCCAATACTTGCTACTTAAAACCTGCAACTCTTGTTCGTTGAATAACTGAAAAGCCTGCTCGTAGGTAATCGCCGCCAATTCTTCCTCGCTCTTCGTTTGATAGAGCTCGGTTACCTTGGCATCAATCACTTCTGCAACAGATGGTATCTCCGGCTTCGGCCCGGCACAACCGGCCCAAATCAACAGCCCAGCCAGCATCACCAAACAACTATTCAACATTAATTTTTTCATTATTTCCATAAGTTAATCTCTTGGGTATTAGCTCTAATTTTGTTTGAATAATTTCAATTAATATACTTTCGGGCGTGACGGCCCCTGGTAGGGTGCTGCACCCTCGGGGTCTCCAACTTCCACGTCTAACAGCTTCGGATCGTTGGTTTCCGGCGCTTCAATAAAGCCATGGTAACGTCCCATCCAGTAGTCCCGCACAAAGCCGGTGGGCTCCATAATCCGATGCCCATGGCGTCCTCCGTCCAAAACAACAGCATTTCGGCTTCCCCTAACCACATTCTTTTCACGGGGAGAAATCGCTTTCAGCCCTCCTTCATACGACGTGTAGCCTGCTTCAACATGCAAATCATCGCGATGCGAATTTCGGAAGCTATGCTCCGTTGGATCAAGCGTCCATGCCCTCAGGTGCTCCACTGATGCCTGCACATCGCAGTCGTTGCCGGTAATCACGCCATAAGCAAAGTTGAACCAGGGAATGTGCTCCATGCGTTTCACCTCCCAGGTACGTTCCAAGCTGCGCAAGTACACCGAGCGCAAAACCGGATCTTTCTCATAACGCAACAAAGTGTAATAGCTGTAAAAGGCCAGCTCATCGTCCCAAGGCGCTATGTTCTCGGGCGGAAACACATTCTTTTGCCGAATGGTATTGGCTGGATAGCCCCAATCAATCAATTGCTGGTAACCATCAGCAAACTTCTGATTTCCGGTGAGCGCCAAGGCCGTTTGCATAAATGTCAGCGCTTCCAATCCGTTTACGCCGCGGTCAACGTATCCATAAGGCCTTAATAAGTATTCCGGATTCCACCGTCCCCAGCGGGTTGGCTTACCATCCATATCGTGCAAGGTCCATCCACAGTCAATGATGTAATTGGAGATTTTTGCCAGGTGCTCCCGCGCCATTTCTTTTTCTTTTCCATCGGCTACTAAATCGTGAAACAAGGACACCGAGTAAAAATGGGCAATGGCCTCATCACTGGAGGTATCCCCTTTCCAATACCACTTGCCATCGGGAGTTGGATACCACTTGGCAGGCAAGCCACCTGATCCATGTTTCCCCATCTCACCCTTATCGCCTGTTATTGACCAAATGGAACGGGCAAAAAATCCATCAATGGGTGTTACTTGCTCCAACCAAAGCATGGCTTTAAATGACTCCACCGCTTCCTCCCGGGCCTGTTTATCTCCCGTAACAGCATATTTGTAGCACATAGCAGCCAGGTAAGAAGCCGTATGCGAACCGTCATTATCGCTGATCTCACGCACCCACTCCCCATTTTTCAAATCAAGTGTATGGATGAAGCCCATTCGTTTATGCCCCCACGCTTCCAGGTGATGCTCATAGTAGGCCGCTTTCTTCTGCAAAGTATATGGCTCATAAGACAGAATCGACAGCCCTCCATTTGTTGCAATAAACACTTGCTGATTGTCAACAGCCAGGGCATTCACCCGATTATCCGGAAGCCAGATGTCCGCTCCGAAATAATGCCACTCGTCATTCAACATACGCACCGCTCCACGCTCGGTGCCAATCCAAATATCCTGATCGAAGCCTCGCTCCAGGCAGGTCGTATTTTCAACCGGCAAGCCATCTTCTCCCCTAATGGTTTTCAGCGCTGCCCCTTGCAACACCCCCAAACCACGGTCGGTCGCAATAAACAAGCGACTGCCATAACTCAAAAAGTCACGCGTACTTCGTGAGGGAAGAACTCCCCAATCGACAAAGTCATCATTCACTGTTTTGCCATCAAATAAAACGATCCGGCCCGGGCGCAAAATATATAAGGTTCCGCTGTACGATTCGATATGATCAATGGGACCTAAACGCACCGGATCAGCATGAAGCTGCGTGCCATCTTCCATTAACATGGTCATGTTGCTGGTGTAATAACCTCCTTCGGGTTTGGTACTTACAAAGCGATCATTTTCCAATCGGAAAATCTCTTCAGAAGTCGCTGCATGCAAAGCGCCGGCATGCATACACACATCAACAAAAATTTGATTGTCGATTAATTTCCAGGCTTTACCCTGGTTGCGATAAATTCCGTGGGAAGTCAGCGCCCAAACGGCCCCACCAGCAGCCTTCAGCCGAACAACCTGCTCGGGAGCCTGAGAGGCAGAAAGAAGTTTTCCATCTTCCACCTGGAAGAGCTGCTTGCCAACTAAGGCATAGCAAGTTCCCTGCGTAGCAGCCACAGCCGTTACCGGCTCATCGGTTGGAATTTTCTGAACCGATTCTTGCAGGAAAACTTCATCTTTCTGAGGCTTCCAAAGTTGCTGATCCTCTTGGTAGAGCGGCTGTGAAAGCACGCTTCCAGTCACAGTACATATCAGTAGGCAAGCAATAAACCAATTTCGAAAAACAGCTTGTAAATCCATCGTTTGTTCTTTTCAAAAGTTTGTAATTCGCAGTTGTTCGAAAAGAAAGTAAGTGGCGTACCCAAATCGCTGAGCAGTTTAAGTACGCCATCTTATCAAACTAAACCAAAACAACCTTATTTTTTATAGAACCGGCTTCAGCGCCGGTCGCTTTCGTATCTTTATTTCGTTTGAAAATCAAACTTACTTTTGAGGCTCACTGATGACTCCCAAGTAACGGCCAATCCAGTATGGAAGCAGCCAAATATCGCCCGCACTGTATTCGGCATGTCCGCGGCCATTGCTGTCCAAGTCAAACCGGTTGGCATTGTGACGGGACACCCGTAACTCTCCTGCCGGCAACACTTCCCGGATGGTCTGCTTTCTAAAGTTGGGCTCCACAAACTCAATGTCCTTGCGATGGCTATTTTGAATGCCCCAATCAATCAGGTCCAGAGGGTATTCTCTCAGGTACCAAATCGCCTCTTCAAAATCGTAGTTATCTTTTCCAACCAAGGCCGTCATGATATTCCAAAGCCCTTCTTTCTCCGGACGCTCATGTTCCCAGTGGTCCAAAATGGCCTTTTTGTAATTCGCCTTCAGCGTGTCGTTGAAAGCGTAACGATAAAGTCCCCAATAACCGCAGTAGTACATTTCATCGTCCGAATGGTTCCAGCCACTGGATAACATCTTGCTCCAATCGTCGGCATCCTCCGGTGCAGGGCCAATCTCTTTCATCGGCCGCATCAGATTCTCGTAATAACCATGCTCCTCCATCAGTTGAAACGCGGCTTTCTTGTACTTTTCTTTTTGGGTAAAATGATAAGCAGTTTGCAACATCCCAATGTAGTTGCTGGAGTTAATCTTCCGGTCGCCAACCATGATTGGGCGAGCATTCACATATTCAGGGTTCCAGCGTCCCCACACCGTAGGCTCACCATTCCAGTCCACCAAATAATGGTCGTGCTTCAAAGCATGCGACATCAAGGTGTCGATCAAAGTAATGGCTTTATTTTTCAAGTCCGGTTCAGCAATCAACTCTGCAATGGCCCCAAAGGCAAAGATGTGTCCAATAGCTTCATCGCTGCTGGTTGTCGATTTCCAGTCCCATTCCGGATCCTCAGCCCTACGCCAAGGTTTATCGTGGTATTTATAGCCCCGGCGCTCGAAAGACCGCGATGGAAAACCGGGAACAGGATTAATGGAGTAAAGCCGCTCCATGGCATCCAACGATTCGCGTACATTTTGTAAAGCTTCGGAAGAACCGGTTACCGCATAGCGAAACACTTCGCCGGCCAGGTACATGGTCGTCCATAAACCATCATTGTCCGAAGTTTGGAGGCTACCACTTGTAACATCTCCATCTGTCATGTTGCTCACCGTTCCGTTAAAGCCATGGCGAATGTGACGTTCCCGAACCTGCTTGTCGTAATACATCGCTTTATCATGCAAGGTCATTTCCTTGCGACAGATTTTTCCCAAGCCCTTATTGGTCAAAATCAAGATTGAATTCTCCGGCCCATCAGCCAAGTCAATCACTTCATCAGATGGCAGCCAGCGTTTGGACGAGTAGTAACGATAACTGCCATCCTCGTTACGCTTAAAAGCACCGCGCGTTGATCCAAACCACAAGCCATCCTCCAGCTTGGCAATGGTCGTAATTTCATTCCAGGGAAGCTTTCGTTTAATGGCACCGGGCTTTCCTGTTTTGGTATCCACTTCGTAATAACCATCATTGGTTCCAACGAGCAATTGATCTCCGGCCACTTCAATACAGGTTATCGAAGCATCATCCAGAATGGTCGTCAGCCTTTTTTGAGCTGGATTAAAAGTTGACACCGTATGCTGTCCTAAAATCCAATACAGCTTATTCAATGCATCGTAACGAATGGCGCGTACTTCATCTTCGGCAACGCCCGACCATCGCAGCTGGTCCCAGTCCAGCAACTGCAAGTTTTTCCCATCTGAGATCAGGAAAGTAAAATCATCATCAACTGCAAAGTAACGCACTTCAGGGATCTGATGGCGACTGTACAATTTCCCAGCCCAAGCGTTACTCAACACAGCCTTGTCATCCAAATAGACCAGCTGCTTTTGATGACTCATCAAATCCTTCAGTCCTTTATCTGATGTTGGCAAATACTGCACATCCTTCACCAGTTCGCCGGGAAAAAGAAATTGGCCGGCTTTTGGTCGCAACAAACCATGCGACGAAAGCACCTGCACATAGCCATTGCGATCAGCAGCCACCCGCAGAAGCTCAACCCGGTCGTTGTTAAAATTGTATTTGATACTGTATTCTTGAATAAAAGGGGTATCCTGAATTTGAGCTTGATTGTTCTTTCGCTGTCCTATGGAAGACAAGGAAAGCATTAGCCCCAAGATAAAGATACCCGATTGGAGAAGTCGTTTACTGTTCATTTCTATTGGTTTAAGTTCTGTTTAAGTTACACTATATTTATTACTAATTCTATCCGTTTTTAGATTTCACTCAGGGCTGCATCAAGCTTTTCCAGGTCTAACTGTAGCGTAAATATTTGTAAAAAACTGGTTGAAGTATCCGATTCACGATTGCCTACTTCCATATTATAAGCAGCCAGCAGCCCATTGTTGGACACCACCAATTGGCTGCGTTGTTTGGAATCGTCCGTAAGCCAGAAGGCTTTCCCAAAATGTGGCCCTTGTTGGACATAAGAGGCAAGTAGATTCCCATCAACCAGACAAAAAATCCAATTGCCGGAAGGATGCCAGCGTAAATCCGACGCATCCGACCGAAAGCTGCTAACCTGATGGGGTAATAACTTCTTCTGCATGGCTTGATCACTCCCCTCTGCCGCGATAATCCACAATTGATCAATTCCCGATTTATCTTTCGCCAAGTATGCAATGTAGCGGCCATCTGCCGATCCGCGCACAATACCAGAAACCCCGCCGGCATGTGTCAACCGACGAATGGAAACACCTTCAGGCGGTTCCGGAAAATGGGTTGCATCACCGGAATAGGCCGTTGTAATCACAACATTTTCGGGGACATCAGCCACAAATAAATCCTGCTGATAATCACGACCATTTTCGGCTCTTACCTTCCCCACAAAAGCCCGCATAGTTCCTTTTCGATCAAGCCAGGAATCTCCAAAGGCCCGTTCAATTTCACCAGCCTTTGAGTTCCCTTTTTGTGCAGGTTTTAGCAACACCGCAAAGTAATGCGAAGCTCCTTTGGGAGCCTTCAAGTTTGGCTCCATGTAACCAATGGTCCGATCATATTCCGGGCACAAAAAATCGTCGTAGGTAAATCCAATTCGCAAGCCATCCTTCGAATATTCATGCCGATGAGTTCCTCCCCGATGGGCCCCGGAGATTGTTGGCCGATCGGTAGCGACAGCCCGCTTATCGAGCCATTGAAAGTGGCCCGCTCCATCAGCACTGACCTCGGCTCCATTCCGATTACGAATGCCGTAATAGCCACGCTCCTCAACCTCATTCAACATCGGTCCATGAATGAAAGCTACCTTATTTTCACTGGGGTGCCATGATACCGCCGCAACTCCCGGAGCAGCCTGCACTCCGGTAACGGATTCCGGCATCCAAAGCACCGTTTCCTTACCAGTTACCAGCTCAATTTTTTCGATGGACTGACAATTAGCCAAGTCGCTATTGAAGACGGTTCCGCGCGTATCGTAGCATAAGAAACGATCATCCGGAGAGAAATTATCATTGTTGTCCAAGGCATGATTTTTTTCGGAGAAGGAAAGTTGCTGTTCGCTCATGAGTCGTCGATTCTTATTTGGTTGGGTTGAAGTTTTTGAAGTACAGCCAATCACGGAGACCGCCAGTACAAAGAGTAGGCAAAAAACAAGGGGGCAATATTTCAAACTTGCGGCATTCATCAATGTGTTTATACCAATTCTTTTATAGCTTAATTTACTCGGAATAAGCGATGGGCTCTCCATTCCTGTCCAAACATATCCTTGGTTCGAACGGTAAGTTTATGCACTCCCGAGGTCAAATTATCGGGAAGCTTCCTTTCCCACATATGCGTTGAAACGCTCGGATAATCCATCGGATAACCAAGTACATCTTCTAATTTATGATCCCCTTTCTCCAGTTCCAGGTAAGGGTTTAACAGATGTACTTGTAAGCTTTGCGGGTCAATTTGATCCTTTTTTTCTAAGTTGAACCACGATCCTTGTCCATTCACCTGCATTTCGACAACTGATTTTTCCGATCCAGCAAATACATTCACCACAACCACTTGCTCGCCAGCTTTGGCTGCATCAATTTGCTCTGGCAAGTAGATATTCATCTGGTAATCCGCCGGACGCCTTGCTGCTTTAAATCGAATTTTGTAGCTATTTTCATCGAAGCTCACAATCGAATAGCCATTGGGGGCTCCGTCATTCATCGTCGCATGAGGTATTCCGAGTTCGTCCTTCAAACCACACCACCAGCTACCACAAACCGTCGCATTCACCAAGTGATGATGGGCTTCATCCTCCTGCCATCCCTGATCAACATTCAAAAATAAATGAGCTTGTTCATGCGCATGTCCGGAAATGGAAAAGCTATGTTTTCGATCCTGAATCAGTTCCAGAATAGCCTCTTTATTATCACACTCAATGATAGGAGCGTGCATCATTAAAACCACCAGCTTATCTGCGGGAACAGCTCGCAAATAGCTTTTGACAAAAGCAATCTGCTCGCTTGTAAAGTGTGGAGAATAACGGCCATCATCGCCATAAAAAATATTGTTCAAGGCAATGAAAACCACTTGCCCGTATTCGAAAGCATAGGTACTTGGGCCAAAGAAGCGCTCAAATGTATCATCCCGCTCTTGATTTGATTTAGCCTGACGATCGTTGTCATGGTTGCCAAAAATATTGTACCACGGAATCCCGATATGACCAATGTATTGACTGATGCTATCCATCAAAAGCGGATCATCGGCAACCAAATCTCCAAGGCTAACTCCAAAGCGAGCCTCCGTTGCCAGACATTCCTCCACCACATCATGGGCAATGTACTCCACCTCCTTCATGCCACGAGCCTGCGGATCGCCCCAGAAAAGCACATCAAACTGCTGCGGTTCATCATTCCGTTGCAATGGAAAGTTCAGCTTGCTTTTGTTTTTTGCAGTCTGCTCAACATCATCAAATAAGAAATAATGTTTGGGTAGTTGATTGCTTTTAACCCCAACCTGATAGCCAGCTGGTTTGACCACGAAGATTGCCTCTTCATTTCGAACAGGCAATTTCCAATAACCATCAGCATCGGTTTGAATGACTTCCAAACCATTGGAGACAGAAACCCCCTTCACGCCAGGTTCTCCGGAATCCAATTGGCCATTCTTGTTTTGATCGAGATAGACAAATCCATCCGAAAATGATTTTGCCTGTGCAATCCCCAGCGAACTCGCCAGCAAGCATCCCAAGATTAATATACGTCGAATTATCATTGATTAGTTTTAACATCCCCTGAAACTAAGCAGCTTGGCTAAGTACCGGAGACTTCGGTCGTTATACATTGAATCAGCGGAGGTGCATGGCGCCCCCGCTGATCATTTATAGTTGGTTGTAGAACCTTAATAAGGTTTGTTAGTTCCTTGTAGCAGCCAGAACTTTGACCATGCGCTATCTTCACCATCGGTCGCGGTATAATCCGTTTCCTGAAGGTTTTGAATAGCAGCATCGTAGTTCACATTATTCCGGTCTTTTTCGCTTGCACCATATTGAAAACGCAAAGGCATGGCTTCACGAACCCCCTTCTTGCCAACTGTTAGCTGGGGCAATCCTGTCCGGCGCCAGTCGCACCATGCTTCATGAGCAACAGTCCAGTTGGCGATCCATTTTTGCTCCATAATTTGCTCTATTGAGCCGTCAAAAGCAACACCAGCAACCGTCACATAATCATTGTAAGCATTCCCTACTTCCCAAGTATTCAGCGAAGCTTTTATACCTTTTTCATACCAACTTTGCTGATCGCCAACGTTCCAGCCTTTTTGAGCAGCTTCAGCCAAAATGAAACAGACTTCAGCATAGGACATCAAGCGGGCTTTTAGCAAGTCACCTTCGGCCTCCATATAAATATCATCCAATGCAGAGTTATGCACATTCGGACCTCCCTGAATAGGATTTGGATTTAAGTTCCAGCCCGAGCCATCTCCGGTTGTCGAAGCAATAGGCAAACCAACATAAACCATCGTATCAACCAATACCTTACCAGCTTCGGCATCATCAACCCAAGTATCCGGAGCGTACAAAACCATGTTGTTTTCTGCCATGTAAGTAGGATTTAAATACCTGACTCCATCCACAACAACATCGCCTTCGTAGTCCTCTGAAACCTTTATTTGCATCTTCACTGGGTTAAACCAAACATCCAAACGCGGATCTTCCAGCCCTACCAAGACATCGCGGAAACCAGCACAAAGCTGAATCCGATTAAAGTTGCTGGCTGAAGCGTCGTAGGTAACATTTGCTGGCCACGAATCAGCGTTGGAAGAACCAACATAGCTCATCATGGCATCCTCTTCAAATGAAGCAAAAACCGGATAGCTGGAAGCATTACTCATGATCTCCTCAACTCCTTGCTTGGCATAGTCAGGCAATTTTTCAGAAAGTCGCATGTAATACCTCAACATCAACGAATTGGCGAATTTGCGCCACAATTCAGGATTCCCACTGTAAAGAATATCAGCATTCGCCTGGATTCCTTTGTAGGCCCCAGCCGGCTTCGACAAAAGCGTATTGGCTTCTTTTAGTTCTTCAATGATTCCTTTGTAAATTGTTTCCTGCGAATCGAAAGTCGGAAACAAATCCCCCTGACCACCGTCCGGTGCATTTAAGGCATTGGTGTAAGGAGCATCGCCCCAGGAATCAACAACATAACCATAATTAAACGCGCGCATCACCAAAGCAACTCCTTGCTGAAACTCCATCCCTTCTTCCATCGAGCGTTGATACAGGTGCTTCGCATTACGCAGGTTCGCATACCAAGTGTCCCAACCTCGTTCTTTGTTCCAATCATATTTGTTAAGCTCGCTTCCCCAGCCACTCTTTTGCACATACTGCATGGTTCCGGCCACCCAGCCTTCATAATTATCCTGCAAGTAAGGATGAGCCGTTTGAGAAATAACTGTTGGAACAACCAAGTTGGGTTGGACAAGATCCGGGTCAACCCCATTCGGGTCGATATTCAGCTCTGTCAGATGGTCTTCGCACGATGCCAAAGCAAGGATTGCAAATACCAACAATATCTTGTGAAATGAATTTATTCTTTTCATGTTTTTCTGTTTTATCCGTTAAAAACTCACGTTCAACTTAAGACCAACAGGAATTGTCCAAGGACTAACATTGTATCGTTCAATTCCTTGTTTAAATTGAATACCACTCCCTTGTACGCCTGATTCAGCCTGGAAAGCTGTTTCCGGATCAATATTAATTCCAGCTTTCGTCCATAGAATTAAGTTCCGGCTATAAACTGAAACAGAAGCATTCTGAATTCCAAGCGACTTTAGAGGAGGAAGTTGGTAGGTCAGTGAAATCTCCCGAAGTTTTACGAAGTCAGCGTCGAATGTTGCATTGCGGGTATAATCCCAACCATAAAAATCCTGATAGCGGATCAGAGGCGTACCTTCATCACCCAAATGCTCTTTAACCATGACAAACTTCCCATTGTCATCATAATAGCCTTCAACACCAGGCATAAACACTCCATCATTTAGGGTGATGCCATTCTCCGTATGTGGAAAACCTCCAGTGTCCGAAGTTGGCCCTCCAACAAGGACAAAGAACATTCCGTCAGGCGACAAATATTCATCGGCATGATCTTTCAAATATTGAGCAATTTCGGAGCCATTCATATCATTCAACTTAAGGGTGCGATCCATCCAGCGCTGCGTGTGTAAATCAGACTCTCCATAACGGAAGGTTTGCGAAACAAACTGCCCTCCTTTACGCCAGTCCAAACTTGCACTCAACGTCCATTTTTTATAAGAAACTGAAGTTTGCATGCCCAAGGTAAAATCCGGGTTAAAGTTTCCAATTACAGGAGCTACACGGTTACCATCGGCATCTTGTAAAGTACTATTACTATCATCCCAGCCTTCATCATCAATGATTGGCCAGCCATGGTAGGGAGAGCCTGGATCATCAACACGAGTCATCGCGCGGTCAATGATTTGTCCGATTTCATCGCCAACCCAAGTATAGGCTCCTCCTTTGGCATCACTCCAAAGCCTGATGTAATCAAAGCCTTCCGCCAATTCTTCAATTCTTGTTCGGTTTTTAGAGAACACAAAATTCACATCCCAGTTCCAGTTCTCAGTGGCTATTGGCACCCCTCCTAATGAAAGTTCAATCCCTTTACTGGAGATCAGGCCTGCATTGATTTGCTTGCCGGTATAGCCTGATGAAGGAGGCAGTGCAATGCTCAAAATCTGGTTTTCATTTTCAGCTTCATAATAGGTACCATCCATTCTTAGTCTGCTGTTGAAGAATGCCAAATCAGCTCCAATCTCCCAACTGGTTTGAATCTCCGGTTTTAGATCCGGTAATAATAAAGTTCCCGAAGTCCCCAAGCGAGGTTGATTATCCCAAGCCCCCATGTTTTGCATGGTAGCCATTAAGCGATATGGGTCTGTGTCGTTACCAACCATAGCCCAGCCACCACGCAGTTTAGCCAAAGACACCTTGCTTCCCATGTCGAATACATTATTCAACAACAAGCTCAAGGAGGCTGAAGGATAAAAATAAGAGCGATTATCAGCCGGTAAAGTACTAGACCAGTCGTTTCGAGCGGTTAAATCCAGATAGACGGCATCTTTATATCCTAATGAAGTCAAAGCATACAAACTATAAATTGCTTTTTCGCTCCAGCTTGAACCATATTCAATATTATCCGGAGCAATGTTACTTAACGAATACAGACCGGGGACAATTAAGCCGCTCCCCCGCGCTTTTGTTCTGGCCAGGTTGTTCTCGGCATATTGATACATGTAGTTACCCCCGGCCGAAGCTGAAAGACTAAAATCTTCAAAGGTCTTATTGTAGGCTAATAAAAAATCTCCATTCTGCTCTCTCCGAGCCATATTGAAAATACCATAGGCCCCGTTTGCATCCCGCGTGTAACTAAGGGCAATTTTACTCTCGCGTCTTTCATGAAACTGATCATGCGTATATCGTCCCATTAATGATAACTCAGGCGTGATTTGCCAGTCGATCTTTGCATTCCCAAATACCCGGTCTCGGCTGAAACCGTTATTCACTTCATTCGCTAAAAAATAGGGGTTGTTGATTCGGTCCACTTTTTCATACGATCCATCTGGTCTCAGATCCAGCGTATAAGGACCATTCTGTTGAATTCCTTCCAAGCCTGGCTCCCAATAGTTTTTCAAATCGTTAATGTCAATATGTGAGTTGATATCGTATAAAGCCTGGAGAGGGTTTGCTCCTCGGTTTCCAACAGATGGTCGGTTATCGGCCCCTGAGTTGGTAAAATTAATGCTCGAGCTAACCGTGAGGTTATCGACCAACTTCAACGAAGAGTTCAGGCTAATTGAGTTTCGGTGCAAATCACTGTTTGGAATGATTCCTCGGTTCTGCATGCTTTCAAATGATACCCGATAGTTTAGCCGATCTGTTGCATCAGTGAGCGAAACCCCATTGGTCGATGTAATACCGGTTCTGAAAAAATCTTTAAAATTATCGGGATGAGAAACCAACTCAGTTGCTTCAACTTCCCCATTCGCATTGAAATAAGGCCATTGATAAGCCATCATTCCTTTGTCCATCTCAGGTCCAACCCAATAGGAATCACCGACGGGAACCACGTAATAAGGCAATCCATTATTGGGGCGGTTATCTTGAGTATAGGGGCGTTGTCCATTCGCAAAGCGTGTGTGTTTTTCGATATACTTATAAGGTTTTTCGACAACGGTATTTGACGTAACCGTAATGCCAAGCCCTTTGGATTCCTTTCCGGACTTTGTGGTAATAATCACCACTCCATTCCCAGCCCGCGAACCGTACAAAGCAGCAGCACTTGGGCCTTTCAATACCGAAACACTTTCGATGTTTTCAGAACTTAAATCAGAAATGGCATTACCATAGTCCGGATTATTTTCGCGACCAACAGATGTAATATTATTCAACGTATTGTTCATCGGTACTCCATCAACCACAAAAAGCGGCTGGTTGTCACTTGTTAATGACGAAGCCCCTCGAATAACCATACTTACTGATGACCCAGCACCACCAGTAGAACTAATAGCAACCCCGGAAACCTTCCCGGAGAGTGAATTCAAGACATTTTCCTGAGCCACTTTTTGCAATGACTCACCATCAACTTCAGCAACAGAGTATCCCAACGACTTTTTCTGACGAGAAATGCCAAGAGCAGTTACCACTACTTCATCAACCCCAATTGTTGATGACTTTAAGACAACGTCCACTACAGACCGTCCGTTGACTGGAACATTTTGCGTTTCCATACCAACAAAAGAGAACACCAATGTAACATTGGAGTTTGGCAGTTGTAGGTTGTAGCTCCCATCAAAATTGGTCACTACCCCACTGTTTGTACCCTCAATCACGATAGATACTCCGGGCAAAGGCTCACCATCGTCACCCGTTACGGTACCGCTTACCCGATTTTGAGCTGTAGCAGCAACACAAAACAGAGCAAATAGTGCAACCAGAAGTGTCTGCAAAATTCTTTTTTTCATAGATCGTTTTTTTGATTTAATTAAAATCATGGATCATAATCTTATCATCCACTCTTACAAAGTTTTATAAACGATCAAGCAATTGCTTCTGGAATTTTACTCTAAATACATTAAATTTTAACCCACATGTTTTACAACAGTGTAAAAAACAATTACTACAGGTTAAAATAATTTCACCTTTAAATTAAAACTACATCATCTCGTATCGACGATGCATTAACATTTAGATAAATCACGAAGATGAAAATCAATCGTGAATTCATGAGAATCCATCATGCAGCATAACCGAAAACCAAGTCATTAAAAGAAAAAAGAAGATTAAGATACTGAGGTACCCTATCTGCATTCAGGAGTAGCTTAAGCCTCCACATTTTATGAAAATGTTAAATGGACTACTTCTTTCTGTAAGTAAAAACCAAATGATAAGCAAGTTAACCGGGTAGAGCCTTGGCTTAAATGGAAGAGTGCCCAGCAGTAATCCGAACGTTAAAAAGCTGTACAACATATAACGTAGAAAGAAAATCGTAAAAAATCAGCCGACTTTTACCCTGCGTCAAACGATCAAGGCTTTCAAAATCATGTTCACCAACTACCAAACCAGGTATTTGTTAGGAGATCAGCAATAGGAGTCCATAAAAAGTATTGATTAGATCACTTGCTCCAGTGCAATCACATCGCACAACCAACGCCTGGCTGAAAATGAAGCACAATACAATCGGGTTGCAGCGAGCTTGAACAAACAGGACCAGGCTTGAAAAGAGAATCCGCTACTCCTCTGATGAACGTGAAACCAACTATCTCGTAGAAAATTGAAAGAACAGTCTTTAATTTAAATCCGAGACCCGATGAAATCAGAGGAACTGAGGAAAATTCAAGCCCCGATCAAAGAGAAATACCGGGAGCAGCCTACAGCGGCAATCATCACCCTGCAAGCAAGTGGAGAAATTGGAGCAGGCATTTCCTGCAAAGTAGCCACAGGAAAAGCACTGGTTGAAGCTGGTCTACACCCGGCTACGGGGGGCAACGGCATGCTCGCCTGCTCCGGAGATTTGCTTTTGGAAGCCTTGGTAGCTTGTGCCGGAGTTACACTTCGGGCGGTATCAACAGCTTTGGAAATCCCGATCGAACAAGGCAAGGTGATCGCCGAGGGCGACTTGGATTTCAGAGGAACATTAGGCGTAGCGAAAGACGTGCCGGTAGGCTTCAAAGCAATTCGACTTTCTTTTGAGTTGGCTTGCAATGCAAGTCCTGATCAACTCGCTGCAATTGCCAAACTAACAGAACGATACTGCGTGGTTTATCAAACGCTCACCAAGGGAGTCCCCATTGCAACAAGCTATGCGACGCATTAATCCAGAAGAAGTTCCCAGCCTTAACCGAGCGATTGCATCGCTTGGTTAAGGCTGGCTGGAAATGCAACACCATTGCAATCGTGCAAAAGCAAAGGGATTTCGATTTTGGAATTTGAAATTATAAACCCCCGACCCATCACCCAATAAGGCCGGGGTTTCTCATTCAGGATGGTTCAATAATTCCAAGCATTTCAAGAAATTGCGGACGCCCCTGCAAGGCAATGCGGGCAATCGCTCTAAAATCGGAATACCAATCCTGCAAGACATCTACGGCTTTGTCACGGGCTTTGGTGGCATCCTGCGCTTCACCGGACTCCTGCTTTAAACGGGCTAACTGGTCTTCCACAGCCAGCACCAGGTCCATGCCAGCCTGTAACTTTTCTGCCGTAACACCAAACTCACTTATTTTAGCCATAGCCGGTTCATCAGCCATCAGGTTGGTGTAAAACAGCCGTGCCTGGCTGATCCAACCGGAATAGCTTTGTTTGCGCCTGCCATTAAGCTGAAGCTTAGTCCACATACCTGCATCATTTTTAAAAGCAATGCGGGCAATTTTTACGTAGTTCATGTATGTATGATGAGCTTCCGAACGTTTTAGTCGTAGCTCATCGCTGGCACCATCTTCCTCACCAGCTTCTTTAACCTGCTTTGCCTGCAGGTTCTGAGCGTTGGTCAAGATGACTTTGCCTGCAGTCAGTTTCTCGGGCGTATAACCCAACAAACTCATCAGTCCGGCAACTTCGGGGTGCCTTAAGGCATTGTTGATGCCTAAGTCAGCCTTCAGTAATAATTCATCAATCTCTTTGTTCATAATGCATACATATATTTAGTTAGTGGGTGATCAAATTAATTTTAATCACTCTTCACACACAAACATCTTACTTACACAGCTAAAACGATCAGTATCCGCTTGGTTCTTGATCATTACCTGCCGGAATTCAAAACGACCAGACAGAATCGGGAGCTTACCATTCCGAATGGTAACAAGACTGCCTGGAATTGCAATAAGACCACTCGAAATTGAGACAAGACCGCCCGGAATTGCAGGAAGACCGTACTTCTGCTATTTCCTGCTGTTTTTTGTCAAATCCCGGGCAAACGGGCAGTACTGGACCATGGATGGTGCGGTGCTTTCAGCCTTTTACGAACTCTCCCGTCCTATTATCTGTAATTGGGGCCAGCAAGCGATCGTTTTTCCCGGCCAACGACGCCACTCAACCGGGTGTTTATCAATACGATTACACAAGTTAAAACAAATTGAACTTAATAGCAACTTTAATTAAATTACGAAGAAGCCTGGGGCCCCTCTTACTGGCGGGTTTTAATTGATTCGAAGGTGCGGCTAATTCTGATTCTACCGAGCTTGGTTTTGAATATGCATTTGGGGGCCAGGCAAATCAATCGCAAACCGGAGCCTGCAACACCCCAAAGAAAGTTTTTCTATTGACTTACTGATCGGATGACTTTGAGCCGTCCGATCAGTAAAAACCCGGGCTCGCTGGAGGTGCTACACGATGCAATCATGCGGCAGCGAAGGGCTTATACTTTTAACGAATCAAGGATTTACAATATTCATTTTTTTACTTCTAATAGTAATTTCTTTCCCAGGATAACAATCAAAGGAATTGATATAATTACCAAAAAACCACTTAATTTATTTGCAGTTTCTAAGCCAACATATTTAAAAATTAAAAAACTCTCAATTTGAACCATTAAGTTCAAAACTGAATGAAGTAGAATTGTCGTCCCAATACTTCTTGTTTTATAATATATCCAACCGAAGATTAATCCAATTACAAATACACCCCAAATTTGCAATGGTTTTCCATGTACTAATGCAAATATTAATGCAGAGAAGATAACTGCATACCTAGGAGCGTATTTTGTTAATAATCCCCTTAGTATAATACCCCTAAAAATTATTTCTTCTAGAAATGGAGCAATCAATACAGCACCAAGTATAGCTAAAGGCCTATTAAATGGATTAGATAACTCTGTTTTAAAATGAAATATTTGATTGATAAGATTATTTATCGGCTTATTGACTCCAACTGAAAATATAAAAAGCAGAACTATCATTAAATAAAGGAATCGGCTCTCTACAAGTTTGAATTTCCAATTGAATCTTTGATTTCTATGATGATTAACCCAGTAAGAAATGCTTATAAATATTAAACATACTAATACATAAAATATTATCTGATTTAATTCATTCGTTGAATATGAATTAATACCAATAAATAATAAAAAGGGCATTGACAGTAACAATGCAGCAAGGAGCAGACCTATTATTTGAATAATTCTATTGGGGAAAAATGTTTCTTTCATACATGCAGCGCTTCAACCTTCTATCTAAGGGATGAAAAATATTTTTAGGCAAATTTCAAAGGGGGCTTCTGTCCAGCAGCACAGAACTGCGATGCGAGAATCCGCAGTTTACTACCACCAAACCCACCCTGGAATTTACAAAGTATTATAAGCTGGCATCTTTGGTTTAAATCCCATTTTTTTGTGAATAAATATGGTAATTATTAGACGCATTACTTCAACAGAAGATAGAATAACAAACATGGTATTATTGTTTACTATGTCTACTTTCAAAAAATCCAATATTACTGATAGAAATCCAAACGACAGTCCAAACCAAAATATTAATCTGGGTATAAATTGAAGGTAATATATCCAGATTCCCATAACCTTATTTTTATATAAAAAGAAGGCCGAAAAAATCATCGATATCAAAACAGTTATCATTAATGCACTCATCCAGAAAAAATTCATGCTTAATTTCATTTTGTCCGAAAGAAGAAAAATGATTATAGAAATGAAATCTATAATTCCAAAAATCTTAAGTATTGTTTTCATACCTGTAACCCTATTTATAGTTCAATTATTGATTAGTCTGTTACACTTCCTTATAACCAGGACATATCAAACATATGTTATTATGTTCTATTTAGCAAACTTTTAGGTGTCGGACCTTACTAGTCCAACATTTCCGTTTCAATATCAGTGGCATTGATCCAGCCTGCGCGAACCTTTTCACCAGCCATAAACCGATTGTAAAAGTTTCGGGTAGCCGCCTCAGCATAGGGATAATCCTCAAAACGATCGCCTTGTCCAAACATCCGTGGATCGCCTTCTGCCTTGAGTTCTGCTTCCATTTGCTCTGCCAGTTGGGCTTTAATTTCCTGGTAATCCGGCTTTGCGGCAAGGTTGCGCAGGCATTCCGGATCATTGGATAGTTGATACAACTCTTCAGCCGGTCGTTTCCCAAAGTTCATCTCCCAAAACCAGCTTTCACCATTGGCTCTCAGGTTGTTCAGCACCCAGCTTTTAGTAGGCGATCCATCACAATTCATATAACCGGTTTCCGGGTTTCCCGAAGGCCAGCGTTCCGGATGATAATTCCTCAGGTAAAGAAACTCTTTGGTCACAAGCCCGCGAATGGGGTACCCCTGATCATCAGGTCGCCCCATGTCATGACGCTCTTTTCCAATCACCATAAATTCCCGGCCGCATGCATCCGACAAATTCTCAAAAACAGGCAATAAACTCTCTCCTTCCATCGGTTGCATGGTAGGCTCCTTCACGCCGGCAACGTCCAAAAAAGTGGGAGCAAAATCGGTAAAACTCACAAAGTCATCCACCACTCGTCCCGGTTTTTCGATTCCTTTGGGCCACATAATCGCCAGCGGCAGGTGGTTCGAAAGCTCATACTCCATCCCTTTAATCCGGGGAAAGGGCATTCCATTGTCGGCGGTAACAACCACCAATGTATTTTCAAGAAGTCCTTGGTCTTCCAGCATTTTCAGCATACGCCCCAAATGCTGATCAAAATACTCAATCTCAAAAGCATAATCCAACATATCGTAACGAACTGAATCATTGTCGGGCCAAAAGCCAAATACCTGGTCAATATCTGTTAGGCTTTTGCCTCCTTTCTCTACGCCTGCCCGAAACTCGTACGCCCGATGGGGTTCTGTGGATCCATACCAAAAACAGAAGGGCTGCCCCTCTGCCCGCGCCTCCAGGAAAGTTTCAAAATTGGCCGCATAATCAATGTTCGAAATGAACCTGGCCGGCGGTGTTGTTTTCAATTGATTGAACGCAGGGCCAAGCAGCTCGCGCCTTTTTCCATCAATTTCGCCCGGATTGCCCGGTGCCCAGCCTTTGGCCGTATGACCAACAAAATACCCCTGCTTTTGCAAGGCCTCGGCATAGGTCTCAAATTTCTCAGGGAAATAAGGCACATGATTCGCAGCGGCTTCCAGTTGCCAGCTGTTTCTCCCGGTAAGAATGCAGGAGCGCGAAGGAGCGCATTTGGCATTAGGCGTATAGGCGCGCGTAAACAGAAGTCCTTCGCGGGCCACGCGGTCAAAGGCCGGAGTTTTAACCCAATCACAACCGTAAGCTCCGGCATGTGGGAAAGACTGGTCATCGGCTATACAAAATAGAATATTGGGAGGCTGCTCTGTGGATTGCTCCGCCTCCTGACAAGACGAAAAACAGCCCCCCAACAGCAAAGTTCCAGAAGCCAGAATCAAAGGTAAGTTTCGTTTCATAAGTTCGTTAGTTTGAGTAATTGCTCCTTAAAACTAGGAACATTCTTCAGAAGAAAAAACCCCTTGAAGCATGAAAACGAACAAATTCCATCTCTTTTGTGCGTCGGTTGAAAGAGCATCTTTCTCCTATCGCGTAATCCTGTTACAACACTTTTCCGGCAGGCAATAATCAAGAGGGATTATTCAGCTTTTACCATGGCTTTTTTTACCTTTGAATGCATTTTATAAAGCAATAATTTATGACACCCTTATTCTGGATCATTATTGGCATCCTGATTTTTGATTTCGTCCTGGAACGTTGGTTGGATTACCTCAATACCACCCGTTGGAGTACTCAATTGCCCGACGAAGTAAAAGGAATTTACGATGAAGAAAAATACCGGAAGCAACAGGCTTATTCAAGAACCAATCATCGGTTTGGCATGCTAACCAGTTCTTTCAGCTTTGTGTTGCTGATGTTGATGTTCTTTTTCGAAGGGTTTGCCATTGTCAACAACTGGGCGCTATCGGTTTCCTCCAACCCCATTTGGGCAGCCCTCTTGTTCTTCGGAATCCTGATGCTAGGCTCCGACCTGCTTACCACTCCTTTCGACTGGTACAGCACGTTTGTGATTGAAGAAAAATACGGGTTCAACAAAACAACCGTGAAAACCTACCTGCTCGACAAACTGAAAGGCTGGCTGCTAGGCGCGCTCATTGGAGGCGGCTTGCTGGCGCTTATTATTTTCATTTACCTGAAAACCGGCGAGTGGTTCTGGGTGTATGTGTGGCTGGTAGTGAGTGGTTTTTCGGTTTTTATGGCCATGTTCTACTCTTCGCTTATTGTGCCGCTTTTCAACAAGCAAACGCCCCTGGAAGATGGGGAACTAAAACAAGCCATTGAAGATTTCGCCCGTAAGGTGGGCTTCAAGCTGGATAATATTTACGTGATTGATGGCAGCAAACGATCGACCAAGGCCAATGCCTATTTTTCCGGATTAGGACCCAAAAAGCGGATTGTTCTTTACGACACCCTGATCAAAGACATGGAAATACCAGAGTTGGTAGCCGTTCTGGCTCATGAAATTGGGCATTACAAAAAGAAACATATTATCTGGAGCTTGCTGATTGGTCTGCTTCAAACCGGCTTGATGCTGTTCATCTTTTCATTGCTGATTGACAGCCCGGCACTATCGGCGGCTTTAGGGGTGGCCAAACCCAGTTTCCACATCGGGCTCATTGCTTTTGGCATTTTATACTCCCCTTTGTCGTCAATCATGGGCGTTGGGATGAATCATTTATCGCGTAAGAATGAGTACGAAGCCGACGACTTTGCCGCTCAAAACTACAGCGGTGAACCACTGGCTTCAGCCTTGAAAAAACTATCGGTCAAAAACCTGAGCAACCTGCGTCCCCACCCGGCTTATGTTTTTGTCCATTATTCGCACCCGCCACTCTTGCAACGCCTGAAGGCCCTGCGTGGAAAGTGATAAGAGAGGGTGAGCAAGGAAGGAAGAGAGAGAGAGAGAGAGAGTGTGTGTGTGTATGTGTGATACGAAATATAAAAGACTGCAACCATTGAATGATAAAACTATGGAACGAATAAAAACACATCGAGACTTGAAAGTTTATACAAAATCTTTCGAAGCAGCCATGAGAATTTTTGTTTTATCCAAGTCTTTTCCAAAAGAGGAAGCCTATTCACTTACTGATCAAATTCGCAGATCATCGCGTTCGGTGTCCAGCAATATTTCGGAAGCTTTTCGCAGAAGAAAATACCCAAAGTCATTTACCAACAAATTAAATGAAAGTGAAGCGGAAGCAGCAGAAACTCAAAATTGGCTTGATTTTGCAGTAGCATGCAGCTATATTTCTCAGGATGACCATGAAACCTTAAATCAAGAATACGAAAACATTATTGGAATGCTAGTCAACATGCAGCGTCACCCCGACAAATGGAGCATCTGAGACTAATCTCATATTCTCAAAAGCTCACAGTCGCAGTCGCACTCACACTCGCACTTTCTCTAAATGAAAACAGGAACTAAAAGGAAATGAAAGCAGAAATTATTACCATAGGAGATGAAATCTTAATTGGTCAGGTGGTTGACACCAACTCAGCCTGGATGGGCGAACAGCTCAACCTGCACGGCATTGAGGTTTTTCAAATTACGTCGGTGCACGACAAGCACGACCACATTATGGAAGCGCTGGCCAATGCCGAAAAGCATGCCGATCTGGTGCTGATTACCGGGGGGCTTGGCCCCACCAAAGACGACATTACCAAAAAAGTGCTGTGCGATTATTTCGATTCTCAGCTGGTGCTGGATGAGTCAGTGCTGCAGCGCGTAACCGAACGTCTGACCAAACGCAATGTGGCTATGAACCAGTTGAACAAGGATCAGGCGCTGGTACCTGACAAATGCACGGTGCTCACCAATTCCACAGGAACAGCTCCGGGAATGTGGTTCGAAAAAAACGACACCATTTTTGTTTCCATGCCCGGCGTACCTTTCGAAATGAAAAGCATCATGAGTGAAGAGGTGCTTCCACGATTGGCGTCCAACGGCAAAGCAAAATCAATTTATCATCAAACGGTATTGGTTTACGGCATCCCCGAGTCCATGCTGGCCGAAAAAATTGAACACTGGGAAGAAGCCCTTCCGGATTTTATCAAACTGGCCTACCTGCCCAGCCAGCTTATGATTCGCCTTCGCCTCAGCGCCTATGGCAATCAAATGGAGCAAATGCAAACAGAAGTTCATCGGCAAATCGACCTGCTGAAACTGCTCATTCCAGAGAACATATTTGGGTACAATGGCGATACCCTGGCAGGCGTAACCGGCCAGCTGCTTGCCCGTTTGGGAGCAACGCTGAGCATTGCCGAAAGCTGCACCGGAGGTAATATTGCCCATTTGTTTACCTCCAACCCAGGCAGTTCAGCCTACCTGAAAGGTGGAATTGTCGCTTATTCCAACGAGGTGAAAACCGCCGTTTTGGGGGTGAAACCACAAACGCTGGAAGCGCATGGAGCCGTGAGCCAGGAAGTAGCACTTGAAATGGCTCAAGGAGTGCAGCAAGTGCTCCAAACCGACTATGCCATCGCCACCACAGGCATTGCCGGCCCCGATGGTGGTACGCCCGACAAGCCGGTGGGCACCGTATGGATTGCAGTTATTAGCAAACATAACATCAAACTGGAACGTTATACTTTTGCACACAACCGCGAACGAAATATTTTGCGATCGTCGCAGGCAGCCATTAACTTGTTGCGCCAACTTATTTTGACGGAGCAACCAAGTTTGGCATGATTATTTCTTGAAAAATCAGCTTTGCGCTAAAATAAATTACGAGCGCTATTAAGTATATGTAACAGGTGAATAATTCATTCAACTGAAACGTTCTTAAATCGATCAGCGAACCAATACGCCAAATTAACCCAAGCGTATAGGAGGCTAAACGTTAGTACAATTAAAAAAAACAATAAAAATGAAAAAAGTAATTCTGACCGTATCGGTGATTATAATTCTGCTTCTGGCAGCAATTATCATTGTTCCAATCGCTTTTAAAGGTCCTTTGCTGCAAAAAGTAAAAACTACCATCAACAACCAGGTGAATGCCAAGGTGGAGTTCGAAGACTTCAACCTGAGTCTGTGGCGAAGTTTTCCCAATGTCTTGATTGAGCTGGAAGGCCTGACGGTTGTTGGAACCGGCGATTTTGCCCAGGACACATTGGTAAGCATGCAATCACTGGCAACAGATATTTCCTTAAGTGATTTGTTCAAAGGCGAAGATTTCACCATTCAAAGTCTGCGTTTAAAAGAAGCGCAGGTCAACCTGCTGGCCAGCCAAGCCGGACAGGTGAACTGGGACATTGTTAAGGCCAGCGATCAGGTAGAAACGGTTGAAGAATCGGGCGAAGGCATGGCCATTTCGCTGCAGGACATCGAAGTGCGCGACTTAAGCCTGATTTACAAAGACGAAGCCTCGGCCATGGTGGTGGCCCTGATGCATGCCAACCTGGATGCCAGCGGACGCATGGAAGGAACAATTACCCACTTTGACCTGGATGCAGAAGTTGGCGAGTTTAAATTTGAATACGACTCCACCGAGTACCTGAGCAACACCGTTTTGAAAGTTAAAAGTCAGCTGATGGCCGACTACGATAAAATGAACTTTGAATTCGGGGAATCCACCCTTCATCTGAATGAGTTGCCCCTTGACCTGAGCGGACGCTTTGAAATGCCTTCGGACAGCATGTACTTCGATCTGAAGTTTAAGCAACCCCAAAGTGATTTTACGACCTTGCTGGCCATGGTGCCACAGAGCTACCAGAGTTATCTGGAAGATATTAAAACCACCGGAGAAGCTGGTTTTGAAGGAATGGTGAAAGGCTGGTACTACGAAGATGACATGCCCGAAATTGACCTGCGCTTATTGGTTAAAAACGCAAGCCTGAACTATGCAGGTTCACCTGAAAAGATTGAGCAAATCTCGATGGATGGACACATCAGCAAGCCTCAGGGTGACTTTGATCTGCTGACGGTGAACGTTTCCAAAGCTCATGCGCAAATTCGCGAAAATCCGATTGACGCCCGCCTTATCATTACCACGCCCATGAGCGACCCTCAGTTTGATGCTTACTTCAACGGAAAAATCGATTTCACCCGCTTGGCTGAGATTATTCCGATGGACAGCATGGAATTGAAAGGAGTTATGGATGGTAACCTTGCCGTCAAAGGACGGATGTCAGCCATTGAAAAAGAAGATTATCAGAAAATATCATCTTCCGGTGCTGTCAACTTTAAAGATTTTAGCATTAAAACCCCCCAAATTAATCAAACCGTTGAAATTAGTTCGGGCTCTTTAAAAGTGGACAACACGGCAATTACCCTTAGTTCGCTGAACGCCAAAACCGGGCAAAGTGACTTTCAGCTCAAAGGAAAACTGTCGAACTACCTGCAATACTTCCTGATGGACAAAACCTTGAAAGGTGATTTCACGCTGAGTTCAAATTACCTGAACTTTAACGAGCTGGCAAACCTGATGGCAGAGGATACGGTAACAACAACAGCTGTAACAGACAGCGTTATTGCTTTCCAGGTTCCGGCTAACCTCGATTTGGCCTTCAACTCCAACATCAAGCGGGCTACTTTTGATAAAATGGACATTCAAAACATCGTTGGGTCGATTGTGGTGAAAGACCGGATGCTGGTTTTGAAACAGCTGAATATGGACATGTTGCAAGGTAAAATGACCGTAGATGGCTCCTACAAAAGTAACGATGCCAACCAACCTTTCTTCGACTTTAATATGAATATCAGCGCCATTAAAATTCCGGCGGCTTATCAGTCGTTTGGCCTGATGCAGCAGTATATTCCCATTGCGGCACGCAGCCAGGGAGACATTTCAACCCAAATAAAATTCAACGGACAGCTCAATGAAAAGCTTGAAATTATTACGTCAAGTCTGGACGGAGATGGACTTTTCAACACACAAAACCTGCAAATCGTTGATTCCCCCACCTTCGATCAAATCAAGAATTTTATTAAAAAGGAAAAGCTAAAAAATGTTAAGGTTGATGATTTCACCGCCCACTTTAGCCTGAATAAGGGCAATGTGGAAATGAAGCCATTTAAAACCAAAATTGCCGACCAGGATGTAGACATTCACGGTAAACTTTCAGTAACAAAGGTGCTCGACCTGAAGATGGACTTTAAGGTAAACCGCGATGATTTGAGCGGGGATATTGACAATGCTCTGGGCTTTTTGCCAGGCTCGAAAAACATCACCCTCATTCCGATTACGGTAAACATTGCCGGCGATTTAACCCAACCCAAAGTATCGCTGGATTTAAGCCAGGCCAAAAAGGAAATTCAGGAAGAAGTAAAAAAGTCAACCAAAAAAGAACTGGATAAATCGGTTGAAAAAATAGGAAACCAATTAAAGAAGTTATTTAACTAACTCAGGCTGTTGCCAAGTCTCTTAAAGCCTATTCGAAGATAGGCTTTAAGAGACTTTTTTAAATCAATAAACCAAACTAACCATGAAAAAAACAATTCTCCTGCTGCCACTGGCAGCAATGCTGGCCTGCGGGCAAGTGCCGAAAGATTCCAGCGCCCCCTTAAGCTCAGGCAATCCGATAGCCGAAGGCTGGTATGCCGACCCCGAAGTCGCGATTTTAAACAATCAGTACTGGATTTTTCCAACTTATTCGGCCAAATATGAAGAACAGGTTTTTCTCGACGCTTTTTCTTCAGATGATCTGGTTAACTGGACCAAGCACGAACACGTGATTGACACCGGAATTGTAAGCTGGGTGCACAAAGCCATGTGGGCCCCATCCATTATTGAAAAGGACAACAAGTATTACTTGTTTTTTGCCGGGAATGACATTCAAAATGAATCCGGCCCCTTGTACGATGCCAAGCTGGGTGACAAAAACAAGCAGGGCGGAATTGGTGTTTGCGTGGCTGATAAGCCCGAGGGCCCCTACTCCGATTTGCTGGGAAAACCACTGATTCAGGAGTTTTACAACGGCGCCCAACCCATCGATCAATTTGTATTTAAAGCCTTGGATGGCAAGTACTACCTGGTTTATGGCGGCTGGGGCCATTGCAACATCGCACAAGTCAGCGATGACTTCACCCAACTCATTCCTTTTGAAAATGGTGAAATGGTTCGGGAAATTACGCCGGAAGGCTATGTGGAAGGCCCAACCTTCTTTATTCGCAACGGTCAGTATTATTTCATGTGGTCGGAAGGTGGCTGGGGCAATTCCACCTATAAAGTGGCTTATGCCATTGCCGAAAGTCCGTTTGGCCCTTTCAAGCGCATGGCCACGGTCTTGGAGCAAGATCCGGATATTGCCACCGGAGCCGGTCACCATTCGGTTCTGAATATTCCCGGAACCGATGACTGGTACATCATTTATCATCGTCGGCCAATTCCGAACCAGGACCGCGACCATCGGGTGATTTGTATCGACCGCATGTACTTCAACGAAGATGGAACCATTCAACCCGTGAAAATGACTTTTGAAGGCGTCAGACAACGTACACTCCCTTCGAGCTAACAAATAGGTAACACTGCATTTCAACAGGAACTGGCAAAAGAACAGCCTGTTGAAATGCGTTTTCGCTCTCCTCCCCCGTTCTTCCGTACAAAACTTTTGGAGTTTGTTCTTCTTTAAACTTGTTTTCGTAGCTTTGCAACGCAATAAAAAAACAATCTCATGGACGAAGACCCTGGTCATCAGAAAAACGAATTATTAACCTCGTTGTAGGAGGGCCAGCTGCCTCCTGCGCAAGAATTAAAAGGAGGCAAAATCATGCTTAAAATCTTCAAAAGCTTTGGTGGTTACGTGCAAATCCCAAAAGCTGAAAATGGCTGCTGGATCAATGTTGTTCAGCCATCTCAAGACGAAATCAATCGCATTCAGACCGAATTTAATGTTCCTGCTGACATCATTCAGGATATTCTTGACGTGGACGAACGACCGCGCTATGAGGTTGATGAAGATTGGTCGCTGATCATTCTGCGCATTCCGGTGGAAAGCCCGTCCAATGGCGTGCCCTATTATACCGTTCCGCTGGGCATTTTCCGAACAGAAAACTTAACCATTACCTTGTGTTCAGCCCCCAACGAGGTGCTTCCTGTTGATAAGCCTGCGCTGTACCGGGGACAAGGCCTGTTGGTTCATGATGATTTGAATTTTGTAATCAAGCTGTTTCTGCGCTCCGGAAGCACTTACCTGCGCTACCTGAAACAAATAAACCAGCAGACCGCACTTATTGAAAATGAACTGGAAAAATCCATTCGAAATAAAGAGCTGAATAAGCTGCTGAAGATGGAAAAATGCCTGGTCTTTTTCATTACTTCACTAAAAGCCAATGAAATAGTACTCGCTAAACTTCGCAATGCACTGAAAAAAGACATTACGGAGTTGAACGAAGATTTGCTGGAAGATGCCATCATTGAGAACAAGCAGGCTCTGGAAATGTCGCAGATTTATTCTGATATTCAGAGCGGAATGATGGACGCATTTGCTTCGGTTATTTCCAACAACCTGAACGTGGTGATGAAACAGCTGGCTTCCATTTCCATCATCCTGATGATTCCAACCTTGATTGCCAGTTTATACGGAATGAATGTTCCCAATCATCTGGAGGACAATCCCTGGGCCTTTTTCTTTGTCATCTTAATTTCGGCCTTCCTGGCACTGGTGGGGATTATTATCTTCCGAAAGAAAGATTTATTCTGAACTCAATTGATTATCTTTCTTGGTAACGGACAAGCAAGATTTTCAGCAACTTAGCGAATACGAAAGTTGAGCGCCTCCCTTTTCGATGCCGGGGATCATTGGTTTGCCAACTAACGCAAAGACCTCTGAAGGTTGAATTCAGAGGTCTTTGTATTTTTGGGGTAGTCGATTTTAGTCTTCCCGAAAATTCCCGGCAAGCTTGTTACAGCGAGTCACGCCAAATGAGTTTGGGAGGTAGTGTTTCAAACACTTTCTGCTTGTTGCCAACAAAATGGGCCGCCTTCCGCCCCATCTCTTCAAAATCGACCGAGATCACGGTTATACCGTTGCCCACAATCTCTTTCATCGGAGAATCATTGTAGGAAATCAGTCCAACATCTTTTCCCAACACCAGCCCTTGACGTTTGCAGGATTTGATGATATAAACCAAATCATCCTCTTTAATCACCAGGTAAGCCTGACCACGTTCGATGCTCTTATTTTTGATGCGGGAAATAACAGCATGCTTCAGCTTATTCTCCTGACAAAAGCCTTTAAAGGTATCAATTGCCACCCGTGGGTGCGGGGTCGATTCCGGAAAGACCATGTTAAACTCGTCATAAGTCGCAATTCGTTCCAAACCTTGCTGCAGGCAGTTGTAAAAGGCTTGTTCAAAATCCTGCACAATGTAGGCTATTTCACGATCAGCTGGTTTTCCCATATCCAGAATTAACAGCTTGTTCGGGTCAATTTTCCGAACCACCTTTTCAATGCGGTCATTCTGAATATTCATTACCACATACATGCTGTATCTGCCCAAACTATTCAAAATAAGCTGTTCAAACACATCCGGATTGTAATGATGAAACAGCAAATCAACCGTGTAATTCTCTGGTAAAATCGTTCGAAAGCTGGTGTAAAGTTGCTCTTTAAACGCACTAAAGTCATCCAGCAACACCATTACTTTAAATGACTCATGGCTTACAAAATAGCCTTTGGTTGGTGTTGACGAAATTACACTGCGCTGCTTCAATGTGGTGTACGCCTTAAAAACAGTATCCCGGGACAAACCGCTTTCGCGGCTGAGTTTATTAACCGATGGCAAAAAATCGCCTTCATTCAAAACGCCACTGCTAATTGCTTCATTAATGGCATGAATCAATTGCTGCATTTTGGTCTGCGATGAAGATTCATCCAACTTAAATGTAAATTCCATACTTCTATAATTAATACGCCCCCACTTTGTGCCTCCCAACAAACAAGCCTCAAAAACACATCAATCCAAATGCACTTTCAGGCATCGGTAGCCATAAATACCAATTACCACAAAGCAAATAAAGGGCAAAATGAAAGAGAAATTAACGGCTGGCAACCAGGCAATCGTTCCCTGGTCGATAATCAACCCTTGCAACGGCGGCATTAAAGCACCGCCCACAATGGCCATCACCAAACCGGCAGCCCCAAGGGTAGCATCATCTCCAAGACCATGAAGAGCAATCCCGTAAATGGTTGGAAACATCAGCGACATAAAAGCCGAAGTAGCCACCAGCAAATACAGGCCGGGCATTCCCTGAATCAGAATCACTCCCGTTGTTGTCAGCATTCCTCCAACTGCAAATAAAGTCAGCATTAGCCGGGCATTCAAATATTTCATCAAAAAAGTACTGATAAAACGGCTCATAATAAAGATGGCCATCGCAACAATGTTGTAACGTTGTGCCTCAGCTTTGGGTATTCCCAGGTTGTCAGCATACTGAATGATAAAGGTCCAGCACATGATTTGTGCGCCCACGTAAAACACCTGGGCAATCACACCTTCACGGTATTTGGCATTTTTGATTAGCCGCTTGAAGATGTCTTTGGCATGAATGGTATGATCAGCTTTGGCACGCGTTGGCATTTTCGCCAAAGCAATAACCACAAACATGAAAATGACAAAAAAGCCAAGTATAACATACGGATTACGAATAACCTGCAAATCCTGGGTGCGAATAGCGGCCTTTTCAGCGGCTCCCAGGGTTTCAAAGATCAGGTTGCCGGCAGCATCCCGCTTATCCGACTCCAGCGATGACAGAATCAGCTGTGAAGCAACAAACATCCCCAAGATGGATCCCATGGGATTAAACGACTGCGCCAGATTCAAACGTCTGGTAGCCGTTTCTTCCGGTCCCATAGCCAAAATATAAGGATTGGCAGTTGTTTCCAAAAAAGCCAGACCGAAGGTTAAAATATACAGGGAAACCAGAAAAAATCCGAACACCTCGTACTGCGCAGCCGGAAAAAACAACAGCGCTCCAATGGCATATAAGGCCAGCCCAATAAGGATCCCCACCTTGTAGCTATAGCGTTTTATAATTAATGCCGCAGGAATTGCCATGGTGGCGTAGCCCCCGTAAAAGGCAAACTGCACCAAGGCAGCCTTGGCATTGGAAATTTCCATCACTGTTTTGAAAGCAGCCACCATCGGGTTTGTAATGTCGTTGGCAAAGCCCCACAAGGCAAAAAGGCTGGTTATTAGAATGAAGGGGACGAGTAGTTCCGAAGGAACAACTTTATGTTTTGTTTTCACGTTTAGTTTGATTTTAGTTTGTTTGGTTTATAAATTCGTTGTTTCGACCTATAGTTTTGATTTAATGGTTTGAATTGAAACACCCAACAGTTTTTCAGCAATTGGATTTAAAGCTGCTTCATCTCCTTCAAAATGAAATGTTCGCTGGAAATGCATTTTTACCTCCCCTGCTTTCAACGCAGCTGCAGAAGAGGATGATTCTAACTCATAAAACGGCCCCAATTGACTGCCATCCGCCAGAGGACCATCATTGTAGGCATTAATGGCATCGCCTTTAAATGGTTCGGCCTGAACTTCCTCCCACGAAGAATTGACATAGTCTGCTGAGGTTGAATCCAGGGAGCACAACAGGATGGTCAGGCACTGATTTTGAGCATCATAACTCCCCAAAACCGGCAAGGCTCGTTGGGGTGAAATGCCAATCTTGCTGCGGTGTTTCCCATCAGCTTTCAAATACACAGCCACATCGTCAACAGCAATGCGGTCTTCTGGAACTTTTCCAAAGTAATCATCCGTAACCACAGTCCCTTCACCCTCCTTTTTGTAAGGAACCACCAAAGTCACTTCGGGCGAGGGTTGGTACATGGACAGCATCCAGATAGATGGCATGCCTGTTTCCTTATTCCATTCAGTAGCACCGGTATTCTTAAGCTGATTCAGCGATTCGTAAGCGACCACACGAACAGATTCATCCAGCTGAATAGGCAGAAACTCTTCCAGCTCAATCGGGTCAATAATACTTACCCGCCGGGTAATTTCCATGGCAAACTCGTTTCCGGAATAGTTGGTTAGGTCAAAACTTTTCCGAAAAGTCGCCGTTTCCTGGTTGGCTTCAATCACATCCCAAGGCATCGAATCAATAGCCGCTGGCACCCGCCAGTTTCCCATGGTCATGGGTTTGCCCGGCTCAAAGTAAAACGAAAATTGTCCTCCTTCGGGGCCAATCCAAAAACGCTCTTCTCCTCCAAAAGGGTTAAATTGTTCCGACAACTCGCTGCTTCCCAGCAAATCGTGGTTGATCCATCCAAAAGAGTAGCCCGCTTCACCCGAGGTCGTGCTGGTCATTACCCGACCTTGGAATTCGGGGACCACCACTAAACGTGATGATCCCGCTACCAATTCTATTGTTGAATAATGTTCTTGAAGTTGTGTTAAATCATAGCCATACTGGCCTTTATGAAATTCCATAGGTTTCGTCTTTCTGTTATTATCGTTGCAAGACCAATTGGTTGCCATTAATGAAACAGCTAAAATGCCAATTATTATTGAAACGACTCCATGTTTCATAACAAAAATATTAAACAATATAGTTATCCATAATTTGGACCATACGTTTGACAAGCTTTGTAGTCCGCAGCTTCCTTATCCATTCCGAATGAAGCCCATGCACTTGGACGGAAGATGTCTTTTTCATCCACATTGTGCATTGAAACCGGAATCCGCAGGATTGAAGCCAGGGTAATCAAGTCAGCTCCAATATGACCATAGCTGATTGCCCCGTGGTTGGCACCCCAGTTGGCCATAACGCTGTAGACGTCTTTAAAAGCATCAGAATCATTCAAACGCGGCACAAACCAGGTTGTTGGCCAGGTTGGGTCGGTGCGTTCATCCAAAACGGAATGAACATCTTCAGGCAGTTCCACCGTCCATCCTTCAGCAATTTGAAGCACTGGTCCTAAGCCTTTCACCAGGTTAACGCGTGACATGGTCACTGGCATTTTTCCGGCCGTTTTAAATTGCGAAGAATAGCCACCTCCACGGAAATATCCCAGACTTGCCGGGCACCAGCGCGTATTGTCCAAACAAGCTTGTGCCTCATCTTCTGTTACATTCCAGTATGGTTTCATAACCGGATTGCCCTCTTCATCTTTTTGTTGAGCCGTAGCATCCAACGTTGTTGATCCGGAATTGATCAGGTGAATCACACCATCGCGAGCCAGCCCGGTAAGTTCTTTTCCGGTAACGCGCTTAACGGCTTCCGGGCTCCAGAAAGTACGAACATCAGAGAAAATCTGGGCGGTATTGGTCAATAAATGGCCAAACAACATGGGAACAGCATTCAGGCTATCGTTCTCTGTTGCAAAGATAAATGCTTCACGCAAACCATTCCAGTCAAAGGATGAATTCAGAATAGCTTCTGTAAAATCAGCATTCGGATAGTAGTCTGTCCACTGACGTTGTCCCTGGAAACCACCTGCAATGGCGTTATGTCCGCGGGCTTCTTCACCAAAGCCAAGCTCTGCCAGTTTCGGATTACCAATCATCAGGTCACGGCAAATCAGGGTCATTTTAACCACAGTTTCCCATTCCCAATTTTTACGTTCACGATCACGTAGTTTATCCGGTGCATTGCGATCTTCGCCTTCCTGGCAATTTTCTTTCACCCAAGCCAACGCTTTTTCAAACTCGTCCTGGTCATAAATGCCTTCATCCATCCTACGAATCACTTCTACCGACTCCACAAACTCTGTCCGCATGCCCAGGTAATCCTGGAAGAAATTGGCATCTACCATGGAGCCGGCAATTCCCATGGACGTGTAGCCCAACGACAGGTACGACTTGCCTTTCATTTGTGCTGAAGCCAGAGCTGCTTTTGTAAATCGGAGGATTTTTTCGCGCACATCATCCGGAATTGAGGTATCATCAGAATCCTGTACATCGCGGCCATAAATACCAAAAGCCGGCAAACCTTTTTGAGTGTATCCTGCCAGTGCTGCTGCCAAGTAAACGGCTCCAGGGCGTTCTGTTCCATTAAAACCCCACACAGCTTTGGGAATAAGCGGGTCGGTATCCATCACTTCGGAACCATAGCACCAACAAGGCGTTACAGTCAAGGAAACACCGACACCTTCGCGGCTGAATTTATCGGCACAACGAGCTGCATCAGCCACACCGCCAATGGTGGTGTCGGCAATCACACACTCCACCTTTTCGCCAGATGGGAAACGCAGGTTTTCTTCAATTAATTGAGCAGCTGCTTTAGCCATATTCATTGTCTGAACCTCAAGTGATTCACGAACTCCGCGCTCACGTCCATCAATCGTAGGACGAATTCCAACTTTAGGCAAACGGCCGATTAAGCGATTTTTCATAGTCTTTTGTATTTTTATTAGTTTATTGTATTGTGCTGTACTGTGCTGCTAAATTAAAAAGAATTCGATATAAAAAAGATGTTGGATAACATGCCTCAAATAGCTAGATTTGTACATATCTTAATTCAAATCTATGCGCATATTTAAACTCGAACTCCATTGGCAAATCCTGATTGCCCTTATTCTTTCTATCTTTTATGGCATTCTATTTCCAACTCAATATACCTTCAACCAAGAAGCAATCAGTTATTTAAACAAGAAAATCCCATCAACGGAAGTTGTCTCAAAAATAGAGTACAATCAAGGAGCCGAGTTCAACACGCTGAATGAGTTCAACGAAAACCTGAAGCGTATTTTAACTGCAGAGGAGTTTGAAACTCATAAAAATACGATTCAAAAAGCCAGTTACGACAATCCCCTGGTAAATGCAGTCAGTTGGATGGGGGATTTGTTTTTAAGATCCTTAAAAATGCTGATTATTCCTCTCATTTTGAGTTCGCTGATTTCCGGAATTACCAACATTGGAACGGGGAAAAATCTGG
Source organism: uncultured Sunxiuqinia sp. (assembly GCF_947495665.1). Taxonomy (GTDB): domain Bacteria; phylum Bacteroidota; class Bacteroidia; order Bacteroidales; family Prolixibacteraceae; genus Sunxiuqinia; species Sunxiuqinia rutila. The sequence continues at coordinate 166,320 of NZ_CANLZV010000009.1, forward strand.
GACGCTTAGGACTTAAAACAATGGGCTACTATGTGCTTACATCGCTGCTCGCCATTGTTACAGGCCTGTTTTTTGTGAACTTATTTAAGCCCGGTGTTGGTGCCGATTTAAATTTTCAGCAACATGTAGAAGGGCTGGTCGACAAGCAGCGATCTTTTCGCGAGATCCTGATTGAGATTGTTCCGGAGAATATCTTCCGGGCGTTTAATCAAAGCGATATGCTTTCCATCATCTTCTTTGCCGTATTGTTTGGCTTTTTCATCACCAAGGCCGATCTTGTCAACCGCGAAATTCTGAAGAAGGCATTCAACGCGCTGTTTGATGTGATGATGAAAATCACACTCTTCATCATCAAATTCACCCCGCTGGGAATTTTTGGGATTGTTGCCAAGGTGATTGCCGATCAGGATGATTTAACCAGTCTGATGTCACGTATGGGAATTTATATGGGCACGGTAATTCTGGCTTTGGGGGTTCATTTCTTTATCAGCATCCCTCTTCTATTAAAAGTCCTGGGAAAAATAAATCCTCTAAAGCATTTCAGAAACATGACCACTCCCCTGCTAACAGCCTTTTCAACTTCTTCATCAGGAGCCACACTCCCGCTAACGATTGAGGCCGTTGAATCCAAGTCCGGCGTGTCGAACAAAATTAGCAGTTTTACTTTACCCTTGGGGGCCACGATTAATATGGATGGAACAGCGCTTTATGAATGTGTAGCGGCCATTTTTATTGCCCAGGCGTACGGACAACATCTGAGCATTGGGCAACAGGCCATTATCGTGACAACCGCTTTGCTTGCCTCCATTGGCGCTGCGGCCATTCCTATGGCCGGATTGGTAATGATTAGTGTAATTCTGGCTGCAGTCGGACTTCCGCTTGAAGGAATTGGCTTAGTCCTTGCCGTTGATCGAATTTTAGACATGTTTCGCACAGCAACTAACGTGTGGAGTGATAGTTGCGGGGCAGTTTTAATTGCTAAAAGCGAAGGCGAAACACTTCAGGTTTAGTCTTCCTTGTAAAACTCGTTTAAGGAAATAATTTCAGAAGAATGACAAACCGGACAGTTCTCTTCCGAACTGGCCATATTGAATTTAGCGTTACACGCGTTGCAACGATACCAGTTTTCATCAAACTGAAAGTTTCCGCCACGAATCAACAAGTCTTTACCTTCAACCATGGCTTGAGCAACCTTGTTACGCGCCGACTCATAAATACGAGTCAGTGTTGGGCGCGAAACATCCATGCATACGGCGGCCTCTTCCTGGGTCAGATTATCATAGTCCAGTAATTTGATGGACTCATATTCTTCAAAGAAAAGCACAACTTGTTCTGCTCTGTTTTTAGGCCCGAACACCGAGAATCCCTTCACCGAAGGCGGAGCCAATAGTCGACGTTGTCGTTTTTTACGAGGCATCTAATTATGATTTATTTTACTCAACAAATAATGATCAGCAATAACCAAGGCTGCCATTGCTTCTACAATGGGGACAGCACGTGGTAACACACAGGGATCATGACGACCTTTGGGATTGATCGTTATTTCATTTTCATCTTTATCGACCGTCTGCTGCTCTTTCAGCAAAGTCGCAATGGGCTTAAACGCCACATTGAAATAAATATCCTCTCCATTGGAAATTCCTCCCTGGATTCCTCCGGAGTTATTGGTTTTTGTACGTATACCTTTTTCTGACTTGACAAACACATCATTGTGTTCAGAACCACTCAAACGGGTACCGTCAAAACCTGAGCCATACTCAAAGCCTTTTACCGCATTAATTCCCAACATGGCATGGCCTAAATCGGCATGTAACTTATTAAAAACCGGTTCGCCCAAACCAACCGGAACGCCTTGCACAACTCCCTGAATCACGCCACCAATAGTATCGTGATTCTTACCGGCCAATTCAATCCGGGCAATCATTTTATCGGCAGTTTCCGGATCCGGACAACGAACAATATTCGTTTCAGTTTGACTCAAATCCAGTTCCTGATAGCTTTTGGTCAATTCAATATCGCCTACCCGCTGTACAAAAGCATGGATGTTAATACCGGCTTGTTTCAGCATCAACTTAGCAATGGAACCGGCTACTACGCGGGCAATGGTTTCGCGGGCCGAAGAGCGGCCTCCACCACGATGGTCGCGGCTTCCATACTTCTTCTGATACGTGTAATCGGCATGCGATGGGCGGAAGACATCTTTCAAATTGTTGTAATCATTGGAGTGCTGATCTTTATTCCGAATTAAAAAACCAATGGGTGTTCCCTGGGTTTTTCCTTCAAAAATACCGGATAGAAACTCTACCTGATCTGACTCCTGGCGCTGTGTAGTAATTTTTGACTGACCGGGTCTTCTTCGATCCAGCTCATGCTGAATAAAATCCAGGTCGATTTCAATACCGGCAGGGCAGCCGTCAATAACACCACCAATTCCAACTCCATGGGATTCCCCAAACGAGGTTAATCTGAAAATTTGTCCAAAGCTATTCATGCTTATGATAAAAAAATATTGCTCCTGAATGTTCAGGAGCAATCGTGAGAATTCGTTTTATTTCTTAGCAACCGCAACCGCAGTCACCTTGATTTGCTCCTTCTGTTGAGCAGCCTTCTTCTTCGCAGCCACAGCCACCGCTGTTACATCCGCAGCCGGCACCTTGCACAGTTGCTGCAATTTCCTCATCAGTAGCATCGCGCACTTCCAGTACTTTACCCGTAAAGAACAAATCTTCTCCAGCCAAAGGATGGTTGAAATCCATTTTTACGTTTTCATCGGTAATTTCTAGTACCAAGCCGTTCATGCGTTGACCACTGGCACTCATCATTGGAACCGTGTTACCAACTTTAATGATTTCATCGTCAAATTTTCCTTCCACCAAAAACAGGTGTTTCGGAAGATCAACAATCGCATTTTCATCGATCTGCCCGTAGGCTTCTTCGCATGAAAGATTTATATTGAAGTCGTTACCTTGCTCAAGCCCTTCTAACAGCTCTTCAAACTTAGGCATCATCAAACCAGCACCATAAACAAAGTTTAGTGGTTTCTCAGCCGTTGCTTGTTCAATCAATTCTCCGTTCGCTCCTTCGATTCTTAGATCGTAAGTCAAAGAAACCATTTTGTTTTTAGTAATCGCCATTTTAAACTATTTAGATTGATTTTGAATAATTAGTGCAAAGAAATAAAAAACATTCATATAATGAAAGGTGCCTCTTTGCTCCAACTCGCACATTTAATGATAACATCATAAAATTCGGTTGGTTTAATCTTCCCTTCAATAATTTACAAAACTTAATATTCAATATTAACCATACATGAAATAATCGGCATAAAGGCGGTCTTTCGGAACTTTTATTGGCCTATTTGGTTGTAATATTTTTAGTTCAAAAAACAACAAATAGAATTACCATGAAAAGAATCTCTTTATTCATTGGCATACTGCTCCTGCTTACTTCTACCCAACTGCTTGCGCAACGAACAGATGCCAATATCTTCGGAGATGTGAAGAGAGTGTTCAACTAACTGTGTCATGTAAACAAAAATGAATGTTTTAAAATTTACCTGATATGGGAAAAGAAAAGTT
>NZ_CANLZV010000010.1 GCF_947495665.1 uncultured Sunxiuqinia sp.
GAAGGCACGAAGAAACGAACGCACGAAGTCATGAACGCACGCACAATCTGAGCATCCGAAAATCTGACAATCAATTATTAATTGAAAAGGCTAAAGAATCAAGGAGAAAGGTTAAAGTAGGAAACCAATAGGCCGCTCCTTACGCTAGTGGTTGGATTTCCTTCCATTCTCGAAGGGAAGGTGGCCCGGGAACCGGGACGGATGGGTTAAGAAGGCACGAAGTCACGAACGCATGAACGTACGAACTCACGCAGAATCCGAATAGCTGACTAGCTAAGCATCCGAAAACCTGACTGTCTGGTTACCACGTAAATAACTGTTGACTAACAACCAATGACCATTATTGACAAATAATGACCATCAATGACAAACTTTTCTTTTAACCGCAAAGAGCGCTAAGGAAGTGCAAAGCTACCAAACGCATGAAGCTACGGAGCTGAAAACCGATAACGGATAACTGAAAACCCTCTCCTTAACCGCAAAGAATGAAGAAAATAGGCAGAAGGTGAATTCCCATCCCCTTTGCCCTATGCTCCAAGCTCTTTACCATCAAGGGACTCAGGAACTCCTATGAAATTCCCAACCCTAAAAAAGTAAGGGGTAAAATCTGCTAATCCAGCTTCAATACCGCCATAAAGGCATTTTGCGGCACCTCAACGTTACCAACCTGCTTCATCCGTTTCTTACCCTTTTTCTGCTTTTCCAACAGCTTGCGTTTCCGCGAAATATCACCCCCGTAACATTTGGCGGTCACGTCTTTTCGAACAGCTTTCACCGTTTCGCGGGCAATAATTTTAGCGCCGATAGCCGCCTGAATGGCAATGTCAAATTGCTGACGCGGGATTAGCTCTTTCAGCTTTTCGCACATGCGACGTCCCATGGGGTAAGCATTGTCGAAGTGGATCAGCGAAGACAGGGCATCAACCATTTCGCCGTTCAGCAAAATATCCAGACGCACCAGTTTGGCCGGTTTGTATCCAATAATGTGGTAGTCGAATGAGGCATAGCCCTTCGAAATGGACTTCAGTTTATCGTAGAAGTCAAACACAATTTCGCCCAGTGGCAAGTCGAATGTCAACTCAGCACGCTCGGCGGTGAGGTAATCCTGTTTGGTCAGGGTTCCCCGTTTTTCGAGGCATAAAGTCATTACCTGCCCAATAAAATCAGACTTGGTAATAATCTGTGCCCGGATATAAGGTTCATCAATTTCTTCGATGGTTGTGGATGCCGGCAAGCCCGACGGGTTATACACCGTAATGGTTTCACCGCTGGTGGTGTGTACTTTGTACGACACGTTGGGCACGGTGGTAATCACGTTCATATCGAACTCCCGATCCAGCCGTTCCTGAATAATTTCCATGTGCAGCATTCCCAGGAATCCGCAGCGGAAACCAAACCCTAAGGCGGCCGATGATTCGGGCTCGTAAGTCAGCGAAGCATCATTCAGCTGCAGCTTTTCCATGGCCGAACGCAGGTCTTCATAGTCATCCGAGTCGATGGGGTAAACTCCGGCAAATACCATGGGTTTTACCTCTTCAAATCCTTCAATGGCTTTCGGACAAGGACGTGCTTTATGGGTCAGGGTATCTCCCACCTTCACTTCTTTGGCGGTTTTAATACCCGAAATAATGTAGCCTACATCACCCGTGCTAAGCGTTTTACGTTTTTCCATATTCAAGCGCAGCACCCCAATTTCATCGGCATTGTATTCTTTCTTGGTGTTGACAAACTTCACCAAGTCACCTTGATTGATGGTTCCGTTGACAATCTTGAAATAGGCAATCACCCCGCGAAACGAGTTAAACACAGAGTCGAATACCAGTGCTTCCAATGGCGCTTCCGCATCGCCTTTCGGTGCCGGAATAACTTCCACAATCCGGTTTAAAATATCGGCTACGCCTTCACCGGTTTTTCCGCTGGCACGAATAATGTCTTCGCGACTGCAACCAATCAGATCAATAATCTGGTCTTCCACCACTTCCGGCATGGCATTGGGCAAGTCCATCTTATTCAGAATCGGAATAATTTCCAGGTCGTGTTCAATGGCCAGGTAAAGGTTTGAAATGGTTTGCGCCTGAATTCCCTGCGTGGCATCAATAATCAGCAAGGCACCTTCACAGGCCGCAATCGAACGCGACACCTCGTACGAAAAGTCAACGTGTCCCGGAGTATCAATCAGGTTCAACACATACTTTTGCCCATCCTGCTCATAGTCCATCTGAATGGCATGGCTTTTAATGGTGATCCCGCGTTCTTTCTCCAGGTCCATATTATCAAGCACTTGTGCTTTCATGTCCCGTTCGCTCACGGTTTTGGTCACTTCTAAAAGTCGGTCAGCCAGGGTACTCTTCCCATGGTCAATGTGTGCGATAATGCAAAAGTTACGTATATTCTTCATGTATTTAAAAACCTTTCTTTCAATTACTCCTGATCGATTCCGCGCAAAGATATTTAAAATTTGATAACAATAATACAATGCTCAAGCCCGCAAGAAAGTTTAATGTCGATTTAAGATATTGTGGAAATTGAAAAATAGGGGCTATTTTGGCCGCCTAGTCAACCTAATTCAAGAACATTCCTACTTTCACAGGAATACTTAGTTAAACCAACATGAACACTTCACCCTTATTTCATCTCTTTTTATTTTTGCTGGTTCCGTTTGCAACCGCCTGTGCCGATGACAACACGAATGACCTCAATCAACCCACGGCTCCTGCCGTTGAAGATCATTGGAAGCAACCGTTTTTTGCGTCTGAAGAAACCTACCAGGCCGATCAGGTAAACCCACCTTATGCAGAAAATGGCGGACGAAGTGCCGATCAAATGATAATTTACACCGCAGCCTATGGCGATCATACCAACACCAACCCCTGGGGCGTGGAAGCCATCATTGAAGATGGCATTGTGGTTAATGTAGGCGGAAATGACTCTCCGATTCCCTCAAGCGGAATGGTTCTGTCGGGTCATGGAAAAGCAGCCAATTGGATTAATGATCACCTTGAAGTGGGCGACAAGGTTGAAAAAAACGGCCGCATCATTCGCGTTATTTCGTCTGAAAATTCACTGGTCAACCGGGCCCAGGTATTCATCCGTAACGGAAAAAGCAGAAGCGCGGAAATCAAGCACCCGTCCATCAATCCGGAACATCTAACTGCGCTTGAACAAACATTTAACACCACCCTTAAAGCCTTTAAAGCAGCCAAGCAAGCCGGTGATTCGTCCAAAGTGCAACAGCTGGCCGAAGAAAGTTTATTGCTTGGAAAAGACTATTTCTATTACACCTTTCCGGCCCTTGAGAATGACGAGCGATCGGCCTGGCTGGAAATACACGGAATGAGCCAGGAAGAGCTGGAAGCGGTATTTAAAGACCTGGCAGAAATCGGATTTAATGCCGTTTGCCCGGAGGTGATTTACCGGGGCTGGTCAATCTTTCCGGATGCCCCCAATGGCTTAAACCAATACCCCGATTTCATTGGCCGCGATCCGATGCAGGAAATGATTGAGCTGGGTGAAAAATACAACATTAAGGTAATCCCTTGGGTCTGGGTGTATTTTATTGGGGTTGATCATTTCCCTGATCTGATTAACAACCGCAGGGAATGGCTGGCCGTATCACGCCAAGGCAAACACCCGTCGGTTGTCGAAGCCGGATTCTACTACTTCTGCCCAAGCCGCGATGAAGTAAAAGACTACTGGCTGCAGATTTATCAGCACATGCATGAAAAATATCAAATCAAGGATCTTCAACTGGATTACATCCGCTACCCCGGAGAGCCCTGGACCAATGATTATTGCTACTGTGAGGTATGCCGCCAAAAGTTTGCCGAGCAAAACGATGGTGTCGACCCGCTTGACATTAGCCCTGAGGCCAATCCACAACTTTGGGTGAAATGGGATAAATACAGGCAGGCCAATGTCAATCGTTTTGTAGAAGCGGTAAGCGACCTGCTTCCCGGGGTGAATATCTCGGCTGCAGTGGTGCCCGACCGGGAAGCCTCGCTTAAGCACAAAAAACAGGATTGGGGAAAATGGCTTGACAACAACTGGCTCAACACGGTTTACATCATGTCTTACTCTTCGGATGTGGATTTGGTGGCCTGTCATATCGACTACATGGTAGCTCAAACAGATGACCAACACCGGGGCATTGCCGGCCTGGGACCTTTTCAAGGCATGAAACCCGAAATTTTGGTCAAAGAAATTGACTTGGGCCGCCTCAAACAACTTGATGGCACCTGTCTTTTCCTGTACAACGCCCTCACCGAAGAGCAAAAATATGCCCTCCGGAAAGGCCCTTACCGTAAATAAGCTTTAGCAGGCCCACACCGCCGACGATTCCCTAAATGCGTCGGCGGGAAATTAAAATCCACAAGAATTCAGTTATCTTTGCACCGTTTGATAATGATTTTACATGAAAGATTACCTGATCTATAGTATCGGATTTTTAAGCCAGATCCTGTTTTTTGCGCGCACCATCATCCAGTGGTTCAAGTCGGAGCACGAAGGCAAAGTATTATCGCCTACCCTGTTTTGGAAGATCAGCCTGCTGGCTTCAATCTTAATGCTGATCTACGGCATTATGCGCAACGATGCCGCCATTCTGATCGGGCAAATCCTGGTTTACTTTATCTATGTGCGAAATATCCAGCTCAAAAACGACTGGAAAACCATGTCGCCCGTTATGCGCGGGGGCATTCTGATAATGCCTGCAATTATTCTGAGTTTTTTGTTTATAGGTACCGACTACTCGCTGGCTACCTTTTTCAAGAATGAAAACAACCCGCTGTTGCTCATGATCTGGGGAATTTTGGCGCAACTGATTTTCATTTCCCGCTTCTTCTACCAATGGCTTTACTCGGAAAACCGTAAAGAATCGATTCTGCCTCTCGGTTTTTGGATCATTAGCATTGTTGGATCAGCCATGAACTTTATCTATGGGGTGTATCGGCTTGACCCGGTTCTGGTGGCAGCACACAGCCTGGGCATGTTTGTTTACCTGCGTAACATCCTGATTCACTATAACCGCCGCAGCCTGTTCAGCCGGCTGAACATCCCGGTGTTGGAGAAGCTCATTGCCTTTGTTTCGGGAAAGATCAAGTAGCTCATACATTTCGAACTGAAAAGTTCACCCCCGGCTGACCTTCATGGATTCTTTGGTCGTGAATCCCAATTGTCATTCGGTTAATACCCAAAGGGGCAACCACTGAAAGCAGTCTTTTCAATCTTTTTAACCGAAAGAAATGACTATTGCCTGATCTTCCTTAAATTTGCAGGCATCGTATTAAGAATATTCAAGCTTATGCAATCAACCATCGTTGTTACCGGATGTGCCGGATTTATAGGTTCTCACCTGAGTGAAAAACTGCTGGCAGCAGGCAATCAGGTCATCGGTATCGATAATTTCGATCCGTTTTACGACCGCCAGGTCAAAGAACGCAACCTGTCAGGTTTTCAAAACCATCCCCACTTTCGCTTCATCGAAGTGGATCTGGCCAACCAGGAAGCCTTGAGCCGGGAGCTTGCTCAGGAGCAGATTGATGTGATTGTTCACCTAGCCGGTAAAGCCGGGGTTCGTCCGTCCATTGAAGATCCGCAGGGGTATATTCGGGCCAACATTGCAGCCACCCAAAACATTTTAGATGTCATGAAAAACAAAGGCATCAAAAAATTAGCCTTTGCCTCGTCCTCGTCGGTTTATGGCAACACCAAGGAAACCCCCTTTCATGAAGAGCAGGATGTAAGCCGTCCCATTTCGCCCTATGCTTTTACAAAAAAAGCCTGCGAACTGCTCAACTACACCTACCACTCTTTGTATGAACTGGACATCATCAACCTGCGCTTTTTCACCGTGTTTGGTCCGCGCCAACGGCCCGACCTGGCCATTCACAAATTTACCCGGCTGATTTTAAACGGGGAAGAAATTCCGATGTTTGGCGATGGCAGCACCTCGCGCGACTACACGTATTACGAAGATACGGTAGCCGGAATTCAAGGGGCTATTGACTACCTGCAAACCAACCAGGGAGTTTACGAGACACTGAATTTGGGGAACAACCAACCGGTAAAACTCAGCGAAATGATTGCAGCCATTGAAAAAGCCTGCGGGGTAAAAGCAAACATCAAGCAGTTGCCCATGCAGCCCGGCGATGTGGACATTACCTTTGCCAATATTGAGAAAGCAAAAAAAATGCTGGGGTACAATCCGCAGTATTCATTTGAAGAAGGGGTTAAAAACTTTGTGGACTGGTACCGCCAGCTTCAGACCAGCTAACAAAAATAGGATTGTTCCGACCGAAAGTACGATCGGAACAATCCCATTTTCTACTTAAGCTTCCTGTTCACTTTTGCGGGTGTACACTTCCTTTAGCGCTCCCCAAAAAATCAGTGAAAGAATAAAGAGAATGGTTCCGTAAACCGGGGTAATCATACTCACTTTTAAGCCACCGGCCACCAACGACGGAGATATATCGCCAGCCACCTCAATGGCATCAAAGGCCATAATCAAGCCAATAGCCTGCCCCAAAAAACCTGTAACCATGGCTAAACTTCCAAAGAGTAATATCAATCCAAGGCCACTTTTCGTAACTTTCCCCTGTACAAAAAAATGAACCAGCTTTTGTACAGTAAAGACCAGCATGCCAATTCCCCAAATGGTAACAAGTGACATAAACGTTGGTCCTCCCATGTAGAATAAATCAAACAGTTTCATGATCGTTAAATTTAAGGTTAAATCATGATACGAAGTTAGGAACGGCGCATTTTTTCACCTCATTTTATCGACCAACAGCACCAAAAGGCAAGGATTCGACCCGACCTGAATTTTTCAGCCTCAGCCCAAAGCCCAATACCTTTCAACCACCTTTTGAAGTTATTCATCGACATTCTTTTCATCTCAGCCCTTTTTTTCAGTAATTTGATCCTCAGATTTGATGCCCATGAAGATCTTCCAAAAACGAATAGCAGAAACGATGCGACCGATCGGAATTATGAAAGTCGGCCAGCATCTGCTGTTTTGGATTGTTTCGTATTTGTTTTTCATCCTGTTTTTTGGACGCGCCAACCGCGACTACCAAACCACGATTATTTTTGCCTCACTCCTGTTTCCATTGGCCATCGTCACCAGCTACTTCCTGAATTATTTTCTGATTCCCCATTTTCTATACAAAAACAAGACAGGTAAGTTCGTGCTGTTCCTGGGCTATACCATCGTATTCACGCTTTGGGCCGAGCTCATCATCAGCATGTTTGTGTTTGTCATTGTCAGCGATTTTCAGTTTTACAAGCTCGACCCCACTTCCTTCGACATGGTCTTTCTGCTGGTTGGGCTGTATTTCATTATCCTTGCCTTCATTGCCATTGAGCAGGTTAAGCGGGCCTTCGATATTAAAAAAGAAAACACCCGACTGGAAAAGCGACAGCTGGAAACCGAACTCAAACTGCGGGAGTCTGAACTAAAAGTGCTTCGGGCACAAATTCACCCCCACTTTCTTTTCAACACCCTGAACAACCTGTATGGTTTAACGCTTGAAAAATCGGAGCTGGCACCGGAGCTGGTACTCAAACTTTCCGATTTAATGGACTACATGCTTTACAAATGCAACCGCCCCAAAGTTCCTCTGGAGAGCGAGCTGAATCATTTGAAGAATTATATGGAAATTGAGCGGATACGCTACGGGCAGCACTTGAAAATCGACTTCAGGCAGGAAGGTGATCCCAGCTCCCTGGAGATTGCGCCCATGCTCTTACTGGCTTTTTTCGAAAACGCCTTTAAACACGGGGTCAGCAAGTCCATTCAGAATCCGTTTGTCCAAATTGACCTGCGCATTACCGGCCAGCAGTTTGAACTTCGGATTTTAAACAGCCGCAACCCGCTAACCACTCAAAACGAAGACTATACCCAGGGTATCGGCCTGAAGAACGTCAGAAAGCGGCTGGAGTTGATTTATCCAGACACCCATCAGTTGGAAATCAAACCCGAAGCCAATACCTTTGAAATTAAGCTTCAGCTAAAACTGGACGCGCTAAGCGCACCTCAACAAGAAAACCTATGGACGAACTAACTTATAACTGTTTGATTGTTGACGATGAACCCATTGCCATTCGGGTGATCAAAAATCACCTTCAGGAATTTAAAAACCTGAAACTGGTAGGCGAATGCAACCATGCCATTGAAGCCATTGAAGTGCTGTCGAAGCACCGGGTAGACCTGTTGTTTTTAGACATCCAGATGCCCCAGATTACCGGCGTTGAGTTGCTAAAAAACCTGAATCATCCGCCTAAGGTCATCTTCACCACGGCTTACCGCGATTATGCCATCGAAGCTTTTGAACTGGATGTGGTGGACTACCTGCTGAAACCCATCTCCTTGCTTCGTTTCACCAAAGCCATCAACCGGTTCTACCAACGAATGAACGAAACAAGCCCTGCTGAAGTTCCACCCACCGACTCGGCTCACAAACCAGACCATTTGTTTTTGAAGGCAGACAAGAAACTGCACAAGGTTTTGTTTGAAGAACTTATTTACCTGGAAAGCTTTGGCGATTACGTCATTGCCCACACTGAAAAAGGGAAGATAACCACCAAAGAACGTATCAGTCATTTGGAAGAGCAGCTACCACAAGACCGCTTTCTTCGCGTTCATCGCGGCTTCATTATTGCCACAACCAAGATTTCAGCCATCCAGCCGGGGCTGGTTGAGCTGGGCAAATTCAAAATTCCGGTGGGCCGCAGCTACAAATCGGCACTCGAAAAATTAATTCCAAAGCCCTGAAAGGCGCATAAAAAAAGGGCAAACGCCAGACCGAAAAAAAAATTATTTGAAGTGCATTTTTTTGAATCAACCTATTATTCAAATAATTACTTTTGTTTCTGGAAATTAAAATCGCTTTCCAAGGTTCACAAAAAGGATGATCAAGAAAATAAAGCAAGTGCAAAAAGTGCTCGAAGAAGCTGCTTTGCACACCCAGCAATTTCAAAAAACAAGTCAAATAAGCTGCCTGTCGGGATGCTTCAAGTGCTGTCTTAAAAAAGACATTTACGCCAGCCCGCTGGAATTTCTCCCTTTTGCCTATCACCTGTATGAAACCAAGCAGGCAGATGCTTTTTACGATCAGTTGGAAAGCCGCACGGAAACCATATGCGCCCTCTTCAGCCCACTCAGCTCCGATGGCTGGGGATGTATTGAATACGAATACCGCGGCTTGATCTGTCGGCTGTTTGGCTATTCAACCACCTCGGATAAAATGGCTCAAAGGCGCATGGTAAGCTGCAAACCCCTGAAGGAAACGCGCGAGTACCAAACCATGCAGCCCGACACCCTTCAGCAGGCGCCTTTATTTCAGGATTACTACATGCAGCTGGCTTCCATCGACTGGCAGCTGGCCAACGAGAGCCTGCCGATCAACCAAGCCATCAAACGCGCCATAGAAATGGTGCTCACCTATTTCACGTACACCGACAACAAGTGGAGTGCTTAGGTAAATTGAAGCGCAGACAGCTACATCGTTAACCCATTTTGGGGGTTTAGGCGCTTTGGGTTCCCTGATTTTGGAGGGTACAGCGATGAAGTCCGATGAGTGTGTTTCCGGCAAGCTTATCTTTCGTGCATTGCACCGTAGCCCAAGGCATCCTTCTTGCCAGTAACCTTGTCTCCTTATTGAGAGACATTTGTACCAGGCTATTCGCTCTTCATCCAATCAGCTTAAAGCATCGTTGTTCATGCACAACCACAAAGCTTGGAGTGATAATCAAGTATTCGAATCCGTATTCTACACCTTTCTGGTACCGAAAAGGATCCCTCCCCTCATGAGCAACACAATCAGAAGCTTGGAATACCTTCCCCTTGACATGGGCAACCAATCCGTCAACTCTGGAAACCGTCCCCATGACATGGGCAACCAATCCGTAACGCTGGAAAGCGTCCTCATGGCGTGGGCGACCAATCCGCAAGCCCGGAAACCTTCCCCATGGCATGGGCAGCCAATCCGTAACGCTGGAAAGCTTCCCCATGGCATGGGCGACCAATCCGTCAGCCCGGAAAGCGTCCCCATGGCGTGGGCAGCGAATCCGCAAAGCTGGAAGCGTTCCCGTTTAGGCTTTTCACCCCAAACCAATGAAGGCGGAAAGAAACCAGCGTATCTGCTGTTTCTCTCCGCCTTCCAAAGCTTTTATCGAAACGGAAGTTTTTGCAAACTTTCTTCCGTGACTTAATTCGGTTACTTCCTGGCTATAGATTAAGCCAACAAAGCTTTCACCTTATCGGCAATGTCTTTTCCATCGGCCTGTCCGGCCAGTTGTTTCGAAGCAATTCCCATCACTTTACCCATGTCTTTCATGCCGCTGGCACCTACTGATGCAATAATGGTTTTAATGGTTGCCTCCAACACTTCATCACTCATTTTCTCGGGCAGGTACACTTCAAATACCTCCACCTGCTTCATCTCTTGCTCGTATAAATCTTCGCGGCCCTGTTCTTTATAAATGGTAGCCGAGTCGCGTCCTTGCTTGGCCAGTTTCTGAATCACCTTCACCACTTCCTGGTCGTCCAGTTCGGCGTTGGCACCTTTGGCCGCCCGTGCTTCAAGCAAAACTTTCTTAATCGCACGGATCGCTTCCAATTTATCCTTTTCGCGGGCTTTCATGGCCGCTTTCATATCTTCGTTAATCTGATCAAATAATCCCATTGCTTGGTAATTTTAAAATGATTAATTCGTGTGTTCTAACCCTTAGTCAACTTTGTCGTGCAGGTAGGAGTTGTTGTCCCGCAATTTGGTGTTATCCTCCTCATCGGGCGATAAGGAAAAGCGCGACAATTTCTCTTCAAATTTCTTTTTCACATTCTGAAGATTCACCTTTTTCCGACGGTAGGCCGGTATGTTCTCCAGCTCGTCCACTTCTTCATCGGAGGATGAGGAATAATCCAGCTTCACCGAATATTCTTTCGCAGGATCAACTGACGTTGAGCTTCCGTACAGCTCGTCAAATTCATCTTTGGGCTTATTGATTTCGAACTCAATTGCCTGCTGGTTAATGCTTGCCCGTTTGGGCTCACCCCCGGTAAAGGGCACCCGGGCCTCTGCCTTTGGACGTGGCGGCGCTACCGATTGCGGCTCATCCACCAGGGTATGGTAGGTTTTCTCCACTTTGCGGGCAGCCATCATCTCCGGAATACTGCTCACGCTGAACCCGGTGGCAATAATGGTGACCGAAATTTCTTTCCCCAGCTTTTCATCATGCCCGTTCCCCCAAATCAAATCCGCATCATGTCCGGCTTTGGCCTGCACATAGTCCGTAATCTGACCAATTTCATCCATCGTCACTTCTTCTTCTCCTGAAGTAATGTTCAGCAAAATATTGCGGGCTCCATTGATGTCGTTATTATTCAGCAGGGGTGAGTTCAGGGCTTCTTCAACGGCACGCAGGGCCCGGTCTTCACCTTCGGTTTTGGCCGATCCCATGATGGCCACACCACTGGTACGCATCACCGTTTCCACATCGGCAAAATCCACATTGATATAGCCCGGAACAGTAATAATCTCGGCAATACCTTTGGCAGCCGTAGTCAGCACATTATCCGCCTTGGCAAACGCTTCCGAGATTTTAAAGTCACCGTACATCTCGCGAATACGCTCATTGTTGATGACCAGCAACGAATCCACATGATTCTCCATTTCTGCAATCCCGTCAATGGCTTGCTTAATGCGTCGGCGCCCTTCGTTGCGGAACGGAAGGGTAACAATGCCCACGGTCAGAATGTCCAGTTCTTTGCAGGCTTCGGCAATTACCGGAGCAGCTCCGGTACCGGTTCCGCCCCCCATTCCGGCGGTAATAAACACCATTTTGGTGGAAGCCTGCAAGGTATTTTTGATCTCCTCAATGCTTTCAATTGCTGCTTCGCGGCCAACTTGCGGCTTGTTTCCCGCACCACGTCCTTCCGTCAGCGATTCTCCAAGCTGAAGTTTCAACGGCACAGGGCTGTTCTTCAGCGCCTGCTCATCCGTATTGCACAGCATAAATCCCACATCTTTAATTCCTTGCTGAAACATGTGGTTAACTGCGTTTCCACCTCCACCACCTACACCTATTACCTTAATAATTTCTTCTGAGCTTGTATTTAAATCGAAGTTTATGATATCGCTTGCCATAGACTTTTTCTTCTTAATCGTTAATTCTCAATTTCTTCATCCTGATCATCAAAAAAACGGTTAAACTGGCGCTGAAACCAGCTGTCAGTTGTTCCATTTTCCTGGTTTTCTTCAGAGACCAGTTCCTGCTTTCGTTTTGCTTTCGACTTGCCGGATTGGTTTTTTCGAGTGCGAGATGCTGCCTGGGGCTGCACCTGATGTACTTCATTTTCAAGAATCAGCTGGTCTTCTTCATCTTCCAGGTTAATTTCACAGGCTTGTTCTTCCAAAACCACTTCTTCTTTGGGTTCCTTTTTCTGTAACAAACTGTTCGGGTTTTTGTCAAACCGAGTTGCAATCAAGGTGACACTAACTTTGTTTTCGAGCCGTTTATCCAGACTGTTTCCCCAAATAATGTTCGCATCCTGCCCCGCCTTTTCCTGCAGAAATTCGATGATATCGCCAATCTCTCCCATTCTGACTTCCTCTTCTCCCGAGGTAATGTTCAGCAAAATATCTTTCGTCCCCTTGATGTCATTACTGTCCAGCAAAGGTGACTCCAGCGCTTTAAGCACCGCTTCCATAGCCCGGCCATCGCCTTCGGCCACTCCGGTTCCCATAATAAATACATCACTTCCGGCCATCACGGTATGCACATCGGCATAGTCAATGTTAATGTTTCCGTGAAGCGTAATGATTTCGGCGACTCCTTTTACAGCTGTCCCTAAAATGTTATCAGCCTTTTTGAACGCCTGAGAGGCCGGCAAATCGCCGTAAATCTTGTGTAGCTTTTCATTACTGATCACCAGCAAGCTATCCACATGTTCCTTGAGTTTTTCCACCCCTTCCAAAGCCTGTTGGAAGCGTCGTTTCCCTTCGGCCGGAGCAGGAATAGTTACCACCGCAATTGTCAGAATATCCAATTCCCGGGCCAGTCCGGCAATCACCGGCGCCGCTCCGGTACCGGTTCCGCCACCCAGTCCCGCCGTAATAAACAGCATCTTGGTCGTGCCTTCCAGCACCCCACGAATATCATCCAGGTTTTCAATGGCCGCCTGTTCACCCTGCAAAGGCATGTTTCCGGCGCCCCGTCCTTCCGTCAAACTGACACCTAATTGAATTTTTATCGGCACGGGACTTGTCCGCAAGGCCTGTGCATCCGTGTTACAAATCAAAAAGTCAACACCTTCAATGCCTTCTCCAAACATGTGGTTGACTGCGTTGCATCCGCCACCTCCCACACCTATCACTTTGATGATAGACGACTTTGATTCCTGAAATCCAAAATTTAAGATGTCCTCCGTCATATTCGGGGATTTTTCGTGATTTTAAAACATTTCCGTATCCTGTTCATCATCGAAGAACAGCGTCACCTGGCGCGTTACTTCCTTTTTCATTTGCGAGAAGAAGCCAGGCTGAGTGGAGCGTACTTTCTTTTTCTTCGCTTTGAAGAAAAACTCTTTAGTCGGTTCTTGTTCTGTTTCATTCAATGCCATTTGAAGCAAGCCTAAAACCGTCGCATTCCGAGGGTCTTCCAGCTCTTTATACTGGTCGCCCAGTTTTAAGCGCGGAATGCCTTTGCGAACGTCCAACCCGGTCTGAAACTTAATCAGTTGCCCCAGGTTGGGCATCAGTGCGCTACCACCGGTAAGCACAATGCCGGCTCCAACCTGATCCATGTAACCCGATTTTTCGAGCTGAAAGAAAAAGGCTTCAATAATCTCTTCCATGCGGGCCTGAATAATAAAAGCCAGGCTTTTGAATGAAATTTCCTTAGGCTCCCAACCCGAAATACCGGGAATGGTCACCACTTTATCTTCCGGGGCAAAATCGCCCATCGCTTGTCCAAACTGTACTTTCAACGATTCGGCCTGACGCGCCAAAATCGTACAGCCTTCTTTAATATCGTGTGTAATCACATTGCCTCCAAACGGAATCAGGGCTGAGTAACACAAAACGCCATCCCGGTAGACAGCCATTTTGGTGGTTCCGCCTCCGATGTCGAGCAGCACAACGCCCGCTTCCTTTTCATCCTCTGAAAGCAGCATTTCCGAGGAAGCCAACGGATCAATCATCGTTTTACGGATGGTAATGCCCGCCCGCTCAAAGCAAAGTTTCAGGTTCTCTTCGTACACTTCAGGAGCAACAAGCAATTTAAAATCAGCCTGCATCTTTTCGCCCGCCATGCCCACGGGATTCGGAATCCCCGCCTCATGATCAATGGTGAAAAGCAGGGGAGAAGTATGGTAAATTTTGTATCCGGCAGGAAGGTCAACCTTTTTCACCTGCTGAAAGAGGGCATCCACATCTTCTTCCGACACAATCCGACGCTCGCCGATGTACCGTTCCCCCTTGTTGGTCAAAGTCTTCAGCTGCTGCCCAACAATGTTGACGTAAACCTCTTCAATATCTCCCTGAAAGGCATCTTCAGCCTGACGAATAGCTTCGTGAATAGCAGAAAAGGCTTCATCGATATTCAGCACGACACCACGCTTCACTCCCATGGAGCGAGCTTTTCCGTAACCCAGAATCTCAATTTTACCGGCTTCATTTTTCCTGCCGGCCACTACAACCACCTTGGTGGTACCGACATCAACGGCTGCTACTATTTTTCCACTCTTGCTCATATACTCTATTTTTTAGTGCACACGACCTGGTTCGTATATTTCAAATTTATTTTCGAATAATGATCCCATCCTGTTGAAGAAAATGCCTGCTCGTAAAGGGCTTTCAAATTCCTCAGTTTGATTTTATAATCGGATGGTTTTCCAAATTCAACCAATTGATCGCCAATCAGTGTTGACATAATCAGCTCTCCATTGGCATTCACCTGCATCTGCTCAATCTGGGCATGCCAGAATTCATCGCCATGAATAAAATTGATCAGCGGCAACAATTCCTCCCGGGCATATTTTTCACTGGGCTGTCCGCTAACGAGCAATACCCGGCTGGTAAAAGCACCACTTGCCGGAATACGCACCCCTTCGCTATCCAGGTAAAAATCTTCCTTGGCATTTCTGATTCGCACGACAGGCTCTCGCTGCGCCACTTCCACAATCAGTTTGCCTTTAAAATCCATATCCTGCCCCACCACCCGGCGGTAGATCTCAATATTTTTAATGGCGGTTTCCTTTTTCAAAGCCCGCTCAAGCTGCTCGGTGTTAATTTCATTCAACTTTTTTTCAAACAGTTTGTCATCTGCCTTTTTCACCAGCCGCATAATTTCTTCTTCGTCAATAAAACGGGGCGAATCTTCGTGAATTCGCACGATCAGGTCCTGACAGCTGACCCGTGCCAACTTACCTGAAGAGAATGCCATGGTGATGGCAACCACAACCACCAGCAGTCCCAAAGCCCCTATTTTTATGACCGATTTAAACATGCTCTACCTCCTTCAAAATAGCTTTAACAGGCTCCACCAAGGTGTCAATATTACCGGCTCCCATCATCAGAATCACCCCATCGTCAAGCTTTTCAGCCCAGGCGGGGAATGCTGCTTTGGTAACCAGTTGCTTGTTTTCGTTTTTAAGCTGATCAAAAATCAAGGCTGACCTCACGCCTTCCATCGGCTTTTCACGCGCCGGATAGATATCCAGCAAAATGATTTCATCCAATTGGTCCAGCTCCCGGGCAAAGTCGTCAGCAAAGTCGCGTGTGCGGCTAAACAGGTGCGGCTGGAAAATACCGGTTACCTTACGACCGGCAAACATGTCGCGCACCGAAGCAATCGTCGCTTTCAATTCTGCCGGATGATGTGCATAATCATCAATCAAAATGAACCGTTTGCTACGGTACTGTATGTCGAAGCGACGTTTCACGCCCTGGTAAGCAGCCAAGGCAATCATTAGTTCTTCGGAAGTTACTCCGGCCAGCAAGGCCAGCGATGAGGCAGCAACCGCATTCTCCACATTCATTAGTCCCGGATAATTCAGGTGCACCCCTTCAATCTTCCCTTTCGGATGAACCAGGTCAAACTGGTAAGCTTCGTCAACCAGCTCGATATTTTCGGCATAAAAATCAGCTTTCTCGTTAAGCGAATACGTATAGTAACGAACCGCACTATCCGGTTGTTGATCAACGACCAGGCCTTTTTTCACGACCAAGGCTCCGCCGTCCTTTACCTGACCGGCAAAAGCGTTAAACGAATCCACCAGAGCCTGCTCCGTTCCATAAATATCCAAATGGTCGGCATCCATTGAAGTGATCACCGCCAGGTTAGGGAACAGCTGCAAAAACGAACGGTCAAACTCATCAGCTTCAGCAACGACCCAATCACTTTGTCCATCCAGCAGCAGGTTGCTTTGGTAGTTTTTGGAAATGCCCCCCATAAAAGCCGTACACCCCAATTCCGAGCTATGCAGGATATGCGCCAGCATCGTCGAAACGGAAGTTTTTCCATGGGTACCAGCCACCGCACAACATTGCAGTTCGTGGCAAATCATGCCCAGCACTTCCGAGCGCTTTTTCATCACAAAACCATGGGTTTCGATAAAAGTCCGCTCTCCCAAATCAGCGGGAACAGCAGGTGTATAAACGACCAGGCAAACTTCTTTTTGCAAATGATCAGCCAGCCAGTCAGGCTGATCCTCGTAATGCACATCTATGCCTTCGGCCTGCAGGGTTTGGGTAAGCTTGGTCTCCGTTCGGTCGTAGCCTGACACGGCATAGCCGGCATGCTTGAAGTAGCGAGCCAAGGCGCTCATCCCAATTCCTCCAATTCCAAGGAAATAAACCTGCTTAATATGTGTTAACCCAATCATTTATTTCTTTACTTCATTTAATATTACTTCGACAATATCGGCCGTGGCATTCGGTTTTGCCATTTTCAGGCTGTTCTCCGACAATGTCTTCAGTCGTTCTTCATTCTGAACCAGTTCCAGGGCCACCGGGAACAATTTTTTAACGGCCTCAAAATCTTTCACCATTTCAGCGGCATCATTTTCTACCAAGGCCATGGCATTTTTAGTTTGATGATCCTCAGCCACATTGGGTGAAGGCACCAACACGGAAGCTTTTCCCAGCAAGCAAATTTCAGAGATTGTACTTGCTCCTGCCCGCGAAATAACCAGATCAGCGGCGGCATAAGCCAAATCCATTTGCGACAAGAACTCATAGAGGTGAATATTCTTACGCAGTTGTCCGTTGAACCGCTCCAATATTTCTTTATAATAAAATGATCCGGATTGCCAGATAATCTGTACTCCTGATTTGGATATCAAATCCAGGTTTTTCAGAATACTTTCATTCAAGGTGCGGGCTCCCAAACTTCCCCCCATGACCAGTATCACCGGCTTCCCTTCACTCAGGCCAAAGGTTTTATAGGCCACTTGTTTGTCCACCTTGTTCAACAAGGTTTGACGAAAAGGGTTTCCCGTAAGCACAATCCGCCATTTGGGAAAGTATTTTTCCATATTGGGATAGGCCACACAAATCTTTTTGACCCGTTTAGCCAGCCACTTGTTGGTTTTTCCGGCATACGAGTTTTGCTCTTGCAAAATGGTTGGAATGCCTTTTCGTGAGGCCGCTTTCAATACCGGTCCGCTGGCAAATCCACCAACACCAACCACCACGTCCGGCTTGAAGTCCCGAACGATTTTGCGGGCTTTAAGCATACTTACAAATAAGAACCACACAAAACTGAAAAGTTTCAAGGACAACTTACGCGGCAAGCCAATGACCGGCAAACCAATAATTGGGTAACCAGCAATCGGTACACGCTCCATTTCCATTTTGCCTTGCGCACCTACAAACAGGATATCAACTTCAGGAACTTGCGCCTTAATTTCATTGGCTATGGCCAGGGCCGGAAAGATATGCCCTCCGGTTCCTCCTCCGCTGATTATTACTTTTAATTTTTCCATTTTACAGTTCCTCATCTTCATCCGGCATGTCAATCATGACCGGTGGTTCTACAACTTCTTTGTTTCGCTGGTTGTGATAACTGACCGATAAAATTGCGCCAAAAGAAACAGCGGTAAACAGCATGGAAGTACCTCCCATACTAACCCAGGGCATCGGCTGCCCCGTTACCGGAGCAACTCCCACGGAAACCGCCATATTAATTATGGCTTGAAAGACCAGCAACAAAACCAGCCCCGCTGTTAAAAATGCGGGGTATGTCCTGTTGGACCTTCGGACAATGACCACTCCCCGATACAAAAGAATCAGGTACAGTAAGGCAACAAAAAATCCTCCAAAAATGCCATACTCCTCAATAATGATGGCATAGATAAAGTCATTGTACGCCGCTTCCATGTAATTGCTTACTTCACTTTGTCCCGGTCCTTTCCCAAGCATTCCCCCTTCATAAATGGCCAGTTTGGCATAATCGGCCTGGGTAGTTCCCAGTTCGGCATGATCATCGCCAAAGATAAAGTCGTCGATTCGCTCCTTGAAGGTGTGAACACGTCCAACCGAGGCCGGAATAAAGTCAGCGGTAAAGTACACTGTCGTTAATAAGAGCAAGCCTCCGCCTACCGTAATCAATAAGTATTTGGCAGGAATACGGGCAATCAGCATCAAAATCATGATGCACATGAAAATCAGTCCTGCGGTGGAAATATCTCCCAAAAAGATAATGCCACAAACAAGGCCGCTAGCACCCATTACCCAATAAAAAGCTTTTCTCAGTTCTTCCCGCGACTTCTGTCTCTTGGCCAACACCTTAGCCACAAACATCATCAACGATATTTTGGCCAGTTCAGCCGGCTGAAAGCTCAGAAAGCCCAGGTCAAGCGAACGCGGAGTGGCTTTGCCCGGGCTCAGCTTATACTGGACAAAGGCTGCCACCAGCGCACCCACCGTAACCACCAAAAGCAAGGGCGCGATGTACGTATAAAATTTGACCGGAATGACATTGACCAGGAAAGCTATGAGCCCAAATCCCAACAGTAAAAATATGAGCTGTCGTCCCAGGTAATAAAAGGTATTACCGCCTGCTTCGCGATAAGCCAAACGCCCGGTTGCACTGTAGACAATCAACAGTGAAATGAGTGATAAAAGACCAAGTACCACCCACAAAATCCGGTCACCTTTCAATAATTTTCCCAAGGAGAAATTCATTCCAGTTTCTATTTTTTAGTCCTGTTTCCAGTTTTATATGCTACACAAAAAAAATCAAATCAAAAATCCATCGTCACATGGATGTGGCTACAATTCACGAACAGCGTTTTTAAACTGACGCCCACGATCTTCGTAGTTCTCGAACAAATCGAAGCTGGCACAAGCCGGCGACAATAAAACGGTCTCGCCATTTTTAGCCAGGTAATAAGCCGATCGTACCGCATCGGTCATATCTTCAGTTTCAATAATATCAGGCACTAAACCGGCAAAAGCTTCCTTGATCTTTTGATTGTCAACCCCCAGGCAAATGATGGCCCTGACCTTGTCTTTCACCAAATCATTTAACGCCTCATAGTCATTCCCTTTATCAACACCGCCGGCAATCCAGATGATCGGTTTGCTGACACTTTCCAAAGCATACCAGGTCGAATTCACATTGGTCGCTTTAGAATCGTTGATAAACTCAATCCCATGTACGGTTAAAAAACGTTCGAGTCGGTGTTCGACTCCTTTAAAATCAGATAAACTTTCTCTGATCTTGTCGTTTTTTATGGTTAACACCATACCCGCCAAGCCTGCGGCCATCGAGTTGTAGGTGTTATGTTTTCCTTGTAATGCAATATCAAAAATGGACATATTGAATGATTTTTTTTTCCAGTTGATAACTAAATCTTCGCCTTCAATTCCCGCTCCATTTCCCGGAGCTTTTTCCCAGCCAAATGGCAGGCAGGTAGCTGAAATGGATCTTTTATCCAGCTCCTTTTGAATGATTGGATCATCTGCTCCGTAAATGAAAAAGTCATTTGCTGTTTGGTTTTGCAGAATCCGGAACTTGGAGTCCACATAATTCTGCAGTTGATAGTCATATCGGTCCAGATGATCCGGAGTGATGTTCAACAGAATGGCCACGTCTGCTTTAAACTCATACATGCCGTCGAGCTGGAAGCTGCTCAACTCAAGCACATAGTACTCATACGTTTTTTCGGCCACCTGCCAGGCAAAACTTTGCCCCACATTTCCGGCTAATCCGACCTTTAAGCCAGCTGTTTGCAGCAAATGATAAATCAGCATGGTTGTGGTGGTCTTGCCATTGCTTCCGGTAATACAAATGGTTTTTGCCTGGTTGTAACGACCGGCAAATTCAATTTCCGAAATCACGGGAACGCCCCGTGCTTTGAGCTGCTTTATCAAGGGAGCCGCATCAGGCACCCCCGGACTTTTGACCACCAGGTCAGCATTCAGAAGTTGCTCTTCCGAATGTTTTCCTTCTTCAAAAGGAATCGTATACTTGATTAGAACGTCTTTATATTTATCCTGAATCTTTCCGGCATCCGAGACCCAGACATCAAAACCCTGTTTCTGAGCTAAAATGGCGGATCCCACACCGCTTTCACCAGCACCTATGACGACAAGCCGCTTTGCCATGGTTAACGCATTTTAAGAGTCACAATGGTAAATACAGCCAGGATAATTCCTACAATCCAAAACCGGGTAACGATTTTGGGTTCGGGAATTCCTTTTTTCTGGTAATGATGATGAATCGGGCTCATCAGGAAAACCCTTCTACCTTCACCGTATTTCTTCTTGGTGTACTTGAAATAAGCCACCTGAATAACGACCGATAAATTTTCGAGCAGGAAAATGCCGCACAAAAGCGGAATCAGAATTTCCTTACGAATGACCACCGCAAAAACGGCCAGGATTCCTCCCAAGGCCAGACTTCCGGTGTCGCCCATAAATACCTGGGCCGGATACGAGTTGTACCACAAAAACCCAACGGTGGCCCCAATAAAAGCAGAGATAAACACGGTCAGCTCTCCAATATTGGGGATATACATGATATTCAGATAATCGGAATAAATAATGTTTCCACTTACATAAGCCAGAATACCCAAGGTAGCTCCGCTAATCGCCGAAGTTCCGGTTGCCAGTCCGTCAATGCCATCCGTCAGGTTGGCGGCGTTGGAAACTGCCGTAATAATCAGAATGATGGCCAACGCATAGATCAGCCAGCGCCAGAACTCACCACGTTCTCCGGCAAAAGGAACCAGCCAGGCATAGTCAAACTCATGATTTTTAATGAATGGAATGGTCGTGCGGGTCGACTTCACATCATTGGTAATGACACGAACCTCCTGCATGCCTGTTTCAACATCCACCACAATTTCTTTTTTATAATCGCCGGTCACCGAAAGCACTTTCTCACGCACAATCACATCCTCTGAAAAATAAAGGGTAGACGCCACAATGATACCGAGACTCACTTGCCCCAGAATTTTAAACCGGCCTGCCAATCCCTTTTTGTCCTTTAAGAAGACTTTGATGTAATCATCGGCAAAACCAATCAGCCCCAGCCACACGGTGGTTACCAACATCAGCAGAATGTAAATATTGTCCAGGCGTGCAAACAGCAATGTGGGGATAATAATCGATGCCAAAATAATCAAGCCCCCCATGGTAGGCGTGCCTTTTTTCTGCAATTGTCCCTCCAGCCCCAAATCGCGCACTTCTTCTCCAATTTGCTTCCGCTGCAGGTAATTGATCAATTTACGGCCAAAACCCATTGTAATCAGCAACGAAGTGATCACCGCAGCTCCCGACCGGAATGAAATGTAAGGAACCATCCCCCATCCCGGAATATCTAAATCTCTTAACCACTCGTACAGAAAATAAACCATCTGCTTCTCCTATATTAAATTGAATACCTCTTTAATCACTTCTTTGTCGTCAAAGTGGTGTTTCACACCCATAATTTCCTGGTAATCTTCATGCCCTTTGCCGGCTACCAGAATAATATCGCCGGGTTGTGCCAGCATGCATGCCGTACGAATTGCTTCCCGACGATTAACAATAGCCAGCACTTTGCCGGTTTGGTGCGGCTCAACACCGGTTTGCATATCTGCAATAATTTGCTCAGGCACCTCGCTACGCGGGTTGTCCGAAGTCAAAATCACTTTATCACTTTGCTGAACAGCTTCCTGCGCCATTATTGGTCGTTTGGTTTTATCACGATCGCCACCGGCACCAACCACCGTAATCACCTGTTCGTTTCCGGTTCGGATTTCCGTAATTCCGTTCAACACATTTTTCAAGGCATCGGGTGTGTGCGCATAGTCCACCACCGCATATTTACCTTCGGGCGAACGCAACATTTCAAACCGCCCTGCCACAGGCTTCAAGTCACTGATAACAGGCAAAACAGACTCAGCCGATTCGCCAAGCAACAAGGCCGATGCATACACAGCCATCAGGTTGTAAGCATTAAATACCCCGGCAAAATGCGTCCAAACTTCATGTTCGCCAATCCGCAGCAACATGCCATCAAAATGTTTTTCCAACACCTTGCATTTATAATCTGCCAAAGACTTCAAACCATATGTTTTTTTCACAGCCTTGGTATTCTGAAGCATGACCATACCGTTCTTTTCATCCGCATTGGTCAACGCAAAGGCCGCTTGTGGCAATTGGTCAAAAAACTTCTTCTTGGCTTTCAGATACTCCGCAAAGGTTTCGTGGTAATCCAGGTGATCGTGGGTCAGGTTTGTAAAAATTCCGCCGTCAAACGCCACGCCTGAAATCCGTTCCTGATGAATCGCATGCGAGCTAACCTCCATAAAACAGTATTCACAGCCAGCATCAACCATTTTGGCCATCAGCGACTGAATTTGCAAAGCATCAGGAGTGGTATGTGTCGCAGGCAAGTCGTGGTCGCCTACATAATATTTAATGGTAGAAATCAAACCAACCTGGTAGCCCAGCTTTTGAAACAGCTGGTACAACAAAGTCGCAATAGTTGTTTTGCCATTGGTTCCGGTAACGCCAACCACCTTCAACTTTGCAGAAGGATTGTCGTAATAGTTGGCAGCCAATTGCCCCAAGGCAAGTGCCGTATCAGCCATTTTAATCAAACTAACACCAGTTGCTTCAATGCCCTCAAACTGCTGGGCAATCACTGCTACAGCACCTTGATCAATGGCTTTTTGAATGAACTGATGGCCATCCACATGCGTGCCGGCAACGGCAACAAAAACATCACCCGCCTTTACCTGTCTTGAATCAAAATGCAGGTTTCCGACTTCAATAGCCAAGTTGCCTTCGACCAACTCATAGGTTTGCTTGTTTAATATTTTCTTTAAATTCATCATTAGCCTAAATCA
Source organism: uncultured Sunxiuqinia sp. (assembly GCF_947495665.1). Classification (GTDB taxonomy): domain Bacteria; phylum Bacteroidota; class Bacteroidia; order Bacteroidales; family Prolixibacteraceae; genus Sunxiuqinia; species Sunxiuqinia rutila. The sequence goes on from NZ_CANLZV010000010.1 coordinate 23,342, forward strand.
ATATAAATAGTTTGTCCGGCCCTAATCTTATGGCCTGCTTTCAGCGATTGTTTTTTTACCTTGCCAATTCCTTTCATTTTTACTTTTAATCCGGAACTTTCAAGCAAGTAGAGCGCATCGCTTCCGCCCATTCCTCGAACATCAGGCACCAAACCTTCTCCAACAGCCAGTTTTTCAACACTGAACTTTTCCTGATCCGGCTTCACCCGAATCAAGTCCGAGTCAACATCACCCGCATCCACATCCAGGTCCAGTTCATCAACAGCCAGGGCAATCTCATCTTTAAAACCCGACTTCACATCAGGTAGCTTGGCCAGCTGCTCTTCCTCGTTTTTGCGTGGTTCCATAAAACTGGCATACACTTTCCCAACAATCTCCTTAAATACCGGCCCAGCCACAGAACCTCCATAATACAAGCCCTTGGGCCCAACAATCACCACCACACAGGTGTATTGCGGGTCGTCGGCCGGAAAATAGCCGGCAAACGAAGCCTGGTAATTTTTTCGACCATCTTTGGTGTACCCCTGGTCATTGTAGGCAACCTGCGCGGTTCCCGTTTTTCCGGCAATGGGAAAATAGGGGTTATTTAGCGAGCGTCCGGTTCCGGCACTGCACACCCCACTCAAAAGCTCCTGAGCTTTCACCAGGGTTTCTTTCGAACAGATAGCCGGATTGATCACTTCTGTTTTAAACTCTTTTTCCAACAGTCCATTTCGACGCACTTCTTTGACAAACTTTGGCTTTACCATTTTCCCGTTATTGGCAACCGCATTGTAAAAAGTGGCCGTTTGCAAGGGAGTAAGTTTAATCTCATAGCCGTAGGAAATCCAGGCCAGCGACGGCCCCCACCAAACCTTGTCGGTGGGATATTTAATATAGGGAACACCTTCACCGGCAAACCCCAATCCCAGCGGTTTATTCAAGCCAAAATTGTAAATCCGGTCGATGTATTCTTCTTCGCGTCCTTCGTAATACTTCGTTATAATTTTAGCCACCCCCACATTGGAAGACAGCTCAAATATCCGTTTCATGGTCAATTTACCATGACCTCCGTGATGATAGTCACTATCGTAAATGGTTTGGCCGTGGTAATTCCAGGCACCATTGCCTGTATCAAACACATCGGAGGTATCTACAAAACCATGCTCCATGGCAACCATCAACGACATCAGTTTAAAGGTTGAACCGGGCTCACTGCATCCTTCATTACCCAAGGCATAATTATATATCTCAGCATATTCACCGTCCTTGCGTCTCCCCAAATTGGCAATCGCTTTTACCTCGCCGGTTTTTACTTCCATCACGATGGCTGTTCCCCATTCCGCCTGTGAAGTCTTCATTTGACGATGCAATGCATTGCTGGCAAAATCCTGCAGGTTGACATTCAGCGTTGTAATCACGTCGCTGCCGTCCTTGGGTTCAACAATCGGCACATTGATCCAGCGTCCGGAATAATTGCGCTTTACCGCTTTCCCATTCTCACCACTCAGGTACCCCTCCATCAATCCTTCGATGCCGGAGTAACCAACATTACCATGAATACCACCAAAGGCACCTTTATTTAAGGTGCCAATCGTACGGCTAGCTAAATCAGAGTGCGGCATGACCCGTTCGTTATCGGTAACTACAATCAGCCCCGACCCAAAACTGCTGCGCTCCATCATAGACAGACGCTTGAACCGTTGTAGCTGGTTGTAATTCACTTCATGCGGATAAATCAAAAACCAACGGCTTCCTTTTTTAAACGCCCGATCCATATTTCGCTTAAACTGACTTTTGGAAATGCCGAAGAATTCAGCAACTTCCAGCGCAAAAGCATCGGCTTTTTCCTGATAAACACGCTTAACCATCGGTGCTGCCAAATCCAGACGCAATGCGTATTTCGGCACAGAGGTGGCCAAAATACTTCCGTCGTCGGCACAAATATTTCCGCGCTTCGCCGGAATTTCAGCCGTATTGTTTTTCAGATTCTTCGCAATGGATTTCCATTTATTGGTATCCATATTTTGAATCATGAAGATTTTTGCCACGATGATAATTCCTATCAACGCAGCCAGAAAATAAATAATCCCAAAGCGGGCAGTTATGTCTTTTCTAATCTCCATTACTCCTCTTCCAAATTTTCAACATTCAGCTTCCGGGCCGGTTCTGTTGGCTCCAACAAATCCAAACCACTGGCTTTAACTTTATTGACGATTTCCGATGGCCGGTTCATCTTCATCAATTCCGTTTCGTAAGTCACCGATTCGGCACGCAACTCTTTAATCGAATCCTGAACCGCCTCCATCTTCCGGATAGTCTTTTCAGACCAGTAACGGTTCGAAATCATTAAAATGGCCAGAAATGCAATAAAAAAAACAAAAGGCATGTGCTTCAACGCTTTTTCGCTGGCCAACAAGCTGCCGCCCAAAAACGATTTCAACCCAATCCGGCGGGTTTTGCTTTTTCCTGATTTCGGCTCCTCTACACTCATACCTTTTCCGCTATTCGAAGTTTGGCACTTCGCGCTCTCGGATTTCTTGCAATTTCCTCGTCAGTCGGAATCATGACCTTCCGGTTAACTGCTTTCAGCACCGAGCTCACGTTGCCGTAAAAGTCTTTCTCCTGCTTTCCTTCAAAGTTTCCGGCTTTAATAAAGTTCTTCACCAAGCGGTCTTCCAGCGAATGATAAGTTATTACTACCAGCCGGCCACCTGGCTTAAGCAATTCTGCGCTCTGCTCCAAAAAGTCTTTCAGCACATCCAGTTCCCGGTTGGTTTCAATCCGAAGCGCCTGAAAGACCTTGGCCAGGTACTTGGCTTCATTCTTTTTCGACACACATTCGGCAATAACCGCTTTAAATTCATCGATGGTTTGAATGCGCTGCTGCTGGCGAGCTGCAACGATCTGTTTGGTCAGCCGGTAAGCATTGTCTACTTCACCATATTCCCGGAAGATTTTAATCAGCTGTTCCTCACTGTAATCATTCACCACATCAGCTGCGGTTATTTTGGCATCGCGATTCATGCGCATATCCAACGCGCCTGAAAAACGGAAAGAAAAACCGCGCTCAGCCACATCAAAATCATGCGATGAAACTCCCAGGTCGGCCAAAATGCCATCAACCTTTTCAACTCCATGGTAACGCAAAAAATTGCGGATATATTTAAAATTGTGTCTTACAAAAATGAAACGCGGGTCGTCAAACGCATTGTTGGCGGCATCTTCATCCTGATCGAAACCAAACAAGTGTCCCGACTCAATAAACTTTAGTATTTCGCGGGAATGACCTCCCCCTCCAAAAGTGACATCTACATAGTCACCTTCTTTTTGAATGTTTAGTCCTTCGACACTTTCATTCAATAAAACCGGTATATGATACGGCTGCTCCACTATTATTCCTCCTCTGATCCAAAAAACTCTGCAAACAATTCTCCGTAGTCGCCACCTGAATCCAGGTAAGCGTCGTATTCCAAGGCATCCCACAAACGAATCCGATCACCAACACCAACAAAGACCACATCTTTGGTGATATTGACCTCCTCCAAAAAATTATTGGGGAAATTCATGCGGCAATTTTCCGGAACGCTTATGATCTTAAAGTTGCGGTAAATCATATCCAGCAAACGACTTTGCCGGCGATTGTTTCGATTCAATTTTGCTTTAAACGAGGCCAGTCTTTTCTCCCAAGCCTCAATTGGATAAATATTTAGACATTTCTCAAACGGATCAATCTCCACAGCAAGCTGCCCATTAGGAACCCGTCCACCCATCTCATTTTTGTAGTCGACAGGCAGCACAACACGTCCCTTTTCATCAAATGTTGCTTTCTTTTCTGCTGAGAAATCCATAGTGTTCAACGTCTATTTTCCTATTGTAAAAATAGTAATTTCTCCGTCCAAATACCACTTCAAGTCACTTTAAGTCACTTCTCTCCACTTTGAGAGCGCTTACTGGTTGTTTATATCTTGTTGATAATCTGATGTCAAATCAAAACACAACAACACAAACCCCTAATAACCAGGAGTAAGCATCAAAAGAAAAACTTTTCAACAGCGGTTAATAAAATGGAAGTGCAAAGATTAAAAAAATACAAAATCAGGTCAAACGACGCGGAGCTCAATTTTATTTTCTATTTTTCGACCCTAAAAATAAAAGAGCATGGATGATCAGAGTCCAAAGAAAGTAAAGCCTATTGACATTCGAAAAGTTTTTCAGGAAAAAAATCCAAAACTAGCCCGATTTATTCCTGGCTTTGTGTACGACTACATCACGCGCATTGTGCACATCAACGATATTAATGTAATTCTGGAAAACTACGGAGAGCTTGAGGGCATTGAATTTGTCCATCAAATTGTAAAGCATTTTGATGTCAAGGAACGCGTAATTGGGCTGGAAAACATCCCCAGTCAGGGACGGTTTATTTTTGCAGCCAACCACCCCCTCGGAGGCTTCGACGGACTGCTACTGATGTCCAATGTCAACAAATTGCTCGGAGATGTCCGCTTCCTGGTGAACGATGTACTCATGAACATCCCTCAACTTGAAGGCGTATTTGTGCCGATCAACAAACAGGGAGGCCACAGCCGCGACATTGCCAAAATTGTCCACGAACAATACCAGTCAGATGCACAAATTCTGATCTTTCCCTCGGGTTATGCATCCCGAAAAATTAAGGGACAAATTACCGACATGGAATGGAAAAAACACTTCATCCAAAAATCCATTCAATACCAGCGCGATGTCATCCCGGTTCATGTTAGTGGACGGAATTCAAATTTCTTCTACCGGCTGGCCAATTTGCGTAAACACCTACACCTGAAATGGAATTTGGAGCAGTTCTTTCTACCCGATGAAACCTTTAAACATCGTGGCCAGGAATTCACCATTTCCTTTGGAAAACCAATCCCTTGGACAAGCTTTGACAAGAGCAAGAATCACAAGCAATGGGCCGATGTTGTTCGTGACAAAGTATATGCCATGTCCGAATCACAAAAGCACTGAATTTAAAGAACTCCATAACCTATTTCTTCAATAAATTTTTATAGTTTTGTACCTCAACAAAATTAGCGAACGAAGTATGAAAGATATTGTTGCACCGATGCCTAAAGAAGCGATAATCGCGGAGTTAACACCCGAGAAGCTCTTACGGAAAACTAACAAAGGTGCCAATGAGATCTACGTGATTACGCATCACGATTCTCCTTGTATTATGCATGAAATTGGCCGCCTGCGTGAAATTACATTTCGCGATGCAGGAGGCGGAACAGGGAAAGAGATCGACATTGACCAATACGACACGAGTGAAAACCCTTACAAACAACTAATTGTTTGGGATCCCGACGCGCAGGAAATCCTTGGAGGCTATCGCTACATCATGTGCCCCAACCTTCCTGTTGACGAAAATGGAGATGTAATTCTGGCGACTTCCCGCCTGTTTCATTTTTCAGAAGAGTTTAAAAAAGAGTACCTGCCCTATACCTTGGAACTAGGCCGTTCGTTTGTACAGCCAGCTTACCAATCGAGCAAGGCCGGAGCCAAAGCGCTTTTCGCTTTGGACAACCTGTGGGATGGTCTTGGCGCCCTGATCGTGGATCACCCGGAAATGAAATATTTCTTTGGAAAGGTAACCATGTATTCGCACTTCCAGTCGGATGCCAGAAACTTGATCCAGTATTTCTTTCTGAAGTATTTCCGCGACCATGACAACTTGGTAACTCCTAAGAAACCATTGGAAATGCACATGGACATGGAAGCCCTGGGAAAGATTTTCAATGGTGGATCGTACAAAGAAGATTACAAAATTTTAACGCAACAGGTTCGGGAGCATGGTGAAAACATTCCACCACTGATTAATGCATACATGAACCTAAGTCCTTCGATGAAAACCTTTGGAGCAGTTTTGAATGACCGGTTTGGCGATGTAGAAGAAACAGGAATTATCCTGACTATTAAAGACATCTACGAAGCAAAGAAAGACCGTCACATCGAGACTTACATCAAAGGAAAAGAAGACGACTTCCCAATGCCGGAATAAGCAAACAAATAATTCGATAATAAAAAAGCAGGTTTAACGACCTGCTTTTTTTATGCCTTATCAATTCCAACCCAATCGCTCGTACGGACTTGTTTTTGCTATGACTTTCGCCGAAACTGAAAGATGGAGCGCTTCATCAATATTTTTGAGGTTTTGAATACGATTCGCTTCAGGCTGATCGATTCGGCCCGGATGTCGTGCTGCTCCGTGGCGGGACGACTGGACTTGGCGCTTACCGAAAAGGTTCCAAAGCCTTCAATACAAACATGATTGCCATCAGCCAATTCTTCGACCAGCCGCTTAACAGCCAATTGCACGCCAGCTTCCAATTCAATTGCATTGAAGGTTGTCCCCTTGGCGGCGCGTTCGCATAATTCGCGAAGCCCCACCGTTCGCTGACGAATAACACGAGGATACAGGCCCCGCTTTCGCTTTTCTTCCGGGTTCAGATTGTCGGTCTGTTCATCTAAACGGTAAAAAATACTCATGATGCTTTTCGTTTTAGTGAATGTCAGCCCATCAACTAAGTTCAGGGATCTGTTGGGCTAAGCAAAAACTGCCGTCAATTTAATTTGAAGACCTAAGTCACAACACACTACATTGTAGGTTTTACTACATTATCACCTAGGATTTACACTTTCAAGACCTATAATATAAAATTAATAGTTGCTGAGGAAATTGTCAATAGCTCCCATGGGTTTAATCAAATGTTGCCTGATTGTTATGCAGCTGCCGGGCAGATAACGCCCCGCCAAAGCTTCCTGCGGCGCAGCACAGCAGGAAAGCTGCCCGAAAACATGAACGGGAGAACCATTGCGGAGTAGTTGTATTCTTAAATGCGGCATTATACAAAAGGCCATTGAATACGTGTATTCAATGGCCTTCGGCTTATTCAATGACCGGGTCTCAAGCCCGGTGCGGTGTCAGCAAGTCATCACGAATTAAGGTAAGGGCGTCCCGCCTGCTTAATAGGCACGACCTTCCTTGCCTTCAACGAAATTAATAAACGAGGTATTAACCACCTTGTTTCCTCCCGGAGTTGGATAGTTGCCGGTGAAATACCAATCGCCCTTATCGCCCGGACAAGCCTCATGTAAGTTTTCAATGCTTTGGTATACGATTTCAACTTCTGCCTTGCATCCTTCCGGTTTAAGCAGCTCGGCAATCTTAGCCGAAATTTCCTCGGCAGTAGACTGGCGGTAAATATCTTTCACATAGTTCATGATCTCTTCCTTTGGAAGATTTTCCTGAGCCTTGCACTTCGCATAAACATCATCAATAACCGACTGCAGCCCCTTATCTTTCAGCAATTCAATAGCCGCTTCAAAAGCGATGAACCGCTCCAACACAGCCATGTCAATTCCATAGCAGTCGGGGTAGCGAATTTGTGGAGCCGAGGAGACAACAATGATTTTCTTTGGATTCAGACGATCCAGAATTTTCAGGATACTGGTTTTAAGTGTCGTACCCCGTACAATCGAGTCATCAATAATCACCAGCGTGTCCTTGTTTTCACGAATCACACCATAGGTAATATCATATACGTGAGCTACCAGGTCATCGCGACTGGCATCATCTGCAATAAACGTACGCAGCTTAACGTCTTTGATCGCAATTTTCTCAACCCGGGGTTCCAGCGAAATAATATCCTCCAATTCCTCTTCGGTCATGGTTCCGTTACCGGCACGAATCAGTTTTTTCTTACGCTCCAGCAAATGCTGGTTCACGCCTTGCATCATTCCGTAGAAAGCCGTTTCCGATGTGTTCGGAATGTAGCTAAACACGGTATTTTCAATGTCGAAATCAATCGACTTTAAAATGGAAGGAGCCAACAAACGTCCCAGCTGCTTCCGCTCCTGGTAAATATCTTTATCGCTACCACGCGAGAAATAGATGCGCTCGAATGAACAGGACACCCGCTTGTGTGGCACCCGAACCATTTCATGCGACACTTCTCCATTGCGTTTGATAATCATCGCCTCACCAGGCTTAATTTCCTGCACCTGCTCAGCCTTTACATCCATGACCGTCTGAATTACCGGACGCTCGGATGCAACCACTACGATTTCATCGTCCTCGTAAAAATGAGCCGGACGAATTCCCCACGGATCACGCGTCACAAAAGCATCGCCATGCCCAACCATTCCGGCAATGGCGTAACCTCCATCCCAGTCTTTGCTGGCATTTTCAAGCACACTTTGCACATCCAGGTTTTCTTCAATTAAGGGCGAAATTTCGCGGTTGCTGTAACCTTCGTTTTTATATTGACGGAAGCGGAACTGGTTTTCCTCATCCAAAAAGTGTCCTACTTTTTCGAGTACCGTAACCGTGTCGGTATAGTTTTTAGGATGCTGTCCCAAATCAATCAACTTCTGGAACAACTCATCGGTATTGGTTAGGTTGAAGTTGCCCGCCAAAACCAAGGTGCGCGATTTCCAGTTATTCTGACGCATCACCGGATGCACAAAATCAATACTGTTCCGGCCAAACGTACCATAGCGCAAATGCCCAAGATATAACTCACCGGCATATGGCAGATTTTCATACGCCCACTGGGTGTCATCTATGTCACATCCATCATCAATGGCTTTTTTTACCGTTCTGGTAATCTTATCGAAAACATCTTTGATGGGGTTTTGCTCAATCGAACGATACCGATTAATGTATTCCTGTCCTGGATTCAGGTTCATTTTAACACTCACCACCCCGGCACCATCCTGCCCGCGGTTGTGTTGTTTTTCCATCAAAAGATAAAGCTTGTTGATCCCGTATTGCCAGGTGCCATATTTTTCCTGGTAGTAACTTAGCGGTTTTTTCAGTCGGATTAGCGCAATTCCACACTCGTGTTTTATCGATTCACTCATTGCTCTGTTTGTCAGTAAATAATTTTGGAAACTGAATAATATCTTTCACTATAAAGGCATTGGGGTAGCTTTTTTTAATCTTTGCTTTCAAGGCCAATGCTTCATTTTTTGTCCTGAAATTTCCGACCCGCACTTTAAAATCCGGGCTTCTAAAAATCATGTAAGCCTGCTCTTCGGGAAACTTCTTCAAAAACTCCGTTTTTACTTCCATCGCTTCTTCCCGAGCCCGCAGGCTCGAGCTGAAAAAAATCTCCAGACGATACCCATCAGTACCATTCAGCCGCTTATTCATTTCAATATGCCGTTCCAACAAGGTGTCAATTCGGGCATCTTGCATCACCGGAAGATGTTGATAAACTGTTTCGGTGGTGTTTGAAGAAGCATTTGGGTTGGGGTTGTAAGAAGATTCCTGAGCGCTGAGGGTCAAGCCAAAAAGGATAAAAAAGATCCCTACAAATACTAATTTCATAACAGGTGTCTTTTAAAAGTGCAAATATATATTTAATTGATGGAAAACAAGGGCACATGGTTTTTATCATTCCAAAAAATCAAAAAACTTTACATTAACATCAGATGCTTCGGCTCCTCTGTTCCCTTGTTATCTCATAACGCCTGTACAAAGAAAAAATTTTGCATTTCTGATTCTGCTTAAAATCAATAAATTTGCCAACTGATTTTGAAAGAGATGAGAGAGAAAAAACTATTTATTGAAACCTATGGCTGCCAAATGAATGTAGCCGACAGCGAAGTGGTGGCCGCAATTCTGCAAGACCGCCAATATCAATTGTGTGATAAAGCAGAAGAGGCTGATGCCATTTTCATCAATACCTGCTCCATTCGCGACAATGCCGAACAACGTATCTGGGGGCGATTGAACCACCTGAAAGCATTTAAAAGGAAAAACAAAAACCTGGTGGTGGGTATTTTGGGTTGCATGGCCGAACGCATAGGCGACCAGTTTTTGGAACATGAAACTGTTGATCTGGTTGCCGGACCTGATGCCTACCGTGACCTTCCTTACCTGATGGATAAGGCACTGGACCATGAACCCGCCATCAATGTAGAGCTCTCCACAAACGAAACCTACGACAACATCACTCCCGTAAGGTTGGGAGACAAAAACATTAGCGGATTTGTAAGCATCACGCGCGGGTGCAATAATTTCTGCACCTATTGTATTGTTCCTTATACCCGCGGACGTGAGCGCAGCCGCCTTCCGCAGGATATTATCAATGAAGTTCGTGACCTGAGTCAAAAAGGCTATAAGGAAGTTACCCTGCTGGGGCAAAATGTAAACTCTTACAAATACTTGCCGGAAGGCGAACGCAAACCTGTACGTTTTTGGGATTTGCTGGAGCTGGTTGCTACCGAATTCCCGGAGATGCGCATCCGCTTTACCACCTCGCACCCGAAAGACATGTCGGACAAAGTATTGAAAGTTATTGCCGCTCATCCCAATATTTGTCGCCACATCCACTTGCCCATGCAGTCGGGTAGCTCCAAAATACTTCAACTGATGAACCGCAAGTACGACCGCGAGTGGTACATGAAACGCATTGAAGCCATTCGGACCATTCTTCCGGACTGTGGGATTTCAACCGATGTTTTCTCAGGCTTCTGCACCGAAACAGAAGAAGATCATCAGGAAACACTTTCGCTGATGGAATGGGCAAAATTCGATATGGCTTTCATGTTTAAGTATTCTGAACGGCCCGGAACCTATGCCCACAAGCACTTGGATGACGACGTTGCGGAAGACATCAAAACCCGCCGCTTAAACGAAATTATTGCACTTCAAAACCGGCTGTCGCTTGAAAGTAACCAAGCAGACATTGGCCAGGTGGTAGAAGCCCTGGTTGAAGGCACTTCGAAAAAAAGCGATGAGGAACTTTTTGGAAGAACCTCAACCAACAAAGTGGTCGTTTTCCCAAACCGCAACTTTCAGAAGGGCGAATTGGTAAAAGTCAGGGTAACCCGTTGCACACAAACAACCCTGATTGGCGAGCTGGTTGACTAAAACCGGCAGCTCAGCCAAAGCCGGCTTGGCAACAAATACGTTTGCTACCAAGCCGGTTACTTGAAACCTTCAAATTTGGAACTTATAATAGATCAATGACGATGAGTAACTTAATCGATGAATTTCAGGAATACCGTTCAAAAATGAACGACAAAATCCTTTCGGCGGACAATAAAGTCATGAAACGGATTTACAGCGTAGATACGTTGGCATACCAGGAAGGTGCTTTAAGCGTGAAAACCAAAGAAATGCTGGGGCTGGTTTCATCCATGGTTTTGCGCTGCGACGATTGTATTAAATACCATCTGGAAAAATGTTTTGAACAGGGCACCACCACCGAAGAAATCTTTGAAGTTTTCAGTATTGCAAACCTTGTGGGAGGTACAATTGTTATTCCTCATACCAGGCGAGCCGTGGAGTATTGGGAAGCCCTTCAACAGCAATAAGCCGCCTTGCCCGGAAACATGAATACTTAAAACAAAAAAAGATGATCGCAATCAGCGCTACTGACAAAAAACTGACCGCTCCGATGGATTTACGATTCGGGCGCGCCCCTTATTTCTACCTTACTGACGGCAAAGAGTCGCGGTTTATCGTCAACCCTTATTGTCAGGAAGAGCATGATGTAGCCCCTAGGGTCGTTAAATTATTGTCCGAGGAAAAAGTGGACCGCATAATTACCGGCGAAGTTGGTCCCAAGGCGCATACCAAACTGCAGCAGAAAAATATTCAGATCATTATGCTCGAAGAAGAGCGCATCAAAATCAGCCAGGTTGTCAAGAAAATTCAATTCTGATCCCCCGCTTCAATCAGGGATAAAGCCCTTTATTCATAAATGGAATTAAAGCCAGCACCAAGCCGTGCTGGTATAAGCTTTGGCGCGTAACCCGGTCCTGGGTCAACAACCCCACCGCGCCGTTCTGCTGTTTCGAATTCTGCTTTTCAAACACGTGGTCATCAGCCTCACCCAGCTCCATTCCCTGGGCTATCAGGCGGGCAATTTCAGGCGGTAACTCAAAACTTCCGGATCGCCCCAGCGACTGCTTTTCCCCATCCGAAACCACGATCCACGCAAACGCCTGTAAGCTTCCATCCACCAATTCAATGCCCCCTTCAATGCCAACAAAATAGTCAGCCGACTCCCCACTCTGCAGCAAGCCCTGCACCCTGTTTCTTGCTCCTGTCCGTGTTTCTTCGTCAGTTAGTGGCTGTGCGGAAACACCAGAATCAGAGGTCCGGCCATAAACCTGCACAGGCTCTGAAAAACAAATTTTGAAAGCTTCTTTTACGGCATTAACTTTGACCGGATTTTGCGAGGCAATGAGAATATTCATTCGAATGAATCGTTTAAATCGTTATTGAGGCAATAAAACTACTTTTACATTTTAAAAACATCAAATTTTCAATCCGAAAATGATTATCCGCGAAGCTAAAACAGAGGACGCCGGGCAAATAGCAGCTTTCCAGCTGGAAATGGCTATGGAAACCGAGAACCTTCAACTCGATAAAAATACGGTTACCCTTGGTGTTGAACACGTATTTAATGACCGTGCCAAAGGAACCTACTATGTGGCCGAAAAAAACGGACAGGTCATTGCCTCCCTGCTTACCACCTACGAGTGGAGCGACTGGCGCAACGGAACCGTCCTTTGGATCCAGTCTGTTTATGTGTTGCCGGCTTTCCGCGGAAGTGGGGTATATAAAAAAATGTACCAGCACATTCAGCAGTTGGTTGAAAAAGACTCCAACTTGAAGGGAATCCGCTTGTATGTTGACCAAAGCAACACCCGCGCCCAGCAGGTTTACCAAAAACTGGGCATGACCGCCGAGCACTACCAACTTTTTGAATGGTTAAAAAACTAACTGATGGAACGAAAACCGATTTCTCCGGAAGCACGCCGGCAACTAATCATTGCCCAGCGCAGCGAAATTACGGAACACGCCATATATCACCGACTGGCTTCAAAAATAAAAGACGAGCACAACAGTCGGGTCTTGCGGGCCATTGCCGAGGATGAGCTGAAACACTACAAAATCTGGCAAAAATACACCGGCCGTGAAGTTAGCCCCAGTCGCTGGGAGATTTTCAAATTTTACTGGATCGCCCGTATTTTTGGAATCACCTTCGGGATTAAGCTGATGGAAAAAGGAGAAGAAAATGCACAGATCAACTACAATCAGCTGGCCAAAGAAATTCCCGAAGCAACCACCATCAGCCAGGAAGAAAATGACCACGAAGAAGAACTGATCAAAATCCTGAAAGAAGACAAACTCGAATACATTGGCTCCATTGTGTTGGGACTAAACGATGCCTTAGTGGAAATTTTAGGCACCTTGGCCGGATTGACCTTCGCCTTGCAAAACACTAAAATTGTAGCGCTCACCGGAATCATTGCCGGAATCGCCGGGGCCTTGTCCATGTCTTCTTCCGAGTACCTTTCTCATCGTTCAGAAGGCAATGACGAAGGAGCTCTCAAATCAGCAGTATTTACCGGCATTGCTTATTTGTTTGCCGTGGTGTTTTTGGTGGCCCCTTACTTAATTTTCACCTCGCCCTTTGTAGCCCTGGCCGTAGCTGTTGCTGATTCCATTTTTGTGGTGTTTCTATACAGTTACTACATTTCCATTGCCAACGATCAGCCTTTCCGGAAGCGCTTTGGCGAAATGGTTGTTTTAAGCACTGTCGTCGGGCTCATCTCGTTCGGATTGGGTTATCTGGTACGAATTGCATTCGGAATTGAACTATAAAACAATCCCATCACGGGCTTGTTGATTTCAAAAAGTGAAGGACTATGGGGAGCTATTACCTGGCCAAATTGATACAAGAAGGTGAGCACCAACAGCAGGATTTTAAATACTGCATCAGCGACTCTAAAAAGATCGCCAAATCATTGGTTGCCTTTGCCAATACTGACGGTGGCCGCCTGCTGATTGGCGTTAAGGACAATGGCAATATCGTAGGTGTGCAGTCCGAAGAAGAATATTACATGGTGGAGGCGGCCGCTAAAGTATTCAGCAAACCCCAAATTGATTTTACCACTCGCCAACATCAGGCGGAAGGCAAGACGGTGCTTGAAGTAACGATTGAATCCAGCCAAAACAAACCCCATTTTGCAAAGACTGAGGAGGGAAAATGGCTTGCCTATTTCCGGCTGAAGGATGAAAACAAACTGGCCAACAAAGTCATGATTGAGGTCTGGAGAAAGCAAAAACGCAAACAAGGCATCCTGCTTCACTATTCCGAAAAAGAACAACTGTTGCTTGACTTACTGGAGAAAAGCGGCTCCATCAGCCAATCGGCTTTCAGCAAGCAGGCATGCATCACCTACCGCGAGTCTGTACGCATTCTTTCAGACCTGATTGTATTGGGTGTTTTGGAGATCAACACAGAGGATGATAAAATCCGCTATGTTATTTCAGAAGATTTCGATCGTGAAGAATGGGATACGGAAAATCCCAATTAGTCCAAAAGCTTCCTGACACAGCCCATACAGCCTGAATCCATCTGACACTGGCACAAAACCCACCATAAGCAAAACGGCCAATCATTTCGGCGCAAAACGTAAACTTTTAATCTTAAAATCAGTTTACTTGATAAAGAAACAGCCTGAAATGAAACGCTCAATAATATATACACTCTTGGCACTGGCAAGCCTGTCACTTTTAACCACTTGCAACAACCATTCTCCAAACGATCAGGAGCCGGAACCTACCGACACGGAAGAGCCACAAGAAATCATTGTTGAACCTGTCGACTTTCTGTCCGAAGCCCAATACGACCAATTGATTGTAGAAATCGTTTATATGGAAGGCTTCAAGCTGAATGCCAATTCAATCTACCTGCTGGCCTCTTTTCTGGAAGAGCGCATACACAAAAGCGGAGGCATCTCCATTATTTCCAAGGCCATTCCGTCTGAGGGAAAAGCCAACTACGCCATTGCCGACCTGCAAGCACTTGAAGTGCAATACCGCCAGCATTTGCCTATAGACAAAACGCTTTCGGCCTGGATTGCCATTGTAGATACCGATTATGCCGAAAATAAAGACACCGTAAAAACGCTCGGCATCCCTTACGCCACAAGCTCAATCGCCTTATTCGGAAAAAGCATCCAGGAATTTAGTGGCGGCGAGGAACAGCCATCCCCCCATGTGCTCGAGTCCTCCGTGCTAAAACACCTATTCGGACATCTGCTAGGCCTGGTCAACAAAGGTACGCCCATGCTAACCAACCACCTGGACACCCAACATGACAACCACTGTTCAAATAACTTCTGCCTGATGCATTATACGGCAGCAACCAGTCTGTTCTATGTCAATTTTCCGGGTGGGAATGTCCCTTCCTTGCGGGAGCAATGCCTGCAAGACCTGGAAGGCAATGGCGGCAAATAAAGACAGGTTTAACCAATTATTAATCACTTTCCGAATCCACTTTTGCATTTTATCATTAGTTTTGTTCCACTTGTTACATTGAAATAGAAAACGCCAACTCGAATCCTGAACCAATTCTATGGCTTCTTGTTTTTGATGTTGACTCAGATCCATTTAAAAATATCATTTGTATGAAAAACTTACTTCTTATAGTTGTTAGCTTTCTGCTGGCCAATTCGCTGCTGGCTCAAGAAAACTACAAAACCCTGTCCAAGGAAGATTCTTTAAAAATTTACATTGGACAGCAAACCTACGAGGTGAAAACCTATGTGGAAAAGCACAAAGCCCAAAAGCCCAAAAACATCATTTTCATGATTGGCGATGGCATGGGAGTTTCGCAAGTACAAGCTGGTCTATCGGCCAATGGTGGACAATTGTTTCTGACCAATTTTAAGCATGTTGGATTTTCACAAACAAGTTCGGCAAGCAACTACGTAACCGACTCGGCCGCCGGAGGAACTGCATTGTCTTCCGGGTACAAAACCTACAACGGCGCAATCGGTGTTGATACCGATACAATCGCTCAGCCCACCATTCTAGAAAAAGCCGAAGATAAAGGGCTGGGCACTGGATTAGTATCCAGCTCGGCCATCACGCACGCTACACCAGCTTCGTTCATCGCGCATCAGCCTTCGCGCAGCATGTACGAAGCCATTGCAGCCGACTTTCTCAAAACAGACATTGATGTTTTCATTGGTGGTGGATACAAACATTTTACCGACCGCAAAGATGGACGCAACCTGACCACTGATCTGGAGAAGAAAGGCTATACGGTATTGCAAGACATCAACCAAATTGAGAAGTTCAAGTCAGGCAAACTGGCCGGACTGACAGCACCGGAACACAACGGGCGTGCGCCAGAACGAAACGGCATGCTACCGAAAGCCACAAGCAAAGCCATTGAGCTGCTTAGCAAAAGTAAGGATGGTTTTTTCCTGATGGTTGAAGGCTCACAAATTGACTGGGGTGGCCACCAAAATAACACCATTTATGTTGTTGAAGAGGTGCTTGATTTTGACCAATGCATTGCCCAGGCTCTTGAGTTTGCAGCCAAAGACAAAGAAACACTGATTGTTGTGACTGCAGACCACGAAACTGGTGGCATGGGAATTAACAACGGCAACACTGCCCAACAAACGGTAAAAGGTGGCTATACAACCGGAGGTCACACGGGGGTAATGGTTCCGGTATTTGCTTTTGGGCCGGGTGCTGAGGAATTTACCGGCATTATGCAGAATACGGACATCCCGAAAAAAATGATGAAACTACTGGGCTTATAAGCCCCTTATAACTTTCCTGAAAAGGACAAATACCTAAAAAACTATTGCAAGGAAGCCCTTTTCCTTCAATAGTTTTTTATTTTTAGCCCCCGATACTAAAATTTGAAGTTTATGAATACCTCCATGGATGTATTGGATCATGTGCGGTTGAACTTTTCCCCTTCAGGCTTACTTTTTCTGAATATTGCCCTGGCCTTTATTATGTTTGGCGTTGCTTTGAGCATTAGACTACAGGATTTCAAAGACATTATCCAAAAACCGAAGTCGGCCATTACCGGCATCATTTCCCAGTTTTTACTCCTTCCCTTTCTCACATTCTTGCTGGTTATAAGCTTCAAGCCAGCGCCAACAATTGCACTGGGCATGATTCTTGTCGCCTCCTGCCCCGGAGGAAACATCTCCAATTTCATGAGCTCCATAGCCAAAGCCAACGCTGCCTTATCGGTTAGTCTGACGGCATTTGCCACCCTTAGCGCAACCTTTATGACCCCGCTTAACTTTGCGGTATGGGGAAGCATGTATGTGCGTTTTTACAACAACCAGTCCGCTCAGGCTCTGCTTCGTCCTCTGGAAATCGATCAGATGCAAATGTTTGAAACGGTCTTTATCCTGCTTGGCGTTCCTGTCATTCTGGGCATTTTCTTTGCCTCTCGTTTTCCGGCAATTACAAAAAAAATCATCAAGCCGTTAAAGATCGCCTCCCTCGCCTTTTTTGTGGTGATGGTGGTGGCCATGCTCTCGGCCAATTTCGACCATTTCATGCGTTTTGTGCACCTGGTATTTTTCATTGTCTTGATTCATAATGCCCTGGCTTTAGGAACCGGATTTCTTTTTAGCACGCTGATGAAACGTCCACGTATTGATCGGCGGACAATCACCATAGAAACAGGTATTCAAAACTCCGGGCTGGCGCTGACGCTCATGTTCAACCCCAAAATTTTTCCGCCGGAGCTGGAACTGGGAGGCATGGCTGTAATTGCTGCCTGGTGGGGAATCTGGCATATTTTAAGCGGATTGACAGTTGCCTGTTTATGGGCAAAAAAACCAATGCTGGCTTAATATGAAACACTGGTCCTTTGCCTACGCTTTTGTCAAACAAATAGTACGTGCCGCCATGTGGCTTGTTCACAAACGAATAAGCGTGATTGGCGAAACGAACATTCCCCCGGACACGCCGGTGATCTTTGCCCCCAACCACCAAAATGCCCTGATGGACCCGCTGGCTGTTTTGTGTACCAGCCGCACCCAACCCGTATGGCTCGCCCGGGCAGATATCTTTAAGCTGAAAGCCGCCCGCCCGATCCTTCGGTTTTTAAAGATCATGCCTGTGTACCGCTTCCGCGATGGCAAAGACAACCTGGGGAAAAATGAAGAAGTATTTGCACAAGCCATTGAAGTGCTGGAAAACAAGAGGGAGTTAGCCCTGTTTCCAGAAGCAGCCCATTCGGGGAAAAGACAAATGCTGGCTCACAAAAAAGCCATTCCTCGCATCGCTTTTTTAGCCGAAGAGAAAAACAACTTCCAACTCAATCTTCACATTATTCCGGTCGGAATTTACTACAGCCACTACTGGCACCTGAACCGGGAGCTGATTGTGCATTATGGCGAACCGATTTTGGTTAAAGATTATGAAGCTGAATTTAAACGCGACAGCCACAAAGCCAATATGGCCTTGCGAAACGAAATATCGAAACGCGTTGAAGCCCTGACCATCAACATCAAAAGCAAGGAGTATTACGATAACTATGAATTGATGCGGGAATTGGTTGGTGCCGACTATGCACACCAATCCAAGGCCGATAAAAACCGTTTGAAAAACCGTTTTTACAGCGACCAAAAGCTAATCAGCTTGCTGGAGGAAAAGGAAGCCAGTCAACCGACGGTGTTTGGCGAGCTTCATCAACAACTAACCAACTACCGGGAAACACTGAATCAGCTCAATATTCATAACCAACAAGTCAGCCAAACAAAGCTTTCGGCCTGGTACCTGGTTAAAAAAAGTTTCGGAGCCTTGCTGCTGCTTCCGTTGTTTTTACTGGGGTTCATCCTGCACTTAATCCCATTTTTTATCCCGCGCCACTTCATTCAGCGCAAAGTAAAAGATCAGTTGTTTTACGGTTCGGTTCAATTCGTTGTCGGACTAATCATTTATTCCGTAATTGGGCTTGTGTTAGGCATTGTGTTTTACCGGTACACCCAGGATGCTCTCCTTACCCTCTGCCTTTTACTGGGCTTTTGGCTGCTGGGCAAATTAGCTTACCAAGCCATGCAATTCCTTCTGGACTTGATTAACAATGTTCGTTTTTTCTTGTTCGCCCGAAAAGATCCCAACCAATCATCCCGCTTACTGCGCCAAAAGGCTGAGCTCCGAAACCAATTATTTCAGTTGATTAACGACTGATTTTTTATACTTTTGGGGCGATTTTGAGAACACATGGATTACGTAACCCTTCTTATTCTAGCCATTGGCTTATCGCTTGATTCATTTGCTGTGTCGGTTATCAGTGGTCTCAGCCTGCCCAAAATTCAGTTTTTACAAGCATCCCGCCTGGCCATTATCCTGGCCATCGTTCAGGCTATTATGCCCTTATTGGGTTGGGGACTTCAAAGCGGCGTCCGCCAACTCATTGCTCCCATTGATCATTGGATTTCCTTTTTTATTCTCGCCGGAATAGGCTTGAAAATGATTTACGACAGTTTCACAAACCGGGAAAACCAAAGCATCAAAAACCCTTTAAACCTTCGGGTCGCTTTTTTCCTGGGGCTGGCCACTAGCATGGATGCCATGGCTGTAGGTTTTAGCGTGGCCAACCTGTTCTCAAAACTACTGATTGCCATTCTGATTATCGGATCAACCACCTACTTTGCTTCCATGACTGGAATACTGATCGGCAAAAAGACCGGACCGCATATTACCCATTATGCCGAACTTCTTGGCGGATTAATTTTACTGTCAATTGGTGCTAAAATTTTGATTGAACACCTCTTCTTGCCATACTAACTTCTTTTAAAGTTTTGTATCTTCGTGGCTCATTTATAACTAATGAGACACGAGGTAGGTCCATATCTTATCACCCCACTTTTACTTGTTCTTGTTTTTTCAGGAATTGCGGGCCTGATTATCAGTCTATATCTACTTAAATACAAAAGATCCACCGGACTGATTTACCTGGCGCTCATGCAATTCGGAACAGCGGCGTGGGCTTTTTTTTATGGGTTGGAATATGCTGCAACTTCTTTAAGTTTGAAGATATTTTGGTCCAAACTCTCCTATTTGGGCATTGTGTTTACACCCGTTTTTTTCTATCTCTTCAGCCTTCATTTTGCTTCCAAGCACGCTGCTATAACCCGAAAATTAAAAATTGGCCTATTTAGCTTGGCTTCAATCTTTTTACTGCTGGTACTAACCAATGATCTTCACTTTTTGCATTGGGCATCTTACAGCATCAACCCGGAATTCAACACCACCAATTATGAATATGGGATTCTATTTTGGCTGGTTTTTATGTTCTGTTACACCCTGCTGTTCTTAAGCATTATCAACATTGTTTCGCTGATTTTCGAATTTCCGGAGAACTTTCATACCCAGATTATTTTGCTTACCATGGCCTGCATCTTTCCGGTTGTTGGTAACCTCATGTACATTTTCAACGTCAGTCCGGTACCGGGCTTCGACTGGACGCCCATCTTTTTTGTGTTTTCAGGACTGGCACTCACCTTTATGAATGTTCGTTACGGCACCTTCGACCTTGTTCCCATTGCCCGCAATAAATTTTTGGATATGCTTCCTGATGGAATTGCCGTTGTTGACCGCCACCAACGAATTATCGATGTCAACCCGGCATTCTTACGACTTACACAGCAAGATCGGAATGACATTCTTGGGAAGTCACTGGTTACCGCATTTCCGAAAGTAAAATCGTTGATGGAACAGCTGGCCCCCAAAGAAATTCTTGAGCCCATTGAGCTGGATGCTGAAATTCATGGCGAAACCATCTATTTTGACCTTCGGATCACGCCCCTTTACGATCCAAAAAACAGCCTCTCCGGCCAGTTAATCACCCTCCGTGACATTACCGAGAAAACGGTTTACGAACAAAAAATCAATCAAACGAACCAGCAGCTAAAACAAGAAATTGCAGAGAAAGAAAAGCTGATTGCTGATTTGGATGCCTTTGATCATACGGTAGCTCATGACCTGAAGAATATTATCGGCGCCATTGTGACCTCAACGGATTTAATTCAGTCTGAAGTGGAACAGCAAAACTTTCAGGACTTGGGTGAAATCATTGAACTCATTCAGCTTTCAGCCAACAAATCCTTGCATGTTATTAAAGAATTGCTGACCCTGGCCAGTGTCCGGCAACAGGATGTAAAATCAGAACCTGTGGACATGCTTCGGGTGTTTGAAGAAAGCGAAAAACGGCTGGCGGATATGATTAAAACCTCGGAGGCAACCATCATCAAACCCAAGGATTGGCCGTCGGCCTATGGCTATGGTCCCTGGATTGAAGAGGTGTGGGTGAACTTTTTGAGCAATGCCATTAAGTATGGGGGCAAGCCGCCGGTTATTGAGTTGGGCTCCACCCAATTTTACAGCGAAAAGAAAATCCGCTATTGGATCAAAGACAATGGCGACGGCTTGAGTCCAGCCAAGCAGAAAAAGCTATTCAGAAAATACGAGCGTTTTAACCAATCTCAAATTGAAGGTACAGGGCTGGGCCTTTCCATTGTAAAACGTATTGTTGAAAAACTGGGTGGCGATGTGGGTGTGATCAGCAATGCCATTCCGGGAGAAGGCTGCATCTTTTACTTCACCCTCCCGCAAGACTAAGGTTACCGGCTCACACCACCCAATTCCGCAAAGTGCTTAGCGCCGGCGTTTCCCTTTATTTTTACGTTTCAGCATTGCCCGTTCTGCCGGCTTTATATTTTTGGCAGGTCTTTTCTTCTTTTCATGAAAAGCGCCCTTGTAATCCGGATCTTCCATCTTCTTCTGACGATCGATTTCACGCATTTGCTCCTGATGCTCCGCTTTTCCAGTAGGCTCAACAACCAAATCCTCCGGCAAAGGTTTTTCGTCAATCGACATCCGAATCACTTCCTCAATCTTTTTCAGGTGAAATTCTTCAGAAGGGTCAATCAGCGAAATCGCTTCCCCATGGTTGTTCGCGCGTGCCGTACGTCCAATGCGATGAACATAGTCCTCGTAACGCTGAGGAAGGTCAAAATTAATCACATGCGTAATCAGAGACACATCCAATCCACGGGCAGAGACATCGGTCGAAATCAGAATCCTCAACTCCCCATCTTTAAATGCCTGAATCGCATTCATGCGGGTGTTCTGTCCCTTATTGGAATGCAAAATCCGCTTTTCACCTTCCGTCTTTCGCTTGATAACTTTGTAAACATTTTCGGCGTGCTCCTTGGTTCGCACAAAAATGAGCACCCGGTTGAACACTTCTTCATCCTGCAACCAGTGCCGCACCAAATTCAGTTTGGTTTTGAAATTCGGAACTTTATAATACGATTGTTTAACCAGTTGGGCAGGTGTAGCCGATGGAGCCACTTCGATACGCTCCGGAAAATCAAGAAACTCCTCGGTCATCAGCTCAACTTTCTCATCAAAAGTAGCTGAAAACAATAGGTTTTGACGCTTCACCGGGATAATCTCCAGCAACTGCCGAATTTGCGGCATAAAGCCCATGTCGAGCATGCGATCGGCTTCATCAATCACCAAGGTTTTAATCTTTTTCAACGAAACGGCACCAGCATGGTACAAATCACGCAAACGCCCGGGTGTCGCTACCAGGATATCAATCCCCGGCTCGATCAAGGCGGCGTGCTTCGTCCACCCAATACCGCCATAAACGGCAGCATGCCGAATATTGTTGTAGCGAGTCAACTCCTCGATATCTTCCCCCACCTGAATAGCCAACTCTCGGGTAGGTACCAAAATCAGCACCCGTGGGTCCATCCCTTCAGCCTTCACCAATTTCATAAAAATGGGCAACAGGTACGCGGCTGTTTTCCCCGTTCCTGTTTGCGCTACTCCAACCACATCTGCTCCTGAACGGATAACCGGAATTGCTTTTTCCTGGATGGGTGTGGGGTGTTCAAACCCTAACTCATCCAACACTTTCAATATCGATTTATTAACTTTTAATTCGCTGAAACTTGTCATAGGGCGCAAAGATACGCTTAAAAATTTCAAAATTCTAATGACTTTTTCAACAAACACTCAGCGAATCAGGTCTCAAGACAAGCTACTAAAAACCATTAAAAAATGCATCGGCCAAACCGATCACCTCAAATAATATCAGAACAAATGACACGATTTGCTATCCGGATGGTGCTTTTAGCTTAGTTTGTACATTTTACCCGGAAGACTAATAACCAAACCTTTAAATTCGAGGGCTAGCAAAATAGAAGACACTTTACCCATGGGCATTTTCACTTTCGAGCACAACTGATCAATATACACTTCCTGCACATCCAGCACATCCACCAGTTGCTGCTCCTCAGCAGTCAGCTCAACAAACAATTGTTTCTGAATTTTGGATGGCCGGTCAATTGCTTGCTGCCAGCCCATGGCATATTCCAGGTCATCCAGATTTTCAATCATCAAAGCTTTGTTCGATTTAATGAGCTGGTTGCATCCTTTAGAATACGAATCGGTACTGCGTCCAGGAAGCGCAAACACATCGCGATTGTAGGAGTCGGCAATATCAGCCGTCACCAGGGAACCACCCTTTTCAGCTGACTCAACAATGATGGTGGCATCAGCCAGGCCGGCAATGATCCGGTTGCGACGCAAAAAATTGGTGCGTTCAATTTCCACTTCACTAATAAAGTCAGTGACCAGACCACCATCGCTTAACATCCGATCAGCCACCGAACGATGCAAAGAAGGATACACCCGCTCCAGCCCATGTGCCAATACACCTAGCGTAGGTACCTCATATTTCAGACAGGCTTTGTGAGCAGCAACATCAATACCATAAGCCAGTCCGCTCACCACCGTATAGCCGCCGCGTTGTGCCATAGCCTCAACCAGTTCTTCGCAAAAGGCACGACCATAGGAAGTCGCATTACGCGTACCAACCATAGCGACTATTTTTTCGGCATTGAAATTCACGTTCCCCCTCCAGTAAAGCATCAAAGGCGCATCAACACAACGTTTCAAACGCACCGGGTAATGATCATCCCAATAAAAAGCATGCTGAATGTGATTTTTTTCAATAAAGGAGATTTCAGCCTCTGCCCGCCCCAAAACATCGCTTTCCAAAATTTTAAGAGCCTTAAGTTCTCCGATGTTCGGCACTTTTAAAAGTTGCTTTTTACTAGCCTTAAAAATCTCGGGAATCCCTCCCAGTGAGGCCATCAGACGCTTGGCATTGGCACAGCCAATACCCGGAATAAGTGACAGTGCAATTTGATACTTTAGTTGTTCGAAAGGACTCATGCAGGGGCTTTTACAGTCAATTTACGGAATAGCCCCGAAACTCGCAAGCGCTATTTTGAATGGCTGATCTCGTCCAGGTCATTCTCAATGGACTGAATATCATCCGGACTCATAGCTGTTAGGCTCACTTCCGGAAATTCGGCAATCCCTTCCCTGGTTCGAATTTCAAGGTGCAGGTCCTGAAAGAGAAAGGAGCGTTTAATTTCAGCTTTAAACAACCGTTTTTTATGAAACTCGATGGAACTGTATTCTTTTCCAAAAAACGAAACAATCGGGTAGTACCGAATCTGAAGCAAGTCGCCTTTGGACAGGTAATGGACATAATTCAAACCGATGAACTGAAACCCAAAAACAAAAACCACCAAAACCCCGCCACTAACCAGCGCAGCTACATCCATATCCATCAAGTAAAAAATAAATATCGGAATCAACAAAAGAAGGCCTCCCAGGTAAAAAGCGCGTTTAATTTTCCGTGATCGTTTTTGGTTTGAAATCTCCATGTTCTTTTAATGAATCGTAAATATTCCCCCCTTTTAATTAACGATTTTAAAGGGCTGAAAAAAATAGTTTAACTTTGCCTTCTTCTAATCAATCTGCAAATGACACCATCAAAAATACACTCAAATATTATCTTTTCCCAAAACGTAGCGGAAGAACTCGAAAAAATCGTACAGCGGTTCCCGGCCGGTAAAGTTTTTTTACTGACCGAAGACATCCCTAAACAACTCTGTCTGCCTCCTCTTGAACAACTTATCAAAGAGTATGGCATTTTGTGTACCAGCATTGCCGGGGGCGAAACCAACAAATCCATCCGCTCGGTGGAACAGGTTTGGGAATTTTTGTCGAAAAACGGAGCCGACCGCAAATCGCTATTGATTAACATTGGTGGCGGCATGCTGACCGATTTGGGTGGTTTTGTAGCCTCTACCTTTAAGCGTGGAATGGCTTTTGTCAACATCCCCACTACCCTGCTGGCTCAGGTTGACGCTTCATTGGGCGGCAAAACAGGCATCAACTTCAACGGGTTAAAGAATGAAATTGGAGTATTCAATGAACCCGATGCGGTCATTATCAACACCAAATTCCTGAAAACCATTGATCAGGCGAACTTCCTGTCGGGCTATGCCGAAATGCTCAAACACGGATTGATTAAAAACCCGGCACACTGGGAAGAGTTGATGGCCTACGACCTGGAGAACATCAACTATGAACTGCTGGCTGACATTATCGCCCATTCAGTAGCTGTCAAGGACTGGCATGTTCAGAATGACCTGACCGAGAAAAATATTCGGAAGGCTTTGAACTTTGGACATACGGTTGGCCATGCTTTTGAAAGCTATGCCTTACATGCCGGACGACCAATCCTACACGGCTTTGCCGTTGTTTATGGCATGATTGTCGAGTTATTCCTGTCGGCAAAAGTGTGTGGTTTTGACCAGGCTAAGCTGAACGAAATTAACCAATGGCTACTTCAAACCTATGGCAAATTTGAGATCGAGCCGTCAGCTTACGACGAACTTTACGAGCTGATGACCCACGACAAAAAGAATGAGGGCAGCCGTATCAATTTCACCCTTATTTCAGCAATTGGGCAGGTTGAAATCAACCAGGATTGTTCGAAAGAACTCATTTTGGAAGCCCTTGAAGCCTATCAACAACTTTAATTATCGTATTCAATCATGAACTATCGTCTTTCCAAAGCGGACAAAATAATCAAAGGAAGCATTGCCCTTCCTTCATCTAAAAGCATTGCTAACCGGGCACTGATTATTCATGCCCTGAGTTACAGCCCCTATTCGCTGAAAAACCTGTCAACAAGCGATGACATCGACGTGATGCAAAAAGTACTGACATCCAACACCAACCGGTTTGATGTTGGGCATGCCGGAACGGCTATGCGTTTCCTGACCGCTTTCTTATCGCAAATTGTTGGCGAGTGGACCATTACCGGATCAGAACGGATGAAACAACGTCCCATTCACATTCTGGTAGATGCGCTGAATCAACTGGGAGCCAAAATTGAATACCTGGAAAACGAAGGTTTCCCGCCCCTGAAGATTTGGGGCTCACACCTCAAAGGCAAAGTTCTTGAGTTGGATGGAAGTGTCAGCAGCCAATATATTTCGGCCTTGCTGATGATTGCCCCCTGCATTGAAGGAGGGCTAACGCTGCGCCTGAAAAATAAGATTACCTCGCGCCCCTACATCGAGTTAACGCTGAAGTTGATGAAGCAATTTGGGGTCCGATCAGTTTGGAAAGGGCAGGAAATACGGGTGGATGAACAGCCCTATCAAGCCCGTGAATTTACGGTGGAAGCTGACTGGACCGGCGCATCTTATTGGTACCAGCTGGCCGCTTTGGCCGATGAAGCTGAGATTGAACTCAAGAACCTGCGCTTAATGAGCTTGCAGGGCGACTGTCAGATTGCCGCCTGGTTTAAAGAGTTTGGCGTTGACAGCAAAGCCACCGCTGATGGCATCATTCTTACCAAGTCAGCCAACATTCAACCCAAACATTTGCAGCTTAATTTCATTGAGACCCCCGATGTGGCTCAAACCATGGCCATGCTGTGTGTGCTCAAAAAAGTTCCGTTCCATTTTACCGGTTTGGAAACACTGAAAATTAAGGAAACCGACCGCATTGCCGCCCTGCAGAATGAGCTGGCTAAGTTTGGTGCACAAATTACCGAACCCAAACATGGCGAACTAAAATGGGACGGCACATTTCCGCTTGAAAAAGAAGCAATTCCGTGCATTGCTACTTACCACGATCACCGCATGGCCCTGGCTTTTGCTCCCGCAGCACTGTTCCAGCCCATTGCCATCGATGATCCGATGGTGGTTTCTAAATCGTACCCGGAGTACTATGAACATTTGAAGCAAGTAGGATTTGAAATCAGCCAGTCCTAAATCGATACAAAATTTGACAAAACGATATTAGAATGGGGAGCACTAAGTGTTCCCCATTCTGCTTTTGATGTATTGCATCTCACACAGCAAATAGCACGTCTATTCCATGCGAAACATTTCAAAAATATAGTTACCTCCACCAATGATAGTAATTGTGTAACCCGTCGTATTTAAAATCGCAACGTGGATAAAGACGATTTCCAATGTCATTTGTTTTTTCGGTTTCCAGCATCAATCCACACGCATGGGTTTCCTCGCACCACTTCTTACTCCTGTCAATTAAAGCAACAGACAGTCCATGCCCCCGATAATCGGGATGAACAAATAAATCACTCAGAAGCCACTGTTTCTCAAGTTTGATGTAATGAAATAACTTATAGAGTTGAACGAAGCCAACCGCTTTGTCAGCCACAAAAACAAGAAATATTTCCGACTCACTATTAAGGAATCGTTCTTTCAAAAATGCTTTCCCTTTTTCATAGTTTGACTCTTGCCGGTAAAACACTCTGTAGGCATCAAACAAAGCTGCTGCTGCATCCAGATCCTCTAAGTTTGCTTTTCTGATTGTAAAGTTCATACAATTAAGTTTTAATGTTGTACTGCAAAAGTAAAGCCCGCTTGGACTATCTTTGTCATCCAGTTTTAAACTAACAGATAGTCCAGCATGTTCCCTTTTGAAACCATCATTACCATAGACAGATCCCTGAAATTACCTGTATACAGACAAATTGCAGTAAGTATTATTCAGGCTGTTAGAAATGGAGTTATAAAACCGGGAACTCCGCTATTAAGTAGTCGAGAAATGGCTCGATTGCTGGGCGTACACCGTAAAACTGTCATTGCGGCTTATGATGAGCTAAATGCTCAGGATTGGATTACAATCCTCCCCCGAAAGCAAGTTCATGTTTCAGAGAAGATTCCCCACCTTCGTCCTCAAAAATGGGAGCAAGAAGAAACAACTCCCCCATATCAAAATTCATTGAATATTCCTTTTGTTGAAGTTGAGCCGATCACAACAGTTCAACCAACCGATTCATTTCGTTGGCTTATTGATGATGGCCGGCCAGACATCCGATTGTCTCCCATCTCGTCCTTGCTAAAAACTTATCGGCTACTTGCAGCTCGAAAATCTGTTTCAAAAAAAACAGCCCAAGACAATGCACAGGGAACAATTCGTTTACGAATAGAGCTAGCCAACTACCTGTCGGAAACCCGAGGAATCAACATTTCAGAAGAAAACTTACTAATTACCCATGGGGCACAAATGAGTATCTATTTGGCAGCCCGCTTGCTTGCTGTACCAAAAACTTCAGTCATTGTTGGCAAACCCAATTACCCCATGGCCAACAAGGTTTTTAACCAACTGAATGCAACGCTCATTGAAGTCGCAATGGATTCGAATGGGTTGGATGTTGATAAAGTTGAGCAACTTTGCAAAAAAACAAAGATAAGCGTTGTTTATGTCATCCCTCATCATCATTATCCAACGACCGTAACTTTAAGTGTCGAACGAAGGATAAAACTGTTGGAGCTATCCAAAAGATACAATTTTGTAATCATTGAAGACGACTATGATTATGACTACCACTACAGCTCTTCTCCTTACTTACCGCTGGCGAGTGCTCAACATCATGGAAACATCATTTACATTGGTTCCTTTTCCAAAGTACTCGATCCTGCTATTCGGATTGGTTTTATGGTTGCCCCAGTGAATTTTATAGCACAAGCCACAGAACTACGTAAAATCATTGACATTGGAGGAGATATGTACATGCAGGATGCTTTGGCAGTATTGATTCAGGAACGAGAAATCAGTCGTCACCTAAAAAAAGCAAAAAAAGTATACCATCAACGAAGAGAGCGACTCGCTCAGTTGCTGCAGCAGTCTTTAAGTTCTCACGTATCTTACTCAATTCCATCCGGAGGCATGGCCATGTGGATCCGGTTCAATAGTATAATTGACATTCAGGAGTTAACTGATACATTGGTTAAAAACAGATTAAAAATCAGCTGCATCAATAAAGCTGAAAATGCCTTCCGCTTTGGCTTTGCATCGATGGAAGAGCAAGAGCTTGAGGAAACAGTTGACCTGATCAAACAAGCTGTTGAAAAGCTGATTCTAAAGAATTAATCATCCAAATGACACATCTAATAAGCTTCCATACAATCCTGCAAGTAACTAACCGACTAAAGACAAAGCGATACAAATCCCCGTAAAGCCGCAAGTCAACATTCACCCTGGTTCATCGATCGCAATAGTTTAGCTATTTTAGCAAAAGATTTGACAACACTCAATCTACATTTATAAAAAGCATATTAACAAGTATGAAACAAACGACTACGCTACTATTAACGACTTTTCTCTTTTTGTGCTTCAGTTGCTCTCAGTCGCACCAAACAATCTCCTTCGACACCTTTGGAGTTCAACCCGATTCAAAGGAAAACGCATCGGTTGCCGCCGTGAAATTAATGGAGCATTTGCAGTCGCGGGAAGACGATTCGCCGCTAACCGTTACCTTTCCCAAAGGACGGTACGACTTTTACGAGGACGGTTCCTTCACCCGCGAGTACTACATCTCCAATCATGACCAGGACAACCCAAAGAAAGTGGGATTTGCGCTTGAAGATTTGAAAAACATTACGCTGGACGGACAAGGATCTGACTTCATCTTCCACGGAAGGATGATTCCCTTTGCCTTGTTGAACAGCACCAATGTCACACTGAAAAATGTGCATATTGATTTTGAAGTTCCGGCACTGCGCCAATTAAAGATTACGGCGGTGAATAAAGAGGCCGATGAAGTGATTGCCGAAATTTATCCGAAAGGAAACTACCGGATTGAGAACAATAAGCTGGTGGTGGAAGGCGAAAGTTACGAGTTTACCCCATACGTAT
Organism: uncultured Sunxiuqinia sp.; assembly: GCF_947495665.1. Taxonomy (GTDB): domain Bacteria; phylum Bacteroidota; class Bacteroidia; order Bacteroidales; family Prolixibacteraceae; genus Sunxiuqinia; species Sunxiuqinia rutila. The sequence continues at coordinate 53,217 of NZ_CANLZV010000010.1, forward strand.
GCATGCCTTTCCGGGCCGACAAACGACTGGCTTACCAGCGGGCCGATGTGGCTTTCAATCCGGCATCGGTTTCGGAACAATCACCCAACACCCTGAGCATAAAAGGATGGGGGCAACTCACCCACACATCGCCCGGCGAACGCTTTGTGCTTCGCTCCTATCATCGTCCCACCCCCGGTATTTTTGTTAGCGAGTGTACCAATACCAGCTTCCAGCAAGTAACGGTTCACTACGCCGAAGGGATGGGCTTAGTGGCTCAAATGAGCGAAAACATTACCCTGGACGGGTTCAGCGTGTGTTTGAGAGGCAAGGATGACGAACGTTTTTTCACCACCCAGGCCGATGCCACGCACTTTTCGGCCTGCAAAGGGGTGATTATTTCTAAAAACGGGCTGTATGAAGGCATGGCCGACGATGCCATCAACGTGCACGGAACTTACCTGAAAGTAACCAAACGCATTGACAAGCGCACCCTGCAGGGACGTTACATGCATCCGCAAGCCTGGGGATTTAAATGGGGTGAGGCCGGCGACAAGGTCCAGTTTGTGGAATCGGAAAAAATGGAACTGGTGAACCAACACATCAATACCATCCAATCGATTCAGGCTGTTGACCAGCCCACGGAATTTGGGGCCAAAGAGTTTCAGCTGGTTTTCACCGACGACCTTCCTGAACAGATTTCGGAAGCAGGAAGTTTTGGCATTGAGAACCTGAGCTGGACACCCGAAGTGATCTTTTCAGACAACATCATCCGGAACAACCGTGCCCGGGGCACGCTGTTCAGCACCCCACGAAGAGTGGTTTGCGAAAACAACCTGTTCGACCACACACACGGAACCGCCATCCTCCTTTGCGGCGACTGCAATGGCTGGTTCGAAACAGGCGCTTGTAAAGATGTGCTGATCCGCAACAACCGCTTTGTCAATGCGCTGACGGCCAATTACCAGTTTACCAATGCGGTTATTTCCATTTACCCCGAAATTCCGAACCTGAAAGACCAACAGCAGTTTTTCCACTCGGGAATCGTCATCGAAAACAACACCTTCGATATGTTCGACCAACCGATTCTGTATGCCAAATCAACGGACGGCCTGATTTTCAGAAACAACACCATTCAATACAACCACGAGTTTGAACCATTCCACTGGAATACCCATCCGTTCTTTTTTGAGAAAGTGAACAACATTGTGATTAGCAACAACCAGTTTGGAAAGGAAATGAACTGGAACGAAGCCGTCCGGACGGAGCTTTCCGCGCCAGGCTCAGTAACCATTGAACATGACAAACGCTAATTCCCGTTTACGCATTTGAGTGGCCTGTCTTGTCAGGAAAAGCTTAACGAAAAAAAGGCGATCAAAGCAGTTTAATGAACTGTCTTGATCGCCTTTTCTGCTTCGGCCAAAAGCCTGTAAAAGTCTATTCCTGGTATAGTTTAACCAGTTCGGCCTGATTGCCGGTTTCAATGTTTTCTTCCAGCTGACCACCCTTGCCATCGGCATAACGAATGGTGTAAGCTGAATTCTTTTTCAACTTAAATTTCAGAAACTTATTCAGGTCATCAATCGTGCTCGGCGAATATCCAAAGTCGATGTTCTTATCGCCCTGCCAAATCTCCACCCGGTCAGACACGCGGTTGTCGCCCTTGGTAGTATCCTGGTTTAGGTATAGCACAAAGTCAACCAACAACTCATCGTCATTTAACGCACTGTTCTTCACCTGCTCTTCGTATAATCGAATGTACCTGGCCGTTACGTTTTCGCCCGGAATGTATTGAATGTCTTCGTCCCACACGCAGGGGTAGCTCAAGCCCGTTTGTTTAAACGACGTGGCATAAACACCATGAATCGGCTTTTCGGGGTCAGCCTTTCCGGCATCGGCCAAAAACCAGCTTTTATTCAATTCATCCGGATAGTACTCGGTAAAGTACCATTCGCCATCCAAGTAAACTTCAACCCAGGTATGATTTCCGCGCATATTCGTCCACAGCGGAGTGCCGGCAATACGCGCAGGAATTCCGACAGCCCGAAGGGCATCAGTCAACAAAATGGACAGGCCGGTACAGCTGGCCATCCCTTGTTCCATCGATTCGTAAGGACTTTGATCGGCTTTGCGGCGTTTGGTATTGTACTCCACCTTCACCACATCCTTAATATTTTGAGTCACCGAGTCCACGGCTTCAAAAATGGTGGAGCAATTGGCCACCAGTGGTGTAAACCGGTCCAGGAAATCCTGACGCCAGTTATCGCGTCGCTCATTCAGGCTGGCATAAGGCAGTACCTCATTAAAGAAAACGGAGTCGGGTAAAGCCTGACACCAGGCAAACTGCTCGCGCGCCTGATAGGCCACCCGTGTATTTTCAAGAATAAAGTCTGCAGTCAACGAGGTCAAATCCCGCTCAGGCATGTTTGTCACTAAAAACAAAACCGCCTTACGGTGCTCTTTGGGTGCTTGCTCCAAGGCCTTCTCCAGCTCCACCCGATTCTCACCGGCTTTATTAAAAGCCGTTTCCAACTGTGCTTGTTCTTCATTTGTCCATTGGGTCTGGCAGGAAGAAGCAACTACCAGGATCAAAATCAAAAGGGTATAAATAGTTCTCATGCCACAAAAATAATGGTTTTTAAGCTATCGCAGAACAATTTGCCGGCCTGAGTGCACAAAAAAAGCTGCTGCCCAACGGACAACAGCTTTTCGTTTTGTTATTATTTATTTCAAATTCAAATCAGGCAATGTTGGTAAATACCTGCTGCACATCGTCATCTTCTTCAATTTTATCCAGCAGTTTTTCAATATCCTCCAGTTGTTCTTCGGTAAACTCGACGGCCGATGTTGGAATACGCTGTAAGCTTGATTTTTTCACATCAATCTTCAACTCTTCCAGCGCCTGCGAAAGTGTTCCAAAGCTGGTATAATCGCCGTACACGTAAACCGTGTCCTCATTTTGCTCCACTTCTTCCAGTCCGGCGTCAATCAATTCCAGTTGCAGTTCTTCCAGGTCCAGCCCCTCATAAGCTTCAAACTGAAACACCGCTTTGCGGTCAAACATAAATTCGAGCGAACCTGTAGGCACCAGGCTACCACCAGCTTTGTTGAAGTACGACTTCACATTGGCCACCGTACGGGTGGTGTTATCTGAGGCACATTCAACAAAAATCAATACCCCATGAGGACCTTTGCCTTCGTAGTTGACTTCGGTATAATCGCTGGCATCTTTTCCTGCCGCACGCTTAATGGCCGCGTCAATATTGTCTTTAGGCATGTTTTGCGCTTTCGCATTTTGAATGGCCGTCCGCAATTTGGCATTCATATCCGGATCAGGCCCGCCTTCTTTGGCGGCCATCGTGATTGATCGTGATAACTTTGGAAAAATTCGGGACATATGCCCCCAGCGTTTTTCCTTGGCTGCTCTCCGGTATTCAAATGCTCTTCCCACAGTTCAAATATTTTAGTGTGAATGTTTTATTTTTCCGAACGCAAAATTAAAAATAATCATCCAAGAATGTTTCTGAAAAGCCAAAAAAGAAGCATTCAAAGCATCAATCAGCTGGAAAACAACCTGCAAGCACACTTCTTGTCCCGTAAATTGTCCTCCCAATAAAAAGCAAGGTGCCTGGATGGAAGAGGTTCAAAAATTACCACAACAAACAGGAATGCGCTATATTTACACCAGCAAACAGCCCTGTGGCGCCCATCAGCTCAAAACAAAGGCTCAACCGCTTAAAGGACAACTTCAAAACACAAGATCAATGAGAACATTTTACCTTCTTTCCCTCCTTCTTTTCGCGCTGGCATCCTGCCAACAACCTGCTCAGTACATTTCAAACGAGGGGTATATTTACGGAACAATTTATCATGTTACCTATGAAAGCCCGCAAGGGAAAGACCTTCAGCCGGAAATTGAAGCCGTTATGATGGAGTTGAACCAATCCATGTCCACCTTCGATTCAACCTCAACCATTTCGAAGGTGAATAAAAATGAACCCACCGAACTGGACGAGCTCTTTATCACCATTTTTAAGCAGGCTCAGAAAATTTCGGAACTCACCGATGGCGCCTTCGACATAACCGTGGCTCCGATGGTGAATGTCTGGGGATTTGGGTTCAAAAACAAAGAACAGGTTACCCCCCAACTCATCGACTCGCTCAAGCAGCTGGTTGGCTACCAAAAAGTACATCTGGAAAACGGTCAGCTTATGAAGGATCATCCCAACACCATGCTCGATGCCAGTGCCATTGCCAAAGGATTTGCCTGCGACATGGTGGCGGATTATTTGTATAGCCAGGGCTGTAAAAACCTGATGGTTGAGATTGGTGGCGAAGTGGTTGCCAAAGGAAAAAATGCCAAAGGAAACTACTGGTCAATTGGGATCAGCAAACCCGATGACAACGAATTTTTCACCCAGCAGAAGCTAAAAGCCATTGTTGAACTGCAGGACAGAGCCTTGGCCACTTCGGGCAATTACCGCAATTTCTATGTGGAAGATGGCATAAAATACGCCCACACCATCGATCCGAAAACCGGCTACCCCGTCCAGCACAGCCTGCTGAGCACAACGGTACTGGCCGACAATTGCATGACGGCCGACGCCTATGCCACGGCATTTATGGTGAGTGGGTTGGAAAAATCCATCGCCATAGCCGAAGCTGACCCGGAGATTGATGTGTACTTTATTTATTCAGACCCAAACGGGAACTACCAAACCTATGTAAGCCCGGGATTTAAAAAGCTGCTGAAAAAGGAATACGAGTAGCGAAGAAGGGAAAAGGGAGGAAGGAGTAAGGAAACAGGAGAACGGGGAAAGAAGTCGTGAGTATCGGACAACCGATAACTGAAAACCGATAACTGACAACCGACTACTTAGAACTCGACAAAAAAACAATCAGCCGTCCTTTAATGATAAAAAGACGGCTGATTGCACCCTAAGCTCGGTTGAGCTGCAACTTATCAACATCCACCGGGGCTATCCTCAATCAGTGAAAGTTGTTTAAATGTTAATTGACGTTTGGCTTTTGCCTGCTCCATCTTATCAAAAGTCTGGGCACAGGTAATGCCGCGCTCCTTCATGTGTTTGTTGGCTCCAATATGCAGGTTCGGGAATTTCCCCCTTTTCTGAACTAAAATGCGGATGGCCAACCCGACAAAAGCAAGGGCCACCAAGGCTACAGCAACGCCAAATACTAGCAAAAATTCCATGGTTCTCTCCTTTCTTTATAAGTGCTGCAAAAATACTTAAAAATCCAGTTTAATCGTAATGACTACTGGTCTATTTTCAATAACAGTCTGATGGGCCGTATAGTTGCTGAATTCTTTCGTTGTGTTACGGAAATAAAAGTTAGCCGCTGATTTTCATTGCTACAACGCGAGAAGTAAAAGTTGGCTGTCGATTTTCATCTCTACAGCGCGAGAAGTAAAAGTTAGCTGTCAGTTTTCATCTCTACAACGCGAGAAATAAAAGCTGGCCGCTGATTTTCATTTCTACAACGCGAGAAATAAAAGCTGGCTGCCGATTTTCACGTCTACAGCACGAGAAGTAAAAGTTAGCTATCAGTTTTCATTTCTACAGCGCGAGAAATAAAAGTTAGCCGCTGATTTTCATTTCTACAACGCGAGAAGTAAAAGCTGGCTGTCAGTTTTCATTTCTACAACGCGAGAAGCAAAAGCTGGCTGCCGATTTTCATTTCTATGGCGCGAGAAGTAAAAGCTGGCTGTCGATTTTCATCTCTACAGCGCGAGAAATAAAAGTTAGCTGTTGATTTTTATTTCTACAACGCGAGAAGTAAAAGCCAGCCGATTTTTTAATGGTCGTTAAAAACGACACCAAGCGAACCCCTTGTTACCGCTTCGCTCAAACAAGGGGGAGATGGGCTATTGTACAGTTAAACCTTATGGATTCCAAATCCATTGTTAGTAGGGATCGGATTCCAAATCCGATCCAGCCACGGTTAATAGAAGCTAATCTTAAAATGTAATTTGTCTTTGTTTAGTCCCATCTGAATTTACGATATACAATACCTCTTTAGAATAGTCTGCATTAGCATGGCTGAATACGATTTCATCACTTACCGACCATGAAGGATCTTTGCCGTAAGTAATTTCTCGGTAATTACTTCCATCTACATTCATTACGCATAAGCGAAGGCTGCTGCTCCAGGCTATCATTTGGCCATCCGGAGACCAGGTGGGAGCACGATCATCTCTTTCATTATTTGTTAGCCTGATTTTTATTTTATCATCTGTATCTTGCTTAAAGATTTCGCTTGGGGTTTTACCATCCATCCAGTCATAGTAAATGAATTCATTCCCATTAGGAGATAATTCGGGATCCCGACCTGAAGTAATATTTAACCCAAAAATTACATTTGGATTCTGGAATTTATGTGTCGTAAAATACACCCCCCTCTCATCGCCTAATGGTTTGTCAAATAATATATATTTGCCATCTGACGACCAATCCGGAAAATAAAATTCAGGATTATCCAGATAGTTCAGGCCTGAAAAAGTGGTAAGACTGTCTCCGTTTATTTTACATTTTTGAATTACTCCCCCAGAGCTAAAAACAAGCCACTGCCCATCGGGAGACCAGGACGGTGAAAAATGATCCCCTCGCAAAACTAATTTACGATTACCCCCGTTCTTATCAATAATGTAAAGCCCTGTGGGATAATCGCCAGAGTTTCCCCAAGCAAAATGATAATAGGCGATATGTTCGCCATCCGGTGAAAAAGCCGGGAACTGGTCCTGCGGGCCTTCGATAATGTAATTTATCGGTGATGGATAGTCATCCTCTTTATAACATGAGACAAGGAAGATTAATATCAATATATTTAACCAGAGTTTAAAGCTTGATAAAGGTTTTTGTTGCATAGCGAATTCTAAATTAAAAACCATACTCTTATTTCATATTTTTACATTCCTAATTAAAAGAAGGAGCAGCAGAAGCCTGATACTTTGTTTTCATCATTTTAAGTTTTTGATTACTATTTTTCAGAATCAGGCGTAAGGGGGGGCGAATCGTACTAAGGCGGGTGTAAATCCATCGCTTTTACATCTTAAGGTCTTGCAAATTGTCGGTGTATACCTTTTCCAAAGTTCTATAACTTAGGAAAAGTAATTAGATCATAGTGCCCTGGGTTCCTTAAAAATCACAATTGACTAATAGATGATTGAAGGTATAAAAAGGTTGCCTGAAAACATTTATGTTATGAAGCAGCTTTGATAGCTCAAAATATCAGCGTGCTTAAGCCTTCTTCAAGGGTGCAATTAACCATCAGGGCACCAATTCTTTCGAGCTAATCAGGCCTAAAGCAAGAAGTACTTGTAAACCGCATGCAAATCTCAAACATTCTTGCTAATTTTAAAGCAAAAATCACATCATGCAAAAACACATCAATATTGTTGCAGCCCTGCAAATTGGCTACAGCATCTTCGGAATACTTTTCGCCCTCTTAATTTATACCATTCTGCATTTGGTTGGAGATTTCTCCGACGACGCGGAAGCCAACCTCGTCCTATCGATTGTGGCCAATGTCATTGCCGTTCTTTTCATCCTGGTGGCTATCCCTGGCATTATTGGCGGACTTGGCTTAATTAAACGAAAAGAATGGGCCCGCATCCTGGTTTTAATCCTGTCGGTTCTGGCTATTTTCAATTTCCCGGTTGGAACAGGTGTCGGCATCTATTCCATTTGGGCACTGGTACATCCGGATGTGGTGACTGAATTTGGGAAAGCTCCCGAAGAAGCACCGGTCAATCATGGCTAAATCCAGACGTCATATCTTACTTTCCGGAAGGGTTCAAGGTGTTGGATTCCGGCATTTTGTTCATCAAAAAGCCAAGGAATGCCAGCTGAATGGCTGGGTAAAAAACCTGCCCAACGGGAAAGTGGAACTGGAAGTAGAAGGCCGGGAAAAGGATTTGAATTGTTTTATCGATTACCTGAAACTAGGAAACGGCTATAGCCGAACCGACCAATTAAACCAAAGTAAACTAGAACCAAACGCCAATTACAGCGATTTTAGCATCCGATATTAACCATGACAACACAAAACTACCATATGAGCCCGGCGCAATTTCGCGAGGAGGGCAAAAAACTTATTGACTGGATCGCCGACTACTATGAGCAAGTCGAAAATTATCCGGTTTTATCGCAGGTAAGCCCCGGTGATGTTCGCAAGAACCTGCCGCCCAATGCGCCGGAAAAAGGCGAAAGCTTTGATGCCATGATGAAGGATGTGGAACAATTCATTATGCCCGGAATCACCCACTGGCAATCCCCCAATTTCTTTGCCTACTTCCAGTCCAACACCTCCGGACCATCCATTCTGGGCGAGCTGCTTTCGGCCGGACTGGGCGTTCAAGGCATGCTGTGGGCCACCAGCCCCGCCTGCACCGAGCTGGAAAGTCATGTAATGGATTGGCTGGTTGACATGATGGGCTTGCCACAGGCGTTTAAAACCACCAACAACGGTGGCGGGGTTATTCAGGACACCGCCTCCAACGCACTGATTACCGCCTTGCTTTGTGCCCGCGAAATGAAAACCAATTTCGGAACCAACAAGTTGGGAGGCTGCCCCAAGATTGTAGCCTATGCCTCGTCGCAAACGCACTCTTCGCTGGAGAAAGGCATTAAAGTGATTGGCGTTGGCGAACGTAACCTGCGCATTGTGGAGGTGGATGAAAACTTCGCCCTGGATCCGGAGAAAATGGAACAGCAGATCAAGCAGGACCTGGAGGAAGGCTTTATCCCGTTTTTTGCCTGCGCAACCATTGGCACCACTTCCTCCAACGCTGTTGACCCGATTCGGGCCATAGGAGAAATCTGCCGCCGTTACGACATCTGGCTTCATATTGATGCCGCTATGGCCGGATCAGCCGCTGTTTGCCCCGAGTACCGCGCCGCATTCGATGGCCTAGAATTGGCCAAGAGTTACGCCTTCAATCCGCATAAATGGCTATTTACCAACTTTGACTGCGACTGCTTTTATGTTACCGACAAAGCGGTACTGATCAAAACCTTAAGCATTCTGCCGGAATACCTTAAAAATGAAGCAAGCGAAAAAGGAGCCGTGATTGATTACCGCGACTGGCACATTCAGCTAGGGCGTCGTTTTCGGGCGTTAAAACTGTGGTTTGTTATTCGGCATTATGGCGTAGAAGGACTGCGTTACCACATCAGCGAGCACATCCGCCTGGCACAAGAGCTGGCCAGTTGGGTTGATAAATCGGAAGACTTCGAATTGCTGAACCAACCGCCATTCAACCTGGTTTGTTTCCGGCACAAGAAAGAAGACGCTTTCAATAAGGAGCTGATGAACACGCTAAATAAAAGTGGTAAAATCTTTCTGACACATACCGTTCTGAATGGGCAATTCTGGCTGCGCATGAGTGTGGGGCAAACACAAACCCGGCAAGAACATGTAGAACGAGCCTGGGCCTTGATTCAGCAAACAGCTGCACAGCTGGCTTAAACGCCCGAGGAATAGCAATGAAATAAACATCACACGCTTATCAGGCCATTCAAGTTTGCTTGAGTTGCCGGTAAGCTTCATCCAAATCCTGCAAAGGATAGCAGTGAGGATGGGTGAAGTTCAGAAATTTCAGCATTTTAAACGCATTGAAATTCGCAAAAAAACGTTTTTGAAAACTGCTATAACGTGCAGCATTGGCGCGGACTTCTTCCAGCGAGGCCAGAAACCCATCTTCTGTCAGGAAAGCCTTTAAAGGCGCTGGCAGTTGGTTCAACAGTGCCAGGGTATTGTTTCCGGCATAAAGCGCTGGCAACAGGTCGAACAATTGCTTTAAATCTTGAAAAGCCTGAAAGTTGTAGGTTTGCGTCAGACTTTCGTCCCCCTCAAGCCACTTCCTAAGCACCGGCCCGGTACCAAAAGGAACCCGGTGCGAGATGCGTGCCGAAGGATAAACGCAGGTTTGGTTAATTTCGCCAATGTGCCCCGCCTGCGCCAGTTTATGCAAGAAATAGAAATCCTCGCCCGCCTGTTTACGGTTCATCCCACCCTGCTTCACATATGCTTCGGCGCGCACAGCAAAGGCTGAACCGATGGTGTAAATCGCATGCGGAAAGCCTGTGAAGGCCATCGCCTGCTTGTAATAATGCAAGTAGGTTTCGTACAGTTGCATGCCTTGCCGGTGCCGCTCTTCTTCCAATTCCGAAATCCGATGTTCAAATTTCAGAGTTGCTGCAACATCCCTGGGAGCCTTTTGAAAATGCTCCTCAAGGGCTACCAAGTAATTGGGGGCAACCAGCGTGTCCGCATCCAGCGAAATCAGCAATCCATCGGCATTATGGATTGCAGCAAAGCGTCGGATGGCTTCATCCATGCCGGTTTTGCGGGCCAGCCCGGCCCCGGCATGCTTTTTCCGAAAAGGTGGCGGAACCAAAACATGAAGCTGAAAGAAAGCCGGTTTCTCGCTTTGCTGCCAGGCTTCCAGCTCCTGAATACTTTGTTGATTTTGAAGGGTCACCGTCTCCGGGCTATGTTCCGACTGGTTCACCACAACGATCACTTCAACCTGTTGCCTGGGCGGCTGACAAGCAGCCAGCGAACGAATGGTTCGCAGGATATCCGGCTCGTCAAAACAGGGGATTACTACAATCATGCCCAGGTCTGCTGCGGGCATCTCTGAAACCCATGCGGGGTAGTTAATATTGCGTTGAATGTAGCGATTGGCAAAAGTCATGCAGGAAAGTTAGGGATAAAAAAAATCCGGACAAAGTCCGGATTCAGTCGCTAAGCTTAAGCGTATTTTGTTGCTTACTTATTTTTGTAACGCAGGTTCATCTCATCCAAAACTTCTTTGGTAATGTTGTGGGCATCATCGCCAATCAACACGTTTCCAGCGTTCAAAATGTAGTTGTATTTTTTGTCTTTGTTAAACTCTTCCAGGTAGTTCATCAGGCTATCAATTAATTCTTTATTGTTGGCAGCCTGCATTTCTGATAGTTTTGTAGAAAGTTCCTGATCCAAGGTTAAAATCTCTTGTTCTTCTCCAACCAAACGATCACGTTCCTGAATGGCACGATCCTGAGTCAGGAAACCACCCCGTTGTACTTTTTCCTGGAAAGCAGCAGCACGTTTTTCAAAAGACGAGCGCTTATCGGTGTATTCCTTGGTATAGGCTTCCTGATTTTTGGTGAACTCATCATGCAATTCTTCAGCCAGGTCATAATTCAAAATCAGAGAATCAACTTTGATATAGGCAATTTTCAACCCGGAAGTTGAACCCACATCCGTAGAATTACTCAAACTAGCATCTCCGGCACTTTTTCCACTAAAATGTAACACATAAATCACAATGACTGCAGCAGCCAAAACCAAGTTCAGGATCAATGAAGAATTTTTCATTTTGTTCAAATTAGATTTTATTTTTTCAGAAAGACGACAAAACCAATTGAAACGAGCAGTATTTGTTAGCGTAGTATCCGGCAAAGAACAAATCAGGCCCTTTTCAACTAATTTTCACTCTCAAAATAATTTGAGCCAAAAATAAAAATTTAAAATTAGGATTGCAGCTTTCAGCCAATATTTTTTTGGAAAGGCATCAAGGGAAAAACATGCGCAAAGTCATGCCTTTTCGCTGACAAACATCATTGACACAGAGGCCCCTGAATACGTATTTTAGGTTAGTTGAAAACCGTATAAACTAAACTAATCAAAAGAACATGTTGAACAAGATGATTGCAAACTTGCTCCCGTACATGCCAAAAACCTTGATTTGGCAGTTCAGCAAGCGATACATCGCCGGGACAAGAATTGAAGATGGGCTGGAGGTTTCACGCAAACTTAATGCACAAAATATTGAAGTAACGATCGATTTGTTGGGCGAATTTATTTCGAACCTGGAACAAGCCGAAGAAAACAAAAATCAGTACCTCGAGATTATTGATCGCTTTACCCGTGAAAACATCAAAGGCAACTTCTCGTTGAAGCCAACCATGTTTGGCTTACTCATTGACCAGGAAGTTTGCTACCAACACCTGCGCGAAATTGTAGCCAAAGCCGCTGAAAAGAACAATTTCGTCCGAATAGACATGGAAGACTCGCAATGTGTCGACATTGAATTGCAGCTTTTCAAAAAGCTAAAAAAGGAATTCAGCGGGCATGTAGGGCTGGTCGTTCAAGCTTACCTGAGGCGCACCCTCGATGATCTAACCGATTTCAGTAAGTTTCCGAGCAATGGTTATCCCCTGAACTTCCGCTTGTGCAAAGGAATTTATGTTGAGCCGAAAGAAATTGCCTTCAAAGACTATCAGGAAGTTCGAACCCATTTTCTGGAAGACCTGGAGTTCATGTTCAAAAACAAGATGTATGCCGGCATTGCTACCCACGACAAGTTCCTGGTAAAAGAAGCCATCAGACTCATTGAGCGCTATCAGGTTCCTCCATCCATGTATGAATTTCAGATGCTATATGGAGTAACCCCGGAGTTGCGCAACACCGTGGTGCAGGCCGGCCATAAAATGCGGGTTTATGTTCCTTTTGGCGAACAATGGTTTAACTACTCCACCCGTCGGTTGAAAGAAAATCCCCAAATAGCCAGCCACATCATCAAGGCTTTGTTTATCAGGAGTTAAAAACGGGCAACAACTCACAAGGCGGTTTTAAAAGCGATCGCCTGGTGAGTTGTTAGCTTACAATCAGATCATCCAACGAACGTTTAGGCACATGATGAACGCCTTGCTCATCACGCCAGTATTTGTAGTCATCACCATCCATTTCTTCCAAAACAACTTCCTCGTCCGGTTTTCCAAAGGCCAACACTTGCACCACTTCATACCGGTCGCTTAAATTGAAAAGCGTACTCAGCTTTTTACGATTCACCGCAGCGATGATGCAGCCTCCATAGCCTTCCTCAACAGCTCCAAGCAATAGGCTCTGAGCGGCAATGCCATGGTCACAAAAATAGTTATCACTGATTTCACGGTCATTCAGCATGATCAGGTAAGCAGCCGGGCGCTCACCTTCTGCCGGGCCCGACCAATCCTTCAGATAGCCCGCCCAGGCCAGCAAAGGAAACAGCTTTTCACAGTCAGCCTCTTCGGTCACCAAAACATATTTGAGCGACTGCGCATTGCGTGCACTTGCTGAACAGCGCGCCAAATCAATCCAATTCCGCAACTGTTCGGGGCTGATTCGCTCCCCTTCCTTAAAACGACGAAAACTTCTGTTCTTCAGAATCAATTCTTTCAACATGATCTTTGATTTTTAGTTGTGCAAAGCAAGCAACAAGATAAAAAATTCAGCTCATCCCAAAGAGTTCAAAGCTTGCTTTTCTAATGGTCAGCCCGATCACCCTAGCTATCGGAATCGGAGCCTTCTGCTCAAAAACAGAAAAAACACCGCCCTTTTTTGAATTTGTTTTGTAAGTTTGCATACCAGAACAGAACACCTTAAGAACTGAAAATCATGAGTAAATTCCATTTCCGGATTGATCCAACTTCGAACCAATTGAAATTTCAACAACTGATTGACGCAGTAACCGAAGCCATCAGCAAAAACCTGCTGAAAGTAGGCGATATTCTGCCGTCAGTAAACCAGCTGTGCAAGGAAAGTGAATTGTCGCGTGATACCGTTTTTAAAGCTTATGCTGAGCTAAAAAACAGGGGAACCATTGAATCGGTGCCGAACAAGGGCTATTTTGTGGCCAAAGCCACCACCAAAGTCTTTCTGTTTTTAGACACCTTTAAAGCCTACAAAGAAGTTTTGTACGGCTCCTTCTTAGAGAATTTGCCCCCGAATGTTACTGTCGACTTGCATTTTCATCACTACAACATCAATGTATTTGAAACTATTTTGAAAGAAAGCATTGGCAAATACACCAACTACATTGTGATGAACTTTGACCATGAACGAGTACCGGAAATCATCAACCGGATTCCCAAAAACAAACTGCTGATCATTGACTGGCGGATTCATGCCAACGAAGCGAACTCAGCCGTTTACCAGGATTTTGGAGAAACTCTATACACTTCGTTCAAAAGCAACATCGCACTCATTAGCAAATACAAACGATTCATTTATTTATATCCTGAATTCACTTATCATCCACAAGAGTCCATCACCTACTTCAATCAGTTTTGTCAAGATCATCAGATTCCGGGTGAGGTACTGAAGGATTCGAAAAAGCTGGATATTCAGTCCGGAGATTTATACCTGATGGTCAGCGACCGCATGCTGGCTCGTTTTCTGGACCAATGTGATCAAAAGGAACTCACACCGGGACAAGAGGTGGGGGTAATTTCCTACAACGAAACCCCCATGAAAAAGTATGTCAAAAACGGCATAACGGTCCTTTCAACCGACTTTGAATTGATGGGCCGAAAGGCTGCTGAATTTGTCACCAACAGCCAACCGATTCACTTTTGTGTTCCAACTAAACTGACGGTAAGGCAATCACTCTAACGAAATCTGCTTTACAACATCTTTTGGGTGCTTTGAAATCGAACAAGCGATCTCTAAATTTGCAACCATACCAGAACAGAACGGATTAATCTGGAAGAAAACCTAACAATAAGCACAAAACTATGTACCTACTCGGCTTTGATATCGGCAGCTCATCTGTCAAGGTTTCCCTTATTGCGGGCGAAAATGGCGCCTGTCTCGCCTCTTCGTTCCATCCCAAACAGGAAATGAAAATTGTGGCACAACAAGCCGGATGGGCCGAACAAGACCCCGAACAATGGTGGGAAAACCTTAAACTGGCTTTGAAAGACATTCTCAACCAATCGAAGGTTGAACCACACCAAATCGATGCAATTGGCATATCCTACCAAATGCACGGCTTAGTCATGGTGGACAGGCAGCAGCAAGTTATTCGCCCGTCCATCATTTGGTGCGACAGCCGGGCAACCAGCATCGGGCATCAAGCACTTCTTGAAATTGGAGAAGAACAGTGCCTGCAAAGCCTGTTAAACTCGCCAGGCAACTTCACAGCCTCCAAGCTAAAATGGGTGAAAGACCATGAACCGGAAAACTATAACCGGATTCATAAAATCATGCTGCCGGGTGATTATATTGCCATGAAACTGAGCGGGCAAATCAATACAACAGCCAGCGGTTTATCTGAAGGAATCTTATGGGATTTTCAAAAAAGCGAAGTTTCCAAACTGGTGATGGACTATTACGGATTCGAAGCTTCCTTCATTCCCGAAATTGTACCCACTTTTTCCGTTCAGAGTGAAGTAAGCGAAGTAGTTGCCCGTGAACTGGGCCTGGCTAAAGGCACAAAAATAAGTTACCGGGCAGGCGATCAGCCCAACAATGCGCTCTCGCTAAATGTACTGAATCCGGGAGAAGTTGCCACAACAGCGGGCACCTCAGGCGTAGTTTATGGGGTGAGCGAGCAAGTTGCTTACGATCCAAAATCCCGGGTCAATACCTTTGCCCATGTCAATCATTCGTCGGCAACCAACCGCTTGGGCGTATTGCTTTGCATCAACGGAACCGGAATTCTGAATTCATGGCTTAACCACCAGGTTGGCAATCGTGCTTTATCCTATGCCGAAATGAATGAATTGGCTGCCACAGTCCCCATTGGAGCTGAAGGCCTAAGTATTCTGCCCTTTGGCAATGGCGCCGAACGTGTGCTGGAAAACCAGAATCCGGGTGCCTCCTTTGCCGGAATCAACTTCAACATTCACTCTCAGGCTCATGTTTTCCGTGCAGCCCAGGAAGGTATTGTGTTTTCGTTTAAGTACGGCATGGAGGTGATGAAAACCATTGGCATCGATGCCAAAGTCATTCGCGCCGGAAAAGCCAACATGTTCCTGAGCCCCATATTCCGGGAAACGCTGGCTGGCGTTACCGGAGCAACCATCGAACTATACAACACAGATGGTTCAATTGGTGCCGCCCGGGGTGCCGGGATTGGATCAGGCTATTATAAATCCGCTGCAGAAGCCTTTGAGAACCTGACCAAACTGGAAACCATTGAACCTGCCATGAGCCAGTCTGAAGCTTATCAGCAAGCCTACAGAACATGGAAAGCAGAACTTGAAAAAGTGATTTAATCCGAACGACTTTAAACCTAAACCAAATACCTATGAAAAACTTTTCGAGAAGATCATTTATGAAATCAGCCTCTGCAGCAACAGCTGGCATTGTATTCATTCCCAACATGATTCGCTGTTCTCCAAGCGACCGTTTGAATTTTGCCGTAATTGGTGTTGGAGGCCGGGGTGCCGCATCTTGGACCCAGGTTCCGGCAGAAAGCATTGTCGCCATGTGCGATGTTGACGACCGGATGTCAGCAAAAGGATTTGAAGCACGCCCCAATGCGAAAAAATACAAAGACTTTCGAGTGATGTTTGACGAAATGGCAAACGACATTGATGCCGTCATCATCGCCACACCCGACCACACTCACTTTCCGGCAGCAATGGCCGCCATGGAGTTAGGTAAACACGTGTTTGTTGAAAAACCATTGGCCCACAATATTTGGCAATTACGCACCTTGCAAAAAGCAGCCAAACATTATGGTGTTGTCTCACAGATGGGTAACCAAGGACATACGACCAACGGCATTCGCTTGACAAAAGAGTGGTACGAAGCAGGTGTACTTGGAGAAGTCAAGGAAGTGATTGCCTGGCAAGGCAAAATTAACTTTGAAAAGGATGGCTATTTTGGCAAACCAACAACTTTTCCGCCGCAAGAACAAAAAGTACCCGAAGGACTAGACTGGAATCTCTGGCAAGGACCGGTTCCTGAACGTCCATTCAACAACTTATACGCTCCAAGAACATGGAGGGGCTTTTACGACTATGGAAACGGGAAATTAGGCGACTGGTGCTGCCACACGCTCGATGCTCCTTTTTGGGCTTTAGATTTAGGATTACCCCATACTGTGGAGGCCATTGTCACAGACCCGGTTCCCGACCACAGTTTTGTTGCCGAAGAATCTTTAGTTACCTGGCAGTTTGCAGCGCGTGGCAACAAAGCTCCGGTGACCATGAAATGGTACGAAGGTTTTGAAAAACCAGTCGTCAGACCCGAATGGGGCGTCGATGAACTGCCGGGAAGTGGCATGATCATGATTGGAGACAAAAAGACACTGATCACAGGTGGCAGACCCAATGACGCACGCCTGTTGGTTCCTGAGGTAGAAATGAAGGAATTCCTGAAAAATCCACCAGCACAAACGATCCCCCGAGTAGGTGAAGAAAAACCGGTACAAGAATGGGTTGATGCCATCAAAAACGGAACCTTGCCCGGTTCAAACTTTGACTATTCAGCTAGCCTGATGGAAATGGCGCAGGTGGGTGTTTTGGCTCAACGATTTGGAGGACGACTGGACTACGATGCTCAAAATATGAAGATCACAAACCGCCCTGAATTAGATGACTACATCAAAGAACCTGTTCGGGAGGGATGGTCTTATGGCGAAAACCTCTGGTAGTCTGTACGAATCATGCGACTGGTTGCAGCCCCAATTATTTGCGCTGGATATAAAAGATAAATAACCATAAAACAATAGGACATGACTGTATTTAAAGGTAACAAAGAGTATTTCCCGGGTATTGATAAGATCAAATACGAGGGACCGGAATCAAAAAATCCGCTGGCATTCAGATGGTACGATGAAAACCGTGTTGTGGGTGGCAAAACCATGAAAGAATACCTGCGTTTTGCAGTAGCCTACTGGCATACCTTCTGTGATCATGGCGGAGACCCATTTGGACCAGGAACACAGGTTTTCCCATGGGATGGTGCTTCAAACCCAATGGATTTAGCCCAGCACCGTTTGGACGCCGCCTTTGAGTTCATTTCAAAAATTGGGGCTCCTTTTTATTGCTTCCACGATGTGGATTTGGTTGGTGACGCTTCGGTTTTCGAAATTGAAAAACGCCTGGTTAAAATGACTGATGACGTCAAAGCCCGTCAGCAGGCAACTGGCATTCAACTGCTTTGGGGAACAGCCAATGTGTTTTCCAATCCCCGTTACATGAATGGTGCCTCTACCAACCCTGATTTCGATGTTGTTGCCCAGGCTGCAGTTCAGGTTAAAAATGCCATTGATGCCACCATTGCATTGGGCGGAACCGGTTATGTCTTTTGGGGCGGCCGCGAAGGCTACATGAGCTTGCTAAACACCAATACAAAGAAGGAGTTGGAGCACATGGGACAATTCCTGCGCATGGCACGCGATTATGGTCGAAAGCAAGGTTTTAAAGGGACTTTCCTGATTGAGCCCAAACCCATGGAGCCCACCAAACACCAGTACGATTACGACACACAAACCATTTTAGGTTTCCTGGAAAAGAATGGTTTAGCAGACGACTTCAAAATTAATATTGAAGTGAACCACGCCACCCTGGCAGGACACTCCTTTGCCCATGAACTGCGCATGGCTGCTGATGCCGGTATGCTCGGATCAATTGACGCCAACAAAGGCGACTACCAAAATGGCTGGGATACGGATGAGTTTCCAACCAACATTTACGAAACAACGGAAGCCATGTTGGAAATTATCAGTGCAGGAGGCTTCACCCACGGAGGCATTAACTTCGATGCCAAAGTCCGCCGTAACTCTACGGACCTGGAAGATATTTTCATTGCTCATGTTTCCGGAATGGACACCTTTGCCCGCGGTCTGATTATTGCCGATAAAATTCTGAAAGAATCAGATTATCTGAAATTGCGCAAAGAGCGCTATGCCTCTTTCGACTCAGGCAAGGGAGCCGAATTTGATGCCGGTAAATTAAGTCTGGAAGACTTGTATGCTGCAGCCCAAGAAATTGGCGAACCGAAACAACGTAGTGGAAAACAAGAAATGTTCGAGCAGCTTATAAACTGCTACATTTAAGCAATATGAAAGGACAAAATTCACTCTATATCGTTGCCATCACCTTGGTGGCAACGCTTGGAGGTTTGCTTTTTGGATATGACACGGCGGTTATTTCCGGAGCCGAAAAATCGGTTCAAGCCTATCTGATCAACGGACTCGGCCTAAGCTCCTGGGTGCATGGTGCTACCATATCCAGCGCGCTGATTGGCTGTATCATCGGGGGCGGATTATCAGGCTTGTTAGCCAAACACCTTGGACGAAAAAAGTCACTGATGCTCGCGGCCTTGCTCTTTTTCCTAAGTGCGCTGGGCTCCGGAAATCCGGAATTTCTCTTTTTCACCAAAGGCGAGCCTACCATGGGTCTGCTTTATACTTTCAACTTTTACCGCATCATTGGCGGCATTGGCGTTGGCTTAGCCTCTGCTGTTTGCCCCATGTATATTGGCGAAATTGCCCCGGCTGACATTCGCGGACGCTTGGTATCAATCAACCAGTTTGCCATTATCTTCGGAATGTTGGTGGTGTATTTTGTAAACTGGGGAATTGCGAATGGCCAATCTTTGGAATGGATCAACACCATTGGCTGGCGACGAATGTTTACCTCGGAAGCGATTCCGGCAGGTATCTTTGGGATCTTGCTTTTTTTCGTTCCGGAAACACCACGTTACCTGGCGTTAAATCATAAAGATGAAGAAGCCTTGGCTATTCTGTCAAAAATAAATGGACAGGAACGGGCACAGCAAATTCTTCAGGAGATCAAAAATACCGTTGAAAAATCCTCAGCCCGGTTATTCGCCTATGGCAAAGTGATCATTATCATCGGGATCCTGCTTTCTGTGTTTCAGCAGTTTGTAGGCATCAATGTGGCCTTGTATTACGCTCCGCGCATTTTCGAAAGCATGGGGGCTGAAAAAGATGCTTCGATGCTGCAAACCGTGGTTATGGGACTGGTGAACGTGATTTTCACCGTTGTGGCCATTGTTACGGTTGACAAATGGGGACGCAAGCCCTTGCTGATGGTTGGATCCATTGGTATGGCCATTGGCATGTTTGCCATCGGAACACTGGCTTTTATGCAAATCATTGGCATCAGCACGCTGGTATTCATCATCATTTATACCGCCTCGTTCATGATGTCGTGGGGTCCAATCACCTGGGTTTTAATCTCAGAGATTTTCCCCAATAAGATTCGAGGGAAAGCTGTGGCCATCGCAGTGGCTGCCCAATGGGCCGCCAACTATTTCATTTCATCCACCTACCCGGCCATGATGGAATTTAGCAGTGGCGTGACTTACTGTTTTTACGGAGCGATGAGTGTGCTATCGTTCTTCTTTGTGTGGAAGATGGTTCCGGAAACCAAGGGAAAAACGCTGGAAGAAATGGAAAACCTGCTTCAAAAATAATTTTTGGTTGATTTTAATTTAGGTGTAATAAAGTTGAAAATTATTTTCTGGCTGATTAATAGTTAATACTCGCAAACGAAGAAAGGGACCTTAAAGGTCCCTTCTTCTATTTTTGAGGCTCCCAATAGCAACGTTTGGGAGAAACGATCTGCCCACTGGCTTTCAGTTCTTTCATGGCTTTTTCCACCTCTTTCTTATCCAGACCTGAAGCCTCGGCAATTTCTCCGGCTTTTAATGGCTTGCCTGCGCCAGCCAAAGCCTCCAATACTTTCTCTGTACTCATCCTATTGTTTTTAGAAACGTTCTGAAATGACTTTCCAGTCCAATACTTTCCAGAAATCCTCAATGTATTTCGGACGGGCATTTTGCTTATCCAGGTAATACGCATGCTCCCACACGTCGCAAGTCATCAATGGCGTTAAGCCATCGCGCAGAGGATTGGCCGCATTGCTGGTTTGAACGATGCTCAATTTCCCTTGCTCATCTTTAACCAACCAGGCCCAGCCTGAACCAAACAGAGTAGCCGCCGCTTTATTGAAAGCTTCTTTGAAGGCGTCAACTGAACCAAATGATTCTTCGATGGCTGTTTTTAATGCTCCGGCAGGTTCTAAAACCGGCGTAGCTGAAAACTGGAAGAAGTAGAACGTGTGGTTCCAAACCTGTGCTCCGTTATTAAAAATGCCGCCTTCGGCTTCTTTAACAATCGTTTCAAGATCAGCATTTTCAAACGCCGTTCCAGGCACCAGATTATTCAAGTTGTTAACATAAGCTTGATGGTGTTTTCCGTAATGAAACTCCAATGTTTGCTCACTAATGTAGGGTTCCAACGCATTTTTAGCGTAGGGTAACACCGGTAATTCAAATGACATAATCTTTAATTTAAAAGTTAGACTTTTGGTTGATTTTTTTCATTCTAACATGAAGTAAGTCTAAAAAGTTTGAAGAAAAAACCTGCCGCCAGCTATTTAAAAGGATTCCAGATAACCCGCCAAGCAAGGGGTTAAAGCCCGAATGCTAACAATGAAGTGCTTACAAGATGAGAACAAGTATTTGAGCATCCTTTCAAAATAGCTTCCCAAAAATCCAATATCTCTGACATAAACTCAATGTTCGCTATTCCCACTGTCATATTTCAGTTTCAAGTTGCAACCACAACCATATCACGGATCCACTTGTTATTATTTGACCGTTTCTTTTCTAATGATTCTCCAGTAAGTCAAAACAGTCAGCGAAAGAAGCAGCAAACCAGAAAACAAGAAGATGATTAGCAAACAATTTCTAATATTTGGCCTTTTTATCCTGGCCGTTGAGTATTATTCTTTTGTAGCTTTACGAACCGTTCTGCGCCCTGCAAACAATAGCACGCAATGGGGGGTATTTTTACTTTATGTCCTGCTTTCGCTCGCTACCTTGTGGAGTTTGTGGGCCTTTCCACACTGGGGCAAAACGGCATGGCCATCGGTTGCTCTTAAGTACCTGGTCAACGGGCTTATTGGCGTGTTTTTAGGAAAAGTACTAATTGCGGCGATCATGTTACTTGGCGATCTGCTACTGCTGCTTCCCAATGCGGTCAAGTTTTTCCTGTCATTTAAGAATAGCCCTGCTGATGTTCCTGCTGAAGGCTCACGCTTAATCAGCCGGTTTACCTTTATCTCTCAAACAGCGTTGCTGATGGGGGCTGCACTTACCTCAGGCTTGCTTTATGGTATGACCAATCGGTACCGGTACCAAATCAGGCGTGTCCGGCTAAACAATCCCTCCATTCCGGATGCCTTTAAAGGCTTGCGTATTATTCAAATTTCAGATATTCATTCGGGGAGTTTTGATGACCGGGAGGCCGTGGCTGAAGGAGTCGCTGCCATCATGGAAACAAGACCCGATTTGATTGTTTTTACCGGAGACCTGGTCAATGATAAAGCGGAGGAACTAGAACCCTACCTGGATGTTTTCAAAGAGTTAAAAGCCCCTTTAGGCGTATATTCTGTACTGGGAAACCACGACTATGGTGATTATGTATCCTGGCCTTCTGAAGAAGCCAAAAAGCAAAATTTGGAAACGCTCAAGCAACACCATGAAACCATGGGCTGGCGGTTACTGCTCAACGAACACGTGCTCCTGGAGCGGGATAAGCAACAACTGGCCTTAATTGGTATTGAAAACTGGGGAGCAAAAGTTGGCTTTCCCAAATATGGAAATCTGAGTCAAGCAATAGTCGGATTGGAAAACAAAGATATTCCGCTAAAAATATTATTGAGCCATGATCCCTCGCATTGGGATGCTGAAGTTCGTCAAAATTTCACAGACATTACACTCACCCTCAGCGGACATACGCATGGTATGCAGTTTGGCATTGACATTCCTGGCTTTAAGTGGAGTCCGGTTCAATACGTGTACGACCAATGGGCAGGGCTATACCAACAACAAAACCAATATCTGTATGTAAATCGTGGCTTTGGGTTTATTGGTTACCAAGGTCGTTTAGGCATCTTACCTGAAATTACAATGATTGAATTGACTTAATTTTTACAAATCGAGTGAAGATCGAATATTGGTGGGAGAAATAATAAGGAGAATATTGAAAGCGATGTTAAACGGTCAGCTTTAACTGCCCGATCCGAGCTTAATAAAAGATTAGAATTTTCGAGTAAGGTAAGTCCAGAATTTCCGAATGAAACAACTTCTGCACCTTAAAACAGAAGTAATACCGGGGATTTCCACGACATTCAAAATTTCAGGATAAACTACAAAACACAAACTTTAGGGCAATAAAAACCCCGAAGCCTCTGCTTCGGGGAAAAAAACCAAAAATCAACTAACCTTTAAACCGTTTGGCTACTTCATCCCAGTTGATGACTTTCCAAAAAGCCTCAATGTAATCGGGACGTTTGTTCTGATACTTTAAATAATAAGCATGTTCCCAAACGTCAATTCCAAGAATTGGAGTCCCTTTCACATCAGCAACATCCATTAAAGGATTATCCTGATTGGGTGTTGATGAAACAACCAAACTATCACCCTGCTTTACCAACCAAGCCCAACCAGAACCAAATCGGGTTGCAGCTGCATTGGCAAAAGCTTCTTTAAATTTATCGACTGATCCTAACGAATCAGTTATAGCTTTTAATAAATCTCCTTCAGGTTGGGATGCCCCACCGGGGGTCATGATTTCCCAATACAAATTGTGGTTATAGAAACCACCACCGTTATTACGAACGGCTGTTGAGTGCGATGACACATTGGCCAGCAACTCTTCAATTGATTTTCCTTCGAGCTCGGTTCCATTAACCGCGTCATTCAACTTACTGGTGTAAGCTGCGTGGTGCTTGCTATGGTGGATTTCCATTGTGCGCGCATCAATTAATGGTTCAAGAGCGTCGTATGCGTAACTTAATTTTGGTAATTCAAATGCCATATTAATCTTATTTTATGATTTTCAGATTTCTTTATCTTTATATACAAAACTAAGGGGTAAATTGTTTTCAACCAAATTAGTTTCGATCTATTTTTATTGAAAATATCTATCCCAAATAGGATCTGCCAATGAGAGGAAATGCGGCTCCTCCTTTGAAAAGCTCCTTTGTTTACAGGCTTTCTGTCATTCTTCGTTGCTTACATAAGACTGGCGTAAAGTGAATTTAGTGGCCTAAACTATTTTTTGTTCCTTTGCACAAAAAAAATTGTGAACCGAAATATTCTCCGTTTAGCTATTCCAAACATTGTTGCCAACGTCACCATTCCATTATTGGGACTGGTCGATCTGGCACTAATGGGGCATCTGGATTCTGAAGTCTTCATTGGCGCTGTTTCGTTGGGGACCGTAATCTTTAACTTCATCTATTGGGGCTTTAGCTTTTTGCGTATGGGCACCAGTGGGTTTACCGCACAGGCTTACGGCGAAAAAAACAAACCAGAAAGTTACCATATTTTGCTGCGCGCCATGCTGATTTCAAGCGTTATCGGGCTACTCATCCTTTTTCTGCAGTTTCCGATTGAATGGCTGAGCTTTCAATTGATTAACGGAACAGATGAAGTCGAATCACTGGCTCGCGAATATTTCCGCATTCGAATTTGGGCAGCTCCGGCCACACTCGGGCTGTATGTTCTCAACGGTTGGTTTTTAGGCATGCAAAATGCCCGACTACCTATGATTACATCGATTGCTGCCAATGTTTTCAACATCGTGTTAAGTTTTCTATTTGTTAAAACATTTCACCTGAATTCGGCTGGGGTAGCTCTGGGCACGGTGCTGGCCCAGTACCTGGGTGTTGTGCTGGGGCTGTTCTTGTTTTTCAGATCCTATCGTCAATTGATTCAGCCTTGGAACTGGACCGCCATTATCGATGCCAAGGCCATGAAAAACTTTTTTCGGGTCAACTCCGATATCTTCATCCGCACCTTCTGTGTCATTTTTGTTTTTACCTTTTTCACCTCAAAATCGGCCAGTATTAACAACCACATGCTGGCTGTCAATTCCATTCTTATACAGTTTTTACTGTTTTTTGCCTTTTTTATTGACGGCTTTGCCTATGCCGGCGAAGCACTGGCCGGTCGCTACAAAGGCGAACAAAACCGGGGTTTATTCCTGCGGCTAACCCGTCTGCTCTTTTATTGGGGCAGCCTGCTGGCCTTTGCTTTTGCACTAACTTACCTGTTTGCCAACCAGCTCATTTTAGGCCTGCTCACCAATCAGCAAGAGTTGATTGAAACAGCGCTTAACTTTCGTTTTTGGCTGGTACTGCTTCCTTTGCTTTCGTTTGCCTCATTTATTTGGGATGGAATTTACATTGGTGCCACAGCCTCCAAAGAAATGCGCAACAGCATGCTTGGCGCCAGTCTACTGGTCTTTTTGCCGGGGTACTTTCTGATGCAGCCCATTTTAGGCGAACATGCACTTTGGCTGGCCATGATGTTGTTTATGCTTAGCCGTGGTGTATTTCAAACGTTTTTGTTTCCCCGGGTGATGCGCCACAACTTCATCAAACAATAGCTTTTGAAGTCCGGCCCCAATCATTCGGACAAAAAAAGGCCCTCCCCCTATCAACAAAACTGCGATTGGGAAGGGCCATGACAAAGAGTGATTTATACTGATTTTAGAACGTCCCAAACAAAGGCCCGCACGCCAACTTCTTTGTTGACCTCATCCAGTTTCTGCACTTTTCCCAGAAGAACATCAACTTTCTCGTCGGGCACAATCGTCATGACTGCTGAGTTAATTTCAGGCCAGGTGTGAGTACCCATCCGAGGTTCGCCATCCACCGAGCCCCGTCCAAGTACATTGTTCCACCAGGTATATCCTCTAACATCCAGGCGATCCAACATGTACTCTACACGTTCGGTATTCGCCTGATTAAAAATTATAAATACGGCTTTCATTTCTTTTCAGTTTTACTTATCCATAAATACGAACTGCTGTCTCACTTTTTCCTTCTTGCGGCGTTCGCCACGGCTGGCCAAAACAGCATACATCACGGGCACAATAACCATGGTAACCAGTGTTGAGAATATCAAACCACCGATAACTGTAATTCCCATGGGGCGCCAGATTTCAGCTCCTTCACCGGTACTCATGGCCAAGGGCAGCATTCCCAGAATGGTCGTGGCAGCGGTCATCAGTACCGGACGCAAACGCGACCTTCCGGAAAGGGCAATGGCTTCATACAACTCCACTCCACGATCCCGCATCAGGTTAATGAAGTCGACCAATACAATACCGTTTTTCACAACAATACCCACCAAAAGCACCGCTCCCAAGGCAGCCACAACACTCAGGGTGGTTCCGGTAATCACCAAGGCCAAAATCACCCCGGTAAAAGCAAACGGTATGGAGAACATGATAATCAGCGGCATCCGCAACGATTCAAACTGAGAAGCCATCACAATAAACACCAGGATCAAACTCAAGCCAAAAAGCATGGCCAAATCCATAAACGATTCTTGCTGATCTTCATAGGCTCCACCAACCGAAACCACAATTTCAGGAGGCGTATCAAGCTGAGCGGTCTCGGTTTTAATACGGTTAGCCAGCTCACCCAATGAAATGCCGTCGGGTGATGCCGAAATGGTAACCAAGCGTTCGCGACGTTTATGCTCAATGCTTGGCGGCGACCAGTATTCTTCAATTTTACCCAGTTCTTTTAGCTTGATTTTTTGTCCGGCCGGAGTCACAATTGTCATTTCCTGAATATCAGAAATGGAGTTCCGGTATTTTTCTTCCAAACGGATTTTGATGTCATACTCTTCCCCTTCTTCTTTATAGTAAGAAGGAACCAGACCATTGATGCGGTTACGAATAAACATTGATACCTGAGCGGTTGTCAGCCCATGTTCCGACAACTTGTTCCGATCCAAGACAATCTGCAGTTCGGGCTTGTCATTCTTCCGGCTAATGGTCACATCCTGTGCTCCATCCATTCTTTTCAGCCGGTCCAAAACTTGCTCGGCATACAGGTTCGTTACATCGAAGTTGTAACCATAGATTTCATAATCCACGGTATTTCCTGACCCTCCAAGTCCTTGTGTTGATGTTGAAATGGTGGAACTTACAACTTCAGGCAGCAAGGCAACCTGCGCCCTGAAATCATCCGCAATCTGCCAAACCGTCCGTTCACGCTCGTCAATATCGCTCAAGCGAAGAGTGAGGTTAATGATGTTGGACCCGGTGGTGCTGAACATCGAAATGAATCCGCCCTCATCATCGGCTCCCGAAGAAGATGAAATCAATTCCACTTCCGGATACCGGTCACGAATGGTTGCCTCCAGCTGGCGCGTAACCTTTGCAGTTTCTTCCACCCGCAAACCAGTTTGAAGTTCAATATTGGCCTGAATCTGGCTTTCATCCGATTCCGGCATAAAATCACTTCCAATGTATTTCATCAGGAATAAGGATCCAAAGAACACCAGGAAGGTACTGATAATAACCATGGACTTGTAATGTAACAAACGACGCAATAAGTTCTCATACATCAAGTCAAATTTATAGAGCCATTTTTCAATGGTATTCTCCCAGGAGAACCGGCGAGGTTTTTTCTTTTGACTCAGCTTCAACATCCGCGAGGCCAACATCGGTGTCAGCGAAATAGCGGCCAGGGTAGAAGTAACAACGGTAATGGTCACAATCCATCCCAACTGGTTGAACAATACGCCGGTCATTCCCGACACCAAGGTCAGCGGGAAGAACACAGCCACCACCACCAAAGTGGTAATGATAACGGACATCCACACTTCGTTGGTCGCATAAATGGCAGCTTCCCGTGGGCTACTTCCCCGCTCCACATGCCGGGTAATGTTCTCCAAGACCACAATGGCATCGTCCACCACCATTCCAATGGCAATCGACAGCGAGGTCAATGAAATAACGTTAAGCGAACTGCCCGTCAGGTAGAGGTAAACAAACGAAACAATCAGCGAAATTGGAATCGTAAGCACAATAATGAAGGTGGCCCGCCAACGTCCTAAGAAGAACAGCACCACCAGCACCACAAAGATCATGGCGTACATCAGGGTGGACGACAGGTTGCTGATTGATCCTTTAATAAAGGTCGAAGAGTCAAAAATCTCCTGAATTTTGACATCCGGAGGCAGTGTTACTTTCAACTCTTCCAGTCGGTCTTTGATTTGACGGGCAACTTTTACGGTATTGGCACCCGACTGCTTCATGACAAACAGCCGCACCCCGGTTTCTCCGTTAATCCGTTCTTCCAGCGTAACATCTTTCAAGGTATCGCGCACCGTGGCAACATCCTTCACAAAAACCTGCTTGCCATCTCTACTGGCCACCACCAGGTTGTTGATTCGTTCACTTTCGGAGAACTCTCCCTGAACCCGAATTTGGTAATCGATCTTACCCATTTTCAGATTCCCCAAGGGAAGGTTCCGGTTTTCGCCCGAGATGACCGAACCAATTTGTTCCAGCGTCAGGTCGTAAGCATCCAGTCGTTTCGGATCCACATCCACATAAACCATCCGCTGGGGCGTTCCCACCATGGCTACCGAACCAACACCATCAACCCGGTTCAAGGGGTTAATCACTTTTTCGTCAATCAGTTTCTCCAGTCCCGGATAGGATTCCTCTGCCGTGATGGCATAAAACAGGATGGGGAACATACTGGTATTGAACTTGAAAATAGTGGGACGATCTACCCCATCCGGCAGGTTGTCCAGCATCCGGTCAATCACATCCCGAATATCATTGGTTGCTTCATCCAGGTTGGCATCCCACTCAAATTCCAAAGAAATAACCGAAATGTTGTCCGACGAGGTGGACGAAATCTCCTTCAATTTATCTACGGAGTTCAAGGCATCTTCGAGCACCTTGGTCACGTTGGTTTCAATATCCGCCGCGTTGGCTCCGGAGTAAGTTGTCATCACCGAGACATAGGGCGGCTCCATTTCCGGGTACAAATCAACCGGAATGTTGATGAGCGAGAACGCCCCCATCACCATGATGGCAACAAAAATCATGAAGGTAGTAACCGGTTTGTCAACCGCACTTTTATATATACTCATAATTGTTGTTTCTTAAATTCTACATTATTTCTGATCAGACTAGTTTACCACTTCAACCAGACCACCGTCCAACAAGCGGGCCTGACCTTCAACAATCACCTGATCGCCAATTGTTAACTGATCAGATATAACTTCCACCTTGTCATCGAAACGTTTTCCCAGCTGAACGTCAATCCGTTTTGCTCGGCCATTTTCCTCAACAAACAGGTAGCGGATGTTCGATCCCTGCATTTTCAGAATAGCTAAGGCCGGAAGTACAACTGCCTCGGTTTTCTCCAGACCAATGGTTACGCGACCAAACATTCCCGGACGAAGCTGCCCTTTGGGATTGTCAATACTTACTTCCACTTCAAAAGAGCGGCTTTGTGAGTCAATGGTCGGTGCAATACGGAAGATTTTGCCTTCAAAAGACTCTCCCGGAAAAACATCAAAGCGCAAGCTCACCGGCATTCCCAGTTCCACTTTAGGAAAGTATTTTTCGGAAACACTCACAATGGCTTTCAACTTATCTACCTGAATGACCGAAAGGATGGCTGCTTTACCCACCGTTGCCACCGGTGTTCCGGAATACATCTCGCCCGATTCAAAATACTTCCCTGAAATAACCGCGTTGAAAGGCGCCTTCAGAATGGTATTTTTTCTTAAAAAGTCAACATTTTCCTGAGCTGCTTCGTATTGTGCCTGCAATTGTTCGTATTGTTGCTGAGCAATACTTCCCAGTTTTTTCAGGGTATCCAGACGCGTATAGTCTGCCTTCAAATTATTCAGCTGAATTTCAGCCTGAATCAGTTGGGTGTCGTTCATCCGAACTAACTCCTGTCCTGCTTTCACGCGGTCGCCAAGCTCAACCCGAATAGTTTCAATACGTCCTGGCGAAGTCGGTGCCATATGCACTTCCTTAAAGGGCTCCAGAGTCGCTGTATATTCCACGGTTCGGGTAATTTCTTCAGCTCCCAATGTTGTTACACGTACCCTTTCGGTAACCACATCAGGAGTTTCCTTCACTTTTTTCTCCTGATCAGAAGAGCAAGCCCCCAGGCCAAACAACACCAATGCTCCCAGAGCTATACTGTAATTGAATCGTTTCATGTTTATTTGTTTCATTGTTTTTTAAAGTTTTCCGGTTAACGTGTTTAATTGATTTTGGGCCTGCAGTAGCTCCAATGCAGCCTGCAGGTAGTCCGATTCGGCTTTGAGGTAGTTGTTATCGGCACTGGTTAACTCCAGACTCGATATCATGCCTTGCTCATATTTCTGTTTAAGGTTTTGGTACACCTCGCGCGAAACTTCAATGTTTGTTTGTTGATTTTTAAAGTTCTCCAATGCACTTTTCAGGTTAAAGCTCAACTGTTTATATTGAATGGCAAGTTGGTCTTCCAACAGGGCTTGCTCATTACGATAAGTTTCCAGATCAATCTTAGCTGCCCGCACTTTTGCCCTGCGCTCGCCACTTGAGAAAATCGGAATATTCATTTGCAGACCAACCATGTGCGTAGGAGCCATATCAAAAGCCGGCTTTAGAATTTTGTGGTTGAACGAATAGTAGCTGGACAAGGTAGGCAGGTAATTGGCTTTTTGCATGTCCACTTGATTTTCCTGCACTTCTCCCTGAGCCGTCATCAGCTGGTAGTCGATGTTCTCAGTTAGTTCAAATCCCTCCATCAGGCTTTGTTCAAACGGATCATCAGCCAGCAATCCATCCAGTTCTTCGGTCAATTCCAACTCCGTATCGGCTTCAACTCCCAACTGCAAGCGCAACATATTCTCCGCCATCAGGTGTTGTCTCTCTGCCGATTTCACTGCATTTTTAAGCGAGTTCAGCTGAACCGACAATTGGTCCAACTCCACCTTTTCGGTCATTCCGAACTCCACCAAAGGGGCCGTTTTGTCATAGATGGCTTGCAGGTTTTTGACGTTTCCCTGCAGAATTTCCAGGGTCTCGCCAGAAACCAAAACCAGGTAATAACTTTCAACAACCTGGCTAAGGACATTGCGCTCAGTCTTGGTCTGACTCTTCTCCGAAAGCTTTTGATACAACTTGGCCGTTTGAACACCCACCCAGTAGTTGGCGCTGAAAATCAACTGCCCTACCGTTAAATTGAAACTACTGGTCGGGTCAATCGGAATTTGTGAGGCTGGTTGTCCCTCGGCAAACTGAATGGAAATTTCGGCTCCCAAAGCATTGTTATAATCCGCCGTAGCATCAACCTGTGGTAATCCAGCAGCAATTGTCTGCTTCAGCTGCTCTTGCGAAAGCTGCACCGAAAGCGCTGAGTTCTGGATATTTTTATTGAACTGCAAAGCATGTTGCTTCGCCTCGTTTAAGTCGATGGAAAGCTTGTCCTGAGCAATCGCTCCCTGAAAAAGGAGCGACGCCAGAACAAACAGCATAATCTGTTTTCTACTCATTGTTAATTGGTCTTAATTGTTTTCTGAATTAGTTATATACAACTCCGGCTGAACAAGCTGGAGCAAATCACTATACTGTCTTTCAATTTTCTGATGTCCGCTCACCGTGCTTATTCCAATCAAATCATTTAGAATTAGCCGGTACATGGTATCTCCCAAAATAGCCTGACTATAAGCCGGTGACACACGTGCTGCGCGTTCCGACATTTTCGAAATCAGGTTGAGATAGACCAAACGAAGATCCAGATTAGAACGAAACAGCCCCTGCTCAACTCCCCGCTCAATAATCGGACGAATCAGCCGGTACAACTGGTTGTTTCGAAGATCTTCCACCTTCTGGTACTGGACTGGACTCACCTTCTTCAGATCAAGCAGGAAAGAAGGGTTTGTTTTTCGGACATTCTTGATCACATAATGAAAAAACTGAGCCAATTGCGGAAGCACCTCTACCTCAGCATCAATAGCTAGGCGTAAGCCTGTCAGAAACTTATGCCTGCCATAGTCCACAACCTGCTCCAACAACTCATTTCTACTTCGGATATGGAGATAAAGTGTCTTTTTGGAAATACCGAGCATGGCCGAAATTTCGTTCACACTAACACTTTTAATCCCATATTTTAAGTAAAGCTGATAGGTCTTTTCTATTATTTTTTGATTATCGATCATAAACCTCGAAAACTCTGGCGTTTTTAAAAGTTTTTAATGGGCTAAAAAAATTTACGCTAACATTTCATCCACCAAATCAATTCCCTTGCGCGTTGAAATACCGCGAATAAAATTAATCATCATGCTTTGAAATACATCAGCAAACATGTATTCATCATGAGGGAAAATGGTTTCATCCGAAATCAGGTTAATTTGTTCGTAGAACAACTTGGATACAATATCCACATGAATTTCCTTTCGAAACAATCCCTCATTAATCCCCTTTCGGAGCTGGGTGTAAATCTGGTTGTAATTCTTTTTTTGATTTTCCTCATGCAACGGTTTCCAGATTTCCGGATAGTATTTCTTCAGGTCATGAAAAAACAACGGACTAATGCTATTAATGGCTTTAATTCCCTCCCTCATTGAAGTCAAAAGAATTTCTATCACATTGCCCGAACGGCTCATCACCTCCTGATTTTTTTGCTCTTGCTTCTGCATTAAAACCTTCATACAGGTATAAACCAGCTCCGTCTTATCCTTAAAATTCTCGTAAACCGTCCGCTTCGAGATACCAATACCAACAGCAATATCATCCATGGTAACACTTCGGATACCAAATTTGAAAAACAAGCAGGTGGCCTCTTCTATTATTCGATCGCGTACTTCCATTTTAATTCAATTTCGGCCAAAAGTAGAGAAAACTATAAAAACCACCAAAGTTTTCTAACCAAAAAAAAGTTAAATGACCTATCCCGCACTGCTCCTTGCCCCAGGAGTGGACATCGGCTCATCACGCTGCATAAAAAAAGGCTGAGTTCAATCTAAAACTCAGCCTTTTGAAGGACTTTATCAATTACAGCAAGGTCATTCTACAGCTAAGCAGACCGACCTTTGAAGCGATACCGAATCTGGGTTAATACATAAAACTACTGCCTCCCAAAAACTCCCGGATAAGTGAGGTTGGTGGAATTTCCGTGTCGTCAATGCTCTGAATGTAGCTGAAGAATTTCAGCAAGCGATTGGCTTCGCTGTATTCCACCTGGTTCTCCGGCACATTCTTCAACAAGGGCTCAGCGTACTTTTTCAACACGGCCAGCTCATAAACCATGGCCGAATTGAACATCACGTCCGCATTTTCCTGGTATGGGAAAATATTTTTCTCTTCGCCGTTTTTCACACTCGGCCAGCGCCGGATTGTCTCTGCAGCAGAATAGCCCCGATACATACTATCGCGAATCATTCGCCGGATTAAGCGATTATCCGTCGTGGAAATATGGTTGTGGTCATCAAACGAAATTTGGGTAAGCGCCGATAAGAAGATCCGGAAACTCTGCCCTTCATCCACATGCGGTGTCAATCCCGGGTTATTGCCGTGAATTCCTTCCACCAACAGCAAATGACCGTTTCCTAAACGGAGCTTTTCGCCGGAGTTCAGGCGCTTGCCAAGCGAAAAGTTAAACTTGGGCAGCTCCACCTCTTCACCATTAAACAGCTGAAGTAACTGCTCGTTGAAAAACTCAATATCGATGGCTTCCAAGGCTTCAAAATCGTACTCCCCGTTGGCATCGAGCGGTGTTTTCTCGCGATCGACAAAGTAGTCATCCAGCGAAATCATATGCGGCACCAAGCCATTAACGGCAAGTTGTACCGCCAACCGCTTGGTAAAGGTGGTTTTCCCCGAGGCCGAAGGTCCGGCAATCAGGATCACCTTAATCTTATCGTGCAAGGCATCAATTTGGTTGGCAATTTCGGCAATCTTCTTTTCATGCAGGGCTTCCGATATTTTAATGATATCTCCACTTTTCCCTCGCGCCGTATATTCATTCAACTTTCCTAAATCAGGCACATCCAGAATGCTGGCCCGTTGTTTATGTTCTTTGAACACACCAAAAAGCTTTTCCTGTTTGACAACCGGATAAAGCGTGTCAAAGTTATCGGGTTGCGGAACCTGCAACAACAAGCCATCAAAATAGCTTTCCAGGCCAAAGTTGGTCAGGTAGCCCGTTGCGGGGACATGGTGTCCGTAGAAATAATTGGCCAACCCATTCACAAAATAGAGGTAGCTAAACAATGTTCCTTGTTGCTCAAACAAACGGGCTTTTTCCTCCAGCCCTTGCTGAAGCAGAATATCGACAGCCTCAGTGGTAGGCATGCCGCGTTTTTCAATGGGTAGGTTACGCTCAACCCACAGTCGCATTTCGCTTTTCAATTCAAAAATATCCGATTCTGTAATGGGGCGCTCCAGGCCAACCAGTTCGCAATAGTAACCTTGCGAAATTCCATTCATGATTTTTAGTTTCACCTGGGGAAAGGTTTCCTTTACCGCCACATAAAGCAGGAAAAGCAAAGAACGCGTGTACAAACGTCGTCCATCCGGATGCGAGTAATCGATGAAGCGAATGCGCTTGGATTTCACAACCGCAAAGGACAGTTCCTTCACTTTGTGGTTCACCAAAGCCCCGCAAACCGGGTTTTGCAACTTTATCTGAAGATCATCCTTGATCTCTTCCAGCGTGGTTCCTAAAGGATATGCTTTTGTTGTTTGGTTATTCTCACAATAAATTTCAATGGTTTTCATCAGCTCTTCTTTTTAGTTTTTTAGACATCTGACATAAGCTCACCCCTCAACAATTCCCAGACCAAATCTGAAAAAAGCCGGGACTTATGTCATTTTCATCATCTCCGGGAAAAGAGATATTCACTGAACCATAGCAGGTTCATAACACCGATGGTCGGTAGCCGGACCTGCCAGTACAGGCTTCATCAAAGGAACACCTGCGTTTCCAAGACATAATTTGCGCGATGCAAGCCCGTTTCCCTTGGTTCAGTTCGTTTTTCAATTCAAGGTTTATGCCCGCATATTCTGCTTCGACCTAAAAATGCGCTGCATCGACCTGCATCTCCGTTGCTTCCAGTTACATTACTGGTTATTCAAGGTAGACGTCCATTTCTGGCTTAACATTTCTCCGGCATTGTCCTTCAATTATAAGAATCACAATTCCGTTTTCCTTCGGACATGAGATGATTTTGCTATAAAGCTAACTCTTTTTTTAGATACCTGGCCGTATATGACTTCCGGTTCTTTACCACTTCTTCGGGCGTTCCGGCACACAACAGTTGTCCGCCCCCTTTTCCGCCCTCGGGTCCCATATCAATAATATGATCGGCCACCTTGATGACATCCATGTTGTGCTCAATTACAATCACCGTGTTTCCCCGGTCAACCAGCCTGTTTAAGACTTCCAGCAACACGCGGATGTCTTCAAAATGCAAGCCTGTGGTTGGCTCATCCAAGATGTAAAGCGTTTTCCCGGTGTCTTTCTTGGCCAGCTCGGTCGCCAGTTTTACCCGCTGCGACTCGCCACCCGATAGGGTTGTGGATGATTGCCCCAAGGTGATATAGCCCAAACCAACTTCTTGCAGGGTTTTCAGTTTGTGCGCAATGGACGGCAAGTTTTCGAAAAACTCCACACCCTGGTTTATCGTCATATCCAGCACATCGCCAATGGATTTGCCTTTATACCGAACCTCCAGCGTTTCGCGGTTATAACGCTTCCCGTTGCAGCTGTCGCAGTGCACATAAACGTCCGGCAGGAAGTTCATCTCAATCAGTTTCAAGCCTCCGCCCTGGCAGTCTTCGCATCGTCCGCCCTTTACATTAAAGGAAAAGCGTCCCGGCTTATAAGCCCTGATTTTGGCTTCGGGCAGCTGGGCAAACAACGCCCGAATGTCGGAAAACACGCCGGTGTAAGTAACCGGATTAGAACGTGGTGTGCGCCCCAGAGGCGATTGGTCAACCTGCACCACTTTATCAATATTTTCCAGCCCTTCCAACTTCTTATAAGGCAAAGGATCCTTCACCGATTTGTAGAAATGCTGACTTAATATTGGCTGCAGCGTCCCGTTGATCAGGCTGGACTTTCCGCTACCCGAAACCCCAGTAATACAGATCAGTTTCCCCAAGGGAAATTCAACATTCACCGTTTTCAGGTTATTCCCCGAGCAGCCTTTTAACTTGATGGATTTTCCACTTCCTGCCCGACGCGACTCCGGAACAGCAATTTGATGTTCGCCGTTCAGGTATTTGGAGGTTAACGTACCGGCTTTCAGCAAATGATCGGGCGTACCCGCGGCCACAACTTCGCCCCCATGCCTTCCGGCAAACGGCCCCATATCCACAATATAGTCGGCCGTAAGCATCATGTCTTTATCGTGCTCAACCACGATAACCGAGTTACCAGTGTCGCGCAATTTTTGCAACGAATGAATCAGCCGCAGGTTATCGCGGTGGTGCAGTCCGATACTGGGTTCATCCAGAATATACAAGACATTAACCAGCTGGGAACCGATTTGGGTCGCCAGCCGGATTCGTTGCGATTCACCACCCGACAAGGTACGTGAAGTTCGATCCAGCGACAGGTACTCCAAGCCAACATCGACCAAGAAGCCCACCCGGTCACGAATTTCCTTAATGACTTCGGTACCGATTTTTTGCTGCCGGTCAGTCAATCGCTCTTCCAAATCCTGCAACCAAATACCCAGCTCACTGATATCCAGTTTGGCCACATCTGAAATGTTCCGGTTGTCAATTTTAAAATGAAGCGACTCTTTTTTCAAGCGCAGCCCGCCACAATCCGGACAGGTTTGTTCCTTGACAAATTGATCGGCCCACTTTTTCGCCTTTTTCGATGGGTTATCATCGCGCTGGCTGTTAATGTATTTAATAACCCCTTCATAGCTCATCATATAATTGACCGAACTTCCGAGCGGGGAATTCTTCAACTGAATGCGTTCATTGGTTCCGTAAAGCACGACATTCAATCCATCTTCCGGAATGTCTTTCACGGGAGTTTTCAGCGTAAAGCCGTACTTTTCGCCCAAGGCTTCAATCTGCCAAAAAATCAGGGTGTTTTTTTGCGCACCAAGCGGAGCAATTCCGCCTTTAGCAATACTTTTATCCGGCTCAGGGATGATCTTTTCCAGATCAATCTCGGCCACCTGCCCCAGACCATTGCACCGGGAACACGCGCCCTGCGGCGAGTTGAATGAAAAGTTATGCGGTGCTGGCTCGGCATAGGAAATCCCAGAAGTGGGACACATCAGCTGTCGGCTGTAATATTTCATGTGGTCGGAGTTGTGCTCCATCACCAAAATAATCCCATGTCCCTGGGTCATGGCCGTTTGAACCGACTCTTTCAGTCTTTTCATGCTTTCCGGCTCCACTTCCAGCCGATCGACTACCACCTCGATGAAGTGATTTTTATAGCGATCCACTTTCATATTGGGCACCAGCTCTTTCACCTCGCCATCAATTCGAGCATACAAAAAACCCTTGCGCCTGAACTGCTCAAACAGCTCGCGGTAATGCCCTTTCCGACCGCGCACCAAGGGCGCCATCACCAAAATTCGCTTGCCGGCAAAATTCTCCTGAATCAGTTTCAATATTTGGTCATCGGTATATTTCACCATCTTCTCTCCGGTTTCGTAGGAGAAAGCCTCGCCGGCACGCGCATACAGCAAACGCAGGAAGTCATAAATTTCGGTAACCGTACCTACTGTGGAGCGGGGATTTTTGTTGGTGGTTTTCTGCTCAATGGAAATTACCGGACTAAGACCGGTAATCTTATCAACATCGGGGCGCTCCATATTACCCAAAAACGACCGGGCATACGCTGAAAATGTTTCAACGTAACGCCGCTGTCCTTCTGCATAAATGGTATCGAAAGCGAGTGAAGATTTCCCACTGCCACTCAGGCCGGTAATCACCGTGAGCTGGTTTCGCGGAATCTCCACATTTATATTTTGGAGGTTGTGAACCCGGGCACCGAGCACCACAACCTTTTCTTCATTCTCTAAGCGTTCTTCTTCCAGAACCGCTGTTTCTGTTTTCTGCATGTGCATTACTTTGTAAGTGTTCTGAATCCTTCAGCCGGCAATTTGATTTCATAGGTTTTACCGGAGGTATTCGTCAGGTAGGCTTCGCGTAACCACGGATTCAGCATTTTCAGTATTTTATAATTGGTTTGGTGTTCCCGGGCAAAATCAGCAAAGTTGGCTACAGGTCCCGAAACCTGAATGGTTTTGGTGTTCCAGACGGGGTAGTAGTCATCCTCACTCACCTCAAATCCATAGGCCAAAGGATTCTCCATCACCAATTTCAACGCCAGAATCCGAAATACGTAACGGCTGGTCTCTTCTCCTAACAACAAATCGTAGTAGTTGTTTTCCTTTTGCCTTTCAATTTGGCGTCCCACAAAACTACGTCCGGCATTGTAGGTGGCTGCAACAGTCGTCCAACTGCCATATTTGGCATAGCTCTCGTGCAAGTAGGCACAAGCTGCATGCGTCGCTTTTTCAATGTGGTAACGCTCATCCACCTCACCGCTCACCTCCAGCCCATAATCCCGTGCCGTTCCTTTCATAAACTGCCAAAAGCCAACAGCTCCTGCCGGAGATACCGCCTTAGGGTTAAAGCCACTTTCAGCCAGGGCCAGGTATTTAAAATCTTCGGGAATACTATCGGCTTCCAAAATGGGCTCAATAATAGAGAAAAACCGAGGAGCCATTTTTATAAAGCGTAAGGTTTGCGAATGAAAATACGAATTGACCAGCAGTTCCCGATCCAGACTTTCGTAGATGTCAAAAAGTTCCAACGGCACTTTTTCGCCGCAGAACGTGAGCGAATCCGGCACCTGAACAGCGCTATAATAATGCCGGGCCTCAGGCTCCGCAGCCTCCTCCGGATAGGTTGAAGATTCCAAAAACTGGTAAGCTACCAACACCACAACAACTAAGATCAAACTATACAACAATTGACTTACAATCCGCTTCATAATCTTACTATTCAAAATTTACTAAACGGCAAAAATAATGCATTTGTAGCTGGCTTTCAACTTAATTAATCTGAAAAAACAAGATTTTGAATCAAATCGCCGCGATGGCTTAAATTACACAGCAACAAAGCATTTAGCACGACAATTAGATAAAAAAAGTAATTCCAAACCGAGTCCTCAAACATTTACCGGACAACAGCTTACAGCTGACCGACTTTTTAAAGAATTCGCCACCAAGGCCATATTCCACATAAAACGACTCATTAAGAAGCGAATTAATTAACTTTGCGACTTAAAACTCTCAAATTCTACTACGATGTCTAATAACGTTTTACGCTTAGCTATCCTGACTTTCATTTTAGCTTTGAGTGGTCTGGACACCGCTTATTCGCAAGAAAAAAAATCGACGGATTGGGTAAACCCATTCATCGGAAGTACCAACTATGGAACAACAAACCCCGGAGCCATTGTTCCGCAAGGCATGGTTTCAGTAGTGCCCTTCAATGTTAGTGGATCGGCAAGCAACAAATGGGACAAAGATAACCAGTGGTGGTCAACGCCTTATTCGTGGGACAATCACTTTTTCACCGGCTATTCTCACGTCAACTTAAGTGGTGTTGGATGTCCCGAGCTTGGTGTGATCCTCTTGATGCCAACCACCGGCAAAGTGGAAGCCAGCAATAAAGTTTATGGCTCTCGAATGACGGAGCAAAAAGCGTCGCCCGGCTTTTACTCCAACCACCTGGAAAAATATGACATTACCACAGAAGTAACCGCCAGCGCCCGCGTAGGACTGAGTAAGTTCAAATTCCCCGAAGGCCAATCCAACATACTGTTGGACTTGGGAACGGGATTAACCAACGAAAGCGGAGCAGCACTGCGGATTGTAAACAATCGTGAAATTGAAGGCTGGCGCATGACCGGCACATTTTGTTACAACGATGGAACTGAACGCCCGGTTTATTTTGTAGCCCGTTTTAGCAAGCCGGCCAAATCATTCGGAGCTTGGAAAAAGATGCCACAAATGACAGCCGAATCAGCTTGGTCTTCAACCGATGGTGCCTTCAAGTTCTATCCTGAATTTCAAGCACAGATGGCCGGCGACAGCATCGGTGCTTACATGACATTTGATACCGAAAGTAACGAAGAAGTATTGGTAAAAGTGGCTGTTTCGTATGTCAGCATTGAAAATGCCCGACAGAATATGGAGGTGGAAATGCCCGACTTCAACTTTGACCAAACACGCACAGCAGCCAAAGCCCAATGGGAAGAAGCGCTATCACGCGTATCGGTAAAAGGTGGAACGGACGATCAGAAAACCATTTTCTACACGGCGTTGTACCACATGCACATTCACCCCAACGTAATTAATGACGTCAACGGTCAATACCCTTTGATGGAGTCCTATGGAATTGGCGAAGTTAAAAAAGGCGATCGTTACACTGTTTTCTCACTTTGGGATACTTACCGGAACTTTCATCCACTGATGAGCCTGATTTACCCCGAGCAACAGCTGGACATGGTGCGTTCGATGATTGCCATGTACGAAGAAAGTGGCTGGCTTCCGAAATGGGAACTTAACAGCACCGAAACGCATGTGATGGAAGGCGACCCTGCCATTCCGGTAATCGTTGACACTTACCTTCGCGGACTAACTGATTTTGATACAGAATCTGTTTATGAAGCCATGTATAAGTCGGCAACCACCGAAGGAGCCAAAAACAAGTTGCGCCCGGATATTGACGATTACCTGGCCAAAGGTTATGTGCCTTACACAACACCTTTCGACAACTCGGTATCGCATGCCTTAGAATACTACATTGCAGACTGGAACCTAGCTCAGTTTGCGAAAGCTTTGGGCAAAGATGCAGACTACAAACGCTTCCTGGCTCAGTCGCTGCGTTACAAAGAATATTACGACAAGGATGAATTCCAGATGATTCGACCCAGAATGGCCGATGGCTCATTCTATCAAGATTTCGATCCAAAACAAGGAGAGAACTTTGAGCCAAGCCCTGGTTTCCACGAAGGAAACGCCTATCAATACACCTTTTGCGTTCCTCATGACATCAATGGACTCATGAAATTGATGGGTGGAAAGAAAAAATTCACAAAAAAACTGCAGGGTATTTTTGACGATGGACACTACGATGTGGCCAACGAGCCCGACATCCATTACCCGTGGTTGTTCAACTACGTGAAAGGAGAAGAATGGCGCACCCAAAAAGAAGTGAGCCGCTTGCTAAACGAGCATTATAAAAATGCGCCGGGAGGAATTCCGGGGAACGACGACTGCGGAACACTTTCAGCCTGGGCCGTCTACAGTATGATGGGCTTTTACCCTGTTTGCCCGGGTAATACCGACTACAGCATTGCTCAACCCGTTTTTGACGAAGTTAAAATTCGTCTGGATCAAAATTTCTATCCAGGCAAAGAACTCATCATCCGCACCAAAGGAGATGGAGAGTACATTCAAAAGATTAGCAAAGACGGGAAAAAGCTGAATCGTTATTTCATCAACCACAAAGAGCTTGTTTCAGGTGGTGTACTGGAAATTGAGAAATAAAAGAATACAAAATACCAACGAACATGCGTTTTAATCAACTGAAAAAAATCCACCCTGCAGCCTGGATCCCTACCGTCTACTTTGGCATGGGACTTCCCTTTGCTGCTATTAATCAGGCTTCGCCATTGATGTATGAAAGCCTGGGCATTAGCGATGCGATGATTGCCTTTTGGACGTCGTTGCTTCTTCTGCCTTACACCTTGAAATTTTTATGGAGCCCGGTACTGGAAATGTTCAAAACAAAGAAACATTTTGTGGTAGCGACCCAGTTTGTAACCGGTGCCACCTTTGCTCTGGTAGCCTTTTCGTTACAATTGAATGAGTTCTTCACTTACTCCATTGCACTGCTGGCCGTGATTGCCCTGAGTGGGTCAACGCACGACATCGCCACCGATGGGGTGTACATGAATGTTTTATCATCGCAAAACCAGG
Source organism: uncultured Sunxiuqinia sp. (assembly GCF_947495665.1). Taxonomy (GTDB): domain Bacteria; phylum Bacteroidota; class Bacteroidia; order Bacteroidales; family Prolixibacteraceae; genus Sunxiuqinia; species Sunxiuqinia rutila. The sequence goes on from NZ_CANLZV010000010.1 coordinate 94,812, forward strand.
CCCGGTATATTGGCTGGCAGGGAGCTGCCTACAACATCGCCAAAGTTTTAACAGCCGGTGGCTTGGTCTACTTGGCCGGAATATTGGAAAACACAATTGGGGCTGTTCATGGCTGGATGATTATCATGGTAATTTATGGAGCAACCATGATCCTGCTTGCCCTTTACCACACCCGGATGTTGCCCTCAGGAGGGGCTGCCACAGGGCAAGTCGATTCATTGAAAGAAGGCTTTCAAACCCTGTGGGATGTATTGCGAACATTTTTCCAAAAGAAATACATTGGCTGGTACATCGCCTTCATCATCATCTACCGGTTTGCCGAAGGCTTTGCCGTAAAAATTGCACCCCTGTTCTTTAAAGCATCCATTGCTGATGGAGGACTTGGATTAAGCACTTCGAAAATTGGGCTTCTGTACGGGGTATTTGGGTCCGGAGCATTTGTTCTGGGGTCCTTGCTGGCTGGCTATTTCATTGCTGGCAAAGGATTGCGGAGATCGCTTTTTACCCTCATCTGCATCTTTAACTTTCAGTTTGTCGTATATGCCTTACTGGCTGTTTTTCGCCCGTCAAACATTTATTTAATCAGTTCTGCTGTTATTGTTGAATATTTTGCCTACGGCTTTGGGTTTGTCGGACTAACCTTATTTATGATGCAGCAAGTGGCTCCGGGAAAATACAAAATGGCTCATTATGCTTTTGCTTCAGGCATTATGAACCTGGGTGTTATGCTGCCTGGTATGCTTAGTGGCTTTTTAAGTGATTCAATTGGGTACAAATCATTCTTTCTGTTTATTTTAGTGGCCATGATTCCGTCCTTCTTTGCTGCCCGTTTTGTTCCGTTCACCCATCCCGACAACAAAGAAGCAGAACCTCAAGAGATCGAAAATAACGCATAATTTTAATCAATTAAAAAATACAAGACGATGACTACACAACCTGCAATTCCATGGGAAAACAGACCGGAAGGGTCAACCGAGGTCATGTGGAGATATTCTGCAAATCCAGTTATTGGACGCTACCACATTCCAAGCTCAAACAGTATTTTCAACAGCGCCGTTGTTCCTTTTGAAGATGGCTTTGCCGGCGTTTTTCGTTGCGACAACAAAGCGGTTCAGATGAACATTTTTGCTGGATTCAGTAAAGACGGTATCAACTGGGACATCAACCACGAACCAATTGAAATGGTTGCTGGAAACACAGAAATGATTGACTCCGATTACAAATACGATCCACGGGTCGTTTTTATCGAAGATCGTTACTGGGTAACTTGGTGTAATGGCTACCACGGACCAACAATCGGAATCGCTTACACCTTCGATTTTAAAACATTCCACCAGTGCGAAAATGCCTTCTTGCCTTTCAACCGCAACGGCGTGCTTTTCCCTGAAAAAATCAATGGTCGCTACGCCATGCTGAGCCGCCCAAGTGATAACGGACACACGCCTTTTGGTGACATCTACATCAGCTACAGCCCGGATATGAAATACTGGGGAGAGCACCGCTGTGTGATGAAAGTTAGCCCATTTGAAAACAGTGCCTGGCAGTGTACTAAAATTGGAGCTGGATCAGTGCCAATTAAAACCAAAGACGGATGGTTGGAGTTTTACCACGGGGTAATCAACACCTGCAACGGCTTCCGTTACTCCATGGGAGCAGCTTTGCTTGACCTGGAAGATCCATCCAAGGTACTTTACCGCACACAACCTTACTTGTTGGCTCCAGCTGCGCCATACGAATTGGCTGGCGATGTGCCTAACGTGGTTTTCCCATGCGCTGCCCTAAACGATGGCGAGAAAATTGCTGTTTACTACGGAGCTGCTGACACGGTCGTGGGAATGGCTTTCGGTTATCAACAGGAAATCATCGATTTTATCAAGAATAACTCGTTATAGCTTACTGAAGAAACACTCCACCCATCTGGTGTTGGAGCAATAAAAAATCCGGCTGCAATCAGCCGGATTTTTTTATATCTCTTAGATTGCTTCAGGCACTAAAAGCCCAGGCCCAGGTGAAGGCCCAAAGAGGCATGCGATTCTTCCTTTTCGAAGCCAAAGCCCAGCATGGGCCCAATATGAAACTCCCCAACCGTAAATTCATACAAAACTTCCAAGTGACCGGACAAGGCTTTGTGCGTTTCATCCTCTTCCTTGGCAAAACTATAGCCCGGCCCAATATTAACGGACAAACGCGGAAGAATACGGTAGTTCAGTAACGCCGTAATTGTATTGTGTGTATGTTCGTCCCATACCGATTCAAACCCAAGCCCAACCGATAAAGGACTGTGCGGGCGAATTCGATACAAGTAGTGCAGGTGCGTACCTAAAGCCAGGTCATACTCCGAAAGCAGGCTCGATCCTCCAACTCCAATGCCAATATGGTGACGATGGTGGTCGTGTTCATGCTCTTGCGCCAACGCTGCATTCGACAATAAAAGAATAAAGGCTAATAATTGAATTTTCATGCGAATATCTTGTTAAAATGTTGGTATAGAAACAATGGTTTTCATAAAAAGTTGCACAAAAAAACCCGGTATAAACCGGGCTTCTTCTTCAATATTTTCAGGTACAAATCAATCGGGGAAATAACCACGAATAACTCCACGCTTAGAATCTTTCACAAAAAGAAGGATTTCATCACGCTCGGGAGTGGCTGACATCTCTGCTTCGATAATTTCAACTGCCTGAGCAATATTCAATCCTTTTTGATAGATATACCGGTAAATCTCCTGGATTTCCCGTATTTTTTCGTTGCCATAACTGCGACGTCTCAACCCAATGGAGTTGATTCCAACGTAAGAAAGCGGCTCACGACCAGCTTTAATGTACGGAGGAACATCTTTACGAACCAGCGATCCGCCGGAAATCATAACATGAGAGCCAATGTGGCAAAACTGATGAATCGCTGTCATTCCACCAATGATTGCCCAGTCATCAACCACGACTTCGCCAGCTAACTGCGTGCTATTAACCAGAATCACATTATTTCCTACAAGACAGTCATGGGCAATATGCACATAAGCCATAATCAAGCAGTTGTTACCAACTACTGTTTTTCCCCTTGCTGAAGTTCCCCGATTAATGGTAACACACTCGCGAATGGTGGTGTTATCACCAATTTCAACTGTTGTATATTCACCTTTAAATTTTAAATCCTGCGGAACAGCTCCAATAATTGCTCCAGGGAAAATACGGCAATTTTTACCTATTCGGGTTCCGGGCATAATGGTTACGTTTGAACCAATACGAGTACCTTCCCCGATAATGACATCCTTGTCGATTGTGACAAATGGCTCAATCACCACGTTTTCTGCCACCTGTGACTCTGAATGCACGTAAGCTAACGGTTGTTTCATCTTATAATAATTGTTTTCAGTAATTTTTTAAGCCTTTACAATCTGCGCCATAAAATCGCCTTCGGCCACTACGGTCTCTCCGACATAACAAAGCCCTTTCATATTAGCAATTCCGCGACGGATAGGAGAAACCAGCTCAATCCGAAACAACAAGGTGTCACCCGGAACTACTTTCTTCCTGAACTTAACATTATCAACACGTATGAAATAGGTAGAATATTTTTCTTCTTTATCATGCAACACATACAAACCTCCACACTGAGCCATTGCCTCAATCAACAGCACGCCCGGCATTACCGGTTCGTCAGGGAAATGCCCCTGAAAGAATGGTTCGTTAACCGTAACATTTTTCACGCCTACAATATAGTCATCTTTAATTTCAATGACTTTATCAACCAACAAAAACGGAAAACGATGCGGAAGGAACGAGCGAATATCGTTGATATCCAATAAAGGCTCCTGAAGTGGATCGTATTGCGGGATGATTTTAGCGACTTCTTGTTTTCTGATTTCTTTTTTCAGCAACTTAGCAAACTCGGTATTGGCTTTATGACCAGGTTTGGTTGCAATAATGCGCCCCTTAATACGACGACCAGCCAGAGCCAAGTCACCGATAACATCAAGCAGTTTATGACGGGCGCATTCATTTTCAAACTGAAGATCCAGGTTATTTAAGATCCCCTGTTCTTTACGAACTTCAATATGCTCGTGGTTGAACAAATCGGCTAAACGGTCCAGTTCGTCCTGAGTAATGTCCTTATCCATAATAACAATGGCATTATCCAGATCACCTCCTTTAACCAAGTTGTTTTTCAACAAAAACTCCAGCTCACGCACAAAAACAAAGGTGCGGCAAGGAGCCACTTCCTGCTTAAAGTCAGCAAGATTCTCCAAGGTCGCAAATTGGTTGTTCAGCACACTTGAGTTGAAAGAGATCATCACGTTCAGGCTGTAATCCGTATCCGGCAAAGCAACAATTTCAGAGCCCGACTCTGGATCTTTATACACAATCTTTTCCGTGATTTCCAAATATTCCCGTTCAGCACTTTGCTCCACGATTCCCACTTCGGAAATGGCTTCAACGAATAATTTCGCGCTTCCGTCCAAAATAGGTACTTCCTCATTATCAATCTCAATCAACACGTTATCCAGGTCCATACCGATAAGTGCTGCCAGAGCGTGCTCAATTGTACTCAAGCGTACATTGTCTTTACCAATTACCGTTCCCCGTGAGGTATCTCCCACCAGGCTGGCATCGGCCTCCAAAACTGGAGCACCTTCCAAATCAATTCGTTGAAATTTAAATCCATGATTTTCGGGAGCTGGTTTAAAGGTCATATTAACCTCTACTCCCGTATGTAATCCTTTGCCACTTAATGAAAATTCCCGGGCTAAAGTTTTTTGCATTATTGTCATTACCAGTCGTTTTCTAAAACTTATTGTTCGTTTAACTTCGATTTTAGTTCCGCTACTTCCTTCTGCAAATCAATCAATTGACTTCGCAATTGAGGCAAACGCCTGTAAACCACATAGGTTTTCAGGGCTTGTTCATGATCCATAGCAGGAGCTCCGAGCACGGTACGTCCCGATTTAATATTGTTGGTTACCCCTGACATGGCTCCAATTTTCACCTCATCACCAATGTTCAAGTGTCCGGCAATTCCGACTTGTCCACCAAACATACAGTTTTTACCCACTTTGCTTGATCCGGCAATCCCGACCAAAGCTGCCATGACGGTATTTTCTCCTACCTCGCAGTTATGGGCTATCTGAATCAGGTTATCCAGCTTGGCTCCTTTGCGAATAATGGTTGATCCCATGGTGGAGCAGTCAATTGTTGTATTGGCTCCAATCTCCACATCATCTTCCAATATAACATTTCCAACCTGCGGAATTTTCCTGTATGATCCATCCGGTTTAGGAGCAAATCCAAAGCCATCAGAGCCAATAACCGCCCCCGCATGAATTACACAGTTGGCACCAATGACAGTGCCATCATATATTTTTGCTCCGGCGTAAATGATGGTATTCTCACCAATGGTTACTCCGGAACCAATAAATGTTTGAGGATAGACCTTGACGTTATCTCCAAGGGTTGAATTTTGTCCGAGGTAAGCGAAGGCTCCAAAATAAACCTCCTCACCAACCTTCGCTGAAGGATCGATAAAAGAGGGCTGCTCAATGCCTTGCTTCAATTTCTTGGCTTGCTCGTACAACTCAAGTAAAGAGGCGAAGGCCTCATAAGGATCTTCTACTCGAATCAGAGTGGCTTTAACAGGCTCTTCCGGTTTAAAATCCTGACGGACCAACACAATTGAGGCCTCGGTTTCGTAAATGTATCGTTCGTATTTGGGGTTAGCCAAAAAAGCCAGCGTACCGGGCTTTCCATCTTCAATTTTCGATACATTGTTAACGCTTACTTGCTCATCTCCCTCAACCGTACCTTGAAGGAAATCAGCGATATTTAGTGCTTTAAATTCCATATTTTTTTTCTTGGCGCGGTGCAAAAATAGGTTTAAATTACTTAACGTCCAATTCTTTCGGGTAACACACAAAATATTTCCTTACCGTTTGCAGCAAGCTTGAAATGTTCACATCTGATGCATCATTGATCTCCTTTACACTCCCGTCTTTCATTAATATATTTATTTTATCGCTTCCCGAAATGTAACCATAATTGCTGATGGAATCACTGATCAGAAAGTAATGCACCTCATCTTCCGTAATCGCCCAGCGCCTCATGATCTGCTCCTTCAAACCCGAAATCGTTTCCGTTGAAAAAGCCGAACTTTTAATTTTAATCCGAAAAAGCTTCCGATTAATGACAGCTCCGGCCAAGTAGGCTAAAATTTGGTCATCATGATGCCGCCACTGTTTCATAGCCAAAATTAAATCACTGTCATCCAGTTCGACAAACAAGTCCAGCAAACTTTTACCGTCTACAAATTGTGCCTGATCAAAACAGTGGCTGGTAATTTTATGCTGAAGAAAAACTTTCAGAGCGGGGGTTGCAAAAACCTCCACCCCATTCATCATCAACTCCTTTGCCCGGCGCAGCACTTTCACCAACATTTGCTCGGCCGACAAAACCGTTTTATGTAAGTACACCTGCCAATACATCAGTCTGCGCGAAATCAAAAACTTTTCAATGGAATAAATCCCTTTGTACTCAACCACTAAGCCGTCATTGCGCACATTCAACATTTTAATGATCCGGTCTGAGCCAATGGTTCCTTCCGTAACACCAGAAAAAAAGCTGTCCCTGCGAAGATAATCCAGGCGGTCAATATCCAACTGGCTTGCCACCAACTGGTGCAAAAACTTTTTAGGATATTCATTTTTGAAAATCTGAATCGCCATGTCCAGTCGCCCTCCAAATTGCCGGTTCATTTCTTCCATCAACATCAGCGAAAGGCTTTCGTGCGAAATTCCCTCCACCAACGAGTGCTCCAAGGCATGCGAAAACGGACCGTGACCAATGTCGTGCAGCAAAATAGCTGCCGTCACGGCTTCAGCTTCGTCATCGCTAATGTCAACATCTTTCATCTTCAAACTGGAAATGGCCATCCCCATAAGGTGTACCGCACCGATGGCATGCTCAAACCGGGTATGATTCACACCGGGGAAAACGATATTTGAAAGGCCTAATTGCTTAATGCGCCGCAAACGCTGAAGAAAAGGATGCTCGACTAAATCGTAGATAAATTCAGACTGAAGGGTAATGAATCCGAAAACCGGATCATTGATAATCTTCTTTTTATTTGTTTTCAATCCAATAATTACGTTTTCATTAAATGTGTCTTCAACAAAAGTAAAAAACTTTTTCATTCCTGCGCCTAAGCAAGCCTCACGACATACTTCGCAAACACGTAATAACTGACATTCATTAACTTCCACATTTTGAGTTTTGAATTCCTTTTGCTAATTTTGCGCTGACAATTGGAAGATAGACCGTTTGCAGGGGACCAAAAGTCCCCTGTTTTATTAGTCGGAATTTATGATTGATAAAAGTAAAATAACACAACTCATTGAAGATAAACTAAGTGAAGACCAGTTTATCGTTGACCTGGAAGTGACTCCAAGTAACCAAATCAAGGTATCGTTGGATAGCGAGAACGGTATTACAATTGATCACTGTGTTCAAATTAGCCGTTTAGTTGAAGGTAGCTTAGATCGTGAAGAAGAAGATTTTGAATTACAAGTCGCTTCTGCCGGTTTAGGACAACCGCTTAAAGTTTACCGTCAGTATGTCAAAAACATCGGGCAGGAAATGGAAGTCGTCCTGAAAACAGGCGAAAAACTAAGCGGAGAGTTAAAATCGGTCGATCAGGATGGATTTGAACTTGAAACAGTTAAACGTGAAAAAGTAGAAGGCCATAAAAAAAAGCAACTTATCACCCGCCTTCACCGTATAGCGTTTGATGAAGCAAAAACAGTTAAAAACATTATAAAATTCTAAAACGAACGCAAAATGGATACGATTAATCTTATCGATACCTTTTCTGAATTTAAGGACCTGAAAAATATTGACCGGGTCACCATGATGAGCGTTCTTGAAGACGTTTTCCGGAATGTTTTGCAAAAAACATACGGAACAGATGAGAATTTCGACATCATTATCAATATCGATAAGGGTGACTTTGAGATTTGGCGCAACCGTGAGGTTGTGGAAGATGACGACATCGAAGATCCAAATACTCAGATCACACTTACTGAAGCCAAGAAAATTGATGATGACTACGAAGTAGGCGAAGAAGTTACGGACGAAGTTAAGATGAAAGACTTTGGTCGTCGTGCGATTCTGAACCTGCGTCAAAACCTGGCCAGTCGGATTCTGGAATTGGAAAAAGACCACATCTTCGGCAAGTACAAAAGCAAAATTGGCGATATTGTTACCGGAGAAGTTTACCAGGTTTGGAAAAAAGAAATTCTTGTTTTAGATGACGAAGGTAATGAGTTGATCCTGCCCAAAACGGAACAAATTCCTTCCGATTATTTCCGCAAGGGAGATAACCTGAGGGCTGTGGTTTACAAGGTGGAGCTTAGAAATAACAACCCCTTAATTATCTTGTCCCGCACTTCTCCTGTATTCCTCGAGCGATTGTTCGAGTTAGAAGTACCTGAAATTTTTGATGGACTGATTACCATTAAGAAAATTGTTCGGGTACCTGGCGAACGTGCGAAAGTAGCAGTTGAATCCTATGATGAACGGGTTGACCCGGTTGGCGCTTGCGTCGGCATGAAGGGATCCCGTATTCACGGCATTGTTCGTGAACTGAGAAATGAAAATATTGATGTGATCAATTATTCAGCCAATGTCCAGTTGTTTATTCAACGGGCATTAAATCCGGCAAAAATAACGTCGATCAAATTACACGAAGACATCAAACGTGCCGATGTTTACCTTAAGCCCGATGAAGTTTCTCTGGCCATTGGTAAAGGTGGTTTAAACATTCGTTTAGCAAGCCAACTGACCGGTTACGAAATTGATGTTTACCGGGAAATGGAGACCGATGATGAAGACGTGAACCTGGAAGAATTTGCAGACGAAATTGACGCCTGGATTTTGGATCAGTTGAAATCCATTGGCTGCGACACCGCGAAAAACGTGTTGAGTCTTAGCCGCAATGATCTGATTAAACGAACAGATCTGGAAGAAGAAACAATTGATCACATATTAAAGATTTTGCGTTCCGAGTTTGAATAGTCAAGATCAATCGTTTCATACGATTGGCAGTTAATCAAATTGGATATAGAATTGCATAGTTTTTGCGCAAAATTAAAAAAAAGACAAAAAAACAGATTGGGTATATGGCAATTGGCAAAAAAAGTACGCGACTTAGTAAGGTAGCACGAGAGTTTAATGTAGGAATTAATACCATTGTAGAGTTTCTGCATAAGAAAGGATTTGAAATTGATTCAAACCCGAACTCTAAAATTTCGGAAGATGCATACCAGATGCTCGAAAAAGAGTATAAGAGTGACATCACGCTGAAAAAAGAGTCAGAAAAGATCAACCTGATGAGTCACCGTAGTAAAAACGAATCTATTTCGCTTGAAAATACCGATGCCTCTTCAGACGATAATGATCTTGATGAGGACGAAGAGGAAGTGGAAGAAGTTCGGATTAAGGATATGAATCCGCCTAAAAAGGAAATTCCGAAAGCCAAAGAAAAACCACAGCCCAAGGAAGAAAAAGAAGAAGAACAGGCAAAACCGGAAGTGGAACATCCTAAGGTCCTTGGTAAGATTGACCTGGAAAGCATGCAGCCTAAGAAACGGGAAGGAAAACCTACCGTCATCAAGAAAGCAGATCTGAAGCAAGAAAAAGAAGAAGAAAAGGAAAAGCCAGCTGAGCCACAAAAGGAAGAAAAACCAGTTGAAGCGCCCAAGGCTCAGAAAAGCACTCCGGTTGAACCCAAGCCTGTTGAGCAAGAGAAGAAAACAGAACCAAAGACTGAAAAGATAGAAAAAGAAGAGAAAAAAGCTGAACCGACAGAAGAAGTTCAGACAAATGTTCCTAAAGTTGATGAAATTAAAGTAGTCGGTAAAATCGACCTTTCGTCCATCAACCAAAAAACACGTCCTACGAAGAAGACGAAAAAGCAAAAAGAAGAGGAACGCAAGGAAAGAGAAAAGCAAAAGCGTCAGGGCAGCCAGGAGCAAGGCAGCAATTCGGATAATGAAATTAAAACCCGCGTTGAAAAACTTGCAGGCCCCAATGTTGTTGGTCGAATTGAAATTAAAAAGAAGAAGCCAGTCGCTTCCTCCAGTGACTCCAACGCGCAAAACGCCAAGAAAAAACGCAGACGCATTCAGAAAGACTCTGACTCGCGCATTACCGTTAACAAACCCGGACAAGCTCCACAAGGACAACAACAGCGTGGACGCCTGTCACAACAAGGTGGAAAAGGAAAGCGCAAAATCATTAAAAAAGAGGTTAGCGAGGAAGATGTACAAAAGCAAATTAAAGATACATTGGCCCGCCTGACTTCAGGAAAACAAAAATCCAAAGGAGCGAAATACCGTCGCGACAAACGACAAGCGGCCAGTGAAAAAGCCACAGCTGCATTTGAACGCGAAAGCGCAGAACAAAACATTCTGAAAGTAACCGAGTTTGTATCGGTTTCAGAACTGGCTACCATGATGGATGTAAGCGTTACCGACGTTATTTCTTCATGCATGAGCCTTGGTTTGTTTGTTTCGATCAACCAGCGTCTGGATGCTGAAACCATGTCCATCGTTGCTGAAGAATTTGGCTTTGAAGTTGAATTTGTCAGCGCCGACATTCTGGATGGCGTTGAAGAAGACGACGAACCCAACGAAGTACACCCAAGGGCTCCGATTGTTACCGTAATGGGACACGTTGACCACGGTAAAACCTCATTGCTTGACCACATTCGTAACGCCAACGTAATTGCCGGAGAGGCCGGGGGTATTACCCAGCACATCGGCGCTTACCACGTTACCTTAAAAGATGGTCGGGTAATTACCTTCCTGGATACACCGGGTCACGAGGCCTTTACCGCCATGCGTGCACGTGGTGCGCAGGTTACCGACATTGCCATCATTATTGTTGCGGCTGATGACGACATCATGCCCCAAACCAAAGAAGCCATTAACCACGCCCAGGCAGCGGGAGTACCCATTGTTTTTGCCATTAACAAGATTGACAAGCCGGGAGCTAATCCGGATAAAATCAAAGAAGGGTTGGCAAACCTGAACTACCTGGTTGAAGAATGGGGTGGGAAATACCAAAGTCAGGACATTTCAGCCAAGCATGGTACCAACATGGACGAACTTCTGGAAAAAGTATTGCTGGAAGCTGAAATGCTGGAACTAAAAGGAAATAAAGACAAACGAGCTACCGGAACCATCGTGGAATCATCACTGGACCGCGGACGCGGTTATGTGGCCACTGTGCTTGTTCAAAACGGAACCTTGCACCAGGGAGACATCATGCTGGCCGGTAAATATTACGGACACATCAAAGCCATGTTTAACGAGCGTAACCAGCGAATTGAATCCGCTGGCCCATCAGAACCGGTTATTATTCTGGGACTGGACGGAGCGCCACAGGCAGGTGATAAATTCAACGTTTTTGAAAACGAACGTGAAGCCCGTCAAATTGCTACCAAGCGCGAGCAACTTGCACGTGAGCAAGGATTACGTACGCAGAAACACATTACGCTGGATGAAATTGGTCGCCGGATTGCGATTGGAAACTTCCAGGAATTGAACCTGATTGTAAAAGGTGACGTGGATGGTTCTATTGAAGCACTTTCTGATTCATTGATCAAACTGTCAACTGAAGAAATTCAGATCAATGTTATTCACAAGGCAGTAGGTGCCATTTCTGAATCAGACATCATGTTGGCTACGGCATCCGATGCCATTGTAATTGGCTTCCAGGTGCGTCCGAGCGTACAAGCCCGTAAGCTGGCCGAGAAAGAAGAAGTGGATATCCGCTTGTACTCCATTATTTACGATGCGATTAGCGAAATTAAATCAGCGATGGAAGGCATGCTTTCGCCTGAGATCAAAGAAGAAATTTTGGGGACCGCAGAAATTCTGGAGACCTTCAAAATCACCAAAGTTGGTACAATTGCCGGTTGTATTGTCCGCGATGGGAAAATTCAACGCAACAACAAAGTACGACTTATCCGCGATGGAATTGTGATTTACACCGGAACACTCGGATCATTGAAACGTTTTAAAGACGATGCGAAAGAAGTTTCAAAAGGCTATGAGTGCGGATTGAACATTGAAGGATACAATGACATTAAAATTGGCGATATGGTGGAAGCTTTCCACGAAATTGAAGTTGCCAAGTCGCTATAAATAATCGATTGAAAAGAATTAAAAATCCGGCCTTCCAGCCGGATTTTTTTTGGCTTAAATTCTCGGAAGCTGCCCTGATTGTAATTAAAATAGCCGAAATAATACCACAAAAAAATCCCCGAAGAAATTATTCTCCGGGGATCGGTACTATCTTGATTGCGCCGTCAGGCACAACTGTTTTTGTAAAAAATGAATTATGCTTCCAGCATAGCCTGGTAAGCAGCAGCATCCATCAGCTCGTCCAATTCAGCCGCATCCTTAATCTCCACTTTAATCAACCAGCCTTTTCCATAAGGATCCTTGTTAATCAGCTCGGGCTCATCCTCCAATTCGGTATTGAATTCAAGAACTTTACCGGCAACGGGCATAAACAAGTCTGAAACAGTTTTTACGGCTTCAACGGTTCCAAAAGTTTCCGCTTTATCCAGCTCTTCTCCTTCTGTCTCTATTTCAACAAACACGATATCACCCAGTTCTCCCTGAGCAAAGTCAGTGATACCTACGTAAACAACGTTTTCTTCAACACGAACCCATTCGTGTTCTTTGGTGTACTTTAAGTTTTCTGGCAGATTCATAATGCTAACTTCAATTGTGATTTCTTCAAAAGTAATACATTTTTTGCAAACAGAAATCGAACAAAAATCAGCCTTCGTGTTTTTTAAAATGAAGTTTATTTAAATTTGCTGCAATCAAGAAATTAAAACCATGTTTTCAATCCAAATTAACTCAGTTCAAGAGCTTCCCCAGGCGGCCGAAGCATTTCTCAAGCATTTCCCCGAAGAACGGCTATTCGCCTTTTACGGAAAAATGGGAGCCGGAAAAACAACCTTAATCAAGGCCCTGTGTCGGGCACTGGGCTCAACCGACCCGATTACCAGTCCAACCTTTGCTTTGGTTAACGAATACAGTACCGCCCAAAATGAGCGCATTTTTCACTTCGACTTTTACCGCATAAAAAATATTGAAGAAGCACTGGATATTGGCTTTGATGATTACATTTACAGTGGTAAATACTGTTTTATGGAATGGCCGGAAAATATTGAAGCACTGCTTCCTGATCAGGTTATAGCGGTCAATATTGAAGTGCTGGACACGGACGCACGAAAGATCACAACGAATAAGCTCTGATTCTTTTTGAATTATTACATATAAAAGAGTAAATTGAGCCATTAACTTTGTCGGGATGACTGAAAAAGAGCAACAATCGGAGATTAAATCCTTACTTCTGCCCAAAGAAGAAATGTTGGAAATACGACGCAAAGGCAAACGGATTACCATTGGCATTCCATCTGATTTTTCAAAAATTGAATACCGGGTACCACTCACCCCCGAAGCTGTTGCCCTCCTGGTTTCCTACGGCCACGAAATTTACATTGAAAAAGATGCCGGCAAGGCAGCCAGTTACTCTGACAAAGAATACCGCGAGGCCGGAGCCATGGTGCTTGACAAGCGAGAGGAAATTTTCCAGTGCGACATTATTATCCGGGTAGCCCCTTTTGATTCAGATGAAATAGACCTGCTCCGTGGTCAGCAAACCCTGATTTCGAACATGCACCTGAGCAACCATTGCCAGGAAACGGTGCAAAAACTGATGAAGAAGAAAGTAACCACCATTGCCTACGAGTACATGGAAAACGAGGATAAGTGCTTACCTGTTGTTCGTTTAATGAGCCAGATTGCCGGTTCAACGGCCATCACCATCGCCAGCGAATATTTAAGCAACTCGAGGAATGGTAAAGGGGTTTTGCTCGGATCAGTTACCGGCATTTCTCCTACCGAACTGGTCATTCTCGGAGCCAAAACGGCAGCCGAATATGCTGCCCGTGCAGCGCTGGGCCTCGGTGTTACCGTTAAGGTTTTCGACGACAACATGTTCCATCTGCAGGAACTTGAAGACCGCCTTGGTCAGCGAATTTTCACTTCGGTGTTATATCCTAATGTGCTAAAAAAAGCACTGCGATCCGCTGACGTTGTGCTAGGAGCCATGTCTTTTAACTCCAACACTAAGTTTCAGGTCTCTGAAGAAATGGTCCGCGATATGAAGGATGGGTCTGTCATTATTGATCTCAACATTGACCAAGGCGGATGTTTTGAAACGAGCATGCCAACCACCCTCAAAAATCCGACCTACATCAAGCACGGCGTTATTCATTATTGCGTACACAACATGGCTTCAATGGTGGCACGAACCGCTTCCATTGCGCTTAGCAATGTACTAACTCCTATTATCATTACCGTTGGGGAAATTGGAGGCATGCAAAATTACATTAAAAGCTCAACCGGAATCCGAAGAGGGGTATATATTTACAACGGCATACTAACCAATAAGGATCTGGGCAGTAAGCTGAATATTCCGAGCAAGGATATTGATTTGCTGCTGGCTATTTTCTAGCCTTTCACCAAAATAAGCATGGACAGCGGCGGAACAGATACGTTTTTGTCCAGCAAGCAGTCTATTCCATTCAGTTCAATCTCGTCTTCACGGGCAATCACCTCCCAGTTATGCTGATCTAACTCCATATTAGTCGCAACCCGCTTGGCATTAAAAATTAATTGAATCGTTTTCCAGCCAAACGGATTGGGATAATCCAGAATAGAATAAGCTAAAACGCCCGGTTCATAATTCTCCGAAAAGTGCAGGTGCCGTCGAATTTCATCCGCCGAGCGCATGCGAAAAGCAGGAACAGCCTTCCGAAGCGCTAGCAATTTTTGAAAATAGGCAAAGACATCCCCAAAACGCTCCTTGAGTTTCCAGTCAATTTGGTTGACTGCATCAGGTGATTTATACGAGTTATGGTTGCCGCCTTTAATTCGGCAAAACTCACTTCCGGCATGCAAAAATGGAATTCCCTGCGAGGTAAAAATCAAGGCAGCGGCCAACTTTTGCATTTTCTTCAACTGTTCTTCCGAGGCATCCGGACAGCTTTGGGTGAGCTTATCAAACAGGGTGAAGTTGTCGTGACACGACACATAATTCACGCACTGCCAAGGCTCTTTAGCCCAAGCCTCATGCGAACTTTCCACATAACTGTACACAATCCGTGGATGATGACAAGCCGCCACAACACCAAACTTAACCGCTTCCTCATTGAGCGTGCGTCCGTTTACGAAGCCCTGGCTTTTGGCATCAAAGTTATTGCCCTTGATCGCATCACGCATATCGTCATTAAAACAGGCAATTCCATTCAACTTTGCAACCTTGCGCTTTACCGCCCGGTGCTTTTCATCCATCGGACTGTAGTCTGCAGCCCAACCTTCGCCATACAGCAGCATTCCCGGACGTAATTCATCCAGCGCCTTCCGAATTTCGTTCATGGTCTCCAGGTCGTAAATGCCCATCAGGTCAAACCGAAACCCATCCATATGAAATTCCGAAGCCCAGTATTTCAATGAGTCAACAATGTACTTGCGCACCATGGCTCGTTCTGTCGCGACCTCGTTACCACAACCGCTGGCATTCGAAAAGCTCCCGTTGCTTTTTTGCCGGTAATAATAGCCGGGTACGGTTTGGTTAAACCACGACCTGCGGGTATAGCCTGTGTGGTTATAAACCACGTCCATCACCACCCCAATTCCGGCTTTGTGCAAAGCCTGCACCAGCTGCTTAAACTCAGTAATGCGCGAAGTATCATCTGGCTGGCTGGCATAACTTCCTTCCGGAGCATTAAAATTAAGCGGATCGTAGCCCCAGTTGTACTTCTTTTCCGGATAATTCTCATCAACAGTGAAAAAATCGAATACCGGCAACAGATGGACATGGGTTATTCCCAAACTTTTTAGATGATCAATCCCGGTTGCTGCTCCTCCGGGCGTTTTCGTATTTTCTTCGGTAAAAGCCAGAAACTTTCCCCTATGTTTCATGCCCGACTCTGGGGACATCGAAAAGTCACGGACATGCAATTCGTACAAAACGGCATCAACGGCAGGTATTGGAGCAATCGGCTGGTCGTTTTCCCAGCCTTGGGGGTTTGTTTTCTTCGGATCAAAGATCAAGCCTCGCCGCCCGTTTACGCCAACTGCACGGGCGTCAATACCGGGCGTTTCACTCAGCCAGGAACCATCGTTAACCTTAAGGGTGTAAAAAAGCCCTTCAAAAGCTCCCTTCAAACTCAGTTGCCAAACGCCATCGGCCTGCGGACTCAGAAATTCGCGCCGGATCGTCCGTCCGCCAGTGCTGTTTTGATACAGTTTCAGCTCAACCTGTCGGGCAGTTGGCGCCCATACTTTCACCTGCAAGTTTTCTTCCGAATACCGCACTCCCAGATCATCTCCTCCGTAGTAAGGATAAGTTGAAAAGTCGATATGGTTAAACTTCCAGCTTCTCATTTATGAAAACAAGCTTTTTCGTAAGGTGATGAAAGAGGATGAATAACTTTTCCCTTTGGTATCCTGAAGCTGAATTTTGGCCCAGAAAAAACGCTTCAGCTTTCGGTCATGATCGTAGAAAACACTTAAGTCAATTCGAAGCTCATGGGTTTTTCCGGCTTCCAAAAACAGCGGATAAATCTCGTATCGGTTGATGCCTTTCAATTTAAATTTCCGCTTCGACCATAATTTGCGGAAACTCAAAACAGGTGCTTCCAGGTCAATATCCTTCTTGCTTCTATTTTCCACTCTCAAGGTAAGAACCGTGGGCCGGTATTTACGATCTTTCAATAAATTTATTTCCAATTTGCTCCGGGAAACTGAAACCGGCTTACCTTTCTGTGACGTGCCCTTAAAAAAGAACTTTTGAATGAAGTAATAGACAATCGGCAAGGCCACCAGAATTCCTATAAACCACAGCAACTTATACCCTGCCGGTTGAACTTCATTTTGAGCAAACACCCCAGCCGGAAGTAACAAAAGCATGCTAAAAAATAATTTCTTCATGTTTTCAATTTAAGTATGTAAAAATAGCAAAGTCCTGCAATTAATAACGGACTCAGAAGTTTTACCAACTAAATTGTCTACCGAAAAATACTTTTGTCCCAGTTTCGATGCTTGTGTCCCCCAAAAAGTTGAAGAGCAGCATCAGTCCTTTTCATACCGCCTCCTTCTCTTGGGGTTGATGTTAATTCTCCAAGGCTATTGCTGAAGTTAAAAGTGCAGGCTTTCCTTAATTTTCTTATACCCGGTTTTACTCACCTTCAACTTCGTTTTATCTTTCAGAATAACCACATAAGATTCCTTTTCATACTGCTGAATCTCGGCCATATCTTCGATGTGCACAATGTATGAACGGTGAATGCGAATGAAATCCCGGGGATTCAGATTCGACTCGAAATATTTCATGGTTTTCTGCTTCATGTGGCGGCCATCCTGGGTGTAAATCAGCACATAATCATCCAGCGACTCAATGTAACGAACCTGATCAACAGGAATAATATTGATCTTATGCCGGTCTTTTACCACAATGCGGTCAAGGTACTCCTCTACGGCATAAGTGTTTAGCTGCTCCAGCCTGTTGGTCGAACGTTCACCCTTATCAATACGTTCCTGCACTTTATCAATGGCTTTTAGCAGACGTTCTTTCGAAAAGGGTTTCAACAAATAATCCTGGGCATTGTAGTCAAAAGCCTTAATTGCATATTGGTCGTAGGCTGTTGTGAAAATAATCTCTGGTTTATGATCCAACAACTCCAACATCTCAAACCCCGTAATTTTGGGCATTTGGATGTCCAGAAACACCACATCGGGTTTCAGCTCATTAATTTTCTGAACCCCTTCAAAACCATTTTCACATTCGCCAATCAGCTCCAGGCTTGGATGATCTTTCAGGTAACTTTTAAGCAGGTTGCGGGCAAGTTCCTCATCTTCGATGATTAATGCTTTCAATGTCTGTTTCATGCCGGTATTGTCTTTGGTAATAATAATTCAACTTTAAAACTTGTTTTATTATCTGTCAGTTTCAGCAAATCAGCCGATCCGTAAATCAAACTCAGCCGTTGCCTGATGTTCTGCAAACCAATCCCCTCTCCCCTGTTTCTAATCGCTTCCGGATCATAATCATTCTCAATGCAGATCAGAATGTGCTTTTCTTTTATGCGACAGGTGGTGGTAATACTCACCGGGCTTGTTGCCTCATAAACACCATATTTTATCGCATTTTCAAATAAAGGTTGCAAAATCATGTTCGGAATCTGGCATCGATGACAACCTTCTTCAATGTCAAAAACCGGGTTTAGCTTTTTTCCAAAACGTACTTTCTCAATACTCAGGTAAAGCTTGATGTTTTCCAGCTCATCAGCCAGCGAGACGGCCTCATCCTGATCGTGCTGCAGAGAGTACCGCATAAACCGCGACAAGTTGATCACCATTTCCTGCGCTTTTTCCGGAGCACTGAGCGTTAAGGAAGCGATGGAGTTGAGACTGTTGAAGAGAAAGTGCGGATTAATCTGCGATTTTAGTGCGTTGAGTTCGGCTTCCCGAATCAAGGCCTTCAGCTCGGCTTCTTTCTGTATCTTTTCTTTCAGACTTTGATAATAGTTTATCGTATAAAAAAACATGACATAAATGGTGTACATCACGTAGCCCGAGAAAATCTTATTGGGCAGGGAATCGTATAAAATCTGAAGGTAGCTTTCATCAACCAATTTGATGAAAATAAAGCCGAGGTACAACCAGATGGCATTGAGCAAACTTCCCGCAATAAGATGATAAAGCAACACCCAATACAAATCCTTCTCCTCTAAACTGTTGTATTTGATAATGAACCAAATACTAGCCCCTAAAATCGGGTACAAAGCAAAAAAGGGAAAAGCCGACAAAAAGGCTGTTGTCAGATCGGTGCCAAACCAAAGGTTTTGAACCACGATATTGACCAAGCCAATGGTCAGCCAAAACACTCCATAATAGAGCATTAATCTTTTGTTATTGATAAAAGGATGCCTCATGCGAAGATTTATACATGCTTGACTTCAAAGCCTCCAAAAATCGTAAATCCCCGAATAACCAGTGTCTTGGAAGGATCGTATTGACGGTGCTGAAAGGTATCGCCCCGCTTATCGGTAAAAGCGCCAAACATGGTGGTCACTTCATTCCGAACATTCCAGTCCAACGGAACCTTAATGCTGCAACCGCCAAAAATGGCCAATGAATCAATAAAAGCGCCTTGCGGAGCCAGCCGAGATTGCCGTAAATCATAATCGATACCGCCAAAAATGGAGGTGGCCCGTCCGCCCTTTAGGTTTTGGGAATTGATAAATATTTCGCGGCCACCAAAAATGACAAAGTCATCAAACTGATCAAAATCCCGGTCGCCTGTACCCTCCTCCAATCTGCCCTTTGAACTGTTTTGACGCATCAGAAGGAGTACGCCGGCTGCCACCAAAATCATTGGCCAGTACAAACGTCGCAGTTTCTGAGGTACCTCAATGAATTCGGGCAACATAAAAAAGCCACCAATAACCATCAGGATTAATCCTCCGGTACGGTTACCTCCAATCCACGAGATTATTCCAATACCCACCAGCAACATTTGCCAGGAAATCAACACATCAAGGACACTCCATGGAATCAGACCAATACGTTCAAGTATCATAAATGCCCCAATGGCAATCAGTACAACTCCAAAATAAAACCCTTTATTCTTCTTATTCTCCATAATCTTTCATATCAAAAATCCCACCTCTAAAATAGTTAAATTCTTCACCTAAACTCACCTTGCTTCAATACGCTCGCCCGCATGCGGTTAACAAACCCGCTAAAGAATTTTACTGATCAGAATAATTCCGACCACCACTAAAATGATCGGGAAGAAAACAATGGTCAGTATTCCCGGAATAATGACGTGCGGCAACACAAACAGAACAGCCAGCACAAGCAGTAAAGCTCCAACCAATCGGCGGCCTGCAAGCAGCAAAACACCAACAATCAACAGAATTACCGGCCAGGTAATACTCACTGCTCCGACATGAAAAATGTTGAAGAAGTTTGACATTCCCTCCCGAACCGCATGCCAGCCCGGCAATCCAATATGCCAACCAAATTCTTTCAAAATCCA
Source organism: uncultured Sunxiuqinia sp. (assembly GCF_947495665.1). Lineage (GTDB taxonomy): Bacteria > Bacteroidota > Bacteroidia > Bacteroidales > Prolixibacteraceae > Sunxiuqinia > Sunxiuqinia rutila. The sequence continues at coordinate 114,989 of NZ_CANLZV010000010.1, forward strand.
AAGAACCCCAACAATGATTAAAACTGTGCCTAGAAATGATCCGTCGGACTTGCGTTCTTTACTACACTTTCGTTCTTGTCTGTAAGAATTATTTTCCATAACCAGCTACCTTTAATTTCCAGGATAAAACTAAGAATTCCAAGCTGTCTGCTGAAAAGCTGATCGGTTAATGGAAGTGATTCATCGGTAAGAAGTAGGATAAACTCACAAAAAAGGCGAGACATCATCTGTCCCGCCCGTTCCTATCATCATCAATTAAAATTATTTTCCTTTGAATTTTGACCAGTTGTCGCGCAATTGCGCAGTCCGGTTGAATACCAGTTTCTGGTCAGTGCTATCCAGGTCTACGTTGAAATACCCCAGCCGCTCAAACTGGAACGAATCCAAGGCTTTGGCTTGCTTAACAAATGGCTCGATGTAGCACGTATTCAGCACCGTCAGTGAATCCGGGTTCATAAATTCCTTGAAGTCGCGGTCTTTATGTCCATCCGGCTCTTCGTCCAAAAACAAGCGGTCGTACAAACGTACCTCTGCTTCAACGTTTTCAGTAGCCGACACCCAGTGCAAAGTAGCTTTTACTTTACGGCCATCAGGCGAGTTACCACCTTTGGTTTCGGGATCATACGTACAGTGCAATTCGGTAATTTCACCATTCTCATCTTTGATCACATCGTTGCAAGTGATGTAGTAAGCGTACCGCAGACGAACTTCACGACCAGGCGCCAAACGGAAAAACTTACGTGGTGGTTCTTCCATAAAGTCATCGCGCTCAATGTAAATCTCCTTGGTAAACGGAACACTGCGTGTACCTGCATCCGGATTCTCCGGATTGTTGATCGCTTCCATCTCTTCAACCTGTCCTTCCGGATAATTGGTAATCACCACTTTCAAGGGGTTCAAAACTCCCATTACCCGCTGTGCTTTTTTATTCAGATCTTCGCGAACACTGTGTTCCAACAAGGCGACATCAATGATGCCATCAACTTTAGTTACACCGATGCGCTCGGCAAAATTCCGGATCGACTCGGGTGTATATCCCCGACGACGCAAGCCCGAAATGGTGGGCATCCGTGGGTCATCCCAGCCATTCACATGCTTATCCTTCACCAGTTCCAGCAGTTTGCGCTTACTCATCACCGTGTAAGTCAGATTTAAGCGGGCAAACTCAATTTGGCGCGGACGGTATTCGCCGTCTTTCAGCTGATCGATAAACCAGTTGTAAAGCGGGCGGTGTACTTCAAACTCCAGGGTACAAACCGAATGCGTAATGCCTTCCCAATAGTCGCTTTGCCCGTGAGCAAAATCGTACATCGGGTAAATGCACCATTTTGTGCCAGTGCGGTGGTGTGGCGCATGCATCACCCGGTAGATAATCGGGTCGCGCATGTGCATATTCGGCGAAGCCATATCTATTTTGGCACGCAAAACGTGCTCTCCTTCTTTAAATTCTCCAGCCTTCATCTGCATAAACAAGTCGAGATTCTCCTCTACAGAACGGTTTCGGCATGGACTCTCTACTCCCGGACGGGTGGGTGTTCCTTTTTGGCTACTGATGGTTTCCGCATCCTGATCATCCACATAGGCTTTACCTTCCTGAATCAGTTTAACAGCAAAATCAAACAGTTTATCAAAGTAATCGGAAGCATAAAACTCACGGTCACCCCAGTCAAATCCCAGCCAACGTACGTCTTCCTTAATCGAATCCACATATTCGGTTTCTTCTTTGGAAGGATTGGTATCATCAAAGCGAAGATTTGTCAGCCCGTTAAACTTCTGAGCGGTACCAAAATTTAAACAAATTGATTTCGCATGCCCGATATGCAAATAGCCATTGGGCTCAGGCGGAAACCGCGTATGCACTCTTCCGTCATTCTTCCCTTCTTTCAGTTCTTCTTCAATAATTTGATGGATAAAATTCTTTTTAACCACCGGCTCTTTTTCAGGAGTTTTTTCGCTCATAGAAGTTTTCAATTAATTACGGTCACGGACCTATTTATTACTTTCCGAATCGTCTATAAAACAGCTTATGAACAGGTCGAAATACAAAAATGACCATTCATAAGATTGAATAATCCACAAAAATATAAAATGATTCTGCACAAATGGTTTTAAGTCCAATAAAATCTATTTCTAAAAAAGAAAATTAATTTTGTCCTCTGGAAGTTTACCCTTTAAAACACACGAAAAATGGGACAAATTGATTTGGAAGGACTGGAGTTTTTTGCCTATCACGGGCATTACCCGGTTGAAAAAGAAGTGGGCAACAAGTTTATCCTGAATGTAAGCATTCAAACCGACTGCGAAGCAGCTGCCAAGTCGGACCGCCTGAAAGATGCCCTGAATTATCAGAGAGCCTATGAACTGATTAAAGAGGAAATGGCCATTCCATCTGATTTGCTGGAAAATGTAGCCACCCGCATTGTGGATCGCCTTTACGATGCTTTCCCGCAAATTGAGCATGCCAAAGTAAAAATCTCAAAAATGAATCCTCCCATGGGCGGGCAGATTGAAAAAGTTAGTCTGACGATCAGCCGCTAAAGTTTGCAGGGTATCATCCCACTTACAGTTTACCTCTGTTAAGATTGACATAGCCTGAAAGCGCACAGGATTGGAGTTTTTTAAGTTCTTTGGCTAGTGTCAGGGCAGTTAACCGGGCACCAGCGGCATTGGTACGAACCGGATCGTTGGTGAAAAGCTGCCGGGCTATTTGGGGCCCCATGGCCTCATACTCCAAGGTAATAACGTGGTTTAAATCAATATAGAAAACCTGTCCGGACTGAGCCAAATCACGAGCCCACAGGGAATTGCTGTCACTTACGCTTTCCAATTTTCCACCCGACCATTTGTTGTGCGGAGTCGGAGAAATAAGGATGACCACTACACCTTTGGCTTTTGCCTCTATAAGGTGCTTTTTCAAAACTTCGGTGTAAGAATAACTTTGTGCATTGGGGCTGTTCTTTGTACTTGATCGGCCGAGCTGGATCAGCAAGAAATCATCTTCCTTCATCTGTTCCATCAGCTCATTCCAAAACCTCTCCGAATAATAACTCAAACCATTGTTGGCAATGGCTGTCGGGGTAAAAATATTTAGCCGACTGGTGTCCAGATAAGCCGGAAGCTCCCGGCTCCAGTCAACAGCTTTCTCATTGGATGACTTCACAGGTGAGTTTGATACCAAAAAAAGATTGCGCTTCACCGGAAAGTTAAGTGTTGGATTCTCCTGTAAGTAATCCTTCAGCTTGCAACTAGAGGCTTGATTCAAACCTTCCACCACTAGTGAGGCTGCGAAGATTGCTCCCTTGGCTGTTGTATGTGTTGGGTCGTTCTTAAAGAAAAAAGTGCCGGTAACCGAATCTTCGCCCAAGGCTTCCATTGCGCGGGCCATCTTCTCATTCAGATCAATAAACTCTACCTCTTCAAAAGTAGCCACTTCGCGGGCCCATTCGCTATAGCTTGCATTATCCCTCAGTACCTCTCCATTCACCCAATTGTTGCGAGAAATAGGAGACAATACAACAGGAATGGCTCCTTTTTCCTTCGCTTCAACAATATACTGACGCAAATACCAGCCGTAGGTATGAACCACTTCACGCTCGCCTGTGAGCAGGTTGTCGATCTCCTCCATTTTATCGCTGATGCCTTCAAAAGTGCCGCGTGCCCGAAAGTTATCATTAACAGGACCGGCATCATTGTGCCCAAACTGAATCAACACATAGTCGCCGGCTTGCAGGCTATGCAAAACTTCCTCCCAATGTCCCTGAGTCCTGAAAGTACGGCTGCTGGTTCCTCCCAAGGCATGATTTTCAACCCGGATTCTGGTTGTATCAAAATAAAGGGCAAGAGGTTCGCCCCAGCCCCACAGTCCGTCGGCCCCATCGCCCCGTCCGTTTTTCACGGTGGAATCCCCAATAAGGTAAACAGTCGGTTTTCCGGTCGGTGCTTCCTCCTTGTCAGCCTGGCAGCCACTCAATAAACTAATCAACAGGAAAAAGACTACGATTCGTATCATGATTTCATTTTTTTGATTCAAGCTTTGCAACAAAAAGAAACGAAAAATACACCCTTCGCTTTTGTGAAGTTACAAACAAATAAGTAGGTTTTCCGCCTTCCAATACAGAAAGTTAGAAATTGTCCCTGAGTATCATCGGTATAAGACCTAGCGGAAGAGCCTCCAGACAAAACCCATAAAAAACGGAGAGTAGAAAATAAACTTAGGCTCCCCATATTGGCCATAACTAAAGTCAACTGTCAAACTCTCAAATGCCAAACGTTTATTGAAATATAGAATCACTGAAATGGTTATAGAATAAGGTTTTCCCCACTCAACTCCGTAATCCGTGTTTCTGATTTCTGATTCAAATTCCACCAAAGAAACACCCCCATTGATAAAAGTTTTCTGTATTTTTATCACCATGAATTACCTTTTTTAAAAAATCACTAAAGCCTGACTTTAAAAAAATTGACGATTGACATCTTATTCCAAAACTGACATTCGTAGAGAAACAGTTCAATTGGATCAGATGTCAAACATACCTAGCTAATACGAGTAATGAAAGATTCCGAATATTGGAACATTTTTGTTAATGGGCAAAAACAAATTCTTGAAGTCATATATACCAAATACTATGACCACTTACTAAACTATGGATTGAAGTTATATCCTGACACAGATTTCATAAAAGATTGTATACAGGATTTGTTTGTAAAGCTGTACTCAGGTAAGAATATAAAATCTACTCCTTGTGTTCGTTCGTATCTGCTAAAATCGATTCGTAATATTATCATTGATAAGCTGACAAAAAACAAGCTTTATCTTTCTGAAAAAGAGACACCTTTTCATCTGATTATTGATGACGATGAGTTGGAGAAAAATTTCGGGGCAAATAATGATGAAGAACTACTATTGGTCAAAAAGTTAATCAACTGCTACAATCAATTATCAGACAAGCAGAGACAAATTATCTATTTAAAGTATATACAAGAACTTTCCCACAGAGAAATTGCTGAGATTCTTGGTATTAACGAACAATCCTCAATGAATCTGGCTTCAAGAGCGCTGGCCAAACTACGGAAATTATTACTTGACAAAAACAACCAATCTTTTTTCAATAGCGAAACACTGGAAAAGAATCTGATCCTGTTACTCCTTATGAATCGACAAACTTTTTATAAAGCAAATCATTCAACTTAGGCATGGACGAGGTATCGAAGATTTTCATCCGATAATCGGAAGCAGAAAAGTTATATCCTGTAAATAGTTCACATTCTCGCAACCGAGTAAATCCCCCTAAAACACAGTCAAACAAATAGATCGAAAGAGGAACTTTGACCGCAAAATAAAATTTCCTGACCCGCTGATGTTCAGTGGATCAGGAAATCAATACCGTAAATATCATTTGTAGCTCCTCGCATTTCACTCCTTGTGAACGAATGCAACGGAAGACCTACAGCTTATTTTCTTAACCAGCGGTTAAGCGCATTGTGTGGTGTGCTCACCACAAATTTGTAAAATTTCGATGCCGGATATTGCGATATGTCTACTGTAAAAGCCCCTGCTTTAGCAGGAACTTCCCCCAGTTCTATCCATTCTTCAACTCCACCTTCTTTGAAATGGTTAGTAGTAGCCATATAAATGATAGCCTTATTATTTGTCGATGAGCTATTCCAGCTAAGAACCACAGTATCATCATAGGGGCTGGTCTTAAGAGCTGAAATATCGTTCTTTCCCAAAAATGAGATTCCGTCTTGCTCAAAGGCCAGATCACGGGGCACATCGAAATCCATAAAATGACAAATTGTAGGTAAAATATCAACTAAAGACAGGGAAGCACTACCAAAATGGTTATTAACCTTTTTCTGATTGGTTGAAATCCATACAGAGCGTTCTCTTTCCGACTGCCCACCATGGCCGTGTCCACTTTCCGAACGACCATGATCAGTGGTAACAATAACCAGCCAATCTTCATCAAACATTTTTTCACGATATTGAACAGCCTCCCAGATTTGAGCAATCAATTGATCTGTTTTATTCACATAGTCATCCATAAAGGCTCCATCTCCATAAAGATGAAAACCAGAATCGGTATACCACAAATAAACCCAACTCAAATCCGGAGCATCACGACGAATACTTGCTGCTGCTTTTTGGCAAACAACAGAGTCAATTTCAAAAATCTGCTTATGGTCTTTTTTCTCCGGGAAGCGCGTTTTATCAAGTTCATAGCCATCGTATACATAGTCTATTTGAAGCTGATTCGTTTCCTCTTTTCCTTCGCCAATAAGAACGGTTCGATTATCAACCCAGCTGGAAAAAAGCGCCGTCTTAAAATCCTGTTGTTGCTCTTTCGCTATTCGGAAAATACTCCAATAATTATAGTTAGGCTTCAAATTCGAATTGCCTGGTACATTATGCTTATTAAGCCACGTTCCGGTTAGAATATTAGTATATCCTACAGCCGAGATAGTTGGGGTTTGCGAATATCCTCCTATTTCGCCGCCGGTATACGCTCGCGCATAAGCCCCTTTATCGGCAATATCAAATACTGTCTTGGGACGAACACGTTCCACATAATCGGCTGGGATACCATCAAGAACAATATAAACAACTTTGCGAGTTTTTGCCTGGATGGTAAAAAATACCATCCAAGCAAAGACTACTGTCAAAAACACTTTTTTTATACTCATCATTCAATTTCGCATTATTTTAATATCCACATGAGTTTATTCACCTCATCAACTCCTTCATATTGGCTATCTAGTGCTTTCTGAACCTGTTCCTTATTATAATCAAATTCAACCTGAGGATACAACCAACGCACCGGGATTTTAGACGGCTCTTTAAAATTCAAATTCGTTTCGGGATTTATTGGTAAAACCGGGTATCCCGTACGTCTGTAATCATAATACGGCTGCCAAGCGAGTTGCAAGAATGAAGCTACGTACTTTTGCTCCATAAGCATCTCCAGTTTGTCTTCAAACTCTCCGGATAATTGAACCGAAGGATTTACCAAATAATCATCAATTACTTCGTCTGTAATCTTTCGCCCATGATGATAAGTGACATCATCAGGAGTCCATTCACGAAGAAAATCAAAATGTGCTCGTATTCCCTTTGTATAAAACAATGAAGCATCTTCTGTAATCCAGCCACGCAATGCAGCTTCAGCAAGAATAAAGTTTTGCTCAGCATAACCAATTAGGATATAAGGCTCACCCGGCTCATAGTAAATGAATCGTTTATTAAACCCACAATATTCTCCAGACACATATTTAGCTCTAATATCCTCAATAGGATCCGAAACCTCAACTCCAACATAAGCGTCAAAATCACTTTCTACCTTCCCCTCCGCAAGTTTAGCTTTTGAAGGAGACGCAAAATAAAACATCCTATAATCGTTATTCTCTTGCAAAATATCCATCAACGTATTCGAAAGCATCGGATAGTCAAAGTGCTTATTATAGGCAATATTAAAAGGATACAACTGACCTGATTTACTTGAGAATACCAGTTGGAGATTATCTCCGTTCCCTTCCATTAAAAGACCACGTTGATAAACTTGTGCAAATTTTTGCTTTACATTAAGATCAGTATCTGATTCTTTTTTGGAAAGATTGATAAGTACCCTTAACTCAAAGGCATTAACAACCTTTCTCCACTTATTGACATTTCCTCCAAAAATAGGATCTCCTTCAAAATCTGAAGCGTTACCGAATAACTCAACAGAACGATCCAAATTGGTCAGCAAAGATTTAAAAATATCTTTCTGAGCATCGTATTTAGGGGTTAACAAATTCTCTTTACCTTTCAATATTTCGGAGTAGGGAATATCGCCCACGGCAATAGTCTGATTGTAAATCAAATAACTTTCCAAGAAAAGAGCTAATGCCTCATAGGCATCACGATCCCGTTCTTCGGCCAGTTCAGCCATAAGTCGATAGTTTCGCAATGTCGTAAAACTATCAAAACTCGCCCTTCCAAAGTTGTTATATTGATTTCCTCGCGAACCTTCACCCCACGCCAAATACTTGGGAAGAAATTGACTATCTACAAAACCTACACCTGATGACGGTTTCATGATTCCCATAATAGCCCCGGTAGCTAAAAGTTTCGAGTTTACTTTCGTAGCTGAATCGCTATTGGTATTCAACTCATCGAATTTACTGCATGCGGCAAATAAGATTAAAGCTGCAAACCCTATTATTATTTTATTTAAATTCATAGTTTTAAAAAGATTAAAAATTAAGTTTCAAATTAAAACCAACATAGCGTATAGATGGAGAATTGATATTCTCAACGCCGACATCAGGATCTGAAAATTTAAAATCGCGGGTCCACATCAATAGATTTTGCCCCACTACTCCAATTGATGCCTGCTTCAAATTCAACTTTTCATAAAAAGTTGGTGGCAAAGCGTAACTAATGGCAATATTTCGCAACTTAACAAAGGTTTTATCCAGTAAATTTTGAGTCCGAACAGTTCCAATATAAGGATTTGTACGTGTCATATATGTCTCATAAGAAACCACTTTATCGTTTGGTTCATATACCCGATCATCCCGAATAATATTGCCATCGGCATCCCATTCGGCACTTCCTGAGACCACTTTAACTCCCTCTCCAATAAATGTTTTATTTCCATTGACCACCTCCTCATAACGATAATCATTATCACTATCAATGTGAGAACCTGAGTTCCACATGGCCTGATCAATTTGTGCATGAGCTAATCCTCCTACTTTTCCGTCAACACTTATATCAAGTGTCAAATTCTTGTACGAAACTTGCGTGCTCAAACCAAACATCCAGTCAGGAGCAGTATATCCTTGCAAACTTTCATATTGGTTAATTAATGGCATCCCATCATTTCCATGAATAATATTGCCATTAGGATCTCTTTGGTAGTCATAAACACTTAACCAATCCCAACGTTTACCTTTTGCAACCCAACCTTTTTGCGTCGAATAAACCGGATCGATATTCGCGTAATAATAACGATCTCTTGCCCAGTTAAATGTCGCCTTCCAGTTTAGCTCTTTGCTTTTGATGATATCGCCGGACAAAATTACCTCGAACCCTTTACGCTCCTGTTCTTCTTCAATATTAATAAGAGTATTGTAATAGCCTGTCGTCGAACTAATTCTTGCAGAACGAGAATTATTATAGTTGAGCTTATTATAGTAGGTTACATCTAATCGCAACCGATTATTTAAGAAATGAGCAGCTGTTCCAATTTCATAGGAACGAGAAGTGGCTGGCGAAATAATCGCATCTTTTATCGAAGTTGGGGCGTAAGCTGCCGTCATGTTATTCCACACATCGGTACTGATGTTGAAAACCTTATTAATGGCATAAATACTCATGTCTTGCTTAGTCATTGTCCATGAGCCCCTAAGTTTCCAAAAATCAAAAAACTCAGGCATCGTAATGAATTCTGACAGAACCAAACTTGATGCCACTGAAGGATAAAAATACGAACGGGTTGATTCCGGCAAAGTTGAAGACCAGTCATTACGCCCGGTAACATCTAAGAAAACAGCACTTTTCCAAGAGGCAGAAAATTTTCCGTAGAATGAATTAACTTGCTTTTGTGAATACCATTTGCTGGTTTGGGCTGGATCCACAGAAGCATTCAAAGAATAATAACCGGGAACAATAATACCACCTTCCGTATTTGAACTCAGTCCATCATTCTTTAGGTAATAAATAGATCCGCCCAGCAAGCCATTAACATTAAAATCATTAAAGGTATAATCCCCCATTAGTATCAGATCGTTATTAATGCTGAAGTTATTATTTCTGGAAACACTATAGTATCCTTTTCGACCACCCCAACCAGCTGTCGCGCCGATAGGCGTCTTATATTCCGATTTACTAACGCCCATATCCATACCTGATCGAAGCGTCGCAGTCAGCCATGGCGCAATATCATAGGAAGTATTGATAAACCCATTAACTATATCATAATCATTGCCCGATGTAATTTCATGAGCTATGTAGTATGGGTTTTCGTACCAGGAGCGATCCATCCAGTTTGATAACTCGTCTTTTTTGTACCAATAATCCTTATAATCACGAATATCAAAATCGACACCCGACCAGATTAATAAATTGTACAAGTAGCCATTGCCTCCATAGCCGGTACCTCCTTTATTCGGATAAAACCGTTTATTATAGGTCAATCCGGCATCTGATTTAAACTTTCCAAATTTCATATCCCCACCTACAGAATATGTAATTTTATTAAGCTTTTCATTGGGCCATTGTCCCTTGTTATAAACGTGAGTTAAAGAAGTACGAAAACTTCCATATTTTCCCTTTTGTGTGACACTCACATTAGTATTGACAATGGAACTAAACTCCTGGAAATTTTTCAGGTTATTTTTTCCTTTAGCCACCAAGGGCTGTGTTTCCCATTCATAAGTAAATGGATTGTATTGTACCGCTTCACGACCAATATCCATTTTATCTCCCCATACATAACTACCTGCAAGGTATTTACCTCCCTGCCCGGTACTGTATGATGTTTGAACTTCCGGTTTACGCAAATAACCGGCATTAATCATGGTACTACTATTGATCTCGACCTGAAGACCTTCTTCCTTGCCACGCTTAGTCACAATCATGATCGCACCACTTCCTCCACGCGCACCATAAAGAGCAGAAGCTGTTGCTCCCTTCAAAACATCGATCGATTCAATGTCATCGGCAGCAATATCTCTTAATGAAAGGTTGTTATATGGAACTCCATCTACAACCAATAAAGGAGATTCTCCGCGCAATGAAATGGTAGGAGCACTATTGAATTCAGTACTATTAGCAACGTTTAAACCGGCAATTTTTCCCGTTAAACTAGTGGCAAAGTCAACACCTTTTACCTTGCTAACATTATCGCCCGAAACTTTTTGAACAGCATAACCTAAAGCTTTGGTTTCTTTTTTTATTCCCAGTGCCGTTACAACCACTTCATCGATGCCTATCTCGCTGGAACTTAACGTCACATCAACAGCACCATTCGAATCACCAATATTCACCTCCTTGGTCGTCATTCCAACAAACGAGAATACAAGCACAGCATCAGGATTAACCTCAAGAGTATACCGTCCCTCAAAATCAGTAATGGTACCATTTACAGTACCTTTCTCAAGAACAGTTACTCCAGGCAGAGACTCTCCTGAATCCTCTGATACAATACCAGTTACAACTATTTTAAGAGACTGATATTTCGTTTCCGGAGTAGCTTTTGCTTTTTTGGTAATATAGATTTGCCTTCCTGATATCACATAAGCATTCTCTGAATTTTTAAACAACTCATCGAGAATAGTCGTTATCTCTTGCTGATCGAATTGAGCCTCAACTTCCCGATTAAGATCCAGAGCATTATCTTGATAGATAAAAACAAACTCTGTTTTCTGACTGATTTCTTTTAACACACTTTTTATCGTCTTCCCTGCGGCATTGACGGATATTGTTACCGTTTGCGAATAACTGTTTTCGCCGTAACCTAATTGTAACCCTAAAATAAGGCAGACCATTAACAATTTCATTCTGCGAATATTATTCCTTAATAGTGACCGCTTATTTAAGCCATTTGCATCTATTTTAATCATATATTTGTGTAAGTAATAGATTTTAAAATTTACATTTTGAATCTCATTAAAAGCCGGACGATAATACCAGTATCGACCGGCTTATTTGTTTTTTATTCTTTCTGTCTTGTCATTTCCTCATAGGCAATTCGTTTTTATTCATTTAGATTTTAGGTTCGTGTTTGTAATTTTCTATATCCTTTTATTTAAAAAGTCAATGCTTTTCAATTTTATATATTCCATTCTGATCCTTCGAATAAGTGAAAGCAACAATATGCTGCAAGCCGGAAAGTACTTCATCAAAATTGTCTTTAAGAGCCAGCTGTCCTGAAATGATTTCATCCAACGATTGATCTACCTCTAACGAAACACCAAAATAAATTTGAAGCGTTTTCACCACCTCAGAAAAAGGCCTGGAGTTCAAAACCATTATTCCTTTGGTCCAACTGGTATAGTCCTCAGCATTTACTGAAATCGTTTCATCCAATACCCCTTTTTCATCAATTCGGACGAGTTGATTTGGGCTCATAATCCTCTTCTGCCGTCCAACTCCCTTGATCTCAACGCTTCCATGAGCAAGAACGACTGTGGCAAATTCTAATTCATCGTAAGTACAAACATTAAACGAAGTTCCTAACACTTCAATCTCAAACTGGGCAGGAGTTTCAACAATAAAAGGCTTTTCAGTATTTCTAGCTACTTCCAGATAAGCCTCTCCATCAACAAAAATTTTCCGCTTAACTCCTTTAAATTCTTTTGGAAAAATAACTCGTGTACCCGCATTGATCCAGATTTTTGTGCTATCCGATAACGTTAACATGGTACGTTTTCCACCGGGGACAATGATTTGATTATATTTTTCTTCCATCCCCTTTGACGAGCTCTGGGTTGCTATTGCCTTGCTATTTACCGTGATCTTTCCTTTTTCAGAGAAATTGACAACCGCCGTATCCTTATCAATTCGAATTTCATTGCTATCAGAAACCATAAGAATGATATCTGAAGCTTGCTTTGGGATGGAAACCTCTGAAAAAACCATGTTTAGCTTCGTATCATCTTCAAACCGGCTTGCAGGTTCAATCCACACCATTAGCCCCACGAAAACAGCTGCTGCAGTAGTTAAGGAGGCATAAATTCGTGCCCGCCTCTGGCGCCTTTTAAAAGCTGCTGTTAGAATTATTTTATTCCACAAGTGCTTTTTCTCATCAATGTCCGTAGTCGCTTCTTGCTTTTTCATAAAGTCAACAATCTCATCAAATAAAGCCAAGGTATTTTTTTTCTTACTGGTCATACTTACTCATTCGTTTCTGTTAATACCTTGTCAATAGAAAAACCTACTCATGTTTCTGGGAAAATTTTAAACCTTTTTCTTTCTCATGGATCAACAGACGACAACGAAGACACAGAACAACCTCAGCTACAACTCCTATGAGATGATGCAACGCAACAAAAAAAAGAATGCTTGTCGACAAACAGGCATCCCAAGTTATTTCACAAAGTTTTTTATCAATCAAACTGAATTTAAAGACAATCAAATACTCCTACTATTCCCCTCTATGATTAATCCGCTAAATTTTATACCTGACGAAATTCTTCTAATGAAATTTTGTTGTGCATAAGTGGAAAATTTTATTACATTTGCAGTCCGATTACGAAATGGTCTCTTGGCCGAGTGGCTAGGCAGCGGTCTGCAAAACCGCGTACGGCGGTTCGAATCCGCCAGAGACCTCCATAAAAAAGAGGCTATCCTTATTGGATAGCCTCTTTTTTGCTATTGCAGTTTCCTCTGCCAAGTCCTTTCTCCCAAAGTCCTTATTTCTGCAGAAATATTTTTTCTAAACTAATCTGGTCCCACTACCCCTGAGCTCACTCCTTATATCCCATCCTGAATAAATTGCTTGAGTACAGCCGGATACGTGTCACCTTCGGTTGTTCCCTCTCCGTCCAGAAACACGCCAAAGGTGATAGAGTCGCCAAAGCAAACAATCTTCAAACCAGCTAAATCAGTAAACGATTCCTTCAGTTGCTCATAAATCAGCCACGCCAGCAAGCGGTTGCCTTTGGGCGTTAGGTGAACGCCATCTCTCCGTCCACTGTTCTTTTCATTAAGAATGATATCATCCTGATCATGACAGGGAATCCCGACCTGCTGAAGGTGTGAGAATAAATCAACAAAGGGCAATTCCTTTTCCCGACAAATGACCTGCAAAGTGTCTCTGCACAAAGCCAGTAGCTGCATGGGAGGCTGGGGAAAACGCGAAGCATCATGCCGTTCAAACAGATACACCGTGTCCACCGTTGGCGGACTCACCAAAACCACCTGAACATCATGCTGCAACAAACGATCAGTCAACTGATCCATATTGCGATAATAGTCAGCCACCGAAACCATTTTTTTCGTATTCAGCAGATCGTTGGTCCCCACCAAAATAACGACCAGGTCCGGCTGATAACTTAACACGTCAGCGTCTACCCGATTCAAAAGATCAGCAGAACTGTTTCCGGCAATTCCCCGGTTTTGAACATCAGCCAACTCTTGCGCCTGAGCGGCAGTCAAGCCTAGGAGCAACATGCAAGTACTCCAAAATAAACGGATTCCCAATTGTCGATTTACCCTCATCCTTACTCTTTATTTCCAAAACCGCTCAATTTCTTCAAGGCTTTTCCCTTTGGTTTCAGGAATAAGCTTGTAGAAGAAGATGGTGCCCGCCAAACAGAATGCTGCAAAGGTGAAAAAGCCAGCTCCCATGCCAACATTTGCCACATACCAAGGGAAAAGGAAGGCTGCTGCAAAGTTGGTTCCCCAGTTGGCAAAGGTGGCCAACGACATGGCTCGTCCTCGAATATGGGTCGGGTAAATTTCGCCAATAATCACCCAAATAACGGCGTTGATCGAAATCGCCAAACTACCGATGTAAATACAAAGCAAGACCACAGTCCAAATGCCCGATGCAATGTTGGTAACAAACAAGGTTCCGATGGCACACAACGAAAAGAAAACCGCTGTCATACCACCAATGAGCAAAGGCCGACGTCCCCAGCTATCAATTTTTGTCAGTGCAATAACCGTAAAAATCAAGTTAATAATTCCAATCAGCACTTGAAACTGAACGGCATTATCCAAAGCAAAACCAGCTCCTTCAAGGATGGTCGGGCCATAGTAAATCACAATATTCACCCCGGTGAACTGACCAAACACCGAAAGTCCAATACCTACTGCCAGCGCACGCCGCATTCCGGGCTTTAACAGCTCCCGGATTCCAACATCCTTTTTCTTATCCTCTTTTTTAGGGTGAAGAAGTTTTTCGTCCAATTCGCCATTAATCCGTTTTAACAGAGCCACACCTTTTTCAACAAAGCCTTTATCAATCAACCAACGGGGACTTTCAGGCACTAAAAACAACAACGCAATAAACAGTCCACATGGAATCATTTCTGCCGCAAACATTCCCCGCCAAATCTCAGTATTAAACACTTTTTGCAAGATTCCGTGTGTGAAAATATTGTCAGGAGAAGCAGCATAGCGCAACAACGCCCAGTTTGAAAAATAAGCCAGCAAAATCCCCAGTACGATGGACAACTGATACAAAGCCACCAAGCGTCCGCGTATTTTTGCGGGGGCAAACTCGGAAATATACATTGGAGAAAGCACAGAAGCCATTCCAACGCCCAGTCCTCCTACCAAACGAGCAACAATTAATAACGTAAAACTTGGCGGTACGGAGGAGAAAAAAGCTGACATAAAAAAGAGAAAGGCAGCCAAAATCAAAATCGGTTTTCGCCCGTAACGATCACTCAGCGTTCCGGCAATAAAAGCACCAACAATGGCTCCGATCAATGCGGAGCTTCCGAACCAACCGACCATCAATTTCGACAATCCAAACTGAGTTTCTACCATGCCGAAGGTTCCCGATATAACAGCAGTATCAAAACCAAATAAAACGCCACCAAGAGATGCAACAAAGCAAGTTAAGCCGAGCAAAATATTCCTCTTACGTCCTTCTGGTACTGATGATTCCTTCAATTTTACCTTATTCATTTTCGTTTAGATTTATTCTTTAGTTACGTTAATTTCTGACTCTTAAAATAAACTCATTTAAACACATAAGTTCCTTCCCAAAAAACCGACTCCCCTTTCTTTAGTATCAGTTTTTTCCCATTTACCAGGTTGAAGTATGATTTCCCGTAATCCGCAGAAAAAGCCCGCGGCGCAACATCTGCTAAATAGTCAAATGTGCCGAGACCTTTTTCGGTATTCAAAATAAGTTCTAATTCATATTCCCCCTGTTCTCCACTCAGAATGATTCGATTGACTGCGTCATTTTTCAGACATGAGTTGTTGGTTCGTACCGGCTCTGTATTCATGATCTCCGTTGGAGAGGCATAACTCACCGAATCAAAAACAGCGAAGTTCTGACTTTGCATTCCATAATAACGGTGAATCACCACATCGTTTAGCGCGATAATGGTTACACGAACCTCGATTGAACAGTTAGGCAAAAGCTGATAATTGACAGACTCCTGAAGCAAGTAGCTGGCTGTTCCAGAATAATCATACCCTTCTATTAAATTCACAACATTCAAACTTACCAGCTCACTCATTCCTGAGAAGCCGGAACTCTTTGGCTCGCCATCAACCGTCACAGCTACACGCTTCGTCATGGCTGTTGGCTCGCCAGTCCCGTCTCCATTCGAACCGTGCCAGCCACCTGTAAATTGTTTGGGCAAATCGCTGGTGGCATTCTCCAACAAACTTACCTGATACGGGCCAACCCAATCTGTCACCGACGGAAATTCAAGCGTAGGCAGCTTTTCTTCAGATATTACAGACGAGGTATCATAAGCAAGCTTTCCTAGGGCAAAAATTTGATTAACACCACAAGGAAAAAACGCTACCTCCAACTGTTTATCCGGAAGCTGTAATTCACAGCTCAAATGACCTTCAGAATAAACCACATTGAATTTGTCGGGTTGCTCCTGAGAACTATTTCGCTGCCCACAAGCAAACAACCCGACAATCAGCCCAATCATCCAAAAGCCTTGCTGCTTCTGCTGCCAAAGCCGACGACAAAAAGTAACGTTTATTCCAAAATGAGTCACGCTATCCGGTTTATTTTATCGCTTTATGCTCGCGCAATTGCGTATATAATTTTGTTGAATCCGGATGCCCGGCAAAGGCTTCTGATCCTGGCTTGTTCATCATTCCGATGTACTGGTAAATCAAAATCTTTTCGACATAAGGAGACACAGCTTCCAGTTGCTGAATTACGCGTTCAGCAGGAGCTGGCAAAAGGGCACTCTGGTAGACTTTCCCTTCAAAACGGAATACCTCAACATCGGCCCAAAGACGTGATTTAGCGGCTTTTTTATGCATCTTGTATAAATTCTCGAAGAAGCCGGCACTTTCCTCGACCTGAGTCTTCTCTACTCCAATTTCATCCTGGTAAGCGATAAAATCGACATCCAGTTGTTCCAACTGGCGTACGTATTGATCATCAGCCTTCACATTGCGCGTTCCGTACGGAGCAATCAAGGTTTTTGCTTTAGGCATCAACCGGGCTGCCTCCGCCGAAGATTCATTCACATAATTGATAAAGAAGTCGTCGTAATGCCCGTAAATACCGGTTTCATTCGGATAATACCATCCGTAAAAACTTTTGTGATGACCATACTTTTCGGCCAGTTCATTCATCGCTTTCAAGCGCAATTTATTCACCTCCCGATCCTGCATCAACATGGCTGGCTTGGTCCATTCGCCAAAGAATCCATTGCTCACAAAAAAGCGGATCCCATATTTATCGGCAGCAGTCAGCACGACTTCCAGCGGATCTTCACAGCCCATTTCATGCTTTGGCAGCAATGAAGTTGGATAAAAGCTTTTGCCGTAAATAGCCACATCCAGCAAAACCAAGTAGCGCATGCCGGCATCGGCAATCTCTTTTACTTTAGCATCCCACTGCTCAGCCGTAAATTTTTCCAAAGTCGGATTCCAGTACTTCCCTTCGGCAGCACTGTGGTGCTGAAATTCAAACCACGAACCAACAATGGGTTTAATGTTTGATTTTTTACGAGCTGCAGCCTGCAGCTCATTCATAAAAAAAGGGCCCGCCATTGCAGCAGCACCCATCGACAATAAAAAATTCTTTCTATTCATGTTTTAAAAATCGTTTGTTTTTTCGTTCAATAATATGCTTCGCCAGCCGGTCCATCAGCTCTTTATCCTTCGGATTGTTCGACTTCGAAAAGCGGCAAACCCCATTACCTCCCTCATAATAGGCAATTGAAGCCTGTTCAAATACCCCGTTTTTATCATAGGCATCGATATACGCTTCCAAACGAGTGCTGAAGCCAGACTCATGATCTGCCAGGGCCCGTCCATCAAACTCCATTTCCAATCCCATATTTTTTTCGCGGGCAAAAGCACAGGTTTGCTCCAGGCGTTCGTCGGCAATGTCTTTATTGAAAAAGTGGTTGGGCTGAATCCAGGCAAAGTCAAATTTGTATTCTGCCCAGTCTCCCCGTCCGGGGGCTGTCCAGTAAGGAATCCAGTAAAATTGGAGCCCTTGGGATCGAATGTAGTCACCTAATGGAATCAAAATATCGGCACAACCACGCACATCCTCATCCACCCAATAGAACCCTTTCAACTCAAGGTGCTGGTAGTTTTCTTGCTCGTAGCGTTCCAGAAAACGATCGATATACCATTTTCCGGCAGTCAGTCGATCTTCTTGCTTACGAAAGTCCAACTTTTGCCCATTTATTTCACCCCAATCTTCTTGATTCAATATGGGAGAAGGAATACCTGAAATTAATTTATGCTTAAAACCGGGAGCTCCGATTTCTGAAATTTGATCTTCAATGCATTGATTTAATGCAGAGAAAGCTTTACCCTTTTCAAACCGGCGATCGAGTAACCATTCCCATTCCGGCTTCCGCGCATTCAGTTTATCGTAGCCCGGGGCATAATTGCGTCCTTGTCCATCCTTGAACTCCAAAAACAAGAAGCCATCAAACAACCAGTTTTTCTCCCCTTGTTGATTCTCATGCACCACATAAGGTAAGAACTGATCCTTTGTCCACTCCATCGGACGATGAGTTCCACCTTGGTAAATCAATACCAGATCAGCAATATCTGTCTTCCCATAAGCCTCACTATCATTGGAAGTAGCGAGCACAGTCCACGATAAAAAAAGGGTATAAATCAATATCGAAAGGCTCATCACTAAAGTTTTATTGGTTTAGGAGAGCTAAGTAAATTAAAATATTTTAGTTTTCAAGAACTATTTAATAAATATTTTTACTAACCCTAATGAGAGATAACTCTTCAATCCCCTAAAAACCTCATTAAAAAGCAAAAGGCCATAGACTTACTGCTTAAAAGCATCCAATTGCAATCAGGTCATATGCGTTTTAGCTAAAAAGCGGAAATTCGAATATGAAGGGCTACGAACGCTCATACCAAAGGGCAAGAGCAAAAAAAATAAGAACAGTCACCTACAAAGAGAAAATCATTTAACTATGCCTATCTCATCCTTGCAAAATGCAATAGAAGAACAACATGCTCATATAAAGTTGAAAGGCGATGAGAAACAATCGGAACCAACTGTTTTCCACCGCCTAATCATAAATTCATTAGACTGATCCGAGCCCCATTAAAGTTGATAAAATTCCTCCCATCCTGCGCGGGGACGAGCGCCTGCAAGCAAGGCATTGGCCAATGGGTTATTCGTAATTTGTTTCTTCTCGCGGTCAAAAATTAGCTTGGTATTCAGCCGCTGCGCCAACACGCCCAAACTAAAAACCTGGCTTAACGGACCGGCTACATCAAATGAGGAGCGACAGGACTCTTCCCCCTTGCAAGCCAGCAAAAAATTGGCAAAGTGGTTGGACGGACTCACTGGTACTTCAGGAAGCTTCGCTACCATCTCCTTGCCTTTTTCATCCGGAATAATGGATAAGGTGCTACCATGCGAGCTGCCTTTAAAAGTCAACTCCTTGCTGTAAATAATCTTGCCCGGATTCAATTTCGAAGGTTGAAGCTTGCCATTGCTGGCTGGTGGAATAGTTGGATCAAGCTCGGAAACACCATAGCCTTCCGGGACTTCAGGCACATTGTTCACCCCGTCGTACCAAGTAATGGTTACCGGAGGCATGTTGTCCCGTGCCGGAAATTTAAACGCCAAAGTAGAAGCCTGCGGAAAGAAAAACGGATTGTGCCCTTCAATTTTCAATGGATCAATCTCGTAGGGCAAGCCCAGGTTTAAAAATTCATGGGCGGTATCCATAATGTGAGCACCCCAGTCGCCCAAAGCACCCATTCCAAAATCGTACCAGCAGCGCCACTGCCCATGCACAAAATCTTTGTGGTAATCATGATGTTGAGCTGTCGTCAACCAGGCATCCCAGTCCATCGTTTCCGGAACAGGCTCACCTGCAGGCCATCTGGTCATTCCGGTATCCCAACCATGCCAGCGCCGTTTCCCATTCATGTGGGCTGTTATGGCAGTTACATCTTTAATGACCCCGGCTTCCTTCCAGGCCTTAAACTGAAAATAATTGGCTTCTGAATGGCCTTGATTCCCCATTTGCGTGGCCACCTTATATTTCTCAGCTCCTTTCATCATCAGCTCCACTTCGCCAAAGGTACGGGCCATGGGCTTTTCCACATATACATGCTTCCCTTGCGACATGGCCAGCATGGTAATTGGGAAATGCGAAAAATCAGGCGTTCCCACACTCACGGCATCAAACTGATTTCCCATTTTATCAAACAGTTCGCGAAAATCCTGAAAGCGGGCAGCCTCCGGAAATTTCCGGATCACCTCCATGGTATGTTCAGCCCCCATGTCCACATCACACAAAGCGACCACGTTAGCCAGTCCCGTATCATGAAGCGCTTTAATGATAGCTCCTCCCCGGTGACCAATTCCAAAACAAGCCAAATTAACCTTATCACTGGGAGCAACGCTTCCAAAAGCCTTTCCCAATACCGTTGATGGAATGATGGTAACTCCGGCAGCAGCAGCAAAAGCAGTTCCCCCGGTCCGTAAAAAATCTCTTCGTTTCATAAGTTTATTTGTTTTATCGTTAGTTGCAAGCGAGACAAATTGGTTACTTACCAACACACTTTTGCCGATTGCGTTCCTAAGATAGTAAAAGTGTATGGCTTATAATTTCATGGTCACGTATTGCATATGTAATTCTCCAATAAAAATTTGCCTTTTCTGGTAAGCTCTGGAAAAGGGTTCATAGGAATAAAGTTCACTTTCTCCCAAATAGAAAGAACAAAATTCGAACATAAAAACAAGATTAATCACAATCCTTAACTCATTCAAGTGAAAGAACATCTTCTACAGAAATTGAATCACTTCACTCTTGCATTTCATTAAATTGAATGAAATGCGGCATAGCGTGAAGATCCAAATTTGCTTTCAGAAAAAATTTAAATAAGTAATCGGCTTTTGCCCTCTATGAAAGAATCAAAAAACTGAATTTCACTGTGTCCACAAGGCTTCTGAAACAACTCACTCAAAGGCAGCTACAAATAAAGATAAGAATTCTTCTAAATAAAAACGCACCAGCGAAGAAATAGAATACAAGGGGTCACCTTTCTTTAGAAAAAAGAATTAAGGTTAAATAGAATGTATTAAAACTTATTCTTTATCTATATTTGACAAATGAATTGATCGCTATAGCTCAATAATAAACACCGGTTAATAGAAGTCATACAAATGCCGATTAAAATTACTCAGCTTATTGCCATCAATTCAACCAAGACAGTATTAAGCTTAAGAGATTTACCCTCCCGAAATTCCATATCGGAAACGGTAGATTCAAGAAAATAATAAAATAAGCGCCCTTCCTGATTGTGAGCTAAGACAGCTAACAACTAAATGGCTGGGCGAACAACACGCAAGAATCGTTTTTTTTAATGCCCCAGACAAATAAGATTCTTACAGCTGTATTGGGAGGAGTGCTATTGGTTTGTATGTTATTTGCGAAAGCCTCTTCTGAACTCCATTCTCCACCTAGTAGTGAAGAACCGGAAAACCTTGCTATTTCTAAAAACGAAGTTTCTGATTTTAATTCAACAACACCAACCACCAATTGGGTACAATCAACAGCTGGACAACACATCCGCTCAACAACTAACGGAGGACCATGGAACGAAGCTACCACCTGGGAGGGCGGAATTATTCCCAACGCTGATGATGTCGTAACAATTACAAGCGGAGCTAGCCTGGTTGCTGAAGATATCCTTATCCAAGCATCCTTGACGTTGGAAGATGGAGCCGCACTGGAAGTAAGAGGCAACTGGACCAACAACGGGACGTTTACAGCAGAAACCAATAGCACTGTTAGTTTTACCGGAAGTATGGATGGGGCTATTAACGGAACATCGACAACTGTCTTCAAACATCTTGTTCTCAATAAACAGGCAGCAAGCACGCTTCAAATAAATGCCCCCATCGAGCTGGAGGGAACCATTATACCTACCTCCGGGCTTATTCAGGTAAATGCGACTGGAACTATCAACTGCACCTCCAATGCGGGTTTTACCATTGAGCCAAATGCCGGACTCATCTTGAATGGTGGCACCTTTAGATCCGATGCCATCTACATCGAAAACAAAGGTTTATTCCAGGTAAGTAGCGGAACTGCAATTCTAGGCAGCACCTCCAACAATAGTCTGCTTCAAGACCATGAAGGAACGATGAACATTACCGGCGGATCTATTGACATTGCCGGAAGCCTTGATATTCGGGAAGGCAGCCTTAGTATTTCCGGCGGGATCATCAATCTCGCTAAAATTGGACACACAAACGACACAGAAGCCACCTTTCAGCTTCGTTCCGCTTCAACATTCAACATGACTGGCGGAACCCTTATCTTTTCCCAGGCTAATGACGCAAACTTTTCGGATGTTCTTATTCCGAGGGGTTCAGGATTAAAAGCCATCACCGGCGGAACATTTCAATTTGGCAATAGTCAAACGCCAGTTGCCAGCACTTTTCATTTAGAAAGTGAAATCCCTCTTTTTAACATTGCAATCAAAGAGAGAAAGCAGGGGCACACCCTCGTCCTGCTAAATCCAGATGCGATTGATGGCAATAGCCAATTTGATCCAAATGGAAATACAATTCAAATGCCTTTATCAGCTTCATTTGGCTCCATCGATTTCCCGCTGGCTGACAGCAACAGCGATCAAATTCTATTCAATATCGAAGTCAAAGGGACAATTAATTCTGATGCATTTCTTGAGGTTACAACCGATGGGGTAAAACATCCGCAAAACAAAAACACAGACAACTTTTTAAAACGGTACTGGTTCATCAAAGTCAATGGAGTAACAGACCCTTTAGTGAGTTTGACTGCCAATTATGATAATGATGACATTCAAGGGAACGAGTCAGCAATAGCGATGGGGCTATATTCTGAAGGCTCTTGGGAAAAAAGAGGAACCCTCGCCGCAAACGCTAACGCCCTTACAATTTATGATCTGCCAAGCAGTGAGTTTGCGATCTCAGGAATTACTGCAGCTCCTCCAACCGTAGTCATAACCCCTAGTGTGAATCCAATTTGCTTAGGAGAATCGACGACATTGACTGCAAACGCAACGGGAGACCCAACGCTTACTTACGAATGGAGTAATTCTTCTACCCAGGACATAATAACCGTCAATCCAGCGGTCACGACCACCTACACCGTGAAAGTAACCGATGGAAATGGTTTTTCTGCTGACGATCAAATCCAGCTTGACGTCCTCCCCTTACCAACGGTTACAATCCCGTCCAACCAAACTTATTGCAACGAAGAATTAGCATCAGAGATCGCACTAAGCGGATCGCCTGCCGGAGTGGTATTTGACATTTCAGGTGGAACTGCTATTGGTTTGGAAGACCAATCCAATGTTACCGCAATTCCGTCATTTACGGCTACCAATATTACAGCGGCTCCGATTGAGGCAACCATTACAATTACCCCTAAAGCCAAGGACTGTATCGGTCCTTCGGAAACCTTTACCATCACCGTCAATCCGACTCCCCAATTGTCTTCTCCTTTGGTTGATGACGCTTGCAGCGGAAGCCCCTTCAATTACACGCCAACCAGTAATACCGAAAACGTTGGCTTCACCTGGACACGAAAAGCTGTTACCGGTATCACGAACTCTCAGGAGGAGGTGACAAAAAGCGGAACCGGAGTGATTAATGAAACACTGATCAATCTTACTGCTGCTAATAAAACGGTAACCTATGTGATCGATATGTCGGCCAATGGTTGTACAAACACCCAGACTTTAACTGTCACAGTATTCCCTGCACCTGCCTTACTTAGTTCATTAGCACCGCCACCGGTTTGCAGCGGTTCTGTGTTCAACTACACAGCTGTACCATCAGTAAGTGGAACAGATGTAAGCTGGCACCGGAATGAGATTGAAGGGATTGCTAATGGCGAAGGACAGGCTAGCAGCAATATCATCTCTGAAACTCTGATAAACACCACAAACGCTATTATTGAAGTACCCTATACCTTTACACTATCCGCCAATGGCTGTACCGCTAGCCGGATTGTTCGGGTGCAAGTAAAGCCAACTGCTACGGTCGATCCCATAGCCGACCAGGTCTATTGTCAGGGAGATCTTGTACCGGCAACCCTGCTTACCGGAGCGGTAAGTGGTACAAGCTTCAGCTGGACCAATAACAAGACTGCTATAGGCCTGCCTTCCAGCGGATCCGGCCCTACGAGTGTTCCGTCCTTTACCGCCACCAATTCAACATCTGCTCCCATCACAGCAACCATTACCGTAATTCCAACGGCCAACGGATGCACTGGCACACCCCTTACTTACAATATCACAGTCAACCCACTACCAACAGCTACGATAACGCCATCCAATAATTCGGTTTGCTTGGGTGAAGCAGCGTCAATCACTTTTACAGGAAGCAAGGGAACAGCGCCTTACACTTTTACCTATTCGCTGAATAGTAGCCCACCACAAACGGTGCAAACCGCCAATGGGAATAGTATCAGTATTCCAATGGATACATCAACTGACGGTAGTTTCACCTACCAAATGATCAGCGTAAAGGATGCCAGCGCAAAGGCTTGTGAGCAAACCCAAAGCAGTTCAACTACCATCACAGTTAACCCGTTGCCAACCGCCAGCATATTGGGTAACCAAATCGTTTGCCAGGGAGCTGGTTCGCCGGTGATCACCTTTACCGGCGATAACGGGACAAGGCCTTATACGTTTACCTATCTCGATTACGAAGGAACCGAGAGAACCGTAAGTACAACTTCATCCAGCGATGTTGCAACAGTATCCGTACCGACCTCAATAAGTGGAGATTTCACCTATGAACTGTTGCGGGTAACCGATGCCAATACATGCGGCCAGAGTCAAAACGGGACAGCTACCGTAAGCGTAAGTCCGTTACCAACTGCCACCATCAACGGCACCACAGCCGTTTGCCAGGGGGCTGAATCGCCGACAATCACCTTTACCGGAAACGGTGGAGAGGCCCCTTACACGTTCACTTACAAAGTGAATAATGGGGTAAATCAGCAGATTGTTTCCGATGCTTCAGGCAAAGCAACAATTAATCAGTCAACTTCCGCATCCGGGATATTCAAATATGACTTGGTAGCTGTTGCCGGAAATGATGACTGTGGGCAAAACCAATCCGGCTCGGTTTCGATCACCGTAAATTCAAGCCCCGATGCCGACCTTTCAGCCAATGTCTCCGAAGTTTGTCAAAACGGAACTTCTCCAATCCTTACTTTTACCGGAACAGCAGGAACCGCACCCTTCACCTTTATCTATTCCATCAATGGTATTGAGCAAGCTCCTCTGACTACAATTTCCGGAAATAGTCGAATCGTGAATCCGCCAACAACAGTTGCCGGGGATTTCACCTATCGGTTAATTAGCGTAAAGGATGCCAGTTCGACCGCTTGCTCCCAGCCGATGACTGATGAGCTGACCATCACCGTTAAGCCTTTACCAACGGCTACAATTACTGCTTCCAGCAATTCGGGTTGCCTGAACGACACTGAACCCGTAATCACCTTCACCGGCACGGGAGGCACCGAACCATATACGTTCCGTTACCGAATAAACGGAGGGCCCATCCTTACAGAAACAACCACTTCGGGAAACACACTTAGCTTAACCATACCGACCAACACTACCGGCACTTACGTATATTCCCTCCTATCCGTTGAAAGTGACAACGGCTGCCAAACCCCATACACACTAAGCGAAACCGTTACCATTTATCCGCTGCCCACAGCCACTATTAGCGGTACAACAACCGTTTGCCAGGGAAATGCCAGCCTAATCAGCTTTACCGGCTCGGGAAGCACACCGCCCTATACCTTTACCTACACCATCAATGGAGGAGCAGAGGAAACGGTAACAACAACATCGGGAAACACGGCAACTGTCATTGCTACGAATTCAAGCGATGGCAATTTCACCTATAACCTGCTGCGTGTGCAGGGTGCCACCGGCTGTTCTCAGGTTCAAAGCGAAAATGCAACCGTTACCGTAAATCCGCTACCTACAGCTACGATAGCCGTCAGCACTCCTTCGGTTTGTCAGGATGATTCGGAACCAGTGGTTACCTTTACCAGTAGTGGTGGTACACCTCCGTACACCTTTACCTATTCGGTTGATGGCGGTACCAACCAAACAATTACGACAACAGGCAGCAATGATTTTGCCACGCTCGATGTTCCCACCAACATCCCCGGAACATTTAGCTACGAATTAGTGAGTGTGCGTGATGCCAGCTCCACGGCGTGTGAACAGCTACAAACCGGAAAGACAGAGGTGACGATCATTGAGAAACCAGTACTAAGCAGCGTACTAAGTCCGCCAGGAATATGTAGTAACACACCTTTTAATTATATCCCCACAAGTGAAACAGCAGGTACAATCTTCACATGGACTAGAGCCGAGGTGCCCGGAATCAGCAACTCGGAAGGCTTTGGGAATGACGATCCGGATGAAATTCTAGACAATACCACACTTGATCCAATTCCTGTTACTTATGTATATAACCTAACAGCCAATGGCTGTACAAATCAGCAAAACGTAACCGTCATGGTTACTCCAACTCCAACATTGACCAGTTCATGGTTTCCTCCAAACATTTGCAGTGGTTCTACCTTTTCATATACCCCTACCAGTTCTACTGGAGGTACTGCTTTTGAGTGGAGGCGCCCGGAAGTCACAGGAATCAGCAATACAGAACAATCCGGGTCCGGAAACCCCAATGAAGTTCTAATCAATACAACAGATGTCATTATTCCGGTCACCTATTACTACACGCTAATATCAAACAGCTGTGCCAATTTAGCTACCTATCCAGTTATTGTGAATGTGCTGCCGGCTCCCTCAGTCACCATTAGTCCTCAAGAACAACTCCTTATCTGCCCAGGCGAAAGTATCAACCTAACTTCTTCTTCCAGTGTGATTACAATGCCTCCAATTCTATTGGAGGAGAAATTCAATAGCTCAACCAACAACTGGGTGATAACAAATAACTCCTATGATGGCAACCCCTCAAATGCAACTTGGCGGCTACGCAATGACAAATACAGGCCTTCTCAGGGAGAGCCAAGAATATCTTCAAATGATAATAGTCAATTCTATTTATCAAATAGTGATGCACAGGGAAGCAATGGTACAACTTCAACAATATTACAGTCACCCGCTATAAATACCATGGGATATACAAGTTTAACACTAAACTTTCACCACTACTACCGCCACTACTCTGGCTCAAGTGCACAAGTTGAAGTTTCAATCGATGATGTCAACTGGACCACTGTCAACACATATACTTCTACTCAAGGCGATGCCAACGCTTTTGACCATTCCTTCATAGATCTTAAAGATTATATTAATGAGTCGACATTCTACATACGGTTTAGATACGAAGCATCATGGGGATGGTATTGGGCTATTGATAATGTAACACTTTCAGGAACCTCAGAAACTCCAACAATTACCTGGACTTCTGCCCCTACAGGAACAACCTTTATTCCTAACAGTGCCAACCAGACAGTATCTCCCAAAGAGACAACGACCTATACGGTAACTTACTCCTATCCTGGAATTGATTGTCCTGGAACCAACTCGACTACGGTGAATGTCCGACCCGAACCCCAGGTAGAGATTACCGCCAACTACTGCACCGGAAACGGGAAGATACAGTTAACAGCTACCGGTGGCTTCTCATCCTACCTCTGGAGCACCGGCGAAACGACCCAAAGTATTGAGGTGGACCTGGCCGGATACTACGAAGTGACCGTTACCGATGCCAATGGTTGTATGGGGAATGGCAATACGACGATTTCCAACAATTTGGTTGTCAATGGAGATTTTGAAGCAGGCAATACAGGCTTTACTACGGGCTATGGCTATGCCGTTGATGGAGCCGGACAAACAGAGTTGTGGGAGGAAGGATTATATGCGGTGGGAACAAATGCCAACAACTACCACTCCAATTTCTATGGAAAAGATCACACAAGTGGAAGCAGTAATTTCATGATTATTAATGGGAGCACCACCACACCTGTAAAAACAATTTGGGAACAGACAGTCACTGTAACCCCCAACACAAACTACTATTTCAGCGCTTGGGGAATGAATCTAAATCCATCGTCTCCAGCTCGTCTTCGGTTTGAAGTAAATGGCATACAAGTAGGAACCATTGCAGATTTGAATATCGCCCCTAAACCAACCAGTGATGCTCAAGTTAACCAAAACAACTGGGTAAGATTTTACAGTCAGCCGCTTTGGAACTCAGGAACAAACACCAAAGCCGTTATCCGGATTA
Organism: uncultured Sunxiuqinia sp.; assembly: GCF_947495665.1. Classification (GTDB taxonomy): domain Bacteria; phylum Bacteroidota; class Bacteroidia; order Bacteroidales; family Prolixibacteraceae; genus Sunxiuqinia; species Sunxiuqinia rutila. Next base: position 143,425 of record NZ_CANLZV010000010.1, read on the forward strand.
TCAACCTCAATACAGAACCAAGTGGTAACGACTTTGGGATCGACGATATTTCCTTCGGTACGCTGGATGCCACCCCCTTTGTTGCCCTGCCAACAGCCAATTCACCCTGCGAGGGCGGAACGCTGCAACTAACGGCCAATGTTACCGGAGGCAATGAACCAATCATTTACAAATGGAGCGGCCCTAATGGGTTCACCTCGACCGAAGTTAACCCATCCATCGCCAATGTAACACAAGCCCAGGCAGGAACCTACACCTTGGAATTAGTCGATTATTTCAACTGCCCCATAACCGCCCAAGTGGATGTCACTATAAACCCCATACCAATTACGACTTCTCCACAAACGACTTCCACCTGTAACGGTACAGCCTTTGATTTTATGGCTCCGGGGATGCCTGCGGGGACTACCTATACCTGGACAGCACCTACAGGTAGCGGATTCACAGGAGGATCGGAGCAAACCATTCCCCAAACATCGGTGAGCCAAACGCTGATCAATACCACCACAGCGCCGGTTACGGCGACCTACCTGGTTACCCCCACCTCAGGTCCGTGTCTGGGGAGTACGTTTACCCTCCATGTCCGCATTGACCCGGCTGCAACGGTTGATGCCGGTGAACCACAACAAGTTTGTGCAGGAGGTACCATCACGCTGAACGGCTCCATTTCCGGGGCTGCTTCCAGCGCCTCCTGGAGCGCACCAAGTGGAACCTTCTCCAATACGAACTCGTTAACATCAACTTATACGCCTTCTATCTTGAGTGGGACGGTGACGCTAACCCTGACCACCAACGACCCGACAGGCGATTGCCCTCCCATCTCGTCAACCGTTGACATTACGGTAACGGAACCTCCCCTTGTCAACCTGGTTTCTCAAACCAATATCAAATGTAAAGGCGATGCTACCGGGGCCATTGATGTGGCTGTCAACGGAGGATTACCCCCCTATTCTTATTTCTGGAATACCGGTGCAACCACCCAGGATATTGCCAATCTGACCGCTGGCACTTATACCCTGACGGTAACCGATGCCAAGGGTTGTACCGACCAGCTTTCGGTTACGATAACCGAGCCGGATCAGGCACTCAGGGCCACAATCTCGGATGTGATCAACGAAACCTGCGTGGAAACTTATAACGGAAAAGCGACTGTGACCGCTTCGGGAGGCACTGGCAACTACACCTACTCGTGGAACACCTCGCCCGTACAAAACACCCCAACAGCAACACTACTGGCCTCGGGCACCTACACGGTAACTGTTGCGGATGAGAACGGCTGTACTGTAACTGCTGATGTGACTATTACCATTGAAGTCAATACACCTCCGGAGATTACCTGTCCAGCCGGCTTTGACGTGGAGGGATGCAGCATTCCGGCTACCATTAGCGGGCTGCTCTACAGCGAAACAACAGTTGAAATTACCGAGGCCGAATTCACTGCCACCGGAGCCAGTGCGGTTGACAATTGCGGCATCACCCATTATTATTATGCCGATACCCAAAGTGGCACCTGCCCGATTGAAGTGATTCGCACCTTTACCGTAGAAGACCTAGGTGGCTTAACTGCTGTTTGCACTCAGCGAATAACATTCGATGACAATACCGCCCCAGTCTGGACAACTGCTGCCGATGCACTGAACCGGACAGTGAATTGTGATGATCAGGCCGGATTAGATGCAGCACAAGCTTTATTCCCGGTTGCTGATGACAACTGCGACACCGATGTGACAAATAGTATCAAAATCAGCGGATCTTTTACACCTGGAAGCTGCCCCCAATCCGGCACCTATACCAACACCTGGACCGTGACTGATGCCTGTGGTAATGTTTCCGATCTCTACACCCAAACCATCACCATTGTAGATACAGAAGCGCCTACCTGGGCAACCACGACAGGTGCATTGGATCAAACCATTTCGTGCAACGATCCGGCAGCACTGGCCGCAGCTCAGGCCTTGTTTCCAACGGCTGTAGACAATTGCGATGGCAACGTGACAAATCTTGTCAAAACCACCGGTACCTTAACGGCTGGTTCATGCCCCAATACCGGCACGATTACCAACAGCTGGACGGTAAGCGATGACTGCGGAAACACCAGCACTGCGTTCACGCAAGTAATTACTGTTGAAGACACCGAAGCTCCCGTATGGCAATCGTATGAAGGAGAACTGGACGCAATTGTTGAATGCAATGATGCAGCTGGACTGGCAGCTGCTACCAGCCGGGAGCCCCTAGCCTCAGACGACTGTGGTTTAGATCCAAATACACTGCTTAGAACCTACACGGTTGCAAACGGAGATTGTCCGCAATCCAAAGTCCACACAATCACCTGGACGATCAGCGACCTGTGCGGGAATACGAGTGACACCTACACCCAAACTGTTACAGAAGTAGATCGCACTTCTCCAACCATCGTGTCCCCGGCTTCTACCGCTATCGAGTGCGGTGATTCGCCCCACCCTGACGACACCGGATGGCCTTATGTATTTGACAATTGCTCAGAGGAAGATAACATTACCCTGACATATTCTGATGAGCGCACACCGGGCAGCTGTGATGGCAACTACACTATTGTCCGTACCTGGACCGCTACCGATGAGTGTGGTAATGAAGCGACCAATACGCAAACCATCACCGCTCAGGATGTAACTGCTCCTGTCATTGGCAATCTGCAAGCAATGACAGCATGTGTCGAAAATATTCAAAAGGCCGTTTACAATCCAGAAACCAACGATATTGTACCAATCCGACCCGACTGGTACAATTTTATCAGCGGGGACACCCGCCTGGATATTAACTTCGATGACAGCCATGAAGTAAGTGACAATTGTGCCAGCTCTACAAATTATAGCATTCGCTGGCGCATTGATTTTGCGCCAACCCCCGACCCGACTGACTTGGAAGCCCCTTACACCTATGTAACACAGGCTCCAATTACCGGTATCGGCCAGCCCTCTAACTACGGCAGCAATATCCGTTTTTATGGTGACGGCGTAACGTTTCAAAATGTCATCCACACCATCACTTATTGGATTAAGGATTGTGCCGGCAATGAGTCAGCTCCCCAAACACGGGAGATCATCATCACTCCCAGACCCCAAATCATCAAAATGAATTAATAAAGTACTTCAGAATTTTCGGATAATAAAAAGTACAAAGTTCATAAGCTCATGTGCTCTGTTCGTTGCGATGCTTTCCGTCTTGGCGGTTAAGCAGACTGTTGTCAGTTTTCAGTTGTCGGTCCTATGAAATACGCACTCCGCAAATTTCACAGGATAAATTATCAGTTGACAGTTCGTGCGATCGTGTGTTCCTGGGTTCGTGCCTTCGTGAGCGCCTTCTGCCTTTAACCTTTATCCTTGTTCCCTTTAACCTTGCATCTCCTTCTTCCCATGCTCTTCGCCCTCTGCTCTCGCCTCCTAGAAATACCGTTTCTTGGTGTAGGGACGCCGGTAGAAATCATACTCGTAAATCATTCGGAGTTCATGGGTTCCGTAGTGGTATTTGCTGAATTCCTGCGACAACGAATAGTCAAAGGCGTACCCGATTTTTAGGTTGCGCATCACTTCCAGCTGCAATACGCCGGCTACGGTGTGCGTAGTTCGGTAAATGGCTCCAAGCCAGAGTTTATCGTACAGCATAATGTTGGCCGAAAGGTCCATCTGCACCGGAGCGTTGATGGCCCCTTTCACCATGATGGTGGGTTTGAAGCGAATCTGGCGCTGGGTGCCAAACAGATAACCTCCAATTAAGTAAGCGTACTGCACATCGGCCAGGGAGGAATAATTGGTACGATTAGCCTGGAAGCTGTTGGCAATAATCTGTGGAATAGACAAACTGATGAAGTAGTCCTTGGTATAAACCATTGCACCAATTCCCCAGGTAGGCATCAGCCGGATATCCACATCATTCAGGAACATGGGGTCTTCAATGCCATCGGGGTATAACTCGTATTTGGTCAGGAGGTTGTCGTAATTCACAATTCCCGCTTTTAGTCCCAGGCGCAAGTTGGTTTTCCAGTCCAACCGTACCTGATACACATAGTCAGCCGTAATGGTGAGCTTCTTCTCGTAAGCCAGCCGGTCATCAATAATATCCAGACCAATGGCATTGTTTTCATTTTTGATGGGTTTGTAGAACATGATCGACCGGGTGAGCGGGGCACGATCGTGTCCTACATAGTATTGACGGGTAAATACCTGCATTCCTACCTTGTCCCACATACCCGCATAGGCCGGGTTTACGGTTTGGATACTGTTCATGTATTGGGTAAAGATGGGGTCGGATTGCGAAAACGAAGGCACAGCCCACAGCACGGCCAGTATCAACAGGATAAGCATCCGTGCTAATGGTTGGTGCGTTGTTGGATATGTTATGCTTCGTTTCATCTTGCTCACGATATTAATCAATTTTAGTAAGATAGCATGACCGTTCCGCTATCCTTGTTTCCGTCTCCCCGAACCAGCACATACAAATAGTTGCCCGGCCGCAGCTTCTGCTGATCCAATCCACCATCGTTGGTGCGTGTACCATCCCACCAGGCTTTCTCGAAGCTATCCCAGTAATCCAGGTTTCCGTAATGCTCGTGCTCGTACAATTTTTTACCCCAGCGGTCAAAAATCAGCAGTTTGGCATTCGGGTACTTCTCAATACAGAAAATCTGGAAGTAGTCGTGGATGCCGTCACCATTGGGCGAGAAGGCATCAGGAATGAACATGACGCAGTCAGCATTAATATCAAGGTACTCCGGATGTCCGTCGCCATCCAGGTCATCATCGTAATAAATACCGTTCAGGTTCAAGTCCTCGAATTTGGTTGGGATACCATCAGCGTCATCATCGGTATCGCGCCAGTCAGGAATACCATCTCCGTCAAAGTCCTGCAAGTGCGGGTTCGATCCGTACGGACTATCCGGGCTGTTGTAGTCGACGCCTCCGTAGAAGCTGTCGTAACCATCATCCAGTCCGTCCCGGTCAATGTCGGAGTGGTGTGGATCAACCTCAGCGATTCCCTTGGCACCAATGTCATAACCTTCAATATAATCGGGCACATTGTCGTTGTCTGAGTCAGTATCTTTGTAATCCGGAATACCATCCTTGTCTGTATCGATTGGATCCAATCCCAGGCGGCCATCGGTTTCATAAATATCATCCAGTCCATTGCCATTTTCATCCACGCCGGAAGGAGGTACGTACGGATAGAACTCCTGCGCTTCAATATTATCCGGAATACCATCGCCATCCGCATCAATGTCGAGGTAATCGGGAATACCATCGCCATCGGTATCCACCGAATCATCGCCTTCTACCCAGTCTACAATACCATCGTCGTCCTTATCTATGTCGATGTTATCAGGTACGCCGTCGCAGTCGGTATCCAGTTCCACGGTAATGTAAACCATGGCCTGGTCGCATAGGGTGAGGATATGGTCGTCGCAAACCCCATAGCTGAAACTGTCGGTAAAGGCGGTGCCGCGAGTAAATTCGTACAGGAAGGTTCCATCTTCATACAGCGTTACTGTTCCATTCACGGGTTGTGTGATTGGCGTGGTGTTAATGACCAGCTGGTCGCCGTCCGGATCGTAGTCATTTTGCAGCAGATCACCAAAAATACTTTCGCAGGCCCCCACAAACCGATCCACATCAGCAATAGGCGCCTGGTTGGGCGAAGCAATGGAGATGCTCACCACAGCCTCGTCGTAAAGCGGTTCGCAAGGGTCGGTGTCGTAAATGCGGTAGGTAAACTGGTCGTCTCCTACGTAGCCGGTCTCCGGAATATAGGTAATGGTGTGGTCGTCATTCACCAGCCAGGTTCCGTGTGCGGGTTCGGCGGTTACCTGCAAGCTTGTGCCGTCCAGGCTGCCTTCCGGATCCGAGTCGTTGGCCAGTACATCAATCATGACTTCTGTGGCGTGCTCTGTTGAAGCCTGATCAGCCATAGCTACCGGAGGCAGGTTTTGAGGCAGAATTGTGATGGTGATGTCATTCATGCGTGAAGGACAGGTACTTGCCAGTCCCATAGCACTTAAAGTTAACCGTACGCTTCCTCTTTGCAAGTCGTTAGGGCCTGGGGTGTAGCCCGGATTCAGTATCGTGGCATCGGTGAATGTACCATCGCCCGAGGTGTTCCATTGCAGGCTGCTGTAATGGCTGGCCGTGGCATTGCTTAGTTCAATGGTTTCATTTGGACAAGCCGTGAGGTCTTCTCCGGCATTCGCCAGAGGAATCGGAAAGACTTCGATGGTTCCCAGCTCATGATCCTGACAAGTAAAGATGCTGGTTTGCTGAACCCACAGGCTGTAAATACCGGGAGCCACGTTCCAGTCGATCGAGACCTCGCTGCCATAAACGGGGCTGCCATCCTGTGCTTTATCGGCAAAGCCGGTTCCTGACGGATTGCTCAATGGCTGATTGGTGCCATCCGCAGCAGTTAGTTGCCATTCCCAGGTAGAACCTTCTTCTCCTTCGATACGGTAGGTTCGTTCGGCTCCAATACATACTTCATCAATGACATAGCTTCCCTGGGCCATTACCTGGACGGTAGCAGTCAGCATCAGCAGCATTAGTATGTATTTCAGCCTGTTCATATTTAGTTATCAGTTATCAGTTCACAGTTGTCAGTTGTCGTGCCTTTGTGTTTTCGTGTCTTCATTATCAGTCTTCAGTTGTCAATTATCAGATACTCGGATTTCCAGCTACTCACGACTCTTTCAATCCCTCAATCCTTCTCGCTTCTCCCTGTCTTTCCTTCTGCCTGTTTTTCTTCTCGCTCTTCATACCTTTATTATCAGTTGTCAGTTATCAATTCACAGTTTCCCAAATTCTCGCACTCTCCTATTCTCACACTCTCTCCTTCTTACTTCTGCCTTCTCCCTTTATCCTTTATCCTTTATCCTTTATCCTTTAACCTTTCTCCTTCTTCCTATTGTCTTCGTGCCCTCGTGCCTTCGTTCTTCCGTCTTACTGCGTTACCCGATAAATTTTTGAATTCACTGGCAATGGATGCACCGTTAAAGTGACACTTTCCGATGGATCCAGGTTATTGCCATACTTGTCTTTAAGTCCGGTAACCCGGTAAATGGTTGTTTCAGTCGGGTTAACTTGAATATCGAACGGATTCGAATCATTTTCGCCTACCGTGTAGGTTAAAACATCCGTGACATCGCCGGCTTCGTTTGTTGCTTCAAGTGTAATCTCCCAAACCGGTGTTCCGGTTAAGGTAACGGAGATAAAGCCGGCATCGCCAATACAGATTTCGTTGGTTGCCAGCTCGGCGGTTGGCAGCGCTTCCAGCACTTCAATCCGCCCCACTTTCAGGTTGTTGGTACAGCCTTCCTCATCCACCGCCAGTACGCGGTAGAAATAGATACCGGGTTTAAGCCAGGTAACATTTACGGTTGGCCCGGTGTTGCCTGCTACAAAGAACGCTTCGGAGTCAAACGCATTGCCGTCCACTGTCGCAAAGTTGACACTCGGATCGTTATACAAATCCCAGGTGTAGCTGTCGCCAGCCTGTTGTTCGATACTCAGTTCCGTGGTTTCGCCTTGATATACCGTACGCATCTGGGCCGTAGCAGAAGCCACAGTCAGCATCACCGGCAAGAGTGCCAGCGCCAGACGGATTATATGGTACATCAATCGTTTCACGTCAATCAGTTGTCAATTGTCAGTTATCGGTTTACAGTTATCAGTTGACAGTTCTGCCTTGCCCATTTCTCCTCCTTGTTGAGGAGGAGTCCCCGAGTGTGCGAGGGGGAGGTGGTGAACTGTTGTTTTTCTTTGACCATTTTTCAATTTTTATTCAGATTTTCAGATGCTCGGACCTTCTCACTTCTCGCTAATCATATCCTTCCTCCATGTTCCATAATTTCTGATTCTTGGATTCTCGCGACTCACGACTCGTAACTCACGACTCTTTCCTCCTGTCATGCCTTCCTGCCTTCGTGTGTTCGTGCCTTCGTATAAAGTCCTTCTATCCTTCACACTACTGCCTTCTGCCTGCCTCGCCTTCTCCCCTTCAACCATTCCTCTCCTGTTCGGTAGCCAGCGGTGCTGGTCCGGGAATGGGATGGCGGGTGATTGCTGTCCGGCAGATGGTCTGCCACGGGTTCGCGTGTGCGCGGTTTGCCCCGAATGTGCGCCCAACCGGTTGGCGGCCGAAAGACAGGCGGCCCATCTTTGTTCGAAGCTCCGGTGTTCCGTGCCGGAGGCCTGGCTCCTAAAGGTTTCATAGGCATTTGTTTTTCATTTTAAATCAGTTATCAGTTTAGAGTTCACAGTTGTCAGATATCAGATACTCGTAACTCACGACTCTTTCCTCCAGTCGTGCCTTCGTATAAAGTTCTTCTATCCTTTTCACTTCTTCCATGTTCTTTCTCACGGGATTCGGATTCCTTTTGACGCCTGAGCCATTCCTTCCCATACTTTTCCTGTTCCTTAACATCAAATTCCTGTTCCTTGTCACAGTTCTTTGGTTCCTTACGACTCATGTTGTCCTCCTTTCCTTGATACGTATACTCCTTCTATCCATCAATCCGTCTATCTTTCTCACTACTCACTACTCACTACTCACAATCCTTCAATCTTTTTGCCTTTTCATTTTCCACCCCAGGGTCTCTGCCCCGATCCTAAGGCGGACCGGGACGAGATATCTTGGTTATGAAAAAGCACTATAAAAACAGATCCCTCCTAGTTTGTTTCGTTACCCGGAACAAGCGGAGTAGGAGCAACTTCTTGTACATCCGGACGTGGAGTCAGCGTTTGCGTAGCCGCATCCATACCATCATTCAGAGTTCCAGGATTACATAACGGACCTGCATCAGCAAGGTTGTTGTTTTCAATATCCCAGTCACCGACTGAATTGACACCATCTACTGTAAGCGTAATATCCTCTGCAACTAAACCTTCATAGGTATTGTTGGAAATCGTAACCCGCACATAAATGGAAACCCCGTTCGTTGTACTTCCCTCGTTGGTAGTAACATTTACCGTACTTTCTACACCTGAGGTTGCCACATTGGGAGCATTAAAATTCAAATCATAGTCCCATTCAATGGTTGCCGTTTGGCCAGTGCCCAGTGCCGACAGGGTAAAAGTTGGTACCCAGTGCCCGGTAAAGTTGGCCGCAACAACTTCAAAATACAGCACCTGTGTACCAAAGTCGTATTCGATCCCCCCCGTTGCCGGATTATAAGTTGCCCCGCGCACCTCATCGAAACAAGTCTCAGCATCGGTATCATAATCCAGTGATGTTGTACCATCAGCAGGATCAATGTTCTTGATATCCACGATGAAAGCCTTAATTGGCTGGATAGCCCAGGCTTCAAAATTATTGGTACAAGTACCCTGCTGATTCACCGCTACAAAGATGGGGGTCGCAGCGGTGGCCTTGGCTAAGGTGGCATCCGACCAGGTAATCTGAACATTGTCGGCAGCATTGGCCACACCGTAGTTGGCACTGGTGGCGATCAAGTCAGTCCCTGTTGGAGTCGTTTGTGGCGAAGTAAACATGGTTGCAATATTCGTCGTGGTTACTCCTGCCGCATCAGTGGATATGAAGCTCATATCCTGGGTCGACCAAAAGGTATAATCCCCCGTTTGGTTTGAGGTGGCCTGATAGGTGTACTCTTTCCCCGCAATGGGGCTTAGTGGCCCATCTGTACAGACGATACCTCGTGTAGCACTACCGGCTACTGCCTGCCCAAGTGCATCATTCACACCGGCCAACAGTGCCAGTGCCAAAAAAGTCTGAATTAAAAATTGCTTTTTCATAATGAATCGTTTTTAATTTTTAAGAAAAAAAGTCATGTCAATAATCGTTGCATAATCATGCGTAAAATTTTAGTTCGTGTGTATGGTATTCAAATCATTGTCTTATTTAACAAGTTCGATCAGTCGTCCAATCAGGACTCGTTCCTATTACTGGCCTTCTACCAGCTTCTTTTCAGCTGACACCTTCAGTTGGCGTATCCTCCCGGATGCCCCAAAGTCCTAAGCGTGTTTCAACCACAAAGATCGCAACAGTCTAAAAAGCTTCTTTGTTGCTTTTGCCTTTCCATTTTTACCGAAGCCTCTGCCCCGGCCCCCTAAAGGACCGGAGCGAGGATATCTTGATTTATGAAAAAGCAAAACCTATTAAATCATTAGTCACCATTCGGAGTTTTATCTTCAAATGGAGTAGGATCTACCTCGTCAATATCAGGTCGTGCAGTAATCGTATAGTCCGCGTTATCAGAAGTTAAATCACTTTCGCACGCAACATTAGCGTCGTTAAGCTCTTCCAGATCGGGATACTCTCCGTCATAAGCACTGGTCGCAGGGTTAATCATTTCACCATTCACAACCAGGTTAATTGTTTCATCGGTAAGAGTTTCAGTTGTAGAGCCATGATCAACCTGTACCCTAACGACAATACAAGCCCCATCCTGACCTACAAATCCATCTACAGACCCTCCAATACCCGTTGTCTCGTCATAATGTGATGCCTCGACTTGGGCTGTTCCGTCTGTTGCACGCCAAGTTCCTCCTGTAGTAGCTTCATCAGGATAAGCCCATTCCGGAGTCCCCAAAGTACTATTAGCATCTGTTGATGTTGCAATGAAATTATCAGGCATCCATGAAGTCTGCCAGTTTGCGGCATTAACGGTAAAGAAGACGTAGTTGGTACCATATGTGACGGTCAACAAGTCATTAGCAGCATCGTATGTTGCATCTTGAACCGGAGCGACACATTCTGTTGCACCTATTGTACCATCATCAAGTAACCCCGCGATGTCAAGCGTAAATGAGTATTGAGGTACAATACGATATACTTCAATATTATCAGTACACCCGGCTGCATCAACGGCATAAGCGACCAGCAGTACCGTATTTGTCGCAGCGTCGAAAGATTTCCAAGTCAAAGTGACTGATGCACTCGTATTGGCAGGATCGTTATAACTGGCATCTGAGCTTAGAAGATAATTACCTGACGCATCACCGAGATCAATTTGCCCGGTGAACGTTTCCTGCCCTGTCATAATATTAGTATCATCTGTAACAAACCAATGGATAGATTCGGATGAACTAACGGTGATTTCATAAGTATATGGCACACCAGCGACCGGGGATAACTCGTCAGTAGTTGAAAGACAGGTAAGCGGAATAGCTGGAGTACATGTAGGTGCTGCGTCAAGATAGTCCTCTTCTGTATTCAACACCAACTGCCCAAAAGAATTAGTTCCGGCAAAAACTGCCAGCACCAAAAAGGTTAGAAATAAAATTTGCTTTTTCATCGTATCAAAATTTAAAATGAATACTAAGTTTTACGATCTAATTGTTTGTTAATTTGTGTGTTTTTCATTCGTGAAAATGTTTATTAATCCCGGGAAAACGCCTTGCGGCCGATCCCGTCGGATGTTTGGTTCATTAATTTTTCTTGCCCTCTGAAATTCCAAAAAGAAATCGTTCGTTAGGCCAAGCTAACTTCCCAACCTGGTTGGGAAGTTAGCTTCTGGTTTACCGGTCCGGATCTGGTTTTCTGTCTTCGGCCTTGGCCATCAAGCCGGGTCCTAAGCGGCTTGATGGTCGGGTGGTCTCTGGTTGTGAAAGAGACGGGCAGAAAACCGAAATCCTTTTCGGCGAATTCATTCATTGGTTTTATCTCATAAGCACTCGTTTTAGTTCATTTTTATAATTTTAGGTCTAGGTGTTATCGTAATATTTTGAGTTTGGGTTTCCGATACATTACCGTTGCAATCTTCCACCCAATAGCTTATCGTATGCACAATTGTTGTAAAGGTCACCCCATCGCCCCACAGCAGGATCTCGCTTCCGTAAGCTGAAGGTTGCCCGGTTCCGCTAATGGAAAGATGACTAACCGGAGTTCCGTCAATTGGATCAGGCGTATCGGCAAAGTCAATGCGCCAGTATATCGTCAGGTCATCCGAATCACAACAATTATCCGCCAGATCCTGCACATCCAGGAACGTTTCGCCCGCAAGCATGGTCCGGTAATCCACCGGCGATTTTTCCAGGTTCGGATCCTTATGATTGTAAACCGGAATTGGGTTAGCTTCGTCATAAATCGCCCAGTGCAACCGATCCACACAATTCTCGTAAGGCTGTGATGTGAAGGTGGGCGCAATAAGATCCGGCTCGACGCTAAATGTTGATGTACAGCTTTCCGTAGCACACAAATCATTCACCGTATAGGTAAAAGTCAAATCTGCTCCGTTGTCGTAAGCATCAGCCGGAAGCGCCGGCATGGATGCTAGATTATCCATAGGACTGCACCCCCCAGCGAAGCCGAAACCGGCAACCCAAGCATTGTATGCTGTTTCAATATTTGTTTGGGTTTCGCAGGCGGGGATGTTAACCGGCGCAGGGCAGGTAAAGGTAATCGCATCAGCTGCCGTGAGCGTAAATGTTGCCGATGTGTTGATGGTCTCACACAAGTCAGTGATCGTCCAGTTTATGCTTACACTACCGCCATCGCATAGCGTGATGCTTTGTGCTACATAGTCGTGAGCAACCTGTGGATCACAGCCATTGCCAATGCTGTTGGTCAGCGTGGTAGTCTGAGTGTCAACCCAATTTGAAATGGCCTGGTCAAGAGCCGACTGATCGGCGAAGTCGCAGGCATCGACCGTTAAGCCGGATGGTTCGTTAAAGGTGACCGCTGGTGCGTTTAATGTCATCGTCTGAACACAGCTACTTGAATTATTACACAAATCAACAACCGTAAAGGTCCTGGTCACCACTGTTGGACAAGGGCCACTTTGGCTGTCCTGATAACTCAACGATTGAATACCACAATTATCAGATGCCGTTCCACCCACCGTAATAAATGCATCTATGTCAATTGGTTGCGGTATCGATGAAAATGCAAAGCCACTCAAGGCTTCCAGTCCTGAAACATCACAGGTAATATCGTTCATGTTGCCCGGACAACTGATGGTCGGAAGTTCTGTATCATCTATTGTAATGGTTTGTGTAACCAGGATTTGGTTATCACAATCATCCGTTACGCTGTACGTCCGGATGATCGTTTCCGGACATGTTTGGTTATCCGACACATCGCTTACCCAAGCCACAACCGGATTAGCCGTACAGTTGTCGGCTTCATCGGTAACAACCGTAATATCAACAGCAGGTACATCGCCGGCACATTCAACAGTAACTGGTGCCGGGTTGCTGGCTGTTGGATTAGTGATATCGTCAATGGTAATGGTCTGCGTAACGTTAATTGAGTTTCCGCAGTCATCCGTTACACTATAGGTCCGGGTAATCGTTTCCGGACATCTTTGGTTATCCGACACATCGCTTACCCAAGCCACAACCGGATTAGCAGTACAGTTGTCGGCTTCATCGGTAACAACCGTAATATCAACAGCAGGTACATCACCGGCACATTCAACAGTGACTGGTGCCGGGTTGCTGGCTGTTGGATTAGTGGTATCGTCAATAGTAATGGTCTGATTAACGTTAATTGAGTTTCCGCAGTCATCCGTCACGCTGTACGTCCGGGTAATCGTTTCCGGACATCTTTGGTTATCCGACACATCGCTTACCCAAGCCACAACCGGATTAGCAGTACAGTTGTCGGCTTCATCGGTAACAACCGTAATATCAACAGCAGGTACATCGCCGGCACATTCAACAGTAACTGGTGCCGGGTTGCTGGCTGTTGGATTAGTGATATCGTCAATGGTAATGGTCTGCGTAACGTTAATTGAGTTTCCGCAGTCATCCGTTACACTATAGGTCCGGGTAATCGTTTCCGGACATCTTTGGTTATCCGACACATCGCTTACCCAAGCCACAACCGGATTAGCAGTACAGTTGTCGGCTTCATCGGTAACAACCGTAATATCAACAGCAGGTACATCACCGGCACATTCAACAGTAACTGGTGCCGGGTTGCTGGCTGTTGGATTAGTGGTATCGTCAATAGTAATGGTCTGATTAACGTTAATTGAGTTTCCGCAGTCATCCGTCACGCTGTACGTCCGGGTAATCGTTTCCGGACATCTTTGGTTATCCGACACATCGCTTACCCAAGCCACAACCGGGTTAGCGGTGCAGTTGTCGGCTTCGTCGGTAACAACCGCAATATCAACAGCAGGTACATCGCCGGCACATTCAACAGTAACTGGTGCCGGGTTGCTGGCTGTTGGATTAGTAGTATCGTCAATGATAATGGTCTGTGTAACGTTAATTGAGTTTCCGCAGTCATCCGTTAGACTATAGGTTCGGGTGATCGTTTCCGGACATGTTTGGTTATCCGACACATCACCTACCCAAGCCACAACCGGATTAGCGGTGCAGTTGTCGGCTTCATCGGTAACAACCGTAATATCAACAGCAGGTACATCACCGGCACATTCAACAGTAACTGGTGCCGGGTTGCTGGCTGTCGGATTGGTAGTATCGTCAATGGTAATGGTCTGCGTAACGTTAATTGAGTTTCCGCAGTCATCCGTTACACTATAGGTCCGGGTAATCGTTTCCGGACATCTTTGGTTATCCGACACATCGCTTACCCAAGCCACAACCGGGTTAGCAGTACAGTTGTCGGCTTCATCGGTAACAACCGCAATATCAACAGCAGGTACATCGCCGGCACATTCAACAGTGACTGGTGCCGGGTTGCTGGCTGTCGGATTGGTAGTATCGTCAATCGTAATGGATTGAGTCACCTGCGTGCTATTATCACAATCGTCGGTTACGGTGAAGGTGCGCTCAACAACAACAGGACATATACCTGTAGGAGTTCCATCAAAGTAAGTAATTGACTTAATATTGCAGTTATCAGAAGCATCTCCGCCTTCTGCCTGAAACTGAGCCAGGTTGATGGTTACTTCGCTAACACTATAGGACAATGCAGATGTTCCGTCTGCTGTTATATCCGCCTCATCGCAGCCTTCCAGAGTAATCGCGGTTGGAGGCGTCACAGTTGGGGGCGTCGTATCATCAATCCTTATCTCCTGATCACAACTTGCGCTGTTTCCACTGACATCATAAACCGTCCAGGTTCGGATAACAACGATCGGACAGCTACCGTTCACCACATCAATATATTCAACCGCATCAATCGCACAATTGTCGGTAGCTGTGCCCTGATTTGTTGCATTGGTAAATTCAGCATAAGATGAACTTGCTGTCGTCGTTGAAATAGCAGGTCCCGTAATGACATCGGTATCACAACTTTCAAGGTTACGTACAGTACTCGACACAACGGGTGGTTCTATATCTGTTACATTGACCTGATGTGAACATTCATCGAAGCCCGAAATATTCTGCGCACGCCATATAATGATTGATGTCCCAGGTTCAAAAGCATAATCAGGAATTGCAGGCGGCCCTGGATTAGCAGCACTTCCAACAAAAGGACTACTACTATTCGTAGCACCGACTGAACCATCCGGATCAAAAATAGTCCAGGTCCAGGTTATGGGTTGAATACCTTCCTGAAGCGTTGGCAATCCAAAATTGTCGGAGCTTCTGGTTGCTGTACAGACATTCGGATCGGTGTTTGTCGGATAATCCGCAGGACAGTTAATAACCGGCGGACCGGTTACGGTAACCGTGAAAGAGCATTCGTCTGTCAATCCGGAAGAATCAGTAATCTTATAGCTTATCGTGGTAACACCAATAAAATATCTCCTTGGATTTGGCAGAATATTGATTCCGGTATTTGCACTGGTGTAGGTTGTTCCATCCGGTTCAACCAATGTCCATTCCAAAACTGGATTCGGACAGTTATCCCCGAAAGTTGGATCAGCGACAGTAATATCCTCTTTGTATGGAAGGTTAAAATCAGCCTGATAAGTATACGGATCAGGGCATTCAACATACGGTGGAAGATCCGTAACCTCTATGTTAATATCGCAGGTATACACATTATCCGAAGCATCAACAATGGTCCAGCTTACCGTATGTGTACCTACCTCAAATCGTTCAGTTAATGCTTGCAGGGTTGTAACCGTTCCTACCGCAGCAGGCGGAGTAACCGAAACCGAAGCGCCTCCATCAATCTGGTAAGAAACAGTGAAGCTTTCCACACAGAAATTGTCGATTACCGGAGCTGGTACCGTTACCTCGGCATCGCATAAACCAGCTTCGGCAGAAACACTGATGGTTGATGCTGCGGCATCAGGACAAATAACTTCAAAACGAGGATCATCAATGTTTTTAATCCATACCTGGAAGCTGCAATCGTTCTGGTTACCCGAAGCATCGGTAACAATATACCGCACCTGGGTTTTTCCTACCGGGAACGCATAACCACTGGCCGAACCAGCTATGATAGCACTTGTTGTTCCATCCTCAAACGTTAACTGATAACTTAAGCTTGGATCAGGGCAATTATCGTAGAATTCAGGTTCAGCAATTTCATCGCTTACCATATCACAACCACCATCGGTAATTTCATCTTCCACATCCGGAGGACAGGTAATGGTTGGCAACTGATCATCAATTACAGCAATATTAATATCGCAGGTATACACATTATCCGAAGCATCAACAATGGTCCAGCTTACCGTATGTGTACCTACCTCAAATCGTTCAGTTAATGCTTGCAGGGT
>NZ_CANLZV010000011.1 GCF_947495665.1 uncultured Sunxiuqinia sp.
TTATTCCGGCAGTCGTCAATCCGATCCTGGAAAACATCACCCAAAGCATGAATCACCAGGTTAGGACCGGCATTTAAGAAGTCGAGTGCAGCACCCGAGCCACGGCCACCACAGCCAATCACACCAGCTTTAAGGGGTTTGCCATCCGGCGCCTGATCAAGCAAAGGAGGTAAGTTCAGTTCTACCGTTTTCTTCTTTTCGGAACACGATACCAGTGCATTCGCTCCTATCACACCTACAGCGCCTAGCGCGGCGGCATTGGTTAAAAATTTACGTCTTGAGAAATTCGATTTTTCTGTCATTATATGGTTTTTAAAATTTAGGTTTCATTGTTAAAAATTCAGACAAGTCTGCTTTCCGGTTAATCTGTCTGCACCGACCGATCTTTGAAAAACAGGGTAAAAAGAAACAGTACTCCCAGTGACATTAGGGTTGTTATTCCCCATATCGCCTCCCAATTATAGCCACTGGTATGCTGATGATAGCTTATGATCCAGGCACAGATTAAATTGCCCAGTAACAGACCAAGCCCATAGGTCATCAAAAAGATAAACCCCTGAGCCTGAGCCCTCAATTCTTTGGGCGCTTTTTTATCGATATAGATTTGTCCTCCAACATGAAAAAAGCCGAATATCAGTCCATGAATCAAGATCCCGATGTAATACATCCAGGTTTGACTAATCAGGCCGCCCGCATAAAACGAGAGGTAACGAATGACTAAAGCTACCAACCCAAAAATCATCACTTTTCGAAGTCCTGACTTTTTGATGGCCAAAGGCACCAGCAATAAAAAGCCCATTTCAGCAAGCACTCCCCAGTTCATGGTT
The DNA here is from genome assembly GCF_947495665.1 of uncultured Sunxiuqinia sp. GTDB lineage: Bacteria > Bacteroidota > Bacteroidia > Bacteroidales > Prolixibacteraceae > Sunxiuqinia > Sunxiuqinia rutila. The sequence goes on from NZ_CANLZV010000011.1 coordinate 828, forward strand.
ACCGAAATATAACGGGTATTCATATTCAGCAGAAACTCTGAAAAAAAGGAATAGTACATGGCAAACGGAATCATGGAAAGAAACGAAAACAGGATGAAAACAGCGAAATTAGGGTCTTTCAGCAGCTGTAAAGTTCCCAGTCCAAAAGCATCGGCAATCGTACTCTTACTGCCTTTGCCCAAAGGAGGAGTATCGGGTAAAGCCAGGTTAAAGATTGCAGCAATCAAGCTGACCCCTGCTCCACAAAAGAAAGGAATATTGGTTCCATCAAAATCCAGATGCATGAAATGGACAAAGAACAAACTGAACAGCCCGGAAGCAACCCAGCCAATTGAACCAAAAACCCGAACTTTCGGAAACTGTTCGGAGGAGAGATGAACCATTGAAATGGTACTAGTCAGACTCCAGGAAGGCATATACCCCAACATGGCAACCAAGAGGCAAAGGAATAAGATATCCGGATTTTGGGTTAAGCCTGCGCCTAACAACATTACAGCATTAATCATATTGAGTACCGAAAGTACGCGCTGGCTGGAAAAATATCGATCGGCAACCATCCCAATCAATGGAGAAGCAATACATCCTATCGCCATAGAACTTAAGATGAAGGCTTTCTGTGTGCTGCTTACTTCAAGGTTAGTTAAATAAGCTGCCAGTGGAACCCACCAAACAGCATACATCATGTATTGAAGGAGCATCATTAATGAAAGCTTGAATCTAATCATAGCATTTATTTACAAATAGTTATACAATTGAATAGTGTAGATTTTTCAAGAAATAAAAACTGCAAAATGATTGGCTGGGATTAGCCTAAAACCAACCATTTTACACAAGGCAAGCCAATCACGGTCTGCCTTGTGTTTTTAACTTGCTTCTATCGATTAGTTATATCCTGGATTTTGCTGAAGCTGAGGCGCTTTATTAATTTCCGTCCGTGAGATCGGCAACCAATAGTTTGAATCATCCCACGCGCGGTCATCAACGCTTTTAGCCGTATCATAAAACCAACGCTTACTGCCGTCAGCATAGTGATAAATTTTCATCAGGTAAACATCCTCGATTACCTCATCAGCAATCATCCATTTACGCATCATGTACCAACGGTCTCCTTCACCAAAGAACTCCAACTGTCGCTCTTTACGATACCACTCCCGGGCCTGATCCTGATCAGTTGTCACTCGATCGGGCACACCAGCGCGGTTACGAACCATATTCAAAGCATCCAATCCAGTCTGCAGATCACTTCCGCCCAACTCAATGCATGCTTCGGCATAATCCATTACCACCTCGGCATACCTGAGTTCAATCCAGGCATTCTGGTTATTAAAGTGCTGACCAACGGTTGCCGGGTCCTGGTATTTTTTAAGATAGTACCCATTTTTTGTTCCGTTCCAGCTTTCAATAAAACTCTGACGGGTGTCGAGTCCTGCAGTAGTATCACCAGCAGCAATATAATACCCGGTCTGAACACGGCCTTCCGGATCAATTCCGGCGCCATCACTGGGACGATCCATCCACTTGGCACCATCAAATAAAACGGTAGCATAAAAACGGGGCTCGCGACCGACATAAGGATTAATTTCCGGATCGGCTTCCAACTCAGCAGCAGTGGCTTCGCGAATAAAGTCATCTCCCGGATTATATTTATCCCAAACAAATGGAGTTCCGTCAGCCATTTCAAACTTTCTGACAACAGGCTCATTCGGACCGTTATTTCCCCAGTTATGGTAGCCGTTGGGGCCCCACCACCGATTTTGGGTTGTGGTATTTCCCTGTGATTGCAAATGCTGAACTCCCCATATTGCTTCATTGTCCCACTCTCCTTTTTGAGTGAAAATGCTAAAGAAATTCTCCGCATAGGCCATAACCTCTTCTTCGCTCATGTTAGCCGGAGGATCATCGGTTGTTCCGGTCAGAGCATAATCTCCATAGGTTCCATCCATAACAGCTTTGGCTGCAGCCTTTGCAGCTTCTAACCTTTCAGTTCGCGATCCTGTTTGAAAAGATACCAGTCCATTGGAAGCTTCATAGCCACCATTCATCAATTCACCAGTGCTCCAGCTTAATATTCTGGATTTCAAAGCAGCTGCTGCACCTTTGGTTGCACGTCCTTGCTCAATACCATCTTTTTCTGGCAGCAAAGCAATTGCATCATCACAATCGGACAAGATGAAATCCAGGGTCTCATCAATGGAAGCACGTTGAGCCGTTGAGAAATCTTCACCCAGTTCATAGGGGGTCTCAATCAACACCACGCCGCCATAAGAGCGCATTAAGTTGGCATAGTTAAAAGCCCGAATAAAATAAGCTTCTCCCTTCATACGACTAATCAGCTCTTCATCGTTACTCGTTTCAACGGGTACATTGTCAACATTGGCCAAAAACACGTTCACATTTTTCACACTGCCATACAAGGCCCAGGTAGTCCAGTTGAAGCGCCAGCTTCCAAAGTGACCCAAATGATCCGGCGTCATAATACCCTTTACCGAAGGATAGCTTCCCGGACGGTGAATACATAATACTTCATCAGTAGCTCCGGCAAGCAAGTCTTCGCGTAATCCTAATACCTGATTATTATCGGCTCCAATAAAATCATAGCACCTTCCCAAATAAGCCTTAGCCAGGTTGATATCTTCAAAAACAGACTCTTCATTAAATGCATCAACAGCTTTTTGGTCGAGAACATCATCGCATGATGTTGTCGCAAGAAGGAGCGCCAGCATCATCATTGAATATCCTAATATCTTTTTCATATTCTTCTTTTTTCAAAATTCATAAAATGATTAAAATGTAACTCTTGCTCCAATTGCAAAGGTCTTCACTGCTGGATAGGTCATAGGAGCTCCAATTTCAGGATCGAAATTCTTCTGTGCTGCATAAATCAGGAATAAGTTGTTTCCTGCAAAATAGACGCTTGCCCGTGAAATACCGCTGTTGCCAAACAACCGATTCGGAATATGATAGGTGAGTATCGCATTCTTCAAACGGCAATACGCCATATTGTTGTAATGATAAGTACTGTTATTGACATCAAATGCCCAATACAAGTCATCGCGGTTATAGGCTCTTGCCACATCGGTGTGAATATTTTCTGTGGTCCAACGGTTATCAAAACTCCACTGGAAATAATTTCCGGCTTCCCCACGACGACCATCAGCAATATTCATCCGGTAATAAGTTCCCTGCCCTTGAGCCAACATCGAAAGAGACCAGTTCTTATAATTCACATCCAAGGATATTCCATAGAACAGTTCAGGTGCATCTGTTTTGTCCAACAAAATACGATCATCACCGGTAATTTTTCCATCCCCACTAACATCTTCAAAGATGACATCACCCGGCTTAGCCCCCGGCCAGCTCGGATAAGAATCAACAGCAGCCTGGTCGGCAAAAATACCAATAGCATTGTAAAGTAAAGTCGCTCCAAAAGGATGTCCCGTGCGTTGTTGCCAAGGCTGAGCTCTTTCAGGCTCATCCATAAACACCACTTCGTTATGGTTATAAGCAATATTACCTCCAAGGTCAAACCTTAAATCGCGATTAATCGTTTTATGGTAGCCTGCTTCAATTTCGAATCCCCGGTTATCCACCTCTGCAATGTTTTCGTCGGGTAATGCTAAACCGGTAAAATCCGGAACCGACGCATCACGCGATGCCAAAATATCCGAACGTTTACTGTAGAAAAAATCAGCATTTAACGAGAACATATTCTCCAGCAATTGAGATTCAAACCCAAGGTTGTATGTTGTTTGCTTTTCCCAGGTAATAAAGGGGTTCGCCACACCTTCCTGGCGAACAACCGTTTCAACAACCTTATCTGTTCCCAGCGTTAAACCACTGGCTAATATGTATTTATTCATAAACTGGAACGGATCTCCGGGGTCCATCCCCATTTTTCCATACGAACCTCTTAACTTAAAGTAGTTGATAAAGCCTAAACTGGACTTCCAGAAATCTTCTTCAGAAGCTCTCCAACCCAACAGCAAACCAGGGAAATTACCCCATCGACTGTCCGGTGGAAACTTCAAGGAACCGTCGCGACGAATAATCGCTTCCAGCAAGTACTTCCCTTTGTAATTATAATTCAAACGTCCAATCAAGGATTTACGGGCATAAATATCCATGCTTCCCCAGTTATCCTGGTCGGCATCAGCACCTGCATCCAGCGTTTTTACAACTTCAGAAATATAATACTTACGAAATGCACCAAAGTAGTTTGAATTTTGATCAACTTCTTCATAAGCACCAAAAAGGTTGAAAGAGTGATCGCCAAAATCGCGTGCATAATTAAAGTTTATATTGGTCAATTTGCGAATACTCCGATCATAATCCTCCACCAATTCTGGAGCAGAATACCCGCGAAGTGTTGGTGTTAGTTCCATGCTGGTTATAAATCCTTCGGAGTCACGAACAGCGGTATCCCATTTAGGGAAATAAAGTGTCCACGGTTTGCGGAATCGTTTCCGGTATAAGTTGGTAACGTCATAGGTATACATTCCACTCAAGGTTAATCCCTTAATAAATGGTGGAGTAACAGTTACACCGAACGTTGTTTGATTGATGTATGATTTCTGATCGTCAGATCCACCTTCCAGGGTAGAAGTTACTACCGGGTTATCCCCATATTCAATATCGGGTCCGGGTTCGCCAGTTGGCCAGAATGACCACTGGGTGGGAACCAAACGGGTAGACTGCCCATAAATGGCACCGGCTCCTTTTGTTGGATATAGTTTATTATTCAAAAATCCGGCGTAATCAACTGATGTTTTCAGCCAGTCGGTAATTGGTATTTCTAACTTGGCACGCAGATTATACTGTTTATAGTTTGTTGATTCCTGCTCATAAATTGCTTCTTCATTCTTGTAGCCAAAGGAAACATAGTAGTACATTCCATTGCTTCCTCCGTCTAAACTAATATTATGCTTGCTTGTTGTTGTCCAATCAGCAATCAAATCACCCACCCAATCACTATTGGGGTGCTCCCACGGATCTCGGCCGCTATAAAACAGATCAATATCCTCATCAGTAAAGGTTCTTGGCTTTCCTTCGTAGTCCTGATACTCGCTCAGCATCGTGGCATAATCACCAGCATTGGTTACTTCTGGCAATATGGTAGGAGTCATAAACCCTTGATAAAACTGGTAACTAAGTGTTGGTTTTCCAGACTTTCCTTTTTTGGTGGTTACCAGAATAACGCCGTTGGCAGCTGTTGCTCCATAGATCGCAGCCGAAGCATCTTTCAATACCGAAATACTTTCAATATCAACCGGATCAATGTCGCCCAGCGAACGTCCGGGAATTCCGTCAACAACCACCAAAGGAGCTGTGATTGAAGGATCGTCATTGTCGTCACCTAAGGTCGTACGACCACGAACCAATATTTTGGCACTATTCTGTCCGGGCTCACCACTTTGCTGAATAACAACAGACCCGGGCATCCGACCAGAAATGGCGTTACTAATATCAGGAGCTGGAATAGAAGCAATTTTTTCCCCACTTATTGAGGTTACCGAACCAACAATGTTCGCTTTCTTCTGTGAAGCATACCCCACGGCAATTACTTCCTCCAAGCCAACAACATCGGGCTCCATAGCCACATCAATTGTCATCCGGTTATTAATGGTTTCTTCTACGGTTCGCATTCCAATGAAGGTGAACAGTAAGACTTCAGCTCCCTCAGGAACATCCAGCTGGTAATTTCCATTGTCATCCGTAATGGTTCCGGTAGTTGAGTTTTTCACCACAACGGTCACCCCGGGTAAAGGCTGTCCATTATTTTCGGTGACCTGACCGCTCACTTTCCGGAGCTGACTGGCTCCCATAAAATCAGGTTTATCATCAACATTTAAAATGATTTGCCGGTCACTAATCACATACTTCACATCGGTTTTGGCAAACACCGCATCAAGCACTTCAGTAATGCTTTTGTTTTTCAACGCGAGGCTTACTGTCCGATCCATATCAATCAAGCTTTGATTGAATAGAAAATAGAATTCAGACTGATTTTCAATCTCGTCAAGCACGTTTCCTACTCGCGTGTCTGACATTAATAAGTTGAGTTTGGTTTGTTGAGAATAGAGGTCTGTAGCAAAAACTTGCGAAACAAAGACCAAGAGAACAAATAAGGTCAGGCGCATAATTCGTAACATTTTTTTAAGACTACAAGGCGTAGTCTTGCCGGTTGAGATTTTTTTCATAAATTCAAAATGTTTACTGGTTAGACATCAGTATTAATAGTAATTGCAGAGGGATTGTGCTGGAACCACGATCCCTCTTTCTTTTAATTTTTATAGCTCAGGATTACCTTTCTTTTTTCATAGATTTCATCTGTATTTTTCTTGGGTTCAATAATTTCGTAATTAATCGGAGCCGAAAGCGCCAAAAGTGCCAATACCCGCTCCAACGATTCGTCTTTAAATGTTGCCCGGTAGGGAATCTGTTTTAAAGCTTCATCCTGAATAATAATGTCGGTGTTGTACCAACGCCCCAACCTCGCGGCAACTTCATGCAAGGGCACATTCCGAAACTCCAGGAAACCATCCTTCCAACTCGTAAAATAGTGGGTCTGAACCGTCTTTACGGACACCTGATTTTCACGGGTATCCATCACCAAATGCTCCTTCGGTACCAACACTTCGTTCAAACTGGTCCCCTCTTTGCGCACCTGCACCGCTCCTTCATCCAAGGTAACCTCAACCCGATGAAAATCGTCATATGCCATCACATTGAACTGCGTGCCCAGCACCTCTACGTCTAAACCTCCGGCATTAACCAGAAAAGGAGAACGTTTATCTTCCCGGACATCAAAATAAGCCTCACCCTTCAGCTCAACCGACCTGTTCTGAAGAAAGTGAACCGGGTAAGTCAGGTAAGAATCCCCATTCAACCAGCCTGTTGTCCCATCCGGCAAAAGAAAGCGGGAACGCACTCCCGGAGGACAATAGATTTCGGCATACGCCGTCTCACTACCTGACAACTCCCACCACGCTCCAAAAAAATAGAGCGAACTAAGCAACAGTGGCAGAACCAATATTGCTGCAATACGATAAAAGGTATTCGTTAACCGATCGACCCGGCTTTTTTCAGCCTTCACCTCTGCTAGCTCAATTTGCGGCTTTATCCGTCCCCATAACTTCTTATACATTTCATCCGACACCTGGCTTCCATCAGCCAAATTCCAGTACTTGGCAAGATTTGTTTGAAGCTTTTCAAGCTGGTGGTCATCCTTAAATTGATCCACCAGAGCCTCATATTCGGCTTTCGAATAGCGGTCTCCCCAAAAATTTTCCAATAAGCGATCTCCCTTTTCAACCATTTTTAATCAATCTATCTCTACCTAGAGTATCCAAAAACGATGGCACCCCCCTATTGGAAATCCTTCTTTTTTCGATTTATTTTTTGCGGGCTATAAACAGCGGCTGGCTGGTCTTCAAGAGGTGTAAAGAAAAAAGGTACAGGTTGAAAACCTTTTTCTCGTGAAAGGCATTGCGAATCGACTTGATCGCCTGGGTTAACTGATTTTCCACAGTTTTCGGAGAAATGCCTAAAAAATCAGCCGTTTCGGCAACAGTCAATCCTTCTTTTTTGAGCAAGAGAAAAACTTCTTTTCGCTTTTCCGGAAGACGATGAATCTCCTCGTCCAGCAGTTTTAGGTAGCGCGAAAAATTATAGTTTTCACCCTCCTCTCCTGCTTGCTCCACCAGAAACTCATACAACTCTAATTTAAACTGATTTTGCCGGGCTTTTTCAAGGAAGGATTTTCGGATATCATTCAGGGCAATGGTGAATAAATAGGGACGAAAAGGTTGATGCGGGTCTAGTTGAGATCTTCGCTCCCAAACTTTCAAAAATACATTTTGAACCACCTCTTCAGCTTCCGACGATGATTTAAGCAAGTTATGAGCAAAGTGAAAAAGTACCTTTGAATATCTCCAAAAGAAATACTCAAATCCATGCAATTCTCCATTTTTCAGGGATTGAGCAAATAGCTGTTCCTGCATGTCAAATTTCTTTTCCACACGAATAGGCTTTAGGTCTACCAAACTTAATGAAAAACTTATACATTTAATATTCTTAGTTCAAATTTGTATTAAATTAGCACCAACCAATACAATTTTATTAAAAATAAGCAGCTATGAAAATCATGCATGAACAGGTAAGTTTCAGAGGAACAAACTCTTTCAACATCAAGTGGGATGATTTTCCGCACTTTACCTTTCCATGGCATTTTCATACCGAGTACGAGTTGGTTTATGTTATAAAAAGCTTTGGCAAACGTTTCGTTGCCGACCATGTTGAAGATTTTCACGATGGTGATTTAGTCTTACTGGGCCCCAACCTACCCCACTTCTGGAAAAACGATGAGGTATTTTTTCAAAACGATCCCCACTATCATGTCAATGCCATTGTCATCCATTTTCCGGCCACCTTTTTCAAAGACCAGCTGGAAAACTACCCGGAATTTCTGCCCATACGCGATCTTCTTTCCCGGGCTTCCCGTGGCGTAAGCTTTCAGAAACAGCTAGCCAATCGCTTAGGCCCCAAGCTCAAAAAACTGCTAAGCACCAAAGGGCTCAAACGTACCCTGCTCCTTTTGGAAATTCTTGGAAAAATGGCCAAAACCAGGCAATATAAATTACTTGCCAGCGAAAGCTACCGTCTCAACCTGGACAACTGGTCAACCAGCCGGCTCGACAAAATCATGCACATTATCAATGCCAACTACCGACAGGCAATTAAACTGGAACAAATAGCCAGTCATATCGGCATGAACACAACGGCCTTCTGCCGCTATTTTAAAGAGAAAACGGGGAAATCATTCATTGAGTTTGTCAATGAAATGCGGATTGGCTATGCCTGTAAACTCTTACTCGAAGGCACGCAAAGCGTTTCCCAGATTTGCTTCGAAAGTGGTTTTAACAACCTATCCAACTTCAACCGGTGTTTTAAAAAAATCACCTCGCTTTCACCGGTTCAGTATCGCAACCAGTTTCACCAGGCACACAATCACATTCAAAGCAACAGCCCAATCCAGTGATTCCTGTTTATCTTCGACCATTTCCTGCGCATCAATCAGGCCGTCCTTAAACTCCTGGAAAACATAATAAGTGTCTTTCTAAATACCACATCCAAAGAACAATCTCGAATACGAAGTGTTTTTTGCTTTTACGGGGGATCAATTGCCCTGTTTTTAAAAGAACACAGAATGAATGAGTTAATCGAGAAAGAAGAAATCTCTCAGGAGAATAAACCAACACCCCAGGAATCTATCCAACAATTTTTAGGGAAACTTAAAACAAAAATGAAGCAAGTATATCACCAACGAGGTGATATCTCAAAATACAGTCAGCAACGTGGACTTCCGCCTTTTGTGCTGCGCGAAATTATGGAATGCAACCCGCTTTCCATCGGAATACCGAAAGCCTACGGAGGCCGTGGTGCATTGATGCACGAAAATCTGGCCTTATTAGAAGCCGCCTCTTACGAGTCGTTGGCACTTTCGCTGACCTTTGGAATTAACTCGGCGCTGTTCCTGCAACCTGTCGGGAAGTACGCCCTTGAAGAAGCCAAAGGTCCGGTTTTCAAACGATTCCTGGAAAAGCAAAACATGGGAGGGCTCATGATTACAGAGCCCGATTTCGGGAGTGATGCGCTAAGCATGCAGACTCATTTTCAAGAAGCAGACGGTCAATTTCACCTCAAAGGGAAAAAGCACTGGGCCGGCCTGACGGGCTGGGCCGATTTTTGGTTGTTAACCGCCCGCCGAAAAAACAGCGATGGTGACTTACAACGCGACATTGACTTTTTCATTTGCGATGTCACTCAACCCAACCAAGGCATAAAAGTCGAAGAATTTTACGATAACCTGGGGCTTTACCAAATTCCCTACGGACGAAATCACATTGATGTGAAAATTCCGAAAACACACCAGCTGAAGCCGCACTCAACCGGAGTTAAGATGATGCTTGACCTGTTGCACCGGTCGCGCATGCAGTTTCCGGGCATGGCCATGGGCTTTATTCACCGCATTATGGACGAGGCCATCAGCCATTGCAAACAACGTTTTGTTGGCGGCAAAAGCCTGCTCAGCTATGATCAGGTTCAGGAGCGCCTTTCCAAATTGCAAGCCTCCTTTACCATTTGCTCAGCCATGTGTTCCAACAGTGCCAAAAGAGCCGGGGTGGAAAACGACCTGACCGGAATGGGAATTGAAGCCAATGCCGTGAAATCGGTTGTGACGGATTTGATGCAGCAGGCAGCACAGTCGCTTACGCAGCTGGTTGGTGCGCAAGCCTATAAACTCAGTCATTTGGGTGGTCGTGGCATTGTTGACAGCCGCCCGTTCCAGATTTTTGAAGGCTCAAACGATATTTTGTACGCGCAAATTTCCGAAGGCATTGTAAAACAAATGCGCCGCCTGAAAGAGAAAAACCTGTTTAATTTTCTGAAAGGATTTGAACTGACCAGCCGCTCGGCCGACCAGCTAAAAGACCTGTTCAATTTTGATTTAAACCTACAGCTTCCACAGCGAAAAGCAGTGGAACTCGGAGCTGTTATTGGCCGGGTCATTTCCATGGACATGGTGCACAAACTAGCCGATGAAGGATTCCGGAGCGACCTGATTGAAGGTGGCATAAACATGCTGCAACAGGAAATTCAACAGGCCATGAGTACATTCAGCCTGCAAACCAGCGATCTGGTTGTGGTCCACTATCAGGAAAACAGCTCCTGGCTTAAGCCTTCGGTATAACAAAATACCCCATAAAGATGAAAGACATCAATCCTGCCGATTGGTGTCTTTTTGTTTTCCGGGCATGACCAAGTTATTTGTTAATTTTGTATGGAAAACAAATCACAAAAAACAGCCAATGAACAAATGGGCTAATATGCACCCAAACAATAAGCAAGCAAAGGCATTTCAAACTCCGGCCTGGCTCGAGCCTTTGCGCCAAGCTTTCTGGAGTAACCCCAACCTGTTGCTGGCCAGCAAAGCAACCCTGGCCATCGCCTTACTGGCAGTGCCGCTCGTTATTTTGGGTCATTCCTTTATTGCGGTAACCCTGGCACTGGGCGCACTGGCAGGGGCCCTCTCCGAAACCGATGACCACCCCAAAGGCCGGATCAAATCACTGGTCCTGAAAGTGGTTAGTTTTGGGATATCGAGTCTGGCAGTGGAGTTGCTCCGTCCCTATCCTATCATACTGGGGCTGGGGCTAGGTGTTTCCACCATCGTCTTTCTGTTGATTGGCGGAATCAGTGAGCGCTACCGTGGAGTTACCTTTGGAGCTGTGCTTGTGGGAATTTACGCCATGTTGGGAACCGAAATCAGTCCGGCCTGGTATTGGCAACCCTTATTGCTTCCGGCAGGAGCCTTGTTTTATGGTCTGTTTTCATTGGCCTTGCTTTATTATCATCCCTGGCGATTGCTTGAGGAGCAGCTGGCGCGCGGTTACCTGGCCCTCTCCGAATATCTAAATGAAAAGGCCGCACTTTTCCCCAGCGATGAAAAACATCAGGAAAAAATACGCAACCAGCTGGCGTTGCAAAATGTACAGGTGGTAGATGCTCTGGAACGCTGCAAGGAAGTGCTGAACAGTTATGGCGATGCCTTAACCGATCATGCGCCATTAAGACCTTACCTACATTATTTTATTGTTCTGCAGGGATTGCACGAACGAGCCGCTTCCAGTCACGAGCGCTACGATGTGCTAAGCCGCGATCCGCACAACCAGGAATTGCTCGAAGGCATTGGCCAAACGCTGATCCAGTTGTCGCAAGCCACCCGGCAATTTGCCACAAGTTTGCTTACAAACGTTCCCTACCGCCACCCGGTATCGCTGGGCTGGGTGGTTCAGGTTTTAACAGACCAGCTGGAGAAACACAAACCCAGTGACACCCATCCGCTGGCTTTGCTTATTCGGAATTTAGCGCGTTCGCACCAATCTTTACTTCACCTTAGCGAAAACCAGCCAGGCACACTAAGCCCGCGCCTGGCCAAAGATCAACGCTCACTCATGCAGCGCTTGAAAGCTCAGCTTAGCTGGGACCATCCCCGCTTGCGCCATGCCATCCGGCTCAGCTTATGTTTTCTTATCGGCTTTGCCATTTCTGAAGGATTTAATGTTGCCAAAGGCGAATGGATCATTCTAACCTCCTTGTTTGTGTGCCAGCCAAGTTACAGTGAAACGCGGCGAAAACTTTTCCAGCGCATCCTGGGAACCATCAGCGGGGTTGTTGGCGGGGTGCTGATTGTTCAGTTGCTGCCCACCATGCCCGGACAGCTGCTGCTGCTTTTGGCTGCTGCCTTTTTGTTTTTCTTTTGGCTGCGAAGACGCTATGCTGTTTCGGTCATTTTCATCACCATTTTTGTGCTCAGTGTTTTTAACCTGGTTGCCAACAAAGGTGTAGCCCTTATGCTTCCACGCCTAATCGACACCCTTATTGGATCAGCTTTGGCCTACGCCACCGTCCGCCTGCTTTGGCCCGATTGGCAATCCAAACGGCTCCCCACACTTTTGAATGAAGCCATTCAGAAAAACACGGCTTATTTTCAAGCCATTATTCAGGAATACCAGCAGCAGGAAGCAGACGACGACCTGCCTTACCGCATTGCGCGCCGCGAAGCCCACCGGGCTGATAATGCCCTGGTGCTGGCCTGGCAAAACATGCAAGTAGAACCCCGGAAGCAGCAGCGCTTTCGTGAGCAGGCATTTTCACTCACGTACCTCAACCACGCACTGTTGTCCTACCTTTCGGCCTTTGGAGCCCACCGCGAACAACGGCAGCCCGCCAACAGCGAACAGCTCATTTTGGCCAACGAAATTTTGAAAGTTCTCCAGGAAGCCCATGTTTCAGCGCAAAAGGACAAAGAACTGATCCATTTGCAAAGCATTCAGAAACAAATTCGCCTGCGGATAAAATCATCGCAACAAGATGCCGTTCAAATGCAATTCACCTTGCTTTACAACATTGCTGATGTCACCATCCAGCTTTTACAGCAAGCTGACTTTATTCAACAGGCACAGCCACAGGCAACCATCAAGACTGAAATTTCAAATGCATGAGTTTTCTCTTATTCAGTCTCACGATAAAGCCCTATTTTTATAAACTTCAGAAATTACAAAAACAACAAACGCATGAATCAGATTGAAAAATACATCGAAGAACATAAAGATCGATTTATCCAGGAATTGTTTGGCCTGATCCGCATTCCCTCCATCAGCTCGCAGTCGGAACACAAAGCCGACATGTACAAAGCCGCCGAATACTGGAAAGAATTGTTGCTCAGCAGTGGTGCCGACAAAGCCGAGGTATTCGAAACCGAAGGAAACCCGGTAACTTATGCCGAAAAAATAATCGATCCGTCCAAACCAACCGTTTTGGTGTACAGCCACATGGATGTAATGCCTGTTGAGCCCTTGGAATTATGGAAATCACCTCCGTTTGAGCCGGAAATTCGCGATGGCAAAATCTGGGCTCGTGGCGCCGACGATGACAAAGGACAAGCCATGATGCAAGCCAAAGCATTTGAGCTGATGGTAAAAACCGATACGCTGCCCTGCAACGTCAAATTTATGATTGAAGGAGAAGAAGAAATCGGTTCGCCCAACCTGGGGAAATGGTGTGAAGAACACAAGGAAATGCTAAAAGCCGATGTTATTTTGGTATCGGATACGACCATGATTAACCCGGAAACACCAACGATTACAACCGGTTTACGCGGACTGGCCTATTGGCAGGTTGAAGTTACCGGCCCCAACCGCGATCTGCACTCGGGAATGTTTGGCGGTGCTGTGGCCAATCCCATTAACGTATTGTCAAAACTGATTGCTCAAATGACCGACGAAAACGGGCACATAACCATTCCCGGATTCTACGACGATGTTTTGGAAGTATCGGCTGAAGAGCGGGCCTTGATGGCTGAAATCCCGTTCAAGCTGGAAGACTATAAAAAAGCACTGGACATTGATGAAATTGCCGGTGAGAGTGGCTTCACTACCACCGAACGTACCGGTATCCGTCCATCGTTTGATGTATGTGGCATTTGGGGTGGTTATACGGGCGAAGGAGCCAAAACGGTACTTCCGTCGAAAGCCTTTGCGAAAATCAGCAGCCGTCTGGTTCCCAACCAAAACCATGAAAAAATTGCCGAGCTGTTCAAAGCACATTTCGAAAGCATTGCCCCTAAAACCGTGAAGGTGGAGGTAACACCCTTGCATGGCGGACAAGCCTACGTTTGCCCCATTGACCTGCCGGCCTACCGCGCTGCCGAACAAGCCTGCCTTGATGTATTTGGCCGTCGTCCGGTGCCTAATCGAAGTGGTGGTTCCATCCCCATCATCTCAACTTTCGAACAGATTTTGGGAATCAAATCCATTCTGATGGGATTCGGGCTGGAGTCAGATGCCATTCACTCGCCCAATGAAAACTTTCCTTTGGACCAGTTTTTTAAAGGCATTCAAACCATTCCACTGTTCTACAAGTATTACGCAGAAATGGCCTAAAACAGTCCTCTTAATCGACTCTCCGGCTGAGGCTCGGTCAAGAGAAATGCAAAAGGGATGTCATCTTATTTGAAAGATGATATCCCTTTTTTTTGGGGGCCTATCTCCCATCAAGTTAACGGTGGCTTCTAGGCTTTCATATTTTTAGCCAAATACCATTCAGTTTGTCAAACATGCTGGCCAATAAGAATCGGATTTCCATCGGGGTCAATCAGAACAATGCTTGCCGGGCCGGTTGTATTGGCCGTCTGAATTTACTGGATCAAAGCCAGACCGCTGTCCTTTAGGTGCTTCTGAATGCTTCGCACATCGTCAAACGATGCAAGCTTGTTGGCTTCTTCATCCCAGCCCGGATTAAAGGTGAGTATATTTTGTTCAAACATCCCGTGGAACAGGCCAATGAGCGCATTCCCGTTTTTGAGAATAAGCTAGTTTTGCTCAATATCGCCGGCAAAAACATCAAACCCCAGCTTTTGATAAAACGTTTTGGACACTTCCAGATCCTTCACATTTAAACTGATTGAAAAAGCGCCTAATTTCATAAGTCTTTCATTTATTGATTCAAAAGTTGGAACGTAGCAAATACAGAAATGATTCGTCCCAAAGTGAAGACTACCCAAAGACTCATTGGTCAGAAGCAAAAAAAAACAGGCTACTCCCCCGAGGGCAATAGCCTGTTTTGCAGTACAAAAATATTTTTAGTTTAAAGTACCTTCTTCGGCTTGCTGAATCATTGTAGAGTTAGCGGTGATGTAAATCTCCACCCGACGGTTTTTAGCACGTCCTTCAGCTGTTGTGTTATCAGCTACCGGCTCGTCGTAAGCTTTTCCTTCCGTGGTTAAGCGCTCTCCGCCAATGCCATTCTCAATCAAAAATTTGGCAACTGACTCAGCCCGTTCATTGGATACTTTGTCATTAATGGCCCGTGATCCGGTATTATCAGTATGTCCATAAATGGTCACATCGGTTTCAGGTGTTTGCTTCAGTGAATTGGCAAAATCAGCCAACGACTTTTTTGAAGTCATGCTCAGGTTACTTTTTCCGGTAGCAAAAAGGATTCCACTATCGAACGTTACTTTAATTGCCTGCAGGTTGTTGGCATCTGTTACTGCTTCCACCTGTGCGCCTTCAATCTGCTCCAGCTCAGCCTGCTGCTTATCCATTTTTTTACCAATCAGGATGCCGGCACCCGTACCTACGGCGCCCCCCACGGCAGCACCAATTGCAGCTCCCTTACCTTTTCCGGCAAGTGCTCCAATTCCGGCTCCAATTAATGCGCCACCGGCTCCCCCCAGAACGCCACCTTTGGTTTTGTTATTCTGAGCTGCCCACTGGCTGCTTGAACAGCCGCTTACTAACATAGCCCCGCTAAGCAGCAAGGCCACAAATACATTTCTTGTTTTCATGTTAATCCTTCTTTTTTCTATTTGAAATTGGTTTTTATTTTTTTGGCTCTTCAAAATTACAATAAGTATTTTTGTTGAACTATAAATAAACGTTAAATAGAATAAATGGTTGACCAATTTTAATCTTTTATTTTTGGGATAGCGACAAATTAAAAATCATACAGAAATTTTGTGGTTCCCCCAGGCCACCTTTACGCTTTTCTATAAAAACGAAAACCCACCCTGAATCGTACATTCAAAGTGAGTTTTCAGGCTTTCGCCCTTTGCTGTTGTCTATCAATTCTCATTCATTTTTCTGAATCGTTACCCGAATAAGCTGATCGACATCCGGATAGCTAAATCCATCATCCAGAAGCATCACCTTTCCATCTTCTACAACATCGGCCGAAGTTTGGGTTCCGGGATATTCATTCACCTCCGTCCCGGCATCGTACAACTTCACATAATGGGTCAGGTCTTTTGCGGCCACCCCATTATCAAGTTTCAGGCCTTCATCCCCTGTTGAGAAAAAGATATCGTTGGATGCCCCAAGCATGCTTGCCAGGCTCAACGACTGCCCAACATGTCCTTCTATGCTGAACATGTATTTCTGCCCCGGGAAAAGCGGCCCGCTTGAACCATCGGTTCGCATAGCCTGAAATCCGGCAGCATACCCGCCAGCCGTCAACGAATTGAACAAAGGCTCCGGATTTCCGGTTTCAGCAAGGGTTTCCAATCCATCACCATAGTCAGGGGTGTTTTCGGTGAAAATGGGTTTGTCCTTTTTTTCATGCAACACCCAAAGCACCGGGGCAACGGGCGACACATAACCGCTGTTCCACGCCAGGTAATGTCCCAACGGATCAGCATTCCCCATTTCAGCCAAAGGCTCCAGGCCTTTTCCTTCGTCAGCCACTCCTTCTTTAAAAATTGGAGTTTTCCCATCCGTATGAACCACCCACGCAATGGGCGAAATAGCCGTTGTGCTTCCTTCCAGCACTTGAATGGTCAAACGAAACATGCTGTTCCCCTCATAGCTCAAGCTCGCCATCAGGTTGGTTGCCACCGAACCATAGTCATAGCCATCGCCCACATCGCTCATTTTCCTGACCACACCATTTTCATCGGCTCCACTGTGCGGATTATCCGGGCCAGGCATTTGATTCACCTGGGTTCCGGCATCCCACAGGTGCAATTCCGAAGTGATATCTCCGGTTACCGGAGCGCCTGAATCGTACAAGCTGATTCCGCCTTCGACAGGAGCATAAAAACCATCATTCGATAAGCCATACATGCTTGCAAAGGAGAGCTTGTGGTTGGGACCGGCATGAAAAGAGAAGCTAAAAGCGTGTCCTGGAAATGCCGGCCCTGCCGAACTTTCTCCGTCGGGAATACGCACAACTCCGGCTTCAAAAAAAGGATAGTCCACCGCAACATTTTCAACGGTGACGGTGTAAGTACCGCTTAGCCAGGAGGCCTTTTTCAGATCGCCATCCGGCAGGTCATCTTCCATTTCTTTCTGGCACTGAACAAACAAGCCTGTCAACAGTGCCGCAATCATCATCATTCGTAATACTTTCATAGCCAAAAACTTTAAAATTAACAGATTACTAAGTTCCTGCTTAAGTATCACAAGGTGGTCACGAGAGTATAAAACTTCAGTAACGATTTCATGCCCAAAGCATGCATTAAGGTGTTGGTTCAATGCATGCCCTGGGCATTCAGAAAGCTGAACGATTCATTTTGGAGAACCAAACAGCGATGGTGGGTTTAAAAATCCTGGAAAGAAGAGCTTGGGATCAGTAGAACTCTAAAATCGTTGGACCCGCTTATGGCAATAGGGCGTTCCCCCTTTGTTGACGTAGTAGTTTTGATGGTAATCCTCGGCCAGCCAAAAGCTGGCTGCCGGACTTAACCGCGTGGCCACATCGTAGCCTTTCTTTTCCAGAATCCGAATCAACTTCTCTGCAATTTCCTTTTGCTCCACCGTCCGGTAAAAGATTTCAGACCGGTACTGATCGCCCACATCCGGCCCTTGACGGTTGACCTGTGTTGGATCATGTATTTCGAAAAACAGCCGCGCCAGGCTTTCATAATCAGTCTCGCTCGGATTGAAAATAACACGCACCACTTCGGCATGCCCGGTTTTGTGGTAACTCACCTCCTGGTAAGAAGGATTCTTTTTACTGCCGCCCATATACCCCGATTCCACGGATTTTACCCCCGGTGCCTGTTCCAGATAATATTCGACGCCCCAAAAACAACCGCCGGCAAAATAGGCCGTATCACTTGCTGTCTTTCGAGGCGTGCCGGCCGGAATAAATTCCAGCGAAATGGAGTTCACACAATGGCGGGTATTTTTGGCCGTGAAACCTTCATTCAGAAAAACATGCCCCAAGTGAGCATCACAGGAAGCACAGGTAATTTCGGTACGCAAGCCATCCGGCACCCGATTCACAGCTCCTTCAACTTCATCGTCAAAACTGGGCCAGCCACAACCCGAATCAAACTTATCGGACGAATGGTACAGCTCGGCCCCACAACGCTTGCAGACATAGGTGCCTGCTTCGTAAAACTTATCGTACTTGCCCGTAAAGGCACGTTCCGTTCCTTTGTGCAAAATAACCCGCTTTTCTTCCGAAGTCAGCGGGCGAAAATAGCGGGAGTCTCCTCCTGCTTGCTGGCTTTGCGTCTGTGCACAGCCAGCAAGTGTCATCCAGCTAAATAGCATGAAATACATCATTCGTTTCATCATCCTTCTCCTTTTTAATTGTTCTGCTAATTTCACTCATTCCAAAGAATGGCTTTACTCCCCAATTCTTTACAATCATCTTTTATCCTGTCGCCTCCACAAAGCTCTTAAGTAATTATCACGGCAAGGTCACAAAACGTTCATTTTTTAGAATACATTCAGGCAATTTGAGCTACCGGAAGGTCAAACACAAAAGTGGTTCCCTTGCCAAGCTGGCTATAGGCCCGAATGCTGGAATGGTGCAGCTCAACCATTTTTTGAACGATGGCCAGTCCCAAACCGGTACTCTGCCCATCTTCTCTGGATTTGTAGTAGCGTTGAAACACATGCTCCAGTTCCTCTTGTTTAATGCCCTGCCCGGAATCAGCCACCCGAACCTCCACTTTCTCCGGATTTTGGGTGTCAATTTCAATGTTGATGGTATCTCCCTCCTTACAGAACTTCACCGCATTGTCAATCAGGTTTTGCAGCACCCGGTCAATCATCGAAACGTCAGCCTCCACCAAAGGCAGTTCTTTGGCAATCACCGTATTGATGCTGATTCCTTTTTTTTGAGAGATGATCCGGTATTTATTGGCAATGTCGTAAACCAGTTCAGCAATGGAAAAGGGCTCGGTATGTGGTTTTACCTGGTGCGCCTGCAGCTTCGACAGCTCGAACAAATCTTCCACCAGCTTTTTGAGCCGCCCACAGCTTTTGAAAATTACCTCCAGGTATTTCTCCTGCTCTACGGGAGCAATCTTATCCTTTTTCAGCAATAAGGTTTCAGCATAGCCCTGAATAGAAGCTACAGGCGTTCGCAAATCATGCGACACGTTGCTGATCAATTCCCGACGGAGGTTATCCACGCCTTTCAACTCCTGGATATTGCGCTCAATGGTGTCAGCCATCTCATTAAATACCAAGCCAATCCGATCCAGTTCGCCATCACTTTTCACGGCAATACGCTTTCCCAAATTTCCAACCCGAAACTCATTAATCCCCTCAATTATCGGATTCAGCTTTTTAGTAATCAACCAAATGGCCAGCAAGCCGACTAAAGCCGAAATAATCAGAATAATGATCACCGAACGAATGGAAAGCCCTAAAATATAGCTTCCCAACACCGCTTCGGAAGCCGAAACATATTCCTGACTGGCCAGAACAATGTAGATGTAGCCGGTCAGCTCGTTGCCATTCATTACGCGGGTGGCCGAAAAGGTTTTGTACTCTCCCGGATTCCGTGGGTCATCGCCATAAATAATGCTGTGTTCCGGATCATTCAGAAAGGTTTTGACAGGTTCCAGGTCGACCGACTCAAGTTTAACCACCTTATCCGGAGCCACGTACTGTAATATTTTACCTTGCGGACTCAGCAGATACACCTCAACAATTGGGTTGATTACCATCATGGAGTGCATGATGTCTTTCACCCCCTCTTCGCTGATAACGCCATCCTGCAAAAAAGGATCGATCATGGAGCGGGTGTTTTGCGCCAGCTCGCGGTTCAGCCGCTGATTCACTTCAATGGAGTATTTACGGGCCGACTCCACGGAGATGTAGAGTACCAATGCGGTAAAGACGAACAACACCAACAGGAAAATGGCGGAAACCTGTAAGTATAAACGATTGACTATTTTGGGTCGAACTAATTGCATAGCATCATTTTTTGGCTCAGGACTCCCTGAATTTATAACCAACACCCCAGGTTGTTAAAATGTACTCCGGTTGGCTCATGTCCTTTTCAATTTTGGAGCGTAAGCGGTTGATGTGTGAATTCACCGTATGCTCAAATCCCTCAAATTCATAGCCCCACACCTTGTCGAGCAACTGCATGCGCGAATAGGTTTTCCCCGGATTCGAAGCCAGATGAACCAACAGATCAAACTCTTTGGGCGAAAGCTCAACACGCTCTCCGCCGACTTCAACAATGCGCATCCCCACATTAATATACAACTGGTCGCAACGCAACTCCAGCTCTTCATCACGACTTTGTGCGGTACGCTCTGCCCTGCGCAATACAGCCTTCACCCGGGCCAGCAGTTCGCGAATACCAAATGGTTTCGAGATGTAATCGTCAGCGCCAATCTCCAGCCCCAATACCTTATCAATTTCTTCGGATTTGGAAGTGATCATCAACACCGGTGTATTGTCTTTTTCCATGCGCAAGCGTTTACAGACTTCAAAGCCATCGAGCAAAGGCAGCCGGATATCCAGCAGAATAAACCGGTAACGGTTATTCAAGGCTTTCATCAGGCCCTCCTTCCCATCATAGGCTTTATCCACCTCCATATTCATATCCGAAAGGTGAATGGCAATAAGTTCAGAGATATCCCGATCATCCTCAATGATTAACGCTTTGTCCATAGGCATTTTTTTCTAAGAACAGGTGAAAGGTAGAATGTGTTTATCACAGAAGTATCACAAAGCCATAAAATTACTGCATGGACCGAAACAAAAGTGAATCGGTTCTTAAGATCCAACAAAATCCGAATAATTTGTATCTTCAGCTACTCAGGGGAATACAATAAAATATCCGGTCAAGGCACCGATTGCCAATCGGCGCCAGCGGGGGGGTATGCCCGTGATGCTCGGCATACCTTTGTTTCGGTTCGAAAGGGTGCCAGCGATGGCTGGCAGCAAAATGTTTGGAAACAAAAGGGTGCCAGCGATGCCCGGCAGCAAAATGTTTGGAAACAAAAGCTTGCCAGCGATGCCTGGCAACAAAATGTTTGGAAGCAAAAGCTTGCCAGCGATGCCCGGCAACAAAATGTTTGGAAGCAAAAGCTTGCCAGCGATGCCCGGCAACAAAATGTTTGCGAACAAAACCCTCTCGGCGATGGCTGGCAACAAAATGTTGGCCGTCAAAAGCTTGCCGACGATGGCTGGGAGCACAATGTTGGCGAACAGAAGCTTGCCAGCGGCCCGCGGGGAGCCCTCTGGATCAACAAATTACCCACCATTACTGACGCGGCTTTGCAAAACATGCCTTGCTGGTAAAAGCAAGACGTCTGCCCTGGCAGGCAAGACAAAAAAATCCCCAGGCGACAGGCCCGGGGATGGTAGTATTGTTCTATTAGAAGTTCTAATTCAACACGAAATTAGTAGTAAAGAAAACGCTTAATTTTTTGGGTGGGTGTTTTCTCAAAGGGCACTGGCTGAAGAACCACCATCTGGATGCGCGAAAATTTATTCACCTCATCATTCACCTTTTGCTGAATTTCACCCAAAATCTCATCAACGCGGGCATTAATTTTATGCACGGCTTCATCTTTCATGGAGCGCATGGTCTTGACCCGCTGCTCAATTTCCTCCATGTTCAGGTGAACCATAGCCACCAAGCGGCCTTTTTTCTCCACCACCAGCGATTCAAGTACATATTCCATCCGGTTAATCACCGATTCAATTTCTTCCGGATAAATATTTTCACCACTGGCTCCCACAATCATGTTCTTAATCCGTCCGCGGATATACAGGAAGCCGGATTTGTCAAAGCGTCCCAAATCGCCGGTTTTAAACCAGCCATCTTCGGTAAATACGTCTTTGGTCAGCTGCTCTTCCTTGTAGTAACCTTTCATCACATTCTCTCCTTTGGCCTGCACTTCGCCTTCACCGGTTACCGGATCCGCATTTCCAATGCGAAGCTTTACACCTTCCATTGGAATACCAGTGGATAGATAACGAACATTCTGACCTACCGCACCTGCCAAAAGTGGCGACGTTTCGGTTAGTCCATAGCCAATGGCCAATGGAAATTTAGCATCCATCAGAAAACGCTCAACCTCATTATTCAGTTTAGCGCCGCCAATACCAAAAAACTTCAATTCACCACCAAAGGTTTCGTAAAGTTTTTTTCCGGCAATACGACTCAACAAAATCTGGAAAGGGCGAATTTTATATAGAAAGCGGGTTACCGCCTTGCTGTTAATCTGTGGAAGAATTTTTCCCCGGTAAACTTTCTCAATAATGAGGGGAACCACCAGCATAATGGTTGGCTTCACCTTTTTCAAGGCAGGCAACAATACCGAAGCAACAGGCGGTTTCGAAAGGTAATACACCGAAGCTCCATACATAATCGGGAAAATCAGGCCCAAGGTATTTTCAAACGTATGGGATAGCGGCAACACCGACAAGAACCGATCGGTACTATTTATGAATTGTAAGGATTTACTTTGCTGTCCGGTCCAGATAATGTTTTTATGCGTCAACATTACCCCTTTCGACTTACCGGTTGTTCCCGAAGTGTAAATGATGGACAGTAAATCCTCCTCCTCGACTTCTTCGTACTGAAATTCAGCCGGAGCTTCCACGGCCATGGCCGGATAATCCTCGGCATTCAGCTCTTTCAGTGTTTCAATCTGAATAATCTTCAGAAGCGGGTATTCTTCCGGCTCCAATTTGGAAAGAAGCTGTTCCGAAACAAAAATAACTTCGGCTTCCGCATGCTGAAGAATGTTTCGGATTTCAGAAGGACTGAAGTCCGGCAGAATCGGCACAGCAATGGCACCAATGCTTCCTACCGCAAAAAACGACACGCCCCAGTTGGGCATGTTCGCACTTAAAATAGCCACCTTAGAGCCTTTTTGCACTCCAAGCCCTCTCAGATAAGTTCCTAAAGCTTCAACATCCGTTTGAAGCTGCTGATATGTTTTAGCCTCTTCGCCAACAAAACAAAGCGCGTCTTTTTCGGCGAATTTCTCGAAGCTGGCCTGCAACATGGCAGGCATGGTCAATTTTCTAGTCTTATTCATGATATACTCTTTCGCACTTAACATCCTCTATAACAACAGAAAGATCGTTAAGATCAGCAAAAATAAACAAATCTATGAGATGTTATCTCTTTTTAACATGTTTTAGCAGCTTCGAAGCCTCAGGAAATATATGTTGTAGAAATGAAAAAATAAGCCGATGCTTTGCATCACTTTCTCATAACTGCCTTAAACCAGTGCATTACACGCAGAATTCAAGCGCTTCAACCAACAACTTCTCCAAAGAAATACGTAGCTTTGATCGAGCTATGAAAAAAGAACACCTGATAGAAAAAACAGCCCGCTACATTCAGCAAGAATTTAGCCACGAAGGTTCGGGGCATGACTGGTGGCACATTCACCGGGTATGGCAGTTGGCCCAATGGATTGCCCGCCGGGAAGGGGCCAGTGTGTTTATTGTTGAAATGGCCGCTCTGCTGCATGACCTGGACGACTGGAAATTAAGCCAACCCAACGAGGCAAAAGCCCGGAAATGGATGGAGCAGCTGGGCATTCCACCCAACGATCAGCAAACCATTCAGCAGGTAATCGATCAAGTGTCGTTTAAAGGAGCTGGCGTAGACACCACCCCCGATTCACTGGAAGCCCGGGTGGTTCAGGATGCTGACCGGCTGGATGCCATGGGAGCCATCGGTATTGCACGCACCTTTGCTTACGGCGGCCATAAAAACCGTTTGATTTACGATCCGGAGGAACAACCGGTGCTCCACGATTCGTTTGACGCCTATCAACAATCCACAGGCCCCACCATCAATCATTTTTACGAAAAGCTGCTGTTGCTGAAAGATCGAATCAATACCGCCACCGGCCAAAAGCTGGCCCGGCAGCGGCATCAGTTTATGGAACATTACCTGGAACAGTTTTTCCGGGAGTGGAACAACCACGAACAACCATTAACCCTCTAAATATTGTATGATGAAAATTTCACACATTGCTATCTGGACAATGAATTTGGAAGGAATGCGGAATTTTTATATCCACTACTTTGATGCCAGTTCAAACGACGCCTACTTTAATCACTCGCGCGATTTCCAGTCCTATTTCATCACCTTCGGAGGTGATTGCTCCATGGAGTTGATGCAAATGCCGGGGATTCCAAAATCTAAAAATGATCCCCGAAAGCAATTCTGCGGACTGACCCATTTTGCCATTGAGCTTGGCTCCAAACAAAAAGTAGACGAACTCACCGAGCAGCTCCGGCAAGATGGCTTCCCAATACTCGGCGAGCCCCGCACCACAGGCGATGGCTTTTACGAATCGGTTGTTCTTGATCCGGAAGGCAACCGAATAGAGCTGATAGCCTGAACCAACACCAACCTTAAACCAACAAACCAACCATGAAAACCACACCATTATTCCTTGGATTCACCATGCTTACAGGCCTGGCAGCAACGTCCTGTGCCGATCAACAACCCGACGAGCTTCCCAATATACTCTGGCTGACCAGTGAGGACAACAGCCCCTTTGCCGGCTGCTATGGCGATGAATTTGCCACCACGCCTAATTTGGATCAACTGGCATCGGAAGGCTTTCTCTACACCCATGCCTATGCCAACGCGCCCGTATGTGCCCCGGCACGCAACACAATCATCACGGGAGTTTACGCCAACTCGGGAGGGCACCAGCACATGCGCAGCTACTACCCAAAGTCTGAGCTCATTCATTTCCTTCCGCAATTTCTCCGCGAAAAAGGGTATTACTGCACCAACAACCACAAGGAAGATTACAACATGGCTGCCGGCCAGCTCCACGACATATGGGATGAAAGCAGCCGCGAGGCGCACTACAAGAACCGCGAAAATGGTCAGCCGTTTTTTGCCGTTTTCAACACCAACATCAGCCACGAGAGCAGCATCCATAAAACCATTCCTACGGAGCAACTGAGGCACCAGCCCGATGAAGTGAAGCTGCCGTCCTACCATCCGGACACCCCGGAAATGCGTCATGACTGGGCCCAGTATTACGACAAAGTTGAAGACATGGATGCCTGGGTGGGAAAACAACTTCAGGCATTGGATGAAGCCGGGCTGGCTGAAAACACCATCGTTTTTTACTTTGGCGACCACGGTGGAGTTTTGGGCCGAAGCAAGCGTTTTGTCTACGAATCGGGCACGCACGTCCCCTTTATCATTCGAATTCCGGAGCGGTACAAACACTTATTTCCGGCTAAAAAGCCCGGAGCAAAGATCGACCGGCTCATCAGTTTTGTGGATTTGGCTCCAACGCTGCTAAGCATTGCCGGCATTCCAATTCCGGAGTACATGCAGGGAAAAGCTTTTCTGGGAAAACAAAAAACAGCCGATCCGGAGTATGCCTATATGTTTCGGGGGCGCATGGACGAGCGCTACGACATGAGTCGTGCCGTGCGCGATCAGCAGTTTCGCTACATCCGCAACTACATGCCCTACCGCATTTATGGGCAACACATCAATTATCTTTGGAAAGCGCCTTCGATGCCCTCCTGGGAACAAGCTTATTTAAAGGGCCAATGCAATCCGGCACAATCCGCTTTTTGGGAACCCAAGCCGGTTGAAGAGTTGTACGACACCGAAAAAGACCCTTGGGAAGTGCACAACCTGGCCAATGATCCGAACTACTCAGAAACACTGGAACGCCTGCGAAAAGCTAATAAGGACTGGGTAAGCCAGATTTACGACAGTGGCTTTATCCCGGAAGCCGAGCGCCAACTACTTGCCGACGGGCAATCCGTTTACGATCTTCTCCGGACCAATCAGATTCCCTTAAAGGCAATCATCGATGCCGCAGAACTGGCCACCTTAGGCCGAAAAGACAAGCTGCCGCAACTGGTTCAGCTGCTCGATCATGAAAATGAAAGCGTCCGGTACTGGGCAGCTACCGGGCTGTTAATTCTGAGGGCAGATGCCCGGGAAGCCCAACCCAAGCTGGAACAGGTGTTGGATGACTCATCAGTAAGTGTTTCCATTATTGCCGCTGAAGCCCTTTACTACTTGGGTGAAAAAGAAAAAGCCCTGACAACACTGCTGGCTGCACTAAAGCATCCCAGCCCGTTTGCCCGAACCCATGCCCTCAACGTCATTGACTACACCCATGAATTCACGTCAACCATTCAGGAAGCCCTCTTTCAAATGGTTCGGAAATTTGAAGACGATAAAAGCCCTGACCGGTACGATTTGCGCGTGGTGGAATGGCTGCTTGATAAAAACCAGGTGGACCGAAGCAATTTGACCTTGAATAGCGCCAAATAAATTGGCATGGCACCGTGCCGAACTCCCAAGACCCCAGCCGGAAATGAGAAAAACCGGGTTGTGTGCCATTTCCCAATGGTTCGGTCGCTTTTCCATACGGGTTGATTGCATTTCCGGGCGGTACTGTCCCATTTCCAGACGGTACTGTCCCATTTCCGACTGGTACAGTCACATTTCCAGACGGTACTGTCCCACTTCCGACAGGTCCTGCTCCACTTCCGGGTGGTCTTGGCGCAATCCGGACTGGCACAAGGCGGAAGTGGTAGTGTTCATTATAAACTGCGTCAACGACCTAATAGGAGTCAGCAATAAACAGGAATCGGTCAGAATAGGAACAAAGGAATGAGCGAATCAACCAGACATAGTTGGTCGGAATACGCAGTTCAAGAAGACTAGATCAAAATAATCAATTTATTTCCGTTAATATTTTGTCTCATTCCATTTTATATGTGAACTTAACGCCTCAAATACAAACTCTAACAATCACTAAACAATGAAAAGAATAACCCAACTAACGCTAACAGTGCTGTTCGCTGTGCTGTTTTTTCATGGAGCAATGGCCAAGGTAAAACTTCCGGCTATTGTATCGTCGAACATGGTGTTGCAGCGCAATACAACCGTCGTTTTGTGGGGCTGGGCTGATGCCAGCCAACAGCTAAACATCAATGCAAGCTGGCTAGCTACGCCGCTGCAAGTAACAGCCGATAAGCAAGGCAACTGGCAGGTTGAAGTAAAAACGAACAACTCGACCGAGCCGCAAGTCATCCGAATAAGTAGTTCCGATACCAACATCACGCTCGACAATGTTGTTTTTGGGGAGGTTTGGCTCTGCTCAGGACAGTCGAACATGCAACAGTCTCTCAACGGTTATCCCGGTGAACCAACCTTTGAGGCAAACAAGGCCATTGCCCACGCAGCAAATCCCAACTTACGCTTGTTTACAGCCACTCGTAAAGGCTCAAAAAGTCCTCTCGCTGACCTTGAGGAATACACCGGATGGGAACAAGCCCATGCAGGCAATGTCCGCGACTTCAGCGCCATTGCTTATTTCTTCGGACAACAACTTCAGGAAATTTTGAATGTTCCGGTGGGCATGATCCATACCTCATGGGGAGGCAGCTCCGTTCAGGCCTGGATCAGCAAAGAAGCCATGAGCGACTACCAGCAAGTTGACTTGGATGAGGTCGATATCAGCAAAACGACCAACCGTATTCCTACAGCTTTGTACAACGCGATGATTCACCCCTTGATTCCTTACACCATTAAAGGGGCTTTATGGTACCAAGGCGAATCCAACCGGGATGAACCAGATACTTACACCCAGCTATTCCCGGTTATGGTGAAAGACTGGCGTACCCGATGGGGAATTAGTGATTTCCCCTTCTACTACGTTCAAATTGCCCCGTATTGGTACAACGATCACGAGGTATTTAACGCCCCTAAAAACACGGCCTTCTTGCGCGAATCTCAATTAAAATGTGCCGACTTGATTCCCAACTCAGGCATGGCTGTCACCCTCGATATTGGGAAGGAGTACAGCATTCATCCTCCGAAAAAGAGAGAAGTGGCCGAGCGCTTGCTCTACTTCGCCTTAAACCAAACTTATGGGTTTGAAACGGTCGACTGTAACGGGCCGGTTTTCGACTCAAAGGAAGAAAAAGATGGTGGCCTGCTGCTTCACTTTAAGCATGCCGAAATGGGGCTGTTTACGCCCAACCACTTGCAGGGCTTTGAAATTGCCGGGCCTGATAAAGTGTTCTACCCAGCCCAGGCTAAAATTGCAAGCCGAAAAAACGTGCTCGTATCGAGCAACCAGGTTCCGAACCCGGTTGAAGTCCGTTACGGCTGGAGCAACTGGCTTGTTGGAACCCTGTTCGACACCAATATGCTCCCGGCCTCTTCATTCCGTACCGATAACTGGAACGATGCCACCAGAGCCAAGGTGCAAGAATCATCGAACTAATTCGAGCAATTGAAGACCATTGGATGCTTTGAAAATAAGCGGCATCCAGTGGTCTTTAATCGTTCTCTTCCATTTTTCCTGCAAAGGAAATCGCTCCGGCTTTCCGGGACTAAAAAAAACTTGTATTTTAATTGCACCTAATCATCTTCACCCCAAACAGGGGGAATTGTGTTACCCGATAACTGAAAGCAATATGTTTTGGATCAAGCTGGGAATCTTGCTCATTGGATTTTTATTTGCCGGCATTTTGCCTGGCGCAGTTCGGAAAGCCATTCAACACATCAAAATTGATTTAAACACGCAAACCCTGAGTTTCCTGAGTAACAAAAGCCTGTACGGCACGCAATATGCGAAAGGCTATAAACGCCTCCTGTTTGCGTCTTCCATTCTTTTGTACACCTTCTTCTGGCTTCTCTCCGAGTTTTACGACCTTGGAGAGCACGAAAAGCTGATGCAATACATCGATATTTGTGTGGCCTCATTAACCCTGCTGGCCTTTGTACCGCACAACCTAAAGCCCTACAGCCTCGACAATTTTACGCCGGCTTTGCAACGCTTCTTTCACAACCTGCTCGCCGTTATCGTCTTTTTATCCATCCCCGCTCTCATTGTCACCTACCAGCTTGCCATTCTCGAATACAAGCAGTTCCTGGGCTTATCGGGCCTGATTGTCATTGGCTTTGTCGTTTTGGCTACGGCCCTGTCTTTTCTGAAAAGTGGCATCAACGGAGCAACAGAGCTGCTTTTTATCAATGGCATTAGTATTTGGACCATCTTTGTCACCATTATGACTATTTTGAGTTAATTGTTCTGCAGGCGGAAGTCCCCTGCTCAGCTGATTGACTCCCCTCCCTAAAACCAGTCAAGCCAAATAATTTTATATCTTTAGCTACTCTTGGAAATCAGCAAGGGCAACTTGCAGGTAACCGTTAACCACATAAATAAACCAACTAAATTGACACCGATATGATGAAAAGCAGAAACTGGGTAATTGTAATCTTTGTCATTGCAATCCTTGGATTCGGAACTGGGTATTATTTTAAATACAGCTATAATTATTTAGGCCAGAATGTAGAGGTAGAAACCCCTGACAAAACAAAAAGTCAAGCGAGCTTATCCGAAGCTATTGCCTTTCTTGAAGAGATGAAAGAGCTTACGGAAAAGCATTCGATCAATGACTCTTCTGTCGTTCAAAATGAACTTGCATTAAAACGACTTAAGACCATTAACCTTGTTTCGATAACAGGAATGATTTTAACATTGATTTTGGGGATCTGGTCGATTAGACAATTATTGAGATTCAAGTCTGCGAATGCCAATTGAGATTACTAAAACCAGGCTGGATTACAAATCCTATCCAGCTGGGCATTCTTCAGTCACCCAACAATAAAAAATGGGTTTTCTGACTAGCAGAAAACCCATGAAAGAATATCTTGTAAAAACGTGTAAGTTTATTTTTCCCACGGTTTTTGTTCGGCTGCAAAAGCCAATTGTTCATACCAGTCCTTGCCGTATTTTCGGATTAGTGGCTCTTTCAAAAATTGATAGAGTGGCAGCTTTTGGCCTGCGCCACACTCCCGGGCCGGCTTGCAAATACGAAGTTCCTGGTAGTTTACAGCATCAAAGCGCTCGTATTCGGTAATGCGAACAGGAAACAGATGACAGGATACCGGTTTGCGGAAATCAACTTTCCCCTCCAGGAAGGCTTTTTCAATGGCGCATTTCACAATGCCATGCTCATCTTTAAACGTAAAAGCACATTCGCGGTTATTCACCAAAGGGGTAACCACATCGTCATCCGAGTCCACCACGCTGGTTCCCTGACTCGCCACCACAGCCTTTCCTTCCTCCGTCATGTAAGGCTCCACAATTGGATAAATTTCGTCCAGCTTAACGGCTTCCTCCTGGGTTAAGGGTGCGCCCGAATCGCCTTCGACACAACAAGCCCCTTTACATTTAAACAAATCGCAGAGGAAATGCTCCTCTACAACATCCAAACTCACAATGGTTTTACCAATTTCCAACATACCTAGAATAAATAAAAAGCCCTCCCAACAACAGCTTAGGAGGGCTCAAAGATATCTAAAAAACTATCGTTTAATCAAAACTTTACCGGTCATTTCCTTTGGAATTTCCAAGCCCATTTCTGAAAGCAAGGTAGGCGCTACGTCGGCCAAAATACCATCGCTGATGGTCAGGTTTTTGTCATCGCTTACATAAATACAAGGCACTGGATTCAACGAGTGAGCCGTATTGGCTGATCCATCAGCATTCACCGCATTGTCCGCATTTCCGTGGTCAGCAATAATCAGCACATTGTAACCCTTTGAACGGGCTGCTTCAACCACTTCTTTCGCGCAGGCATCAACGGCAGTTACCGCTTTTGAAATGGCTTCGTAGTCGCCGGTATGTCCCACCATGTCGCCATTGGCAAAGTTCAAACATACAAAGTCCACTTCACCTTTTAGCAATTCAGGAACAATCGCGTCTTTCACTTTAGGTGCCGACATTTCAGGCTGGTGGTCATAAGTAGGAACTTTCGGAGAAGGAATCAGAATCCGGCTTTCGCCTTCAAACTCATCTTCGCGGCCACCGCTGAAAAAGAACGTTACGTGTGCGTATTTCTCCGTTTCAGCAATACGAATTTGCTTCAGTCCTGCATTCGACACAATCTCTCCCATCGTGTTGGTTGGGTTTTCCTTTTCGAAGATCACATTGACGTCTTTGAAGTCTGCCTTGTAAGAAGTCATGGTATACCACTCCAAGTTCATGGTGTGCATGCCAAACTCCGGAAGATCTTCCTGTGTGAAAGCGATGGTTGTTTGACGCAGACGGTCAGTACGGAAGTTGTAGCAGATAACCACATCACCTTCTTCAATCACTCCAACCGGGCTGCCATCTTCTTTCACCATGCAGATCGGCTTGATGAATTCATCGGTTACTCCGGCATCGTAAGAAGCTTTAATGGAAGCTAAAAGATCGGTTGATTTTTCACCTTTACCTTGCGTGTACAGGTCGTATGCCAACTTCAAACGATCGTAGTTTTTATCACGGTCCATTCCGTAGTAACGGCCAATGATAGAAGCAAATTTACCGTTTGTTCCTTTCAAGGCTTCCAAATCAGTTTCTAAGAAACCATAGCCAGAACGAGGATCGGTATCACGACCATCAGTCAATCCGTGTACAAATACATCTTCCAGGCCCATGTCGGTTGCCATTTGGCACAGGGCAACCATGTGTGAACTTAATGCGTGTACACCTCCAGGTCCAACCAAACCAATCAGGTGTACTTTTTTATTGTTGTCTTTGGCGTAATTATAGGCTTTAACCAGCTGTGGGTTTTCCCACATCGATTTATCTTTAATTGCTTTGGTGATTTTCACCATGTCCTGGTACAAGACCCGTCCGGCACCAATATTCAAGTGACCAACTTCAGAGTTTCCCATTTGTCCATCGGGCAATCCTACATTTTCTCCGGAAGTCAGCAATTGCGAGTTTGGATACTCCTTCAACAAAGAATCCATGAAAGGAGTTGGAGCAGTTGCGATAATATCACTTTTAGAACCATCGCCGATTCCCCAGCCATCCAAAATCATTAACAAGGTTTTTTGTACGTCAGCCATAATTTATAATCGTTTTAAATAATTAACTATTTGCGGCACAAAAGTATTCTTTTTTAAGCGGGTTTGAAAATCAGTCAAGCTTCTATAAATCAAATTTAATGATTCCTTGATCTGGCGAATCAATTTACAATCAAGCCTCTAAAGAGCGGCTTGCGTTGCCCCGAATTTTCTCGATTTATCACCTAAGGCTTATCAAACTGGGAGCAGACTAGGCTTGTGCCCCCGGTAGTCGCTCTTAATCCTTTCTGAAAATAGAGCAACACCATATTCTCAAAAACAGAAGGCGGTGAAAAACAATTGCTTTCAACTGTCTTTCACCGCCTTCAACGATTATTTTCAAGTCCTCGCTTACAAATTCTTTTCAGGATACAGGTCGTTCCATTGCTGTGGCTGCTCTTTCAGTTTCATGTCGAACCAGGACATGATGGTCTGGTGCCACTTCAATCGCTTTTGATAATCAATGATCCAGTGATCTTCTCCATCAACCAAAACCATTTCCACATCTTTTCCCAGTAATTTAAGGGCCGCATAATACTGCAAGCTCTCGCCCACCGGCACATTGGTGTCGGCCGTTCCGTGAAGCAACAAAATGGAATTGTTGAACTTGTCGGCGTTGTA
This sequence comes from uncultured Sunxiuqinia sp., assembly GCF_947495665.1. GTDB lineage: Bacteria > Bacteroidota > Bacteroidia > Bacteroidales > Prolixibacteraceae > Sunxiuqinia > Sunxiuqinia rutila. The sequence goes on from NZ_CANLZV010000011.1 coordinate 33,648, forward strand.
AAGCGGGCTGTTTTCCACAAAAATATCCTTCCGACTCCAAGGGTAGCTGTTTTTGGCAGCTCCGGCATTGTAGGAATAGCCCCAGTAACCTTCGCCCCAGTAGCTGGTGATGGAGCTTATTCCGGCATGCGAAATAGCCGTTTTAAACAACGAAGTGCGTGTTTGCAGCAACATCGTGGTAAACCCACCATAGGAAGCGCCAATACAGCCCACATTTTCGCTGTCAGCATCCGGGTGATCCGCCAGAAATTTTTCAGTTCCTTCAATGATGTCATCAATGGCATCGAAGCCCCAGCCATTCACATGCAGGGCTGAAAAGTCCTGCCCAAATCCGGTGGCACCACTAGGCTGCATCACATAAACCAGGTAGCCGGCTGCCGCCCAAATATTTTTCGGATAGCGTCCGCCAAAAGTTCGGCTGGTTGGCGATGTGCCTCCGTAGAAGTTAACAATAACCGGATACTTTTTCCCCTTCTCGTAGTTGGGCGGATAGTAAACACGTCCGTAAATGGTTGTTCCATTTTGGTTGGTGAAGTTCCAATCGGTTGTTTTTCCAAACTGAACATTTGCCAACTGCTTTTCTTTAGGAAAATGAAGCAACTCGCTGGATGCCTTTTTCAAATTCAGTGCGTACAGCTGCTCGGGGGTCGTCTGGCTGCTTCCGGTAAACACCGCCACCGGCTTTTGATGCGCATAATCAATTGTTCCCAGCACATCTACCGGCAAGTCAATCTTCCGATAGGCTTTCTCCGACACGTCATAAGCATACAAAAACTTGTAGCTTTTTTCCACGGCCGAGATATAAATCCGATCATTGCCCGCCCAATGGGCTCCGGCAACAGCCGGGTCAAACTCCCGGCTAATTGGATCGACCTCGCCGGACTGTAGGTTGTACAAAAACAGCTGCGAATCGTAGCTGTTTGGAATCCGGCCAGCGCTTACATTTACGCCCAAATCGCCAAAGCATTCCGGTCCCCCCTGCACCAGTAGGTACTTGCCATCAGGCGAATACTGACACGAGCCACCGTACAATTTATCTTTCCAGATGGTATCCAGGGCCAGGCTTTCCAAATCCATTTCATACAAGTTTTGCTTGGAAAAGGGCACTTCCGAATAATCCATTTTTCGGGTTGAAAACAGGATTTTTGTTCCGTCCGGGTGAATATCCTGCAAGCTGGAAGTGAGGTTTCCGGCTGTCAGTGGAACGATTATTCCGGTAGCTACATCAATCTTATTCAGGCTTGAACGGGTGCGAAAATAAGGCAAGCGATCATCGTTTCCAAAAATTCGTTTGAGGTCGCCAGGCTTATCCGCTTTATGCGAGCGGCTAAAAATGACAAGCTCTTCCGTTTTAGCCCAACTGTACCCGGAAAAGTATTCTATCTCGCGGGCAATAGATTGTTCTGTTCCATCAAGCAAATCGTAAACAAACAGCTCTGTTTTATCATCAAAACGAAGAATATAACTGAGTCGATCAGACACGGGCAACCACTTAAGCTGGGAGATGCCAGCGTTGCGCATAACCAACACATTTTTCTGTTGATCCAGGTCGTACACCTCACTCCACGATTTCGATTTTCCACTGCCTTTTACCACTTCCGAGAAATTGATTAAAACATATTTTCCAGAGGGAGAAACCGATGCCGATGAAACATCTTTTCCATCCAGCACATCGTGAATCGTCAGAAAGCGGTCAGCGCTTAAACTCCAGTCCGATTGAGCCTCTGCAAATTCCTCATCTGCTGCAAACTCCGCGTTCAACTTCAGTGATTCTTCCGGAACAATTACTTTCAGCATCACCGGGTGCTTACCTGCTTCAAGCTTGAGGTCCATTTTATTGTCAGACAGTTTGGCTTCTTGCTGTGTTTTCTGAAGTTCACCATCCACATATATTTCAGCCACCGCATTCAGACTAATCGTTAATGCCCCTTTTGTCCAGCGATCAACCGACAAATAGCCCGAAAGCAACAGCAACTCACCAGCTGTAGCCGGCTGAATTAAGCTATCCTCGCTAACGGCAACTGTTTCCCATTGGTAATCGGTATGATCAAAAGATAGTTGAAGCTGCTTGAGCAAATTACTTTTTTCAAACTTATTGCCATCCACATTGGGGACATCGGCAAAAGCAGGCAAATGCGCTTGTTCAACACGTGTCAGTTCCCAGCTTTTCAATGCAAGCTTGTTCTGTCCGTACACCGAATGGACAAGCATCATTACAATCACTAAAAATCCAAATTGTTTCATCATTTGTTGGTTATTGGTATTGACCGGTTATTCCGGCAGTTGTTAACTCTGCTGCCAAAAATAGCGACTCCCATGCAGAAAAAGGCTGATTTTTATGCAAATTACGTTTTTCGCCCCGCCAATCCGCCTTTCCTGCTCACTTCCGATTTCTGCAAAAAAAGATAACCGCACAATCCAAGCCCCTGATGTTAAACCAGTCAAGCTGAACTGCACGGTTATCTGAATTATTTTTCCGGCTCATAAAGCGCTGCTTCAGGCAAAGCTTTCCGGAAAAAGTAAGTTCTTAAACTACGCCTTGGGCAATCATCGCATCGGCTACTTTGATAAAGCCACCAATGTTTGCTCCCTTCGGATAGTTGATGTAGTTTTCATCTTCGCGACCATACTTCACACAAGTTGCGTGAATATCGATCATAATTTGCTGCAAACGCTCGTCAACTTCTTCTCTTGACCATGGCAAACGCATGGAGTTCTGAGTCATTTCCAAACCAGATACGGCAACACCTCCGGCATTCGCTGCTTTTCCGGGAGCATACAGAATTTTAGCTTCCAGGAATACATCAATCGCTTCATTGGTTGAAGGCATGTTGGCTCCTTCAGCAACCAAAGTACAACCGTTTTTCACCAAAGTTTTGGCGTCATCTTCGTTCAATTCATTCTGAGTAGCACAAGGCAAGGCCACATCACAAGTGATTCCCCAAGGTGTTTTACCTTCGAAGTATTCAGCATCAAATCTTTCAGCATATTCTTTAATCCGTCCGCGGCGGATATTTTTCAAGTGCATCACGTAATCCAGTTTTTCACGGTCAATTCCGTTTTTGTCGTAAATGAAACCGGATGAATCGGATAAAGTAACCACTTTAGCGCCTAATTCAATAGCTTTTTCTGTGGCAAACTGGGCCACGTTACCCGAACCAGAGATCACCACTGTTTTTCCGGCCAGGCTATCATTTTTGGTTTTAAGCATTTCCTGTGAGAAGTAAACCGTTCCGTAACCTGTAGCTTCCGGACGAATCAAACTTCCTGAATACTCAATTCCTTTTCCGGTTAAAACACCGGTAAATTCATTCCGAATACGCTTGTACTGACCAAACATGTAACCAATTTCTCTTCCGCCAACACCAATGTCACCGGCAGGAACGTCGGTATTTGGTCCGATATGACGTTGCAATTCAGTCATGAAGCTCTGACAAAAACGCATCACTTCGTTGTCTGATTTTCCTTTGGGGTCAAAGTCAGAACCACCTTTTCCACCACCCATCGGCAATGTTGTCAAGCTGTTTTTGAAAACTTGTTCGAAAGCCAAAAACTTCAGGATACCCAAATTAACGGTTGGGTGGAACCGAATTCCGCCTTTGTAAGGTCCAATCACACTGCTCATTTCAATGCGATATGCACGATTCACCTGAACATCACCTTTATCGTCAATCCAAGGTACTCTGAAAATGATTACACGCTCAGGCTCAACCATGCGCTCCAGTACTTTGTTTTTCAAGTACTTTGGGTTTTCGTTAATGAAAGGCATCAACGAAACAGCCACTTCCTGCACTGCCTGGTGAAACTCAGATTCATTGGGATTTTTGGCAATTACTTTTGCCATCAAGTCATCAACTTTTACGTTTAACAAATCAGCCATAATATTCTTTTTTTAAGTTTTCTTGCAATATCTCGAAGGCATTGCGCTTAGATTATTTGTAGCAGTTTGACAGCGTACAGCGAAATGCCTGCTACAAAAGTAACACAGGAAGGATTATTCAAAGAATTTTGAATTCAGATTAGGTATTTTACCTAAAGCCCTGTTCAAGCTCCTGTTTTTCAGCAAGAGTTTGGCTTAAATTTCGATGATGTTGTTCTTGATGGAGAATTTGACCAGCTCAACGGTGCTTTTAAGCTGTAGCTTTTGCATGATGTGGTTTTTGTGCGCATCAACCGTCCGCACGCTAATGCATAGTTCATCGGCAATCTCCTGGTTGGAGTAACTTCGCCCCCAAAGTTTCAGGACTTCAATTTGACGTTCACTCAGGCTGTTTAGGCCTTCGGTCTTCTCCTCGGGTGCCTCCAACTTGTCGATGTACTGATTGAGCACCATTTGATTGATGGAGCGGTTGAAATAATCAAAGCCATTGCGTAAAGTGCGAATGGCTTCAATAAGTTCCTTTTGCGAAGCATCACGTCCCAAAATGCCTTTGGCTTTCGATTTGACAATTTTCACAATCATATCCTCACTGTTGTCAAAAGCCAAAATCAGCAGCCTGGCTTTTGGGTTCAACAAGGACAGACGGACAATCAGGTTCATGGTACGAACGCTGGTATCGTGAATGGTTAACACCAAAATATTCAAACTTTTATTTTGCACCAGGTTCATCAATTGTTCCTTACCGTCGGCACAAAACAAAACATCAAAATCATCCACCTGCTCCAATAGCAGCTTCAACCCCTGCCCCATCAGATGATGCTCATCGTAAATTCCTATGTTAATCATGTTTTAATAATCGCTGCTGTTTTTGTTTTTCCATTCATAATAACCCGCAACGGGCTGCTAAAACGTACATGTTTAAAATAAGTTGATTCTGCAATCAACTGTTGCTTTTGAAGCTCATCCCACCGAATAATGTCGGTAGATGAATTGTGAATGACCGAGAAGTACCCGATGTTCATCGAGGTGACATTGTGGAAGAAATGTGAACCCAGCGAAGAGTCAAGCGGGAAGTTCTCAAGACTGGTTTCCACAATCACTTTGGCATTGGAGATTTGTGCCCAGTTAACCGGAATTCCCAGAAACTGATCGCGCGTGCCCCACCTTCCGGGACCAATCAGAATATACTTCCGTTTCTCCTTCACCATTTGGTTATTCAGTGCTTCAATTTCAGCAGCCATTTCCACTGTTTTCAACTTGCTGAACTTTTCAGGCGACACAAAAATCACATCTGTAATTTTATTGATTTCGCCATTTCCTAAGCTCATGCCCGAACGCAAAAGCATTTTCTCCGGTTCAACAGCGTTGAAATCGAAGTTATGCGATTCGATACTGGCCAGCAACGGTTTAATTTGCAACAGGTAAAAGGTTGGTCGCCCATGTTTTCCGGGAGTCAGATCAACAGCATATTCAATCTCAACCGGCGAACCAAAGGCTTCTTCCACCGCATGCAAAATAGCATCAATTGTTTTGGCCAGCGGAATGTACTCGTACTGCAGAATATTGGCAAAGTTGACCACACGCGGGCCATAAGTATCCAGCCCCGGCTCAACCGTATCGTTATCCGCATTGTAAACCGACACACAATGTTTCAGGGTGCCGTGTTTTTCAGCTTCTTCAATGTCAAGCAGGTCCAGCGCAGCCAATTCGCCTCTATTCAGCAAATCAAGATCCAGGTTCGAACAATTCAATGCATAAAACTTCACCTGCGTGCTATTCAGCAAATCTTTAATGCTGTAGACCGACACCTTGGGGTAAACCGGTGAAAAGCGGTACGATTTCCAGCCATTAACCACGTAAGTTCCCAGACCAATAGCCGCTACGGCAAAGCCTTCTTCAGGCTTCATGTCGGCCACCGGGTAATAGTTGAAAGACTGGGCTACACCACTGATATGAGGATAGTAGTGATCACCATGGAAATCGCCAACAACTTCCTGCAGCACAATAGCCATCTGCTCGTCTTCCACCCGGTGCTGAATGGCCTCAAAGTAAGTTCGGGCTCCATCCGAATAAATCGACGCATAAACCATTTTGATGGCGTTGGCCAAATGCTCGGCCACCTTGCGCTTATTTTGCTTGCTATTCGGAATAATGTAAGTATCAAATACTCCGGAGAAAGGATGAGTAATCGAATCTTCAGAGGTACTGCTGGAGCGAACAGCTACCGGTTTATCAATTTGGTTGACATAGATTTTCAACTTACGCATCAGCGAGCTCGACAGGTTTGCCTCATAAAAGTGCTTTCGCAACTCTTCGTAGCTGATGTCAGGGTCTGAAATGACTGACCTCAGGTTGTTCCGACTAATAAAATTCTGAAACTCGGTCGTTCCGATAATTACGGTAATGGGTGTGGAAATATTGATTTGCGAAGCCAAAGCAGAGAAATCGTAATTGTAAATCAACACATTGATAAAGGCCAGACCACGTCCTTTCCCTCCAAGCGACCCACTGCAAAACGAAACAATGTTGCGTTCATCAAGCGTGGCCGTCTCATCAAATCCCATGATGCGGCCTTTCTTTTTCTCTTCCTTGTAGCGGGTAATGGTTTCCAGGAAAAACTTACGCGATTCATCGATGTGTTCCATGGAATTCACCGGAACCGGGTTCAGGGTTTTCGCCAGCTGAATTTCACCACGAGCCATCAGCCACAGCGAAAAGTTATTCTCCAAGGCATGTAAGTAGAAGGACTCATCCGGGATTTTCTGAAGCATGGTTTCAAACTCGCGCAGTGAGCGGGCAACAGCAATCTTTTCGTCTTTTGCATTGAGAAAAACAAAATTGCCAAACCCCAGGTAATTTTTCAAAAAGTGCTTCAAGTCCTGCAATAAGGTTTCGGAGTTTTTATCCAGGAAACTCACATCCAACTTTTTCGCATACCTTCGGTTACTCACTTCCGACGATTGTAAAATAACCGGAAGCTTGTGAATGTTGGACTTGGCATATTGAATGAAGTCAACTCCGGCTTTTTTATCAATTTTTCCGCCGCGTTCAAACTCCATGTCACTAATCACGCACAGAATAAAGTCTTTGTACTTATTGAAAATCGCGGTGGCTTCTTCGTAATTCTTAGCCAACAAGACTTTGGGTCGCGAACGCATACGTCCGATTTTGTCCAGCTCATTTTTCTCCACTTCAGGCAGAATTTGCTGTACCTGATCAAAAATAATGGAGTATAAAAATTGTAAGTATTTCGAATAGTAAAGTGGTGAGTCTTCAATGACCAGGATCACGCGAACCAAGCCCACGCGGGTATCATTTTCCACATTCACCCGGTCCTCAATCGATTTAACAATGGCAAACAAGATGAGCGAATCGCCATTCCACACAAACAGCTGATCGACCGATCCAATGGTGGGAAGCAGCTTTTCAAAATAATTCAGATCACTTTTTTTATTCACCAACAGGTAAATCGGTATTGTTTTATGCTGTTCGCGAATCTGTTCGCTCAGTTCAATGGGTGCTTTCCGGTCAAGACCGGCCATCAGAATCACCAAATCAAAATTGGTGGTTTCCAGTAATTCAAGCGCTTCTTCGGCCGAAGAAACCCCAGTAATGCGGGGAAGCGAAAAAAGGCTGTACTGATAAATTTCGCCCAGGAACTTCTCAAAAAAGGAGTCCTCACTTTCCAGCATAAAGGCATCATACAAGGTAGACACAAACAGAATGTGCTTCACCTTGTACTTCATCATATCCAGATACACATACTTCTCGAGCGACTGTTGGTTGAAGTACAGCTGAAGCGGTTTCTTATTGCGCACCAACGATTTCCGGAATTCCTCGGACCGGTGCGGATTGGTAATCACCACGCCCTTACTGCTGATTATCTCAAATCCTTTGTAACTATTCAGGTAGCCATTTACCATCTGGCAAATGTTTCGAATCAGGTTTCGTTCTTCACGTAAAAAAGGGCCTTCATCAGCCTCAGGAAAGGCTTTCAGATAAAAAATTTCAATACTTCCCTTTTTGTTATCAACGGTTTGCAGTTGATCCATCTGTACCCAAGGAGTTTCTTCAAAGTTTGGGCTGATGTATTCGTCGCGCTCAAACCGGATCCGGCAAGCCGCGTATTTGGGATACTGCCACGACTGGGGTAAAATATTGCAAATGCGCTGCAGCGTTTCATAAACACTGTTGCTTTCTTCAAAAATCTTCGAGGTCTGGTTAATGGCATGAAGCTCTTTTAACCGTTCGGTATTTGTTTGCTGTAACCGGTTGAGCATATTTTTCACGGCTCTTCCCGCAATCAATTCTGCCAGGTTGTTCAGTAATTCGCGTTCTTCCTTTAAAAACGGGCCTTCATCCAAATCCGGAAACTTTTGGGTGTAAAAAACCTCAATGCTTCCCTTTTTACTCGTGTCGGTCTGAAAAAACTGCTTGATTTTCCAGGGAGTTTCCTTGAACCCCAGACTTTCATAGCTTTTCCCTCTGTATTCAATTCGAACTACAGTCGATTCAGGATACTGAAACGAAGCCGGTAACAAGGCACAAATTTCAGACAAACTATCCTCCAACTTACGGTTTCGTTTCAAAATTTCAGCCGTTTTGTTGATGCCCTTCAATTCCTTCAACCGTTCCCGGTTTTCAACCAGCAGCGCAGCTAAGGCATATTTGCTAATCGCCCCCGAAACCAAGGAACTTAAGCTTTTCAAGAAGCGTTCTTCTTCGGGAAGAAAAGGATTCCCTTCGGTCCTCGCCAATTTCCGAACATAGAACAACTCAATCGTGCCTTGTTTGTTGTTCGGTGTTTCAAACGCCTGACTGATGCTCCACTGGCTATCTTTAAACCGGGGGCTCGTATACACCTGATCCGCATAAATAATTCGGGCCCGCGCATATTGGGGGTGCTGACACGCGCTGGGGAGATATTCGCAAAGCGCCAACAGCGCGGTGCCCAGCGAATTGCTATTGGCTAAAATCTCCGTAGCCTTATCAATCCCGCTCAGTTCCTTTTGTCGTTCGTTGTGAAGGCGATTCAGCTCCTCAAGCCGAATATTGGCAATGGCCCCTCCAATGATTGTGCGCCAGTAGGGCAATTGTTCCTTTACAGCCAGGTACGCATCAAAATTCTCCGATTGAATTAAGTCCGTATTGAAAAAAATCTCAATGATCCCCTCCGGCAATTCCGAGGTTTCAATCAAACTGCGCAGCACCATGGTGGAATGCTTAAACCCCCGACTAAGGTATTCCTGATTGTCATAGGTGATGGAAACCGAAATTACCTCCGGCGACGCTCCTTTGACAATCTCATTGGCCATGCTTTTCAATAAGGAAGACAGCTTTGACTTTTGCTCAATCTGCTTCACAATAGCCTGACCAATTGCACTCAAACGCAACTTCTGTTCAAGACTTAATCGGGCATGCTGCTCATTCGTTTGCTTCTCGCCTTTGGATTCTCTATTCATAACTGGCCGGTATCTGGGTCAACTTTAAAGTTAAAATTAAACGCTTGACAATCGCTTTTTAATGCTTTTGCAAGAATACAAATATAAGTAACCATCGGCGATTGTCTACCCGAAACCGATTCTGTTTATGTTTTCTTGCCCGGTTTGAGCATAAAAAAAGAAGCTGTAGAAGCGTCGGGGCTTTCCAGCTTACCTATTCTTAAAAACGCCAGCAAGTACAAGCGTCTAAAATTCTCAGGCAAACTCAGGGTCAAAACCTAGCCGTGACAAACCAAAATCAAGCACTATATTGACACTGTGTTAATTTCGTTTTAAATGAGGATATATAATTGCTTTTCATGTTATTCAGCATAAAAAATACGTACATTTGCCGCCAGAAAAAACAAGGCAACAAATGGCATATCTAAACAATGTGATGATCATTCGGCACGAGCTGATAGCCAGACTGGTCAGACTATTTCAGGAAGGTAACCTAAGCACCCAAATTGACAGCTTGCCCGTTGAGCTGTATCCCAAAAACCGAGAAGCCCGTGGCCGTTGCTGCATTTACAAGGAACGAGCCATTACCCGTTACAAAATGCTTCCGCTACTGGGGTTTGAAGTTCCTGAGGCCGATATCGAACTGGTGCCCTTGCACAGCTATGCGGAAAAGGCCCTTCAACGCGACAGTTTATCCAACGCTATTTTAACCGTTGTTGACGAAGCCTGTACCTCTTGCGTGCAAGCCAACTATGTGGTGACCAACCTGTGTCGCGGCTGTGTTGCCAGTCCGTGCGTGATGAACTGCCCGAAAAATGCCATCCGCTTTACCCCTTCAGGGCAAACTGAGATTAAGGCGGAAGACTGCATTAACTGTGGATTATGCCAAAAGGCCTGTCCCTACCACGCCATTGTTTACATTCCCATTCCATGCGAGGAAGCCTGCCCCGTGGGCGCCATCAGCAAGAACGAGCAAGGAATTGAAAAGATCGATGAAAATAAATGCATCTACTGTGGGAAATGCATCACGGCCTGTCCTTTTGGAGCCATTTTCGAATTGTCGGCCATGGTAGATGTTCTCAAAAATATTGAACAAAAAAAGCAAGTCATTGCCATGATTGCCCCGGCCATTTTAGCCCAATACCAGGAAGCTCCCGGGAAAGTGCTGGCCGCGATCAAGGAAATTGGTTTTGCCGAAGTGGTTGAAGTAGCTCGTGGAGCTGAAAAAACAGCCCGCCACGAAGCCGAAGAACTGAAGGAAAAACTGGAGCAGAATGCGCCGTTTATGACCACTTCCTGCTGCCCTTCGTATGTTGAAGCCGTACGCAAGCATGCCCCCGGATTACAGCCCAATGTGTCGCACACCCCATCGCCAATGGCCTACACCGCCGAAGAACTGCGCGAACAATATCCCGATGCACAACTCGTCTTTGTTGGCCCCTGTGTGGCAAAACGAAAAGAGGCGCGTGATTTGGGCTCAGTGGATTTTGTTTTGAGCTTTGAAGAACTGGATGCCATCATGGAAGGAATGGGCATTGAGCCTGAAAAAATGGAGGCTGTCCCTCTGGAGAAATACACCGTTGAGTCGCGCGGGTTTGCCCGAAGTGGAGGTGTGCTGAATGCTGTATTGGCGGAGAAAAAAGCAGAAAAATTCTCATTTGAGCAAATTGATGGCATTGACAAGGCTGCTATGCGTCAAATCAAAATGCTGGAAAAAGGAAAAAACTCGGCCCAGTTTTACGAAGTGATGGCTTGCGAAGGAGGCTGTATCAGCGGGCCCGGAGCCAATGTTAAATCGGCCAAAGCCAAAAAGAATTTCATTCAGGGAATCCGGGCCTTATCATAGGCTCGGAGCCTCTTCTGATAAAAAAACCCACAAAAAATAGAGCAAGGAGCTAACAGTCCGCTTGCTCTATTTTTTGCGAATCAGCATCAGCCCATCGCGAAAAGGCAGGATGGTTTGACTTACCCGAGGATCATCTTTAATTTTTTGGTTGAAGGCTAAAATTCCCAGCGTTTGCTCATCCTTTTCATCTACCGCTTCAACCACTTTGCCGCTCCACAAAATATTATCAGCAATCAAAATTCCGCCTGAGGGCACCCGGTCAATCACCAGGTCAAAATAACTGCCATATTCCCGCTTGTCACCATCAATAAAGACCAGCTCAAACTGCTCGTCCAGCTGTGGAATTATTGCACAGGCATCGCCAATATGCTGACAAACCTGATCCTGAATACCCGCTTTTTCAAAATAGGTCCGAGCCATTGTTTCAAGCTCATCATTTATCTCAATGGTGTGCAACAGGCCACCTTCGGCCAAGCCCTTTGCCAGGCAAATAGCCGAATACCCGGTATACGTGCCAATTTCAAGAATCCGATTGGGCCGAACCATCTGACTGATCATCGTTAAAATGGTTCCCTGGGCATGCCCCGAAAGCATACGCGGGCGAAGCACCTTCAAAAAAGTTTCGCGTTCCAACTCCTGTAGTACCACATCTTCCTCATCAATATGCTCCAGGATATATTTCTCCAGTTCGTTTGTTTGTTCCATTATTCGTACGTTAAAATGCTCAATTGCCGCTCATCAAAAATCTCATTGGCAATCTCCATCAGCTGACTGCTGGTAATTGCTTCAATTTTTTGGTAAGTCCGGGGCAAACTATCGACCTTATTGTAAAGCAAAAAACTTTTGCCCAACGTAAGCATCAGGTCGTCACGATTTTCACTCGACAAAGCAATCTGACCAATCAACTGTTTTTTGGCCTTGCTTAGTTGCAAAATGCCCAGCGGCTTGTTTTTAAGCAGACGAAACTCTTTATTCACCAAGTTCAGGGCCCGATCCAGGTTGTCGTGTTCGGTTCCGAAATAAACATTAAACTGACCGGTGTCGGAATAAGCAGTATAGCCCGACTCCACATTATAAGCCATCCCGTTGCGTTCGCGCAAAGCCAGGTTCAAGCGGGAATTCATGGACTGTCCTCCCAAAATATTGTTGAGCAGCACCATGCCCATGCGCTTTTTGTCCTGCGCACTGTAAGCAAGATTTCCAATTACACAGTGTGTTTGAAAAGTATCGCGCTTAACATGTCGTGTACCTGGCGTATAATGCTTAAAAGGCAGGCGATTGGTTGTTCGAAGCCGCGTTGGAATTGGGGCAAAATACTTTTCGGCCAGGCTTAATATTTTGGCAAACGAGATGTTTCCCACGGAGCTAAGCACCATCTGGTCGGTATGGTAGTTATTCTGCAAGAACCGAAAAATATCATCCCGTGTAAAGGATCGAACATGTTCCGGAGTACCCAGAATGTTGCGTGCGATGGGATGCCCATCAAACATCAGCTCATCAAAATCATCAAAGATCAATTCCGAAGGGCTGTCTTTATACGAATTAATCTCCTCCAGAACCACTTCCTTTTCCCGCTCCAACTCTTTTGCCGGGAAAGTGCTGTTAATCAATATATCACTGATCAACTCCATGTTCCGGTCATAATAGGCATTCAGAAAAGAGGCATAAACAGCCGTTTCTTCTTTGGAAGTGTAAGCATTAATCTCGCCACCTACATCTTCAATTCGGCTGATAATATGATAGGCCTTGCGTTTTTTGGTTCCTTTGAAGATAACATGCTCAATAAAGTGAGCAATTCCTTGTTCTTCCGGAGATTCATCTCTTGATCCGGTGTTTATAATAATTCCGAAATGGGCTGCCGGCGACTCCACTTGCTGGTGAATTAACCGGATACCATTGCTTAATATATGTGTATTGATTTTCACGTTCTCTTAAATTGGACTGCAAAAGTAGAAAACGTTAATGATATTTCAACTTATAAATCCATGGAAAAGAAAAGGTTCTGCAAAAAGCCGGAATTTTTTATTCACAGACCCCTAAAAAATGTTTTGAAGTTAAATATTTCGGCGTATATTTGCCATCGCTAAAGACAACGGTGCCATAGCTCAGTTGGTAGAGCAACGGACTGAAAATCCGTGTGTCCCTGGTTCGATTCCAGGTGGCACCACCAAAATAGCAACAAAAACCTTTGAGTTCCGACTCGAAGGTTTTTTGTTTTTAAGCCCACTGCCAAGATCGCCTGAAAAGCGGAGCTCCAAATAAGAAATCTCCATTTTAAAATTGATCCGGAAAAAGCTGTCAAGCAGTAACCATCAGGGCTGCCGGCAATTAACCATTGCCTCCAACTAATCTTCTCAGACTATTTACAGGAAGTCTGAAAAAATGTTTTGTAGTTAAATATTTTGCACTATATTTGCCACCGCAAAATCAACGGTGCCATAGCTCAGTTGGTAGAGCAACGGACTGAAAATCCGTGTGTCCCTGGTTCGATTCCAGGTGGCACCACCAAGATTGCAGCAAAGCCTTTGAGTCGGAACTCAAAGGCTTTTTGTTTTTAAGCCCACCGCTTCTTAAAATTCAGAATATTTCCTGAAGATTTTGGATTTTACCAACAACTCCTTCATCCCAACCAACACCTTTGCATTTCAATTCCGCGAAAAAGACAACGGCTTGTCGTCGACAAACAGCCCAATGCTTAAACAAAGGATTTGCAAGCCTTTTCCAGGCCTTCAGCAGTCAATCCGACACCCATGTCCTGATTTCAAATCAAAGCCCGAGGAGTTGCCCTTTTGCTCCAGCAAGACATCGCCAATGCCTCAGCAGGGAAACAACAAACAGAAGTCATCCACGCCAAATTGAATTCAGCGCAAAAGACCATACATTAAGAAAAGCAGGATTGAATTTTTACTGATCTGAACGAATCATTCTGAAAATAAAAAAGCACCTCATTTTCATGAAGTGCTTTTCTGATGAGCGAGAAACGAGACTCGAACTCGCGACCCCGACCTTGGCAAGGTCGTGCTCTACCAACTGAGCTATTCTCGCAACAATACTTACAAAGTACTAAGTGTACCCGAAGCGGGACTTGAACCCGCACGACCGCAATGGTCATTGGATTTTAAGTCCAACGTGTCTACCAATTCCACCATCCGGGCATCCTTTAAAAGTCAATTTAAGATTTCTCCAAACTTACTTTTAAGAATGGAGCGGGAGACGGGATTCGAACCCGCGACCCCGACCTTGGCAAGGTCGTGCTCTACCAACTGAGCTACTCTCGCATCTATTTTTAAAGAACGTCTGCTCTCGTGCTCTTGAAAACAGCGATGCAAATATATTGCTAATTTTTCTTTCTCCAAAAATAATATTTAAAAAATCAGAGAAATTCTAAATCTCTTGCACGCTCCTACTTCAATCCGGAGATCTTTTTAATCCCATTCAATTTATTAAGTGCCTCAATAGGAGTAAGATTGTTAATATCCAGATTTTTTATCTCATCCCGAATTTGTTTTAACACCGGATCATCAAGCTGAAAAAAGCTCATTTGGAAGCCTTCGCGGTGTTCTGCCATGCCATTCAGCGGTTTAGCCAATCCATCCTTACGATTGGCCGCTTCCAGCTGCCCCAGGATCTCATTGGCCCGATTGACAACTGAAGGTGGCATACCAGCCATTTTGGCCACATGAATACCAAAACTGTGGTTACTTCCACCGCGCACCAGCTTCCGCAAAAAGATCACTTTATTGCCTACTTCCTTTATGGTGACATTGTAGTTTTTCACCCGACCAAACGACTTTTCCATCTCATTCAATTCATGGTAGTGCGTCGCAAAAAGGGTTTTTGCCTTGGTTTTCGGATGCTCATGAATGTATTCAACAATCGACCAGGCGATCGATATTCCATCATAAGTCGATGTTCCCCGTCCCAGTTCATCCAGCAAAATCAGGCTTCGATCAGACAAGTTATTCAAGATGCTGGCGGCTTCATTCATCTCAACCATAAAAGTGGATTCGCCTAAGGAAATATTATCCGAAGCACCTACGCGGGTAAATATTTTATCCACATAGCCAATTTTAGCTTCTCTGGCAGGCACAAACGAACCAATCTGAGCCATCAGCACAATTAGTGCGGTTTGGCGCAACAAAGCCGATTTACCGGCCATATTGGGTCCGGTAATGATAATGACCTGCTGGTCTTCCTGATCCAGCATCACATCGTTGCTAATGTAGGATTCACCAATTGGAAGTTGTTGTTCGATGACCGGATGCCGCCCCTCCTTAATCTCAATTTTTACCGAGTCATTCACTTCCGGCCGATTGTAGTCCGACTCCTTCGCCGAACTTGCAAAAGACAACAGGCAATCCAGACGAGCGATTACCCCGGCATTCAGCTGAATCGCCTGAATGTATTCGGCCAGAGCCACAACCAACTCATTGTACAAGCGGGCTTCAAGTGCCAGTATTTTTTCTTCGGCTCCCAGAATTTTGCTTTCGTATTCCTTCAGCTCCTCAGTAATGTAACGCTCGGCACTCACCAGAGTTTGCTTGCGAATCCACTCTTCCGGTACTTTATCTTTATGCGTATTGCGTACTTCAATGTAATAGCCAAACACATTGTTGAACGCTATCTTAAGTGAAGGGATGCCCGTGCGTTTCGACTCACGTTCCTGCATTTGAGCCAGGTAATCTTTCCCCGAAAAGGCCAGCTTACGCAATTCATCCAATTCTTCCGAAACCCCTTCCTGAATCACGCTTCCACGATGCAGCTGCACCGGCGGATCAGCGGTTATTTCTCGTTCCATCCGCTCCCGAATGGTTTGACACGGATTCAACTGCTCTGCCATTCGTTTCAACACATTCTGATCGGCTTGTCCCAACATGTCCTTGATTGGCTCAATGGCGCGCAAGGCAGCTCGCAACTGCACCACTTCTCGCGGATTGATGCGTCCGACAGCTACCTTGGAAATGATCCGTTCCAAGTCACCAATCTGACGAATTTGCTCGGAAATCGCTTCCTGCTGTGGTTCATGCTTTAGGAAGTATTCCACCACCGACAACCGGTCATTGATGGCGGAAATCTCTTTCAATGGCAAGGCGATCCATCGCTTCAGCATGCGCGACCCCATGGGCGAAATTGTTTTATCAAGCACCTGGGCCAGGGTTTTGGCTCCTTCATTAATCACCCCAAAAAGTTCCAGGTTACGAATGGTAAAGCGATCCAGCCAAACATATTTATCTTCCTCAATACGCGAAAGCGAACTGATATGCTGCAACTGGGTGTGTTGTGTTAAATCCAGGTAGTGTAAAATGGCCCCGGAAGCCATCACCCCATAATGCAGGTCCTGCACTCCAAAGCCTTTCAATGATTTGGTTTCGAAATGTCTTAACAGTCGATCGGTGGCAGCATCTTCCGTGTACACCCAATCATCCAAGGTGTAGGTGTAGAATTTTCCACCAAACAAAGCAATGAAATCATTGCCTTTCCCCCGCTGAAACAACACTTCTTTGGGTTTGAATGAATTCAGCAACTTATCGATGTATTCAAAGCTTCCTTCAGCCGTCAGGAATTCTCCGGTTGAAATATCCAGGAAAGCCACTCCTGCCATCTTCTTATCAAAATGAACCGAAGCCAGAAAGTTATTCTCCCGATGTTCCAGAATGTTATCATTGATAGAAACTCCGGGCGTTACCAGCTCGGTAATTCCGCGTTTCACAATTTTCTTGGTCATCTTCGGATCTTCCAACTGCTCGCAAATTGCCACGCGCTGTCCGGCACGCACCAGTTTGGGCAGGTAAGTATCCAAGGCATGATGCGGGAACCCGGCCAGCTCAACAAAATTGGCAGCACCGTTGGCTCGTTTGGTCAGGGTAATCCCTAAAATTTCAGCAGCCTTAATGGCATCCTCTCCAAAGGTTTCATAAAAATCCCCCACACGGAACAACAAAATGGCATCCGGGTGTTTGTCTTTGATGCTGTAATACTGCTTCATCAAAGGGGTCTCAACGTATCTTTTTGATTTTGTCAAAGCGAATTCAGGTTTTAAAATTGAATGAATAGCAAAGATAAAAGATGCATGTACAACAAGGAAGGTCTGCACTGATTTGTTCAGCGAAACTTTTCAACAACCATCAACAGTCCTCTCAAAGTTGATCAGCAAACCTCCCGGCTGGCTTTCAGAGCCAGAAAACTGTGCAACAAAGCCCGGCAAAGCATCATTGCCGTTAGCAGATAAAAGCTGAACGGGAAAGCCTGGGGGATCAAAAGGTTAAACAGAAAAAACACCAACAACCAAACTGATAAGGCTTTCCAGTACCAGGCTAAAGCCGGACGCCACTTACGCACCATCCACAGAAAAGGAAAAACCAGGTTGGTTGGAACTGCCCACCACAAATTGTAGTTGGGGTGCATTGCCGGATGCTCCGAGTAAGTCACAAACCAAAGCAAGACCAGCCCAATCAATCCGGTCAGAAACAACAAAACATAGTCAATCCAAAGGCTGGCCTTTCGCTGCTTATACTGCTTATAACTAACCAGCACCAGCACAACCAACAAAATGCCCAACACCAGCGAAGGATCCAACAATTGAAACCCGGATTTTTGCGTTTTCTCCGGCTCATAGATCATTCGGGTTTCTTTCACCAAGGAACGACTCTCCCCTTCTGCCTGAATTTGAGCTTCTGCAAAATGGCTCATCAAAAAATCAGGCAAAAACATTTCCTGATAGGCTGTTGCGATCTCGTCCGATGGACTCCCCAAGGTCAGGTGAATGCCAAAATTTATCCATGGCAAAACACGCTGATAAGCATCAACATGCTCTCTAAAAGTCATGCCCAAACCTGTTTCTTCCGAAAAAGTCAATTTCCCGTCAACATGTTTCTCAACCACATCACGCACGCGCGTAGCACAGTTGTCCATGAAAAAATTGTATCGGTATTCCCGGTTTTCGGGTTTGGCGTTCCAAATTAAATAGTCGAGCAGCTCTTGTTTCTCCGATTGAGTCAGGTTCAATACCTGTTCGTCAATCCGGCGCTGGCTGCGTCGGTAGCTCTCCAAAAAATTCTCATACTTTTCAGCCGCCAGTAAATAATCCGTCTGCCCCTTGGCAAAACGGTAAACAAAATTTGGCTCACTAAAACTAAATACCCCGTAGTTAAACACAACATCCACCCTACGTGCCGGATCGCACACCCGGATAGCGCTGTGTCCGTAAAGGGCATGAACCTGCTTGCTGGGGCCACAGGTAAGCAGGCTCACTTCTGCTTTATCACTTAAATTAAAAGCCTGGCTGGCCCAGGAAAAGCAAAGCAAAAAGCTAACGGTAAAAGCAAGAAATATCTTATTCACAACTTTTTTTATTCAAAAAAAACAAAAAAGCAGGTCTAAACCTGCTTAATCCTGAAAATCTTTTCCAAAAGTTATTGCTGCCCTCTTTAACTGCACTTATCCGATGCGCCGAAATCAATGCCACCCACCAATAATTGCTCCCATAATCAGATAAGAAACAAGGTCATATCCGGCATGAATCAAAAACAAACCCGGCTTTCCCTGCTCAAAAAGGATGTTGTTCAGCCGCGACGTGCTGATCCAAAAAACAGCAATGACAAAACCGGCAAAAAGCCCCATTCCCAGATCAGCCGACGATCCTAAAAACAAAGCCAGGGCAAATGCCGCCAGCAAGGAAGCAATAAATGAACTCCCAAATATAACCGGCATAGGGAGTCCTTCCTTGAGTTTTTCTTCAGTAAAGCCATTAAGTTCCATCCACTTGTTGCCGAACAAAACAGGCGAATACCATAAACTTCCAACCACAAAGGTGCTTAGCGAAGCCACTAAAACAGCCCAATAATTCAAATTTGAAATCACATGTGCCAAGTCCATAATTTTCAGTTTAGTTTCACAATTTGTAAGCTTAATACAAATTACAAAATCAGTAGGACAAGTCCTTATTTAGATTGAATTAAAATAGTATTTGCGCATAATTTTAGATATTTTTGTCTGAAATTATTAAATACGAAGCATATGGGATGTAGTGGATGTAGTATGAATACTCAAGGTGAGCGCCCCGAAATGCTAGGCACCTACAATTGGCTGAACGATTTACCAGATACAACACATTTATCAAATATTGTTGAAGTGCGCTTCAAAGGAACCCGCAAAGAGTTCTTTAAAAACGAAGATGCGCTTTCATTAAAAGTAGGTGACTTAGTAGTCGTAGCCACCAATCCGGGACACGATGTCGGAACCGTTTCGCTGACAGGAACTCTTGCCGACAAACAGTTTAAACGAAAAATAAGAAAACCGGAACGTTACCAGTGGAATAAAATTTACCGCAAAGCCACCACCACTGATAAGGAAAAGGCTGAAGCGGCCCGTAACCGTGAATATGCCGTTATGGTGCGTTCGCGCCAGCTAGCTAATGAGTTGGAGCTGGACATGAAAATCGGAGATGTTGAATTCCGTGGAGACAATGCCAAGGCGATTTTTTATTACATTGCTGAAGGTCGAGTCGATTTTCGGGAACTCATTCGCCGTTATGCGCGCGAATTTCGGGTCAAGGTTGAAATGAAGCAAATAGGTGCACGGCAGGAAGCCGGACGTATAGGCGGCATTGGCTCTTGCGGTCGCGAGCTTTGTTGCTCAACCTGGCGAACCGATTTTGACAGCGTTACCTCCGATGCAGCCCATCAGCAAGGCTTGTCGCCCAACGCTGAGAAAATGGCCGGCAAATGTGGGAAGCTGAAGTGCTGCCTGATGTACGAGCTGGATACCTACCTGGAAGCGCAGGATGATTTCCCCAATGAACTGCTGGCATTGGAAACATCAAAAGGATTGGCCCGTCATTTTAAAACAGAGATTCTGAATAAGAAAATCTGGTATACGCTGGAAGAAGCCTACGGCAACAAACCCTTGGTTTTGGACTTGGATGATGTCAAGAAAATCATTCAGCTTAACAAACGTGGCCGAAAACCACCCATTGAGCAATACCTTAGCCCGGAAACCAAGTTAGAAAATGAAATGAGTGTAGGCTCTGTGAATACCGATTTACTGGAGAAACCCAAAAAGAAGAAAAATCGCAAGCGAAAGTTTTCAAAACGGCCCAACACAAACCGACAGAAAAAAGTAGATACCAATTCATAAACACAAAGCCTTGAGGTTAAAACACCTTGAGGCTTTTTAGTTTTGCAGGTAAAGTCACGCCATCGGGAACAAAAGCAAGCAGGTAGCCACCGCCTCCCGAGCCCAATAATTTCAAGGGGATATCCCGGCTTGTCAATTCCTGAAAAACCGACTTAAACGCTTCCGGAATCATTGGCTGAAGATTCTCACGTTGAAAAGCCGAAATTGATTTCAACGCTTGAAAAAGCCTGGTAGTATCGCCATTCAAAAAAGCATGAATAGCCTGCGAATTCGACGGTAGAAAAAGCTCATCAAACTTGGCCTTGAACTCCTGTGCTTCCATTTTTTTCACAAACCAGTTTACCAGAGGTGCAGTTGGGCTTTTCACCTGGGTGTCCAGCAGCACCACCGAGTACCCCGGCGTTTGAATTTCAGGTGAAGGCAGGCGAATCTCGTCACCCACCAATAAAACCGGCCGGTTAACATACGATACCAAGGGATCAAAACCCGAACTTTTACCATGAAAAAAAGACTCCATCACTGAAAAATCGTGCTTTAGGCTGCTCAACAACCAGGGCTTTTCTTTGAGCTCTTTCAAATCCAACTGATTACTTCCATAGTGTTGATAGAGTGCCGCACACAGTGCTCCGGAGCTGCCTACGCCGTACTGCAAAGGAATGTCAGAATCAAAGTGAAGCCCTCGCTTTAAATCCCGGCGAATTTGATCGAGTCCGATGGGAAAGTTCATTTGTTCGTTTAATCCTTCTTGCTCAAAGAACGTGACAAAATGCTCCAAATCCCGCTGACTCTGCTTTACCTCGGCCACTTTCTTTTGACTCGCAAAGGCAAGCTCTCCGGTAAAATGGGGAAACGAAACAGCCAGCGCTTCAGCTCCAAACATCAACCCATATTCCCCAAACAACAATAATTTGGCATTAAACTTCTTCATCTGCTAATTTCATAGGGCCGCCGCCGATATTATCATCCAGCCATTGACCATTCTCTATTAAAGCCAACAACTCTGACTTGATAAACGCATGCACCTGCTGCTTGTCTTTTTCAAAATAAATCAAATGAATATTTGGCCCCGCATCAATTGTAAAACCAAGAGCCAAACCGCTTTTTTGGCGGTATTCCCGTATTTTATGAATGAGCAACAGGCTGTTGGGCTGCAATAGAATAAAAGAAGGGTCGGAAGTCATCATCATAGCGTGCAGACTCAGTGCTTCCTTTTCAACCAACTCAAAAAAACGCTCATGGTTGCCCACTTTCATCACCTGCACCAACTCGGCTAAGTGACTATTGGCCTGTGCAATGCGCACGTCCTTAAACTCATGCTGATTCATCAACTGATGTCCAGCCGAACTTGAAACTTTCTTCTGCGCAGAATCAACCAGCAAAACCGCATCCCGCAAGGACTGATAGTCCGGGTGAAATTTCTCGGTCACCGGAATGGCATTGCAGTCGGTTGAATTCAGAAAGCCGTTCATCCGTCCCCACAAGGCAAAAGAGGGAAACACGGATCGGCAGGCACTGCCACTTCCCAAGCGTGCCCAGCGTGATGCCTTTTGAAAAAATTGCTGTTCGGTAAACTGCTTGTTTGTCACCTGTTCTTTCAAATCGACCAAACAAAGCGCCAGCGCTCCAAAAGCCGATGCCGAAGAGGCAATTCCGGCAGAATGCGGAAACGTATTACTGCTTTCTATGTAGAAGGAGTAGTCGTTCAGCCAATCATGCTCCAGCGACATGCTGGCCAGGTATTTTTCAATGCGGTCAGCAAAAACCGATCGTTGGCCTTCAAACAAAAACTCAACCTTTCGCCGCGAAGAAGGCTCGATGCGCACCCATGTTTGGGTCCGGGCTTTCTTCAGGCTGAAACTCAAGGACGGATTCATCGGTAACTGTCCCTCTTTTTTGCCCCAGTACTTTACCAATGCTATATTTGACGGACATTCCCATGCTGCCCGGTAAATTTCTTTTTTCACCATAATAAATCAACGATTATTCAAAACCAATTCATTCCAAGGGAAGACCACACTTAGGCCTTTTTCTTTGAAGTATTGCAACACACAACGGTCGTCCATTGGGGTAGCCACCAGGTAAAAATCACCACCCCATGCTCCCAGCGATTTTATATCACCCTGAAAATCGCTAAAATAACTTGACTTAACCGTTGGAATCTTCAGCACACCGGAAACCAACTGTTCATGAAGTCGGATCAATTCCTGAAACTCCTTCAGGCTTTGTACACTGGCAATTTGTTCTGAAAGGAGATTAACTTCTTCAAGTTGTTTTTGAGAAATACTCCCCTCACTCAGAAACCGCCACACCTCATTTCGTGTACTTTTCTTCGATCCGGAATAAACAAAATAGAGCTTATCTAAAAACGGATAATCCAAAGTAACCGGCTCAGGCTTTTCATTCTTCACATAAAAGATCGGGCCTGCAGCCGAAGCACAAGCAATATCAAAACCCGAACCGTTAAATATCTTTTCGTTGAGCTGGTAAGGATCAACACCGGCCCAGGAAGCCAGGTTGGCAATCAAGGTGCTGCTGCTGCCCAAGCCCCATTGGTCGTGAAAATCAATTTTAGTCTGAATATCCAATCCACCATTCAGCTGAAACCGGGGATTCATTTCCAAAATCGCTTTTAACGCATCCTTTAAAATTACCGCTTTCCCCGCATCCGAACTATGAATGATTTTCAGGTCGGGCAAGCTAAAATCGCAGGAAAACCACAAGCCCTCCTGCATAAAGGCTTTCCAGCTTACCACTCCTTGCTTTTTGCCCTCGGTTACCTCCATGTGCTGCCCGTACTTTAAAGGCAAGGCAATGGCTTTTGCTCCCTGCAACACAAAGTATTCGGCCGTTAGCAGCAGTTTCCCGTGAGCATGATATGTTTTTTGACTATTTGGCATGTTCTTTTAAATAATTCTGCACTTCGGAAAATGAAACTTCCCGGTGTTGAAAGTAAAGCATCGCAGCCTGCTTTTGTTCATCCGAAACCTGCAAACTATTCAAAATATTACTCAAGTGCATTTTCATATGCCCTTTCTGAATGCCGGTAGTTACCAAGGCACGCACGGCCGACCAGTTGGACGCCAGCCCGGCAACAGCCAGATAGCCCATCAATTGACGCGCAGAGGGCTGCCCAATAATTTGCATGGCCAGCTTTGCCAAAGGATGCAAGCTGGTTACACCACCTACGACGCCAACAGCAAGCGGCATCTCCAGGCTAAACCAAAAATTCCCATTGGTTATTCCGGCATTGCTCAGCCCCCGGTATTGTCCGGAACTGGCGGCAAAAGCATGACCTCCAGCCTCAATGGCACGAAAATCATTCCCGGTTGCGATGGCTAAGGCATCAATCCCGTTAAATATTCCTTTGTTGTGAGTTACGGCACGCGAAACATCATGCCGCGAAATGTGAACGGCCTGCACAAATTTCATCGCCAAAGCGTGCGCCTGATCGGCATCGCTGTCCAAGTCCTCAACCGGACATTCAACCCAAACTTTAACCCGGTTGTTGGGCACATAGTTTGACAAAATGGCCATGATCACCTCCACTTCCTTTTCGTCATCCCGGAAATCACCATTGGCCTTGGCCCAGTTTTTCAGTGTTTTGCCCATTTGCTCCAAACACGAATTGATGAAATTGGCTCCCATGGCATTACAGGTTTCAAAAGCAACATCCAGCTGGTAGTAATTGGGCCTAACTTCAGGCAAGTGCTTCAACCGGATGTTTGTTATTCCGCCACCCCGCTTTTCCATGTTTTGCGTCAGTGGAGCCACATCCCGTTCCAGCTCCTCTTTCAATTCCGAAAAGGATTCGCTTAGCTTTTCAGGCTTCCCGTTCCAACTAAAATGCACCTGCCCCTTTTTTTCCGTTCCAATAATTTCGGTATGGAAACCATCCCGCTTGGCCCAGTAGCCGGCCGCTTTTGCCAAGGCAGCCACAACCGAGCTTTCCTCGGTAACCAACGGAAAAGTCAATACCTTGCCGTCAACCCTGAAATTGGGAGCTACTGAAAAAGGCAAATGAAAGTTGGATAACTGATTTTCACTCAAATCGGCAATCAGCTGTTGAATGGCTTGCTCAGAAAGCTGGAAACGATTAAGCTGCTCAAGCGTTTCCTTGTCCAGTTTCAATTGTTCAATCAGCCATTCAATTTTCTGTAAACGATCCAGTTTCGAAAATCCACTTATGATTTTAGGTTCCGTCATATTCCGGATTTAACTTCAAGTATTGCTGAGCCAAACGAAAGGCCTTGAGCTGGTTTTTCAGGTACGTTTGAAGCTCCCTATAATCACCGGTAGCATGTTTCAGCACAGCAGAAGCCATCCCGTATACGGCAGGCAACTGACTCAATGAAGTCAGATGATAGCCATCCAGGTAGCTCTTCACCCCACCCGAAATGATTAGCTGCCGGCAACGGGGCTCACCCATTTGCTGCAACAAACGATTAACCGTTTTCACCATCTGATAAGCAGTTTGCCCCACAAAGGCAAAAGGCTGGTACATTTCCTGAGTCGCAGGATCTTCCCGCATCAACTCGAGGTTCGAAAAATTAGTACCGCCATAGGCTGCAAACTCAATGGCCGCCAAGGGCAGTTCCAACAAACGCTTCAAACTATCTTCGCCCATCCCCTGCCCCACTTCTTTCACAATTAAGGGGATATGAATCCGCTCCATCAAATGGGTAATGGTTTCCAATGGCGGACGCTCAATATGGTCACCTTCAGGCTGAAACCATTCCTGCAACGGATTGACATGAACAATCAATCCATCGGCACGAAGCCCGCCAACCAAGTCAATAATGGCTTTTTCGTTTTTCTCTTGTAGTAATTTTTCAATTTGAGCAATTCCCAAGTTAGCCCACAAAGGCTGATCCGGGCCAATGGTATCACGCATGTCAAAATCGGCCCAATGGGTTTTGTCAAACAATATTTTCCGACACGATCCCAACCCCATTCCAAATCCAAACTCACGGCAAGCCTGCGCAATATTTTTATTGATTTTTTCAGCCACACCGGTCCCTCCGGTCATGCTTGAAACCCAGAATGGCGCCCGAATCATTTTCCCCAGAAACAGGAACGAGTTCTCCTCATCGTTAGGATGAGCAGCCAGCATGGGTTCATAAATAAAGCGTTGATCCTGCTCGGCAAAACCGGTTTGCGAATCAAACGCGAGTTGAATGTGGTCTAGTTTACGATCTTTAGTCATGTTATTCCTTTAAAACCGAACGCGAGATAACCATCCGTAAAACTTCAGATGTACCTTCTCCAATGGAAAGCAATCGCTGATCGCGGAAAAAACGCTCGATTGGGTATTCATCATTTCGAAACAAGCCGGCACCTCCAAAAATTTGCAAGGCATCACTGGCGACATCGCTGGCAACCTCTGAACAGTACAATTTAGCCATGGCCGCCTGCGTACCAAAAGGCTGTCCATTATCTTTTAACCAGCAGGCATTGTATAAAGTGTTCCGGGCATTTTCAATTTTCATGGCCATGTCGGCCAATTTAAAAGAAATTACCTGAAAATTTGCCAAGGCCTGACCAAATTGTTTCCGTTTTTTTGCAAAACTCACCGCCATTTCAAAAGCTCCCTGGGCCAGTCCAAGTCCCATCGCCGCTATCGAAAGCCGGCCCGAGTCAATTGTTTTCAGCATAATTTTAATCCCCTCTCCGCGCTCACCCAACTGATCTTCAGCAGGGATAAAACAATCCTTCAGGTAAACCATGCCATTATCTGCAGCGCGCCACAATAGCTTATTTTTCATGAATTCGCGGGTATAGCCGGCCGTTCCTTGCGAGACCATAAAAGCTGTAAATTCTTTCCGCCCATCGGGGCGCAAGCCGGTTTGGGCCACAAAGCTGATCCCTGCCGACATGTCGGAAGCACCATTGGTAATGTACTTTTTGTGTCCGTTTACCAACCATCCGCCATCTTGTTTTTCGGCAATGGTTTCAACCCCTTGGGCATCTGATCCAGCATTTTCTTCGGTCAACCCAAAGGCCCACAGATTTTCAGCCGTACACAAAGCAGGCAGGTATTTGGCTTTCTGTTCTTCGGTACCAAATTCCATAATCGGCCCCACGCCTAATGAATTGTGTGCAGCTAAAGTAGCTGCCACCGAACTATCCACGCGGGCTAATTCCTCAACAGCAATTATGTAAGACAAATAATCACTGTTTTGTCCCCCATATTCTTTCGGGGCATGCATTCCAAAAATCTTCAGACTCTTCAGAGAACGAATCAGCTCCATTGGAAACTGTTCGTTGGCTTCAAACTCACCAATCACAGGCTTCACGTATTTTTCTGCAAAGTCTCTGACTTTGGCCCTGATTGCATGATGAGTTTCATTTAAAAATGCGCTCATATCTATGTTTTAATTTCTTTACGACTCCAGATCTACCAATAATTCTTTGTCCTGAACCAAATGTCCCTTGGTTACATGGATATGTTTCACCACGGCATCGGCCGGGCTTTGTATTGTAAATTCCGACTTCATGGATTCGATGATCAACAAATTCTGTCCTTTCCGAAGCACATCTCCCGGCTTCACCAAAACATCGATCACCTTTCCAAATAAACCAGCTACGACTTGATTTGTCTTTACCTGTGTGGTTTTTCCAGCATCCTTATTTAAGCGAACGTGGTTCAAAACCTGATTACTCCACAATCTAAGCTGTCTGCCCTCCCACTGAAGGCAAGTTTGCTCTTTTTCTTCGGAAATAAAGATAACAATATCTTTTTCATTTAACTGAAATTCAAGCTTTGCTCCGGTAAATTGGCCAATTTTTAATGCATAGCTTGCCCCTTTCCAGTCCACCAAAATCATATCACCCTTTGGGTGAACCTGAACTTCATGCCACTCTCCTTCCAATGCGATGTTAAAAACAGAATGCATTCGCCAGTATCCCTGCGCATTCCAAGGATTGGATGCATGCGATGAGCGATAAAAGTGATGCAACAGGTAGCCTGCCAATACCTCAAGAGCCGATTCTCCCAACTGCTTGTTCTGAATGCGCTGAATGCTTTCCGGCAAGCGCTCCTCAGCCCAGCGGGTACAAATTTTATTCTGCCTGAAGTCATCCTGACTCAAGAGCTCCAACAAAAATTCCTGGTTGGTTTTTATCCGTTCGATGAATAGATTCTTCACAGCTTGCTGCATATCCGATAAGGCCTGCTCACGCGTTTCGGCTCCTACGATCAATTTGCCAATAAGGGAGTCGTAGCTGGACGACAAAGGCATTCCGGAATGAAGAAAACTATCCCAACGGCATAACTCAGGCACAACCAGTTCACCAACAGTCCCGGAAGCAGGCCTGAAGTCACAAAGCGGATCTTCCGCACAAATTCGTAACTCAATCGCATGCCCTTGGGCTGTCAGGCTTTGCTGAGATAAGCTGAGCTCTTGCCCTGAAGCAATTTTTAATTGCCAATCCACCAGGTCAACTCCAGTGATGTACTCGGTTACCGGATGCTCCACTTGCAGGCGGGTATTCATTTCCAGAAAATAAAAATTCTCCTGCTCATCCACCAAAAACT
This sequence comes from uncultured Sunxiuqinia sp., assembly GCF_947495665.1. GTDB lineage: Bacteria > Bacteroidota > Bacteroidia > Bacteroidales > Prolixibacteraceae > Sunxiuqinia > Sunxiuqinia rutila. Next base: position 61,484 of record NZ_CANLZV010000011.1, read on the forward strand.
CAATGGTTCCCGCTCCTCTGTATTTTGTAGCCCGCGCAATACGAAGCGCCGACTGGTACAATTTCTCTTTGGTTGTTTGCGAAAGTGCTTGTGCTGGTGCCTCTTCGATCAGTTTTTGATACCGACGCTGAACGCTGCATTCACGTTCAAAAAGATGCACGGCATGTCCCTGACCGTCGCCAAGGATCTGCACTTCAATATGACGGGCCTTGGGAAGAAACTTCTCCACAAACAATTCATCATTCCCAAAATACTGCAAGGCCTGGCGTTGAGCTTGCTCTAATGCCAAAGGCAACTGCTCCGGCTGGTAAACAATCTCCATGCCTTTTCCGCCGCCGCCACCCGAGGCTTTTACCAGCAACGGAAATTCCAACTCCTTGCTGTGAGTTAGAATATCGTCTACAGCACCAGCCATTCCCGGAATAACCGGAATCTCCAGTTCTTTCACAAAAGCAATGGCCTGCGTTTTCTCGCCCATCAATCCAATTTGCTCAGCCGTGGCTCCAATAAAAACCAGCCCTGCCTGCTCAACCTTCGCTGCAAATTCAGCGTTTTCTGACAGGAAACCATAGCCCGGATGGATGGCCTGAGCTCCGGCATTTTGGGCCGCTTCAATTATTTTTTCCTGATTCAGGTAAGTCTCCCCCAGCTGCACTCCTTCCAGCAAAACAGCTTCGTCTGCCAAACTAACATGTAATGAAGCCGCATCATCCGCGGCATAAACTGCAACAGTCCGGATTCCCAAGTTCTTTGCCGTTTGAATAATCCGCACAGCTATTTCGCCTCGGTTCGCAACTAATATTTTTTGAAAGAGCTTCATTAATTTTCAACCACGTTTAGTTTCTTCCAGTCCGGTTTTCGTTTCTCCAGAAAAGCCCTTAGTCCTTCCTGCCCCTCGTCCGAGTGAATCAGCTCTGCGAGTACCGCCGCTGTATATTCACTGTTTTCAATAGTTAACTCGCCAGAACCTTCTTTCAGCAACAACTGCTTGCAGGCGCGCAAAGCATTTGGCGATGAAGTCTTCAATCCGTCAATCAATTCTCTCACAACCTGCTCCAGCTGACCATCTTCGGCCAGGAAGTCAACCAGTCCAACCCCATGCGCATGAGGTGCTCCAAACCGATCGCCGGAATACATGAGCTTTTTCAAATTCTGGGTTGACATCCGCTTCGATAAGAACGGTGTAATGATAGCCGGAACAATCCCCAGTTTAATCTCTCCAAAGGCAAAAGCTGTAGAATGCTCAGCCACTGCAAAGTCGCAGGCAGCAACAATACCATTGGCACCGCCCAGCACATGCCGGTGAACTGCCGTAATGGTAATCTTCGGGAACTGATAAATCACCTTCATCAGTTCAGCCATCCGCAGGTACTCCTGCCAGTTGTCGGACTTGGCCTTGTTGACCGCCTCGGCAAACCAATTGATATCAGCTCCGGCGCAAAAAGATTTTCCGGCTCCGGAAATCACCAAAAATTGCACCTTGTCATCTGCAGCTACTTTGGCCAGCGCTTCATGCATTTCCTCAATCATTCTCGGATTCAATGCATTGTGAACCTTCTTCCTGTTTAATAGCAAGTTTGCGCGGCGGCCTGTTATTTCTAGTTGTATATTTTTCCAATTCTTCATAACCTTCTCTTTTTACATTCTGAAAACACCATAACGGGCTTCCTGAACTGGTTGATTAAGCGTTACCGTAAAAGCCAAAGCCAAAATATCTCGGGTTTCCACCGGATCAATAATGCCATCATCCCACAAACGGGAAGAACTATAATAAGCTGTACTTTCTTCTTCAAACTGAGTAACCAAATTCGCATTGCGTCCATTCTGTCCAATGGTTTGCAAAACCCCAGAAGCCTGCTCCCCGCCCATCACGGCAATACGTGCATGAGGCCACATAAACAAAAAGTCAGGTTCGTAAGCCCGACCGGCCATCGCATAATTCCCCGCCCCAAAGGATCCGCCAATTACCAGGGTAATTTTCGGTACAACCGAATTGGCCACGGCATGGATCAACTTGGCGCCATCACGCGCAATTCCCTCATGCTCGTACTTTTTACCAACCACAAAACCGGTGATATTTTGCAGAAACAACATGGGAATCTGACGTTGATTGCATAACTGGATGAAGTGAGCTCCTTTTCGGGCACTCTCTGCCGTCAGAAAACTCCGATTTCCGATAATTCCAATCGGAATTCCCTTCAACCGGGCAAAACCGGTAACCAAAGTCTTTCCGTAATTCTCCTTAAACTCCTGAAAATCGCTGGAATCAACCAAACGGTCAATAATTGCCCGCACATCGATGGGCTTTTTCAAGTCGGTTGAGAGGTATGAATAAAGCTCTTCAGCTTCGTGATTGGGCTTTTCAGCCGGACAAAGCTGAACTGCGCGTTTCTGAACGTTTGGAAAAGTCTCCACAATTTTTCGGCAAATTTCAATGGCTTCCACATCATCTTTAGCCAAGTGGTCGGCCACTCCGGATACTGACGTATGCACTTCGCCACCTCCCAATTCTTCGGCAGTGACCTCCTCTCCGGTAGCCGCTTTTACCAAAGGTGGCCCACCAATAAAAATGGTTCCCTGCCCTTCTACAATAATGGTTTCATCGCACATGGCCGGCACGTACGCGCCACCCGCGGTACAAGATCCCATCACTACGGCAACCTGAGGAATTCCGGCTGCTGACAGTTTCGACTGGTTGAAAAAAACCCGTCCAAAATCGAAGCGATCCGGAAACACCTGGGCTTGTTCCGGCAGGTAAATTCCGCCCGAATCAACTAAATAAATACAAGGCAGGTGATTTTTCAAAGCGATCTCCTGAGCCCGAATATGTTTCTTAATAGTCTCCCGAATGTAAGTTCCACCCTTCACGGTAGCATCGTTAGCCACCAAAAGGCACTCACGCCCTTGCACCAGTCCTATGCCGGTCACAATTCCTGCGGAGGGGAAAGCGTTATCGTATTGATCAAAAGCTGCAAAACTTGAAAGTTCCAGGAACGGGGTTTGCGGATCGATCAAAAGATCAATTCGTTCACGGGCCAGCAACTTTCCTCTTCCGCGATGTTTTTCAACGGCTTTCGGGCTTCCGTGCGAAGAAACGAACTTCAATCGCTCTCGAAAATCAGCCATCACCTTCTGAAAATCAACAACATCGCCATCACCTTGCGCTGATCTGTACTGAATGCTATTTTGTTGAGCTTTATCCATGTGGTCGTTAAACAAATTACAAATGGAAAATCTCTTACTATGACAAAAAACGCGGCTATAAGTTCACAGAACAGGCCTGATTTTTCTTATCGGCTATTATTTCATTTCAAGCAGAGGATCAAATGCACCATTGATTTTGCTGCACCTGAACCCGGAATTAGATGAAACATGCCACTTTGAATCAATAAGAATAAGGGAATTCCAATTCTCTGAAAAAGATTAATAAAACGAAGTATTTTCTCCTAATCCTCAACCAACTGGCCCAAAAGCTCAAGATTATCGCCTTCACCTTCCAAGCGTTCTATCCGTACTTTTTGAAAGGTATTTTTCTGACAGTTTTTGGCTTTAAACCGAACAGGGACATAATGTTCGCCATAGCCGGAAGCAAAGCCCTTTGAGTCAATTTTCTCAACCAAAACAGTTTGCACACGACCAATAAACCGCTTTAAGTAAGCTTCACGCATCTGTTCCGAAGCTTCACGAAGTTCAGCAGAGCGAGCCGTTTTGACGGGTTCCGACACCTGATCTTCCATCCGCTCGGCCCGTGTTCCTTTCCGAACTGAATACTTAAACGCGTGCACATGGCTAAATTGAAATCGCCGGATGGCTTCGATACTTTCCTGAAAATCCACTTCCGTTTCCCCCGGAAATCCAACAATCAGATCGGTGGTGAAATTAAAGTCGGGCCATTGTGAGCGGAAACGGTCGACAATTTCAGCAAAACGGCTGTAAGCATACATCCGGCGCATACGAAGCAGCACTTTATCCGAGCCACTTTGCAAACACAAATGCAGATGCGGAGCCAACTTCGGATGTTTAAACAAATCATAAAATCGGTTGCCAAAACCATCGGGTTCCAAGGATGAAATACGAACCCGAAAATCGCCGGGTACATCCAGAATCGCTTCCAGCACATCTTCAAAGCGCTTGTCTTCCCACTCATACCTACCAATATTTACGCCGGTTATCACCAGCTCCTTAAACCCATTGGCGAGGGTATTTTTTACATTCTCAACAATCTCCGGCAACGGACGGCTCACCGCGCGTCCACGCACTTTGGGAATGATGCAAAAAGTACAAAAATTATCGCATCCGTCCTGAATTTTGATGGAACTGCGGGTATGCAAACTTTTATCAACCGTGCTGAATTGAAAGACATCACCTTCAAGATTGGAAGGGTGCAAAATTTCGCCCTGAAAATGCGCATCCACTAACTGCCGGATGCTGGCTTTGCGCTCGTTGTCGACCACATAGGTGATTTTATCCTGCCCTTCCAGCTTCTCTTTGTAGTTATTGGCCATACACCCCGTAACCACCACCAAAGAGCCTTGATTGTTACGGGCAGCCTGGCTAATAATATTTCGTGACTTTTGATCACTTTGATTGGTAACCGTGCAGGTGTTGACCACCACCACATCGGCCGCATCTTTAAAATCAACAACTTCGTAACCTGCCTGATCAAAATCGGAAACCAAGGCATCGGTTTCGTATTGATTTAAGCGACAGCCCAATGTTTTAAAGGCCACCTTTTTTTTAATTGTACTCATGACTCCAGCTTTTCTTCCTGTAACACCAACTCCCCACTCAGCGAAAAATCTGCTGCAGACGTAATACGAACGTCCACAATTTGCCCCTTCAGTTCGGGCACTTTCCGATCGAGTCGTACATTTAACTTTCCTTCAGTCAGCCCTGTACTGAATCCTGTCTTCCGGTCAGTTCCATTCACCAGCAAGCGTATTGTTTTTCCAACCAGCTGCTCATTGTAGTGACGGGTATGAATTTTCATGACTTCGGACAAACGATGAAAGCGATCTTTTTTCACGTCCTGCGACACCTCATCTTCCCAACGATAGCTGGCTGCCCCCGGGCGTGGCGAGTACATCGCAATATAAGCCATGTTGAACTGAAATTCATTCATGGCCGAAACGGTATTTTGAAATTCGGCTTCACCTTCACCCGTAAAACCCACAATGATATCAGTAAATAAGGTAGCCTGCGGAATAAGTTCCCGAATATCGGTTACAATCCTACGGTACTTATCCATCGAATGACGCCGATTCATTTTAATCAGCACTTTCTCATCGCCACTTTGCATGGGCAGGTGAATTTGCTTGGCTAAACAAGAATATTGAGCAATCACTTCAATTACATCGCGCCCCATATCCTGCGGATGAGGTGACGTAAAATAAACCCAGAACTCTTCGCCCGAGGCGTTTCCATATTCGCCAATCTGCTTGAGCAACTCCGCAAATGTGATTTCTTCGCCATTTTTGTCCAGCCCATAAGAGTTCACATTTTGCCCCAGCAAGGTGATGGATTTATACCCTTGGCTCACCAAGTGCTGAACTTCGTGCAAAATATCTTCGGAAGGACGGGACACTTCGCGACCACGCGTGTAAGGTACCGCACAAAAGGTGCAAAATTTATCGCAACCATTCTGAATTGGCACGAAAGCTTCGTAAGTCGATTCGTACTTGGGCTTAATGTGCCATAAATCCACGATATGCTCGTTTTTAGGCATCACCGGCTTGGGCACCTGTAAAGAGGCGGCATTCACCACCCCATAGTTCCGAATCATATCCGGCAACTGGCCCAGCTCACTCATTGGAAAAATGAGATCGAAAAGTTTCAGAAACTTTTCCTTATCAGCCGGCAAAATACACCCCGAAATGAAGGTTATCAGGTTGCGTTTGTTTTTCGCCCGGTTCCACTGGGCTATTTTATTGTACACCTTATCAATTGGCTTTTGCCGCACTGAACAAGCCAGCATTCCAAGCAAAGTTGCCTCTTCCTCCTTCTCCGTCCGCTCGTACCCCATCTGTTCCAACACAGCGCTTACACGCTCACTGTCCGACAGGTTCATTTGGCAGCCCAATGTAATTAAGTGGTATTTCATCAATTCAATTTCAAGTTCCGAATCTGTAAAAGCCGTGCGCTACTTGACACTTCTGGCTTTTCGGTTTCGCTTTTTTCTGACTAAAAATAAACTTCGCAGTGAATCTGATCGCGATCAAACCCTTTGTTCTTCAACAACTCCAGCGCATCAAAAATCATGTTACTGTTTCCACACAAGTAGAACTGGGTGTTCTTGTCGAAGGTGGCTTTTTTCAGGTATTTGGTCAACCGACCATTTACCTGACCGGTTTTATCGCCGGTGGTACATAAAACGTGACGCTCCGGCGCATACTCTTCCTTATCGTAGGCTTCATGTCCGTAACGCACACCATGTATAAGCTGGTAATCCAGTTCGGGGTACGTGCGCACCATGCTGCGGAAAGGAGCAATTCCGGTTCCGCTGGCAATAAACACAAATTTATGATCTTTGATTTTCTTCTCGTCAATCCGGAATTTTCCGAACGGACCATTTACCTCAACCCAATCTCCGGGCTTAAGGTGACTCAGCTTGGGTGAAAAATAACCTTCTTTCACTTCTTTCACCAAAACCTCTAAATGTTCATCATTTTCTCCACTGTAAATGGAGTACTCGCGACTCTGGTAATCCCCTTGAATCCCGAGCGAAATATGCTGGCCTGCATGAAACCGAAAGCGGCTTTTAGGCAGACGCAGGGAGAAAGTTTCATCCGTTAGTCTTCTGACTTCTTTCACCTTGTAAAAACTTTCATCTACTTTAATAGCTTGCATAACTTCTATTGACATAGCATCTTATTTTGGGCTGCAAAGATAATCATTTTGCACAAAAAGACCTTTTAGTCTGCGATTATCTTTCCCGCCGATTATAATTTTAACTTAACCGATAAAATCATAGTTTGTTTTGACCAATTGTCATATTTTAGGGAAAAATCAACCAACCATGAAAACACTAATCATTTACATGTCAACTCATGGATGCACCAAACATGTTGTAGAAGAACTGGCGCAAGCACTCCATGGCGATGCTACTATCCATAACCTCAAAGCAAAAAAGCAACCCGACTTGCAAAGCTATGAGCGGGTGATTATTGGCGGCTCCATCCATGCCGGACAGATTCAGCGGAAAATTCGCGAGTATTGTGAGCAAAACCAGGAACAACTGGAAGACAAACAGCTGGGCCTGTTTATTTGCTGTATGCACGAAGGCGAACAGGCATTTCAGCAACTGGAGAATGCGTTTCCCGAAAAACTACACCAGTATGCCAAAACAGAGGCCATCCTTGGGGGCGAATTCAATTTTGAAAAAATGCACTTCCTTGAAAAACTTGTAGTGCGGAAGATTGCCAAAGTGGATCAGACAGTCCGCAAAATCAACCATGAAGCAATTCAGAATTTTGCCAACAAAATGGACAAAACCTTTTCGCCTTTCCTGATGCTGATTTAAACCAAGTTATAAATTCAGGTAGAAGTCGCGCGTTAATTCGCGGTACGACTCGGAAAAAAGTCCTGTTCCCTTGTCCCGAATAAAAAAAACGGCTTCCTGCAAAGGGCAAGCCTCTTTAGCCAGTTCTGCCAGCAAGCGGTGTGCCTTTTTCGACTCATCCGGCGCCACACGAACCAGTCTTGTAACATGCAGGCTGAGTGCTTTTGCCAGCTCCAGCAAGCGAAGCTCTTGTTCGGCCGGAATAATCAGGCTGATTTTCCCCTTATTGGCAAGTAATACTGAAGCCCTTTCCAACAACTCCCTCAAGTTCAGCCTCCCTGCGTGACGTGCCTGTGCCCGCAAGGGATTTGATGACGGCTGCCCATTTTCAAAAAAAGGAGGGTTTGAAATGATATGGTCATAACATACTCCCGGCTGAAAATCCTGAAAAGCGCCAGCCACAACCCGAAAACGAGAAGCCCAATTTGAATTCTGAAAATTAGAACGTGCTTCTTCGGCTGCATCCAAGTCCAGCTCAACGGCATCAATCAAAGCTGCTGAACGCTGAGCAGCCATTAGCGCCAACAAGCCCGTTCCGGTGCCGACATCCAGCACCCGACAAGCAGCCTGAAGATCGGCCCAGGCTCCGAGCAATACGCCATCAATCCCCACTTTCATGGCCGTTCGGGCTTGTTCTACCCGAAACTCCTTAAACTGAAAAAAATTATTGCGCCCCATAGCTAAATCCGCCTCAATCGTTCACCACAAAAATAGAAGAATTAATAGTCTCCGACATATATTACCCAAGTGTTAATAAATCCGGCTTTCCATCCGATTTAATTTTTTACAACATGCCCGGTCAAGGTATTTTCTACTTTTGCACGCGCTTGAAGAAAGCGGCATTACGCAAAACACAAGTAAATAGGCATGAAGAAGAGAGATTACTACATTTTAGGATTGTTGACCTGTCTGGTTATTTACTCGGCTTTGAACCGAAAAACAGTTGTTAGTGACAGTGAAATCAGCTCGATGGGTACCCAAGAAAACCACAACGAAAGACTGATTCAACCGATGCAAAGCGACTCCGTATTCCACACCGCCAAGCAGGAAATAGAAGCTGAGGTATAGGCACTGCAATCGTTCTGTGATCCTTGGAACTATTTTCACTTGACAAAACATTTAGGCAGCGGTTCTGATTAGAAGCCAGCTGCATCATCCCCTTCGCAAAATCATTTGTTTTATAATGACACTAGCAGAGAGTCATTATAAAGAAGTCATTCAGATGCAAAAACTCCATTTACTTTCAAGCTGTACTTTCCGTTCAATACAGACAAAATGAGGTAAAACAATCAGCCGAACGAAAGACCCCATACTGGAAATGTCCATCTTTTAAAAAAATTAGTTTTATAAAGCTTAACATTTTTCAAATCAGCTACCACCCTCTAGGTCTAATGCCCGCCAATGCGGACAAACCGTCCGTTTCAACCAGGCTCTTTTCACTTTTTTTGCTCTATGGGCAAACTGTATGGGCTTACTTTCGTTAAAATGAGGTGAACAATTCCTTTTGTTAACAGGTTGAAAACTATAAACATTAATTACGTTCATCATGATATCGGTACGCTCTCAATTTATTCGGCAACAATTACTAGCCACACCAGCTATCGCTAGTAACATGCTAATTTAAACCAGCTTAAACTCAAACTCATGAAATATACGGACAAAAAACAAACGCCATCCTCCCCAACAGGCCAACCCGAAAAACAAGCAGCTCAAGGACAAGACCTGCCCGCTGGTTTTGACCGGGGAGACACGCCCGAAGCAATTATCCGCTTGGACAAAGATCGGCTCCACCGTTTTTATTCCGATAATCTACCCGCCCTCCTTCAGATTAAACCAACCAAAATCATTGGAAGAACCATTGGAGAAGCCAACTACCTGGGGGAGCTCTCTGCTGAAATTGATCATGTTGTTGAATTGGTACTGAAAAGCAAAAAAGCGTTCTACAAAGAATTCTCCCTCACGCTGCAAAACCGCCCATTCTGGATCAGCATAGGCTTTACTCCTGAAAAGGATGAACATGGGGAGATTACCGGGATTACCGGGGTATTTCGTGACATCAACAGCCAAAAGAACATTGAACAAAGACATCATCACCGTAAGCTACGCGACAACCTGGCTGCAGAAGCCTCTGATTATGGGCTGTGGGACTGGGCTGTGGGAGATGAAACCATGCACCTGTCACGAAAATGGAAATCCCAGCTCGGCTATTACCCGGATGAGTTGGAAAATAAATTTTCTACCTGGACAGATCTCCTTCACCCCGATGATTATAACCGGGTAAAACGCACCTTTGAAAACTTTCTGAAAAGCAGTGCACTAATCTATGAATCCGAATACCGGTTGAAACACAAAGACGGCATCTACCGCTGGTTTAAAACCCGGGCCGCCATGCTCCGCGATTCGAATGGAAAGCCACTTCGTGTGCTGGGAACCAATCGGGATATTACCATTGAGAAGAAGCACCAGAAAGACTTGCGCATGCTACACCAGGCCATCATGCAAAGCCCTGTGCCCATCGTAATTACGGACCTGGATGGGTACATTGAGTTTTTCAATCCGGCCTATTCAAAAATTACCGGATACCGTAAAGATGAACTGGTTGGTAAAAAAACCAACATCCAAAAGTCGGGTTATCACCCTACCACCTTCTATGAAAAACTTTGGAAAACCATATCGACTGGTAAGGAATGGGTTGGCGAATTTAAAAACAGAAACAAGAACGGTAAAACCTACTGGGAACTCGCCTCTATCTCAAGCCTGAAAGACGAGCAAGGCACCATTACCAACTACCTCAAAATATCCGAAGAAATCACTTCGTTCAAACGCCTAGAAGAAGACCTGAAGCGCTCACAAAAGCGCACCCGAATCGAAAACCAGTCCCGAACCAATTTTATGGCCAACATGAGCCATGAAATCCGAACTCCAATCAACGGCATTATTGGTTTTTCTGAATTGTTAAAAACCGGCGACTTAACCCCTGACCAGCAAGTACGCTACGCAGACATTATTGAAGAAAGTAGTCGCTACTTACTCTTGCTGATTGACGACATCATTGATATTTCAAAAATTGAAGCCAACGAGTTAAAGGTCAAGAAAGATGCCTGCTCACTAAAAAACACATTCAGCGAACTTTCGCAGCAGTTTTTACAAATGAGGGGCCGGAAGCAAAAAGAGCACATTGAAATTCTTTTTCGCAAACCCAAGCTCAAGCATCACGATTATATCTTTACCGACACCCGGCGCTTGAAGCAAATTCTGTTTAACCTGTTCGACAATGCCCTGAAATTTACCGACACTGGGCACATTGAAATCGGCTACCAACTTTTAAGCAAAAACAAATTACAGTTCTATGTAGAAGATACCGGTCATGGCATTCCCCAGGATCAGCTAAAAACAATTTTCAACCGCACCCTGCAGCATGCCCACAGCCTGAAAGAGCGTGAAGGAGGAGCCGGACTGGGCTTAGCCATTTCCAATGGGCTGGTGAAACTGCTGGGTGGAAACATGAATGTCAAATCCACAGTCAACAAAGGATCAATCTTCTATTTCACGATTCCCTACGACAAGATTACAGCGCCAACCAAAGCAAAACCCAAGAAGACCACCAGCGATTACAACTTCGAAAATTGTACGGTTTTAATTGCCGAAGATGTCGACTACAACTACGAATACCTGTACGAGATACTCCGGGAAACCAAGGCCACTGTGTTGTGGGCCAAAGACGGCATTGATGCCCTCAACCTGTTTTCGAAAAACAAAATTGACCTCATCCTGATGGACATACAAATGCCGGAAATCGATGGCTACGAAGCCACGCGAACAATTCGCCAGTCCGATACGGAGATTCCAATCATTGCGCAAACCGCCTACGCCATGAGCGACGAGCAACAAAAATGTCTGGATGCCGGCTGCAACGAAGTATTGAGCAAACCCATAAAAATGAAAGAATTACTGGATACGCTGGCCTCCTATCTGAAATAACCCTACGCTTTTTGCGTGATTTGATTTGCTCTTATTAAATTTGAGGCTTACTTAATAAATTAAGCATGATCACCGAAAAGTTCCCTTCCCGCTTGCTGGAGAATGCAGTTAACGAATTCGCCAAACTGCCCGGCATCGGCCGAAAAACTGCACTTAGGCTGGTACTTCACCTTTTAAAACAGGAAAAATCAGAAGTTGACCTGTTTGGCAACAGCCTCATTCAATTGCGCAATGAAATCAAACACTGCAAGGTTTGTCACAACATATCGGATGTGGATACGTGCAACATTTGCAGCAACCCTAACCGCAGGCCAGAGGAGGTTTGTGTGGTTGAAAATATTAAAGATGTGATGGCCATCGAAAACACCCAGCAATTCTCAGGGCTTTACCATGTTTTGGGAGGCATCATTTCACCCATGGATGGCATTGGCCCCTCCGACCTGGAAATCAACTCCCTCATAGAACGGGTTCAAAGCGGCGATGTAAAAGAAGTGGTGCTGGCCCTGAGTCCTACAATGGAAGGCGACACCACCAATTTCTTTATTTATAAAAAACTGAAAGACCTGAATGTTAAAATTTCAACCCTGGCCCGCGGTGTGTCCATTGGCGATGAATTGCAGTACGCCGATGAAATAACCTTGGGAAGATCCATCAAAAACAGGCTTGATTTTGAAAGCACCTTGTCCCAATAAAACATTCATTCACTTGTAATAACTCCTAAAAACAAGTAAAAAAAACGAACTAATCGCTTACCTCCATGAAACTCTCCATTGTTATTGTCAACTACAATGTCAGGTATTTTCTAGAACAATGCTTGCATGCTGTTCAGAAGGCCAGCACCTCAATCGAGACGGAGATTTTTGTGGTTGACAACAACTCGGTTGATGGTTCAGTACACATGGTTCGTGAGAAATTCCCGACTGTTCATTTAATTGAAAATCACGGCAACAAGGGTTTTTCAAAAGCGAACAATCAAGCCATCAGGCAGGCGAAAGGCGACTATATTTTATTGCTTAACCCCGACACCTTGGTCGAGGAAGACTGCTTTGTCAAATGCCTGGATTTCATGGACAATCACCCGGAAGCAGGGGGATTAGGTGTACCTATGATTGATGGCAAAGGACGCTTCCTGCCCGAATCTAAGCGAGGATTGCCTACTCCGGAAGTAGCCTTTTACAAAATTCTTGGCCTTGCCCGACTATTCAGCCATTCGCCTCGTTTTGCCCGCTACCACATGGGGCACCTTGACAAGAATCAAACCCATGAAGTTGATGTTTTAGCCGGCGCTTTTATGCTGCTTCGCCACGCTGTCCTGGAAAAAACCGGCTTGCTGGACGAAGACTATTTCATGTATGGCGAAGATATTGACCTTTCCTACCGGATCACCCAAGCAGGTTTTAAAAACTACTATTTTGCCGGCACAACCATCATTCATTACAAAGGCGAAAGCACCAAAAAAGGCAGCATAAACTATGTGAAGATCTTTTACCAGGCCATGAGCATCTTTGCTGGCAAGCATTTTTCCAAAGGGCGTGCGGGCATGTTCTCATTCCTCATCAACCTGGCCATTTATTTCCGGGCATTGCTGGCACTTACCAGCCGGCTTGCGAAAGTCTTAGCCTTTCCTGCAATCGATGCACTGATGCTTTACAGTGGTTTTTTGTGGCTGCTCCCCTATTGGGAACAACACAAATACACACCCGATTATTATCCACCCGCTTTCCTCGGAATAGTGGTTCCCATCTATATTTTGATCTGGCTTTCGGCCATCGGACTTAGCAAGGCTTATGCAAAGCCCATTCAAATGAAGAAACTGGCTAAAGGCATTCTCTGGGGAAGCATAGGCATTTTAATTTTTCATTCTCTGGCAGATGAAAGTCTACGCTTTTCGCGCGCGCTTATTCTGCTTGGAACCGTCTGGGCTTTTATCAGCTTGCTCAGTTATCGCTACCTGCTTCGTCAAAGTCAGTCCTTCAAGGATTTATTTGAGCGCAAACACAAAAAGCGAGTCATGCTTGTAGCCAGCGAAGAAGAGGCCCAGCGCATCAGCCAGCTGCTAAAACAATCACTCAGCAAAATCAAGGTTGCCGGAAGGATTCAACCCAACAGACAGCCCGCCACAGCCATGGCATTGGGGAATCTGGATCAGATTCGTGAAGCCATCCGCATTCACAACATTGAAGAGCTTATATTCAGCGCCATTGACCTGCCCTCACAACAAATCATCAACCTCATGCTTGAGTTGAGTGCAACAAAAGTGGACTTTAAAATAGCTCCTCCACAAAGCCACTCCATCATTGGAAGTAGCTCCATCGACACAGCTGGTGACTTATATGTCGTTCACCTGAATGCCATTACCAAAGAGCACAACCAACAAAACAAACGCCTGCTTGACTTTCTGCTCAGCCTCTTCTTTTTGTGCAGTTACCCCATTCTATGCTGGACCATAAAACAGAAAAAAGGCTTTTTCAACAATATCTGGCAAGTTATAGGCTCATCCAAAAGCTGGGTTGGTTATTCCTGCTATTCGGACATACAGCAGAAATTACCCAAAATAAAACCTGGCATTCTTTCGCCCGTAGACATGCTTGACGAGAACCTTTCCGAAGAAAAAAAACAAGAGATAAATATGGTTTATGCCAAAAATTACAGCATCTTGCAGGATGTTGAAATTATAGTACACGCTTGGAAAAACTTAGGACGATGACTTTAAACAAATTAGCACATGGACAAGTCCGGTTTCGGCCAGTAGAACCGGAGGATCTGGAACTCATTTACCAATGGGAAAATGATCCGGAAATATGGCAGGTAAGCAATACGCTGGTGCCTTTTTCGCGCTACATCTTAAAACAATACATTGCCGAGTCGCACCGCGATATTTTTGAAGCCAAGCAACTACGGCTCATCATTGAGAACATTGACGGGAAGGCCGTTGGAGCCATTGACTTGTTTGATTTTGAACCCTACCATCAGCGTGCCGGAATCGGTATTTTAATTTACAACAAAGATGAGCAAGGCAAGGGCCTGGCTACTGATGCCCTGCGCTTAATGGCTTTGTATGCTACCGATATTTTGGGGCTGCACCAGTTGTATGCTAACATAACTGTGGACAATGAAGCCAGCATTCATCTTTTCAAGAAAGTAGGTTTTCAGCTTGCCGGCAACAAAAAAGACTGGATCAAAACAGCTACCGGCTGGCTGGATGAAGAGCTTTACCAGCTTATTCTGAAGTAAGCCAACAATTAAAGCTGGGAAAAAAGCGGAATCTCCTTTAAAAAGGCATAAGTCTGCTTTTCAGGATTAACCATGCAGCAATAATGATTTAGCCCATTGGAAACAATCAGGTAAGGCACTTGAAAAGTCATGTTATAACGGGCAATCTGATCGAAAGTTTGCTGGGTAACTTTTACCGACGGAGCCTTGAACTCTACTAAAACCAAAGGACTGCCAGAGCGGTTGTATACCAACAAGTCAGCCCGGAATTGATTTTGATTGATTTTCAAACCCGTTTCAATCGCCATCAGCGAAGCTGGAAACTTTTTGCATTCAATCAAATATTTGATAAAGTTCTGACGCACCCATTCCTCGGGCGTTAGCACCACGGTTTTCTTACGAATTTCATCAAAAATGAATCTTTTGCCATGCTGCTGTTCAATACGAAACGAATATGTTGGTAAATTTAGTTCGGTAAACATAGTTAGCCGCTACAAAGTTGTATTTTTGTATAATGTCGCACCAGAATGAAATTCAGCCCGACTGATTTTCGTCCAAAAGTGCGAAAAAATTCTTCAACTAATGAAAACGAAAAAAGAAATTGTTGACAATTGGCTTCCGCGCTACACCGGCCGCAGTTTAGAAGACTTCGCAGATTATATTTTACTTACCAACTTTCAACTTTATGTTGAGATGTTTGCCAAACAATTTGATGTTCCCATACTGGGCATCAATCAAAACATGCCTAACGCTTCGAATGGCGACATCACGATCATCAACTTTGGCATGGGCAGCCCCAATGCTGCAACAATCATGGATTTGCTGAGTGCCATCAAACCTGAAGGCGTATTGTTTTTGGGCAAATGCGGGGGCTTAAAACGCAAAAATAAACTGGGCGATTTAATCCTTCCCATTGCAGCCATCCGAAGCGATGGAACTTCGAATGATTACTTACCACCGGAAATTCCGGCCCTTCCGGCCTTTAGCCTGCAGCGTGCTGTGTCAACTGCCGTTCGTGAAAACCGCATGGACTACTGGACTGGTGTGATTTACACCACCAACAAACGTGTTTGGGAATACGATGCCCGTTTTAAAAAGTACTTGTACAAAACACGGGCAATGGCTATCGATATGGAAACAGCCACTATTTTCACCGTTGGATTTGCCAACCAGATTCCAACGGGGGCACTACTTTTAGTGTCTGATCAACCAATGATTTCAACCGGAATAAAAACAGACGCCAGCGATAAAAGAGTAACCACTAATTTTGTCGAAAAACATGTTAAAATAGGCATTGATGCCCTTCTGGAAATAAAAAATAATGGGCGATCGGTGAAACACTTGCGCTTCTAAACGTTGCTTATAATTATGGATTACGAAGATATTTTAGCCAATCTGAAAAAGAAAATCTACCACCCCATTTATTTTTTGATGGGTGAAGAGAGTTATTTTATTGATCAGATTACCGATTACATCAGTAAAAATGTGCTAACCGATGCTGAAAAAAGCTTCAACCAGCATGTGCTGTATGGGAAAGACACCGATATTGAAACCATCATCACCCATGCGCGTCGGTTTCCGATGATGGCCAACCACCAGGTAATCGTCGTCAAGGAAGCCCAAAACATCAAGAAGATTGAAGATCTGGAGGCTTATGTCAAAGCGCCGCTGAAATCAACGATCCTGGTGATCAACTACAAGTATAAAAGTATTGACAAGCGGAAGAGCTTTGCCAAACTGCTGGCTAAAAACTGTGTGCTATTTGAATCCAAAAAGATCTATGACAACAAATTACCCGCATGGATCAACGGGTATTTGGCTGCCCACAAATACAGCATCACCCCCCAGGCTTCGGCCATGATGGCCGAATACCTGGGAACCGACCTGAGCAAGGTGTCCAATGAGCTTAACAAATTGATCATCACCCTGCCTGAAGGAACAAAGATCACTCCCGAGCACATCGAAAAAAATATCGGCATCAGCAAGGATTACAATATTTTTGAGCTTCAGAATGCCTTGTCGCAACGGAATGTTTTAAAGAGCAACCAAATCATCAACTACTTTGCCGCCAATCCGTCGAGCAACCCGATTACACGCACTATTTCCAGTCTGTATTATTATTTCATGAAAATACTGACTTACCATTTCCTGCCCGATAAGTCGCCTAATTCCGTCGCATCGGCACTTCAGGTTGCTCCATATTTTGTGCGTTCATACATCGATGCAGCCAAGGTTTACAACCCCAAAAAATTGGTTGCCATCATGGGAATTTTGCGCGAATATGACATGAAGTCCAAAGGCATGGGCAATGTGTCTTCTTCGGCAGGCGACCTCCAAAAAGAAATGATTTATAAAATTTTACACTAGCAATAGTTACTATGACCCTAATTATTATCGCCATTACCGCATTCGCATCCATTCTTGCTTTCAGCCGAGAGGACCTGATGGATAAACTTCAATTCAATGCCAGCAAGGTCGTTCATAAGCGTGAGTATTACCGGCTGGTTTCGCATGGCTTTGTGCATGCCAACTGGGAACACCTGATCGTAAACATGATCGTCTTGTTCTCTTTTGGACGCGTGATTGAAGCTTATTTTGAATATGGATTTGGACGAATGGCCACTGCCTATTACCTGATCCTCTATTTTGGCGGAATGATTGTTTCTAACCTTTACGCCATTTACAAACACCGGAACAATTTCTATTACAATGCAGTTGGCGCTTCCGGAGCGGTATCGGCGGTGTTGTTTGCCGCAATCTTTTTCGAACCCTGGAACAAGATTTATTTCTTTGGCGTTTTACCCATACCGGGCATTGTATTTGCTCTGCTATACCTGGCTTATTCCTATTATATGGGCCGAAAACAAAATGACAACGTAGCACACGATGCGCATTTCCTGGGGGCGGTCTTTGGATTCATTTTCCCGATCCTGCTCAACAGCAGCCTTTTTCAACGCTTCATGGATAAGCTCTTTATGGTGATCTGATTCCGGGGCAGAAACAACAGAGCTAAAGACTCGCCGGAAATAGCCCGGAGCAAATGTTTACCTTTTTAAAACTCAAGCCATGTCCAGCCAATTTGTATTAATTGACAACCAGTTTTCCCTGGCTTCAGACCAGCAGCTCACGCTCAGCCTGCTTGAGAATTTGCTTTTTAAAGAACATTTTCGCGCTATTCGCAGTCACCTGCCCTTTTGGAACAAACAGTTGGAGTTGATTCATCTGAAATTCAAACTGCTAAACGAACCTCTTCCCGATATGTTAAAGGAGGATGGCAAGGAGCTCAAAAGACAAATCGAACGCACCTTGATCAAAAACAAACTATTTCGAGGCGCCCACATTCAGGTTTATTTTTTTCGCAAGAACCAACACATTTCCCTCCTTATAAAAACAGAGACGACCAACAAACCTGATGAAAGCCTGAACTCGAATGGATTAACCATTGACATCTTCGACAAAATCAGAAAATCCTGTTCAACGCTCTCGGCCCTGGACTTCGGCTCGGCGCCATTCTGGGAAATTGTAAAGTCAGCTCAAACACCTCCTGCAACTGATGAGCTGCTCCTATTGAATGCGGAAGACTGCATTCTGGAAGCTCCCGGAAAGAACATTTATGCTTTAATTGGAAATACCTTATTAACACCAGCCCCTAAGTCCGGAGCTTACATTGACCCCAGTCAGCACCTTCTGCCAATTATTTGCGAAAAAATGGGATTAGAAATGCTGGCTGTTGAACGCTTGAAAAAAGAAATTCTCTTCCAGGCCGAGGAGCTTTTTCTGGTCAGCGTTCTTCATGGCATTGAATGGGTGAAAGCGTTCCGGCACAAACGCTACTTCAATAAAACGACCAAACAAATTCATCAGGAGTTTAATAAACTACAACTAGTTTAAGGAAGGATTTTCAGGAAAATGCTCCCACAGCATGTACTTTCCACCTATTTCGCGCACCGCCCGCACCCACATATCGTTGGTTTTCCGATCGGCCATGACCAGTTCTTCTTCAACTTCAGTCACCAACCAGGAATTCTCGGCAAGCTCTTCCTCCAACTGGCCACTATCCCAACCCGAATATCCTAAAAAGAAACGGATCTGTTCGGGCAGAACCAAGCCATCGCGAATTAACCGCTTAAGTTCTTCAAAATCTCCGCCCCAATACATGTTATCTTTCACATGAATACTGCCCGGAATAAGCTCACCCAAACAGTGAACAAAATACACGGTATCCGTACTAACCGGGCCACCAATATAGACTTCCGCATCGAAATCAGGCAGGTCTCCAAAGATTTCGCTAATAGGAAAGTCGATCTTTTTATTCAGGATAAAACCAATAGCTCCTTTGTCACTATGTGCCACCAATAAAACGATGGCGCGATTAAAATAACTGCCAGGCAAAAAGGGTTCTGCAATCAGAATGCGTCCTTTTTCAGGAGCCACATGATTGGTTTCAATTCGGAATATATTGGTATCCAGATTCATAATTGCCTTATTTCTTAATCAATTTAAAAAAAAACAAGCACTTATCAAACACGTTCAGGGGATTGATTCTAAATTAGGGTAATTTTAGTGAGTTATGCTCAACAGCCTGCCAACTAAGCAACACATGCTGTGCATACTTAAATGGGAAGGGCTTAATCTTCTTCTACAATCAGGAAAACATCTTCATTTTCCTTTTTCATTAAAAACTCTTCGCGGGCAAACTTTTCAAGGTTAGTCAAATTGGTCTGCAGCTCTTTAATTTTTCGCCGATCCGAGATGATCTTCCGCTTCAAATAAGCCTCTTGTTCAATAAGCTGAACCAGCTTGCGCTTATTCTGCAAGTGTTGCAACAAGCTATTCTCGGTAAAAAAACCAACCCATAAAACAAACACTACCAGGGCAATCCAATACTGTGTTGGTAACTTAGACCAGATAACTGACAACATGTTTTTCATTCATCGCTTTTTTCTACTAACAAAAGTAAGGCATATTCACCCTAAAAAAAAGGAGATGAAAAAAAATCATCTCCTTTGTACGGTTAAAATCCTTGCCTTTATTTTTCGTCTGGCAAAAAGTTCGGATACATGTAATCATGTGGCGGCACAAAATTTTCCTTAATGGTACGAATAGATGTCCAGCGTAGGAAATTGAAAACCGACCCGGCTTTATCGTCCGTACCCGACCCCCTGGCCCCGCCGAAGGGTTGCTGCCCAACAACGGCTCCCGTTGGTTTATCATTGATGTAGAAATTACCGGCTGCATTCTCCAACCGCCTGGTGATCTTCTCAATATTGTATCGATCCTGCGAAATCACCGCTCCGGTCAATGCATAAATAGAGGTGTTATCCAAGATGGTTAAGGTTTCATCCATCTTGGCATCTTCGTAAACATAAACCGTTAACACCGGCCCAAATAACTCTTCAACCATGGTCGTATAATCCGGAGTTTTGGCCTGAATAATGGTCGGCTCAATAAAGTAGCCCTTCGACTTATCGTAGTTTCCACCAAAGATGACTTCCGCATCCGCATCTTCCTTTGCACGGTCAATAAAACCGGCCAGCTTATCAAATGAAGCTTCGTCAATAACGGCATTAACGAAGTTGGTAAAATCCTCGGGTGGTCCCATTTTAATGGTAGCCAACACCTTTCCAACGCGCTTTTTAACATCAGCCCAAATACTCTTTGGAATATAACAGCGTGAAGCCGCCGAGCATTTCTGCCCCTGATATTCAAAAGCTCCCCGAACCATGGCAATAGCCAAGGCCTGACGATCCGCGGTATTGTCTGCGAAAATGAAATCCTTACCTCCTGTTTCTCCTACAATGCGCGGATAGGACTTGTATTTATAAATGTTTTCGCCAATGGTCTTCCAAATACTTTGAAAAACACCCGTAGAGCCTGTGAAGTGAATCCCGGCAAATTCAGGATGCTCAAACACGACCTTGGCAGCAACCGGCCCGGATACATACACCAGGTTGATAACTCCGTCCGGCAGACCTGCCTCTTTAAAAACTTCCATGATCACTGCAGCCGAATACACGGCAGTTTTGGAAGGTTTCCATACGGCAACGTTTCCCATCATGGCCGGAGCCGCAGGCAAATTACCTGCGATAGCCGTAAAGTTAAACGGGGTCAAGGCGAAGACAAAGCCTTCCAAGGGGCGAAATTCATTGTAGTTCCAGATTCCCGGCGCAGACTCGGGTTGCATCTTATAAATATCAGTCATGCATTTTACACCAAAACGTAAAAAATCAGACAACTCACAAGCGGCATCAATTTCAGCCTGAAAGGCATTTTTTGACTGTCCCAACATGGTCGCTGCATTCAATTTGTCACGGTAAGGACCAGCAATCAAATCAGCCGCTTTCAGAAAAATGGAAGCCCGGTGCTGCCATCCCAACGAAGCCCAATTAGCTTTGGCGTCCAAGGCAGTATCAATAGCCATTTGCACATGCGACTCATCGCCCTGATAATAATATCCCAAGGTATGTTTTATGTCATGTGGCGGTGCAATCCGAATCCGGCGGTCAGTGGTAACTTCTTTCCCTCCAATTACCATTGGAAGTTCGACTTCTACATTTCGCAGCTCCGCAATTTTTGCTTTTAGCGAAGCCCTTTCCGGAGAACCCGGAGCGTAACTTTTAACCGGTTCGTTTTTGGCTACCGGCACATTAAAAAAACCTTTTGGCATAACTTTTTCGCTTTAATTTCCGTTTGTATTTGCTTCTCAAACAAATCTATAGAATCAGAAAGAGCTTTTTACTAATAAAAATCAGTTTTAAAAAAAGAGCCAAGTATATCCGCTGTAAACCTTGTTAACACTTAAAAATTACTATATTTAGTCCGATTTAAAAACGGTAGCTATTTTTCATGCTTAAAGCAATTTATCACTTCATCACAAAACCCTACCTCCTTGATTCAGGAGAAGATAAGCGCAAAGTAATTGGCCTTCACATTCTGCTAACACTTGGGCTAATTTACGGATTAATTGATTTGACTTTTTCCTTAACCGGCTACCAGATTAACGAATGTATTCCGGGAGATGCCGCGCTGATCATCCTCAATATCATTGGACTTTATTGTTTACGCAATGCCCGTCCGCGATGTGCCGTGAACACTATTTTTCTGTTTCCTGTTGTCATTTACTTTTTTTTCATCTCGGTACAGTATGCCATTCTCCCCATAAAAAACACCATCCCTTACACGGTATGGGCCTTAATCCCAGGCTTTCTTTTTCTGCTCCTTTTTAGCCAAAAAAGCGAGCAAAAGCTTCTCACGTACCTGGGCATCAGCCTGGTCACCGTTGTTTTTCATTTATACCAGGCCGACAGGCTGTTAGATGCCACCGGGGTGTACTGGCCTACCCAGGAGTTAATTTTGAATCCGCTAATCATTATCCTATTGGCTTTTACCGCTACCTTTCTGGTTGCCATCAGCTACGAACTAAACCTGAAAGAATTGCGCACGAAGGTTTTGGAGACCGATCAACAGATTAATAAAACGGTCAAATCATTTCAACAAGGCGTGTTGCTCATGCAGTTGCGGGAAGACGAAATGAAGAATCCCACCGGGTTGAAAATCCTGAAGACAAACCCGGCTTTTCAAAAGATGTTCAACGTCAGCTCGCGCGAGCTTCACCGGATTGACGCAGAAGTGGTTTTTCCCAAAGTCTTTCGCGACTCCTTCGACTGGAACAACTACTACCTGCACACCAAAAGCAGGCAGCGCACCGAAATTTACATTGAACACCTTGACAAATGGTTTGAAATTTACTCGCTGCAACCCGCAGCAAACCAAATTGCCACCATTTTTTACGACATCACAAACCAGCGTCAGCTAATTGGTTCGCTACAGGAAAGCCGAAAACGCTACAAAGTGTTACTGGAAGCCATTCCCGACATCTTTTTCATCATAGACAAAGACGGGCTATATGTCGACTTTGTCATCAAGGAGTCGGAGCTCATTCAAATCAATCCCGATGATATTGTAGGCAATTCCATTTTTGAAGTAGGTTTTTCAGAAAAAATGTCGCGCAAAATCTTTCAATGCATTCAGGATGCCATCAACCGCGACAGCATTGAAACCATCGAATATGCGCTGGAGGTTGAAAAAGGAACTGCCATGTTTGAAATGCGCATTGCCCGTCTGGACGACAATTCAGTTATCTCCATTGCCCGCGATATTACCAAACGTAAAATTGCCGAAATCAGGCTCGAAGAAGCCAAGCTAAAAGCAGAAGAAGCCGATCAGCTAAAATCAGCTTTCCTGGCCAACATCTCCCACGAAATTCGCACCCCGATGAATGCCATCATCGGTTTTTCAAAAATGATTGGATCTCCGGACTTTGATCAGGAAGAAAAAAATCGCTTCATCGACATCATTACCAGCAATGGCAAACTGTTGATGGAAATGATAAACGACATGATCAGTTTGTCGAAAATAGAAAGCCACCAGGTAACCGTCAAGGAAAGCTTTTGCAAAATCAACGATCTGATGGTTGAGCTCTACCGCGAATACAGCTTTGATCTGGCCTCGAAACCCATTCGCCTAAAACTGAGCAACCAAAATGCCAACCCGAGGTTCGGGGTAACTACCGACCGGTACCTTCTTAACGAAATCATTCAAAAGCTACTGGACAATGCGGTCAAGTTCACCAACGAGGGGGAAATTGAATTTGGCTACAAACTAATCGGGAAAGACCAGCTTCAGTTTTTTGTAAAAGACACCGGCATTGGAATCGATGAGGAGCAAGTTCAACGCATTTTTGAGCGTTTCCACCAAATTGATAATAAGACAACCCGCAAATACGAAGGCTCCGGACTTGGACTGGCCATTGCCCAACACTACACCGTTTTGCTGGGAGGTAAAGTTGAAGTACAATCAGAGATCAATAAGGGCTCAACATTTTATTTCAGCATTCCCTTCAAAAACGGAGATGGCACCTTGCAAGTGGTTCGCTAAAAATCAACATTCAAAATCTGGTAACCAACCAATTCGTCGTACCGACCGGACATGCCCCTGTAATAAACAAAAATCTGGTATTCGTTTTCCGTTTCGTAATGCGAACCTTCAATCACCGAAGCATCGGCCTTTTGCGCTCCCTGGGGTACATACACATATTGGTAATTGTAATAGCCTTGCTTTAGCAACAAGCTTAATTCGTAGGCCGATTGTTCGTAATTCCAACTCATTTCATTGCTTTTATTAGCTGTCCAGCCAGTTAAAGCCCCCATCACATTAACGGTTCCGCCAACCAGCTGCGCCTCCAGTGGCAAGGTGAAATGCACAAAATAATAATCACACTCGGTATCATAATCATCCACCCGGTCCTGGCTTTCAACCACAAAGTTTCCATTCATCTCCTTGTAGCCAAAATACTTTTGATTCGATCGTACTTCATCGGTCATCAGGGTTACGTGATAATACGGTCGGAAGAAATCAATTGCTGCCACGTTTTCGCCATTGTACCTTCGGGAGCGAATATCGAAATAGCGAAATTCGTTTCCACCCGGAAAAACATTTTCCCGATCGTAATCATAAACCAATTCTTTTTCCCGAATAAACAAAGGTTTTAAGTCGCGGACGGCGGAATCCCAACGCCGGTTTTGCATGACCACCACCTTAATTTCCTCCCGAGGATCAATCAGGTTCAGATTTTCATGATAAATGGTAAAGTCAACTTCCTGATTGTCGCCTTTAAACGGGTCAAAAGTCGCTCGTTTCACCACACCACTTACCCGGACCCTGGGTTGTATCACCTGAAAGCGATGGGTTAAAACCAGCTTTTCCCGATCCTGATCTTCATAAATCACCAAGGCGTAATTTCCCGACTTGGTAATCCGAACCTCCTCATTAGGAACCTGAATCAGGTAATTGATATATGTCATCGTTGTATTAAAACTAAAAGCATAGTCTTCCACCGGATTTTCATAAAACCCTTCCAAATAATCGCTCTGTAAAAGGAACGATTCCTGCCAATTGGCATCACAGTGAACGATGGTGTAATAATAGCTTTGCACCTCCCCCTGAAGATCGTCAAATTTGAAGACAAGACTACCTTCAGTACCAAGCTCGTAGATCGGATGACTCAACTCGAAACCCGCACGAAAAGCTTGCACCGTCTTGATTTTATCACTGAACACGGCATCCTGATAATGGTATTCACTTCCATTTTGTGCGGAAGAATTTAATGTAAAAATAACGCATGCTTTTAGGAGTAAAAACCGAAGAAAAGGGCTCATTTGTTTTATCTTTATCAGGCTAGATTGAACATTACAGGCGAAAAACAACTTACGATCATTCCAATCGCATAAAACAGCAACGAACGGACGTATTTAAATATTTCAATTCGTATAAGTTTATATAGCAAAGATTGTGAAAAGTTTTTTAAATACGTACTTTTGCCTGCCTAAATAATAACTACAACAAGGGATTACAATGTCAAAGCATTTTAAAATGAAACGCGGATTCAACATCCGGTTGAAAGGAGCTGCCCAAGCGGTTCTGGAGGATGCTCCCGCACCAAAATCAGTTGCCGTAAAGCCGACTGATTTTCCAGGCTTAACTCCGAAATTAAGTGTGAAAGCTGATGCCCAGGTTAAAGCTGGTGATGCCCTCTTCTTCGACAAATACAATCCTGAGATTTTATTTACTTCTCCTGTCAGTGGAACCGTTCAGGCGGTGGTGCGCGGAGAACGCCGTAAAGTTTTAGAGATTGTTGTTGAACCTGATGGAAAAAATGAGCACTGTGAATTCACCAAGGCTGATCCATCCAAGCTATCTCGTGAAGAGGTTCGTGACCAACTTCTAAAAAGTGGTTTGTGGCCATTCATCAAGCAACGGCCCTACGGCGTGCTGGCCAAACCAGCAGATGTTCCGGGTAACATTGTTATTTCGGCTTTCGACTCAGCACCACTCGCTCCTGATTATGAGTTCTTGTTTTCGAAAGAAAAATCGGCACTCCAAACAGGAATTGATGCGATCAGCAAGCTAACAGAAGGCAAAGTTTACTTAGGACTTGCTCCGGCGCAAGCCTCGGGTGTTTTTGCGTCATTGAAAAATGTGGAGACAAACACATTCAGTGGTCCGCACCCGGCAGGTAATGTTGGTGTTCAAATCAGCAAAGTTTGTCCGATCGGAAAAACAGATCTTGTGTGGACACTTACCCCACAGGCACTTGTTTTTATTGGGCGATTATTCGAAACCGGCAAAGTTGATTTCAGCAAAACCATTGCCTTAACAGGTTCTGAAGTCAAAGCCCCTAAATACCTCAAAACAATCCACGGAGCGCGGATTGGAGACTTGGTTAAAGAACAAACCCAAGGCGATGTCAAAGAACGCATCATCAGCGGGAACGTACTTACCGGAACTAAAGTAGAGCAAGATGGTTACCTGGGTTATTTCGACCAGCAACTTACGGTTATCCCCGAAGGCGATGACTACGAGTTTATGGGTTGGGCCGCACCGGGTGTTGATAAATTCTCGGCCAGCAAAACCTTCTTTTCAAAACTTCTTCCGAAAAAGGAATATGTACTGAATGCCAATCTTCACGGAGGAGAGCGCGCTTTTGTTGTTTCCGGACAATATGAGAAGTTCCTTCCGATGGATATTCTGCCGGTACACCTGTTAAAAGCCATTCTGGTTAATGACATTGACAAGATGGAACAACTCGGAATCTACGAGGTGGTAGAAGAAGACCTGGCCTTGTGTGAATATGCATGTACCTCCAAAATTAAAGTACAGGACATTTTGCGCGAAGGAATTAATTCGATGATTAAAGAATTAGGATAACCATTCTGGTTGCTTGAAACAAAACAGATAATTCAATGAAAGCGTTAAGAAACTTTTTTGAAAAGACGAAACCACATGTACAGAAAGGCGCCAAATACCATTGGTTGCATTCAACGCATGACTCTTTCTTCACATTGGCCTTCGTTCAGAAAAATACCTCCAAATCAGGAACTCATATTCATGATTACATTGATTTGAAAAGAACCATGGGGATCGTGGTTCTGGCTCTTGTCCCAGCTTTGTTGATGGGAATGTTCAATGTTGGTTACCAGCACTTCGGTGCCTTGGGTCAACTGGAAACAACTGGCTTTTTTGACATCTTCCTTTTCGGACTGTTAAAAGTATTGCCTGTTATCATCGTTTCCTATGTAGTTGGACTGGGAATCGAGTTTATTTTTGCCCAAATCCGCGGACACGAAGTGAACGAAGGCTTCCTGGTTTCCGGGATGTTAATTCCGCTGGTAATGCCAATCAACACCCCATTGTGGATGATTGGAGTAGCCACTGCCTTTGCCGTAATTATTGGGAAAGAGGTTTTTGGAGGAACTGGAATGAACATCTGGAATCCGGCACTGGTTGCACGGGCATTCCTGTTTTTTGCCTATCCGGCCCAAATGTCGGGTGATTCCGTGTGGATTTCAGCCAGCGGTATCGGCCAAATGGCTGACGGGTTTACCGGAGCGACACCGATGGCCGAAGCTGCCTTGGGAAACACGGATCTGAATGCCTGGAATGCCTTTATCGGACTAATTCCAGGATCAATTGGTGAAACATCAACATTGGCCATTCTGATTGGAGCTGCCATCCTGATACTAACCGGAATTGGAAACTGGAAAATTATGCTTTCCACCGTGTTGGGTGGCGTATTCATGGGGGTTTTACTCAATATTTTTGCTGTAAACGCCTACATGGCCATGCCTTTCTGGGAACACCTGATTATCGGAGGTTTTGCCTTTGGTGCCGTGTTTATGGCTACTGACCCCGTTTCGGCGGCACAAACTGAAAAAGGAAAATGGATTTACGGATTCTTAATTGGAGTGCTGGCCATTCTGATCCGTGTGGTTAACCCCGCATACCCGGAAGGAATGATGCTTGCCATTCTGCTGATGAATACTTTTGCACCGCTGATTGACCACTACATCATTCAGGGCAATATCAAACGTCGTTTAAAACGTGTTCAACAGAGCGCTTAATCCTTTAAAGTAAAAAGAAATGGATAGAAACAGTAATGTTTATACATTTATATATGCCTCAGGAATGGTGATCGTGGTTGCTGCAATTCTTTCAATTGCGGCCATCAACTTAAAACCATTTCAGGACAGGAATATTGAAGTAGAGAAAAAGCAAAATATTCTGGCTTCTGTTAACATTCAGGCCGACGCTACGAATGCAGAAGAGATTTATGCTGAGAAAATTGTCAACAGCTACATTGTCAACTCCAAAGGCGAGCAAGTAGAGGGTGATGCATTTACCGTTGATTTGAAAAAAGAGCGTGCAAAACCCGTTGCCGAGCAGCAACTGCCGGTTTTTGAATGCCAGATTGACGGAGGCGTGAAATACATTGTTCCGTTGCGTGGCGCCGGACTTTGGGGACCTATCTGGGGTTACTTGTCATTGGAAGATGACATGTCAACTATTTACGGAGCATCGTTCGACCACCAGGGAGAAACGCCGGGACTGGGTGCTGAGATTTCGACCGACCCGTTTGAAACACAATTCAAACACAAACAAATTTA
Organism: uncultured Sunxiuqinia sp.; assembly: GCF_947495665.1. Lineage (GTDB taxonomy): Bacteria > Bacteroidota > Bacteroidia > Bacteroidales > Prolixibacteraceae > Sunxiuqinia > Sunxiuqinia rutila. The sequence goes on from NZ_CANLZV010000011.1 coordinate 89,738, forward strand.
CGAGGGCGGAAAACTGGTTTCCATTATCGTTGCAAAGTCCAACGAGTCAGCTCCGGAGCAGCACAAAGTAGATGCAATTTCAGGAGGTACCATCACATCCAAAGGATTAGAGAAGATGTTATTGGATGATTTGAGCTCCTATAATGCTTTTTTCAACCAGAAAAAATAAGAGAAAATGAGTGATAAAGAACCTTTATTTTCAAAGAAAAACCTGCAACTGCTCAGCGATCCGCTAAACAGCAGTAACCCAATTACCGTTCAGGTGCTGGGGATCTGTTCGGCCCTGGCTGTAACAGCTCAATTGAAACCATCGGTGGTAATGTCTTTATCAGTAGTGGCGGTATTGGCTTTTGCCAACGTAATCATCTCCTTACTGAGAAATACCATTCCGAACCGGATCCGGATTATCGTTCAGCTGGTGGTCATTGCCGCATTGGTTATCCTGGTTGACCAGGTATTGAAAGCATTTGTTTACGATGTAAGTAAGCAGTTGTCTGTGTTTGTTGGATTGATCATTACCAACTGTATCATCATGGGACGTCTGGAAGCTTTCGCACTGGGGAATAAGCCCTGGCCTTCGTTCCTGGACGGAATTGGAAATGCCGCCGGTTATGGTGCCATTCTGATTATTGTTGGTTTTGTGCGCGAATTGTTTGGTTCCGGAAGCATCTGGGGCTACAAAGTTATTCCGGCCAGTTGGTACATCGAAAACGGTGGTTTTTATGCCAACAACGGGATGATGATTCTGCCTCCAATGGCGTTGATTACCGTAGGTATTATTATCTGGGTTCAGCGTAGTCGTAACCGTAAACTGATTGAAGATTAATCCGCAAAAAGAGAAGAAATTATGGAAAACCTGATTAATTTATTTATCAAATCCATCTTTATTGAGAACATGGTATTTGCCTATTTCCTGGGCATGTGTTCTTACCTGGCGGTATCCAAATCAGTAAAAACAGCTACTGGACTTGGGCTGGCTGTCATCTTTGTTTTGGGAATTACCGTTCCTGTTGATTATTTATTGGAAAACTATGTGCTGAAAGAAGGTGCGCTGACTTGGTTGAGCCCGACTTTCGCTGCTGTCGACCTAAGCTTCCTTAGCTTTATCATGTTTATTGCCGTAATTGCATCCATGGTTCAGCTGGTTGAAATGGTGGTTGAAAAGTTTGCTCCCGTACTGTACACCCAGCTGGGTATTTTCTTACCCCTGATTGCTGTGAACTGTGCAATTTTAGGAGGCTCTCTGTTCATGCAGCAAAAAGCTTTCCTCAATATTGGCGAAGCCTCTGTTTATGGTTTAGGCTCTGGCGTGGGCTGGTTCCTGGCTATTGTTGGTATTGCAGCCATTCGTGAAAAAATTGAATACTCTCATGTTCCGGCTCCCTTGAAAGGTCTTGGAATTACATTCATTGTAACCGGATTAATGGGATTGGCATTCATGGGATTCATGGGAATAAAACTATAATCAGATAAAAAATTCAGAACAATGATATTTTTAGCAACTCAAACGACAATCGTTATTACCAGTATCGCTGTCTTCCTGTTGATGGTGATTCTTTTAGTATCGATTTTGCTGTATGCCAAGAAAAAGCTGACTCCTTCCGGAGTTGTCAAGGTAAACATTAACGAAGGCGACACCGTATTGGAAACCAACCCGGGAGACACCTTGCTGACCACGCTTGGAAACAACAAGATTTTCCTTCCATCGGCTTGCGGTGGTGGTGGTACTTGTGCCATGTGTCGCTGCCAGGTTGTTGATGGTGGCGGTTCTATTCTGCCTACCGAAACCGGTTACTTTACCCGCAAAGAGCAAAACGACAACTGGCGTTTGGCCTGCCAGGTAAAGGTAAAAGAAGATATGCAGCTGAAGATTCCTCAGGAAATCATGGGAATCAAGAAATGGGAATGCGAAGTTATTTCGAATAAGAACGTAGCGACTTACATTAAAGAGTTTGTCGTACGCTTGCCAGAAGGCGAAACGCTGGATTTCAAATCAGGAGGTTACATTCAGATTGATGTTCCTAAGATTGATGTCGATTTCAAAGACATCGAAGTGGAAGAGCAATTCCGTCCCGAATGGGAACAGTTCAACCTGTTCGACCTGAAAATGAAAAACCCGGAACCAACATTCCGTGCCTACTCCATGGCTAACCACCCGGCTGAAGGCAACATCGTGATGTTGAACATCCGGATTGCTACACCTCCGTTTGACCGCGTGAATGGTGGTTTCCAGAAAGTTAACCCGGGAATTTGTTCTTCTTACATTTTCTCACGCAAACCAGGCGACAAAGTAACCATCTCAGGTCCTTACGGAGAGTTCTTCCTGAAAGACAACGACAATGAGATGATGTTTATTGGTGGTGGTGCCGGTATGGCTCCCATGCGTTCGCACTTGTTCCACTTGTTTCACACCCTGGAAGAATCGAACAAAAAAGTGACGTTCTGGTATGGTGCACGTTCCTGGAGAGAGGTGTTCTACTACGATCAGTTTAAAGCCATTGAAGAGAAGTTCCCGAACTTCAGCTTCCACCTGGCCTTATCCGATCCGCAGCCCGAAGACAACTGGGAAGGACCAACCGGATTTATTCACCAGGTGATTCATGACCAATACCTTGGAAAACATGAAGAACCCGAAGAAATCGATTACTACTTGTGTGGTCCACCGATGATGAACGATGCCGTTCAGAAAATGCTTTATGACCTGGGAGTACCTGATGAAAACATCATGTTTGACGATTTCGGAAGTTAATTCCAGTCCAGAATATAAAAAGAGCTTTCAATTTCGATTGAAAGCTCTTTTTCTTTGCCCTTGTTCAGTCGCTTCACGCTTTGGGAGTAAGTTGTCCGGAATGCGCGGGCAAGCCACTCCAGAAGCTTGGGTACGCTAGCCACGGAATCTGGCCGCCCTACCCAAGGAGTGCGACTAAGCTACCCAAGACGCTTGGCCGCCTTACCCAAGACCTCGGGCTACGCTGCCCAAGAAACTTGGGCGCCTTGCTCAAGAAGCCTGACCACACCACTCCGGCTGTAAAGAAGCGATAGGGAATAAGCCCTTCAGGCTAACAATCAATAAGGTTTAAGGAAAATACTGCGGCGGTCTAACGCCGTTCCTGAAAGAAGGCCGTCATCAGGTCGCCACATTCGTCGGCCAACACGCCCCCCACCACTTCGGTTTTCGGATGCAAGGCTTTAGGCGCAAAGTTGGAAAAACCACGTTTGGCATCGTAAGCGCCAAAAACAACGCGTCCCACCTGCGACCATCCTAAGGCACCGGCGCACATCACACAAGGCTCTAAAGTGACGTAAAGCGTACATTTATCCAGGTATTTGCCTCCAAGCAGGTTGGCGGCAGCTGTAATCGCCTGCATCTCGGCATGAGCCGTCACGTCAGTTAAGGTTTCCGTCAGGTTATGTGCGCGCGCAATCACTAATTCCTGAGCAACTACAACGGCTCCTACCGGAACCTCCCCCTTTTCATAAGCGCGTTGTGCTTCCTGAAAAGCTTTCTTCATAAAATAAGTATCATCAAAAGGCTTCATCTCAAAAATCCGTTCAGAATTAATCACAAACCTACAATTTAAATTGCTAAAAACTGCTTATTTTTGCAGGCAAACAAAAACGAACAAAGTTATGTACAGAACACATACATGTGGAGAATTACGCCTGGAACATCAGGGTACTGAAACAACACTGGCAGGCTGGGTGCAACGCAAACGCGAACTGGGTGGAATGACTTTTGTCGATCTGCGTGACCGCTACGGCATTACCCAATTGGTTTTTGATGAAAACACCTCAAGCGAGCTGACCGATAAGCTTAAGAAAATTGGAAGGGAATATGTGATTCAAGCTACAGGACTTGTTCGTGAACGGAGCAGTAAAAACAAAAACATCGCTACCGGTGACATCGAAATTGATGTGAAAGCGCTGAATGTTTTGAGCGCTTCGGCGACGCCTCCCTTCACCATTGAAGATGAAAGTGACGGCGGCGACGATATTCGGATGAAGTACCGTTACCTGGATTTGCGACGCAACCCCGTACGCGAAAACCTGGTACTTCGCTCAAACATGGCCCATGCCATTCGTTCTTACTTGAACGAGCAACAGTTTATTGAAACGGAAACACCGGTGCTGATTAAATCAACGCCGGAAGGGGCACGCGATTTCGTGGTTCCTTCACGCATGAACGAGGGCGAGTTTTACGCCTTGCCTCAATCGCCACAAACCTTTAAGCAATTGCTGATGGTAGCTGGATTTGACCGGTACTACCAAATTGTAAAGTGTTTCCGTGACGAAGACCTACGCGCCGACCGTCAGCCGGAATTCACGCAGATTGACTGCGAAATGGCATTTGTGGAGCAGGAAGATGTGTTGAACACCTTTGAAGGTTTAACCAAACACCTGTTTAAAACCATCAAAAATGTTGAAGTCACCGACTTCCCACGCATGCCTTATTCCGAAGCCATTGCCAACTACGGATCGGACAAGCCGGACACCCGCTTTGAAATGTTGATCAACGACCTGACAGAAGTGGTAAAAGGAAAAGATTTTAAAGTATTTGATGAAGCCGAGTTTATTGGCGGAATTTGCGCTACCGGATGCGCCGAATACACCCGCAAACAATTGGATGCCTTAACCAATTGGGTGAAACGCCCGCAAATTGGCGCCAAAGGGTTGGTGTATGTCAAATGCAACGAAGATGGTACTTTCAAATCATCAGTAGATAAGTTCTACGCACAAGAAGATTTACAGCAATGGGCAGCTGGCTGCAATGCCCAGCCGGGAGACCTCATTTTAGTGCTTTCCGGAGACAAATCGCACACGCTGGATGCCTTAGGCGCCCTTCGCCTTGAAATGGGTAAGCAACTTGGCCTGATGGATAAAAACACCTTTAAACCCTTGTGGGTTGTGGATTTCCCGCTTCTGGAATGGGACGAAGAAACACAGCGTCACTACGCCATGCACCACCCATTTACAGCGCCAAAACCGGAAGATATTGCCCTGTTGGATACGGAGCCCGGAAAAGTGCGCGCCAACGCCTACGACCTGGTCATTAATGGTGTGGAAATCGGTGGTGGTTCTGTGCGTATTTTTGATTCAGAACTTCAGGCCAAAATGTTTAGCCTGCTAGGCTTTACCAAAGAAGAAGCCGAAGCTCAATTCGGATTCTTAATGAATGCCTTCAAATTTGGCGCTCCGCCACATGCCGGAATCGCCTTTGGCTTTGACCGGTTGGTATCGTTATTTGCCGGCTTAGACACCATCCGCGATGTCATTGCCTTCCCGAAAAACAATGCCGGTCGCGATGTCATGATCGACTCCCCATCGACTATTTCTGACGCTCAATTGGACGAGTTAAACCTCAGAGTTGAGTTGAAAAACAAATAAGAATAGATCCAAGCATACAGAAAGAGGGAGCAATTGCTCCCTCTTTTTATTTCAGAAAATCTTCGCGAATCGGATTAAAACTGTCCACCAAACGGGCGGTTGAACTGAGTAATTGAATGGTATGTGGCACGCCGGAAGGCACGGCAAACATATCCCCCGCTTCTAGTTCACAGGGCTCTTCCCCATCACAAAAAAACAGGATACGTCCGGAAGCAATGTAAGAGGTTTGCTCGTGCGGATGACTGTGTTTTGGCTCAGGTTCTTCCCACGGACCATCGGTAAAGTCTATCAGCACAGTCATTAAATCATTCGTGTGAATCAGCTTCCGTTGCAAGCCCGAACGAACAACTTCATAAGGTATTTCGTCAAATTTTAGTGTTGCCATAATTCAATAGGTTCTATCGTTAGTGGTTATTAACTACCAAAACTATTAAAAATTCAGCCATTATGGGGCTAAAAGCATACCCATTTTTCTTCACAAGGTCTCAATGATTACTTGCAATGAAGTAGTAATCCTAAAGGGCCATAAACCAAAAAAGGAGAACCAATGGTCCTCCTTTTTTATATTGATGATCAAAAAACTATCAATCTGCTCTTTTACGAGACGAATAGTTGATGTGCAAGGCCGATGCTTTACGCAACTCCTGCTTGATATCGGTAACGATACCCATCTTCGTGTACTCGTCCACTTTAAGCGAAGTAATCATGAAAGGTACTTCAGCCTCGTCACGTGCTTCACGTTCACTTGTAATGTAATCTTGAATGTCTTCTACTTTCGCAAACTGATCATTCAATTGAATGCGTGGTTCAGAACCAAACACTCGTTGGTATTGAGTGTGCGGTGTACCTACATAAATGTAGCTTACCAAAGATTTCTTTTCCAGTTTCGATAATTCAGTTGCTTCTGGAACCGTTACTTTTACCATCAAAGTAACTTCCCGCATGGTTGTACTAACCATGAAGAAGAAAAGCAACATGAATACGATATCGGGCAATGATGCCGTTGAAATCGGTGGTAATTCCTTAGAGTCATTTTTTCTAAACTTTGACATACTAATTTCCTCCCACTTTTTTAGGTTCTGCTTCGGATATTTTAGAAGGATAGATGTCTCTAATCGCTCCTTGTTGCTCCCTATCCAAGCTTTCATATGACTTTCCAAACTTACGTTTAGAAAGTTCTTCTCTTAAATCGTTGATGGCACCGACCAACTCATTCTGAACAGCGATATACGTTCCATATTGAGTACCTACGTCATTTCGTAAAGAAATAACCCCCTTGGTGACTTCCACTTCCCCAAAGAAATCAACATTCTTGAGTTCTTTTTCAGGTAAGTGCTCTTCATTATAAGGGTTGTCCATAAATTCTTTGGCTTTCTCACGAAGGTCTTCAATACGGCTTATTTCACCTTCTACCAATAATTGGTTTTTGGCGTTGACCAAAACCACGAACACGTTACGTTCTTTAATTGGCGGAGTATCGTCATCCTGCTGATCCTCTGGAGGCATTGGAGGTAAACGACGCTCTAGTCCGCTGTCAACATCCATTGTGGTGGTTACCAGGAAAAAAATAAGCAACATGAAAGCAATATCTGCTAATGATGACCCCGGTATTTCTGGTACTCTTCTTGCCATATTATTTTATTTTTCCTGTGTTAATTCCTACAATTATGTATCATTTAAAAACTTTATTCAGCGAAGAAGCCGCAACGGCAATCATCACCAAAATAAACAGTACGTATGTTGCATACAAACCTGTTCCTACCATTTTTGATACTGAGGCAGTCAATGTTCCGTCAGCAACAAACTTTTCGACACCATAAAATTGTGGAATTGCATCCGATGCAAGCGCATAAGAAACAACAAGAACGGCAGCTGTAAAGACAAGCGCAATGCCTCCTTTTTTAGCAGCAGTTTTATCAGTAAAGGTATTAAATAGGGCAAAAACAACAGCAATCGCTGCACCAAGTCCCAACAAAATGTAAGACCAGCTTAGGTTTGTGTTAATCCAGGTACCCATTGTAGGATCAGCTTCATTCTCACTGATATTCGTCATCATTGACACAATCAGTACAGCTGACACTGCTAATAGTACCCACAAAACGATGGATAATATTTTATCTAACTTCATAAGTTAAATTATTTTTTAAGATTGTGTTTTACTAGAATATCGATCAAAGAGATAGAAGCATCTTCCATGTCGTTAATGATACTATCAATTTTAGACAAACAGTAGTTGTAGAATACTTGAAGAATCATCGCAACTACAAGACCTGATACTGTTGTAATCAAAGCCACTTTAATACCACCAGCAACCAACGCGGGGCTAATGTCACCAGCAACTTCAATCGCATCAAAGGCAGCGATCATACCGATTACTGTACCCATGAAACCAAGCATCGGAGCCAAAGCGATAAACAATGAAATCCAGCTCAAGCCTTTTTCCAACAAACCAGCTTGTACACCACCATAAGAAACAACCGTTTTTTCAACCACTTCTAACCCTTCTTCAGAACGGTCCAAACCTTGGAAGAAAATACTTGCAACAGGTCCGCGAGTGTTACGGCAAACTTCTTTGGCAGCTTCAATTCCACCATTGTCCAAACTTTCTTCAACTTTAACCAACAATTTCTTTGTATTGGTTGTTGATAAGTTCAGATAGATTACTCTTTCAAGAGACATTGCCAGACCTAAAATCAAACAGATCAAAACGAAAGACATAAAGGTAGGTCCACCTTCGATGAATTTTTGCTTCAACTGACTGTGCAATGATTTACCTTCTTCGGCTGCAGCAGCTGCTTCTTCTTCAGCATCAGCGGCTAAATCAACTGCAGGAGCTGCTTGTTCAGCTACTTCAGTAGTTGCTTCCTCTGTTGTTTCCTGAGCAACGGCATTGTTCGATGCTCCAAAGTAAAGCATCCCAAGAACTGCTATAAACGCAAATAGTTTTTTCATCATTGGTTTTAATTTTAATTAGTAAATCTTCTGAATTTAATTTTTATAATACTATTTGTTTTTTAATAAACAAAACCAAAAGCGATGATGACTTCCGGCTGTTTTATCCTTATTCTGATGGGCTTACCCGAATAAATAGGGTTCACCCGTCAGCGGAGAGAGAGGGATTCGAACCCTCGGTACCCTTTTGGAGTACACACGCTTTCCAGGCGTGCCAGTTCAGCCACTCCTGCACCTCTCCATTATCCTCTGCTGTCACCAGCATTTTTCAGGGCTGCAAAATACAAAAAAAATATGAAAATGAAATAAGCTATTCACTTATTTCCCCACTCAAATTTTTCCGCAAATGTAACTTAATATCTTCATGGCTCAAACCCTGTCCCAGCAAAAACATCAGCTTGGTCACGGCAGCCTCCGTTGTCATGTCTTTTCCGCTTACCACGCCAATCTTTTTCAACTCCCGACTGGTTTGGTACTGTCCCATTTTAACGGTTCCTCCCTGACATTGTGTGACATTCACACAGATGACATTTCGCCGGATGGCTTTGCGGATAACTCGGGTCAACCAAGCCAAGGTGGGCACATTGCCCGAGCCGAAAGTTTCCAAAACCACTCCTTTTATGGTGGGAATATTAATGATCTGTTCGAAAATTTCCCGGTTCATACCCGGAAAAAACTTCAAAACAACCACCCGATCGTCAAAATTTGAGCTTACTTTCAGTATGCCTTTCTTCTCCGGATGGAAAATATTCTCATGAAAAAACTTAATATCCACTCCTGCTTTGGCCAAAATCGGGTAGTTAACCGAGTCGAAGGCACTAAAATGATCGGCATGTCGTTTCACGACCCGATTGCCCCGGTATAGTTTATTGTCGAAATAAATACAGACTTCCGGCACTACGGCAGAACCATTTTCCTTAGCTGAAGCAATTTCAATGGCCGTAATCAGATTTTCTTTCCCATCCGTTCTCAGCACTCCGATAGGCAGCTGCGAGCCGGTCATAACTACAGGCTTGTCCAGGTTTTCGAGCATGTAACTCAGAGCCGATGCCGTGTAAGCCATCGTATCCGTGCCGTGCAGAATAACAAAGCCATCGAATTTCCGATAGTTCTGTAAGATAATTTTAGCTAACCGCCCCCAGGTCTTGGGAGACATATCTGAAGAGTCCAATGGCGGATGGAAGGTTTGTGACTCCAGATGACAGCCCAGACGTCTTAGCTCCGGAACTTCATCAGCAATTTGATCAAAACGCACAGGAGCCAATGCTCCTTTTCCATCCTTTTGTACCATCCCAATGGTACCACCAGTATAAATTATAAGAATTGATTGATCATTCACTTCTTCGCGATTTTGCCTCAAAGGTAAAGAAACATCTTACTAAATGCCGAATAAATTAACTGCATTTGCAGAAGTAATCTTTGCCACTTCATTAACCGACATATCATGCAGCTCTGCAATTTTACGAGCTACATGAATTAGGTAAGCACTTTCATTACGTTTTCCCCGAAAGGGAGTGGGGGTTAAATAAGGGGCATCGGTTTCCAGAATAAGGTGCTGTGGGTGAACCTGAGCAATAACCTGATCCAAACCACTGTTTTTGAAGGTGACAATTCCGCCTATGCCAATCTTAAATCCGAGAGCGACAATTTTGTTGGCTTGCTCCACTGTTCCGGTAAAACTGTGAAACACGCCGGTTAAATCAGCTTGATTTTCTTCTTCCAAAACCGCAACAACTTCGTCAAAAGACTCCCGTACGTGCAGCACCACCGGCAGCTTGTATTCTTTTGCCAACCGTAACTGGTAGCGAAAAGCCTTGATTTGCTCCTCCAGGTATTTTTGTTCCCAGTATAAATCGATGCCAATCTCGCCAATTCCGTAAAACTTGCGTTTTTTTAGCCAAAACTCAATAAGTTCCAACTCTTCCTCATAATCTTCGCCTACCGAAGTAGGGTGCAGTCCCATCAACGGGTAGCAAATTTGAGGATACTGATCAGCCAGATCCAGCATTTTCTTAACCGAAGAGCTATCAATGTTCGGTAAAACGATTTTACGCACATCATTGTCGTAAGCCCGCGTAATTACCTCATCAATATCTTCCAGAAACTCTTCCGAATAAATATGAGCGTGTGTATCAATTAACATTTCAAAAATTTGGCTCAAAGAAAATCAATTTCATTTAGCTAACCTTAAAAGAAATATTATCTAATTGATAATTCCACACCGATGCCTAAAATTTTGAGAGGGAAACAAATGCCTCCCTCTCAACCCCTTAATTTTAAACAACCCCTTGAGCCATCATTACATCGGCCACCTTGACAAAGCCACCGACATTGGCTCCTTTTATGTAGTTGATTTTGTCGCCTTCGCGACCATACTTAACACAAGTATCGTGAATTTCGCGCATAATAATATGCAAGCGTGCATCTACTTCTTCGCGAGTCCAATTCAAGCGCTGGCTGTTCTGAGTCATTTCCAGACCCGACACCGCTACTCCACCGGCATTCACTGCCTTTCCGGGAGCATAACTGATTTTCTCAGTTAAGAATTCAGCAGCTTCAGCAGTGCAGCCCATATTCGAAGCTTCGGCCAAAAGGAAGCATCCGTTTAAAACCAGCAAGCTGGCATCGCTAACATCCAGTTCGTTTTCTGTAGCACATGGGATAGCAATATCGACTGGTTGTTCCCAAGGTTTTTTCCCGGGGAAAAACTTAGCGTCAAACTCATCGGCATAAGGCTCCACAACATCGTTGTTACTCGCGCGAAGTTCCAACAAGTATTCGATTTTCTCACCACTAATGCCTTCCGCATCATAAATGTAACCATCGGGACCGGAAATGGTAACGACTTTCCCTCCCAATTCATTGATTTTAGTTATGGCTCCCCAGGCCACATTTCCGAAGCCCGATACCGCAAACGTATGTCCGGCAACTGTTTTGCCAAGCTGTTCAAGCATGTGCTGCACAAAGTACACGGCACCAAAACCAGTAGCCTCCGGACGGATTAAACTGCCTCCCCAGGCCAGTCCTTTTCCGGTTAACACGCCGGTAAATTCATTTCGAATACGTTTATACTGACCAAACAAATAACCAATTTCACGGCCACCAACGCCAATATCGCCAGCAGGGACATCGGTATTCGGGCCAATGTGTCGTTGCAATTCAGTCATAAAGCTCTGGCAAAAACGCATAATTTCATTGTCCGATTTGCCTTTAGGGCTAAAATCCGAACCTCCTTTTCCACCGCCCATAGGCAAGGTAGTCAGGCTATTTTTAAAGGTCTGCTCAAACCCTAGAAACTTTAAAATGGAGAGTGTTACTGTCGGGTGAAAACGCAACCCACCTTTATAAGGTCCCAAAGCTGAATTAAACTCAACCCGGTATCCCCTGTTGATTTGAACTTCTCCTTGATCATCAATCCAGGGAACCCGGAACATGATTACCCGCTCTGGCTCAACCATGCGCTCCAGAATTTTGGCTTTTTTATAACGTGGATTTTTCTGATAAACATCCCAGATGGATTCAACCACCTCCTGAACGGCCTGATGAAATTCATTTTCTCCAGGTGTTTTGGCTTTTAGGCCCAACATGAAATCATTGATATCTTCTCTCATCTTGTTTATTTTTTCAAAATGAATAACCAATTACTTTAGACAAAGGAATGGACGAAAAATGCCTAAAACACTGATTTAATTCAAGTATTAATTAAGATAATGATGTTTAAAAACAGTAACAAATGTCAATTTAATATTCATGAAATAAAAGCAAGTTTCCATTTATTTAAAACGTTCTGTCATTTATTCGCAAACTCTTTTATCCATCTGACCTTTAGATAATAAAAACACACCATCAACAGCATTAAGTTTGAAATTCGCCCACCCATCAAACCCTTACTGAATACTTCTTCAAATCATTCCGATTTCATCCCTCGTTTTTATCCTATTGAGCACTTCCCTTTAATAATAACCAAACAGTACTTTGAGAGAAAGTGCCCACTGTAGGTTCATTCTTCGCTTCAGACACTTAACACCTCTTCACCGGAATGAAAAAATTGCCTTCAAAGCTTGTTTTGGGAGCCAAAAGTCGATCAAAAACCGATCAAAACAGCCGTTCAAAAAGAGACAAAAATGATCGTTCATGTACTCAACAGGCTCATTTTGGCCCCAAAACAGTCCATTTATCAAAAAAATCAAAAAAGCATTTGATGAATCATCCTTCTCCCTTAACTTTATGTTTTCAGAACATAACCACAATGACCACAAACTATCCGACATTAAAAAATGCAGTCACACTCCTTTTTAGGCTTCTTGCACTAATTTTCGGTCTCTGCATTCCCGTTTTCATTTTCGCACACCTCAGTACCACAAACGCTGAAAACAAAACAGCCACAACGGTTTATATCTCTACCATGCTGGTTCTGGCTCAAATCATGATCATCGCTTATGGTATCCATCGCAAAAAAAAGCAGGAAGAATTCAAGCTTGGCAAAGAGTTAAGCTACGTGCCCTTTTCCTTTCTTCCGCTGGCCATACTGGGCACCTTCGCCCTTTTCTTTCTGATTGACCCGCTGGAACAACTCCTGCCACTCCCCCATTCCTTTCAGGAGTTTTTCGTCAATTTACTTAGTCTAAAAGGGTATTCTTTTCTGATTATTGTAATACTCGCACCACTTGTCGAAGAAATTCTATTTCGGGGAATCATCCTGAAAAGTTTCCTGAATAAGTACTCGCCCTTACAATCGATCCTGCTTACGGCCTTTCTTTTTGGTGCCATTCATTTCAACATCAATCAGCTCGTTTCCGGCTTACTGGCAGGGGTATTCCTTGGATACCTTTACTGGCAAACGCAATCGCTTTCGCTTTGTATCCTGTCGCATATGATTTACAACGGAATTGCCTACGCAGCTTATTTCCTGTTAAACAATGGCTTTAACATCGAGTCAACCATTGCGAACACGAAGCTGTACCTATCGCTCTATTTTATTGCAGCTCTAACCCTGGCGGGCTGCCTGCTCATCATTCATAAGCGAAGCTTGCAACAAGACTCTTCGCCCCGGGAAACCAGTTTTACGACAAGCCCAACCCAAAAACCAAGCTGAAAATTGTATTTTTGTCCCGAACATTAAAAATCAGAAAAATGAAACAAGCAGAAATTCATACCAACAAGGGAGTCATGAAAGTAAACTTTTACGAAGAAGATGCTCCGGGAACAGTTGAAAACTTCGTAAAACTATCGAAAGAAGGTTTTTACGACGGCCTGACTTTTCACCGAGTGATTCCTAACTTTGTTATCCAAGGCGGCTGCCCCGACGGAACTGGTGCCGGTGGCCCGGGATATTCTATTAAATGCGAATTGGATGGCGACAACCAGTACCACGACCGCGGTGTATTGTCTATGGCTCATGCCGGACGCAACACGGGTGGCTCTCAGTTTTTCATCTGCCACAGCCGGGAAAACACAGCCCACCTTGACCGTAACCACACCTGTTTTGGGAAAGTTTACGAAGGGCTGGAAGTTATTGATGCCATCCGTCAAGGAGACACCATCGAAAAAATTGTGATTATCGAATCATAAAAGAAACAGGGATTGGATGAGCTTATTTATCCAATCCTTTTCATTTTCAATATCACGCAAGGGCACCAGACTCAATCGGCCTTAGCTCTTCCGCTGATCTTCCAAAAACTGACGGGCAGCCTCCAAGTCTTCGGGCGTATCAATTCCAATGCTTTCAAACTGGGTTTGCCCTACCTTAATCCGTAAGCCATTTTCGAGCCAGCGCAACTGCTCCAGCGACTCAGCCAATTCCAGCCGCGATGGCTCCAATTGAGTTAATTGCTGCAACACTTCTTTGCGGTAAGCATACATTCCCAGGTGGCTGTAAAATTGGTGGTGAGCCAGCCAATCTTCTTTCTGAACACCCCGAATATGAGGAATAGCCTCACGACTAAAAAGCAAAGCATTCTGCTTGCAATCCACAACCACTTTCGGACGGTTCGGGTTAAACAAAACCGTCGAATCTTCAATGACCTTAACTAAGGTTGCAATATCGGTTGACGAATCGTCAAAACAAGCTTTCAAAGCTTCAATTTGCTCCAACCGCACAAAAGGCTCATCGCCCTGCACATTAATAACCACATCAAAATCATGTGCTGCCGCTAAGGCTTGTGCCGCCTCAGCACACCGGTCGGTTCCACTCTGATGGTCTGCCCGGGTCATGACAACCTGTCCGTTAAAACCAGCCACACATTGCGCAATTCGCTCATCATCGGTGGCTACCCAGACTTGATCCAATGCCTTTCCGGCATTCTCGCAAACATGCTGAATGATCGGCTTGCCATCCAACAAAGCCAAAGGTTTCCCCGGGAAACGGGTGGAAGCATAACGAGCCGGAATAACGCCAAAAAACTTCATACAATAATAATTTAGGATTCACAAAGGTAGCACGAACAGCCGGAGGAGACACAAAAAATCTAAAAATTGTTAAATTCTCCATCCTTGCGGGCGCTTCAGTATTCTTAACCAATAAAAGCAAAGGCTTTAAAAGTTAAAATTGTAACTTTGTCAGTTGAAAATTCAGTTGCACAATTATGGATGTTCAGGAAATTAAACAACGCTTTGGAATTATTGGAAATGCACTAGGACTCAACCGGGCCATTGAAGTGGCCGTACAGGTTGCCCCTACTGACTTGTCGGTTTTAATTACCGGTGAGAGTGGAACCGGTAAAGAAGCATTTCCTCAAATCATACATCAATATTCATCCCGAAAACATGGTAAATACATTGCCGTAAACTGCGGGGCCATTCCGGAAGGAACCATTGACTCGGAACTATTTGGACACGAAAAAGGAGCCTTTACCGGCGCTTTGTCTGACCGGAAAGGTTATTTTGAAGAAGCTGATGGCGGAACCATATTTTTGGATGAAATCGGCGAACTGCCCCTGTCTACCCAAGTCAGGCTTTTGCGTGTTTTGGAGGCCGGAGAGTTCATGAAAGTGGGTTCTTCAAAGGTGCTAAAAACCAACGTTCGCGTGGTAGCAGCCACCAATGTGGATATTCCCGTAGCTATTGGAGAAGGAAAATTCAGGGAAGACCTGTACTACCGACTCAACACCGTACCTATTCGGGTTTTGCCACTTCGCGATCGCAAGGATGACATCTACCTGCTTTTCCGCAAATTTGCCCTTGACTTTGCCGAACGATATCGCATGCCTCCCATTCGCCTGGACGAAGAGGCTCAACACGTATTAACCAGTTACGACTGGCCCGGTAACGTTCGTCAGCTTAAGAACATTACCGAGCAGATATCCATCATCGAACAAAACCGAATTATTAACGGCGACGCCATGCGCAGTTACATTCCCAGTGCAAAAAACCATTTGCCCGCGCTCTACAAGGGTATCGATGAAAAAACGTTCACCAATGAACGCGAAATTCTGTACCAAGTTTTGTTCGACATGAAAAAAGACATGAACGACTTAAAAAAGCTGGTTCATGACCTGATGGTTGATGGCGCTGATCGCCCAGGCTTTCATTCTGAAAATGCTCAAATTATCCGAAAAATTTACCAAAAAGAAGATGAGCCCCTGATGCCGGAGTCTCAAAGTCAGGCCCCAATACACTACAACACGACCATTCACCGGGATGACATTCAGGATACGGAGGAGTTTGTGGAAGAATCGCTCTCCTTGGAAGACAAAGAAATCGAACTGATCAAAAAAGCCCTCGAAAAACACAAAGGAAAACGCAAATATGCTGCACAGGAGTTGGGAATTTCAGAACGAACCCTGTACCGAAAAATTAAAGAATATGACATTAACTAATAGTATTAAAAGCTTCCTGTTGATTATTTTTCTGGTTCTGGGAACAAATACCCTGCTGCCAAGCTGCCAGGTTTCTTATTCCTTTACCGGAGCTTCTATCTCGCCGGAAGTAAAAACATTCTCGGTTTATTATTTCCCCAACCGGGCCCGCTTAATCAATCCCAACTTAAGCCAGCAGATGACCGAAGCCTTGCAGGACAAACTGCTTCGACAAACCTCGCTGGACCAGCAAGAAGAAAGTGGCGACCTGGAATTTGAAGGACAGATTACCAATTACGAAACCCGCCCGATGAATATTTCGCAAGGCGACCTGGCGGCTCAAACCCGACTGACGGTTTCGGTGAAAGTAAAATACACCAACAACACCAACCACGATGAAGACTGGGAAAAAACCTTTTCAGCCTATGAAGATTTTGACAGCAATCAAATTCTAAGCAGTGTTGAAGATGAACTGGTCACTACCATTCTGGAAAAATTAACCGAAGATATTTTTAACGCATCGATTGCAAACTGGTAATGCAAAAAGAAGCTTTTTATAACTACCTGAAGCACCCGGAACAACTCAACCAGGAAAGCCTGGATGAACTCATGGAAGTTGTCAGAAGCTATCCGGCCTTTCAAACAGCCTGGATTTTACTGCTGAAAAACCTGAAATGCCTTGATCATCCTGACTTTGATCACTATTTGGAACAGGGCGCTCTTCGGATTACCGACCGCAGCAAGCTGTACCACTTTTTGCACCAGGAGGTTGTTCAGCCAGAACCTGCCACAGCGCAGCAACTCGATGCAGAAGACCCGCTGGCCAGAGAATACATGGCTCCCGGAGCCTACCAACTGAGTAGCCGAAAAGAGGAGCAGGAAGAGACACTGGTTGACCTGATTCGGTCGATTCGGAAGAAAGAAGTTAAAAAAGCCCTGGATGAGGTGGATCTTCCACAGGAGGCACCCGCCGCTGAACCGGCCGATAACTCGCTTGTGACAGAAACGCTTGCCAAAATATATGCCCAGCAAAAGCATTACAAAAAAGCGATTGAAGTCTATGAAAATTTAAGTTTGAAATTTCCGGAAAAAAATACTTACTTTGCCGGGCAGATTGAGATTTTAAAAAAATTAACGAATTAAATAAAAGCTAACCATGTATACGCTAATTACTGTTTTAATTTTCATCACTTGTGCACTTTTGATTCTAATTGTATTGGTTCAAAACTCAAAAGGTGGTGGCTTAGCAAGCAACTTCCAGTCTTCCAATCAGATTATGGGCGTTCGCAAAACAACTGATTTTCTGGAAAAAGCAACTTGGTATTTAGCCGGAGCTTTACTCGTTTTGTCTATTATGGGCAGCGCATTCATTCCAAGAGGGACTGTAGAAGCTAATCAATCAGCGATTCAGGAGCAAATTGAAAATGCGGTTGATCCCAATGCCATTCCTGACTTCCCAACAACAGTACCGGCAGAAGAAGGCAACACGGATGAAACACCAGCAGAATAAATTATTCCAACCTTATAATTTCGAAACCACTCCTTACCGGGGTGGTTTTTTTATGTCCATATGTCAGGTCGGCAATCATTCTGCCAAAACAGATAAAAACCTAAAAAACAACACCATAAGGCAATGAATAGAAAATCACACAATCGTATACGTGAAAAAATGTCTCAAAACAGACTGCCATAATCCATCTACAGCCTTTGGCATAAAATTCGATAGATAAGGGTGTCAATTTAAAAATATGTCTAACTAAAATAATTTGAAAGATGGCAGAGTTAAAAGGTAAAATCCTTGCAGGTAAAATCCTGGTTCAACCACAGGAAGCAGAAACAAAAACAGCAAGTGGAATTATTATTCCTGATTCCGCAAAAGAAAAGCCACAAGTTGGCCAGGTTGTATTGGTTGGCGCCGCTAAAAAAGACGAGCCAATGGAACTAAAAGCTGGTGACACTGTATTCTACGGAAAGTATTCTGGTACTGAGTTGAACATCGACGGGACTGATTACTTGTTGATGTCACAAACAGATGTTTTATACATTGTTTAATCAAAATTCAAAACTTCTTAAAAAAGAATAACAATGGCAAAAGAAATTAAATTCGATATCGAAGCAAGAAACTTGCTGAAAGAAGGTGTAGACCAATTGGCGAATGCCGTAAAAGTAACTTTAGGACCAAAAGGACGCAACGTAGTAATTGAGAAAAAATTCGGTGCTCCTCAAATCACTAAAGATGGTGTAACTGTAGCTAAAGAAATCGAGCTTTCAGACGCATATGCCAACATTGGTGCTCAAATGGTAAAAGAAGTAGCAAGCAAAACTGGCGATGACGCTGGTGATGGTACAACTACTGCAACTGTTTTGGCTCAATCAATTGTTAATGTTGGTTTGAAAAACGTAACTGCAGGTGCCAACCCAATGGACCTGAAACGTGGTATCGACAAAGCTGTTGCGAAAGTTGTTGAGACCATCAAATCTCAAGCTCAAAATATTGGCGACGACTACAGCAAAATCAAACAAGTTGCTAAAGTATCGGCAAACGGTGATGAAGAAATTGGTTCTTTGATCGCTCAAGCCATGGAAAAAGTACACAAAGAAGGTGTTATTACTGTTGAAGAAGCCAAAGGAACTGAAACTTACGTTGACGTTGTTGAAGGTATGCAATTCGACCGTGGTTACATTTCTCCTTACTTTGTAACTGACACCGAAAAAATGGAAGCTAGCTTAGAAGCTCCTTTCATCCTGATCCACGACAAAAAGATCAGCACCATGAAGGACCTGCTTCCTGTATTGGAACAAACAGCTCAAAGCGGACGTCCATTGATGATCATTGCTGAAGATGTTGATGGTGAAGCATTGGCTACATTGGTGGTTAACCGTCTGCGCGGATCATTGAAAGTATGTGCTGTTAAAGCGCCTGGATTTGGTGATCGTCGTAAAGAAATGTTGGAAGACTTGGCTATTTTGACTGGTGGTACTGTTATCACTGAAGAAAAAGGAATGAAGTTGGAAGACGCAACAATTGATATGCTTGGCCAAGCTGAGAAAATCACGGTTGACAAAGAAAACACAACGGTGGTTTCAGGTGCTGGCGAAGAAGAAGCGATCAAAGCCAGAGTTAGCATGATCAAACGTCAAATTGAAGCAACAACTTCTGACTACGACCGCGAAAAACTGCAAGAGCGTTTGGCTAAATTAGCTGGTGGTGTTGCTGTTCTTTACGTAGGTGCTGCTTCTGAAGTAGAAATGAAAGAAAAGAAAGACCGTGTTGACGATGCCTTGAGTGCAACTCGCGCTGCTGTTGAAGAAGGAATCGTTCCTGGTGGTGGTGTCATGCTGATCCGCGCTATTGCTTCTCTTGAAGGCTTGACTGGCGAAAACGAAGACGAAACAACTGGTATGGAAATCGTAAAACGTGCGATTGAAGAGCCATTGCGTCAGATTGTAGCCAACGCTGGTAAAGAAGGTGCCGTAGTTGTACAAAAAGTACGCGAAGGAGAAGGTGATTTCGGATACAATGCACGCATTGACGAATACCAAAACCTTTACGAAACTGGTGTAATCGACCCAGCTAAAGTAACTCGTGTAGCCCTTGAAAATGCCGCATCAATTGCTGGTATGTTCCTGACTACAGAGTGCGTGTTGGTTGACGAAAAAGAAGATGCACCTGCAGCTCCTGCTATGCCTCCCATGGGTGGCGGTATGGGCGGCATGATGTAATCAGTCCATTCGACATTAGTAAATCTGAAATAAAAAAAACAGCGTATCATTCAATTGATGCGCTGTTTTTTTATTCCCTGATTTCGGATAAATTCTTTAGAATGCGATGCATTAAGAGCCAAAGAGCCAGGAATTCAGAATCAAGCATCCGGAACCCCGGATTTATTTGCGAAAATTGAAAGGCAGATTGTAAAAGACAGAATAGGAAAAGTCGAAGTTGAATTTCTTTTCAGCCGGGCCATAGCCAGGATTAAAATACACATGAGGCATCTCAAAGTCCTTCTGGCTCATTTTCAATTTACCACGAATACTCCAGCCCATAAACAGGTTTTTGAAAACCTCTCCTTTGATACCCAATACAAATTCAGCCCACTGGGCAGTGTAGTTTTGTTTCCCCATCCGACCGGTCAAATCGCCCCAGTAGTTGGTTATCCGGTATTCTTTGACTTGCTGATTGGCAAAGCTGAACCCATAGCGCAAACCGACATAAACAATGTCCATGTCTTTGGCGTGTTCGGCAACCAGTAAGTTGTAATCAAATCCGAAGCGGGTGTACGAACCGGCCGAGCTGTAGTCCAGGTAATCGTGATCAATTTTCAGTTTCTCCCAACCGGTTTCAATCACCGGATACAAATTCGGAATCAACTCCATATCGAAACTCAACTCCGTTCCATACCGATCGCCCTTGTTCCACAAATGCTGCATCGGTCGTGAAATATCAAGTCCCACACGCAATCCATCCATGTGGATAAAATTATCTGTCCGTTTGGGTTTTAGTTTGAGCTCGCGCTCCTGCCCCTGACTAATTAGCGTCAGCAGGCAAAGAATGAATGTAAAGCTGAATATTTTCATGCCAGTTTTTTGTGACCGCGCTGTCCGTAACTTCATAATCGTCAATCCGATTAAAACTGTGTTCGATGTCTAGTATTTTTGATTCCTGATAAAAGCCCGTCTCTGCTGATTCAAAAATCAGTTCATTGGAATGAATGATGCTTAGCGTATCTGCAATGGAGTCGAGCAGCACCACATAGCTGGTGGTATCGCCGCTGCTCAAAGGCAAGCGGAACACATCGGTTTCTACCTGGTAAATCCAGATACTGTCCCTCCCCACACCATACACCGAAACTTTAGGTTTACGGGTATTCAAGGTGTCTACATTTTTAACCTTCACTTCAAGCAAAGCCTGAGGCGGTGATTCAAAAACATCCTGGCAGGCCACCAACAAGGCAAGCGAAATCAAGCTGTATAGAATTTTTCTCATCGTTTGGAAAATCAAAAACGCTAATTTAAGGATATTACGCTTGAATGGAAGTGAAACCAAAAGAACTTTTTAAAAATTAAACGCAGGTAGTGTGGCCTGGCTCTGCCTAGCCTTCCAAGGGCTCCGGGTGAATGGTCGTTACCAGCCCAAATTTTTCCAGAATCCGGGTTTCAATCCGGGTGCAAATTGCGTGCGCTTCATTCAGGGGCATGTTCGCCGGAAGCTTAATGTGGCAGCTCAATTCATTGTGGTTGCCATACTGGTGTAAATGAAAATGATGAATAAACACTTCCCGTTCCAAAAGCCCGTCAACTTCAATCTTAATCGATCGAATCAACTCCGGATCAATTCGTTCACCCAATAAGCTTTTGATTTCGCGCGACAGAATTTCATAGCTGGCATAGCCAATCATTACAGCCACAATCAGCGCCAACACCGAGTCAATCCACCAATAATACTTTCCAATTAAAATCCCCACCAGGATAATAATCGACGACAACGAGTCGGTCCGGTGGTGCCAGGCATCGGCTTTTAAAATGGACGAACCGGTTTTGCGATAGCCCCAAAAGGCATACTGGGCCAGCGCCTCCTTGCCTAAAATTGACAGGATGGTCACCACGATGGCAATGGTTCCAAAATGGCCTCCTTCGCCACTGTTAAACTTTTCCACAGCACTCAGTACAAAGTCAAAAGCCACCAGCGCCAGAAGCACGCCAATAATAATAGCTGCAATGTGTTCGGCCCGCCCGTGTCCAAACGGATGTTCTTCATCGGCCGGTTTGTTGGACAGCTTTCCGCCAATCAATACAATTACCGACGACACCGAGTCGGTCAAGGTGTGCCAGGCATCGGCAATTAAGGCAATGGAGCCGGAAACAACCCCTGCCCAATACTTAACACCAAACAAAAGAAGGTTGGTCCCAATGGAAACCCACCCTTCACGAACAATGTATTTATGCTTATCTTCTTTCATGATGCGATGCCAACAAAACTAGCCAATTATGCTTGAAAAGCCCGAATAAAATCCTTGATTTTAATCGTTCTAAACAGACAAGACGCTGACCGAACCGTCTGCCAACGAATTTTCCGGGGCAAACACACCAGCAATTTTCAGCTCCCCTGGCTAAAAAGAACCAGCCGAAAACAAACACTTCATTAAACAATAATCTAGTCATTCTTGTTGCTCATTGGGAACAAAACAGACAGGAAAGTAAATGCGGAACTTTCACAATTACACCGATTGTTGTAACTTTTTAGCACGGTTTCTCCAAGCGTTCCTGATTTCCTGTTCACGATAAAACAGATCAACTAAAATAAAAACAGACGATGATCCAAACGCCATTAACAAGCCTGGCAGGCTACCAGCAATGAAACAGCACTGCTTCAACAGCCGGGTACAACCAATAAGAAATTCTTAAAATACATAAACCATCACCATATGAAAATAACAGAACGAAAACTCAAAGGAGTTTATGAAATTCAGTTGCAACCCCACCTCGACCCGCGCGGCTTTTTTATGCGCATCTTCGATGAGAAGATTTTGGAAGAAGCCGGTCTTGGGCGCCACTGGGTGCAGGAAAACCACTCGCGATCGGAAAGAGCCGGCATCATCCGCGGACTGCACATCCAGATGCCCCCCTACTCCGAAACCAAAATGTTGCGCTGTATCCAGGGCTCCATTATCGACTATTTTGTCGACCTGCGCAAAGGATCGCCCACGTATGGGCAGTGGGATTCGATTGAGCTCAGCGCCGAAAATAAAAAGATGATCTTTATCCCACGCGGCTTTGCACACGCCTTTTGCACCCTCTCCGAAATCAGCGAGGTAACTTACAAGGTAGACAATCCTTATGTGCCTGAGTCGGAGCGCGCCATCATCTGGAACGACCCCACACTCAACATCGAGTGGCCAACTGACAATCCGCAACTGTCGGACAAAGATCTGCGCAACATGACCTTTAAAGAGTTTGATGAACTAACCGGCGGTGGCGTTGTGCTCTAAGGAAATTCGCCACCAACCGCCGTAAAAAAGGGATGAATCGATGCGATTCATCCCTTTTTTACGGCATCAGTTCCTGTCCGCACTACCCAATGCCAAACAGGTTTTTAATGCCTACCAGCACCATGTTGATGCCAATGGCACCAATAAAGAAACCATTCAGACGGAGCAGCACCTCCATGTTTTTATCAAAGGCTTTCTTGAACTTTTTCTTCTCAATGGAATCCCGCAAGGTCTTCAGTAAAAAAATGGCCAAAAAGTTAACCAGAAAAATACCGGCCAGCGACACGCCCCCAATCAGGTACGAATGGTCATGCCCCAATAAAATACTCAGCGAGATGGATCCGGCCCCCACCATAAAAGGCAAGGCAATTTCCGAAGCCAGATCATCCAGGTTTTCCTTAATAATAATCAGGGCCCTTTGTCCTTTTACGATGTAGAAATAGGCGTAGGAGAAAATGATGATTCCACCAAAAATCCGGAACGACTCAAAGTCAATCTGGAAAATTTTGCGGAAGAACAGATCGCCCGACAAAAAGAAAATAAGACAGACTGAAAATGAAATGAGGGTGGCCTTAAAAATGACCATCATAAAATCGCGATGCGACAAGTCCTTCCGAATCGGTTCGAGGTAAAGGAACAAGGCGAACGGATTTAACATGACCAGGAATTCGACAATGGATGACAACATGACTTCGTGTTACTTTTTGGGGTTTTAAACTTAAAGCCGATCAATCAACCGGCAAGATTTTCTGCTACGAATAACTGAACAATTTTTCAAACGATCAAATAAAATGAGGCCTTGTTGAGCAAGTCAAAAACTCCGGGGCACAACCACTAACCCACGAGGATGAAGCAAACAATCTGCCACCGCCAACCGTTTTACTCTCAGCATGAAAAAGAAAAACAAGGCCATACGGTGGGGCATCTTTCTGATGATTTTTAGTGGGGTGTTTTTTGCCCTCACCCTACTCATTCCCTTTCTGGAGCTCGAAACCAGGCAGAAAGTGGCGTGGTCGTCGGCCAGTTTTATTGCCATGGAGGTGGTGTTTTGGCTGGGCGGCCTGCTGGTGGGCAAAGAGCTTTTTACCAAATACAAAGCCCGGCTCAATCCGGGCAACTGGTTTCGCAAAAAAGGCTCCGAAGAAGAGTAAACCACCTCTTCTTCGGAAAAGCCGGAGCCTATTCTTCCACCACTTCAACTTCCACTTCAATGCCGCCTACCCAGCCCGAAATGAGGTTGTACAGGGCACAGCCCAGCGCAGTCATCAAAAAAATGATTACGCCATACACAAAGGGCAGGAAAATAAGCATAATACCACCAAACGGAAAAGCACTGTCAAACAGGCCGCCGGCAATACTGCCAATCAGGCCCAGTGGAATCATAAAAATGGCAATAATCAGGAAATACATCAAGGCAACCACTTTCGCAGTTTGCCATACATTAAATCGTTTAATCCGTTTCATCATTGAGTTTAAAATTTAGTTAGACAATTGGTTTATGTATTATAATCTTTGGCTTTCTTCCGCTGGCGCAAACTGGCAATTTGTGCCTTGCCCCTCAGGGCAAATAACTTCTTGCTTCTACCAGTAAGGCACGGGTTACAAAACCGCGCCAGCGGAGATTACACCAGATGATGCAAGCGTGCGGTAACGAGTTTCTTCAATTTAGTTTTTTAATAATACTTTTAAGTCGTCTTCTATATTCTCCGGTGAATCACAATAGGGCTTTATTACTTTTCCATCCTGTACCAGAAAATAAGTTGGCACACCACTAACTCCGAATTTGTTTATGAGAATATTACTCCAGTTTTCATTGGCAAAAAGATTAATTCCACCTATTTTCTTCTCGTCAATCATTTTCTTCCAATCCTCTTTACTGCTAGATGTACAAATGTTTAGAAATACTACTTTCGGACTATTAGCATACGCCATTATTAAGTCATTTTTTTGTGGAATTGAAGCAATGCATGGTTTACACCATGTTGCCCAAAAATTTACATAGACTATTTTCTCCTTGAAATATTTAGGAGAAAAGAATTGTCCACTGCTATTGGGCAAATAGAAATATGGTATAGAGTCATTTTTTTCTAAACGATTCTTTGCGGATTGCTGGTAAGCATCATTCCTGTTTTTTACAATTGAGTCATTCAGTAAACTTCTTTTTGCAATTAAATCATTCAGATAGTTCGTACTTGAGAAATCATTTTTGTTTTCTTGAAAGAGTTCGTCATAACTTTCGAGATCTTTAGTTTGGGTTAAATACGAATTTAGATAATTGTACTTAAATACGTCTCGAATCTCTCCAGTCAAGTTTTCATTGGCTTTTGAAAGTGCTAATGCTGTTGTTAAATCCCTCCATTCAGCTACAGATTGTTTTTGATAAGTAACATTGTCATATACCAAACAGCTGTTTAAAAAATCGAAGTACCAATATGAAAAAATTGCACTTGGGTTATTTATGTCTAAGGTGTCAATTGATTTATAATAATCTTTAGGAGGGCTATAAGTTATATTCAGATGCTTTTCGAATAATGCTTTTTGTGATTTTTTATAATTACTACATAAATATATAATCTGGCTTTTTTCTGTTTGAATAAACCATTCAGGCAGATGCGTATGCAGTGTATACTGTTTCAAAAAATTCAACTCATTCCTCATCAAAGTATCCGTGTTTATTGAGATTTGATCAAGAACTGCAGGGGCTTTATTTAATGGTATTCTTAAATCCTGATATCCTAGATGTTGCTTTTTTTGAAGATAATAATTACAAATTGACTGTGTCCTCCCACTATATTCTATCTTTTCAACACTACCATTATCCAATAATTGCACGTTTACTCTCAAAGTGTCTTTAGGCAATAAGAAGCCTGTAAACGAAGAATTATTTACTGTAAAATAAATACCTGAGGGGTATTCACAAGGAATAACAAACTCGATATTATTCTCCTCCTCCAAAACAAACGAGTTATCATAGAATTTTGATGATTTGAAAATAGACAGATTATACAAACTAATTGCAGTACTATCTTTAAGGTTTTCAAATGAGAATTTTACAACCGCGTTTTCACCAAGTTGGACTTTATGCTTTTCTTCCTTTTTACAAGAAATAGCACTCCAGAAGATTAATGAGATGACCGGGATAAAATGAATCCAAGTCATTTTTAATTTATGAATCATTTGTACTTTTTTTAACCTTATTGCTAGTGGCAATCTATCTAAAAAGTAAAATAAAGCCGATGAGATTTCATTATTCTGCAGTCGAGCGATTCCATCGCGTGACATCTCATTAAAACATTTGTCTTATCCCCTTTTTCGGTTGCTTACCAACAGCTAACTACAATCTAATAACAAAACAGATGATACAGTCATACAATAGCAGAGATTACTGCTCGAACTCTTAATTGCCAGGACTGATTTTTTCTACCATTTCCATAATCTTATCTTCTAAATCCTCCTTGTAACCAGACTCTATCCATACAATTTGATTATTCGAATTTAAAATCATTGTTGTTGGAAGCCCATAGTTAATCTGGCTAAGTACTGCCATTCTTTCTTCTTTATTCTCTAGAGGATTACAGAGAATCTGATATTTAATCTCTTTATCCTTCATGTACGCTACTAGTTTTTCCCTTTTGTCGTAGGGATAGAAAACCTTACAATTAATATTTTTTGCTTTGGAATAAGTATTATGAATTCTTTCAATTGCTGGTAGTGCCATTCGACATGGCCCACAAAATATTGACGATATAAACAAAATTGTCGTAGTCCCTTTCGTTTCATTCATCTGCAAAGGAGTTCCATCGGTGTACTGTAAGCTCCAGTTGGGGATTCTATCACCAACACCAAGAGCTTCTGTCTCCTCGGCCTCTGTAATTGAATCTGATCTTGCTATGGATTGCCTGATGGCTAATAAACTGTCATAGGAATCATAATTCTTGAAATCAGAGTAATAATATTCTCGAATAAAAGGTTGCTCCTTATTTACAACAATTCGCAATAGCCAGGGAAGCAATGTCGCCTTATTGATATATAATTCATAAGCAAAGCGGTTAATATCCACAGCACTTAACTTGATGCATGAAACTTTTTGCAAAATAGTGTCCGTTTTAGCCTGAAGAGTATAACCATCGAGATTGAGAATATCAACAATCATTGGTAATTGCCCCAAAAAATCGCCTCTAAACGTTGATGGCTCTATTTTTTTTCTGCTGGTAGCAATTTTATCCTTTTTCGGGTTACTGTCAAGCGTTTTAACATGGACATTTCCATCGTAATTTAGCCTGATTGTAATAGGAACATGAAAACGTGGATGAATGAGGTCTTTCCGAACGTGATATTTATAACCAATAATTGAATCTCCCTGCAATGCTTCAAAAGAAGCAACATTAGATGTCTGAAACCTATCTCCAATGCTCTTCCCCTCAATGGTAATTTCTTCAATCGTATAAGCTATCGCTTTACCATTTACCAGGTTATTCTTAACGCTTTCAATTATTTGGGCCTTACTTTTTGGACAACCTACAAAAAGTAAGATGATAAATGTTATTACATGCTTGTTCATAATTCTCATTTTTTATTGGATTAACAGTGGACAAATAATACCGTTTCTAATTTTTGAGAGCCTCCGCTGCCAGCGGAGGACTGCTGAGTTTTTACAATATCCTTTATTCAAGTATTACTTTTTTGACAGGTT
This sequence comes from uncultured Sunxiuqinia sp., assembly GCF_947495665.1. GTDB lineage: Bacteria > Bacteroidota > Bacteroidia > Bacteroidales > Prolixibacteraceae > Sunxiuqinia > Sunxiuqinia rutila. Next base: position 117,550 of record NZ_CANLZV010000011.1, read on the forward strand.
CTAAATATGTGCTGAATAAATTAGCTGGATAAGCTTCATGAAATTTCTCAATGATTTCTATAAATTCATTTTCCTTCTTTCTTCTTGAATTTTGGATAATGTATCTGACCGTAAAATATTCAAGATTTTCACCCTCAAAAAATTTATTGGCTAACCCTAACCGATAAGTATGTTCTAACCCCTTTTCTCTGTATTCAGCACGAGTTTCTGAAAATTCAGAATAGGTAATTGAATTATAGATATTGTACCAGTAATATAAATCCAGAAAATCGTATAGATTCTTTGTTCTCGGAATGTCTTCATTGGTTAGAGACACTAAGGCATTTGCATCCTCCCAATATTTACTTACTGAATCAGGAATAGAAGCTCCCTCCCTGATATATTTAGCTGTATTCATTGAAGCAATCGTACTTAAAGCAGTTCCATAGTAAACGTCTCTATCGGTTTTTATCAGGTTAAATACCTCCGTATTGATTTTGCCTTCTTCCAATAATTCATTGAGTTTTAAATTTTCTCCTTGCCTAAGAGCGAATAAATCCTTTTTGATGCCGGTCATATCGGCAGGTTCTCTTTTGAAATTAAAGAAGCAGGTTTTAGGATTGGCTTGAGATAAGTTATTGTAAAAGTCCTGAATTGTGTTGTTGCTTCCTTCTATTACAAATTGTTGTTCCTTAGAAGTCAGGTCAATGGTCAAATCATATGTTTCGCCAGGCTCTGCAACAATTGTAGGGCTTTGCTCAAATGCCATAAAACCTTTTGCAAGTACCACTACAAATGAAGGTTTGTCGATACTAAAACTGATTTCAAATTTACCTAAAGAGTCAGTGTCAATTGAATTTGTTATAGCCCAGTCACAAATACCATTTGTAGGAGCAGTATAGATAATTTCCACAGGCTGTTCACCTATGATTTGTCCCCGAATTAAAACCTCCTTATTTTTTGTTTTGCACGATATTAAACTAACAAGAACCAGAATGGCTATTGAAATTGATTGTTTCATTTTTTTGTTTCTTTTCATGTGTGAAATAATCTTGGAGAGCGACAGCATCCGGCAGGTAGACTTCTTTACTGATCGGTTGACTTCGAGTCACCCGATCAGTAACAATTTGATTTTATACCTATCATCTTTGGCTTTCGGCCAATTGAGTAATAAAGAAGAGCTGTCATAAGTAATTTAAGTTAGATGATTAATAAACCGCACGATCCAACCGAGCGGCGGCGGGGATTAGTTAAATCTATTTTTCTAAGTTTCATCGATTTCTAATTTTCGCTAACGGTCACTTGTATGTGGTCGGGCGGTCCCGATGCAATCGGGAGTGTCAGACTCGCAGGAAAGTGGGCGCAAGGTCTGACTTGTCAGACCGCTGAACCCCCCGCCTGCCATATAAAAATTGTTATAACACGATTTTTAATTAGATTTTAAGAGTTCATATTCAATATCTCCAATCTGATATTCTGACTTCGTTTTGTCCTTTGCTACGTTTTTTAAAACTAACGTATCCCCCTTTAAAGACCATTGATATTTAAGTGATGGTTCTTGTTTGTTATTTTTATCATCTATCGTAAAAATATTCTCTTTAAATATCCCCACTTTTAACCAAATATTTAACTCTTTACCTTCCCATTCCTTAATTCCTTTGATTGCATTTCTTTTGATATCTACCATATCAGATGTCGCTGTCTGATTCCTGATGATATTATAGTTTCCAGTTATGATATTTCTTATAAACAAATTGTTATTGCGCAAAGGGAAACCATTTGGTTGAACCAGGTCAAGTGCATCTTTTAATTGTTTATAAGCATAATTTCCTGAGTCGTCAGAAAGAATCATTTGAGTTTTACTAGAGTCAAATTTAATTTTAAATTGCTGACAATTAACACTATGATCATCTGTTAACTCATATGGGATTTTTTGTTTTTTTAAAAATCCAGCGGTTGTTATTTGATTTTCATTCGGTTCAAATTCAATAATAAGTCTTTCTGTAATGTCTTTGTCCAATTCGTTTATTCTCTGGGGCGATAGATCAGCATCAGCATAAGCGGTAAGAACCCATGGGAGATTAATTTCTGTACTTGACAGGATTGCGGTGTTTCCAACACTTTCATAATTGTATTTTGTCTTATTTTGAAAACCAGCAAAAATGATTGACAGCGAAATGAACAGAGTCATTAAAATAGTTGTTTTCATTTGATTAATTTTAAGTTGTTCTAATTTCCGAACTAATATTTACTTGTCTGTAAGTTTTCAATCTTGCCCAATGATCATGCCAACCCTCTTATTTAAATTGTGTTATAACGGCCTGCCGCATGAAGCGTATGGAGATCTAACCATACTAACTCCCCAAATTGAGCAGAGCCAAAGCGTTGGTTTTAGTTTTAAGTTTTCATTTTTAAAGTCAAATCAGCGATTTGGCGTTGTGCGCCGAAGTCACAAACTTTGCAAATCGAGCTGACCTCCATATGCTTTATTGCGGTTTGTTAGCCTTTGTGATTTTTTACCACCATTTGCCTTTCTCCAAGTTATCAATCACGATTTGTTTAATAACAGAATCAAATTCTACTGAATCTACTTTTTGAATAATTTCTTTTAATGGAATCAGGTCATGAATTGGACTTTGAAGTTCATAATTGATATAACCAGTGTCAAGGTTGTTAATGTTGTCTTTATATGCTTTTAAAAATAAGTCAGGCCTTTTTTCAAGAACAACGAATAACATTTCATTACTAAATTCTCCAAATTCTACGTTATTACTACAACATCTGTCAATAGTTGCTAATAAAGATGCAATTAATGGTTCTGTTAGGTTGTCCCTGTTTTCTGAAATCGATAAAACTATTCCAAGGTCACATTTAGTCGAATCGCAAGGAGTTTCTTTAATTATTGTTTCTGATTCCTTATTCTTTTCAATTGATGCAGTCTTGCTTGGATTATCATTTGTTTGCTCAACTGATTCAGAACCAATATTATTGTCATTGTTGTCCGAGTTTCGTTTTGGCAAGCAACCAACCAGAAAAATAATGGCTAAAATGTAAATTAACTTATTCATATGTGTGGTTCGTTTTTTTCATAAAGGCTAACACTTGTATACCCACAGTCTTGTGGATATATTCGCTTTAGCTGGATGTGTTTTTACTGGTGAAAACGCTGATTGTGTGCAGTGGGTGTCCGTTGGTTAGTACTGTCATTGGTTTTTTCCTTTTTCGATTTCGCCGATTAAGTTATAAAAATTTACAAAATGTATGTACGAATAAGCATCTTTTTATTTTCGTCCTAAATGACTGATAATCTTTATCGAGCATTTTCTATTTAACACCTCAGGGGGGTACTTCCGAAGTACCCCTCCCCACCTCAAACATGACTCGAGTTACCTCTGAGGTGACTGCAGTCGGTTCTGACCTGACTCGACTTACCTTAGAGGTGACTGCAGTCGGTTCCGACCTGACTCGACTTACCTTCGAGGTAACTGCAGTTGGTTCCGAACGGACTCGAGTCATCAAAAAGGTGAGTGCAGTCGGCAAAAGGGTCGGCGAAGTCAGCGCTGAGCAAACTGCAGTAGGCAAAAACAGAACTCGGGTTGGTTCCGGACAAACTGCAGTCGGCTTGCACCAAACTGCAGTTGGGGATCAACTACAAGCTTCCAACTGGGCCCATGTTCCTTCCGAAAAAAAAAGACAGGAACTCGGTACTGCTCCTGCCTTTGTCACACATCAATCTAAATCTCCCGATTTTAGTCAATCAATCGGTTTTCCGGTTTCCATTGCTGGCAAACCGTTTCCTCAAATCTTCATAAATGGCTTTTGAGCCGGGAATACTAAGTTTGGCCGCCTGTTTCACCGAGTTGTAATAAGTAAGTGCTGCGGTGTAACTTTCCGATCCGGCTTGCGTGGTGGTATCATCCAGGTTCAACACCAACTGCTGCACCGGGCGCAAAACAGCCATGAGTTTCTCCCAGCTATCCATGTCGTTTTTAAAACCATCCACATCCATAAAAGGAGGTGCAAACTGGGGATCGCTGTTGGAATAATCCAGGCATTTCTCAACAAACGGAGCGGTGCCATCGCTCATTTTGGGTAGCGACTGCCGCTCCTCGGCATTTAAGGCAATCAGGTAAGGTTTCAGTAAAGCAACGGCTTCGTTAATGTGGTTTGCCGCTTCTTCGGCCACGGTGTCGGGCAACTGGTAATTAATCTTATTTTCCATTTGCTTAGGTATTAAAAGTTTAGTGACTAAAAGTTAAATGTTCTTTTTCATCTCTCCTAAGAATTTACCATAAACTTCATGAACTGACCATTTTAGCCCAAAAATGAGCCCTCCCGACTCATGAACGAACATTTTCACCCAACAACCAACAGCAAAAAACACTGGTTTTCAGTGTCATTTTTACTGAATCATCCATCAAAAACAGCAAATTAGTTATGAGACTTGAGTGAGAAGAATGCACGAGGGCATGAAGACACGAAGGCACGAAACTGTCAACATCCAACTTCTCCATTTCGCCGAGAGAACAAGATTTCACACCTTACGCTAGTGGTTGGATTTCCTTCTCTTCTCGAAGGGAAGGTGTCCCGGGAACCGGGACGGATGGGTTAAGAAAAAGTGAGCAGATGAGCCAGGCAGCAGGGAGAAGGGAGAGGGCAAGAACACACGAAGTCACGAACGTACGAAGTCACGAAGGCCGAAGCCAACAAAATCTAACTCCCCAACTTCACCGCCAGGTGAAAAGGACGGCCTACGAGGGTTTTAAACCAGAAAACAAGGAAAGGAATCGGCGTGGGACTAGCTAAGAAAACCCTGTTTGACGACCAACGGGAGAAAAGAGCGCATCGGCAAACGTTAGCCCCACAACCTGACAGCGTCGGAAGGTCCTGTCAGCGTTTAATCAAAACCGACAACTTCTGACCAGTAACAGATCCTGAAACAAGTTCAGGAGGACACTCAAAACGGATAACCGAAGGTACGAACGTGTGACCGAAAAATCACTTCCTTTCGCGTTGGGCGAAAGTTTATTGTCCGGCTCAGGCCCATTTCCCCGCCTGACAAGGAGGGGTGTTCCCGACTTGTCGGGGACGGGGTGGTCAAAACCAGCACAAAGACGATAAACTTGAAAATTCTGAATTAATAACAAAACCACCTCGTCACCGGTAAACCGGTGCCACTCCTCCTTGCTAAAAAGGAGGAGAAAAGAGTGCATCGGCAAACGGTAGCCCACAACCTGGCAGCGTCCGAAGGTCCTGGCAGCGTTTAATTTGAACCCGACAACTTCTGACCAGTAACAGATCCTGAAACAAGTTCAGGAAGACGCTCAATCCGACGAACTTATGAACACACGAAGTCATGAACGTACGAAGGCATGAACTGCTTGTCAACTGAAAACCGATAACTGACAACCGACACCGCTCAACTATCATCCGGCACCACTCAAAGCTCGCCCGTTTTCCCCTTCGCACTGTCCCTTCTTTTTGCTATCTTTGCGCCTCAAATCGAATGAGGTAGACGTTTTATGCCCCGGCAAACAGCGTCAACTCACCGATAAACAACAGTGACGGGTCTTCGACCTAAAAATGCTTTTAATCTTTTCAACACGATGGAATACAAATTCTGGGACATTGAGCCAAAATGGCAAGCCTACTGGGAGGAAAACAAAACCTTCAAAACCGAAAATGATTTTTCGAAGCCAAAATATTACATTCTCGACATGTTTCCTTACCCCTCAGGATCAGGACTTCATGTAGGGCATCCGGAAGGATACACAGCCACCGACATCCTCAGCCGCTACAAACGGATGAAGGGATTCAATGTGCTCCACCCCATGGGATGGGATGCCTTTGGACTGCCCGCCGAACAGTATGCCATTCAGACCGGCACACACCCGGCCATTACAACCAATAAAAACTGCGACAACTTCCGTCGGCAAATTAAAACCCTGGGCTTAAGCTACGACTGGGACCGGGAAATTAACACCACCGACCCGAAGTATTTCAAATGGACGCAGTGGATTTTTACCAAGCTGTACAGCACCTGGTTTGATCAGGAGCAAGGCAAAGGCCGTCCGATCAGCGAGCTTCCCATTCCTGAAGAAGTGAAAGCCGAAGGCGATGCTGCCGTCAAAGAATACATCAGCAAAAAACGCCTGGCGTATTACGACAACGCCCAGGTATGGTGGTGCGAAAACTGTAAAACAGTTTGTGCCAACGAGGAAGTACTGACCGATGGCTCGCATGAGAAATGCGGACACCAGGTGACTCGCAAAAACCTGAAGCAATGGTTGCTCCGTATTCCACACTATGCCCAGCGCCTGCTGGAAGGACTGGACGAGCTGGACTGGCCCGAAGGCGTAAAAGACATGCAGAAAAACTGGATCGGAAAATCGACCGGTGCTGAAGTGGACTTTGCCATTGAAGGGCTGGAAGACAAACTGCGGGTATACACCACCCGCCCCGACACCTTGTTTGGTGCCACCTACATGGTGGTGTCGCCCGAGCACCCAATGCTGGACGCACTGGTGGTAGACGAGAAAAAAGAAGAAGTTCAAAAATATACGCAAGCCGCTTCGCTAAAGTCTGACTTAGACCGTACCGAACTGGCCAAAGAAAAAACCGGAGTGTTTACCGGCCGTTATGCCATCAACCCGGTCAATGGATCAAAAATCCAAATCTGGGTAGCCGACTATGTGTTGATGGGCTACGGAACAGGAGCCATTATGGCTGTTCCGGCACACGACACCCGCGACTTTGAGTTTGCCGAGAAATTCAATATTCCAATCATTTGCATCCTCGATCCGAAAGATGCAGAACCCGAGGTACGCGAGCAAGTTGTGGCCGGCAAAGCCTGCTGGACAGAAGATGGCGCTTACATCAATTCGGCCAGCGAACTGACTGGCATCGACATTAACGGGCTGAACAAGCAAGATGGAATCGCCAAGGTTACGGCCTGGCTGGAAGAAAAAGGAATTGGTGAGGCAACCACCAACTTCAAGCTGCGCGACTGGCTGTTTAGCCGCCAGCGCTATTGGGGTGAACCATTCCCGGTTATTCACTGGGAAGATGGCGAAGTAACCATCGTGGAAGATGACCTGCCGGTAACCTTGCCCGAGATGGAAAAATTTGAACCGGGCGAAGGCGGCGAATCCCCGCTGGGCAATGCCACCGAATGGTTGAACGTGGTGGATGAAAACGGCCGCAAAGGACGTCGCGAGACCAATACCATGCCGCAATGGGCCGGTTCGTGCTGGTACTTCCTGCGCTACATCGACCCCAACAACGATGAGCAGATTTTTGATCCGAAACTGGAAAACTACTGGATGCCGGTTGACTTGTACATTGGTGGTGCCGAGCATGCGGTGCTGCACTTGTTGTACTCCCGTTTCTGGCACAAAGTGTTGTTCGACCTGGGCATTGTATCGACCGATGAACCCTTTAAAAGATTATATAACCAGGGAATGATCCTGGCTTTTGCTTACGAGACTCAGACCGGAGCCAAAGTCACTTCGGACCTGGTTGAAGAGAAAGACGGCAAATACTTCCACACCCAAACGGGCGAAGAGCTGCGTCAGATTGTGGCCAAAATGTCGAAGTCGTTGAAAAACGTAATCAACCCCGATGATGTGGTGGCTAAATACGGAGCCGACTCCTTACGTTTGTACGAAATGTTTATGGGGCCGCTGGACGACACCAAACCTTGGGCTGAAAATGGGGTAAAAGGCGTTTTTGGCTTCCTGAGCCGTGCCCACCGTTTCTTTGCCAACCCCGATAATATTGTGGAAGGCGAAGAAGATAAGGACGTGCTGAAACTGTTGCAGCAAACCATTATTAAGGTAGGCGACGACATTGAGCACCTGAAATTCAACACCGGCATCTCGGCACTGATGGTTTTCAACAACCTGGCCATCAAAAAAGGCAAGGTAACCAAAGCCACCGCTGAAACTTTTGCACGCATCCTGGCTCCTTATGCGCCTCACCTGGCCGAAGAGCTGTGGAGCCTGTATGGCAACAAGCAAAGCCTGACTTACGAGCCATGGCCCGAAGCTGATCAAAGCCTGCTGGTGGAAGACACACACGAATACCCGGTTTCCTTTAACGGAAAGATGCGCTTCAAACTGGAGTTGCCTCTGGATATTTCGCGCGAGGAAGTTGAGAAAACAATTAGCACCCACGAGCTGTCACAACGATGGCTGGACGGTAAAACACCCAAAAAAGTGATTTACGTTCCGAAGAAAATCATTAACGTGGTTGTCTAAATAGTAAGATATCGAATCAAAAAAGGATGAATTCCATGGTGAGTTCATCCTTTTTTTGTGGTTAATTTTGAAGTCCTAGAGGAATGGCTCTTCGCCTGATTGGCATTCCTTTCATCCCCAAAATCGCGCTTTTTAGCCCTGCCACCGCCGCTACCGGCAGGCGTTTATCCCCAATACCCAAGGTTTATCCCTTTGCTTGCAGAACCAAGAGCATCGAACAAAGGCTTCCGTTATTTTCGGTTCATGAAAACGACTCAAACGCAAGCCATCCTATTACTTCTTTTGCTGAGTTGCATGAGCGCATTTGCTCAGCAAAGCCAGCAAGAACAACTCATTATTGATTCCATACGCATCAGTAAGAACTGGCGCACCAAAGATTACATTATCCTGCAGGAGCTGAACCTGAAAACGGGCACACCAACCACCCAAAGTGCCATCGACACGGCCATGATTAAACTCTGGAACATCGGAAACTTTTCCTCCATCAGTTATCAGATTGACACCTTGCCGGATGGACGAAACCTGCTCAACATTACCGCCAAGGATGCTTTAACAGTTGTACCCTACCTGTCGTTCAATGGCAATAAAAACAACTTCCAGTTTTCGGCTGGCGTCAATGACAACAACTTTTTGGGCCGGAATATTGGGCTGGAACTGCGCGGAACAACCGGAAGCAACAGCAAACTCATTACGATCAGGACCGCTATTCCACGGCAACTTCTTTACCGGAACATGGCGCTCACCGGAAGCTTCACCTATGGCAATGGCATGAACTACCAGTACGCCGAAGGACAAAAAGTACAAGGAGTCGGTTATCTGAAAAAGGAAGTTTCATTGGCCATTTCCAATCCATGGCACCAGGATTTCAACTACAAATTCTCGCCCGACCTCAGCCTTCAGCTCACCCGACATCGGACCGACAGCAGCCTTATCAGCCCTTCCCTTCCCCAGCCGGACGCCTATAAAGTCTCATACCTGCAGCTTGGTGTTAGCGAATCAATGGGCTACATCAAACGCAAGCGACACCAACAAGATGGTTACCACCTGGGCCTTGGCCTGACTTGGGGGATGGGCTTCACAACCAACAGCCCGAATTACCATTCCCTATCTGCCGCGGCATCCTGGCACCATTTATTCAACTCCCTGGTTCAACTTTCTGCTTCGTTTGCAACGGCCTACACCTCCACCAACATTCCCTCCCTGCTTTTCTACCGAAATGATGTTAAAGGCACCTATGCCGGTGAAGTCTCCGGAAAAGCCTATTACGCAGCAGCCCTCGGAACCGAACTGACCTATTTCAACCGGCAGTGGCTATCCCTGGTTCAGTCCTTCTATTTTAACATGGGCAATGGAGCTTCAAGCTATTTCAGCCTGTATACTACCCAACCACAGCATTCGGCCTACACCAACCTGAAGTTTACAATTCCCGCCATTCCCTGGCTGTCCATCAGCTTCGATTTGGTATGGTCGCAACGCAAAGACAACTGGTTTATTCTGAACTTGTAGACAGGCCCTACACTTTCCCCGAATGTAAGCTTTACGTTAATCCTGTAAACGCTGACTTTTATCCATCTTTTCCTCAATTAAAAACCATTCTTTTGCAGCCCGATCCCACGGTTAAAAGGGAACGCAAAAACACCCCATTAAGCAATCAAAATAGGAAGAGGAAATGACAAAAGAATACAAAGAAAAATTGAAAACAACCTTCATGGATTACCTGGTAATCACCTTTGGTATGGCGCTTTACGTCCTGTGCTGGACTGTATTTCTGATTCCGGCCGAAATAACCGGAGGCGGAGTCAGTGGGTTGTCGGCAGTTATTTTTTATGGAACCTCCATTCCAATTGCCGTGTCATATTTTGTTATCAATGCGGTGCTCATTCTTATTGCAATCAAAGCACTGGGAACAAGCTTCGGCATTAAAACCATCTTTAGCATGGCCGTGGCGACCTTCCTGTTTTGGTTAACTCCCGGCATCGTCACCACTCCGCTGATTGACGACACCTTCCTTTCAGCCGTGCTCGGAGGTATGCTGGGCGGTGCAGGTATTGGCATTGTTTTTACCCGCGGTGGGAGCACCGGAGGAACCGACATCATTGCGATGATCATCAACAAGAATCGGAACATCAGCCCGGGACGAATCATCTTGTATTGCGATGTTATTATTATTGCCTCCAGTTATTTTGTGTTTCAGTCGCCCGGAAAACTGGTTTACGGTTTTGTTAACATGTGGGTAGTTTCTTATGCAATTGATGCTTTTTTAAATGGATCGAATGCTTCTGCGCAAATTTTTATATTTTCGAAAAAATTTGAAGAAATTGCCAATTACGTCAATAATAATGTAGGTCGAGGCGTTACGGTAATGGACGCAACGGGTTGGTACACCCAGAAAAATGTAAAAATAGTAATGACCGTTGTCCGGAAACGGGAATCCAGCCTGATTTTCAGAAAGCTAAAGGAAATAGACCCTGAGGCGTTTATTTCGATGGGAAGTGTCATGGGCGTTTACGGACAAGGGTTTGACAAGATGAAACATTAATATGAAGAAATATATTGCAGAAGTTGTTTTTTTATTAGCCGCTACAAGTTTATTCGTTCTATTTTCAGTCAATCCTCCGGCTCCCAAGCCGGAGCCCATTCCCGAACCAGAACCAATCCCCATTCCGGAGCCGGTTTTGCTATTCGGGCTCCCTGCCGATTCATTCCATATTGAAACCCGCAACATCCAGCGCAACCAGAACCTGTCCGATATTCTGGTAAAAAAGAATATTTCGTACCAAATGATTGACCAGCTCGCACGAAAATCAAAAGCTATTTTTGATGTGCGAAAAATCAAGCATAAAAACCCCTACCACTTTTTTCTGAAGAAAGACAGCCTGCAAACCCCGGCTTACTTTATTTACGAAATTGACAACACCGACTATGTGGTTTACCAGCTGGGGGATTCCATCAACATTTACCGGGGGCAGAAACCAATCCACCGCCAGTTACGAACCGCCTCGGGCACCATTAAATCGTCGCTTTGGAATGCCATGACGGAAAATAACATCAACCCGGTGCTGGCCAATGAACTGTCGGACATTTACCAGTGGACCATCGACTTCTACGGCATCCAGCGTGGCGACCAGTTCCGGGTCATTTATGAAGAAATGTATGTGGATTCCACCCCCATTGGCATTGGTGAAATTTTTGCCTGCCAGTTTCAGCACATGAAGCAGGATTTTTATGCTTTTCAGTTTGAACAAGACAGCAGCCTAAGCTATTTCGATCAGGAAGGCAATAGTCTTAAAAAGGCTTTTCTGAAGTCGCCTCTGGAGTTTTCACGCATCAGCAGCCGCTTTTCAAACAGCCGCTATCATCCGGTATTAAAAATCAGACGCCCGCACCATGGTGTGGATTATGCGGCCCCAACCGGCACACCGGTCCGCTCGATTGGCGATGGCGTGGTAACCCGCAAAGCCTACCAGCGTCGCGGCGGAGGCAACTATGTTTACATTAAGCACAACTCGGTTTACACCACCTGTTACATGCACCTGCATGGGTATGCCAAAGGCATTGCACCAGGAGTTCGCGTCAAGCAAGGACAAATAATTGGTTATGTGGGAGCAACCGGTCTGGCTACAGGGCCGCACCTCGACTTCCGGGTTTTCCGAAACGGCTCCCCCATGGACCCTCTCAAGGTAGAAGCACCCCCGGTAGAACCGGTACACGAAGCCAACAAGGCTGCTTTTGAGGCCGTGAAAGATTCGTTAAGCAGGCAATTGGAATTAATCCCGCTGTCGAGCTAAACAAACGGGCAGGTTTTCTGCCCTTGGAGTAAAACTACCGCCAACTGCCACATGCGAACATTCTTCCGTGTGGCAGTTGTTGTATATAAAACTAATCCTCGTCGGCAAAAAGCACCTCTTCAATAACACGTGGGTAATGTTCATGCTCCAGTTCACTCACCTTTTGGGCAACATCATCAGCCGTGTCACCGGGCGCCAAATCACAGGTGGTCTGAAAAATAATAGCGCCTTCATCGTAACGATCGTTCACATAATGAATAGAAATCCCCGACACCTTATCCTTATTCTTGACCACCGCTTCATGAACAAATTTCCCATACATGCCTTTTCCGCCATATTTGGGTAACAAAGCCGGGTGTATATTAATAACCGGAAACTCTTCCGTAAGGTATTTTGGCACCAGCCAAAGAAATCCGGCAAGCACAATGAGGTCAATTTTACGTTCACTCAGCTCTTCCAACACATCAATGCTCTGATAAAACTCGTCACGAGAAAAAGTAAAAGTTTCAACTCCAAGTCGTTCCGCACGAATTAAGGCATAGGAATTCTCATTATTCGACCACAAAGAATCGACCAAAACGTGTCGGCTATTCTCAAAATACTCGATAATTTTCTGAGCATTAGTACCTGATCCTGAGGCGAAAATGGCAATCTTCTTCATCTTTTTTTCTATTCTGATTTATTTTTGAATACTGGACCCGAATGTTCAAATATAATTTAGATAATCAACAACTTACAGCTCAAAACAGCTATTTATTTCGATTTTTCTTTGATATATTTTGGGTAAATTTATTACTTTGCACCGGATTTTTTAAAAACAAAATTGAATATTAACTTAAAATTAGAACTATGTCTGACATTGCAGGTAAAGTTAAAGCAATTATTGTCGACAAATTAGGCGTTGACGAAAGTGAAGTGACTAACGAAGCTTCATTTACAAATGACTTAGGTGCAGATTCGCTTGATACTGTTGAGTTGATCATGGAATTCGAAAAAGAATTCGACTTAGCTATTCCAGACGATCAAGCAGAGAAGATTTCGACAGTAGGAGAAGCTGTTTCGCACATCGAGGCAAACGTAAAGTAATAAATTTGAATTAAACATTTATGGAATTTAAACGGGTAGTTATTACCGGACTTGGAACCGTGAACCCGCTTGGTAATTCTGTTGAGGAGTTTTGGGAAGGGCTAAAAAACGGAGTAAGCGGAGCTGGTCGAATTACCAAATTCGACGTTGATCTGCAAAAAACTCAGTTTGCATGCGAAGTCAAAGACTTTGACCCTACAGTTTATGTAGAGAAAAAGGAAGTGCGCAAGCACGATCTTTACACTTTGTATGCCTATGCTGCGGCACAACAAGCAATGGAAGATTCAGGTCTTGACCTGGAAACCATCGATAAAGATCGTGCCGGAGTCATTTGGGGAGCAGGAATCGGAGGACTTCAAACATTCTTTGAAGAATCCCGGGCCTACAATATTGAACGCCCCAAGTTTAACCCGTACTTTATTCCGAAAATGATTGCCAATATTGCCGGGGGTATGCTCTCCATCCGTTACGGATTCAGAGGACCAAACTTCACGACAGTTTCTGCTTGTGCCTCGGCCTCTCATGCCATAATTGAAGCCTTCAATTACATCCGCATGGGCAAAGCCAACCTGTTCATTACAGGGGGATCAGAAGCAGCAATTAACGAAGCCGGACTAAGTGGTTTCAATTCCATGCGTGCACTTTCGACCAGAAATGACGATCCCAAAACAGCATCCCGCCCATTCGACAAAGACCGTGATGGTTTTGTGATGGGTGAAGGTTCAGGCGCCCTTATTCTTGAGGAGTATGAACACGCTGTAAAACGTGGAGCTAAAATTTATGGCGAAGTTGCCGGTGGAGGAATGTCTGCTGACGCTTACCACATGACTGCCCCTGATCCTGACGGCAAAGGCGCTACTCTAGTCATGAAATGGGCTATGGAAGATGCCGGCATAAAACCGGAAGACGTTGACTATATCAATGTTCACGGGACCTCTACTCCGCTAGGAGATATTGCAGAGCCAAAAGCAATTCAAAAATGTTTTGGCGAGCATGCTTATAATTTAAGCATCAGTTCCACCAAATCGATGACCGGACACTTGCTGGGAGCAGCGGGTGCTATTGAAGGCATTGCCTCCATTCTGGCCATCAAAGATGGAATTATCCCTCCAACAATCAATCATTTTACTGATGATCCTGAGATTGACAGTAAATTGGATTTCACCTTTGGAAAAGCCAAAGAGCGTAATGTAAATTATGCCCTAAGCAATACCTTTGGTTTTGGAGGACACAATGCGACTGTTATTTTTAAGAAATACTGAATAAGTGATTAGAAATATCGCACAAAAAATAAAACTCTTTTCTTCACCGAGAAAAGAGTTTTATTTATTTTTAAGAGCACTATTTAACAGTACTCCAAACAACCTCAAGCTTTACGAAACGGCGCTTACCCATCGGTCAGCTTCTAAAACGGATTCGCAAGGAAATTGGGTTAATAATGAACGTCTGGAATACTTGGGCGACGCCATCTTAGGAGCAGTAATCGCGGAATTTTTGTATAACCGTTTCCCCAACATGGATGAGGGGTTTTTAACCCAAATGCGCTCCAAATTGGTCAACCGCAGCTTCCTGACCGAATTAACCTTTCAAATCGGGCTGAACTACTACATCCAGTCCAACACCAACAACACCAAAGAAAACAGCCACATCTACGGCGATGCGCTGGAAGCCATTATTGGTGCCTTGTACCTCGACAAAGGCTACCAGGTAACCCGGCAATTCATCATCCGTAAACTGCTTCTGCAGCAAGTTAATCTGGAAAAGGTTCAACACACCAACACCAATTACAAAAGCCAGTTAATTGAGTGGAGCCAGAAAAACAAAAAAGATGTAAACTTTGAAACAGTAGAAAAGACAAGCGCAACGAACCGTCAACCACTTTTCCAGTCAACCATTTCCATCGAAAATCAGGTTGTGGGAAAAGGACAAGGCAGTTCCAAGAAAGAATCGCAGCAAAACGCATCGAAAGAAGCCCTTGCCAAGCTGGACACCCTAAATACCTAAGGGAGATTTATCCTTCCAAAACAAGACGAACAAAATAAGCGTTCCTTTCGATAGGGCACAAAAAAAAGCGGAGCTGCTCGACTCCGCTTCAAAAACTAAAACCTAAATTCCATTTCTAAAAAAAATGCTGTTTGTCTCTTGTTCTGTAAAGTATTCTTCTACATTTGCTTGTTACAAATATAGAGACTAGAAGCGTTTAAGGGTGCAAACGAATGTTAAAGCCTGTTAAGACTTTAGTCGCCAAAACCGCTTGGGAATCCCTTTGTTGCTAGCAATGTTAAATATTGTTAAGCAGCGAATTGCCCTATATTTTAAAGTTTATCTTTGTACCTATGAGTAGAAGAGTTATCATTTTTTTAATTGTGATCATGGCCACTGTAATGACGAGCCTGATCCTGGTTCAAACCAATTCAATTAAAAAGGCTTTTCAGATAAAGGAGGAACAATTTGATCAGACGGTAAACCGTTCGATCCGCCAGGTTGTGCGTAGTTTGGAATTAGAAGAAGCCGCTCAGCTTATTGCCCAAACCAACCGACAAAACTACAGTGGTTCAATCTTCCCGCGCGGCAATCAAACAAACAATATATTTCCGGGAGGAACGGCCGACCCTGCCCAAGCCCGACAAGGTCAGGTGAATATTTCATTCCGCTACTCAAAACAAAAAGGAAACAGCAACTACAAGGAAGAGCTTTCGATTACCTATAACGACACCAATTCCATTTTCAACAACGAGCGTGGAATGCCCGGTGATTTTCCTTCGGCCTTTGACGAAATTCATGATTACGACATTTATTTTGCGCAAGAGTATGAACGGCGAATGAACGAAAAAGCCAACATGTACCGCTTGCTCCAAAACGAAGTTATGTTCTCACAGCTCCCGATTAAGGAGCGTATCAATCAGAAATTACTGGAGCATGAAATTCAACGTGAATTTGAAAATTCGAACATCGACCTGGAATACAAATATGCCGTTTACACCTTCCCTCCAGGTAAAGAACAGCGGCGGGTAATGGGAAACGCGGAATTTGATTTACAAAATAAAGTCACTTACCGCACCAATCTTTTTGCCAACGACCGTGATCCCAAAGCCAATTACCTGTTTATCCACTTTCCTAAACGACAAAGCTACCTGCTTAAAGAAGCCGGCTTGATGGTTATTCCAACGGCCATTTTAACGGCCATGCTGATCGGTATTTTTGTGTACACCATTCTGATCATTTTGAAACAGAAAAAACTATCGAGCATAAAAAATGACTTTATCAACAACATGACTCACGAGTTGAAAACACCCATTTCAACCATTTCCCTGGCTAGCCAAATGCTTCACGACAATAGCGTTAGCAACACGCCACGAACCATTGAGCATGTTTCCAATGTGATTTTGCAGGAAAGTAAGCGTTTAAGTTTTCAGGTTGAGAAAGTCCTTCAAATGGCGGTTTTCAACGAAGGCCGGTTAAAACTTAAATTCAAAGAAGTTCATTTAAATGAATTGATTAACAATGTAATCCTTAACTTTGAATTACGGGTTAAAAGCAAAAACGGCACACTTACCTCAACTATCATGGCTGACAACGACCTGATTAAAGGAGACGAAGTGCACATTACCAACGTCATTTTTAACCTGTTGGACAATGCCATGAAGTACAGCAAGGACACCCCGGCAATTGACGTAAAAACAGAGAACAAAAAAGATTTTGTGGTCGTTTCAATTAAAGACAATGGCATAGGAATTGCCAAAGAGCATCAAGATCAGATTTTCGAACGTTTTTACCGGGTTCCGACAGGAAACGTGCACGATGTAAAAGGCTTTGGACTGGGACTTAGTTACGTGAAGAAAATCATAGACTCTCATCAGGGAAAAATTAAAGTTGAGAGTGCCTTAAATAAAGGAACAAAATTTATGATCTATTTTCCACTAAATATGAAAGTAAATGGAAACAAAAGCAAAACTTTTATTGGCCGAAGACGATGAGAACCTGGGCCTCTTATTAAAAGAATATTTGATAGCCAAAGGATACGACACTGACCTTTTCGGCGATGGCGAAGTCGCTTACGAGGGCTTCAAGAAAAATCAATACAGCCTGTGCATCCTCGACATTATGATGCCTAAAAAAGATGGGATGACTCTGGCTAAGGACATCCGGATGATTAATTCCGACGTGCCTATTATTTTTCTGACGGCTAAAAACCTGAAAGAGGATGTATTGGAAGGCTTCAAAATGGGAGCTGACGACTACATCACCAAGCCATTCAGCATGGAAGAGTTAATCTTTCGGATTGAAGCAATCCTGCGCCGCACCAGCGACAGCAAAGGGGCCGAGCAATCGACTTACCAACTGGGGAAATACACTTTCGACCACCGCAAGCAAACCCTGGTAACCGATGGCGAAACCGTGAAACTGACGACGAAAGAATCAGAACTCTTACGTCTGCTGTGCAACAATGCCAACGATGTATTGGAACGCAACTTTGCGCTGAAAACCATCTGGATTGATGACAACTATTTCAATGCCCGAAGCATGGATGTGTACATCACCAAATTACGCAAACATTTAAAAGATGAGCCCACCGTTGAAATCATCAATGTGCACGGGAAAGGCTATAAACTGATTATGTAAGTGAAAGACGCACACAATACCAAAAATCCCGCCCAATAACCAGGGTGGGATTTTTTATGCCTTATTGTCGGCACATTTCCTGAAAATTAATACAGACTTTTAAAATCGCATCGCACAGAAAAACGCCTTCCAAACAGTTATTCGAACAAGCCTTCATCCAAATCAAGCTTGGAGAGTTGAAGCAAAAACTGGCTATACGCTTCAACCAGGTATTCGAAAAACTCCCGCCCTTTCTCTGCACTTGCTAAATAAGGCGAACCAATGCCGGTATCCTTACTAACCTGGCTCCATTTTCGCTCAGCCCAAACCCAACCTTCATTAATCGCCTGCAGCCTGAATGACTTGCTTTCTCCGTTCCCAGCCTCACTCAAAGGCAAAACCAAGTCCGGGCGCAAATACATCATCAAGCTGGTTTCCGACTCATCAGCATGATCGCCCGGAGCCTCAAAAAAACGATCTCTGTCGGAAAGTTTGAACCACGAACTGGTACAAATCAACATCTCTGGGAAACGGGCATTCACCTCCCTGATAATTTGCTTAAAATCATTTCCTCCATGTCCATTCATGATTAAAAGCTTACGAATTCTCTGCCGGCTCAAACTTTCCGCCACATCACCTAAAATCTTCGTTTGGGTTGACGGATAAAAGTTAATGGTCAGTTTGAGGTCTTGCTGTCCGGTATTCACGCCAAAAGGAATAGCGGGTAATACGATCGCCTTTGCACCTTGTTCATTGGCCTTTTGCACGGCAGCCCCTGAAATGGCCTCTACCTGGTAATTGTCGGTAGCATAGGGCAAATGGTAGTTGTGAGCTTCAGTGGCTCCCCACGGAAGGATGACCAACTCAATATCCTGGTCTTTGATCGTCTTCCAATTATTTTCTGCTAAATAGGCTGATGTCATGATCGTTCAATTTTAAGATGCTTGAAATTAAACACTAAATTCTGTTTCTCAAATTCTTATTCTAAATAAGCCAGTCCGCTAAACCCTTTTCAACAGCAGCTGTTTAATGGTTCTAAATTGACTGTTCATGAAACAACTCGCATATATTTTAGCCCTTTCAGGCCTGCTAGGCTGCCAATCCACTCCTGAAAAGAAAAAAGAGCAACATGCCGCAAACAGCGACTCCACCCTCAGTTGCTGTTCCAACTTACCCGATCGGTTTGCCGTTGCAGGCCAACCTGCAATTAGCGAAACCACTGCAGCAAAGGCAAAGTTGGAAGGAATGGTCTATATCCCGAGAGGGAGTTTCACCATGGGAGGCGATTCCATTTGGGGCCGTCCCGATGAATTTCCTCACCACGAAGTGACAATCTCCCCCTTTTACATGGATGAACACGAAGTAACCAACAAGCAATTTCAGGCGTTTGTTGTTGCTACCGGCTATGTAACCACGGCCGAACTAAAACCCGACTGGGAAGAGCTGAAAAAACAAGTTCCTCCGGGAAGCCCTAAGCCGCCAGAGGAAATGCTGGTTGCCGCATCGCTGGTTTTCAAACCCACCGATGGTCCTGTTTCGTTGAACAACCCGACAATTTGGTGGAGCTGGGTAGCAGGAGCTGACTGGCGTCATCCGGAAGGGCCCGGCAGCTCGCTTGAAGGCAGGGAAAACTACCCGGTGGTGCACGTATCATGGGAAGATGCAGCGGCCTATGCCCAATGGGCAGGCAAACGACTCCCCACCGAGGCTGAGTGGGAATACGCTGCCCGCGGAGGACATCAGGCCATCATCTACCCCTGGGGCAACGAACGAATTCATGAGGGGCAGGTGAAAGCCAATTCCTGGGATGGAAAGTTCCCTTACGAAAATCTGGCCAGGGACGGTTTTGAGCGAGCTGCCCCAGTGAAACAATTCGCCCCGAATGGATATGGTTTGTACGATATGGCAGGCAATGTCTGGGAATGGTGCGCCGACTGGTATCGAAGCGATTATTACCAAACCTGCTTAACGGAAGGGATCACCCACAATCCACCAGGACCCGACCAGCCCTTTGATCCGGATGAGCCTTATGCTCAAAAGAAAGTTACCCGAGGTGGCTCTTTTTTGTGCAACGACCAATACTGCTCCGGATTTCGGGTGGCAGCACGTATGAAAACAAGCTGGGACACCAGCCTCAACCATACGGGGTTTCGCTGTGTCGTTTCTGCCAAATAAGGTCCAAAGCTTGAAGCGGGACACCCGCAAACTTTTGCATTTCACCCTCAAGATTCTCTTTTGTTTTTGTAGTTTTAGGACTTTTATTGCGAATGATGAAGTTGAAAAATCTAAATCTGATTCATGATGATATCATTAGCTTAGAACAGCAATACCATTCGTAGTTTTTCTTCGATTCCGGCGCAAATGAATGGAAGGGCATTCCTTTTCATCGATTCATTTCAACCATCGAAGAACAAAAGCATTAACGGATTAAAACAGACAAAATGAATTTAGAATCTCCCCTTGATATCGATTTGCTGGATGAGAAATTTAGCCTAGAAGGCGAACTAGGGTTTATAGAAATGGAAGGTGAACTGCCATTCATCAGCGTGTCCAACAAATATGCGCAGGCAGACATTTGCCTTTATGGCGCCCATGTGATGAGTTTTACTCCGCACAACACCTTTGAGTTACTATGGATGAGTCCGTCTAGTTTTTCGGAAGAAGGCAAGGCTATTCGGGGTGGAATTCCGGTTTGTTTTCCGTGGTTTGGGCCGCACAATTCAGACCCGCAACTGCCTCAGCACGGCTTTGGACGCCTGATGTATTGGGAGGTTATTGAAACCCGGGCAGAGGCCAATGGCGAAACCTTAATTCGCTTTCAGTTAAACGCCTCGGAAGCCACCAAAGCCTATTGGCCGCACGATTTTTCGGCCGAACTGGTCATTACCGTTGGCGCCGAGCTAAAACTGATCCTGAACGTCACCAACACCTCAACCGAAGCCTTTGAGTACAGCTGCGCCCTGCATTCGTATTTTAACCTGTCAGGCATTGAGAATATTCACATCGAAGGCTTGCAGGGAACGACCTATTACAACCAGCTCACCAAGGCAAATGCCATTCAGGAAGAGGCGAACCTGACCATTTCCAAACCGGTCACACGCCACTACCTGGACACCCAAACTCCCGTGATAATTGCAGACCCTGTTTTTCGCCGAAGGATTCAGGTTCAAAAAGCAGGAAGCCAGGTAACCACCGTTTGGAATCCGGGACAAGAAGCTTGCCTTAATATGCAAGACATGCCGGATGATGGCTACGAAACCTTTGTTTGCGTGGAAGCCACCAACGCCTTTCAACACAGCATCACCCTGGCTCCGGGCGAATCGCACCAAACAGCTACCATCATTGGACTGGAAGTATAAAGCCTGAATTTTTCGCTGCCGTAATTGTTAACAGAATTTAGCTTCAACATGAATATATTTGCCGAAAAAGATATTGCTCAAGAATATGACGCCTACTATGGAACTGCTTTAGGCAAGCAGATTGACCTTCAGGAAAAACAACTGATTGAAGATTTAATCCAGCCCATTGCCCCCGGAAACCTTTTGGAAATTGGCTGCGGCACCGGACACTGGACCGCTTTTTTCAGCCAACATGGTTTTAACATTGTAGCCACCGATGTGTCTGAGGCGATGCTTGAGCAAGCCAGAAAAAAAGACCTGCCCAACACACAAATTCAAACGGCTAGTGTTTTGCAACTCCCCTTCCCCGATAATCATTTTGACCAGGTTGCTGTCGTTACGGCCCTGGAGTTTTGCGGAGATATCCCACGGGCTTTTGCCGAAATCAGGCGAGTTCTCAAACCCGGCGGATGGCTCATTGCTGGCTGCCTGAATGCCGACTCGGTCCTTGGCAAAAACAAAGCGCAGGACCCGGTTTTTAAACACGGTCATTTTATGAATGAAACCGAACTGTTTGAACGCTTGTCTTCCTTTGGAAAACCAGTTATCAAAACCGGCGTTCATCTTTCACCTGAATTTAAACTCGTCAGCGAAACCACCCATCAAGAAGCCATCCCAGGTGTTTTCATGGCAGCCACCGTTCAAAAAGCAAGCTGATGTACATTACTGTCGAAATAAGTTATTACCCGCTTACCGAAAAGTACGATCAACCGGTTTTTCAACTCCTGGAGATACTCAACAGTCAGCCAGAAATAGTGGTTGAACCGGGCACCATGAGCACCTTGATTCGCGGAGAATATGATGAGGTTATGTCGATTCTCAACACCGGCATGAAAGAATTAATGCGTAGTTATCCTTCAGTCTTTAATTTGAAAATTGCCAATGCGTGCGAGCTAAAAAGTTAACCAGTGTTTTTTACAAATTTCCAATGCTGTCCGCAGTCAAAGCAGGTGTAACTTCTTTTCATAAACGGAAATAATAAGCCGGAAATAAAATAAACAATAATCATCAACACGCCTGGCTTTCGGTTAAGGCTTATGTTTTCCGACTGACAAAACGGACAATGTTCCTGATCCACATGATCTGACATTGACAAACGAACAACTTTAGACGATCCGGACACCGAGGGTGCATAAGCACCCTTTTTCAATACTTCCAGCCCTTCAGCATAGTCCGACTCCCTGACCTGAAGTTTTATTCCTCCAATAGCATTCGAATAAAAGTTGTGGACCTGAACGGTCATTTCATCAACCAGCACGCAGTCAATTCCTTCTGATTTCAGAAAACTTTCCGCAAGGTGTGCTTCATGTGGATAAGTAAAAGCCATCAGGGTTTTCCAAGCATCGTCAAAAGGCTGTTCCATTGGCATATCGTTTATTGTGAATTTGACAAACAATTCATTTCTTCGAAAGCAGACGAAAATGCATGGTCTTCCCAAGCTTGTTTCGCTTCTTCAATCCGTTTGGGGTCAGAATGAACAAAATTCCAATGCATCGCACGCTCCTCCGCTAAAGGCTCACCTCCAAACAGATAGACAACCGATTGCTCTTCCATTTCAAAGGAACACAAATGACTGCCCTGCGGCACTAAAAACTGATTGGGCATGTAAGTATGCCCTTCATGTTGAATATGCCCTTTCCGCAGATACAAGGCTTTTTCGCCCAACAGTTCGGCCCCAAAAGTTAACGAAACACGATGCGTACTTTTCAGCTCCATAAAAAATAGACCGCTGTGAACCGGCACCGGTGATTTCTGCCCAAGAGCTTCGCCAGCAATCAATTTAATCTGAACCCCTTGCTGTTCCCATGCCGGAAGCTCGCTGGCTTCAACATGAACAAATGAAGGTTCAAGCTCTTCCTGCTGCTTAGGCAATGCCACCCAAACCTGCAGGCCATGCAATGGCGTACGCATTTGTCGCAGATAATTAGGTGTCCGCTCCGAATGAACCATGCCCTTGCCGGCAGTCATCCAACCAACAGCTCCGGGCTGAAGTTCCACTTCCGTCCCCAGACTATCCTGATGGAGAATAGTCCCTTCAAACAAATACGTCATTGCCGAAAGTCCGATGTGCGGGTGTGGCGCAATATCCAGGGTTTCTCCGGCCTCCAAAACGGTGGGGCCCACAGGATCGACAAAAACAAAAGGTCCTACGCTTGTTTTTTGCTGAAAAGGCAACCATCGTCCCACCAGGAAATCGCCAATTGCAGTTGCTTGTTCTTTTTCTATTAATTCAATCGTTGACATTATTATTTGAAGTAGAGGGTATTTGGTTTTTACTAATTGAATGATTAGCGATAAACAATCAAGGCATCGTGCCCAATGGAAGCCTCCATTCGGGCTTGTTCCCCACCGATGGAAGTACTCGCTTTTACTTCGTTATTTTCCACCTTATAGCTTTTAAAGTATGTACCGGGTTCATCCTGTTCATTCGTATTATCTTGAAATTCAAGGTAGACATCCGAAGCCGATAAAATCCGAAGAAAACTTCGGGACTCCAGAATTGCTCCAGGTTCCCGGAGACGTATTTGTATGCCTTTGTCAAAGCTCAACGTCATTGTTTTGGAAAAATTGTCATAACCAACAGCATTAATTTTTACAGGGTATTCGTAGGGGGCACCAAACCAATCACCAAAGATTCGAATTGTTCCTCCTTTAAATACGTTCAGTCCCTGGTCCCATAAATCGACCAATTCCTGCGGGCTTCTTTGTTTCGTTTGGCTATCGGCAGTTGGCTCCAAATTATCCAAATCAGGAGAAGCATTGACAACAGTTAGGAAATCAATTATTCCGTTCCGTTGAACTTTCACGTAAATGGAATATCCAGCCCAACAGGCAGCACTTACAAGCAACAAACTAAGCACAATCCCCAGCATATTAGGCCATTCATTGTACAGAAAGAAGCTAATCACTGCAGCTATTACCAGAGGGAAAAGGGCCACGATAAACCCACTCAGCCTGTTGATTGTCTTTTTCATACCTGTTCTTTTTAGTCTGGTTTTGATTTTATTCTCCAACTACGATTTGG
>NZ_CANLZV010000012.1 GCF_947495665.1 uncultured Sunxiuqinia sp.
GGTATGCCCCAAGATGATATAAACCGCCTTGCTGATGACCTGCCCATTCACCCGAACTTTAAAGTGCATCGCATCCAGCCAAATAATGGCGTAAACGGCTTCTAAACGACGTCCCTGCCATTGCTGAATCAAGGGAATAACCTTGTCGGTAATGGCACTTAATTTCCCCACCGAAACATCCATGCCATACAGATCAAGCAAATGCCCCTGAATGTCGGCATAACTCAGCCCCTTGGCATAAAGCGACAGGATGCGGTTTTCAAAAGCTTCTCCAATAACAGTCTGGCGCTTGCGGATCAACTCCGGTTCAAAATCACCGTTACGGTCACGTGGAGTTTCCAACTCAAAACTCCCCTGATCGGTTTTGAGCGTCTTGCGGTTATGCCCGTTACGACGATTCGACTCTTCTGAATCCTTTAAATGATTATCCAGCTCGCCATCTAAGGCCCCTTCCAGAAAATCTTTAAATAAAGGCAATAAAACATTATCCGGACCACTCATCCCTTTGCCGGACTTAAGCCCTTCAAGCGCCTCTTTTTTGAACTTCTCGTAATCAAACTTTTCTTTTCCCATATCATGTAAATTTTAAAACATTCATTTTTGTTTACATGACACAGTTAGTTGAACACTCTCAAGATGACTGCTCTCTTCGAAGTCTCCATCAATCCGTCAATCTGAGCATCCGATAACAGACAATAGACATTAGATTTTAGACAAGAGACAAGGCTAAAGGAGAAAGGAAGAAGGTTAAAGTAAGCAGGCAGCAGCCAGAAGAAAGCCGGAAACGCATGACCCCCAAAACCTGAAAGGCTTTGATCAATTCAACCCGGGGCACAGCGAGCGCACCCCCGGGAAAGCAAGATATTTAGGAAAAAGGCAGTAGGTAGAAGGAGAACTCATGTACTTATACACCCATGAACGTTATAAAAATCCGTCAATCTGAGTATCCGATAACAGATAATAGACATTAGATTTTAGACAAGAGAAGCTAGGGAGAAGAAGGCATGAACGGAAAACTGATAACGGACAACCGACAACTGTGGTGCTCTCGGCCTTCTGGGTACTCATGACTATCGTTTAATCACCATGCATCCGTTATCCTGGGGCGGGGCCAACACGGCATCCGTTTAGCCCAAAGAAAAAGAGGCTGTCCAAAATGAAATGGACAGCCTCTTTAAGTTTATTTTAATTGATTGGAGCGTTTAAAGTCCCCAGTCAATAATCAGTCTATTCTGAAAAACGTGCTTTCAGGTATTCGCGGTTCAAGCGAGAGATGTGTGAGATCGAAATGCTTTTGGGGCACTCTACTTCACAAGCTCCGGTGTTGGTACAACCTCCAAAGCCCAGTTCATCCATTGTGCTGATCATGGCTTTGGCACGACGTTTGGCTTCAATTTTTCCTTGTGGCAACAAAGCCAGCTGGCTCACTTTGGCCGATACAAAAAGCATAGCCGATGAGTTTTTACAAGCCGCAACACAAGCACCACAACCAATACAAGCCGCAGCATCCATCGCTTCTTCAGCAGCCGGACGGGCAATTGGAATGGCGTTGGCATCAGGAACACCTCCGGTATTGACGGATACGTAACCACCGGCACTGATGATCTTGTCAAAAGCCGTACGGTCTACAATCAAGTCTTTGATAACCGGGAAAGCTGCAGCGCGCCAAGGCTCGATGGTAATGGTCTCACCATCTTTAAACTTACGCATGTGCAACTGACATGTTGTAATTTCCTGATCCGGTCCGTGCGGACGTCCATTGATGTACAGTGAACACATTCCGCAGATTCCTTCACGGCAATCGTGGTCAAAGGCAATGGGTTCTTTGTTTTCGTTGACCAACTGCTCGTTCAAAATATCCATCATTTCGAGGAATGAGCTGTCAGTTGAAATATTTGATACCTGGTAGGTTTCGAAGCGGCCTTTCTCTTTGGGACCGTTCTGACGCCAAACCTTAAGCGTGAGATTTATTGTTTTTTCCATGATTGATCTCCTTTTAAAAAGCCATTATTTGTAATTACGTTGAAGCATTTCTACGAATTCATAAACCAGATCTTCCTTATGCATGATCGGCTCTGCATCTTCGCCTTTGTATTCCCAGCAGGATACGTAAGCGAATTTGTCATCCTGACGTAAGGCTTCACCTTCCGGTGTCTGGTATTCCTCGCGGAAGTGACCTCCGCAGGATTCTTCACGGTTCAACGCGTCACGTGCCATTAGTGCACCAATTTCGATGAAATCGGCCAAACGGCTGGCTTTTTCCAATTCAATGTTCATTCCTTCTTTCGATCCCGGAATGCGTACGTTGGTCCAGAACTCTTTTTTGATTTCGGCAATGCGTGTGATGGCTTTTTTCAGACCTTCAGCATTCCGGCCCATACCAACAAAGTCCCACATAACCAATCCAAGCTCTTTGTGAATGCTGTCAACTGAGCGGTTACCTTTAATGCTAAGCAGTTTTTCGAAACGCTCTTTTACCGCTTTTTCAGCTTCCACAAACTCTTTCTCTTCGGTCGTCATTCGTGGCGTACGAATATCGTCAGCGAGGTAGTTCTGAATGGTGTATGGCAATACGAAATAACCATCAGCCAATCCTTGCATCAATGCCGATGCTCCCAAACGGTTTGCACCGTGATCAGAGAAGTTGGCCTCTCCGGCTGCGAACAAGCCCGGAATATTGGTTTGCAATTCATAATCAACCCAGATACCACCCATGGTGTAGTGGATAGCCGGATAAATCATCATTGGTGTTTCGTATGGATTGTCGTCTACAATTTTTTCGTACATCTGGAACAGGTTACCGTAGCGGGCCTCAATCACATCTTTACCTAAGCGGTCGATGGCTGATTTGAAATCCAGGTAAACAGCCAGTCCGGTACCAACACCAAAGCCTGCATCGCAACGCTCTTTGGCGGCGCGTGAAGCTACGTCACGAGGAACCAGGTTCCCGAAAGCAGGATAACGACGCTCCAAATAGTAGTCGCGATCTTCTTCTGCAATCTCTGTTGGTTTTAGTTTTCCGGCGCGAATGGCTTCTGCATCTTCTTTCTTGGCAGGTACCCAAATACGGCCATCATTCCGAAGCGACTCCGACATCAAAGTCAGTTTACTTTGGAATTCGCCATGAACAGGAATACAAGTCGGGTGAATTTGAGCCATACAAGGGTTGGCAAAAATAGCACCTTTGTGGAAGGCTTTCAATGCAGCCGATCCGTTGGATCCCATAGCGTTGGTTGACAGAAAGAAGGTATTTCCATAACCTCCGGTTGCCAGTACAACGGCGTGTCCGAAGTGGCGTTCCAGTTTTCCGGTTACCAGGTCGCGGGTAATAATTCCACGAGCTTTACCGTCAACAATGACGATTTCTACCAACTCGTTGCGGGTGTACATTTGTACGGTGCCTTTGTTTACCTGGCGCATTAAAGCCTGGTAAGCTCCCAACAGCAATTGCTGACCAGTTTGCCCACGGGCATAAAATGTCCGGCTAACCTGAGCACCACCGAACGAACGGTTGTCCAGCAAGCCGCCGTATTCGCGTGCAAAAGGAACACCTTGAGCCACACACTGGTCAATGATTTCGTTGCTCACCTCGGCCAAACGGTAAACGTTAGCTTCGCGGGCACGGTAGTCACCACCTTTAATTGTATCGTAAAACAAACGGTAAACTGAGTCACCGTCGTTGGGGTAGTTTTTGGCTGCGTTAATTCCACCCTGTGCAGCAATCGAGTGCGCACGACGAGGAGAATCCTGGATGGTAAAGTTTTTTACATTGAAGCCCATTTCGCCCAGCGAGGCAGCTGCCGATGCTCCGGCCAATCCGGTACCTACAATGATTACATCCAGTTTACGTTTATTGGAAGGATTCACCAGCTTTT
Organism: uncultured Sunxiuqinia sp.; assembly: GCF_947495665.1. Taxonomy (GTDB): domain Bacteria; phylum Bacteroidota; class Bacteroidia; order Bacteroidales; family Prolixibacteraceae; genus Sunxiuqinia; species Sunxiuqinia rutila. Next base: position 3,876 of record NZ_CANLZV010000012.1, read on the forward strand.
GGTGATCTTTATAATTTGTCCACTTCTGAGCCAATGGCCCTTCGGGTGTTTTTGAATTTAGAATGCTCATAATTTCTTTTCTTTTCGATTAAAACTTAATCTGGAAATACAAAGGAATAACGGAAAATCCGATGGCAATGATGATTGCAAAGATTGTTCCTACAAATTGTAGTCTTTTGAGCCAGATTGTATTGGCAAAACCAATGGTTTGGAAGGCTGACCAAAAGCCGTGAGCCAGGTGTAGTCCAAGTAACACGCCTCCAACAACGTAAATCAGGCTGTAAATCAGACTTTCTTTAAACAAGCCAGCAACCAGGGCATAAGTGTTTTCCATTTCTTCACCGCCTACCATAACATGTGCCAACAGAGGGTCGCCTGTGATTTTAATCTTCCAGAAAAACTGAATAATGTGCATTACCAGGAATACAAAAATTAAAGAGCCCAGGATGAACATGTTACGCGATGCCCAAGTACTCGACTTTGAATTGTTTAACTGTTTGTATCCGATTGGTCGAGCTTTCATGTTCTGAATGGTGACAACAAGTGACCAAATGATGTGTACTAAAAAACCCAAGGCAAGAACCGGTTCCATGATTTTAATCGCCGGGTTAGTCGCCATGAAGTGAGCCCCTTGGTTGAAAAGGTCACCACTGTCATCAAAAATTAAAAGCATGTTGATGCCAAGGTGAACGATAATAAACATCATCAGGAACAGACCTGTAATGCTCATTAAGAACTTTCTTCCAATTGAGGTAGTCAGAAAATTGCTCATAGGATAATAGTTTTATTAAAAATTAATGATTCTCATAAAAGTGCAACAAAAGTAGACTTAACAGGGGTGAACAACAATAAAGTCCCTTCAAAAATAGGTAATTTAAAACGTTTCTAAGAAGGAAACTCCATTAATGTAATTAAAAAGCACCGGCTTAGGCTTTTGTGAAAAGATGACTTGTAAAATTAGTGTTAATAAATCGGATTTTTGCTCCTCGGCAGTTTGCGGGCGAGGAAACTTTTATTTTTTGAATCCGTTTGCTTTTTTCTATTTTTGTAGCGCTTTTTAAGCACTGTCCGTAAAGAAAAGCCATTCAGAAAGTCTGGTCCCGTAGTTCAACGGATAGAATAGCAGTTTCCTAAACTGTAGATATGGGTTCGATTCCCGTCGGGACTACAGAGTGTATGTTTAATCAATTGAAAGAGAGCACATTGGCGGCTCTCTTTCTTGTTTTAGGCAACATACTGGAAACCATTCTCTAAAAAGTGCAAAACTTATCTTTCGGGCTAACATGGATATTTGATATCATAATTTCCGGACAGGAAGCTTGAAAACCTAACCAATAATCAATTGGTGGCTATCATATAACAATATGTTTACTCTCCGTATTGCAGCATTTTGGGCGTTCATATATTCAGAAGTAGATTACCCCTACCGGCATAGAGAAAATTGATTTATCCCCAATACGGGAGGCTTAAAACGAATCTTATTTGAAGTTGGATGTATTGAGCAGAAATGTTTAAGTGCTCTGTCCTATAGCTTTTAATTAAAAAAAAACCGCCCTCATTGCTGAAAGCGGTTTAAAAGTAGCTCTACGGTTAAGACCTACAGAGCAACGACTTCACCTAGGTAAGTACTGTTAGATACTTCAGATTGGTTTTCGTTTTGAAATGCAATGTAGCAGTTCAACTCATCACCGGTGAAAGTAGTAGGCACCATGACTTCCTGGCTTCCGCTGGCACGTGTATTACCACCATTAATGGTTACGGCTTGCTTTTTAGCGCTATTGTAAATTACCAACATCGCTTTGTCTGTTGCCAGTGCTGTTCCTGTACCGGAATTATCCACCCAAGAGAAATCGATTAGCCCTGGGGTTGTTACCAGAACAGATGGATTGAGTGCCCCTGTTAAACTGCCTCTGGATACTAATGCGTCAGCGTAAGTTATGCCATACTCGGGATAAATACCACTAATGGCATTTTGAATGGTGTAAGACATCGCGGCATTAAATGCACTCATTTTAACGGCATAGTCCTTAAACCCGGTTCGAAGAATAGAAGTGAGCGGTTGTAAGAAGTTTAATACCGTTACGAACTTGGTTCGCTGATCTACCTGAGCAGGAGTTCTGGGATTTGCTACACTTATAGGTTTGCTACGCATGTAGTCGATACCTTTCCAACTGCCACCAATGACTGTTCCGACCTTGCCGGAGAATCCACCCAGGATTCCTTGATTGATTACTGCCATACTGTTTCTGTTTTAATTACTTTAATGGACTTGGTAATGAGATGGTATGGCTTAATACCTTTCTCAAAACCATCTATATAAAATTAATCATAAAAAATAACTTTGATTCTTGCCCTTCTATGCTATAGGCTGAGGATGAAAGTGTTTAGTCTTGTATGGCCTGAGTAGGCTTAATTGAACGCTTAGGCACCCGAATTCTGAGGGGATGAAATGGACAAAAGGAAGCGGAATAAATAGATTGTGGGGTGGCATGTGGGTTTATGCCGAACACTTTTGGACAATTTCAGAGCCGAGGCATAACTTTCCTAAGCGGGCCATTAAGCCAAGGAGAAAAAGGTCTGGGGTGAACAGACGGGGTGAACAATAAGCAGGGCAAACCGCAGATTAGGTTTGGGAAGGCAAGGTTGGAGCCGGAACGCAGTGGAGGCATCAATCTTGTGTGGGATGCTGAGGTGGCTGAGCTGAATGCAACGCAGTGGCACGAAGGTCAGTTATACGTCAGTATAGTGCCGGAGTAGCCCGGAGTGGAGAGAAGCGAAGCTACCGCAGGCATAGGACGTTAAACAATGATGCCCTGCACCGCTGAAAGGGAGGTGGGGTCAATGAGGTTTTCAGTACGTGACGGATAGCGGATAAGCAAGCTGGTTGGGTGTGCGGGGTGAGGCAATTTTTACATAATTGACTTATAGGACGGCTTTGGACTGGCGGGGCTTTGTGCGGCTGTTCCTATAAGAAGCGATTATGTAACTATTGCTATGGGTTGTTTGTTTTTGGCGCAAGGACACCAGGGGCGCATTGGCGTGACCGTCTTTTTGTTTCTGTGTGTAGGGAATAGCTTTTGGGCTTTGAGGGACGAAAAGACCAAGTGCTATTGGTGGGTTAGCCTTACAAAAAGTGTGACGAAAACAAACAACAGAAGGGCTGGCGTGAGTTGGCAATTCTGGTTGAGAAACGTGATAGGCAGACGGAGCCCAGTTTTTGTTTCTGATTGATTTGCCTCAAGGAGTAACGTGTTCTGATTTGTTTTACAGACTTTGTGTTTTGCGACTTTAGAGACGTTATTTTGTTTGAGTGGACACCTATATCATCTGCCGGAAAATTCGGGGTCTGAGGGAAGCAGAGCATACTTATTTTAAAGGATTAGGGCACTTTAAACCGGGTATTAAAACAAGCTTTGTTGACTAAAATCCAATTCAGGATAAACTACTTTTGCATTGGCTTCGGGGATATTCCCAACAGCATTCTTTCCCCTTAGAGAGCCGACTGTATAGGAATCCATTTGGTCTTGACTGTATGGTTTTATCAAATCTTTTATTAGTTGTTTGTCGGAATCAGACTTTATCGGTTTAAGCCATGTCTGCGTAGTTTTCCGGTAGAATTAATGGCATTCGAGGGCCTTGTAATTTAGGGTTATTGTGAATCTTTGCCATCATAAGGTTGGCTTTGGTGGTGTCGATAGGCGACTTGCTGCGGGGAGATTGTTCGGCTGGGATTTGGAGAGGAGTAGAAGGGTAACGGCATGACTCTTCACAGGGCTTATTTTTTTGAGTGGATGGCTGCGTTGTTTAGAGTGAGATCGTGGGTTCTGCGGGAGGAGAGCTGTGTTATTTGGGTAGAATGGTGAGAGGTGAACCGAGCCAAATGTAAATGTTTTTGGTAAGCTTGGTTTTTGAAACAATAAATATCTATTTTTATGCACAGTAATTAGTTAACCTATAAACCAACAACCAATGAAGGAACCAGCTTGCGGACACTAAGCTCATGCCACCAGTGTTTCTGCCAAGGACGATACAACCAGATAAAACCAATATATTCACAGGGCTTTGGATAAGCAAACGTTAGTCACAATTGCAATGAAATTATACAATGACTTTACGGGTAAATTTCAAATGGATATTCCATTAGATTGGGAATATAAAAATCCTGCGTTGTAAAGAAAAACAGAAGAAGGGACAGGGGGTTTTGAAAATACGAGATAGAAGCCGATGTTTGATTATTTTTGCGGCTAAAGCTTTATGCGGGAATGGAGAGAATCAAAGATATACTTGAAGAAAATGGAATAAGAAATATGCTTGAATTTGATGAAAAGGAATTATTAATATCCAATAAAGAAAATTAAACGGGTGCGAACTGGAATCGATATACTAGAAAATGAAATAGTCGCTCAGTACCCTGATGTACTCGATAAACTACTGCGTGACCACACAACTCAAAAAAATATTTTTTGGGCTACTAACAACTATGAAAATCTTGGAGCACCATACAATTCTGATGCTTACATCTTACCAGAATTAATTACAGGAGAAAACGGCAATATTATCATGCCTAGAATTCATAAAGACAAGATTTTGCAACAGACCAGATCCAAAGAAATGGCAGAGGTATTTACCCCATCTTGGATATGCAACGCGCAGAATAACCTAATTGACAATGCATGGTTCGGAAAAGAAGGAGTTTTCAATCAAGAAAGAACGATGGCTGACGGAACCAAAGGTTGGGAAATAAACACGGATAAAATCACTTTTCCGAAAGGCAAAACTTGGAAAGGTTATGTGAGAGATACACGGTTAGAAATTGCTTGTGGAGAAGCTCCTTATATCACTAGTCGCTATGACAGTACAACGGGAGAATTCATTCCTATTCAAAATAGAGTTGGAATTTTAGACCGTAAGTTGAGAGTGATTAACGAAAATGTCGATTCTACAGGTGAATGGCTAAAAGCAGCTCAAACGGCTTACAAAAACACCTATGCTTTCGAATGGCAAGGCGATAGCTTACTACTCGCAAGAGAAGCCATGCTTGCCACTTTTATTGAAAATTACACAGTTAAATTTGAAAAAGAGCCATTGCTAAAATCAATTCAATATATAGCCTACATTATTTCTTGGAATGTATGGCAAATGGATGGACTGAAAGGCGTAATTCCAAACAGTTGTGGCCATAAAACGGAGACAATCGTAAATCTTTTTGGAGAAACGGAGACCAAACACACTTTTTGCGAAGGTTGCGAGAAAGGTAATATCCAAAAACACAACGGTATATATGCTCTAATAAAGGATTGGTCAAATAAAGATTCAAAAACAGGTAAAATGGGCAGAAAAATCAGGTTCATTGACCTATTAAATCATCGCGGAAAATGAAGTTTACATCATCTTTAAAACTCAAGTTAATCTATGTTTTCCGCATCAATGATGCAGCGCACAGCGGTTGTTTGAAAATTGGAGAAGCAACTTCTGATAGTGAGAATATTTTAGGACTAGAACCAAATAGTTCAAAGCTTAATGCTGCTGCAAAAAAACGGATAAATAGTTACACTCAAACGGCTGGAATTGCATATGACCTACTTTACACTGAAGTTACTGTCTATCCAAAGAATGGTGTTCTACATTCGTTTTCTGATCATGAGGTGAGAAACGTGCTTTCAAGATCAGGTTTAAAAAAGAAAGTATTTGACATTGAAAACAAAGCCAATGAGTGGTTTGTAACTGATTTGGAGACTGTTAAAAAAGCAATCACCGCAGTAAAAGAGGGTAAAGATTCGCTTCATGCCAGTGAAGTTTCAAAAAGCCAAAACCCAATTGTTTTCAGACCTGAACAAAAAGAGGCCATTGAAAAGACCATAAAGCAGTTTAAAAAAAGTAATGAAATGCTTTGGTTCGCAAAAATGCGTTTTGGAAAAACCCTTTCTGCTTTGCAAGTTGTAAAGGAACATGAATTCACTAGAACGCTTATTCTAACACATCGCCCTGTTGTTGATAAGGGTTGGTTTGAAGACTTTGGAAAAATATTCTATGATACGCCACAGTATTCGTATGGTTCAAAAAATCAAGGTAATCAGTTTGCCACACTAGAAAGAGTATGTAAAAAAGGAAATTCCAAGTACATCTATTTTGCATCCATGCAAGACCTTAGAGGTTCAGAATTGGTAGGTGGCAACTTTAATAAAAATGATGAAATCTTTGGAACAACTTGGGATTTCGTAATTGTAGATGAAGCACATGAAGGCACACAAACTGAACTAGGAACAAATGTGCTTAGAGAGCTTAAGAAGGAAAACACAAAGGTGTTACACCTTTCAGGAACACCTTTCAATTTGCTCGACAATTACCAAGAAGAAGAAATATATACTTGGGATTATGTAATGGAACAAAAAGCCAAAGCAGATTGGGATAAAATTCACTTTGGCGACCCAAACCCATATGCGTCACTGCCAAAACTCAATATTTTCACTTACGACCTTGGTAAATTACTACACGGCTATATTGACGAAGAAGTGGCATTTAATTTCCGTGAGTTTTTTAGAGTGAATGAAACGGGAAGTTTTCTTCACGAGAAAGACGTGTTTTCATTCTTAAATCTTATTTGTAAATCGGATACTGAAAGCAATTACCCCTATTCAACAGTAGAATATCGTAATAATTTCAGGCATTCGCTTTGGATGGTGCCAGGAGTGAAAGAGGCCAAAGCACTGAGTGCCATGCTTAAAACGCATCCTGTCTTTAGTCAATTTGACATTGTAAATGTAGCGGGTGATGGTGATGAAGAGGAAGCCAATGAAGAAGCCCTTAAAAAAGTAGAAAAAGCCATTAGCGACAATCCGCATGAAACCTACACCATTACGCTTTCTTGTGGACGTTTAACTACGGGTGTTTCTGTAAAAGCTTGGACGGCTGTTTTTATGCTTTCAGGCTCACACAATACTTCGGCTTCTGCATATATGCAAACCATTTTTAGAGTACAAACACCAGCTACTATTAACGGTAAAGTAAAGGAAGAGTGCTTTGTTTTTGACTTTGCGCCTGACCGAACACTTAAAGTCATTGCCGAAACGGCTAAAGTTTCAGCCAAGGCAGGAAAGACCACAGGCGAAGACCGCAAAATTATGGGTGAGTTCTTGAACTTCTGCCCCATAATCGCCTTTGACGGTTCACGCATGACTGATTATGATGTGAATGGAATGCTCGAACAACTCAAGAAAGTGTATATCGAGCGGGTGGTAAACAATGGTTTTGAAGACACACATCTTTACAATAGAGACCAATTGATGCAATTGGATGATGTGGAAGTAGAGGAATTCAATGGGCTTAAAAAAGTGATTGGAAGCACCAAAGCCATGCCCAAAAGCAAAGACATAGAAGTAAACAAACAGGGTTTTACAGAAGAAGATTACGAGCAGATAGAACAAGCCCAAAAGAAGAAGAAAAAAGAACTCAGCCCCGAAGACAAAGCACTTTTGGAACGGTACAATGAGCAGAAAAAAATGCGTGATACCGCAGTTTCTATTCTTCGTGGCATTTCTATTCGCATGCCTTTATTGATTTACGGTGCGGATGTAAAAAACGAAGAAACAGAAATATCCATAGACAACTTTACGGATTTGGTGGATGACCAATCTTGGGAAGAATTTATGCCTAAAGGCGTAGATAAAGCCACCTTTAAAAAATTCAAAAAGTATTACGAGCCGGATGTTTTTCGTGCTGCAGGAAAACGCATCAGGGCTTTGGCTCGTGCTACCGACCATGTGACGATTGAAGAACGAATAGAGCGCATTACCCATATTTTCGGCACCTTCAGAAACCCCGACAAAGAAACCGTGTTGACGCCTTGGCGTGTAGTGAATATGCACTTAGGCGACTGTTTGGGCGGTTATGTCTTTTTGGATGAAGCCCGTGAAAAAACAATCGGACATCCGAATTTTACATCACAAGGTCAAGTAACCGAAGAGGTTTTTGCCACAGATGCACATATTCTCGAAATCAATTCCAAATCGGGGCTTTATCCTTTGTATGTGGCGTATTCCATTTTCCGAAACCGTATCAAGGAACAATATCCCGATAAAGAACCAAACACGCTTACGGTGGAGCAACAACAAGAATTGTGGGATAAGACCGTAGCAGAAAATGTGTTTGTACTCTGCAAAACTCCCATGGCAAAAAGTATTACCAAACGCACTTTGGTAGGTTTTAGAGCAGCCAATGTAAACACGCACTATTTTGAAGACATGGTGCGACAAATTACCCAACGTCCTGAAAAGTTTATTGCAAAAATCAAAAAAGGACAATCTTATTGGAAAGCAAATAAAAACAACAACATGAAATTTAACGCAATCGTAGGCAATCCGCCTTATATGGAAATGGACGGTGGTGCACAAGCAAGTGCAAAACCTATTTACAACGAGTTTGTAGATATTGCCAAGAAAATTGAACCTGAATATATATCTATGATTATGCCTACAAGGTGGTATTCAGGCGGCAAAGGACTTGATGATTTTCGTGAGTCTATGATAAAAGACAAAAGGCTTGCTATTTTGCACGATTACTTGAATCCAGATCAGATTTTCCCAAAAACCAACATCCGAGGTGGAATTTGTTATTTCTTATGGGATAAAGGATATGGTAAAAATGGAGAACTAACTAAAGTAGTTACTCACCGAGATGGTGAAGAGCCAACATCAATAATGCGTTCTTTAAAGAGCGGAGAAACAGATATTTTTATAAGGCATAAAATTGCTTTAGATATTTTAGAAAAAGTAAAGGTTCACACAGAATTTAAAAGCTTTGAAAAACACGTTTCTGCAAGAAAGCCTTTTGGACTTGATGGAGCTTTTTCCAACAGCAAAAGTTTCAAGACTTCCAAAGAAGGTTTAATAGAGCCACTGATTTGCTATGGCAAAGCAAAGGCCGTTGGTTACGTTGAAAAAGGTAATTTTAATTTTAAGGATTCTCTGATAAATGCTTTTAAAGTATTTACTCCCTACGCCAATAATATTGGTACAGAATTGAATGACGACAACTTAAACACATTTATTGGCATGCCAGGTTCAATTTGTACGGAGACTTTTATTATGCTTGGGCATAATCTAAAATTGAATGAAACTTCTGCGGCTAATCTATCAAAGTATTTTTCATCAAAATTTTCTAGATTCCTTCACAGCTTAGCTAAAGCTAGTCAGCACGGAACAGCAAAAACTTACAAGTTTGTTCCCGTTCAAGATTTCACCAGCAACTCAGACATTGATTGGACAAAATCCATTCCTGAAATAGACCAGCAGTTGTACAAAAAGTACCAATTGAGTGCTGAGGAAATGGCGTTTATAGAAAGTATGATCAAGCCGATGGCGTAATGAAGAGGGATGAAAAGTAGATTTCTGATTGACTGGGAGTAATTTTGCAAAAGATATTTTAGCTCAAAATGCTGAGGAATGTTTTTCTTGTGATGGTGAATCCGACGCTGTTATTCAAGGCAGTCATTAAGCTGTGGGAGGAAAAGTTTTTTGGATGGTTTTGGTTGGGAGAAAGAGTCTGTGGGGGCTGGAGAAGAAAACAACAGGGATGCTAATCTATAAAGCATCCCTGCTATTGTTTTGCTATTTGCCAAGTATGCGTTTGGCAAATTCAAGGATTCTCTTATAAACCGTTCTCACTTGCTGGATGAAAAGCAGAGCAAAGAGGAATAGCAGCGTATCTGTGGTAATAAGTGCAGCTGGGTTAAATATTATTGCCATAGTTTTTTGGTTTAGTTTATTTGACTGGTATTAGGTTGCAAACATTCTCGGGTCTTAGCTCTTCGATTTTATAAGGAGGTTTGGTTCCGATGAATATCTCGGTTTCCTCCTTTACAATAAGCTCCAAACGCTTCATATAAGAATTAGGACACATTACGCAATCATGCACTGGAAATATTGGTATTCCGGGGAACTCCTTTATAAAACGAGGTACAATCCTCTCAAGAACCAATATCGCTTCAATATTCGACAGAGTACGATTAAGGTTCCTGTGATCTTTTGTTTTTAATGATTCAAAATATTCGATCACGGTGGGGAAATAAGTCTTCCACAGTTTATACGGAACTGTATAATCGCGATAGTAATTTTTCTTGCTTGTATCACTATTCAGAACAGTAAAAATCAGCCGCTTTGCTTTTGGTTTTTTAATATCCTCATAGCCCTGCTGCTTCCTTAACTCGGAGACCATAAATTTATAAAATTGATTATTATCGACTAGCTCAATATACTTCCGAACGTCTGTATTCATCGCTGTTGTAGAACTTTTTCCAAACATATATGAAGAGGCTGTGTAAGTTGTATGTGTGAAATGAGGTGGGGGTGTACTGTTACTGTTGTTCGTTTTTACCAACTCATTTATGGGCTCAGGGGTAGAGTTCTTAACCTTCTGGCTTAAATTCCAATAACAGACTTTATCGCCCGTTGAAGTATTAGTATAAAAGTCAGGAGCAAATAGAACCCTTGACAAAAAAAGCTGACTACCTGAAAAATCGAGTTGAGAAAAACTCTCCCCGTGAAATTTGAGAAAATGGCGATAGCCACCTCTACAGATTGCCCACTGTGGATAAAGTCTCTTATCTCCAAAATCATCGGGGAAGCTACATTTCGCGAATATACCCTCGGAATACCGACGAACAACAATCCGCTCTCGGTCTCTATCGAAAGTACATATTTTCCCTTTTCTATTCCTATACCTTTCAGGCTGTTTTGCAATCCACTGCAAAGCATTTTCCTCATCAAATTCTATCAATGAATTAAAACCATCTAAGGACTCAATTAAGGGGTGATATTTAATAGTATTCCTATTTTTTCTGGGCTTGTACGGATTATTCCTATACTTCACTTCTTTGTATCGCCCTTTGTAATTTGAAGAATATTTATAACCCCTGCTCTTTTCTCCGGGGGTATAATTTGTCCGATCTAAAATACCATTAAGCCATAAGTAGTCAAGAATCTTAGAAGCACCTTTTATATGTTTATTGATAGCTTCCGAATTAATCACAACAAAACCTTCACTATTTACCAGATCTCTTGATTTAATAGGCAGCTCTACTAATAAGCCAAGCAAATAATACCAGTGATCGAGAAAGGAATCAAACGTTGGAGGTGTCTGTGCTAATTTTTCTTCTAATTCCAATTTCTCAGGTATATAGGCAATGCAAATTTTCCCGGATGTTTTACGTTTAATACTATTCGGGAGAGCTATGGAGTCCTTTACCCCACGTCCCAATAGGTTAGACACTTCCATACCTATTCGTTTAACGGGATTAAGCTTTGTTCTATTTCGTGCCGCTTATAATAGACACGACTGCCAATACCATATGAGCGAAGTTTGCGTTTCTTTGTCCAAATGGAAATTGTGCACAGATTGACCTTTAGCAGGTCAGCCACTTCGTTGCGGGTTAAATACTGGGTTGGTTCTTTGGGCTGAAAGTTTTGAGCCAGACTTTCTAACTGTTGTTTTACACCGCTTAGAATAGCTTGTTGTAATTCTTCTGGTGTTACTTGGATCAATTGAATTTGTTGTACCATAAACTTTAATTTTTTAGTTCATGATGCAACTATAATATGGGTAAATTGAGGGTAAACTATGGGTATTACCCTATTTTATTGAATAGCGTAAAAAGTTATTCTTTAGGCTTAAAAAAGGCGGGGTCAATCTTTAGTTCAGATAAAATCCTATTAAACTCTCCTCTGGCTGTATCATTAATTTTATTATTCTGTTTCCCATTTTTGGTATCATTCATCATTTTTCTCAAGTTTTCTGCATCTATATCTGTGAATTTACTTATTAATGCTGCAAGCCTCTTTTCGCTACATCCAACCGTGACTCTGCCTTTTAGAAAATCAATTATTCCAAGTTCATGAAGCATCACAAATTTTTCAGGAGGCGTTAAGCCAATATGCTCATCTTTATGAGCTTTATTGAATCCGTCTTTTAGTTTATCTTCTAAATAACAGTACTCAATTTCTGGCTTAATAATTTCATATCCAAGTTTTTCAGACAAGAAAGATAGTTTCTTTTTGGTAGCCGCTTTAATGTTTGAGAATTGACTGTGATTTAAAAAGTCAATATTCATAGAATGCTTGGATGGCAGACTTGCTCCTTTATTAATTACAGAATATGAAAGATAAAATCCATCTGGTCTAATATTCTTTAGAATCTTTTCTTTTTCAATTTCTAAAAAATCAGATTCTGAAAGTTCTAAATTCTCTTCAAGAAATTTACCTAATCTTTTGCCATATGTTTCTGTATAAACAACCGAAGGGCAATAATCCCAGTAAAATTGTTCCTTGTTGCTTAATGTGAAAAGTTTTTCAAAGCAGGAAATCAGTTTGAAGCATAAATGCTGAACGTCTGGATTCTTTTTTTCTAAAGTAAGTTCTAACAAATCTACAAAAAGCAAGAATCCGTTTAGAGTGGATTCAGCTTCTGAGTTAAAGGACAATTCACCTAGGCTGTTGTAATCTAATATCATAGGAACATCAATTAGCTTTTTAAAATGGTCGGCAATTAATCCATAGCGACCTCCTAAATTTAAAGAATATGTACTTAGTTGACTAATTTTCGAACCTTAGTTTTATTCTCTTCTCTTTGTTTTGCCAATTTTGTCCAATAATCTGCCTGTTGTTCAAGGTAATCAGGTGAACTTTTACCAATGTATTCGAGGAATTGTTTCTCGGTGCTGTGTGCCGTTATATCCTTTAAAATAGAGGTTGGAATATCGCCGTAGAAATTGGTAGCAAAAGAACGGCGGCAAACATGAGAGGATAAAAGCATCCATTTTGGGTAAGCTCCCTGAATTTTACGGTTGGTTTCCTTGTCATTCCATCCACCCTTAGTAATCTTAGTGATTCCGGCTTCTTTGGCTACGTCTTTGATGTGGAGATTGAATTTCACATCACTAATCGCTCTAGGAAAGTTACCATTTCGCTTATCCAGTATTTCTTTTACCTGCGGAGGCATCGCAATAGCGACCTTTTTACCTGTTTTTTGCTGTTCTAATTCAATCACTTCAAGACCGTTTCTATTTTGAACGTTTAACCGAGTGAGGCGAAGTAAATCAGAAACCCGCTGACCAATGAAACAACCTATAATAAGCCAATCCCGGGTATTATCTAAAGCTTCTCGCTTAAAGGTTGCATTCTTTATTTGCTCAATTTCATCGAAATCAAGGTAAATCGGTGTTACTTTCTCTGCATAACCTTGTATCTCATTAACCTGCTTATGTGTTTCAACATACTTGTACTTATTAGCATACAAGCAGACTGTTTTCAAAGCCTTTACATAGCGACCAATAGAGTTTGTATTTAGTTTTTCTTCCTCTGCTAAATACTTTTCAAATTGGGCAACGAAATCAAGCCCGACATCCTTTACCTTAAATTGCTTGCCTTTATGAGCCTGAAAGCCTTCAATTTTGACCTTTAAAGCTTTGTATTTCTTTATGGTATTCTCGGCTACCCCTTTTACTTTGATGCCATTCTTGGAGTATAGCTTGAAGGGCAGATAGGCAATGTAATCGTTAAAGGCTGCTAATAAGCGGTCGGTTTCTGTTTCTTCAGCTTTATTCTGGAAGGCATTAACCTGTCTTTCGAGCCAATCGCCATCGATGGGCCCTTCTTTTACATCGACATTGTAGTTGTCTTGAATCAGGGTGCTAAGCTTCTCCAAATCGCGTTTTAAGACTTTTAGCTTCTCATTGTCTCTGGGAATAGGCATACCTTTAGAAGTGCTCCAATTCCCGGGATCAATGAAGTAATTTGTTCTTCGCTTGAAAACATTGCTGCGGTCGATAGAAAACCTTACGTAAATTGTAGCGTTCTCTTTTCTGCTTTGAAGGAAGTATTTTATTGTTGCCATAGGTAAAAAATTGGTATGTATAAATTTACAAAACAGTGTCAGCTTAGGCAACATTTAGGCAACCAAATCGCAATCACATCCAATTTATTCCAATTTAAATCAATTCCCAAAAACAATAAAAAGCTCTGAAGGTATTGTTTTTGCTGACTTGCAAGAGATTATGCGGGGGTTTAGTGATTTGAAGAAATAGGTAGTTCCTACTTCCGTCGGGACTACAAAGCCTACTGACTATCAGTGGGCTTTTGTTTTTTGCCCCCGCTATTGCACCCTCTTGTGGGTTGGGTTTAGTCAATAGTTCTACAAGTTGTCTCGAATTGTAGCATAAAACTAATGATTAAAAATTTCTTCTTGTGTCTTGCTCAAATATTTCTCAAGAAACAATGGATTTATAGATGAAATTACCGGGGGGGGGTGTTTTCCCATGTTGTAAAATTTCATATTCTGAATATAGCAGGTTGGCGTGCTTTTAATACAAATGATTTGTGTTTTCTATTGAAGTAGAAACTAGAATAATATAATGGCTGATATTACACATAGATTAGGAGTGTCTACAATAGCCGTCCATCGTATAATGCTGAATATTATAGTTGCTTAGGTATTGATTTTTAGCATCTTTCTTTTGAAGCGTTTGTTAGGGGAGAGATACCCATTATGATATAATAATTTTCAAAACATATAAAGTTATTAATTATAGGTTTTCTAATTAAGTCTGTTATAGGTGTGGAAAACTTGGAGAATTTGTGTTCAAAAAATCAGCTGAAAAACCCGTGCCGTGCAATGTCGTATTATAGTATTGCTTGCTATTTCCTGAAGACTGTTGAAAAGACTAAAATCCCAGTCATTTTAACCCACGTTTCTTCCCTCTTAACACAACCTCTTTTCCCGTTTGAGAAACTCGCTGTTTCTATAAGAATTGGACCACATTAGGAGATTTAAATAAATGATTGTTGATCGGTTGCCCCTATTAAATCAAAGTTTGGTCATAAGCTTCGTTTGTCTTCTATTATTCTCAACTAAGAGTTTCCCAATACTCAATTTTTCCTAAATTTACTTTTTATTCTAAATTTCATACTTGGAAATTAAAAAGAACAACTTGAAAAGCTTTGATATGTCCGATAAACTCGATCTGCAGTCACCCGACCTAGTGAACCAAAATATAGAGAAATTAGCCGCCCTGTTCCCCAATTGTGTCACAGAAACTGACAGCGGAAAAGCCATCGATTTCGACTTGCTGCGCCAGGAGCTGAACCACGAAGTGGTGGAAGGAACCAAAGAGCGCTACCGCCTCGAATGGCCCGGTAAGCGCGAGGCTATTGTTACGGCCAACCTGCCAACGACCAATACCCTGCGCCCTGTCCCCGAAGAATCGGTCGATTTCGAAAACACCGAAAACCTCTACATCGAAGGCGATAACCTCGAAGTGCTCAAGCTCCTGCAGGAAAGCTACCTCGGCAAAATCAAAATGATTTACATCGACCCGCCCTACAACACGGGCAACGACTTTATTTATCGCGACAACTTTACGCAGGACTCCGACGAGTTTAAAGCCGAAAGCGGCCAGACCGACGAGCAAGGCAACCGCCTGGTACCAAACCTCGAGACCTCCGGCCGTTACCATTCCGATTGGTTAAGCATGATGTACCCACGTTTAAAGCTGGCTCGAAATCTTTTGACGGATGATGGTGTCATTTTTATCTCGATTGATGATAATGAAGTTCATAATCTACGGAAACTTTGTGATGAGGTGTTTGGGGAAGGGAACTTTGTAGCAAACATTATGTGGCAAAAGAAAACTTCTCCTGATGCAAGGATGAATATCAGTGCTGCTCATGATAACATTGTTGTTTATGGCAGAAACACTTTTGTCGAAAGTGGAGAGTTTAATTATTTGCCGTTAGACGCTACTCGAAAAAATAGTTTTACCAATCCTGATAATGATCCTCGTGGGGAGTGGGCTTCTGTTGATCTTACAGGACAAACAGGTAGGGCACCAAAGTCTCAGTTTTATACAATAACTACTCCAACTGGGATAAAAATGCCACCTCCTGATGGTCGCTGTTGGGCTTTAGCTGAAGAAACGTTCAATAAACTTAGGGATGATAATCGAATTTGGTTTGGCCAAGAAGGTTCGAATCGACCAAGACTGAAAAAATTTCTATCTGAATCTAAAGGTCAGAGACCATGGACATGGTGGGATAATAAATCAGTTGGACACAATCAGGAAGGAGCTCAAGAGCTAAAATCCCTGTTTGATGATAAAGTGATATTTGATAATCCGAAACCAACTAGGTTACTACGAAGAATTATACAACTTTCTACTAATAAAGATGATATTATTCTTGATTTTTTCTCAGGCTCTGCAACGATCGCTCATGCTTTATTTAAAGAAGAATTTGATAAGTGCCTTAATCGGAAATTCATTTTAGTGCAGTTACCTGAAGATTTATCAGTAGGAACTAATGATTTTAAAGCTAATTCAGAGGCATACAAAGCAGGCTACAAAACCATTTGCGAAATTGGCAAAGAACGCATCCGCCGCGCTGGTAAAAAAATACAAAGTGAGCTGGAAGACAGGCAACAAAAGGAATCCGGAAAACTTGATTTTGACAACTCGAAACTCGAAACTCGAAACTCAAAACCGGATTTCGGTTTCCGTGTCTTCCGCCTCGACTCCTCCAACATGCAGGACGTCTATTACCGCCCGCAGGATTACAACCAAGGGATGATGGATCTCTTTGCCGATAACCTCAAACCCGGGCGCACCGCCATGGATTTGGTAACACAAGTAATGCTCGATTGGGGCTTGCCGCTCTCACTTAAAATCGAGGAAGTGGAATTGGCCGGTAAAACCATCTACAAAGTAGCCGCCAACAGCCTCTACTGTTGTTTCGATGCCGGTATCAACGAAGCCTTTGCCAAAGAAGTAGCCAAAGAGCAACCCCTGCGCATTGTTTTCCGCGACAGTTCCTTCGCTAACGATACCGCCAAAGAAAACGTGAAACAATTACTCAAGCAATTGAGTCCCGATACGGAGATGCGGGTAATCTAAAACGAACAATAGGAAATGGAGTGGTATGAGTGAATTTAAAGCGAATATTTTAGAGTGGAGCCGGAATGTAGTTGCATATTGTCACGAGGTGGCTATGACCCCGGAATACGATATGGACCTTTCGTTCTATGCTTTTCAATCGTTGCCCAAAGAGCAACCGGAGCTGTTAATCCTTGGGATCAACCCGGCAGAACAATTTTCCTATGCTGATCAGTATGAAAATCCGGTATGGCATTTAACAGAGGCAAAGCAAATGACGCCAGAGGTACTATTAGCTGGAAATCCGTTTTACCACGAACATAAGAACTGGACAATTTGGAAAAATTTACAGAAGTCTTTTGCACAACAAGAGATGCAGCAGATTTTAGAGGAAAGCATGTATATGAATTTTGTCTATTTCAACTCACCGAATATCGAGGATTTGTTAAATCGTCGGTACGGAGCAACAGCATTTAAAAAATGTGCCGAATTTTCGCTTGGTCTCATTACCCGAATTGTAAAACCTAAGAATATATTGTGTCTCGGTACTGCCGGGTGTTTCGACTATTTGCCGATTACAAGTAACGGTGATAGCTGTTTGTTGCGCGATTCCCGGAGGTTGCTTTTGAAAGGCAAATTAGACGATATTAAAGCATTCGGAATTCCACATCCGTCGGGGGCACATCTTGCTGATAAAAAGAGGGTGCAAATAGGGGAGATTCTTAAACATGAAATTCTAGGGAAATAAGATATGGCTTTACCAATCAATATACACGATCTAATCCATGGTCAGACGGTCGAATGGGAGCGCCTGGAGTTCAAGCAAGGTTGGAATCCGGAAGATGTCATTCATTCCATCTGTGCCTTTGCTAACGATATTCACAATTGGGGCGGTGGCTATATCATCATAGGCGTTGACGAACAGAAGGGGCAGCCGGTGTTGCCCCCGCATGGGTTGCAGGCCAATCAGCTCGATGCCATTCAGGGAAAGATCATCCAACTCGCGAATCAAGTTCAACCGGCCTATTTCCCAATCGTTCAACCGTATGTCATCGACGACAAACATATTCTGGTACTCTGGTGCCCTGCCGGTGATAATCGGCCCTATTCGGCGCCGGACTCCCTGGGGAAATCAACTTCCCGAAATTATTACGTCCGCATTGGTTCCAGAAGCCTGGTGGCAAAAGGCGATCACTTACGTCAACTGAACGAATTAGCCGCACGAATCCCTTTTGACGATCGCGTGAACAATCAGGCTGCGATGAATGATTTGGATCTGGGTACCATCCGTTCGTTTTTACAGGAAATAAAAAGTGACTTGTTCGACGAGAGTGCCCGAATGCCATTTCCCGACCTGTGTAAAACCATGCACATCGTCCGGGGGCCGACTGAGGATTGCCGTCCCGTCAATGTTGGGCTACTTTTCTTCTCGAAACAACCGGAAAAATTTTTCAGGCGTTGCTGGATTGAATTGGTCTGGCACCAGGATGGTTCAGGTAGAAATTTCAAGGAGTATTATTTTAAAGGCCCTTTGCATCAGCAATTACGCGATACATTATCCTTTCTTAAAACCAATATTATTGGTGAAAGGGTCGTAAAACACCCAGATCGGGCGGAAGCAGATCGCTTTGTTAACTTCCCTTTCGACGCAGTAGAGGAAGCTTTGTCAAATGCGGTCTACCACAAAAGCTACGAGCTGGGCTCGCCCATTGAAGTGCAGGTGTGGCCGGATAAGATCGAAATTTTGAGTTTCCCGGGACCGGTACCACCGGTGAATGCCGAAATCCTGAAAACACAACGAAGAATTGTTGCCCGGGAATACCGGAACCGCCGGATTGGTGACTTCCTGAAAGAGCTAAAATTGACAGAAGGTCGTGGTACCGGCTTTCCAACCATTTACGATGCGATGGAAAGAAATGGTTCCCCAGCTCCTTTGTTTGAGACCAATGAGCAAAGTACGCATGTGTTGGTAACGCTTCCGGTACATCCTTTTAATGAACTTGTTGTCCAATCCGGCAAACAAGTAGCTAGCCAAGCTAATATGTTTTCATTTAAGGATATAGAAGACGTTATGGCTTATGCTAACGGAACTACTAACGGAGCTACTAACGGAGCTACTAACGGAGCTACTAACGAAGTGATGGCTATTCTGAATGAGCAAATACATGAGCGAGTAGTAGAGATGCTAACGCTCTTAATTAATAAGATGAAAAGGGCAGATTTATTTGCCCGAATGAATTTAACCAATCAGACTTATAATCGCGAAAAATACTTAGATCCCTTGCTGGAAGCTGGTTGGGTGATCAAGGAGTTCCCCGAGGATAGAACGAATCCCAATCAAAGATATCAAACAACAGAAGCGGGGATGCGATTACTGAATTTACTGAATCAACAGTGATGAAACTACAATTTAAAGAACAACAATTCCAGATACAGGCAGTAGGCGCGGTAGTCGAATGCTTCAAAGGACAGCCGATGGCTACCCAGCATTTCACCCTTGAACGTACACGCGATCTACAACGTCGCCAAAAAATGATGGCTGCTGGTGATACACAAGCTGCTCTGGCAATGGAGAATGAAATACTCGAGAACATCGGTTACCGAAACCGACAACTCGCCGTTACAGAATCACAGTTGCTGGAAAATATACAAGAGGTTCAGCACACAAATGAAATTATTGCAAGTTCAAAAGTGGAGCGTCCTGCAGGCTATAAAAACGGTTACCACTTAACCATTGAAATGGAAACGGGTACTGGTAAAACCTACACCTATATTCGTACCATGTACGAGCTGCATAAACATTATGGCTGGAGCAAATTTATCATCGTTGTTCCCAGTGTTGCCATTCGCGAGGGGGTGTACAAATCCTTCGAAATTACACAGGATCACTTTCAGGAGCGTTATGGGCATAAAATAAAACCCTTCATCTACAATTCTGCCCGGCCACAGGATATTGAAAATTTTGCAGCCGATAGCCGCATCAGTGTGATGATCATCAATACTCAGGCGTACGCCCGTCGAGGAAAAGATGCCTTGCTGATCCATAAAGAACAAGATAAGTTCGGAACCCGGGCGCCCATCCAAATTCTGGCACAAACCAATCCAATCCTGATTATCGACGAACCACAGTCGGTTGATGGTAAGGTCTCGTTGGAAATGATGCAGCATTTTAATCCGTTGTTTACGGTGCGCTACTCGGCCACCCACAAGATTGAATACAACAAAGTATTTCGCCTCGATGCCCTTGATGCCTATAACCATAAACTGGTCAAGAAAATTCAGGTCAAAGGGATCAACCTCAAAGGTTCAACAGGGACCACCGGATATTTATATCTGGAACAAATCATCCTAAGCAGTAACAAGCCTCCCGTCGCAGTTATCGAGTACGAAAAACGCAATGGCTCCGGCGTAAAGCGAGTGCGCGAAAAGCTGAGTAAAGGAGCTAATATTTACCAGCTTTCCGGTGAAATGCCCCAGTACAAAAATTGTACGGTTCAGGAAATTGACGGCTACTTCAACAAAATTGTTGTTAATGGCGAAGACCTTCATAGCGGTGAGGCCATGGGCGATTTGGATGAAAAAGCTTTCCGTCGGATTCAAATAAGGGAAACGATCCTGTCGCATTTGGAGAAGGAAAAAGAACTCTACGGAAAAGGAATTAAAGTGCTGTCACTCTTCTTCATCGATTCAGTCGAAAAATACCGCAAGTACGATGGGGACGGTAATGAGCTGTTGGGAGAATATGCCCAAATTTTTGAAGAAGAATACAATTTGATCCGTAACGAATTTATCGACCTGTTCAATCAGGAATACAACGATTACCTGCAGAAACACAGTACCTCGGAAATACACCGGGGTTACGCACCAACATACCAGGAATACTTAAATCGCGACGAAGCCAGTCAGGTACATAATGGCTACTTCTCCATCGATAAAAAGAACCGCTTGGTTGACCCTAAAGTGAAACGAGGTAAAGAGGATTCCGAGGACACTTCTGCCTATGACCTGATCATGAAAAACAAAGAGCAGCTCATGAGCTTCGAGGAACCGGTACGATTTATCTTCTCGCACTCTGCTTTGAAGGAAGGATGGGATAACCCGAACGTATTCCAAATTTGTGCGCTCAAACACGCTGAAAGTGGCAGTACAAATCGTCGCCGTCAGGAAGTGGGACGGGGAATGCGTCTATGCGTGAATAAACACGGTATTCGCCTCGACTACGACAGCATTGGAGATGAGGTACACGAAATTAACAAGCTCACAGTGGTTGCATCCGAAAGCTACGAAGCTTTTGCAAAAGGCTTACAATCCGAAATAGCCTCAACCCTGAAAGATCGTCCGCAAAAAGCCAATGTCGATTACTTTGTTGGCAAAGTCGTTAAAGATGAGAAAGGCGTTGAGATTCGAATTACGAAGGAACAGGCGAATCGCCTGAATAAAATCTTATACAAAAACGATATTATCGACGAGGATGACCGGATCACCGCTATTGGCCGTCAAATAATCGAATCTGGGAAAATCGATCTGCCCGAAGAATTCCAACCTTTCCAGACTGATGTCACCCGATTAATGAAATCAGTTTATTCTGGCGAACCGTTCAAACCGGAGGACGAGCGGGGCGCAGTCAAGGTTTCTGTCAATCAGAACTTCCATAAGAAGGAATTTCAGGAACTCTGGAATAAGATCAACTTGAAAACGATCTACGAGGTTAATTTCAATTCAGAAAAACTGATTAGTGATAGCATCAATAAAATAAATGCAGACCTGCATATTTCAGATCGAATTTATGAGGTAAAAAGTGGTGAGTTGCTGGAAACAACCAAGGAGGAACTGGAAAATAAAGAAGCTTTCAAAGAAACACGCCGGGCAACCAAAAAACTCAATACCGATATTTACACGAATACGGCTTACGATATCGTCGGCGAAATTGTCAATAAAACCAATCTGACCCGTCGTTCGGTGGTAGCAATTCTGAAGGGAATCAAGGAACAGCAATTCTACTTGGTACGCAAAAATCCGGAGGAGTTTATCGCCAAATCTGCCGGCCTGATCAACGAGGTAAAAGCCAGTTTGATCATCAACAATATCGTGTATCACAAAACAGAAGGGCGGCACGATGCCCATACCATTTTTACAAACGATAAATCAGCCTTGCGTCAGTCTGAAATGCTGAAACGACACATTTACGACTACCTGATTACCGATTCCCAGGTAGAGCAGAAGTTTGCCGAAGCACTGGAGAACAGCGAGGAGGTAACGGTTTATGCGAAGCTCCCGAAGAGCTTTCATATTACAACGCCAGTGGCCAACTACTCACCCGATTGGGCAATCGTATTTGATAAAGAAAAAGTCCGCCATATCTATTTTGTGGCCGAAACCAAAGGTTCCGAAAAAGATATGGATTTGAAAGGTATTGAGGCTCTAAAAATTCACTGTGCCACCAAGCATTTCGATGAAATTAGTGATGGATTGGTGAAATACCATAAATTGAGCAGCTACGAAAAAATGCTCGAAATAGTACAGGTTAAATAGCGAAGTAAAGAAACGAAAGTATAAAGGAATGGTTGAATTATATTGCGTTAGGGCAGAATTTGGAACTTATACCGAACAATTCATTAGTGGGGGCTATGTTTCTATTGGTTGGCTCCCAAATAATAATCTTTCGGGAATAAAGAAAAGAGAAGATTTGTACCCCTTATATAAACAAGAATACCCGAAAGACAAGAGCAACGTAGTTATTGGACAGCAAGTCGGACAGATAGCCCGTTTCTTATTGGATATTCAACCAGGGGATTATGTTATTACCCCGGCAAAAGATACTGAATACATTTACTATGGGGTGGTGGAGCAGAATCCGTACTATTTTGCAGACATGATGGTAGATGCTTGTCCTTACAAGCATCGTAAAAAGGTAAAATGGACAAAGGAGCCTATTCAACGCTCTCAGTTTTCAGTACCATTCCAAAATACAATTCGTTCATCGTTAACTGTGTTTTCCATCAGTCATAAAAAGAACTTCTTTTCGACAATCGGTCACTCTGAGTTACTTTCAAAATCAGAACAAAAAGCGGAATACGATTACTATACAACTGTGCTCAACAGAATACTTGAGCTTGATGCAACGGAATTTGAAATTTTGATAACTCACCTGCTCACAGCTTTAGGCTTTGAAGGCAGTGAGCACAAAGGGAAAGTCGGAGATGGAGGTGTTGATGCTATTGGTGAGCTAAATATCTCTGGCATGGCAAAAATGAAGATTTTTGTTCAGGCTAAACGCTATAAGTTGGGAGCAAAGATTAAGGCCAATACCGTAAAAGAACTTCGTCAAAATATTCCTTCAAATGGGCAGGGGGCCTTCATTACAACTGCAGACTACCAGGATGCAGCTAAGAAAATTGCAAACGAGCAAGGCTTCCCACGTATTGGGTTGATTAATGGAACCCAATTGGTTGATATTTTAGTGGAACATTGGGATGATATTCCTGAAGAGTTTCAGAAAAAATTGAATCTGAAGATTGGTTTGGTAATCGCTTAAACAGAATGCAATGAAACTCATCGATAATATAAACTCAAGGCTAGTTGACGACCTGAAAGTCGAAATCAAAAAAGGAAGTAAGCTTTCAATTGCTGCCTCAACATTTTCGATTTACGCTTTTGAAGCGCTGGTAAAAGAACTAAAAAGCGTTGAGGAGATGCGTTTCATTTTTACCTCTCCCACCTTCATTGAGGAAAAGTTTCAAAAGGAAGTCCGTGAGTTTTATATCCCGCACATTTACAACGAGCAACACCTGTGTGGTGGTGAGTTCGAATTGCGATTAAAAAATGAGCTGAACCAGAGAGCCATTGCGAAAGAGTGTAGCGATTGGGTGAAAAATAAAGTGACCTTCAAGTCAAATATCCATTCCAATCAGCCCTTAAATGGAATGCTCCATATTAATCAGGCAGATGCTGACGGTAAAGCTTTTTCAAATATCAACGGCTTCACTACTTCTGATCTGGGCGTTACGCATAAGAAAGGCTTTCCTACACTCATCCAGAAGGTGGATTTTCCGGAAAGTAGAGCATACCTTGATTGGTTTAACCAGGTGTGGTCGGACAAAGAAAGCTTGCACGACGTTACTGCCAAGGTTCAGGAGTACTTTAGAAACGCGTACAAAGAGAATAGCCCTGAATTCATCTACTTTGTGACCCTGTACAACATCTTCAATGAGTTTCTGAGTGACCTTTCACTCGAAAATTTACCCAACGAAGAAATTGGCTTTAAAGATACCGAAGTATGGCGGATGCTCTACAATTTCCAGCAGGATGCAGTAATTGGGGCTATCAACAAACTCGAAAAATACAACGGCTGCATTGTGGCTGATAGCGTCGGTCTTGGAAAAACATTTACTGCGCTTGGTATTATCAAATATTACGAGAAGCGAAACAAAGATGTCCTGGTGCTATGTCCAAAAAAACTGGAGGATAACTGGAATACTTATCGACACAACGACAAAGGAAATATATTGGCCAAAGATAAATTCAATTACGATGTACTATTCCATACTGATCTGTCCCGTGAGCGCGGCTTTAGTAATGGGCGCAAACTCGAGAATGTCAACTGGGGAAATTATGGTCTGGTGGTCATCGACGAGTCTCACAACTTCAGAAACAACAACACCACTGTAGGAAAAGAAAATCGCTATCAGAAGTTACTCCGTAAAATTATTCAGGAAGGGATTGATACAAAAGTGCTGATGCTGTCTGCTACGCCCGTCAATAACAGGTTTAATGATCTGAAAAACCAGTTGGCACTAGCCTATGAAGGAATGCCGGAACTGATGGACAAAAAACTGGATACAGAGAAAGGAATCGAATCAGTCTTCCGAAGTGCACAAAAAGCCTTTAATAGCTGGTCAAAATTGGAATTGCAACGACGATCAACAGAAACCCTGTTGGAAATGCTCGACTTTGACTTTTTCCAAATTCTTGACAGCTTAACCATTGCACGATCGCGGAAACACATTACAACCTATTACGATACCTCGGCAATAGGAAAATTTCCTCAACGGAACAAACCCGTCTCAATTCAATGTCCATTGATCGAGTCGAATGAGTTAGACTTTAAGACAATAGCAGAACAACTTTCATTACTCAATCTTTCAGTGTATTCACCTTTGAGTTACATTTTGGATAGTAAGGTCCAATTGTATGCCGAGTTGTATGACAAGGAGGTCAAATCAGGTCGCTTTACGCAGGTCGATCGTGAAAAGTCCCTGCAATTGCTCATGCGAATGAACTTGCTAAAACGGATCGAAAGTTCTGTGATGGCCTTTCGTTTGACAATCGAAAATATTCTCAGTCAGATTTACGATGCCCTGAAGGTAATTACAAACAATGCTGACGGTGACTTTACCTCCGCGCAATTCGACTCAACGACTGATGATTTAGACTGGGAACCAGACTGGGGTGACGAAGAAAACATTATTGGGAAGAAAGTGAAAGTCCATATCGGCGATATGGATATTGCACGTTGGGAGGAAGATTTGAATGAGGATAGAATTATTCTCGAACAGCTTTTGGATGGAGTAAAAGATATCACGCCCAAAGAAGACTTGAAACTGATTCGCTTAAAAAAGAATATCGCTGAGAAAATTGAAACACCGGTTAATTCCGGCAATCGGAAGATAATCATCTTTACCGCCTTTGCCGATACAGCAAACTACCTCTATGCATCATTGAAAGAGCAACTCAGGAAAGATTTTGGGATTAATACAGCTTTAATAACAGGCTCAAAGCGAACCTGTACCATTAAAAATATTCCCTACGACCTCAATTCGCTTCTAACCTGTTTCTCTCCGGTGTCAAAAAATAAGGCACTGGCACATGCCAGCCTGAATGCAGACATTGACCTGCTAATAGCTACTGATTGTATCTCGGAAGGTCAAAACTTACAGGATTGTGATTACTTAATTAACTATGATATTCACTGGAACCCGGTGCGGATCATTCAGCGCTTTGGGCGTATTGATCGGATTGGCTCCATTAATGAGTCGATTACAATGGTCAACTTTTGGCCCGATGTGACATTGGATACCTACATCAACCTGAAACAGCGGGTCGAAAATCGCATGTTAATAGCAAATATGGCAGGTACCGGTGATGATAACATTCTGAATGCAGAGGAGAAAGACCTGGAGTATCGAAAAATTCAGCTCCAACGCCTGAAAGAGGAAGTAGTGGATTTGGAGGATTTACGGGAAGGAGTAAGCATCACAGATTTGGGATTGAATGACTTCCGGGTCGATTTAGCAAATATGATTAAGGAGTATGGCTACCTCAAGAATATTCCGGAAGGACTGCATGCCATAACAGGAACAAACGAGTTCCTGCCGCAGGGGGTGATCTTTGTCCTCAAAAATGTAAATACCCAAGTCAATATTAATAAAATGAACCGCTTGCATCCATATTATTTGGTTTATCTGAATAACGAGGGCGAGCTAATAAACAATCATGTTGATGCGAAGAAAATTCTGGATAAATTCCGCATGTTATGCAAAGGTAAAAAAGATCCTTTGAATCAACTGTGCGAAGAGCTCAGTGCAGAAACGAGCGATTATCGGAATATGGATAAATACTCAGGTCTGCTTCGTAAGTCAATTAGCACAGTCCTTCAAACGGAAGAGGAGCGGGATGTACTTTCCTTGTTTAAAGCTGGAGGAACAACAGCTTTGCAGAACACCATCAAAGGAATTGAGGATTTTAAGCTGATTTCATTTATAATCGTTAAATAGCAAGCTGATGTTCCAATTGCCTCAAACAACTATCGTAAACAAGGTAATTCCGAAAAACGCTTTCGATAATTATACCTCTTCTAAGCAAAAGCGAATGTTTATCGATAAGGTGGCAAAAATCAAATGGGAAAATAAACTATCTGCTACTACTATTAACCTGGAAGGGATTGAGGTTGAGGAAATACAGATCTTTAGTATCTGCCTAAAGGAAAAAGATCAGATCGCTGATCTGATACAAATTATCGATCGGTCAATTCCGTATCCAATCATTTTTTTAGTTACTCACGGTGAGGAAGCAATGATTTCGTTGGCAAAGAAACATCCTCATCCTACGAACGAAAACACGGCAGTTATCGATTGGACCTTCACCTCCGCTTGGTTTGATAAAGCAGAAAATCCCTACCAGCTGAATCTCCGGCAAAGCCTCGACTTCATTTTCAATGACCTATGTTTTCAGCTTTCAGGTAAGACCCAATCCGACTCCTCAGACATATCAGCCCTGATCGAAAACGTGCAGCAGATCAAACAGCTCCAACAAAAAATCACCAAACTCGAACAGGAAATAAAACGCTGCAAACAATTCAACCGAAAAGTCGAACTAAACCTGGAGCTGCAGGAATATAGGTCGATACTAATTTCACTATAAGCTACTAGGGACGATCAGGACACTAACTTTTTAGATTTATTTGAGTTATGTGTGAGAATTATTCACCATACAGTTCTTTAATTTTTGACAGCATGGATCTTCTTTGTGCTGCAACGTAAATATTCCACTCTTTACTTATTAACT
Source organism: uncultured Sunxiuqinia sp. (assembly GCF_947495665.1). Taxonomy (GTDB): domain Bacteria; phylum Bacteroidota; class Bacteroidia; order Bacteroidales; family Prolixibacteraceae; genus Sunxiuqinia; species Sunxiuqinia rutila. The sequence goes on from NZ_CANLZV010000012.1 coordinate 31,351, forward strand.
CTTTTGTAGATGTGAATCTTCGAGCTCTATTTAAGATGGACGATTCATCCCATTTATTCATAAATGTCATCATGTGTGAGCATACATCATCAATAATTTTGAGGTCCAAGGCTGCATTATATGCTCCTGGACTACCATCGCGAAACTGAGTTCTTATAGTATATTTTTGTGCTTCTTTAGCTATCTTTTTAGGCGTCCAGAATCTTCTAGCACCTCCCAATGCTCCTGTTTTGTTCTTGTTTAAACAAATGTAGCCTTCATTTATGAATTCTTTTCGATACTTCTCTTCAAGTTTTCCTGCTTTGTTCATTGGAACATTTTTAATTATTTCAATTGCTTTGAAAGGAGTATGCCGGGCCATTAGCTCTCGAACTGCTTGGTTTGAGCTGTTGTTTTTATGCATTGCGATCCGTTTTGAAAAATTGTAAGTGAGACCTACGTAGAATGAGTTTTTAATAGGAAAGAAGATTACATAGATACTTCTCTCTTTTAGGTTGGCAACTTTTTTCATGTGTGAGCAGACCTCTTCTAATATGTTTTTATTTCTTGCTGCTTGATAGGCTGATCTATTGCTGGATTGAAATTCGCCTAAAGTTCGGTATTTTAATGCTTCTTTAGAGATAGTAATTGCATTCCATTCTTTACGTTTGTTCTTCATGTGAGAAGTAATCATTCTCATGATTCCATTTTTGCATGCATAACGGTATGCCTGCAAGCTATTTTTCTTAAACTCGACTTTTGATTCATATTTTAAGGCCTCGTTTCTTGCTAGTTCTGTATTCCATTGAATTCGCTCCGGAATCATGTGACAACAAACCTTGTCCAGTATTCCGTGATGTCTTGCAGCATCATAGGCTTTTGAAGATTGTTTTTGGAAATCAATACGCCTATTGTATTTGTTAGCTTCTTTTTGGATTTTCTCTTCGGACCAGGATTTTCTCTGTTTTTCCATATGACCGCAAATCTGATCCAGTAACTTCAACTTCCGTGCACGATCATATGCTTTAGGTGAGCCTTTTTTGAAGTCATTTCGATGTTGGTACATTAACGCTTTATCATGAAGTCTTCTCTCTGTCCATTTCTCTCTCATGAGGGGCATTATTAAATGGGACAAATGCAATAGTAAATATGATATTCTTACGTGAGGGATTGATTGTTTGTTATTTGTTTTAATCAGTGCATCATTGCTGCCTTTAATCTCATCTCTTTTGGTTCGAATGGAAGCCTCTAATATTTTTTCTGCCCCTTGTCATGCAATGCGTTTGCGGAAGTGAACCATGTCAGATGGATCACACGGTGCTTCCTACTAAAACTTTGCTTCCCCACAAAAGTATTGTAAGTAACGATTCTGAACCCATTGCGCCATGACTGTTTCATCTCCTGAGTTGTAAATCCTTTTTAACAAAAGTAAGCCAACCATCGTTCGTATAGGCACCTAGGCTGCCCTGTATGAGAGTAGAGTGGACTGAAGCTTTCTTCAAAATATTGTCAGTTCGTGCTTAGGATTAATGATGTCTTTGAGTATGGGACGGAATAAATTTTTTTGATCTTGATTAGGCAATCTCCCTTTCATAATTTCTGCAAGGTTTTTCCCTGATATACTAATAATCTTGCAATTTAACACCTTGAAATCACGAATTTTCATTCATTAATCCTGCTGACAATCAATGGTTTGTTTTGTTTTGAGAATTGACTAGCTATCATCTTCTATCTGGTTTAGTTTGGCTATGTACTCTTTGGGTGTTTGGTTGTAATGCTTTCTGAAACTTCTGGTAAAATAAGAGTGAGTAGAGAACCCAACTATATGAGCTGCTTCATCAATGTTGTATTGATTTGTTTTAAGTAAATTAATGGCTTTTTCCAAGCGATATATACGAATGTATTCAGAAGTTGAATAGCCGGTCAGATTTTTAAGCTTACGATGCAGTTGGGAGCGACTAATGCCAATCAGACTTGTCAGTAGCTCAATATCGAATTTTTCGTTATTTAGGTGTTCTTCAATGATATTGTTTAGTTTTTTTAGGAAGTAATTATCGAGTCCATTCATCTCGGATGATTCAGTAGCCGGTATTTTAGGACCAAAATATTTGCGAAGCTTAGCACGCTGTCCCAGTAGGTTGCTTATTTGAGTTAGTAACAGCTCGTCGTCAAACGGTTTTGGTAGAAAGGAATCAGCACCCAATTGCATTCCTGTAATCTGATTCTCTGTTGATGAAAGGGCTGTTAAGAGAATGACCGGTATATGAGAAGTGGCCATGTCGCTTTTTATTTTAGCGCAAAGTTTGAATCCGTCTATTTCAGGCATCATAACATCCGAAACAATTATATCCACTGCTGTTGATTGAAGTATATCCAGTGCAATTTTCCCATTTTCTGCTGTTTTTGTCTGGTACTGTGGCTTTAGTACGGAGCTTATATATGTTCTTAAGTCCGGATTATCTTCCACAATCAGAACCATAGCATTTGATTTTTGACTTTTTTCTTTAGCTTCATGAATTACTAAATCCTGAGAAATAGTTGTGCTATAGGATTCAAAATATATGTTTTCACCCTCTTGCTTTAGCGGTAGCTGAACGACAAAACAGCTGCCTTTGCCCGGTGTGCTGTATGCATGCAGGCAGCCTTTGTGCATAAGCGTAAAGTCGCGACACAATGAAAGGCCAATGCCTGAACTGTTTTTGCGTAAGTCTTTGCCTTGTTCAAAGCGGTCGAATACTTTCCTGAGGTCTTGCGCATCTATTCCCGGACCTTCATCTTCTATTAAAATAGATATAGTTTCGTCGGTGTGGAGTTCGCCAAAACTGGTGTGGTTTTGATACTCATCCTTTGGAGGTTGGTGTTTACCTTTTTTTAATGAAAGACTAATTTTTTTGTTGTTGGTTGTGAACTTAAAGGAGTTCGAAAGCAAATTAAAAATAATGTAATCTAGCTTTTCAGGATCAAACTCCATTTTAATGTGTTTATCCGGGTAGCTTTCCGTAAAAGAAATGGACTTCGATTGGATGTCAAAAGAAAAATGCAAGCTTCGCTCTTTAAGAAAACCAATGACATCATCGGTCAAAAGGTTTAATTTCTCTTTTCCTTCTTCCAATTTACGAAAGTCGATGATTTGATTAATCAGTATAAGTAACCGCTTTGAGTTGCGCTGAATAATATCTACCATCTCTCTCTGAGAATCTGTTAAGTTATCAGCTTCGATTAATGATTTGGTAGGCCCTGAAATAAGTGACAGAGGGGTCTTGAATTCATGCGATACGTTGGTAAAAAAGCTTAGCTTCAGTTCATTGATATCCTCTTCCTGTTGGTGTTGTATTTTCTGTATAATGATGTCATTTCTCAGTTTTGTCCGTGCCTTTAATATTCTTATTAAGAAAAACAGGATGGAGCCAACAAGTAGTAAATAAGTAATATAGGCTGTGTTTGTTGCATAAAGCGGTTTGGTTATGGTTATGTGTATACGTGCAGGCTCCAAGCACCATATGCCATCATTATTACAGCTTTTTACTTCAAATATGTATGAGCCCCATTTCAGGTTGGTGAACATGGCTGAAGCCTCCTGGCCTGCTTCAATCCACTCATCATAGAAATTGACCAGCCGGTACTGGAAGCGGTTTTTTTCGGGTAATAAGTAATTGTCCGAAGTGAATTTAAAGCGGAGGGTGGTTTCATTTGGTTTAAGACGTAGTTGATTGGTAACGGAGTCCATGTTGGTATAGAAAAGATTGCAGTGCTTCTCATTATTAATGATGGCATCGCTTATAATTACCTTTGGTGGTCGGGTATTAATTTTTATGTTATCTGTATTTACAGTAGTGAAACCATTAGTGCCTCCAAAGTACAATAAGTTATCTTGGTCTTTAAATATCGATTGTGGATTAAACCAAAGGCCTTGTATTCCGTCTGAGGTCTTAAAATGCCTTGCGGTTTGGTGTTCTGGTTTATACAATACCAGACCATTATTGGTTGTAATCCAGATGTGTTGATTGAAGTCTTCTAAAACGCCATAAACGGCATTGTTGTTTAATAGATTGTTGGCATTGAAACTGGTAAACTTGTCATCTTTTGGATTATAAATAATGAGATCCGTTTTAGTTCCTATCCAGATTGTTCCGTTCTTGAGTTCTGTAATGGAGTAGATTAATCTGTTTAACCCGGCTTGTGCATTTTTTTTAATAGGAGTATTAGGTTTAAGCGGAATGCACCTGATATCGCTCACGGTTCCTATCCAGATATTTGAGTTGGAATCCACAATGATGGATTTAATGAACGGCGAGTTGTTTGGTATTTCGTTGGGGAATATTGACGATTGAAAAGAAATTTTCTTGGTTTTGTGATGGTAGAAGTTGAGACCTCCCCCGTGTGTACCTATCCATACTCCTGAATCAACCGGGAAAAGCGAATAAACTTCATTGAAAGAAATATGCTTCCCATCTTCCGGACCGGCATCAAAATGCGTATAAGAGCTGTAGCCCGCTGGTTTATGCCAAAGTCCGTTTGCTTTTGTTGCTACCCAGTGCCCGTCGAAGCTATCAAAACATTGGTATTTAATATTGTAGGTATTTTGGTCGTTGGAGAGAGGTACTGTTGTAAAGGTGCCTTGTTGCTTATCAAAGCTGTTGAGCCCTCCCCTTTCGGTTCCAACAAATATTTTTCCATTGCTATCCTGAGCAAAACAACTGACCATATTATTACTGATAGATGATGGATCTTTAGAATGTGAATAGTTGATAAACTGATTATTGGCATAGTGATAATAACTAATGCCACCGGCCCATGTTCCGATCCAGATTCCATTTTGTTTGTCTTCAAACAGTTCAAAGATAGAGGAGTTGGGCAGTCCTTCATTCTTGTCACTGTCAATCCATAATAGCTGCTGTCCTGGTTGCTGGATAAACAGCCCATAGTAGGTTGCTATCCAGAATGCACCACTTCGATCCTTGATGACTTTACGAATATCCCAGCTATCATAATTAACCCCCATCGCTTTATTAAAATCAAACTTCTTTGTTTGGGTGCCATCCATTGAATAGGAGATGAGACCATTTTTTATATAGCCTATCCAAATGTGATTATTGTCTCTATATATGGAAGTTATCTTATTCCCTTGGGCAGTGATAAATAACTCTGGTTTTAGGTCTGTAAATTCTGCTTTATAAACACTTCCTTCTTGAGTGCCAATCCATATATTGTTGTGTAAATCAAAATAGAAGTATACAGGTCTTTCATTGTTATCAATGGACAGACGTTCTAGGTAACCACTGTCAGCATTAAGCCGACCGATGCCAGCCTGATCTGCTATCCATATATTTCCTTGATGATCGCTCGCTATGTGATGTATATATTTGTTTTTAACTATGCCATCTTTATCATTGTAGTGAAATTGACTAAAAAGCTGAGTAGCTTTGTCCATTACGCATATTTTATCACTGATAGCTACCCATATTCGTCCGTCAAGGTCAATGGCTAGGGAATTAATAGCACCATTTTTAAGACAGTCACTTTTCTGTTCTTCGTTGCTGAACTTGTTTTTATCCCGCATACTGTATTTGAGTAGCCCATGATTGGTTCCTACCCAAATAAAATCATTTTGATCTTGAATAATTGCATTAACCGATTCGGATGAAAATCCACCAAGTGGTGATATGCGATGAAATGTAAAATCAGTGTTACTGCCATTCATTTCGTGCCCAAAAAAACAAAGCAGAAATATTATGAGTACGATTTTCATATGCAAATGTTTGCCTCAAAAATAGATGAATTAAACTACAAGAACTAATATATATGTTGCAAGGTAACTGCATTTATCTCATTAGCGAATAATGCATGAAAGAATATGCAATATGTGTGGCAGAAGTTAGCTTAATGTTGTATTTATATTTGAAAGGAAGAACGTTAGAAGGGGGGCTGACATGGAGTGGAGGATTAATAGCTGATATAATGTAGGAGCATTCTTATTCTGATTCAAATCAATTTGATAGCGTTGAAGGCAGAGACCTAGACCCACGATTATTGCGTAACTATTCAGATGGTGTTATGTTGATCAATTTGAAGATGAAAGAAGAGCAAAATAAAGAAGTTGTAGAGATGACAATTAAATGTAAGCAAGAAATCCTTGTCTTTATTTAGGACCCTGTAAGAGAAGAATAAACACAATAGATATGAAGAAATCTTTTTTATTACTGTTGTTAATTGTTGGTTTTATAGCAATAGCATCAGGACAACGAGAGCAGATGGTAATTAATGACAAGTGGCGTTTCACTTATGGATATGAAGTGCGAAAAAATGTATTTACCGAGATAAATCTGCCTCACACATGGAATACCAAAGATGCATTGGGAGGCAATGTTGATTATTATCGGGGACTAGGTAATTACGAGCGGACACTTAAAGTGGAAAAAAGCTGGAAAGGAAAGCGATTGTTTGTTCGTTTTCTCGGGGTCAATACGGTGGCTAATGTGTTTATCAACGGTAAACATGTAGGCGAGCATCGTGGTGGTTACACGGCCTTTGCATTTGAAATAACTGATTTAGTCAATTATGGAGAGGACAATACGCTTTGGATTCGTGTCAATAATGCGCCGCAACTTGATATCATGCCTTTGGTAGGCGATTTTAATATGTATGGTGGTATATACCGCGATGTAGAACTGTATATAACCGATACCGATCTAATATCGTTGCTGGACTATGGCTCTAAAGGAGTTTACCTTCATCAGCAGGAAGTGTCATCAAGCAAAGCCCGGGTAAATGCAGTCGTTAAAACATTGGGGTATTCAGAGTCTGTCGTACGTTTGTTCGTTGAAGATCATAGCGGTAAGATCATACTCAACAAGTCTGTTTCTGTATCTCCAGGTAAGAACCAAACTGGCGAAGTAGTTATTCCTTTCGAGATGCAGGCACCGCGCTTATGGAATGGGCGTAAAGATCCCTATTTGTATACCGTGCGAACGCAGTTGATTAAGCAGGGAAACGTTGTGGATGAGGTTGTTCAACCATTGGGTTTGCGTTTTTTCCATGTTGATCCTGATAAGGGCTTCTTTTTGAATGGTGAGCATTTACAGCTAAAAGGTGTGTGTCGGCATCAGGACAGACCAGAGCTGGGGAATGCCGTATCCTACTTGCACCATGCCGAAGACATCGCCATTATGGAAGAGATCGGGGCCAATGCTGTGCGCTTGTCTCATTATCCGCAAGATCCGCAAGTGTACCGGTTGTTGGATGAGAAAGGTTTTGTCGTTTGGAGTGAAATTCCTTTTGTCGGTCCGGGAGGGTATCGCGATAAAGGATTTGTAAATCAGGCTTCTTTTAAAGAAAATGGTAAGCAGCAACTGCTGGAAATGATACGTCAGCAAATCAACCATCCTTCGATTGTTATGTGGGGTTTGTTTAATGAGCTGAAGGAACAAGGAGATAATCCTGTTGAGTACATTAAGGAGCTGCATGCACTCTCTCATTCCGAGGATTCGTCGCGAATAACTGTGGCTGCAAGTAATCAGGGAGGTGCTTTAAATACAATTACAGACATTATTGCCTGGAACAAGTATTATGGCTGGTACGGCGGAAACCCCTCTTCTATTGGAACCTGGGCCGATAATCAACACAAGCAAATGCCTTCAACACCTATTGGAGTGAGTGAGTATGGTGCCGGAGCAAGCTTGTATCACCAGCAGGAAGAACTAATTCAGCCTGCTCCCAATAGTTTCTGGCACCCGGAAAACTGGCAAACGCATTTTCATGAAGGCCATTGGGTAGCTATCGATCAACGTCCTTTCCTATGGGGAACATTCATTTGGAATCTGTTTGATTTTGGAGGAGCGCATCGCACCGAAGGGGAAGTTCCGGGGAAGAATGACAAAGGCTTGGTGACTTTTGACCGGAAAGATAGAAAAGACGCTTTCTTCTTTTATAAAGCTAATTGGAACCAGACCGAACCAATGGTTTACGTGGCCGAACGACGCATTGCTAATCGGACAAAAGCAGCACAAACCATTAAAGTGTATTCCAATCAAAAGCGAGTGGAGCTATGGATAAATGGAAAGAAAGTAGGTAAAGCCACCGGTGATTATGCACGTTTCTATTTCGAGGTGACCTTAGAGCCTGGCATGAACGAAATAATCGCCAAAGCGGGAAAAGAATTAATAGATAAGATTTACATTAATTTGCAGATTAATAATTAAATAGATGAAGAGGAGAGTTTTACTGTTTGCCTTGGGTGTATTGGCATTATTGGCTTGTGAGCAACCACAGGATTTTACTGAAAAGCTCTGGTACAAGCAGCCGGCAAAAGAGTGGTTTGAGGCCTTGCCAATTGGTAATGGACGCATAGGTGCTATGGTGCATGGGGGTATAAATCGCGAGCATTTGCAGCTAAATGAGGAAAGTTTGTGGGCCGGATGCCCTGAACAGCCCTATCCGGAGGATGTACAGAAACACTATAAGCACTTTCAGAAACTAAACTTGGACGGAAAGTTTGAACAAGCATATGAATATGCGAGTAAGTATCTGGTTACTAATCCAACTGGCTTTAGGTCATACGAGCCATTTGGTGACCTGTATATAGGCTTTGACCACTCAGATGGGCAGAATTATCGCCGTGAAATTGACTTAAGCACAGGCGTTGCTACTGTAGAATATGAGATAGAGGGAAAACGCTTCCGTAGAGAAACCTTTGTATCGATGGAGCACGATGTGTTGGTTTATCATTTTAAAAGTTTGGACGGTCAGAAAGTAAATGCCGAAGTGGCGTTTAGCCGTAAAAAAGATGTGCGAACAAAAGCTGTAGTGGACGGTATTGTTATTCAAGGTCAGATCTTTGATGATCCTGACGGTTATGATGATAATGTTGGAGGATCCGGAAAAGGTGGCTACCACATGAAATTTGCAGGCCGTGCCAAAATAATTGCTGATGGTTCTGAAATTGTTCGTAACGATGAGGCTTGTCAGATAAAAGAGACTTCGTCATTTACCATCCTGTTTGGTGCCGCCACTAATTACAATTTGGCCGTGCTTAATTTTGAAGAATCCATTGATGCCTCAAAAAAAGTTGTAGAGGACATTGAAAAGGCTGAGACATTCACGTATGCCGAATTGAAAGAGGCCCATGTGAAAGTTCATTCGGAATTATATAAGCGCGTGAACCTGGATCTGGCTAAGATGGTAGTGGATACCATTCCTACAGACAAGCGCCTGGATGCTTTAAAAGCTGGGGACGACGATGTGTATTTGCAGCAATTATTATTTCAATACGGACGATACATGTTAATAACCAGTTCGGGAGGCAAAGCCAACTTGCCGGCTAATCTTCAGGGTATTTGGAATAAGGATATGTGGGCGGCTTGGGAGTCGGATTACCATATGAACATTAATTTGCAAATGAACTACTGGCCAGCCGATATTTGTAATCTCCCTGAAACTGTCAGACCGTTATCTGAATACTTAACCCAACTGGCGGCTAAAGGAAAGGAAACGGCCAGGGAGTTTATCGGTTCTGAAGGTTGGATGTTTCATGCAACCAGTAATGTATTCGGAAGAACTACGCCTTCTGCTTCAAATGCTTTTTATCAGATAAGTGTCGGATATAGCTTTCCTTTGGCAGGAGCTTGGATGACACAGACACTGTGGAGGCATTATCAGTTTACCCGCGATGAACAGTATTTACGCGAAACGGTTTACCCAATGCTAAATGGTTCAGCCCGTTTCATCATGGACTTTCTTCAAGAGGACGAAAACGGTCTGTTAGTAACAGCTCCGTCTTATTCGCCTGAAAATGAATACATCGATCCTAAAACGGGTAAGGTGTTGTCCAACACAGTCGCTTCTTCTGTAGATATTCAGATTATTCGTGATGTATTGAGCAGTTGTTTGGAAGCTGAGCGGTTGCTTGGTCAATCTAACCTCACAGTTGAGATAAAGTCAGTACTGCTTAAGCTGCCTGAGATTAACATTGGTGCCAATGGCACCATCATGGAATGGATTCAGGATTATGACGAAGCTCAGCCCGGGCATAGACACATCTCGCATCTATATGGCTTGCACCCATCCACTCAAATCAATCCTTCAAAACCCGAACTATTTGCTGCTGCTCGCAAAACCTTAGAGAGGCGGTTGTCATTTGGTGGTGGTCAAACAGGTTGGAGCCGTGCCTGGATGGTGAATTTTTATGCGCGTCTGTTTGATGGTGATGAATCGTATAAGCATATCAATGCACTGCTAAAAGAGCAAATGACCAATAACCTGTTTGACTTGCACCCACCGCGTATTTTCCAAATAGATGGTAACCTTGGTATTACGGCCGGAATAGCCGAAATGTTGTTGCAGTCGCATGAGCCAGGTATCATTCGCTTATTGCCCGCATTACCACAACAATGGCAAGAGGGTGCTGTGAGTGGGCTCAAAGCAAGGGGGAATTATGAAATAGGTATGGCCTGGTCGGAAGGTCAACTCACAAATGTACAGGTAAAAGCTTTCAATGATGGACAGGTTTCTTTGGTGTATCAATCAAAGGAGGTGCTGGTTGATATGAAAGCCGGCGAAACTAAAGAAGTGGTGTTTTTATAGTTGAAACATTGAATAAGCGGTTTATTTTAACGAGATAACTGCAAAAAACATAGAATTACTTCTAATCCACACGATCATTGATCGTGTGGATTTTTCATTATCGGTGTTTTCTTGTTAGTATATTTTGTCAAGTCTATTGGGGCTTCAGGCAAGGTACATGTATTTATCACTATGGAAATAAATAACATGAGTTCGATTTGAATTGTGAGATTCAGATTGAATTAATGACATAGCTTTAGATGGATATGCTGAATGTCGTCTGTATGATAAATCCTAACGCCGTAGTGCGGCTTTTATGAAAAGCTATTGTGATACCTTTGTACAACATCCATAAGCTATTGAATAACTTAAATGAGCGCGCTTTTCTTTCATTATCTATATCTGTGCCAATGTGTTCTCGAGTGGCGTTTCTAAAGTTGGTATTATTCTCCATTTTTCCGGTGAGCACCGAAAAACTTAATGGCAACAAGAAGAATCTTTTTGAAACTTTAAAATTCTAAAAAAAGTTAAATGCTGCCGTCGAGGATGTTGCATTTGCGAAACAATAGTGAAAATGTGCAGCATGTGTCTCAGAACTAAACTTAAAAGTGCAAAAATCATAGGAGTACTTCATGTAAGTTTGAATTTAAAGAATGGAAACTGTAGGAAAGCACAGTGGTGCTTGGTTTTCTTTTTTTATAATAGTGTAATTCTAATCAACCATTTATGAAAAAAAACAAAGTTGTTTATTGGACTCAACTAAAAAAGTTTGTCTCCAATAAATTGAAGTTTAGCTTACTGTTTTTGGGATGGAGTTTATTCCATACATCAGTAATAGCTAATTATTCTAGCGGTGATGGTTTTAAGGAATCAGGACGTGAGACTGATAGAACGGTTTTTCAAGAGCCTAGCCGAATAATGACAGGTGTAGTTAAAGATGGGCAAGGGCTAACACTGCCAGGTGTAACCGTGTTTTTAAAGGGCACGACTACTGGTACGGTAACACAAACAGACGGTAGCTATCAGCTTCAGATTCCGGAGAATGGTGGTATCTTAGTATTCTCATTTATCGGAATGGAAACTAAGGAGGTTGTAATTGGTGATCAGGTGGTTATCAATTGTGTCCTGGTTAGTTCAGTAACAGCGCTTGACGAAGTAGCTGTTATCGCGTATGGTACTCAAAAGAAAGTGACTATCACGGGAGCTATCTCATCAATGGATACTGAAGAGTTGGGAAGAATGCCTGTTGCTTCGGTTAGCAATATGCTGGCCGGTAACATGACGGGAGTGTCAGCTGTACAGTATTCAGGTCAGCCAGGTTCAGATGCCGCGCAAATTTATATCCGTGGTGAAGCGAATCCTTTAGTGTTAGTAGATGGTGTTGAAAGATCATTCTCTCAAATTGATCCGAACGAAATTGCCAATGTAACTGTATTAAAAGATGCATCTTCAACAGCTGTGTTTGGAGTGCGAGGAGCCAACGGGGTGATTTTAATAACCACCCGACGAGGGCAGGAAGGGTCTGCTAAAATTCATGTAAACTCGTCAGTTGGGGCACAGGTACCAACCAGCTTAGGTAAATATGTGAATGCCAAAGACTTTATGACTTATGTGAATGAAGCCAACTCAAATGATGGGCAGTCACCTACCTATTCTGAGGAAACATTGGCTCAATATGATGATCCTAACAGAAATGCATTATTATATCCCGATACAGATTGGCAGGAGATGTTTTTTGATGATTATGCAATTCAGCATCAGCATAATATGAATGTAAGTGGAGGCTCAAAAAGAGTTAAATATTTTACTTCTATGGGAATGCTTAGCCAGAATGGTATTTTTAATGGAAATGATGAGCTTGAATCTAACGGAAACTTTACCTACCGACGTTACAATTTAAGAAGCAACCTCGATTTTGAGATTACATCGAGTACTACCATGTCGGTAAACATTGGTGCCCGTCTAGAAAATCGCAACGAACCCAATGCTTACAAAGATGGTGAATTTTTCCGCTCATTTAAAGAAGCGAATCCTCTTGGTGGTGCCGGAATAGTGGATGGTAAAGTTATTTTGGGCAACACAGAGGTGTATGTACCACTTGCCAGCAGCGCCATGGATTTTACGGGGCGGGGAACCACGTCTAAATCTAAAAATGCTTTAAACTTGGACTTTAATCTGAGGCAGAAGCTCGACTTTGTCACTAAGGGGTTGGAGTTAAGTGTTAAAGGTTCTTATAATAGTGCGTATGAGCAATGGAAGACCTTTAAGACGCAACGCCCCAGGTACACACCTTGGTTGCGAAAAGACATTCCATGGCTGCAAGATGTACCATATACTGAAGAGGAAGGCGAACAAGTAATTCTGATTAAAGATGGTGATGATGGACAAACTGAGTTCAACACTGGTGTTGGTAAAGGGCGTGATTTTTATACCGAAGCAGCCCTAAACTTTAAACGAAGCTTTGGTGGGCATAATCTATCGGCCTTAGCTATGTATAATGCCAGGCGTATTTATTATCCTGCAAATGCAGTTAATCAGGATTTGCCGGCTGGTTATGTGGGTTTGGTAGGACGTATCACCTATGATTACGACACCCGTTACATGGTCGATTTAAGTGTGGGGTATAATGGTTCTGAGAACTTTCATAGCGATCGCCGTTATGGAACGTTCCCTTCTGTCTCTGTTGGTTGGGCTGTAACTGAAGAAGACTTTCTGAAAGATAATAATATTATTAATTACCTGAAACTACGTGCTTCATATGGTATTGTTGGTAAAGACCGGCGATACAATGATTACAGATATCGATTTGGATACGTTCCTAATTCATGGACTTCATCTGGTGGCTATCGATTTGGAGATGTATCAGGGGGAACGTGGTATGGTGGTTACAATGAAGGTAAAATTCATGATGAATTTACTACATGGGAAACGGCTCATAAGCAGAATTACGGGGTAGATATGCGATTCTTAGACAGTAAATTATCTATTTATTTAGATTACTTTAATGAAGAACGCGATGATATCTTAATTGCTCGTCAGACTTACCCAACTTTTGTAGCCTTTACACCACCAGAGGTCAACATGGGGTCAAGAGAGATCACCGGATGGGAATTTAATATCGGTTGGAAATCACGTGTTAATGAGGTTTCTTACAATGTATCTTTTAATGGTTCATATGCTAAGCGCATTGTTACCTTTATGGACGAGGTACCAAATCCTGAAAATCCTTGGACCTTGCGCACAGGATATGAGGAGGGTCAACCATTCGGATATAAATTTATTGGATTCTACCAGGAAGGTATGCTTAATAACAACGGAGTAGATGCTAAAGAAGTGCAGCCTTCTATAGCAGAAGGAGACTGTGTGTATGAGGATATTAATGGTGATGGCGCTATTGATAGCAATGATATGGTTGCTATTGGTAACACAAACAACCCACGCTTTACAGCAGGTTTAAATATGGGTTTTGAGTGGAAAAACTTATCCTTTTCCATGCAATGGAATGGTGCTACCGGTGTTTCACGTGTGTTGGCAGGTGCCTACCGCGAGCCATTAGGACCTACAGGTAACCGCTCATTAATGCAAGAGCAGTTTGATAACCGATGGACACCAGAGACAGCAGAGACAGCTACGTTGCCACGTGCTTCAATGAGTTCATTGCCAAATAATAGCATGGTCTCTGATCTTTGGATTCGAGATGCCAGCTATATCAGATTGAAGAACTTCCGTATAGGTTATGATATTCAGTCTCAGTTTATAAAGGGTCTGGGGATTAGTAAGTTTAACGTTTTCGTTGCCGGACAAAATGTGTTGACATTTGATAAATTGAAAGTACTGGATCCGGAATCTCGCACAACAGCACTAAATCCTGCTTATCCGGTAATGGCTGTATACAACCTTGGGGTTAACCTTAGTTTCTAGGTAGTAATTAACAGATAAAAATGTTTGTAAAATGAAAACAATAATATATAGATTGCTGTTTGTTGGTGCCATTGTTGCCGGCTTGTTTGCAACATCGTGTGTTGATGAATTTGAAGTAGGAGATGACTTTCTGGTAAAAAAACCCAGTGGAGATATTTCGATTGATACCGTATTTAGTGATGCGGTTAGTGCTAAAGGTGTGCTATGGAATGCATATGCTACACTGTATTATGGCTTAACCGATAGGACTACCTATTTTCATAATCTGGAAGGATTAAACTCTTTAGGAGATGATTACGAGAGTTTTTTGAATCAGTCGCGTGGAACATCGGTTTATTATTCTGGTCAAATGAATCCATCAAGGGAATATAATGACTCAAAAGGATATTATACAAAACCCGAGAGATGGAAAGGAATACGTTATGCCTATACTTTTATTGAAAATGTTGATAAAGTACCAAATTTCGAGCAAGGAGAGAAAGAAAGGCTAGTTGGAGAGGCCAAGATGATAATCGCAAGCCATTATGCGAATATGTTTCGTCATTTTGGAGGTCTACCATTGTTGAAAAAGGCATATCAGCCTGCTGATGATACTAATATTGAACGTGCTACCGTAGAGGAAACTGTAAGTTTTATTACCAATTTGTGTGATGAAGCGGCAAGTGCTCTTCCCTGGCAGTTGAGTAATGATGAGATAGGAGCATGGGCGGGCAGATTTACAGCTGCTGGAGCAAAGGGATTAAAGGTAAGGGTGTTGCTGTTTGCTGCTAGTCCGTTGTTTAATTCTTCAGATACTTGGAATACATCTGGAAACGAATCGGTTAGCAACTTGCAAACAACCTATGGTAGTTATGATGCCAGTCGCTGGCAAGATGTGGTGAAGGCTTGCGAAGATTTCTTTACACTTAATGGAGGTATTGCGCCAAACACAGGTACATACTACCTGAATCAGCCTACAGGTACTGATCTGCAATCATATCGTGAAGGCTATCGCGAAGGCTATTACAACAGAAGTAACCCCGGAATGCTTATCTCAGTGCGAAGAGCTGATAAATCACCTTCTAAATGGGATTATTATTATTTCCCAACCATATGGGTACGTTGGAATGGTATGTTACCGACATTAACCGGATTGAATGCCTATCCAAAAGCAGATGGAACACCTTTCCTGGAAGCAGATATGCCATGGAAAAGGACCAACGCGGAACAGCAGATGGCCTTGGACAATGGTACATATGTTGATCCTTTCGCTGATCGCGACCCTCGCCTGTATGAAGTAAGTAACATAACCGGTAAGACCTACCATAACGGGAGATTGTTTGAAGGGTATATGGGGGGATCTCACCGTGGCGATAAAGAAGATGGATCGCAGGTTAAGACGGACAAAGGGTTGGCGGCATCAGGCTTTACAAATTATAAGTTCACGCTTGACTTTGCTGGAGAATATGATGGTCGTACAATCCATTGGCCTGAATTACGAATAGCTGAGATTTATCTAAGCTATGCAGAGGCACTGACAATGGTTGGCCGTTCAGGTGAAGCTTATCCATGGGTGGATGCAGTGCGTGCCCGCGTTGGACTTAAGGGCTTGTTGGAAGCCAATCCAACACGAAGTGCCATTGATGTAACACATCCTGATTTCAGTGTGGCGGCACCAGCTGATGAGTTTTTATTAAAAGAAATCTTGAGAGAAAGAAAATGTGAATTAGCGCTTGAGGATGTACGTTTCTACGATTTAATCCGCTGGCGTTGTGCCGAAGACTTCAAAAAGCGTTTGTCTGGCTTATTAATATGGAGATATAAAAAATATGACGGTACAATAGTAGATGATAATGTCTCATTTGTATTTAATGAATTCCAGATAAGAAAGCGCTTTGTTCAGGATGGCGAGTCTGGTAAAGAACAAATTATTAAAATTTATCCTGGTGATGCCGAAACTGCTATCAATAAAGATGCACACGGGTCGATGTGGGAGCCTAAATGGTATTTGTCAGCTTTCCCAACAACTGAATTAAATAAGAGCTATGGTTTAACTCAAAACCCAGGCTGGTAAGCAGTAAAAAGTTGAATTTATGAAGACAAGATATTTTAAATTTATTATTGGGCTTTTCCTTGTATTTGCAGTTCAAAAGTATGCCAATGCAGACGAACTGACGGGCCGTGTGTTGGATGCAAAAGGAAAACCAGTTTCAGGAGCATTGATTTATTTGGTGCAGTATCCTGATGTTAAAGCGACTACTGACAGGAATGGTGAGTATACTATTGCTGCCACAGAAAATTCTGAAGCAGTTATTAATTCAGCTGATAATTTTTCTAAGTCAGTAATATTATCGGATAGCCTTGTGATTGCTATGGGCTTGGAAACGAGCCCGGTGAACCGTGGTTATGATTTAATTAACGCAACAAAAAACACTGCAGCATCTGCTCATACTGTATTTGCAGAAGATCTGGAGAAGAACGACTCAAAAGTGAATGCGTCCAATGCATTGTTTGGCGAGTTGTTGGGGCTTAGTGTGTTACAGAAAAGTGGAACGGTTGCCGAAAACCAGGCTAGATTGAACTATCGCGGTTTAGGACATCCTTTGGTCTTGGTGGATGGTTTCGAACGTGATCTTGATGGACTGACCGTGGAGGAAATTGAGTCAGTAACCTTGTTAAAAGACGCAGCATCGCAAGCTATTTATGGCATGCGTGGAGCAAATGGTGTTTTGTTGGTAAATACCAAAAAAGGTAAATACAATACCATGGAGATTGATCTTAAATACGACCATGGGGTTAAGTTTGCCAAGTCAACTATTCCAATGGTTGATGCTTTCACCTATGCGAGTGCCATGAACGAAGCATTAGCCAATGATGGGTTAGCACCTGAATTCAACCAGTATCAGCTTAATGCCTACAGAGATGGAAGTCAGCCCGGAATTTATAGCAATGTAAACTGGGCCAATGAGCTATTTAAGGATGTAGCTCACTCTAACTCCTACAATGTACAAGTTAGAGGCGGTAATGGCATAACTCGTTTCTATGGGGCGGTTGCCTATGATACTGATGAAAGTTTTATTAAGCTCGACGCGCCTGATCCTTCAATCCCGAACCAGTTCAAATATTCAAACCTGAATGTACGCACCAATGTAGATGTCAACATATCAAGAAATACACTGTTGACAATTAACATGCTGGGTAAGCTACAGGAGAACAGCCGGGGAATGCTAAGTGAATCGGACCTGATGAAAAGTATTTATAATACACCTGCCGGAGCATTTCCAATTAAAACCGAAAATGGTAATTGGGGAGCCAGCACAACCTGGAAAACCAATCCGGTTGCTGAATTATCGACAGCCGGTTTTACAAGGTTTCATACGCGTACTCTTTATGCCAATATAAATATTAAGCAAAACCTTGATGCGATTACCAAAGGTCTGAATGCTAGTGCCAGGTTTGGTATGGACTCTTATTCTGTTATTAGAGAGAAAAAGTATAGAACTTACCAAACAGAGACAATTACGCCTGTATTTGATAATGATGGTAACCCAACTGATCTTGAATATAACCTGATTGGAGAGCGCATGACCAACTTTCAGGAGTGGAATGCAGGCACCATCGATCAGTGGAGAAAACTTACCGGTCAGGGACAGCTCGATTACAAACGCATGTTTAACAAGTCAACCGTAGGTGGTGGATATATCTTTGAGATATCGAGTTATTCCGGTTACGGGCAGCACAAAATGTTTAACCGGGTAAATAATGTCTTGTATGCTTCGTATGGCTATGATAATAAATATTTGCTGGATGCTACATTCTCAGTTGGCTCTTCTAACGTGTTGAACCCCCGTAGAAAGTGGGGCTATTTCCCTGCCATTTCTGCCGGATGGGTTGTTTCGCAAGAAGACTTTGCTAAAAACAGCGAGTCCATTGATTACCTGAAAGTAAATGCTTCCTGGGGTATTACCGGAAGTGATAACATGAACTTTGATCTGTACAAAGTATACTATCAAACAGGTAAAAGCTATTTATTTGGAAACTTCCAGGGAGTGGGTACTATTGAGCCCGGTAGCTTACCAGTGGTTAATCTTACTTATCCTAAAACCCGAAGTGTCAATGTTGGTGCTGAAGGTACATTCTTCGGTGGTATGAATGTGAGTGTTGATGTGTTTGACATTAAGAAGTATGACCAATTGATTGAAAGCAAGAATATTGTTTCATCAGTCATTGGTATTGCCCCGGGCATGACGAACAGTGCAGAATATGCTTACAAAGGCGTTGAGTTAGGATTAGGATATACAGGCGCAAAAGGTGACCTTAAATATTCGGCGATGGGACATTTCACTTTTACAAGAAGTGAAATAATTAATAACAACGAGCAAGTATGGAAGAATGATTTTAACAGGGCTACCGGACATCCGGTTGGTCAGATCTTTGGTTACGAATCGATAGGTTTTTTCAAAGATCAGGCTGATATTGATAATAGTCCTGTTCAAACTTTCTCAGAAGTGCAGCCCGGAGATATAAAATACAAGGATCAGGATGATAATGGCATTATCGACCAATACGATAGAATTGCTATTGGCAATAATTCAATTGTACCCGAAATGTATTTTTCATTGGATTTGAATGTTGAGTATCGTAAGCTAGGTATCAATCTTCTGTTCCAGGGAACCGCTAACCACAGTGCCATCATGCAAGCAGATGGTATTTACCGTCCGTTGGTTAATAATAAGAATATATCGCAGCATTATTACGATAATCGCTGGACTGAGACAAATCAGGATGCATTGTACCCACGTTTAACAAACGCGCTAAATGAAAACAATAATGTGGCCTCAACTATTTGGTTGCAAGATTTATCCTATCTAAAACTTAGGACAGCCGAGATTTACTATACACTGCCAAAACAATGGGTTGAACGTGTAAAGCTGGGCAACGCCACAGTCTTTGCCAGGGGCTATAACCTGTTTTCGATCGATAAAATGAGAGTTGGTGATGCTGAGGCCTTTGGGCTTAATTTCCCAGTGTATAGTTCTGTTAATCTTGGAGTGAAGATCAATTTCTAATAGACTGAAGTATGAAAAATAAATATAAACACAAAATAGTATTACTGCTTAGTGCAGTGATGTTGACGTTTACTGCCTGCAACGACTTCCTGGAGTATAGCGAAACAGATACTCTCAATGAAGAGTTGGCATTTAGTAATCTGCAGCGAGCCACCTCCGCAGGTTTAAACTGTTACACTTATTTACAGGATAATTTTGGATCGGCCATGCGTTCTTCTGGTTGCGATGAATCGCAGTATGCCTGGCCTGCAAGTTATATTCATAAATACTATAATGGCAGTTGGTCGTCTTTTAATACGGTCGATGATCAATGGGGCCATTTTTACCAGGGCATCTTTGTGTGTAACAACTTTCTTGAAAAAGCGGCAGATAAGGAGTTTGAAGAGTATCTGTACAATGAGGATTATGAAAGATTGTATACCAACTTTAAAAATCTGAAATGGGAAGTAAGAGCCCTGCGTGCTTACTTTTACTTCGAATTGGTTAAACGCTATGGCAATGTGCCTTTGGTTACTGATGTGCTTAACAAGGAGGAAGTTAATAGTGTGTCGCAAACTGATGCCAAAAAAGTGTTGGAATGGATTGCCAGCGAGAGTCATACTTGTTCTGATTATCTGCCCGATACCTATGATGTTAATGAGTATAGTAAACAAACCGGTCGTGTTACAAGGTTGTTTGCAAAGGCCTTGGAAGCACGCGTACTGTTATATGCAGCCAGCCCCTTACACAACAATGGTACTTATGACCTGGATCTGTTACGTTCGTCTGGCTTGGCTTCGTTATCCATCATTAACACAATGGAAGCCAACGGTGTTAGCTTGTCTTCTATCGAGTACTCGGATTTGTGGAACTCAGAAGGCGATACACATGCAAAATGCCCTGAAGTTATAGCTAATATCATGAAAGGTGCAACAAACTCGTTTGAGCGAGAAAATTTTCCGATTTCAGTAGAAGGTGGAAAAACAGGTAATTGTCCGACACAGAACCTGGTCGATGCTTACGACATGCAATCTGGCTTTACTTACGATCCGGCCAATCCATATGCTAATCGCGATCAGCGTCTGCAACAAACCGTGGTGGTCAATCAGTCGGAATGGGCCTATAACGAAACCATGGATATTTTCTTTGGCGGAAAAGATGGTTTGCCAAACAAAGGTGCCACTCCAACCGGCTATTACCTGAAAAAATATGCGATGAAAAACACCAACCTTAATCCGGTTGGTACCACACAGCATAAAATGGTTTGGATCCTGTTTCGTTTAGGGGAAGTGTATTTGAATTATGCAGAAGCAGCCAGCCAAATCAATGGTGTGTCAGGTACTGATGCTGACTTGCCGCTTTCAGCTGTTGATGCGATTAATAAGGTGCGCACACGCAAAGGCTTAACCATCGATGTTATTTCAAATGCTTTATCTCTGGAGGATTTTACCGCTCAGTATCGAAAAGAGCGCATGGTAGAGTTGGCTTTTGAAGATCACCGTTTCTGGGATGTTCGACGCTGGATGATTGGAGATGCTACCGTTGCGATAAAAACAATGAAGATTGAGAAAGCAGTTGATGGTTCATTTATCTACACAAAAGAAGTAGATAATAGCACTCGTCTATGGGAGGATAAATATTACTTCTATCCGATAAATCAAAGTGAGTTGAATATTAATCCAAATTTGAAACCAGGTAAAAATTGGTAAAAATTACAGGTGCAGAGCTATCTCTGTATCTGTATTACAAAATTTTAAAAAGTTTAATTATGAAGAAAAAATTAAGCTATATATGGATATTGACCATTGCTGCAGTGGCTTTTATCTACGGATGTAACAAAGAAGATATATTGCATAATAGTCAGGAAAAGGAAGATGTTGCCTTAAAAATGACAGTGAAGAATGATGTACTGGTTTCGGGTGACAGCCTAAGTATTGTTTTCGATGTTGAGGAAGACGCTGTTGCCGGTAAAGACATTGAAATTACACTGTCGGTAAGCAATGCAAACGGAGAAGATGCTTCTCAGCACTTTCTGGGGTTTATTGAAACGGTTGTTTTTCCAAGAGGTGAGAAATCACTTACTAAAAACTATTCAGTCAGTAAACTTAAAATGGCTAAAATTAATGTGGAGCTGGGTGCCAGTTGTGAAACGAACACTATTACTAGCGAAAAGATTCCTTTAACGATTACCAATAATCCATCGTGTAACCTGAACTCTTTTCTTCTTGATGGCAGAGAGGCCGAGATTAACCAGGAAGATCGCACTGTTTTGGTATACATGGTATACGGTGCTGATCTGACAGCTTTGGAGCCAGTGTTGGAAGTATCGCTCGATGCAACATATTCACCGGAAGGTAAGCAGGATTTTTCATCTCCGGTTGAGTATACCATTACAGCGCAAGATGGTGAAACTAAAAAGGGATACACCGTTTCTGTTAAGTATGCTAAAAATGATAAAGCTGTTATCGAATCATTCATACTTGGTAATTACCCTGCTGTTATCGATCAGGCTAACCGGGTAATCAATGTAAATGTGCCAACAGGAACCAATGCTGCTGAGTTGACCGGTTCACTGACAGTTGCCTATGGAGCCACATATGAAAAAGTGGGAGACACTTATACGGTAACCGCTGAAGATGGAGTGACAACGCAGGAATATAGCGTAAACATTGTTGAAAAAGCAGTTACGCCGCTAATGGTATTTGTTGAAGGAGGCACCTTTACGATGGGAGCCGGAGGAGCCTCTATGTTTGAAGCTACTATTTCTAAAGATCTATTTGTAAGTACTTTAGAGATTACGTGGGGAGAGTATGGTAATTTATTAGGCGAAGACAGAGCCAGTGTTCAAGGCTGGAGATGGAAACCTGCCGGACCAACTATTCCTATGACTTGCTTGTCATGGTTTGATGCTTGTGACTTTACTAATAAGCTGAGTATTGAGCATGGCTTAGAACCATATTATACAATATCAGATGTAGTGACTGAGGCAACTGGTCGTATTTCTTCAGCAACTGTAACCATCAATGATCCTAACGGTAAAGGTTACCGTTTGCCAACTGAAGCAGAATGGGAATTCATAGCACGTGGAGGAAACCAATCTCTTGGATACATTTATCCAGGTGGTGATGTGGCAACAGAGCTTGGATGGGTACAAGCTAATGCGACAAAAGTTTATAATAACTGGGGAGAACCACATCCTGGTGCAAACTTTAAAGCCAACGAGCTAGGTATTTACGATATGTTGGGTAATGTGAGAGAATGGTGTTGGGATTGGTCTGGCGGTGAGCATCCAGCAAACCCAACTACAGATCCTATGGGGCCTGAAGCGGGTACTGATAAAGTGACTCGCGGAGGAGCCTATTGGACTCGTCCAACAGATGGTGAGATGGAATTGTGGGAACGCGGTAAGGCGTTTGGCGTTAATCCAAACCATATGTCGATTGGATTTAGAATTGTTCGTAATAAGTAGAATGTTTATCTATAAGGGTTGGTATTTTGAGGGATACCAACTCTTATTTCTTTATGATTCGATCAAATACTCATGAATATTGTGTTGGTCGGGAAAAGGTTATGGATAGCTTGTTATTGAATACTTTATAGAATAAATGAGAAAGCATTGATCTGGAGTTTGTGAATCCTCAATGGGGGCAGATAAGAATCGAACTGATTATAAGATGGTTTATTCGTTAGCTAGTCAATATTGTTAATAGAAATAACTAGTGTAGTTGTTTTTTTAAGTAGAGAAATTATGAAATATCTTGTATGGGTAGTAGTTATCGCAGCTTGCTTTATCGCTGCATGTGGTCAAGATGAGATTTTGGAAAAGGACAAGCCGATTGCTGCGATTCCTTTAAAAATGGCTCTGGAAGAAAAGAGTCTTGTTTCCGGAGATAGTCTCGAAGTAGTGTTTAGCTCGGTGTATGGTACACCCGCAAAATTGGATATCCCAATTTCTATTGCCATTAGCGATGGTGATGGTGTAGATATTTCGAATTATTTCAATGATTTTGAAAAGACGATAACCTTTCAGAAAGGGCAAACTGTTCTGGCAAAAAAATTTCAGCTGGGTGATGCGCAGATGACTAAAGGAGAGGTCCAACTGATCGCTGGTTCAGAGATAACATCAATTGCCAATAGTTCAGTGAGTTTTACTATCTCAAACAGCGAGTTGTGCAACCTGGTATCTTTTCAGCTTAGCGAGGCTGTTGAAATTGTAAAAGATGGAAGTACAATATATGTAACAATGCCTGCCGGTGCTGATTTAACCCGTTTGACGCCTGAATTGGAGGTGTCTGCCAAGGCTACCTATTCACCGCAAGGTCCACAGGATTTTTCATCTCCTGTTGAATTTACCGTTACCGCGCAGGATGGTGTGACAAATAATAAGTATACCATCATTGTCAATGCAGTAATGCCTTACTTGTCAAACTTAGTGGCTGATTTGGAGATGTACAATGCCGCGGTGAAAGAGCTGGAAGAATCAGGTGCAGCGAGGAGCGCGTTTAACAAATGGATTACAGAAGTGGCCAATGCCGCCATGACAAGTGAACCATACGCCGTACAACAATTAACCCAGGAAAACCAGGCAACTGCAAAGGAAAATGCCCAAAATATTTACGCCATTGCAGTTGATTGGATGTTCATGGATAAAAAAAGTGAACAAGCCGGTTTATACCTTCAAAAAGCAACCGCTTTAATAAAAGCATGGGCGAGTATTAATGAGCCCACCGAGCATACTCCGCGTGAATCGTTAATAACTCCTTTGTATGAAGCTTACTCGGTAATAAGACAACACATTGGTGAGCAGGATCGTGTCGCAATTGATGGCTGGATACGTAAGCGGGCTGACTATTATAAGCAATTGAGCTTTACCGGCAACCTGCTCGAAAACAACTGGAATACGATACGAATCAATTTCCTGTTTTATTTTTCTCAGATATTAGACGATGAAACACTCTATAATACCTCTGTGGATAACTTGAAAAGTCACATTGAGCTCAATATTCTGGAAAATGGTGTTTCTCATGACTTTGTTAACCGCGATGCGTTTGCTTATCATTCATACAACCTGCTTTTTTATGCGCGTATATTAAAGGCAGCTGGCATGTACAAAGATAAAGCAGCTGCCACAGCGCTTTATCAGTTGCAGAACAAAAAAGGAAGTTCCATCGAAAGTTGTGTGAAGTTCTGGGAACCATATATGATGGATACCGAGAATTATGTTCACCTGGAGTTTGTGAATACCGAGTGGGCTCCGGATAAGGACCGCAACGATTACAACAAGCCTTATAACCCAATGGGAACAGTATACGTTTTGGATGAGCTCCGGTATATTGACACTAAATGTGCCGAATATGTGCTGAAGATAACATCGATGAATAAATACGGGCGGACTTTTAATTATTGGATGAATAGTCTTCAGCCTGCAAACTAGCAGTGCTATGGCGATTATGGTAGGTGGGTAAACCAATGTCGCTATGTTTCCTGTATGAATAGAAATTTAAATAATTAAAAGAATGAAGAAGCGTATTTTGCTGATGGTTTCGCTTATTTTTTTGGCAGTAGTAATTGGTTTTGCGCAAGAGAATAGCACAATAATAGTTCCTTATCCCAATCATTATGAGGCTAAAAAGGGGCACTTCGATTTTACCAATCGGTTAACCGTGTCAACAGATGCAGATGGGTTCGATGATATAGTCAGGGTATTTACGACACAGGCCAAGAGCTATGCCAATATCAATGTGCGTCAAAAGAAACAAAACGCGCGGGTTAAGCTGGTCAGATCAAGCGAAGTAACAGCCAAAGAAGCTTATCGTTTGGTAATTGAACCGGACGAAATTGTTATTGAAGCAAACGCTTCGGAAGGAACGTTTTACGGGCTGCAGTCACTCCTTCAGTTGCTTATTAATGCGCAGCAAAAGGGTAATACATCCATTCCCTGTGGTGTGGTAGATGATAGTCCACGCTATGAGTGGCGCGGTTTTATGCTCGATGAGTCTCGTCATTTCTTTGGTATGGAAGAAGTGAAAAAGATACTGGACATGATGGCGCTGCAAAAACTAAACAAGTTTCACTGGCACCTGACAGATGAGCCCGCATGGCGTATCGAAATAAAACAATATCCTTTGTTAACCGAAGTGGGTGGTGCCGGAACCAAATGGGATAAGAATGCACCCGTCAGGTTTTATACCCAAAACGAGATTAAAGAAATAATTGAGTATGCAGCCGAACGTTTTATCGAAATTATCCCTGAAATAGATATGCCCGGTCATGCAACGGCTGCTGTTAGAGCATATCCCGAATTTGGCGGAGGTGGTTCAGAAAGAAACCCTGATTTCACCTTTCACCCGGGCAAAGAAGGAACATACCAGTTTCTGACCAATATCCTTAAGGAAGTGGCTGTTTTATTCCCTTCTGAATTTATCCATATCGGAGGTGATGAAGTGCACTATGGTAATCAACAGTGGGCAAGTTTTCCTGAAGTACAGGATCTGATGAAAAGAGAGGGCTTGAAAGACCTGGTTGATGTAGAGCATTACTTTTTAAACCGGATGGCCGATTCGGTTAAATGCATTGGGAAAACAGTAATGGGATGGGACGAAGTGACGAATGCGGGTTTAAGAAACGAGCATACCTGGGTAATGTGGTGGCGACACGATAAGCCACAAATGTTACAGACGGCGGTTGATAAGGAGTACGCAACAATTATGTGTCCTCGCAGACCGCTTTATTTTGATTTTGTGCAGCATGATTCGCACCAGGACGGAAGACGATGGGGGGGATTTTGTCCTATTGAAGACGTATATGCTTTCCCCAATGAGGAAATGACAGGTGGTCAGTTTTATAAAAGTGACTTTGTTAAAGGAATTCAGGCCAATGTATGGACGGAAACCATGCATACTGTCGAACGACTTGAGTTCATGATATTCCCACGTTTGTCGGCACTGGCTGAAGCAGCCTGGACCAAGGAACGAAACAAAGATTATGAGGGCTTTAATAGTCGCCTTGGCTGGTTAATTACATTTTTCGAGGGGCAGAATATTAGCCTGTTTGATCCGCTTCGTCCGGAGCGTATCTCAGAAATCAATGGGGTGAGTGAAGAGAAACACTAAGGTGATTAATTCTGCATTTCTAATTTTTAAACTGGATGCGAGTTGTCAGTTCGAATTCGGTTGTTGGATTATAAAACAGCTATTATATGAAACGGATTATTACATTGGCCATCTTCGTGCTTAGTTCTTGTTTTTGGGTAAATGCGGGTACAGATGGCGGAACAAAAGAAAATAAGAGTGAAATAAGTAATAAGCTGACATGGTGGGAGGATGCCAAGTTTGGCATGTTTATTCACTGGGGCTTATATTCAAAAACAGCCGGATATTGGAAAGATAGGAAGGCAACAGGGTTTGAGCATTTTATGCTTTACGAACGTATTCCCTGGAAAGAGTATGCCACTATTGCTGACGACTTTAACCCGGTTAACTACAATGCCGAAGAGTGGGTGTTGACCGCAAAAAATGCCGGGATGAAATACCTGGTTATTACCGCCAAGCATCATGATGGTTTTGCCCTTTATAATTCACCTTCGAGTGATTATGACATTGTAGATTGCACGCCATATGCAAAAGATCCAATGAAAGAATTGGCTGCTGCTTGTCATAAACATGGCATCAGGCTTGGGTTTTATTATTCCCTGGGGCGCGACTGGCAAGATCCGGATGTGCCGACCAACTGGCCGGTTAAGGGAGGGAGAAGTAATACCTGGGACTATCCTGATGAGGATAAAAAGGTGTTTAACAAGTATTTTGAACGAAAAGTTAAACCTCAAGTACGAGAACTGCTCACCCAATACGGAAAAGTTGACGTTTTATGGTTCGATACGCCCGGATTAATCAGTGAAGCCGAAAGCGAAGAGCTGCGTAATTTTATATTAACGATTCAGCCCGAATGCATTATCAATAGCCGCATCGGAAACGGGAAAGGCGATTACAACGTTCACGAACAAAACATTGTACAAAAAGGAGATACCAGCCTTTGGGAATCATGTATTACAATGAGTCGCAACTGGGGGTTTGTAGAGTATGATACAGCTTACAAAAGCCCGGAGCTAATGGTACGTCAGCTGCTCGAAATAGTGAGTAAAGGAGGTAATTTCTTGCTTAATAATGGGCCTACAGCTAAAGGCGATATGACGGAGCAGACGCTTATCAGCTTAGAAAAGATTGGTGAATGGATGAAGCTCAATGCAGAAGGAGTTTATGGTACACAGCCGTGGCATGTGGCTAATGAGCGACTTGATAATAAAATCAGCGAGCATACGCTTCAAAAGCACGATGATAAAAACACTATGAAAGATGCTGTAAATGATGCAACATCGAAGCAGATTTTTCCGGAAGTTCGCTTTACATCAAAGGGAAATAATGTGTATGCCTATGTGTGCAGCCCTGTAAGCTCTGAAGTATGCATTAAAGCTCTGGTAGCCGGTAAAGTCAGTGAAATTGAAGATGTTGAAATGCTGGGAACATCAAAAAAGATAAAGTGGAAACAATCAAAGGAGGGATTAATACTTGAGGTATCAGATAATCCAATTGAAGAAGTACCGGTGATTGGTTTCAGAATTAGATTTAGTAAATCTAACGGATAAGTGGTTTGGTGTACCAGACTGCTTTTTAATACTGTTACAATGAAAATTGAGAGAATCACAACTATTGGTATCCTCGTCCTTAGCGCCATGTTCTTATTGACGGGATGTTCAGGGACGAAAACCAATGAAGAAACCGAAATGCCGGAATGGACAAACCTGGTGTACGATCGCATTGGCGAGGCTCCTGTGGGAGGTGGTTTTGAGATGGAAGATTACTGGGTTTGGGGGAGTTCAGTAGTGAAAGGCGACGATGGCTTGTATCACATGTATGCTAGCCGTTGGCCCAAAAAATTGCCTTTTCATCCAGGCTGGATGACTGATTCAGAAATTGTACACGCTACTTCTGACAATTCCGAAGGCCCCTTTGAGTTTAGCGATGTGGCTCTTGGTGCCCGGGGTGCGCAATATTGGGACGGGCGCTCTGCCCATAATCCAAGGGTATTGCGCTACAAGGATTTATACGTCATGTTTTACACCGGATCAACTCACCCCTTTGATGATGTTACCAATCCGGATACATTGAAACTGGGTACTGCTTATCCGATTGTCGCGCGTTCCAATAAACGCATTGGCATTGCTACCTCTAAAAGTCCATATGGACCCTGGGAGCGTCGTGATGCACCTGCTTTAAACACAAAACCCGATTCTTTTTACAGCTTCCTAACTTCAAATCCATCGCCTTGGATTAACGAGGATGGAAGTGTGGTGCTGATGTTTAAATCGAGAGCTTATGGTGATAAGTATCCTTTCCAAAGCAGAATGTTCATTGGTATGGCCATGGCTCCCGACATTAACAGCCCGCTAAAGGTGGTTTCTGACGAACCTGTATTTAGTAAAGACAAATTTGGTGTTATAGAAGATCCTTTCATTTGGAAAGATGAAAATGGGTATCATATGATTGCCAAAGACCAGTACGGTGAAATCACAGGACATCATCATGCGGGTGTAATGGCACACTCTGTTGATGCAATCAACTGGATGGTAGATGATCAGCCTCTGGCCTATGAACGTGTCATCAACTGGAGCGATGGACAGGCCGTTAAAATGGGACAACTGGAAAGGCCTTTTGGATTAATTGAGCAGGGAAGACTTACGCACTTGTTCTTTGCCACAATGGATGGTCCGGGAGGCTTTAATCGTTCTACAAAATCGTGGAATATGGTATTGCCTCTGAAATAGGTTCGACCGTTCTAAAGTACGGCATTGAAGCGATGTGCAACGATGGTGAAAGAAACCACAAAGACGGTTTGCTAAGTTTAAAGTCGTGAAAAGTGCGAAAAATAGAAATTGATAATTATAAATAGTGTTATGAGATTTTTGGGACAGCTTTTTTTTATTTTGATTTCCATAGGAGTCTTTTTCGGATGTAAGAAGGAAAATGCAAATCAAACTTTTATAGAAGAGAATATAGAATTTGCATCTGGTCAAATCGGATTGCAATTGGATGCAATTCGTAAAACCAATAAGGTGTTGAATCCAAGAACAATTAATGAGGATGGGACTACCCGCTATGTGAATCCGCAATGTTGGACAAGTGGCTTTTTTCCTGGTACGATGTGGTATATGTATGAACTAACTGGCGAGCAGAAATGGATCGATTACGGGACTGAATTAACTGAATCGTTGGAGAGTGTGCAATACCTGAAGTGGCATCACGATGTGGGTTTCATGATCGGATGTAGTTATGGCAATGCATACCGATTAAACAAAAAAGAGAAGTATGCCAACGTGATTGTCCAGGCAGCTAAGTCGTTATCAACCCGATTCAGACCCGGAGCAGGCGTTATACAATCGTGGAATACCACAAACGGATGGATGTCGCAGCGTGGTTGGGAATGTCCGGTCATTATAGACAACATGATGAACCTCGAACTGTTGTTTAATGCCACGCGCCTGAGTGGTGATTCCACTTTTTATAACATTGCAGTACAGCATGCTAACACTACTTTAATAAACCAGTTCAGGGAGGATTTTAGCTCGTGGCATGTTGTTGACTATGACACTATTACCGGGGATGTGCGTCAGAAAAATACCGCGCAGGGGTATTCCGATGATTCGGCCTGGGCCAGAGGGCAAGCCTGGGGCTTGTACGGCTACACAGTGTGTTATCGCGAAACAAAGGATCCCAGGTATCTTAAGGTGGCCGAAGAAATAGCTAATTTCATTTTTAGCTCACCAAGTTTACCGGATGACTTAGTGCCGTTTTGGGATTACAATGCACCGAATGTTCCTAATGAGTTGCGCGATGCTTCAGCCGCTGCTATAACGGCGTCTGCCTTGTACGAACTTAGCGGTTTCTCTGAAAACAGGGAGCTTTATCTTGTAAAAGCGAAAAAGATAATGGAATCATTGGCCTCGTCGGTCTACAGAGCAAAGTTAGGAGAAAACAATTTCTTTTTATTAAAACACTCAGTAGGAAGCATTCCTCATGGAGCCGAAATTGATGTACCTCTCAATTATGCTGATTACTATTTCCTTGAAGCACTCAAACGGTTTAGGGAATTAGAACAATAATTAATCTGTTTCACTCCCATCCGCCAAGAATTCTTGGCGAAATAATAATTAGCGAACCATGTGTATGAAAAATAATAGTGAGAATAAATTAATGATGGCCTTTCGAAACCTAGCGGCTCTATTAGTCGTGCTTTGTTTTTCGATAGGCCAAACCGAAGCGCAACAGCACGACTGGGAAAACCCTGCGGTGATCGGGATCAATAAGGAACAACCGCACGCCACGCTCTATCCTTTTGATACATGGGAACAGGCCCTGAGTGGGCAAGCAGAAAATTCACAATGGATACAGCTGTTGAATGGAAACTGGAAATTCAACTGGGTTAAGCACCCGGACGAACGACCTGTTGACTTTTATCAGACCAGTTTTGATGATTTTAAATGGAACACCATTCCGGTACCGTCTAACTGGCAGTTGCACGGCTATGGAAAGCCGATTTATACCAATGCAACTTATCCGTTTAAAAACAATCCTCCCTACGTTATGTCGGAGCCGGATAGCGCCTACACTTCATTCGAAATGCGCAATCCGGTTGGCTCTTACAGACACCAGTTCATGGTTGATGAGAGCTGGGATGGACGCGAGCTGTTCATCCATTTTAATGGTGTGAAAAGTGCATTCTATTTATGGATTAATGGTAAGAAAGTAGGATATAGTCAGGGAAGTATGACTTCAGCAGAGTTCAATGTGACCGACTATGTGAAGCCGGGTAAAAACCTTTTGGCGGCGGAAGTATACCGCTGGAGTGATGGTTCCTACCTGGAAGATCAGGATTTCTTCAGGTTCAGTGGAATTTTTAGGGATGTTTACCTGATGGCTGCACCAAAATTGCATATCCGTGACTTTTTTGCCCGAAGCACTTTCGACGCGGATTATAAAAACGCAGAATTGAATGTTACGGCTTACATTCACAATTATGGAGAAAAAGCTCAGTACCGCACGCATTTGCAGCTTGACCTGGTGGATGCCAATGGCAATTACTACAAACAATCGCCTTTAGCAGAACACCTGACGGTGATGATTTTTCCCGGTAACGAAAGTGTTGTTCATTTAAAACAAAAGGTTTTGAATCCGCGTCAGTGGAGTGCCGAAGATCCATACTTGTACAAAGCTATTCTGACGCTAAAAGATGATCAGGGCAATGTGCTTGAACGGGTATCCACCGATTTTGGTTTCCGTGATGTAAAGGTGGAAGAAGGTGAATTGCTGGTTAATGGACAGCCTGTCTATATAAAAGGAGTGAACCGTCATGAGCACGACCCTGTTACGGGACGTAATGTATCCAAAGAGCGTATGTTACAGGATGTGTTAATCATGAAGCAAAATAACATCAACACGGTGCGGATGGCACACTATCCCAATGATCCCTACTTTTATGAGTTATGTAATAAGTACGGCTTGTATGTTATTGATGAAGCCAATGTGGAATCGCACGGAGTGGGTTATGAACCAGCTAAAACACTGGCCAACCAACTGGAGTGGCGCGAGGCTCATGTCGATCGGATTCGTCGGATGGTAGAGCGCGATAAAAACCATCCTTCCATTATCATCTGGTCATTAGGAAATGAAGCCGGAGATGGTACCAGCTTTGAAGTGGCGCGCGATTACATCCGTCAGCGCGATCCGGAGCGTCTGGTGCAATACGAGCGCGCCGGCACACGCAGTTATACCGATATTATCTGTCCGCAATATTCTCATCCGTGGGAATTGGTTAATTATGCCACAGGTAAGAGTGGTTCTGTGTACCCAGGCTCATGGAGATGGGGTACCTTTGATTATGCGGCGTCGCAAACACGCACACAGCCCTGGATTTTCTCTGAATATGCACACGCTATGGGCAACAGTTTAGGTAATTTCCAGGATTACTGGGATGTAATTGAAGGGTATAAATACCTGCAGGGTGGTTGTATTTGGGATTTTGTAGATCAGGGGCTTCAGGCAACAGATGATAACGGAAACGTGTATTTCAAATACGGTGGTGATTACAAAGATTACCCTAACGATGGTAATTTCTGCTGTAACGGAATTGTACGACCAGACCGAACACCAAACCCTGCTTTATATGAGGTGAAAAAGGTTTATCAATATCAAAAGGTTGAACCAGTGAACCTGTTGATCGGGGAAGTGGATTTGTTTAATAAGCACTTCTTTATAGGAACAGAACATTTGGTATTTAGCTGGGAGCTTACCGAGAATGGAAAATTGCTGCAGCAAGGACAATTGCCTCATTACAACGTGGCACCTCGTCAAAAGATGCGTATCCGCATCCCGTTTGAAAGGCCGCAATTGAAGCCGGGTGCCGAGTATTACCTGAAAGTAACAGCTGCTTTGCGCGAAGATGCTTTATGGGCGAAGAAAGGGCATGTAACAGCCTGGGACCAGTACGCTATCCCTTTTGAGGTACCGGCCATGGAAGAACAAGATCTTGCGGCATTACCTGCTGTTCAGGTCTCGCAAAGCGAAGAGGCGATTCGTGTGTTCAACAAGGAATTCTCGGTTGAAGTAGATCCTAAAAGTGGCCAGTTGGTGTCGTACAGGCAAAGAAAGACCGAGCTGCTTACCGCGCCTGTGAAAGTGAATTTCTGGCGTGTGCCAACCGACAACGATCGAGGCAATAAAATGCCTAAGCGCCTGGGAGTGTGGAAGCAGCCTCAAATGGAAGTTCAAACAATAGATGTGAAGCAGGTGAGCAGCACACAAGTTATTGTGGAGGTTAAAAATAAGCTGGAGATTGGAAAGAATAGCCAGTTAGTGAATAAGTATACCATAACTGGAGATGGAGCATTGAGAGTGCATACATCGGTAAGTTTAGAAGGTGAAGAAATCCCTGAAATGCCTCGATTCGGAGTTCAACTAGCCATTGATGACAAATACAACAATGTTAGTTTCTTTGGTCGTGGCCCATGGGAAACCTATTGGGACCGCAAAACATGCGGGGAAGTGGCTATCCATTCGGGAAAAGTAGATGAATTTATTCACGATTATGTTCGCCCTCAGGAAAATGGTAATCACGCCGATGTTCGTTGGGTAACACTGACCGATTCAGGGAAGAACGGATTGAAGGTGGTTGCCAAAGAATTAATTCATTTTTCGGCATGGCCTTATAGTATGGAAACACTGGAGGCAGCGACCCATCCTGTTTATTTGAAACGAGATGGCAACATTACTTTGAATATTGATTATAAGCAGATGGGAGTTGGTGGTGACGACAGTTGGGGATCTAAAACCCATGAAAAGTATTGGCTGAAAGCAAATAACTATGCGTTTGAATTTGTTCTACAATGGGAGTAGCATTAATATAGCGGCAGTGGATAAAAATGACCCTGTAGTAAGGAATTTTTGAGCCAATGGTGTACTGGTTGAAGCATCGTGACGATCCATGGTTTCAACAAGTTTTTAACAGGTTAATTAGTTGGAAACATAGGTCAGAATAGCTATTTAAAAGATTATGAAAGAGAAAAAAAATCTGCGGATATTATTGATTGTGATATGTTCCTGTGTTTTTTTGGTGGGATATCAATTATTGAAGGGTAATGGTACCGAAACAGATATTGAACAAGGCGTTAAGCATCCTAACGTTGTCATTATATATGCCGATGACTTAGGATATGGTGATATAAGTGCTTATGGGGTAGGAAAACTTAATACGCCCAATATAGATCGGATAGCTACCGAGGGTATTCGGTTCGGAAATGGATATGCCACTTCTGCAACCTGTACACCAAGCCGTTATTCATTGCTCACCGGGCAATACCCATGGCGTAATGCCAAAGCTCAGGTGCTTTCAGGAGACGCACCTTTTTTGATAGATACTGAGCAGCCTACATTGCCAAAAATATTGAAGAATGCTGGCTACAGAACAGCCGTAGTAGGGAAATGGCATTTAGGAATGGGCGACGGCTATGTGGATTGGAATGAGACAATAAAATTAAATCCCAATGCCATAGGTTTTGATTATTCATACGTGATGGCTGCTACCAACGACCGTGTGCCCAATGTGTATGTTGAGAATGGTGATGTGGTTGGATTAGATAAAACCGATTCATTAAAGGTTAGTTACAAGAAAAACTTTGAAGGCGAACCAACCGGAAAAGCCAATCCTGAACTTTTAAAAGTAATGTATAGCCACGGACACGACATGAGCATTAATAATGGTATTTCCAGAATTGGCTATCAGAAAGGAGGGAAGTCTGCGCAATGGATAGATGAAAATATGGCAGATACATTTCTTGTAAGGGCGCAGCAATTTGTAAAACAAAGAAGTGACAATCCATTCTTCCTGTTTTATGCCCTGCACCAGCCGCATGTGCCGAGGGTGCCACATCCCCGATTTGTGGGCACAACAGGAATGGGACCGCGTGGCGATGTTATTGCAGAAGCAGATTGGTGTGTTGGTGAATTTCTGAAAACGCTGGAGCAGGAAGGGCTAATGGAAAACACCCTTATTGTATTCTCGAGTGACAATGGGCCGGTCCTCGATGACGGTTATTTGGACGAATCGGCAGAGAAAGTAGGTGATCATACACCCGCCGGTCCTCTCAGGGGAGGTAAATATAGTTTATATGATGCCGGTACAAGGGTTCCTTTTATGGTGATGTGGAAAGACAAAATTAAACCGGGAGTGTCGGATGCAATTATTTCTCAGGTTGACCTGGTGGCATCCTTAAGCAAATTAACTGGGCAAACCGTCCCACAAACCGATAGCGAAGATATGCTGGATGTGCTGCTTGGCCACTCGCAAAAAGGAAGAGAAAGTGTTGTTATCGAAGGGCTCTATCATCGAACAGCATTCAGGAAAGGCGACTGGATACTGATACCTGCGTACGAAGGCACCAAAAAAGTGCGTTGGGGGGTCGATAATGAAACTGGTTTTGGATATGATACACAGCTGTATAATATTACAGACGATGTTGCGCAGCAGAATGATTTGGCAAAACAGATGCCTGAAAAGGTAAATGAGCTGATGGAAGAATTTAGAATAATTTTAGATGACAACTGATTCATAGTAAGGAGTTAGCTGGCGAGGCTCATTTAAGTTGTTATCCAGTTATGCATTAAAAAGATATTGATTGGGTTTTGTTCTGTTGGCAAGCAAGGTAGCGGATTGTTAGGCGATGGAGCCTTTCTTATTACCTAGTTGTGATTTAAAATGCTGTCTTGGTTCCCGTTAAATTTTGATGAGATTATTTGACCTTAACCGAGAATAAATTACAGGGTAGTTATAGATGGATATAATCTCTAATTTGATCCATTTGGAATAATCAACGTTCGAATGTTCCAATGTTCCAGTCTATTTGAGATATTCTAAATTCTGATATTAGAATCTTGAATATTATCTCAAGCATTCTATTTTAGAATGGAAAATGAAAAGATTGGAACATTGGAACAATTTTAGAAGGATCTATTTAGATGCATCATCAGCAAATCTGTTTCTTGGGTTTCCAGTTCAATTTTTTTCGAAGATTTCCTAAGGAGCAAGAGTATTGTCTAGAGTGAATCTGTTTTTTTGCAAAAGCGCAGTTAAATCGAGTTTTATTGTTGGTGCAATGAAACCCTAGATCTTTTAATACCTGTTTTAATACAAATTCATCAGTCCTATCTAGTCCTAGGTAATCTCTAGCAGGAGAAATAGCAAACTGGATATCGTTGTCATTTGAATAAGAAAACCACAGATCATTTAGAAGTCCTAAGAAAGTAGTTGTTGTTATGTCCATAACTTCGAAGTACCTTTCCCCCTTTACAATTTTGTTTAGGGCAGGAGTCTTATAAGCCTCATAAGGAAACCAAAACCGTGTTGAATTATTCCAGAAGAATTGGTGATGATTCATAAGATAGTCCAAAAAATTAGGTAATTCTGCTTCAATCTTATCTAACAAGAATGGATCCTCACTGTTAGGGGCAAGAGGAGCAACTTCTAATACGAAATACCTGTTCTCTTCTATATCGACTTCAGCAAAGTCTGCAATCTCATTTGATGCCATTACGAACTTAGTATAGTTTGGAACACTCAAGTGATTTTTAAATTTAGCATTGATGATTCGACTAGAACTAGTTGCTTCATTACGTATGGCTACTTGGAGTCTTTTGTTGATGCAAGCTTCATCTACTAAAACAAAATTTTTAGTTCCCCATGTCAGATTGAATTGAGATTCAAGGTCTGAGGATGAAACTAATTGAGCATTGTTTTGAAACATTAATTCAATTAATCTGAGAAATGTTGTTTTGCCAGTACTTCGCTCTTTTGATAAAAGTACTAGAATCGGTAGACGTTGTTTGGGATACTTCCAGGCAATAGCTAGATATTCTAGGATTAATTCGGTATAGGTGTGTTTTGAGAAGGGGAAAGGTTTTGAGTATGGAGCAATATGCTTTAAAAACTTTAAGATTGTTGGCCAATTTGTAGATTTATTATCTGTTACAGTATGTTGCCCCTCTGGATGAGACGGTAAGTCGTATAGATTAAAATTTCTCACACCATCTCCTAAGTCGATTGAACGGTTATAGGTATTAGGAGTGTTGTCCGGTTCTATTGTAAAACCTGCGTAAACAGGAATCTGATGGAAATTTTCTTTTGGAATATTGTAAACTTTAATTAAAGTTAGAGGACTAACTTCGTCTAATAATGCAAAGGTATTTCTTCCATTCGAACTTAGTCGATATACATAGTATTCAGATTTTATAAAGAAGTGTTCAAGTTTAAAATGCTCTGTATTGACCATAATGATGAATTTTGAGTATAGAATACCTAGAAATATGATAGATATTAAGTATCTATTATTAGTATCGAAGCAGGTATCCTACACTTGATTAATAGTAAAAGTTTTGAAAATGGCTAGATCTTTGAAATTCAAGTCTTCAAATTTAGAGACTGATTTAAAACAACTCCGATAATGACTTCCAGGAATTATTTTGAAAGCATATAGTCGTTCCTTCTGACGACTCTACGTGCTTATCGCTATCTTTCAAAGCTCTCTAATGCGGAGTAAATTTCTTTTTTTCGGTAATAAATACGATTACTTATTCGATGTGGAGTGAGAAAACCCTTCGCCTCCCATCGTTGCATTGTAAGATTTGTTTTAACTTTCAACAATGCCATAGCATCTTTTCGTGAAAGATACTCTGTTTGCTCCAGTTTTTGTTTTACCACATTCTCCGCGGTCGATTTGGCAACCTTGTCGATAATCTCCATTAGATCTTGAGCTCTTACTTCAAACCTGAGAGCTCCAGGAATCTTTACAAGGTTAGTAAAGTCATACACCATACTTAATTATTTGTATTGAGACCGCGAAACAAATAAAGACTGTTTTATTAAAAGAGGGTAAAGTTTTTTTCAAAAAGTTCCCTTCTTGATAATTAGGGGATTAATACGAAATCTTTTTCAATATATTTTTTGATGCGATTATAAATAATAGTCGAACCTTCCGTGTTGTATATGTTTAAGCGTCTATTATCTTCAGGTTTATTCATATTTGCTTTTGCAATTTCATTAGCTTCATCTAAAGTTAAAAATGGAGCTTGGTCGAAGATCTCAAGATCATGCATTATTAGGCTAACCATAATGCATTTTTCTTTTTTATTTTTCATTGGGAAAAGTTCATTGATTAAATAAAAGAAGCCATTGATAAGGTATTTTATTGGATCGATTTCCAAGACTAAATGTAGTAGCTGAATTTCTTGGCCGATTAGATATCTGATTCTGGTTTCTCGATGACATATATCTGAATTGTAGAAACTTTTCGCTTCCAAGTATTGCTTCTTTATTTTGGGTCTCAGCTTTTTATAAACTTTGGTATAATAGGATCTGTAGATTATTTCAGTAACAACAGGATTCCACTTAGTATGTGCAGCCTGGTCTGATAACTCCGAGATGGTTTGACTTTGCTCCAGAAATGTATCAAAAAAACAACCTGCCTCCTCAAACATTTTTTGATCCATATCTTCAAAGGCCTTATTTTGTATTCTCTCAAACCCAATAGTTCGTCTTCTAAAGCTCAAAATCTGATTGAGAAATTCGTTTGATATTCTAGTCATTTTAGATTAATTGTGTTGCGATTCCCAGTGCTTTAAAAGCATCTCGGCATGCTCTTCTTCATTTACTTTGATGTAGCTATAGAATGCTTTCTCTGTTTTATGTCCAGTGATGGCCATTATGCTGATGGATGGGAAGCCAGACTTATAAAGGTTGGTTGCGAATGATCTTCTGGCGGTATGGCTAGTGACCATTTCCCATTTCTCTTTAACTTCAGTTTCTCTTCGGCCACCTTTAGTTAGACTTTTTGATATTTTTTCTGAAAAATTAGCTGTTTTGCAGACTTCTTTAATATAATCATTGAATTTTTGATTGCTAATCATTTTTGGAAGCTCTCCATCGTATTTTTCAATAATCGAACGTATTACGGGATGAAGTGGGATTACTACACGTTTTTGCGTTTTCTGTTGTTCGAGATGAATAAAGTTGCCTTTAATATTGTCGTGATTTACTTTATCCAGGTCGCTAAATCTACAGCCAGTCCAACAGCCTATAAGGAATATATCTCTAGCTTTGTCTAAGTATGGTTTTGAGGATAAGTTTAGTTTAGATATGATATTTAGCTCCTCCTCACTTAAGTATATATTATAAGATTCTTCTGTTTGCTTTTTGAAGCTCTGATAACTTGTGTTGTTATGAATATTTCGTTCTAGTGCTGCTCGACAGAAGACCTTGAGATTTTTAATTCTTGAAGCAATCGTATTCTTTGCGAACCCTTTTCCTGTTAAATATTTAATAAACTTGTAGTAAAAATCGATATCCAGATCATTCCATGTTAAGTCAGGGTTGAATTCTTTTAGGCTTTTTAGAGTGGAATGGTAAGCGCGGATAGTTCGGTATTCGTTCTCCGATTTGTCAATCCACTCTTGAATCCATTGAGACATGGTGGTAGAGCTATTATTTTTGTGCTTCTCAGGGAATAGATATTTGTCGACAACATCATTTAACCAGCCGGTTGGATAAGTTCTTGTCTTTGCGGCTTCTTCCAATACGTGATTCTCAAGATTCTTTAGCCGAAGTTTCAAATTATCTTTTCCCTTAAAGCTTGTTCTCTTTAATTTCTGAGAACTTAGATCCCAATATTGTAGGGAGACTTTTTCCCCTGTCTTTGAAATTTGATCAGTTTTCCCGGATTTGAATCGAATCCGTATTGAAACCATTTGTTTAGGATCATCTTTCTTTGTTCTAACCTTAAAATATACATTTGGCATATTGCTTGTGTTAGGTTATTAAAATGAATAGGGTGCAAATAAACAGAATTGCACCCTATAAATGTGCACTCAAGTAATATTTTTTATAATTTCAGGAATACGGCATTGGTTGAATTGCCAGTTAACATAGGGGATTGATGTTTGTTGTGTATTATCTATTCTCATGAAAGAGGACTAAAATTATTCCCGTCGGGACTACTTTTGAAAACTCAAAGCCCTTGTGATCTGGTTGATTGCAAGGGCTTTGTTTTTTCAGGGGACAGGTTTGATTTTAAAATGCCCACAAAGAGAAGCCATAGGAGGCAATAGGTGCTCTTGTTATTATTGATAGAGTCGCTCCTTTTATCTTTTCATTTATGTTTAGACAGCAACCAGAGGTGTGCTGATTTTATTCCTGATTACAGTCGATAATTCTAAACTTTGGTTCTTATTTTTTGTCGTTTCAGGCAGAATGAGCCCTTCCTGGGAGGGAAATTCACCATTTTTTCACTGTTTTTTTGATTGGCTACAATAGCCCAAAAGTGTCGTTCATGAGTTGAAATGGCCAGTTCAGGGCCTAAAATGCTTCATTCATGAAGTCATGCCTGTTTTCTTACTACTCCTGTTGCATTTTCTTTACTTTTGGCTCTTTGTGAAAGGGCTGTTTGTCAGCTCTTAATATAATAAATTGCGGCGTTACTCGGAAATGGGACTGAGGAGGCGGAGCTGTGAAAAAACGGCACGAAAGCCGGAGCTTGAGTTAGTGTATAAAACAATGTTGTGAACATAGTTTCAGAACCTTGATTGCAAGGATTACAAGTTCAGAAAGCCTCCCAAAAACGTTCTGCTTATCTTAGTTTGAACCAAAAAAACAAGAGAAAGCGGATATTGTTTAGATACCCTCCCTATTTTTTCCCCCTTTTGTTTGGATGATTCGATATTTACTGTTTTTTTCCGAAACGGAAAACACATAGCTTATAAGCAGGCAAGCCTGCCAGCAAACCTTAACCTATATAGAATTAGTATGAGAAAGCCCTTAACCATTGCCGTTGATTTTGATGGCACCATCGTTGAGCATAAGTTTCCGGCCATAGGAAACGAACTTCCATTTGCTACGCATACCTTAAAAACGCTGCAGGAAAAGGGACATCGGTTGATTTTGTGGACCTACCGCAGTGGGCAGCAACTTGATGAGGCCGTTGATTTTTGCAAAGAGCGGGGACTAACGTTTTATGCAGTGAATAAGAATTATCCCGAAGAAAAGATGTCGGATAACATCAGCCGGAAGATTTTAGCCGATGTGTATATTGATGACCGCAACATTGGTGGCATGCCCAGTTGGACCGAGATTTACCATCTGATTCACCCCGAGGAAGCCCCGAAAAAGGAGAAACAAAAATCCAAAAGTTGGTGGTGGTAATCGGCTGTCGCTTATGCTGTAAAAATGATATCTTTGCGACCGTTATTGTCAACAACCGGCATTACATCACCCAGAAAATAACAGACAAACAAATGAATTACCGTCAATTTGTAATCGGACTCAGTCTTCTTTTAAGTATTGGTCTATTCTCCTGCCGCAACAGCCAGGAGCTTGTATATATGCAGGATACCGCGAACCACGAGATCTTGGAAGCTTTGCCCGATTCCATTACTGAATACCAGGTAAAACCCGGCGATATCCTCTATGTCAGTATTAAGTCGATGAATGCCGAGGTGAATGCCTTGTTCAACCCTGAAGCAGGCATGAGCACGCAGAGCTACAATTCCTTTCAAAAGTTCACCACGCCACAAGGTGCCTACCTCTATGGTTTTGAGGTGGACAAGGATGGCAACCTGCGACTTCCTATTTTAGGGCTGATTCCGGTGGCAGGAAATCCGCAGTCGGAAATTGAAGCCATTGTTCAGGCGCAGGCCGACAAGTACCTGAAAGATGCCATTGTGAAAGTGAAGCTGCTGAATTACATGGTGACCGTGCTGGGGGAAGTAAAGAATCCCGGGGTCTATTATAACTACAACAACAATTTCACCCTGCTGAGTGCCTTAGGCATGGCCAATGGGAACACCGATTTTGCCGACATCAAGAAGGTCACCATTATTCGCCCCATGGAAAGTGGTAAAAAGGTGATCAAGCTTGACTTGTCCAATAAGGAATCCTGGATGTCGGAAGCCTTCTATTTATATCCCAACGACTATGTATTTGTAGAACCCGACAAGCACAAGAACTTTCAGCTGAACAGTCAGGCTTATTCGTTGATGTTTTCATCGTTCAGCATCCTGTTAGCCGTCTTCGGATTTCTGCTGTAACAACTCCCTGTTGCCAATAAGAAAGAACGAAAGAGGAAGAGGGACTGACAAGCTTTGGTCTGCGCCATTCAAAAAAAAAAGAAACAAAACAACAACTTAACATTACCTCAAGCATACCCAACATGATTATCGATTTAAATGACCTGCCGCAACAACTGAACGACGAAAAGGTGATTAACTACAAACGCCTGTTTTTTCTGTTGCTGCAAAAGTGGTACTGGCTGATTCTGATCACCTTTCTGGGGGCTGGCGGTGGTTACCTGTATGGTAAGTTTACTCCCCAGACTTACAAAATCGATTCCAGCATCATTGTTCCGGAAGATAAAAATGCCCTGAACCTGGGTAGTTTGTTTGAGAATGACATGCCGGGGCTTGGGAAGGTGACCATTAACAATGAGATTGAGCTGCTGAAATCCTATACGCTGAACCACCGCGTGGTGGATAACCTGAACTGGCGTACGGCCTGGTACGAAAAAGACTTTCTAATCTGGAAAGGCCTGTATACGCAAGAGCCCTTCCAGGTGCAGGAAATCAACAATGGCCTGAATGCCGAAGGGGTTTACCTGACCTTAAGTCCCAAAGGGGACGGGCGCTACCAGTTGGAAGCCGATGGTACCGGTTTGATCAACAACCAGGAAGTGGAGGTGAACTTCTCGGAGACCATCACTTTGGGGCAGGCTTTCCGGAATGAGTATTTCAACTTCACCCTTCATTTAAAAGAAGGGGTGGGAGCGCTTGACGATAAAGAATATCGCTTTGTTTTTCAAAACAGCAATAAGCAAACGTTT
This sequence comes from uncultured Sunxiuqinia sp., assembly GCF_947495665.1. Lineage (GTDB taxonomy): Bacteria > Bacteroidota > Bacteroidia > Bacteroidales > Prolixibacteraceae > Sunxiuqinia > Sunxiuqinia rutila. Next base: position 74,299 of record NZ_CANLZV010000012.1, read on the forward strand.
AATTACCTGAAACAGATTCAGGTGAGCCAAGCCGATAAGCAGGGCGAGGTAATCCGACTGACCCTGGAGGGGAGCGAGCCCTTGCGTAACATTCATTACCTGAATGAGCTGATTCGGGTATACCTCGATCTGAAACTGGAGCAACAAACCCAAACGCAAAAGCGCTCGCTGGAGTTTATTGACAAACAGTTGTCGGGTATTTCCGACTCGCTGCATGTGGCCGGAACCACCTTTACCGAGTTTCGCTCGCGCAACCAGATCATCGACCTCAGCGCACAAGGAACCATGGTGATGGAGCAGCTGGGTGAGATTGAACGGCAGAAGTCGCAACAGCAAATCCAGCTCGAATATTTCCGCAACCTGCTCAGCTACCTGGAGAAAGGTGAAAATATCAACCAGATGTCAACCCCCTCGGTGGTAGGCATTGAAGATCCCTCGCTGAATGCCTTGGTGCTCAAGCTGGGCGACCTCTATAGCCGGCGCGAGATCCTGTCGTTTAGTGCTTACGAGAGTAACCCCACCCTGGTGCTGCTCAATAAGGAAATCCGTCAGGTGAACGAGCAGCTGCGTGAGAACCTGCTTAACCTGATTGACAACGCCCAAATCAGCATTGCAAGTCTGGAGACCCGGCAAAACCGCATCAACAGCGACTTGAACAACCTGCCGGGACAGGAGCAGCAACTCATCAACATTCAACGGCAGTACCAACTCACCAGCGAAATCTATACCTTCCTGCTTCAAAAAAGAGCGGAGATTGAAATTGCATTAGCGGCAGCTGTTGTTGATATTCAGATTATCGATCCTGCCCGCATGGAGCGCATCATTCCTACCGGACGATCCATCCTGATCCTGCTGCTCTTTGGCGCCTTCCTGGGCTTCCTGCTGCCGGTAGTGGTTATCCTGCTGTCGGATCAGCTGAACAGCAAAATTCACCTGCAGGAAGATGTGGAGAAACTCACGTCACTCACCATCGTTGGCAATGTGTTGCATAGCCGTGAAAAGTCGGAGTTGGTGGTGATGGAACATCCTACGGCACCCATCTCCGAGTCGTACCGGACCATCCGTACCAACCTGCAATACAAATTCAAGGAGCCCGGTGAAAAAGTCATCGGTATTCACTCCATCAGCCCGGGCGAAGGAAAAACCTTTACTTCCACCAACCTGGCCTCCATTCTGGCTATGAATGAGAAAAAGACCTTACTGATTGGTGCGGACATGCGGAAACCCCGCCTGCATCAAATCTTTCAAGTAGACAACCAGCTTGGCCTTAGCAACTACCTGGTTGGGCAAACCTCAGCCAAGGAAATCGTTAAAGAAAGCCTAATCGATAACCTGTTCATTATTCCTTCAGGCCCCGTGCCTCCCAACCCGGCCGAACTCTTGGAGCGAAAGCGCCTCCAGGAACTGATCGACTGGGCCAAAAGCGAATTCGACTACATCATCTTTGACAATGCACCGGTATCGATGGTGACCGACGGGCTGATCACCAGCCAGCTGAGCGACCTGAACCTTTTTATCCTGCGCTATGGCGTGAGCGATAAAGACCAGCTGAAATTCATCAATGAAATGACCAAAAAAGGAACCATGCCCAATGCAGCCCTGGTCATTAATGATATCAAACTGAGTGGCTATGGCTACAGCTATTCGTATAAATATGCCTATGGAAAAGGCTATTATGCGGAGTAGGAAGGGAAGCACGAACGCACGAGGGTACGAAGGCACGAACGCACGACGGCACGAACTGAAAACCGATAATTTATCCTGTGAAATTCACGCAGTTCACCCAGTGAAATAGCACAGTGAAAATTTAACAGGGTGAAGATTTCATGGGACTGACAACCGACAACTTAGAGAGTGAGAGGGAGAGAAGATGAGAGAGGGAGAACGCACGAGCCGACAACTGATAACTGAAAACTCTCAACTGAAATAGCCTGAAAGGCTTCAATCAATTCAGCCCGGGGCAGAGCGAGCACAGCGAGCGGCACCCCGGGATAGCAAGCGAAAAGCACCCCCGGCCGCGAACAACAGCAGATAAAAGCACCAAAGTAGCAGCGGACGGAAGGACCAAGCACCACGTTTAAAGGAACAAAGCAGTAGTGGGAATCAAAAAGACAATAGATATTAGACAATAGACAATAGACAATAGAAAATCAGATTGCACGAACGCACGAACGTTGTATAAATCCGTCATTGCGAGGAACAACCCAAGGGAGAGACGCGGCAATCTGGCCGAATAGAAAGCCTGCAGCTAGCTTCGCAACGCTGCCAATGACGGAACTTGAAACTTTCCATGGTAAACAATTGAAGAATAGGGGCTAAATCGCTATTGAATAAAAAATATACTCCACAGCATATTATAGAGTTTATTAATAAAAAACAATTTAATTTTGATAATACGGTTAAATAGAACACTTGAGAGGGAATACAAATGCTGAAAGCGTAAGGCAGTGATAGCGATGAGGATGAGGGCGTAGCGGGAGCTAACCGTTTTCCGGATAGTCAAAGACAGGGAACCATTTATAATTATTAATTCTAAAATTTTAGATTATGGCTAAACCGAAGAATCCGAGAAATTACAAATGTAAGGACGAAGAATTACCCGTCATCGCCCAATATGTTGCTTTCAGTTTTCAGCGCGACCAAGCCGAATTTGAGGCGTTTTCCCCGAAATTCGATGCCGCTTATGCCTCCCGGTTTACGCAGCAGATTGAAGCCTGCCGCGAGCTGATGGCTCCTGAAAATGAAACAGCCCAGCTAAAAAGCATTACCGCCAGCTTGTATGGCCTGATGCAGGATATTCTTGATCCGCTGCGGCGCCTGGAGGGCTACCTGAAGCTCGCCCGAAAACAATTGCCCATGTCTCCGTCCGATTTTGGCGTCAAGGCTTTACGCCAGGGCCTAAAGGCAAAAGACACCGAGAAACTGATCGATGCCCTTCAGGTGGTGAATACCAATTTAGGAACTTATGGCAGTGTACTCGAACCTTTAGGACTTAGTGAAGACCTCAAACAGTTTTTTGCCACTGCCGGCGACGAATTGAATCGGCTAAACCAACAGCAGTATGAAATTTTGTCGAACCGTCGAAGTCTGATTCTGGCCAATGTAGGCGTAATGAACGAGCTGTATGCCCAGCTGATGGAGATTCTGAGCATTGGCAAAATTCTGTATACTGAGACCGATGATGGCAAGTTGAAAGAATACACCTTTCAAAGCCTGTTGAAACAAGTTCGACGCACAAGCGGACCTAAAACCGCCGACAGCGAAGCCAAAGAAAATTTGGTGCCCGATGAATAAGTGAAACGCCACGCTGCCGGACCACAGCATCGGGCTGAGGAAATCCGGGGCAAGCGTTAAACACGATTAAGCTAAGACAAGCCCGGACAGCAAGCTAATTCCCTGTCTTTTTCACTGAACGGGCTTGTTTTTACACCCAATAAGCGTACTCAACCAACAAAACAAACAAGAAAAGCAAGAAACCAACTGCCGTAAGGGTAAAACAAACCGCCCGGCTGGTAAATTTTAATGCCGTAGCAGAAACAAAGGCTGCCGCATTAGAAAAATAGACTGCCGTAACCCTTAAAACCGCTGCCCAATTAGCGAGTAGCACTGCCCAGAAAGAAACTAACCCTGCCGCATATGTGAGACCCGCTGCCAAGCCTGGGAAGATTGGAAGATTAGAAGGATAGAAGGTTGGAAGGAAACAAGGTTAAAGGAAGAAAGGCAGAAGGGAGTAGGGAGAAGGCAAGCGCAACGCGTCATGGCGAGGACGAAGCAATCGGTAGGAAGAACCAAGGAGACGATAGACATTAGATAACAGACAATAGACAATAGAAAGGCAGAAGAGAGAAGGGAGAAGGGAGAAGGGAGAAGGCACGAAGGCGCTTTGTCTTTTGCTCTCCGAACCATGCCCTTTCCCCGCCTGACAAGGAGGGGTGGACCCGGTACTCCGGGGACGGGGTGGTTAAAACCAGCAAGCAGAACCCACGAACGCACGTAGGCACGAAGACACGAAGGCACGAAGGCCGAACGCATGAACACACGAAGGCATGAACGTTGTAAAAATCCGTCATTGCGAGGAACGACCAGAGGGAGAGACGCGGCAATCTGTCAGAATAGAAAGCCTACAGCTAGCTTTGCTACGCTCGCAATAACGGGGACAGCAAGCTTAAAGGAGTAGCGAGTCGGAAAACTGACAACTGATAACTGAAAACCGATAACTCTCAACAAATACCCCCAAAGAGAAGAAAATAAGTAGTTTTGCGCCACTGACTTGAAAAACGGGCACTACAACAATACCAAAGACCAAACAACAACAATGAATTACACCAAACAACTATTAGAGAAGGTAGCCGCCAACAACGAGGTGATCGGAGTGATTGGCCTGGGCTATGTGGGCTTGCCGCTGGCCGTTAATTTTGCCGAAGCAGGCATTAAAGTCATTGGCTTTGACAAGAACCCCGATAAGGTGGACCAAATTAACCGGGGCGATAATTACATCAAAGACATTCGTGATGCGGTGTTGCGCGAGGTGGTGGAAAACGTGAGCCTTTGCGCCACGACTGACTTTAGCCGGATCAACGAATGCGATGCTTTGCTCATTTGTGTGCCCACACCGCTCGACCGGTTCAAGAAGCCCGATATGAGTTATATTGAAAGTGCCTGCACCGAGATTGGGCAACACATGAAACCCGCTACCTTCATCAGTTTGGAAAGTACAACCTACCCAACCACCACCGAAGATCTGATGCTGCCCATTATTGAGCGTGAAAGCGGCTTGAAGCATGGCGAAGATTTTTGGCTGGCCTACTCGCCCGAGCGGGTGGATCCGGGTAACAAAAGCTTTCACACGCGCAATACGCCCAAGGTGTTGGGAGCCATGACGCCCGATGGACTCGAAATTGGGCAGGCCATCTACACCAAGGCCATCGACCACATACACCCCGTAAGCTCGCCACGCGTAGCCGAGATGGTGAAGATTCTGGAAAACACCTACCGGCTGGTGAATATCAGCCTGATAAATGAGCTGGCGCTGCTGGCAGGCAAAATGGATATCAACATTTGGGAAGTGATTGAAGCTGCCAAGACCAAGCCCTTTGGCTTTCAGGCTTTTTATCCCGGCCCCGGCATTGGCGGGCACTGCATTCCGCTCGACCCCTTTTACCTCGAGCACATTGCCAAGCAATACCAGTTCGATTTAAGCATGATTCATACCGCAGGACACATTAACATGCGGATGCCCCACTACATGTACATTAAAATTGCCACGGCCCTGAACCGCCACCAAAAAGCGGTGAACGGAAGCCGCATCCTCTTCCTGGGCGTGGCCTATAAACCCGATATTGACGATGCGCGCGAATCGCCGGCTTTGGAAATCATGGAAACCGTTGCCCACAAAGGAGGACAGGTAGAGTACCACGACCCCCATATACCTTCGGTACAGATGCACCATGGTGCGTCACTGGATTCCATTTCCCTCACGGCTGATCATTTAGCCCAAGCCGACTGCGTAGTTCTCACCACCAACCACAGTGCTTTCGATGTGGCCTTCATTCAGCAGCATGCAAAATTGATTGTGGATATGCGAAATATGGTGGAACAGGCTGGGGGTAAGGTATATAAATTATAAAACTAGAATTGGTTAATGCCTCGCAAATTACCAATGTTCACCCATTGTAATATTCTTCTCAACATTAATGATTAATATACTTGAACTTAAAACCAGAGCTCTGAATAGCCGCTTGGTTACGGATTCCTTTTGGGCTCTATTTGGAAATATCATTGCCAAAGGTTTAGCCCTTGCAGCGGGGATTATTGTGGCTCGCTTCTTAGGAAAGGATACTTTTGGAGAATATGGTATCATTCGAAATACCCTGATGTCGATTGCTATTTTCTCCACCTTTGGATTGGGCTATACCGCCACTAAATATGTAGCTGAGTATAAAAATAGCCATCCTGAGTTTTTAAGAGCAATACTCCGGTATGCTCGAAATATTACCCTGCTAGTCAGTGGTACTATGGCGGTTGGTTTATTTTTTGGTGCAGCCTATGTCGCCGACACGGTGTTGGAAGCATCCCATTTATCCAATCCTTTGCGATTGGTGGCCGTGTGGATTGTTTTTAACGCGGTGACAACGACTCAAATAGGCGTGCTGGCTGGCTTTGGTGATTTTAAAGGGATGGCCCGCGTGAATACCATTGTAGGGATTACAACCTTTGTGTTAAGTTTGGCGCTCACCTACTTTTGGCAATTAAACGGAGCATTGGCAGCACTGCTGCTCACCCAAATTTTGAATTGGTGGTTAAATTACCGCTTGGTGAACCGCAACCTGCCAACTCAAGAAAATACGGTTGATATGGAAAAGCCCTTGCTTAGAGAAATCCTAAACTTTTCCTTTCCGGTGGCTTTGCAAGAAGCATTCTATTCTTTGACTTCTTGGCTCACAAGCCTAATTTTAATCAAGCTTTCTACTTACGGTGAACTGGGGTTATATAGTGCTGCCATGCAATGGAATGCCATCATCCTATTTATACCGGGGATCTTACGTAATGTAATTCTGTCTCATTTGGCAGAAGCAAATAATAATGAACACAGGCATAGCCGCGTAATGAAGATTACACTGTTGTTTAATTTTGTTATGACATTTATTCCCTTTCTAATTGTCTTTCTATTTTCCGACTTTATAGCCAGTTTTTATGGAGAAACATTTAATGGGTTGAAAGAAGTTATAAGTATTGCGGTTTTTTCTACCATATTTTCAAGCTTAAGCAACGTATACGCTCAAGCATTTATGTCGAAAGGTGAAAATTGGATGATGTTTATAATCAGGTTGTTTAGAGATTTAGGCGTTATCACAATTATATATTTTCTTCTTAAATACAACACTTCATACAATGGAGCAATATTGCTTGTATTTAGTCACTTAACCGCTGGAGTATTCTTTCTAGTAATTATGTCTGTTATTTATAATTATAAATTAAAATCAAAACAAAATTAATGAATCCAATTTCTCTTTATTTCTTATCGTTTTTTCTGAAAATTCTTCCAGTCTCTCGATGTTTCAGATTGAAAAATGTTTTACTAAATAAATGTGGCATAAATATAAGCAGTACTGCAAGAATTTACTCCAACATAAGAATCTATGGAAATGGAGAATTAACAATTGGTGAAGATACTTTTATTGGACACGAAGCAATGATTATTTGCAGTAATCCATCTAAAGTTAATATTGGAAGCTGCGTTGACATTGCACCTAGGGTGTATATTGGAACTGGCAGTCATGAAATTGAACCTGAGTCCAAACACATAGCAGGTAAGGGGGTTAGCAAAAATATTGAAATTGGTGATGGTACTTGGATAGGTGCCAATAGTTCTATTTTACCTGGTGTTAAAATTGGTAAAAAAGTTGTAATTGCTGCAGGTAGTCTAGTTAGTAATGATATTCCATCTTACACAATTGCAGCAGGTATTCCTGCAGAACCTATTAAGGAATGGAATAAAGAAAAAGAAATATGGGAATCGATTTAATCTTCAATTTTTAAAATTTTGAAACTGGTCAAAAGAATATTAGGCATTGTTCCTGCCATCGCAATAATCATTCAGATTTCCTTATTGGAATTCAATCTGGGCAACGCCTATTATGCAATTCTTATTGCTGTTTTCATTGGATTGCTGGTTTCCGGGAAAAAGCTCCGACTAAATTCTTTGACAGTTTGGTTGGTTATTGCTGCTTTTGCCAGCATTCTATTCAATGAAATACCAGCTTTCTTTCGCCCATACGAGCGATTGATCGCTTTTATATTGGTGATGGGATTAGTGGGACCACTCGTTACTAATACCTTACTACGCCCATTTCGCTTAAAATTGTTTCAAATCCTGAATGTTTTGATTGTTGGCATGGTGGTGCTTTCCTTTTTGGGGATTGCTGTTGGCTTGCCGGCGATGGTAGGCCGCGGAGGTTATGCGGGCCTGTTTAATCATTCGATGATGCTGAGCCCGATGGCTGCTATCGCTATGTTAGTCTCTATAAATTGGGCTCATCGAGCTAAGATTATTCAAAGACGGTGGCTGTATTGGGGCATGGCGGCAATGTCGTTTTTAGCCTGCTTAGCTGCTGGTTCGCGTGCTGCTTTGGTTGCAGGTATTGCAGGAGGATTGTTTTATTTTTATAAAGTGAATCAAGGCCAATTAAGCCGATTGGCGCAAACCCTAATCCTTATTTTGACATTAGCTATTTTCAGTTTTCCGGCCTGGGAAGGATACACAGAACGAATCATGGGTAAAATGGCCTATGCGGAAGAGCAAGGAGGATTATTGACTGCTCGGAGCTCGCTATGGGAAACGAGAGTCATCGAGTTCAGAAACTCTCCTCTGGTTGGAGTGGGCTTTGCTTCAGTTAATACAGCGATTAACACTAAGTTTGATACAGAATCAGGAGGAGTTGAGCCGGGATCATCTTGGTTGGCGGTATTATCTATGACAGGTTTATTCGGTTTTATTCCGTTGATTCTACTTCTATCTGGCTATCTGATATTTGTTTACAAGGATAAAACGGATAAGAAAACCTCCGCATTACTTGGTGCATTATTGCTTTTCTTTACTATTCATATGTTGGCCGAAGGCTATGTGTTATCGGCGGGTTCGGGTTTATTCTTTTATTTTTGGTTATTGATGGGAGTCCTTGAAATTAATTTGAGTTCCTGGAACTTTAAAAAATACTTACTTCATGAAATTCGTCTTTTTGGTTATCAACTACATGCCACATCAACTGGTATCGATACGTTCGGTTCTCAAGATCCCGGGAACAGAGATACACGCCTTTAATTTTAAAGATCCGCATACTATACCTCAAGGGATTGATCAACTCTACACCTATGAGCTAAGAAATTTCTCACGGGCTGAATTATTGTCCAAGATTCTGGCAATTAATCCTGAGGGATTGGTTGTTGCTGGTTGGGCTGTTAAGGATTATGTGTGGGTTGCAAAAGAGATTCGGTCTAGGTTAAAGATCCCGGTAGTATCGTATTCCGACACACAATGGCGCGGCACATGGCGGCAAAGAATTAATTGTATGTTGAGTCCCTGGCATGTGAAAAAGGCTTTTTCACATCTATGGGTAGCCGGTCTCTACCAATACGAGTATGCACGAAAATTAGGTTTTGCTAAGAGCCAAATTGTCTATAACTCACTTAGTTGTGATGTTAGATTGTTTCGGCAGGTTTCGGTGGAGCAAAAACAAACCAATTATCCTAAGAATTTTTTGTTCATAGGTCGGTTTGTTCCTGTAAAGGGGCTTGACTTATTGTTAGAAGCCTGGCAGCAAATTTCCAACAAGAACGGCTGGACATTAACTTTGGTTGGTGATGGGGTATTGAAAAAGCAGTTCACCGATTGCCAGGGGGTTATCGTTAAACATTTTATGAGTCAGAAGGAATTGATAAAGGAAATGGAAAAGGCAGGTTGTTTTGTGTTGCCATCGGTATTTGAACCTTGGGCCTTGGTGATCCATGAAGCTGCGGCTGCGGGTTTGCCCATTATCGCTACTGATGTTTGTGGGGCGGTTCCTCACTTTGTTGTTAGCGGCTACAATGGATTTCAGGTGCAACCGAAGGTAGGTAGTATAAAGCATGCTCTGGAGCAGGTGATTCAGATGGATACTGAGCAGCTCGTTCAGTTTGGCCGGAATAGTGAGAAGTTGGCTGAAAGTATTAGCCCGGAGCGGGGTGCAGCACAATTGTTCAGTGTGTTACAAAATGAATCAGCATCATGAAAATACTTCATACGATATCTACGCTGGATTTGTCAGCGGGAGGACCTCCCAAGAGTGTGTGTGATTTGGCGGTAAAGCAGGCTGAGCAAGGACATGACGTCACCGTTTTGGCAAAGGCTACCGATCATCCGTATTTGAAGCATAGTCCTCATCCAAATTTGCAGCTTCAATTTGTAAACAAGCAATCATTTAAGCAGGCATTACATGAAGTTCTGATTAAAGATTCGATTGAATTGTTTCATAGTCATAGTCTTTGGAGCATTCCCCTGCATCAGATGGCTCAGTCAGCACGAAAGAATAATCTTCCATATATTATTTCTCCACGGGGAACATTGCATCCATGGGCTTTAAATGTGAAGAAGTGGAAAAAAAGACTGGCAATGGTTCTTTATCAGCAGAAGGACTTACAAGCAGCCGACTGTATTCAGGCTACCTCTAAAATCGAAGCCGCCTATTTTAGAAATCTCAAGCTGAAAAATCCAATAGCTATTATTCCCAATGGGGTCGATTTACAAGAATTTCCAGTTTCAACATTTAAAAGAACGAGTGATAAAAGAACCGTCTTATTTTTATCACGGGTACATTCTCAAAAGGGCTTATCCTTTTTAGTGAAAGCTTGGCAAATGCTTGAACCGAGCTACCGAAGCCAATGGCAATTAGAAATTGCAGGTAATGGAGATGAAGCTTATGTAGCTTCATTGCAAAAACAGATCGAGGAGAGTGGGTTATCAAAGCAAATTCACATTACAGGACCTCAATATGGTGCAGCTAAGCTAGCGGCTTATCACCGGGCTGATCTATTTGTTCTACCAACTTATAGTGAAAATTTCGGAGTCGTTGTAGCTGAGGCCTTAGCATGTGGAGTTCCTGTGATTACCACCAAAGGCACCCCCTGGGAAGAACTGAACACCGGCCAAGCAGGATGGTGGATTGATATTGGTGCCGAGCCGCTGACCAAAACGTTAACGGAGGCCATGCTTTTAGGCGATAAAGAAAGGCAACGCATGGGTTTAAATGGAAGCCGTTTGATTGAAAAAAACTATAGTATACAGGCCGTTTCAGCAAAAATGATTGATTTGTATGCGTGGGTCCTGAAAGAAAAAGAGAAACCAGAATTTGTAGAAATTCTATAAAATATTGCTCCATGTTTAAGAACAAAACACTCCTAATCACCGGAGGTACGGGTTCGTTTGGGAATGCTGTGCTGAATCGGTTTCTGGATACCGAGATTAAAGAAATCCGGATTTTCTCGCGCGATGAGAAGAAGCAAGATGATATGCGTCATCGCTTAAACAACCCCAAAGTCAAATTTTATATTGGCGATGTGCGCGATAAGCGCAGTGTTGATACGGCCATGCTGGGGGTTGACTATGTGTTTCATGCTGCCGCACTAAAACAAGTTCCCTCTTGCGAGTTTTTCCCGATGCAGGCTGTGCGCACCAATGTGTTTGGCACCGAGAATGTGTTGGATTCGGCGGTCCAGCATGGGGTGAAAAATGTGGTGGTGCTGAGTACCGATAAAGCGGCGTATCCGATTAACGCCATGGGCATTAGTAAGGCTATGATGGAAAAAGTGTCCACCGCCAAAGGGCGTGCCTTGGGCGACCAGTCGCCCACCACCATTTGCTGTACACGCTATGGGAATGTTATGGCCAGCCGCGGATCTGTTATTCCCTTATGGGTAGACCAGTTGAAAGCGGGAAAGGATTTGACGGTTACCGACCCCAACATGACCCGGTTTATGATGACTTTGGATGACGCTGTTGATTTGGTGGTCTATGCTTTTCTAAATGGCGAGAATGGCGATCTGTTTGTTCAGAAAGCGCCAGCAGCAACGCTGGAGGTGTTGGCCAAAGCCCTCATTGACCTGTATGAAACCCAAACGGCCGTACGTGTGATTGGTACCCGGCATGGCGAAAAGCTTTATGAGACCCTGGTCACGCGCGAAGAGATGGCTAAGCATGAAGACATGGGCAATTACTTCCGGATTCCGGCTGATGTGCGTGATCTGAATTACGACAAATACTTTGTGGAAGGAGAAGAGAAGATCTCCAAGATGGAGGACTACCATTCGCATAACACCCAACGCCTGGATGTGGAAGGCATGAAAAAACTACTGCTTAAATTGGATATGATCCGGGAGGATTTGGCAATGGAAGTGTAGGAGATGGGGAGATGGGGAGTGAAAATGAATAAATAGTGATTGTTATGAAGCGGATTTTATCACACAAGGAGTTGGATGTTTACCAGTTGGCTTATCGGTTGGCGATGGATATTTATAAACTCACCCGAAATTTCCCTGCCGAAGAAAGATATTCACTGACAGATCAGATCCGCAGATCCTCCCGGTCGGTTGCAGCCAATATTGCAGAAGCGTTTCGGAAACGTCGGTACGAGAGAGCTTTTGTTGCCAAGTTATCTGATGCGGAAGGCGAAGCTGCCGAAACACAAACCTGGTTGGATTTCGCGCGTAATTGTGGTAACATCAGTCCCGAATGTTGTGAAAAATTTAATCAGGATTACGAGCATGTGTTAGGGATGTTGGTTAATATGATCCATTCTGCCAATAAATGGACCATTTAAATCTCACCCATTCTCCCAATCACCCATTCCCCCAACCAATTAAATAATGGAATAAAACAAAATATCATGCTAAAAATAGGAATTACCGGGCAGGCCGGCTTTGTTGGCACCCATCTCTACCATACCTTGGGCTTATACCCCGATGAGTTTGAACGCATACCTTTTGAAGATGCATTTTTCGAACAGCCAGATCAACTGCGCACCTTCGTAGGGCAGTGTGATGTGGTGGTTCATCTGGCGGCCATGAATCGTCATTCGGATCCGCAGGTGATTTATAATACAAACCTCCGCCTGGTGAAACAGTTGATTGCGGCAATGGAAGCAGAGCAAGTCAGCCCTCATGTTTTGTTTTCCTCGTCTACCCAGGAAGAACGTGATAATGAATACGGACAGTCGAAGCGCGAAGGCCGTCAGTTGTTGGAGCAATGGGTTAAAGCCAACAAGGCGTCATTTACGGGCATGGTGGTTCCCAATGTTTTTGGACCGTTCGGTCAGCCTTTTTACAACTCGTTTATAGCTACTTTTTGCCATCAGTTAACGCATGGCGAAACACCCGAGGTGCAGCAGGACAGTGCCGTTCGACTGATTTATGTGGGGAATTTATGTCAGCATCTGTTGGCGAAAATCAGAAGTGTCCGGGGCTTAGCCTCACCGGTTGTGGAACGCGATGAAGTACCCTATGATCTGGAAAGTAATGTTTCATCCATTCTAAACTTGTTGAGTAGATTCAAGACCTTGTACGCCGACCAAGGGTTTATCCCAGAGCTTAAGAATAGCAACGACATTAATCTGTTTAATACCTTTCGGTGCTACCTGGATCAAGCCAGCCATTTCCCGGTTAAATTGGTTCAACATGCCGATCCGCGAGGGGTGTTTGTTGAGACCATCAAACTGGGGGTAGGTGGTCAGGTGTCTTTTTCAACAACCGTTCCGGGCATTACCCGGGGCAATCATTACCACACGCGCAAAATTGAACGCTTTACGGTGATAAAAGGAAGAGCACAGATTCAATTGCGTAAAATTGGAACCGATGAGGTGTTGAATTTTGAACTGGATGGGAGTGAACCGGCCTATGTGGATATGCCCATCTGGTACACCCACAACATCACAAACATAGGAGATGATGAACTTTATACCCAGTTCTGGATTAATGAATGGTACGATCCAACCGATGGGGATACCTATTTCGAAAAAGTTTAATGATTGAATAGAATGGCACTGCAGGCAAGTCCGTTTCATGCGGTGCCCTTAAATTATAGCAACATGAAGAAGTTAAAAGTGCTGACCGTCGTGGGTACCCGCCCCGAGATTATCAGGTTGGCCTGTGTGTTGAAAAAGCTGGATGCTTCCGAAGCGGTGGAGCACATCCTGGTGCACACGGGGCAGAATTACGATTACGAATTGAATGAAATCTTTTTTGAAGACCTGGGGCTTCGCAAGCCAGACCACTTTCTGAATGCTGCCGGCAAGAACGCGACAGCAACAGCTGGTCAAATTCTGATCAATATTGATCCGGTGTTGGAGCAGGTCAATCCGGATGCTTTCCTGGTTTTAGGCGATACCAACTCCTGTTTGTGCGCCATCGCAGCGAAAAAACGTCACATTCCTATTTTCCACATGGAAGCAGGAAATCGTTGTTTCGATCAGCGGGTACCGGAAGAAACCAATCGAAAGATTGTTGATCACATCTCTGATATTAACCTGACCTATAGTTCCATTGCTCGGGAATACTTGCTCGCCGAAGGCTTAAGCCCCGATCGGGTGATTAAAACCGGAAGTCCGATGTTTGAAGTGCTTAACCAGTATTTGCCGAAGGTGGAGCAGTCCGGTATTTTAAAGACATTGAAACTTACTAAAGGGCACTATTTTGTGGTTTCGGCGCATCGGGAAGAGAATATCTCCTCGGAAAAGAACTTTTTCAATCTGGTTACTATTCTGAATCAAATTGCAGAGCGGTTTAATTGTCCGATTATTGTTTCCTGCCATCCCCGAACCCGTAAGATGATTGAAGCCAAATCGGTTCAGTTTAATCCCCTGGTTCAGCTGCTTAAGCCATTAGGTTTAAGCGATTACCTGGCGCTTCAGGTCAACGCAAAAGCAGTGTTGTCTGATAGTGGTACCATCTCGGAAGAATCTTCGATCTTGAATTTTCGAGCCTTAAATATTCGGGAGGCTCATGAGCGCCCTGAAGCGATGGAAGAAGCATCGGTGATGATGGTAGGCTTAAATCCGGAACGGGTCATGCAAGGATTGGTGCAACTTGAGCTTCAGCAAACTGGAGAAACACGTAACTTCCGGCCTGTAGCCGACTATAGTATGCCCAATGTTTCGGATAAAGTGGTGCGGATCATCCTGAGTTATACCGATTACATTAAGCGGGTGGTCTGGAGTGAATAATTGACTGAATGAAGTAGCCAAATGAATATTCTTTTTCTCACGCTAAGCCGTATTCAGAGTTTGGAGGATCGGGGAATTTACACGGATTTAATGCGGTATTTTCGGAAGCAGGGACACGCTGTTTTTATTGTTTCTCCGGTGGAACGTCGGTTTCAGGAAAAATCAAGCCTGCATGTTGAGGAAGGCCTCCAAATACTGCGCGTAAAGACACTAAATATACAGAAGACCAATGTACTGGAAAAAGGGCTGGGCACATTGCTGATTGAAAGGCAGTATCAGAAGGCGATTCAAAAATATCTTCCGGAAAAAATGGATCTGGTTATGTATTCCACACCGCCGATCACCTTTGGAAAAGTGATCCGGTATATTCAAAATCGGGATCAGGCCAAAAGCTATCTGCTACTCAAAGATATTTTCCCTCAGAATGCTGTCGATTTGAGTATGATGAAGGCCGGTGGGCTTATTCATCGATTTTTCCAACGAAAGGAAAAAGAGCTCTACCGGCTGTCCGATTTTATTGGATGCATGTCTCCTGCTAATGTTGCGTTTTTATTGAAGCATCATCCGGAAATCCCAGCAGCCAAAGTAGAAGTGTGTCCCAACAGTTTGGAACTGGTTCACTCGGCGGAGAAAGAAAGAGACCGCCAGGCTATTTGTGAAAAATTTGGTATTCCAGGGGAGTCGACCCTATTTATTTATGGGGGGAACCTGGGGAAACCGCAAGGACTCGATTTTCTACTTCAGGTTATAAAATCGAACCAACAGAAGAATGATCGTTTTTTTATCATTATTGGTTCCGGGACTGAATTTCCTAAAATGCAGAAATGGTTTAAGGATAATAATCCGGGAAATGCGCTGTTACTGAAGGGGCTGCCTAAAAAGGAATACGACCTGCTGGTTGGGGCCTGCGATGTGGGGATGATCTTTCTCGACCCTCGTTTTACCATTCCCAATTACCCTTCGCGACTGCTTTCATATCTTGAAAATAAAATGCCGGTTTTGGCAGCTACCGATCACAATACCGATATTGGAAAAATGGCAGCGGATAACAATTATGGGTTTTGGAGTGTGTCAGGCGAATTGGAACAATTTAATAGTCAGTTGGAACAACTGGCTACAGATAAGGGATTAATCCGTCGTATGGGAAATAATGGCTATCAGTTTCTTTTAGAGAATTATACCGTCGACAAATCGTATCAAATCATTATGAATCATTTTAAGTGACATGTACAAAGACTTTTTTAAACCCTTATTGGATTTTCTGCTGAGCCTGACGGCTTTGCTGGTATTATCGCCAGTGTTGCTGGTGCTAACCCTGTTATTGGCTTTGGCCAATGGGGGTCAACCGTTTTTCTTTCAAACACGGCCCGGTAAAGGAGGCCAACTGTTTCGCATTGTGAAGTTTAAAACCATGAACGATAAAACCGATGCGGATGGTAACTTGTTGCCCGATGCCGAGCGCTTGACACGGGTGGGGCAGCTGGTTCGGAAAACATCGCTCGACGAACTGCCGCAGTTGCTCAATGTATTGAAAGGCGATATGAGCTTGATTGGTCCGCGCCCGTTGTTGGTGCAATACCTGCCTTATTATACCGAACGAGAAAGGCTACGGCATACAGTAAGACCAGGAATAACAGGATGGGCGCAAGTGAATGGTCGAAACACAATTAACTGGGATGACAGGCTGGAGTTGGACGCTCAGTATGTTGAAAGTCTTTCCTTTCAGAAGGATATCAATATCATCTTGAAAACGGTGAAGAATGTCCTTAGTAGGAAAGATATTGTCGTTATCCCTGGGGAGCTTTTTACAACTTTAGACAAATACAGAAAGTATGAAATTGAAAGCTAGGTGTTTTGCTTCATCCGATATAAATGACCGCGTTGAGTGGATCAATAATCCCAAAGTAAATCAAACGATGTTTTTTGAATTACCTGCAACGATTGAAAAAACAGCTAGATGGTATAAGGATAAGGATAATCGAACCCGAGTTGACTTCACGTTTGCGGATGAACAGGGCGCAATTGTAGGGATGGGAGGATTTACCCAGATTGATCGGGGGCATAAGCATGCCGAATTCTATATTATGATCGCACCTCTACTACATGGCAGGGGGCTGGGAAAACGAATAGCCAATTGGATGTATAATTATGCTTTCCTGGAGATTAAGTTGAACAAGATTTACCTATATACTAATGATGACAATGTTGCAGCCTATAGTATATATGAGAAAGCTGGCTTTAAGTTAGAAGGGATATTACGCGAGCACAAATGTAAAGATGGGATGTTACTTAACCGTCGCTTTTATGGGCTGTTAAGAAGCGAGTGGGAAAACCAGCCATGGAAGAAAGATATTTTGGAATATGAATTATAGTTGGATAAAAAATCAGCCGGATGATCTATTAATCGTGCGTGATGATCTCTACCCCTTTCTTGGTGGAGGAAATAAAGGTCGCAAGATGCTATCAGTTTTGAAGGAAGTTGAATCTAGAAACTGCAATGCGATTGTCACCACTGGAGGTATTCAATCGAATCATTGCCGGGTTGTTGCCTTAGCATGTGCTCAGCACGGATGGAAGTGCCACTTAATATTACACGGAAATAAAGAAGCGTTTTACAATCAAAAGGGGAATGCTCTGATTATGCGTATGTGCGGGGCAGCCATTCAGTTTGTAGAACCACAAGACATTGGCTTGGCGATGGATCTGGCCATGGAAAATCTTAGCCAAGATGGGTATTCCCCTTATTATTTGTATGGGGGAGGACACAACAAAGCAGGCGTTGAAGCCTATGTGGAGGCAGTAAAAGAATTTAGCGCTGAATTGGGTTTGAACAAGCAACCCGATCATATTTTTTTGGCCTCAGGAACGGGGTCAACTCAGGCAGGCATTTTATTGGGTCTAGAGGCGATTGGCTGGAACCAAACCAAAGTACATGGAATCTCTGTGGCCAGGAACCAAGAGCGGGGAATAGGTGCGGTTTTGGAGGCCACTCATTTTATTAATCCGGAGTTTGACGCATCAAAAATCTTGTTTTACGATGACTATTTATTTGGGGGCTATGGCTTACATCCGGCAGAATTGAACGATTTTACAATGACTGTAGCCAGAGATTCAGGGATTATTTTAGATACGACCTATACGGGGAAAGCCTACTATGGTATGCTCGATCTCATTAAAAGAAAAAAATTGAGCGGAAACGTTTTATTCTGGCACACCGGCGGTTTATTGAATGTAATGTGTTAAATAATATAAATTCATGAATATACTATTTACCTGTGCCGGAAGGCGGCACTACCTGATCGACTATTTTCAACAAGTAAAACCAGAGGGCAGTTTGATTGTGGGTGCCGATATGCAATCGTCGGCTCCGGCAATGGCTTTGGTGGACAAAAAATATGTCGTACCTCCGGTTTATGCTGCCAATTATGTCGACGAATTGATTAAGATTTGTCAACAAGAAACAATTGGTGCAATCATTTCTTTAAATGATTTGGAGTTACCAATACTTTCTGAACACGAAGCTCAATTTAAAAAACGTGGGGTAAAGCTTATTGTCAGCAATAACCAGGTAACAGACATTTGCTTTGATAAATGGAAAACGGTTGAATTCGCCCGGCAGATCGGCGTTGAAACACCCAAAACCTTTCTCAATTTAAAAAGCGCCTTGACTGCTCTTGATGATGGAGTACTCACGTTTCCTTTGGTGGTTAAACCACGCTGGGGAAGCGCTTCCATTGGAATTGAATTTCCCGAGGACCTGGAAGAGCTAAAACTCACTTACACCCTGCTGGAAAGAAAGCTATTTCGCTCGATGCTGGCTGAAGTTAGTAAAACGGATGCTGCAAACGCCATACTCATTCAGGAGAAAATAGACGGGACCGAATATGGATTGGATATTTTCAATGATTTGGAGGGCAATCATCTTGCCGTTTACGTCAAGGAAAAATTGGTTATGCGCGCCGGGGAAACCGACAAAGCGGTTTTACGAGCCAATGAAACAATCGAGTCAATTGGTAAACGAATTGGTGAAAATTTAAAGCACGTAGCTAACCTGGATTGTGATATTTTCGAAAGCAACGGCCAGTACTATCTTCTGGAAATGAACCCTCGCTTTGGAGGTGGTTACCCGTTTTCTCAAATGTCGGGTGCTAATTTCCCTGCTGCCATTTATGCGATGCTAAATGGGCAACCGATGCAACAAGCATGGTTTCGAAAGAGCTACAATCAGACATTTGCCAAGTGCGATATTTTAATCCCCGTTGAATAGTCCGTTGAGCTGGTCGTTATCCGCGATGTCCCCGATAACGCCACCGTGGTTGGCAATCCGGCACGGGTGCGCGGGTAGCAGGTTTTTGAGTAGCGTCATGGCGAGGACGATCCGCCAGCTGGCGGACAATCATGAAGCTGACAGATCACTTCGCTGCGCTCGTGATGACGGCGAGTTATAATAGCAGACAGATTGCGTCGTCCTTCGTCCTCGCAATGACGGGTTGAAGCAAGCGAATAGCGTCATTGCGAAGGAGTTGGAGCGCAGCGGAAACGACTGAAGCAATCTGTTGCGAACAACACCCTCCGTCATTGCGAGGTAGCCGTAATGAAATGAAGGCTACCGAAGCAATCCCTCTGCGAGCTTACAGATTGCTTCTCCCGATTGCTCGGGATCGCAATGACGGGTTGAAGCTGACACGGACAACAAACCGAAACAACAACACACCAATGGAACGAGGTGGTTATATCTACATCATGACAAACAAGAACCATACGGTATTATACACCGGCGTAACGAGTAACTTGTCGAAACGCATGTATGAGCATCGCACGGATTTTTATAAAAATGCGTTTACCAGTAAATACAATGTAAGCAAACTGGTGTATTTCGAAGGTTTCACCCGGATTGAAGAAGCCATTGCAAGAGAAAAGCAAATCAAAGCCGGGAACAGACAAAAGAAGCTCGATATGATTAACCGCTTTAACCCAGAGTGGAAAGACTTGACCGGAGCAATTGAGTAGCGTCATTGCGAGGACGACGAAAGGAGGACGCGGCAATCTGTTGCGAACAACACCCTCGTCATTGCGAGGAGGCGCAGTGCAACGGAGCCGACGAAGCAAACTGTTGACAAGTGGCAATGACGTGTTTGTCACAACGGAGTAAGACAGCTTACAGATTGCTTCATTCCGCTTCGCTTCATTCGCAATGACGGCGAGTTATAATGACTGACTGATTGCTTCTCCCGATGGCTCGGGATCGCAATGACGGGTTGAAGCAAGCAATCACAAAATAGAATAACAAAAAAACACAATAGATACATGAAAGAAAGAATTTGGTTATCATTGGCCCGCATGGGGGGTCACGAACAAGCATTTGTACAGGAAGCTTTTGACACCAATTGGGTGGTTCCTTTAGGCCCCAATGTGGATGGCTTTGAAAAAGATTTGGAAAGCTTCTTAGGGGAAGACCGGCAGGTGGTGGCTTTGAGCTCGGGCACGGCGGCCTTGCACCTGGGGCTGCTCTTACTGGGCGTGGAAGCGGGTGATGAGGTTATTTGCCAGTCGTTTACCTTTGCCGCTTCGGCCAACCCCATCAGTTACCTGGGGGCTAAGCCGGTGTTTGTGGATAGTGAGGCCGACACCTGGAACATGGATCCGGCCTTGTTGGAAGCGGCTATCTGCGATCGGAAGGCTAAGACGGGCAAGTATCCCAAGGCGATTATCCCGGTACACCTGTATGGTATGCCAACGCAGATGGAGGAGATTATGGAAGTAGCCTCGCGCTACAACATTCCCGTGCTGGAAGATGCTGCCGAAGCCTTGGGCTCGACCTTGAACGGGCAGGCTTGTGGCACCTTGGGTGATCTGGGCGTACTGTCATTCAATGGCAACAAGATGATCACCACTTCGGGCGGCGGCGCACTGATTTGCCGCACCAAGGCGCAAGCCGAAAAGGCCAAGTTTTATGCCACCCAGGCACGCGATCAGGCTGCGCACTACGAGCATTCGCAAATTGGCTATAACTACCGCATGAGCAATATTTGTGCGGGTGTAGGGCGTGGTCAGATGTTTATCTTGAAGGATAACATTGCCCGGCGTCAGGCCATTCACAAACAGTATCAGCAATGGCTTACGGGTATTCCCGGCTTGCAGGTGATGGATCGGCCTTCTGAGGCTTTTGACTCGAACTTTTGGCTGAGCTGCCTGACGATTGATCCGGAGCAAGCGGGTTTTTCGCGCGAAGACTTGCGGCTGGTGCTGGACGCTCAACAGATTGAATCGCGTCCGCTGTGGAAACCCATGCACCTGCAACCGGTATTTGCCGGAGCTCCCGTCTATGAGCGGGGGGTATCGGAGCAACTGTTTGAGCTGGGCCTTTGCCTGCCTTCGGGCCCGGTATTAACCGATGCCGATGTGGAACGGGTGGTGAAGACCATTCTTGAATTTTGTGCCGTGCACCAAGGGGTGTAAGCGGGAAGGTTAAAGGAAGATTAGAAGGGAGAAGGGAGAAGGAACAAGGATAAAGGTTAAAGGGAGAAGGAACAAGGTTAAAGTGAGTAGTGAGTGACTGACAATCCGAGAATCCGAATATCTGAGAATCTAAACGTCTGCCAACAGATTGCTTCATTCCGCTACGCTCCATTCGCAATGACGGAAGACAAGGTTAAAGGGAAGGTTAGAAGGAGTTTGGGATTGAAGGTAGTAGTGAGTCGCGAGACCTAAAACTGACAATTTATCCTGTGAAATGCACGAAGTGCGTATTTCATAGGACTGACATCCGAGCATCTGACAACAGATTGCTTCGTCCTACGTCCTCGCAATGACGGAAGGCAAGGTTAAAGTGAGTAGTGAGTGTCTGAGTATCCGAGAATCTGAACATCCGACAATAGAACGTACGAACGACCCTACCGCATAGCGGTTTGGGTATTGTAGCAAGAAATTAACATGTTTCTCAATTACCGCGTAGCGGTTAAACAATAAACACAACTTCTAATAACTAAACAGATGAATACGTATATCCGATCACAAATTCACAAGCGCAACTTGCCCCGCAAGCTGGTGCTGATTACTGACCTGTTTATGACGATGCTGGCCTTGATGCCTGCCTACCTGCTGCGGTTTAATTTTGATTCGAGCCTGATCGATTCATCAGGCCTTTTGGGTCAGCAGTTGCTGATTATTCTACCTATCTATGCGCTGGCTTTTATCGGGACGGGCTCCTATCGGGGTGTTATCCGCCACTCGTCTATCCAGGATGCTTCGCGCCTGGCCGGGGCGGTCCTTTTGGCAACGGTATTAACCTTTGTGGTAGTAGCAGGCATGCGGTATTTTCCGGTTTTCCCGAATATGGTGTTGCCTTATTCAGTCATTCTGATTCATGCCTTGCTTATTTCGGTTACGCTGATGGGGGGCCGCATGTTGGTTCGTGCGCTCTATGAAGTGTATGTGCATCCGCGCAAGAACTTCAAAAAGGTGTTGATCTTTGGGGCTGGCGAGATGGGGAAGGTAGCGCAGCGGATTTTTGAGAGTGATCGTTTGTCACGCTCGGAGGTGGTTGGCTTTATCGATGATCACCAAGCGCTGCAAGGCAAGCTGCTGGGGGGTAAGCTGATTTATTCGGAGAAGAAAGCGTTTAAAAAGCTGATTAAGAAAGGGGAGGTTGAGGAAATCATCTTTGCCATAAACCGAAGCCAGATTACCAAAGCGCGTAAGAAGGAGGTGCTCGACCGTTGCCTGAAGTATAAGGTGAACATCAGGGAGGTTCCTCCGGTGGATGATTGGATTAACGGGAAGCTGAGCCTGAAACAGATCCGGGAGGTTCGCATTGAGGATCTGTTGGGGCGCGACCCCATCTGGCTCGATCAGCAAACGGTAGCTACCGGACTGAAAGGCAAGGTGGTGCTGGTTACCGGGGCGGCTGGCTCGATCGGTTCGGAGATTGTTCGCCAACTGATGGGCTTTGAGCTGGAGCGGGTAATCTTGCTTGACCAGGCAGAGTCGGCCTTGTACGACTTGCAAAACGAACTTCAGCATCGGTTTCCCGGGGTTCCCTTTGAGGTGGTGGTGGCCAGTGTAACCAATCCAAGCCGGATGCGTCAGGTGTTTGAGCGTTTCCACCCTCAGTATGTGTTTCATGCATCGGCTTATAAGCATGTGCCCCTGATGGAGGAGCATCCAACCGAGGCCATTCAGGTCAATATTGGAGGGACTCGTTTGGTGGCCAACCTGTCGGTAGAGTTTGGGGTGAAGAAATTTGTGATGGTGTCGACCGATAAGGCGGTGAACCCAACCAATGTGATGGGAACGTCGAAACGGATTTGTGAGATCTATATCCAGGCGCTGACCCAGTCGAGGCAGTGCGATACGCAGTTTATTACTACCCGTTTTGGGAATGTGCTGGGCTCGAACGGCTCGGTGGTGCCGCTCTTTCGCAAGCAGATTGAATCGGGAGGCCCGGTAACAGTGACTCACCCCGACATTATCCGCTACTTCATGACCATTCCTGAGGCTTGTCAGCTGGTGCTCGAGGCCGGCTTTATGGGGCGTGGAGGCGAGATCTATGTGTTCGACATGGGTGAGCCGGTGAAGATTTATGACCTGGCAGTGAAGATGATTTCGCTGACCGGGCTGAAGCCTGGAAAGGATATCGACATCACCTTCTCGGGCTTGCGGCCGGGCGAGAAATTGTATGAAGAGCTGCTGGCCGATGAAGAAAACACGATCGCGACCCACCATCCCAAAATTATGGCGGCGAAAGTTCGTCAGCATGAGTTTGCCAAGGTTGCTTTAGCCATTAGTGGGCTTGTGCGGGCCTGTCAGTATGAATCCTGCGGGGAATTGGTCAAACGCATGCGTGAGCTGGTTCCGGAGTTCATCCCTCAAAATGAAGTTTATGGCGATGAGAAAGCAATAAAAAAATAGCAGGGAAGTATATGAGTGCATAAGTACATAGGGCGAAGAGCAGAGCGCATGGGCATAGAGCAACACCGTTGTCAGATTTTCGGATACTCAGATTTTCGGATTGATGGATGCTTCAAGTTCGTGAGGGCATAGGTACATAAGTTCATGCGTTCGTACGTTCTGCCTACTGCCTACTGCCTGTCTAACGTCTATTGTCTAATGTCTGTTGTCAGATGTTCAGATTCTCAGATTGACGGATTGAGGGATTGACGGATGCTTCAAGTTCGTGCGTTCTGCTTGCTGGTTTTAACCACCCCGTCCCCGGAGTACCGGGTCCACCCCTCCTTGTCAGGCGGGGAAAGGGTATGGTTCGGAGAGCAAAAGACAAAGCGCATTCGTGCGTTCTGCCTACTGCCTATCTAGTGTCTATTATCTAATGTCTATTTTCTGTTGTCAGATGTTTAGATTTTCAGATACTCAGATCGTCGGATTGAGGGATTTTACAACGTTCGAGGGGTCTTGAGTTCGTGCCTTCGTGCGTTCGTGTATTCTTTCTTCGCGTTCTCTTGGCGCCTTTGCAGTTAAGAAGAGTGTTTTTGGTTTTCAGTTGTCAGTTGTCCCGGCTCGTACGTTTTGCTTTCCTCCGTGTAAGCCTCTGTGTCCCTCTGTGGTTGAAATTGAGAACTTGTCATTATTAGTCATTGGTTGTCAATAGGAGGCATTCCTTGGATGCTCGATTTTCGCCATTTTCATTTGACATTGTGCCTGCGTTCCTTCGTGCGCTCGTGCGTTCTTCCTCTCTCATCTTCTCTCCCTCTCATCCTCTATGGTCGGTTGTTTGTTTTCAGTTTCAGTTGTCGGCTCGTGCGTTCGTGGGCTTGTGACTTCGTACGTTCTCCCTACTCCCTTCTAACTTTCTATTGTCTAAAATATAAGGTCTAAAGCCTAGCGTTAGCTAAGCCTCATAGACTCCCGCGGTCAGCGCATATTCTCCAGGATAAACAGGCCTTGGGTTGGTATTCATCGAAATGATTTTCCCTTTGCTAAAGATGTTGCTGAACGCTGCCGGGCTCTTTAGGGTTTCTTTGGCTTTATCAATGCCTTTGTCTTCTTTGATAGCCGATTTGATGGCTCCCTTTTGGTAGTAATAACGCGTTACAATTTCATCAGTCAGGATTTCTTTCAGCTCCTCCTTAAAGGCCTCCAGGTCTTTGTCCAGCTCATGGCCAATCTTGATTTTCAGCTGTTCAAATTCAGCTTGGGCGATCTCATAGTATTTTTCTTCTTTGGCTGTTTTTAGCAGCTCGTTGAACGCCTCTTCCGTTTCCGATTGGTAGGAGAATTTGCGCGCTTTCACAAAAGCTTTAAAATCGTTGAAAATCTCGTTGGTCAACTCAAATTCTTCGGGAGTGGCGATTGACTCGTGTTCGCTGGCAAATTTGGTGGCATAGTCGAAGAAAAGGAAGTCGCGCATAAGGTTGATGGATAGGCTGCTGATTCGGTCCAGGTCAATTTTAATGTCCGGAACAATGCCGCCGCCGTCGTATACCTTACGTCCCTTTTTGGTGGTGAATTCACTGATCAGCGAGTCCGGAACAACGCCTACGCTGCCATCCTCGTTGCGATGTGAATAGTCGAGTGCCTGAATGCACCGCCCGCTGGGAATGTAATATTTAGCTGTGGTAACTTTCAGTTTGGCGTTGTAGCTCAGGTCGCGTGTGGTTTGTACCAAGCCTTTTCCGAAGGTGCGGTTGCCAATGATTACCGCGCGGTCCAGGTCCTGAAGGGCGCCCGACACAATCTCAGATGCTGAGGCAGACCCCCGGTTTACCAGCACCGCAATAGGCATTACCGTATCGATGGGGTTTTCGGTAGCATGATACACTTTATCCCATTGTTTGACTTTGCCCTTGGTGCTGACCACTTCCGATCCTTTCGGAACAAAAAGGTTGACAATTTTAACTGATTCCATGAGCAGGCCGCCCGGGTTGGAGCGCAAATCAAGAATCAGTGATTGGGCCTGATGCTGCTCTTTCAGTTCTACAAAGGCTTTTTTGACTTCATTGGCACAGTTCTGGGTGAAGTTGGAAAGGCGAATGTAGGCTGTTTCGTCGTCGAGCATGCCATAGTAGGGAACCGCATCAATCTGTATTTTTTCACGGACGATGTCAATGTCCAGCTTTTTCTTTTGTCCCGGGCGTTCAATCTTAATTGAAACCACTTTATTGGCAGGGCCCTTAAGCAGGTTGCTTACATCTTCAACCGACAGGTTCTGGGTTTCCTTTCCCGCTACTTCCAGCAGAATGTCACCGGCTTTTAGGCCCGCCTTTTGGGCTGGAAACCCTTCGTAAGGCTCAGCAATAACAACCTGTTTGTCGTGCTTGCTTATGACGGCTCCAATGCCGGCATATTCTCCCGTGGTCATAAACTTGAAATCTTCCATTTCTGATTCGGGAATATAAGTGGTGTACGGATCGAGCGATTCAAGCATGTCGTCAATGCTGGTTTTGACCAGGTCCGTCGGGTTGATGTCGTCAACATAGAACAGGTTGAGTTCGCGAACCAGGGTGTAAAAAATATCCAGATTCTTGTCGATTAGGAATAACTTTTCATCGCGGTTGAAGCTTGTGAATACCAGTAGTCCAGAGAGAAGGACGGCGGTAAGGGTTAATCCTATTTTTGTTTTCCTGTTTTGTTTCATGGTGAACTGTTTTTAATGCAGACGACAAAAATAATAAAGCTTTGTTTAAAAGCGGTTGTCATTTTCAGCTAATTAGTTAAATAATCTTAATTGGCATTACACTTTCAAGTTGAATTTTGACGATAGCAAACTTCGTGCGCCTGTGTTTGTCTTCGTTAAAGAAGAAGATACCGCTTTTTTAAAAGGCTATCTTTGTGGTATGGATGCAACTTCAAAAAGGCTCCCGGCCGGTTTTTTTCAGCGTGACACCCCTCAGGTAGCCCGCGAGCTGGTGGGTAAAACCCTTGTTCGCGCGTTTGGTGATGGAGCGGTTTGCCGGTACCGAATTACGGAAACCGAGGCCTATTGTGGGCAGGAAGATTTAGCGTGTCACACCAGCAAGGGACGTACCCGGCGAACTGAAGTGATGTTTCAGCCGGGTGGGCTGGTGTATGTGTATTTGATATACGGCCTGTATTGGCTGTTGAATGTGGTCACCGATCAGGAAGGACAGGGCTCGGCCGTGCTGATTCGTGGGCTGGAAGGATTTGATGGGCCGGGAAGGGTGGGGCGTGAGTTGCAACTTGACCGGTCATTTTATGGGGAGGACCTGGATACTTCCGCGCGGTTGTGGGTGGAAGATGCCCCTCATGAAGTAACCGTAACCGCTTTGCCGCGTATCGGAATTCAGTATGCCGGGGAGCCTTGGGTGAGTAAGCCGTGGCGTTTTAAACAGGTGCCGGAAATTAATATTTCCCCCGCAGGCCCTGAGCACAGGTAAAAGGTGGCTGTTATTCCGGATATCCCTTGCTATCGGCTATTTGAGTGCAGGAGGGTATTTGCAGCTTCTTGCTTGTAAATCTTTGGGTTAATTTTATTTTAGCTGCACTTTTCTGTTTGGTTTTTCAGAAAAAAGAAATACTTTTGCAGTCCCGATTATTGTCCGTACTTGCAGTTCTTATAAATGATTGATAATGTTGTTGGTAGAAATCTTATTAACATGCCCGATGTTGATAAGTCGGAAGCCTCTCAACCAATTGGATTGTAAGTTTTTGCAACTTTTAGTGTTAATTTAAAAAATTAAAGGCAAGTGGATACTTTATCTTACAAGACCGTTTCGGCCAACAGTGCCACGGCAAATAAGGAATGGGTTGTGATTGACGCAACAGACATGGTGCTTGGTCGTTTGGCCACAGCAGTAGCCAAGATTCTGAGAGGCAAACACAAACCTAACTTTACACCTCACGCTGACTGTGGGGACAATGTAGTTGTTATCAACGCTGAAAAAGTGCGTTTAACAGGTAACAAACTGAGTGATAAAATTTACCTGCGCCACACTGGATACCCAGGTGGACAGCGCAAGCAAACTCCAGCCGATATTTTAGCTAAATATCCGGAACGTTTAGTGGAGAAAGCTGTAAAAGGTATGCTACCCAAAAATCGTTTGGGCCGCAAGGTTTATGGCAACATGAAAGTATACGTTGGTGCTGAGCACAAACAAGAGGCTCAAAATCCAAAAGTAATTGATTTAAACAAGATTAAACTATAACAATGGAAGTCGTAAATACCCTAGGACGTAGAAAATCTGCTGTTGCTCGTGTTTACATCAGCGAGGGCAAAGGAAATGTTACCATTAATAAAAGGGATTTGAAAGAGTATTTCCCCAATGGAACACTGCAGTATATTGTTATGCAACCCTTAAACCTTGTTGGTGTAGCTGATCAATATGATGTAAAAGTAAATCTTGACGGAGGTGGTATTAAAGGACAAGCTGAGGCTTTGCGTTTAGCAATCTCCAGAGCTTTGATCGAAATCGATCCGGAAGCAAGACCAGTATTGAAACAAGCCGGCTTTTTGACGCGTGACCCACGTGAAGTGGAACGTAAAAAACCAGGTCAACCAAAAGCACGGAAACGTTTCCAATTCTCAAAACGTTAAGAACGATTATCAATCTAAATATGACTGTGGATCTGAAATCACTGAGACTTCCAACTTTTGGTTAGGAGCTACTCAGCGGTTGCTTTTCAACAAATTATTTAAAAAAGTAAAAAGATGCCAAGAACAAATTTTCAAGAATTATTGGATGCAGGTGTACACTTTGGTCACCTGAAAAGAAAGTGGAATCCAAACATGGCTCCATACATTTTCATGGAGAAAAACGGAATTCACATCATCGATTTACAGAAAACTGTTGTGAAAATCGATGAGGCCGCTGCCGCCTTGAAACAAATTGCCAAATCGGGACGCAAAATTTTATTCGTTGCAACGAAAAAACAAGCTAAAGAAATCGTTGCCGATGCCGTAGGGGGTGTGAATATGCCTTACGTAGTTGAGCGTTGGCCAGGGGGTATGCTAACCAACTTCCCAACCATCCGTAAAGCGGTGAAAAAAATGATCGCTATCGACAAAATGGCGAATGACGGAAGTTGGGATAACTTGTCAAAACGCGAAAAGTTGCAAATTACACGTCAGCGTGCTAAACTGGAAAAAGTTCTGGGAAGTATCGCCGACTTAACGCGTCTTCCAGCAGCCTTGTTTGTTGTTGACGTATTGAAAGAAAAGATCGCTGTTCGCGAAGCTCAGAAATTGGGTATTCCTGTATTCGCAATGGTTGATACCAATTCAAATCCAGAGGGATTGGATTTTGTCATTCCTGCTAACGATGATGCTTCTCAATCGGTTCGTTTGATTGTTCGCCTGATGTGCGATGCTATTGGCGAAGGTTTGAACGAGCGCAAAGTAGAGCGTGAAAACGAAGGTGACGAAGACAAACCCAAAAAAGCCAGAAGCAAAAAATCAGCTGCTAAAGCTGAAGTGAAAGCAGAAGCTAAGGCTGAAGGAGATGTTGAAGTAGAGAAAAACAACGAAGAATAATTGCTCTTTTAACAACTAAAAACACAAACAATTATGGCAATTACTGCTGCAGATGTAATGAAGTTGCGTAAAGCAACAGGCGCCGGCATGATGGACTGTAAAAACGCCCTTGCCGATGCAAACGGTGATTTTGATGCCGCCGTTCAGATAATCCGCGAAAAAGGTAAACTGGTAGCAAACAAGCGTTCTGACCGCGAAGCTTCAGAAGGTGTTGCGCTTGCTGGTGTTAGTGATGATAATAAATTCGGAGCAATCGTTGTTTTGAACTGTGAAACAGACTTCGTGGCCAAAAATGAAGACTTTGTTAATAAAACCAAATCCTTTTTGGATGCGGCAATTGCTAACAAAGCAGCTGACTTGGAAGCATTGAAAGCACTGGAAGTTGATGGACGTACAATTGAATCACACGTTGCAGAGCAATCTGGTGTGATTGGTGAGAAAATTGAATTGTCTTTCTACGCTAAAGTGGAAGCCGAAGCTGTTGTTCCTTACATTCACCCAGGAAATAAATTAGCCACGTTGGTTGGTTTCAACCAAGGAGTAGCTGATGTGCAAATTCTGAAGGATGTAGCGATGCAAGTGGCTGCAATGAGCCCGGTAGCTGTTGATAAAGATAATGTTGCTCCTGAGGTTGTTGAGAAAGAATTGGAAATTGCCAAGGAAAAATTCCGTCAGGAAGGCAAGCCAGAAGCAATGCTTGACAAAATCGCTCAAGGTGCTTTGAATAAATTCTTCAAAGAAAACACATTGTTGAATCAAGCCTTTGTGAAAGACAACAAACAAACAGTAAAAGAATACCTGCAATCAGCTGATAAAGGGTTGACGGTTACTGAGTTTGTTCGTACAACACTAGCAGAATAAGAGCTTATATCTCTATACATAGCAGGGCTAACCAAAATGGTTAGCCCTTTTTTTATGCCTTGTGTTTGAGGAAAAGTTTCTGAGTACATAGGGGCAGGGGCATGGACTTCCAGATGCTCACGACTGACTACTTTCTTTCTCCTTTAACTTTGGCTCTTGCTTCTCTTAAGCCATCCGACCCGGTTCCCGGGGCACCTTCCCTTCGAGAGTGGAAGGAAGTCTAACCACTGGCGCAAGTGTGCATTCTAACTTGTTTTTTCTTTTGCATGCTCTGTATCAATGCCTGAATAAGGTTGAATGGGAAATAAAGTTTATTGGGTTTCTTCGTTAGGAGGCTTCGACGAGAGCAGCCATCTTGCGTCAGAGAATGATGCTACCCCGCCCGACAACGACCATCTTTTATAAGATGAGAACAATCTTACAGAAGATCATGATGCTACCCCGCCCGATAGCCTCTCTCTGGCATAAGATTAAGACCATCTTCCATCAGAGGATCATGCTACCCCGCCCGATGGAGGCTATCTTCCATCAGAGGAAGCTTCTCTTATAGAAGATCAAGACGCTACCCCGTCAGATAGCCATCATCTTCCATAAGATAATGGCTATCTTATGGAAGATGATGATCCTACCCTTAAAGCAAAAAACGCCAAAGATCCAGTGAGGGTAGGGGATACGGGGGCTCCATTTGCCAGCTAACTGCTGTTTGTCACCGGTCCTCCTTCTTCGTTTTCCTTGGTGCCTCATTGTATGAACAAAAAAAGGCCGGATCTCTCGAAACGGCCTTTAATGGTAGTATGTGTTATTGCTTAGCTTAACTTAGCAAAAAGCGCTTTAAAATTCACCTGCGAAGCAATGATTTCTTTTAGTTCGCTGATTGCTACGCGCTCTTGTTTCATTGTGTCGCGGTAGCGAATAGTGACCGTTTGATCCTCCAGGCTTTGGTGGTCTACCGTAGCGCAAAATGGGGTTCCTACAGCGTCCTGACGACGGTAGCGTTTTCCGATGGAGTCTTTCTCGTCATACTGACAGTTGAAGTCAAACTTCAGGTCATCAATAATTTCGCGGGCCTTTTCAGGCAGTCCGTCTTTCTTCACCAAAGGCATTACAGCCAGTTTTACAGGCGCAAGCGGTGCAGGCAGTTTCAAGACTACACGGGTATCTTTTTTGCCATTTGCGGATTCCAGCTCTTCCTCAAAATAAGAGGCTGACATGATTTGCAGGAACATGCGGTCAAGCCCGATAGAAGTTTCTACGACATAAGGAACGTAGGACTCTCCTAATTCCGGATCGTAATATTGAATTTTCTTACCGGAGAATTCCTGGTGTTGAGACAGGTCAAAGTCGGTGCGGGAGTGAATTCCCTCTACTTCTTTGAAACCAAAGGGGAATTTGTATTCTACATCCACAGCAGCATTGGCGTAGTGAGCCAGCTTTTCGTGCTCGTGAAAGCGGTAGTTGTCATCGCCAAAGCCCAATGCGCGGTGCCATTTCATGCGGGTTTCCTTCCACTTTTCAAACCAGTCAAGCTCTGATCCTGGGCGAACGAAGAATTGCATCTCCATTTGTTCGAATTCGCGCATGCGGAAAATAAACTGGCGGGCCACAATCTCGTTCCGGAATGCTTTACCAATCTGCGCAATTCCAAACGGAATTTTCATGCGTCCGGTCTTTTGAACGTTCAGGTAGTTTACAAAGATTCCCTGGGCTGTTTCAGGGCGCAGGTACACTTTTAAGGCACCGTCGGCTGTCGAGCCCATTTCGGTTCCAAACATCAGGTTGAATTGACGGACATCGGTCCAGTTGCGTGTGCCGCTGATCGGGCAGGCGATCTCCTGGTCAACAATGATTTGTTTGAGCTCAGCCAGGTCATTGTCGTTAAGGGCTTTTGCAAAACGGGCATGCAGCTCATTCCATTTCTGCTGGTTGGCCAGCACACGTGGGTTGGTTTCGCGGAATTGTTTTTCGTCAAACGCATCGCCAAAACGTTTTTGAGCTTTGGCAACTTCCTTGTTCATTTTTTCTTCGAACTTAGCCAGTTGCTCTTCAATTAAAACATCGGCACGGTAACGCTTCTTCGAGTCCTTGTTGTCAATCAACGGATCGTTAAAGGCATCTACGTGACCTGAAGCTTTCCAGATAGTGGGGTGCATAAAGATGGCCGAGTCCAGGCCAACTACATTTTCGTGCAGCATCACCATGCTGTCCCACCAATATTTTTTGATGTTGTTTTTAAGTTCTACGCCATTCTGACCGTAATCATACACCGCTCCAAGCCCATCGTAAATTTCGCTTGACTGAAATACAAACCCATACTCTTTACAATGCGCAATCAGCTTCTTGAAAATATCTTCCTGAGCCATAATAATCGTTATTAAAATATCCGTTTGAAATTAATCGACTTCTTCAAAATCAACATACTCGCCTTCGTCTTTGGGAATGCGTCCATTGTTGTATTGGTTTTTCTCAATGGTTACTTCGCCTTCTGGTTTTGAGGGGCGGGGTTCCCTGAAATCCCGATGTTGTTTTGGCTGACTTATAAATAAGGGGAGAACATACTTTGTAAGCAACTTGATCAGATAGTAAATGACCACGAAGACAAATAATGTTCTAAAAAATCCTACCAAAAATAAAATCACATTTAATTGTTCCATATCTCTTGAAAATCAGCGGCCGTAAAATTAGCAATTATATTATGAATTGGGAATTTGATTCGCTCAATTATTGAAATTTGGAGATAGAATTGATTTATCGGAATTTTTAGAATATTTCTACCTTTGCAGGAAAAAGAAAAAAATGACCACATACAAACGCGTTCTGTTAAAATTAAGCGGTGAATCTCTGATGGGAGAACAAGCTTATGGTATTGATCAGGAAAGGCTGAGTGATTATGCTATCCAAATTAAAGAAGCGGTTGCTTTGGGTGTCCAAATCGGAATCGTGATTGGCGGCGGCAATATTTTCAGAGGACTTAGCGGTGCTGCCAAAGGATTTGACCGGGTAAAGGGTGATCAGATGGGCATGATGGCTACGGTGATCAACAGCCTGGCTTTGAATTCGGCCTTGACCGCCCATGGGGTGAAGTCGCGGGTGCTAACTGCGATTCGCATGGAGCCGGTTGGCGAGTTTTACTCCAAAGACAAAGCCATTGAGACCTTGGAAAAGGGCGAAGTTGCCATTTTCTCCGCCGGAACCGGAAACCCTTACTTTACGACAGACACGGGCTCATCATTACGCGGAATAGAAATTGAAGCGGATGCCATGTTAAAGGGAACGCGTGTAGATGGTATTTATACTGCCGATCCGGAAAAGGATGCTTCGGCCACTAAGTTTGATAAAATATCTTTTGATGAGATTTACAACCGGGGTTTGAAAGTGATGGATTTGACGGCAACAACCATGTGTAAAGAAAATAATTTACCCATCGTTGTGTTTAATATGGACGAGAAAGGCAACCTGCTGAAAGTCTTGTCTGGCGCGAATATTGGGACGTTGGTACACGTCTGAACGAAATTTTTATACTAAAATTGATTAAAAAAGTTAAGGAATTTCAAAATTCTTTAATTTTTTCTATATTTGCTCACAGCACAACGATACTGACCATTTTAAATTGAATATGGAAGAAGAATTAGAATTGATACTCGAAGTTTGTAAAGAGAAGATGGAGTCAGCCATCAGGCACCTGGAAGATGAATTAGTTCATATTCGTGCCGGAAAGGCTTCTACAAGGATGTTGGATGGAGTATTAGTTGATTACTACGGGAGTATGACTCCGCTGAATCAGGTTTCAAATGTCAGTACACCTGATGCTCGTACCATTGCTGTCCAGCCTTGGGAAAAACCAATGATTGCTCCGATTGAAAAAGCGATTATGAACGCCAACCTGGGTTTCAATCCAGAAAATAATGGTGAGATGATTCGTATCAGTGTTCCTCCTCTAACCGAAGAGCGTCGTCGAAACCTGACGAAGCAAGTTAGTCAGGAGGGCGAAAAGGCACGTATCAGTATTCGTAGCGCACGAAAGGAAGCCAACGAAGGGTTGAAGAAACTATTGAAAGATGGCTTGTCTGAGGATCTGCAGAAGAATGCAGAATCCGATGTGCAAGAAATGACCGATCGCTTTGGTAAAGAAGTTGATGGCCTGCTTGAAGAGAAAAATCAAGAGATTTTAACGATATAATTGTTTCTAGTTTTCTGTTTTCTGAACATTGTTTAATTGTTTTCATGGCTTTGAGGCAGCTTGTTGAAGCTGCCTTTTTTTTGTCCTTTTTTTTGGGATTGTTCGGTCTTTAAAAGGTTACATCATTGTCGGTCATGGCTCATTTGTTGTGTGGATGAATACAAGCTGAGCCAATCTTTCAAACACATTTTTATATTCCCGCCCTTTCATTAATTTTAGATTCAAATTAGCATCAGTGCCGATACGTGGTGCGATGTGGTTTCAGTTAAAACAAAAGATTAAATAAACACCATGGTAGGATTAGTTGATTATCATATGCATACCGTCCTCTCTGACGGAAAGAACACCTATGAGGAGATGATTGAAAGGGCTATTGCTATTGGGCTGGACGAGATTGGCTTTAGCGATCATGTGGGACTTAAAGCAGTTGATTGGGCCGTTAGTCCGGTAGATATTCCGGTGATGACCGAGCAGATTCTGGAGCTTCGTGAGAAGTATCGTTCTCAAATTAAAGTCCGCTATGGAATTGAAATGGACTACTTCCCCGGGCGGGAAGCTGAGATTCAGGAGATCATCAGCCAGCTCCCCCTTGATTATGTAATTGGCTCGGTTCACTTCATCGGTGACTGGAATTTTGATACGGACAAATCGTTGTATGGA
The DNA here is from genome assembly GCF_947495665.1 of uncultured Sunxiuqinia sp. Classification (GTDB taxonomy): domain Bacteria; phylum Bacteroidota; class Bacteroidia; order Bacteroidales; family Prolixibacteraceae; genus Sunxiuqinia; species Sunxiuqinia rutila. The sequence goes on from NZ_CANLZV010000012.1 coordinate 109,187, forward strand.
AAGTGGTCCAACGACGAGCTTTATCATATTTACTACGACTTAATTCAGCAAGCGGCAAAATCGGGTTTGTTTGATACAATCGGACATTTGGATATTATTAAAAAGTTTCAGATTTATCCGGAGTCCGACCAATCGGAATTGATTGAGGACACCTTAAGTGTGATTAAGGAACACGACCTGGTTGTTGAGCTGAATACGGGAGGACTTGATCGTCCGTGTGCCGAATTTACGCCAAGCCCGGAGATTGTGACGCGCTGTTATCATCATCATATTCCAATGACCTTGTCGTCTGATGCACACGGCGCTGATCAGATTGCTCGTCATTATGAGTCGGCACTTAACCTGATGAAGCGGGTTGGCTTTGAAGAAATAGCTACTTTTGATGGACGCCATCGTAAAGCGATGCGGATCTGATACTAATCGGCTCGGCGGCTCGTTAGTCTTTCGGCCGGATGATTTTAATCGCTTAATCATTCAGCCTGTAACTAATAGAAGTTGTATATTTGAGCCCTAATTTTTTGAGATGGAAGAACCTGTGGGAAGCATACTTGAAACAATAAATACGCCCGCCGATCTTCGTCAGTTAAAGCAGGAGGACTTAATCACGCTTTGCGACGAGCTTAGGCAGTTTATCATTGATGAGGTATCTAACAATCCGGGGCATTTGGGGGCAAGTCTTGGAGTGGTAGAGCTTACCGTAGCCTTGCATTACGCTTATAATACCCCCTATGACCAGCTGATTTGGGATGTGGGTCATCAAGCTTACGGACATAAAATACTCACGGGGCGCAGAACCCAGTTTCATACCAACCGGAAATACAATGGCCTGAGTGGTTTCCCGAAACCTTCGGAAAGTGAATACGATGCTTTTGGTGTAGGGCATGCCAGTACCTCGATTTCTGCTGCCTTGGGCATGGCTCAGGCTGCTTCAGTTAAGAAGGAGAAGAACCGGAAAGTTGTGGCTGTTATTGGTGATGGCTCAATGACCGGAGGTATGGCTTTTGAAGGGCTAAACAATGCAGGTTTCAATAATTCAGATGTGCTGATTGTGTTGAATGATAATCAAATGGCCATTGATCCGAATGTTGGCGGAGTAAGTAATTACCTGTTAAATATCTCCAAGTCGAAATCTTATAATAAGCTGAAGAACGAAATATGGGAAGTCCTTGGAAAACTCAATGGTTTTGGGCCTAAAGCCCGGCGGTTGGTTCAAAAAATGGAGGGCGCCTTAAAGTCCTATCTTCTGAAGGAATCAAACCTCTTTGAAAGTTTAGGTATTCGTTATTTTGGACCGGTTGATGGACACGATGTAGAATACCTGAGCAATGTTTTGCGTGACCTTCGCGATATTCCCGGGCCCAAGTTACTTCATGTAATAACCAAGAAGGGGAAAGGGTTTAAGCTGGCTGAGATGAATCAGACGGTTTATCATGCTCCTGGTAAATTCAATAAAGAAACGGGAGAAATCATTGGCTGCGAGTGCGATTTGAACAAGCCTCCCAAATTTCAGAATGTATTTGGCAACACCTTGGTGGAGCTGGCTGAAAATAATCCCAAAATAGTAGGAGTGACACCTGCCATGCCAACGGGCTGCTCTCTGAATATTATGATGGAAAAAATGCCGGACCGGGCATTTGACGTTGGTATTGCTGAACCGCATGCCGTTACCTTTTCGGCCGGAATGGCTATTCAGGGCTTGATTCCTTTTTGCAATATTTACTCCTCTTTTATGCAGCGGGCCTATGATCAGATTATTCACGATGTGGCCATTCAGAAGCTGAATGTGGTTTTCTGCCTGGATCGTGGCGGTTTGGTTGGAGCCGACGGGGCCACACACCATGGAGTGTTCGACCTGACTTATATGCGGAGTATCCCGAACATGACTGTTTCTGCACCGATGGATGAAATTGAATTGCGCAACCTGATGTATACGGCTCAGCAGGATAATATGGGGCCTTTTTCCATTCGTTATCCTCGCGGTTGTGGATGCAAAGTTGATTGGAAGCAGCCTTTTGAGCTTGTTGAAATTGGTAAAGGACGATTGCTGACTGAAGGCGAAGATTTGGCGGTGCTAACCATTGGTACAACTGGAGTTAACGCCTCAAGGGCAGTAAAGTCGCTGAATAACAAAGATTTTTCGGTGGCGCATTACGATATGCGTTTTGTTAAGCCGTTGGATGAAGAATTGCTTCACCAGATCTTTCAAAAATACACCCGTGTGATTACGGTCGAAGATGGGGTGATTCAGGGCGGTTTTGGCTCGACTGTGCTTGAATTTATGAATGACCATCATTATCAGGCGCAACTGGTTCGCTTGGGAGTACCTGATCAGTTTATTGAACATGGTACGCCGGAAGAGCTGCAGCATGATTGTGGCTTCGATCAGAAGGGAATCTACCAGGCTTGTATCGACTTGCTTGAGCAATAAGGCAAGGAGTGTCTGTGTTGGTTTTAGTTCGTTAGGAGGCAGGTGCTCGTAGTCTGAGGTGAGTCTGGATTGACGAAGAAAAGAGGGGACGGTTATACTTTATAGTCAGATGATTCGTTTAGAAAGGAAATCAAAACTGAATACCATTGGAACTCTATTTCAAAAAACGGCGCTGGAAACTACTTCTTTTACTAATTGCAATGCTTATTGGCGCCAGTTCTCTTATTTATACCAACTGGTTGATCGGACAAATGTCCAAGCAGGAGCGCAAGAGTGTTGAACTGTGGGCGGAAGCCATGAAAAGACTGGTGGATGTTGGAAATGGCAGCAATCAAGACCTGACTTTTTTGCAGGATATCATGGAGGATAATACCACTATTCCTATTATTTATACCGATGAAGCGGGCACCATTTTAGGCGATCGGAATATCAGTTATACCGAAAAGCGAAAAGCTATTGTGTTGCAGCATGAACTGGAAAAGATGAAAGGGCAAAAGGCTCCCATCGAGGTCGTTCTTTCCGAGGAAATGAAGCAATATTTATACTATCGGGATTCCAACTTGCTTCAGAACTTGCGTTACTTTCCCCTGGCTCAGTTCGGAGTCATTATGCTATTCATCATTGTTTCCTACTTTGCCTTTAGCTCTTCGCGTAAAGCTGAGCAGAACCAGGTTTGGGTAGGAATGTCGAAGGAAACGGCGCACCAGTTGGGAACGCCCATTTCATCCTTGATGGCTTGGGTCGAGCTTTTGAAAATGAAACAGATTGATCAGGAGCTAATCGCTGAGATTGAAAAAGATGTTTCCCGGCTGGAAAAGATTACCGAGCGTTTCTCCAAGATTGGCTCAGCGCCGGAGTTGGTGGTGGCTGATTTGAAGCATGTGCTGCAAACGACGGTCAGTTACCTGCAGAACCGATCCTCTCAGAAAGTTCGCTTTCAACTGGAGGTGGATAACGAGCAGAGCTATGATGTGCCTCACAATGCGGCTCTTTTTAGTTGGGTGATCGAGAACTTGTGTAAAAATGCGGTTGACGCCATTGAATCGGATGGTATTATTCGCTTGCAGCTATCGAAAAATAGTAAACAGACGATTCTGGATATTTCGGACAATGGAAAAGGTATTCCCAAATCGCAGTATAAAACGGTTTTTGAACCCGGGTACACGACCAAGAAGCGGGGCTGGGGGTTGGGACTTTCATTGGCCCGACGAATTATTGAAAATTACCATCAAGGTAAAATTGCCCTTAAACACTCCGAAATAGGCCGGGGAACGACCTTTCGGATTGTGTTGCCGAACGCCTGATTTTTCAACATTTTTGGGCTGCATAATTCGTTGAGCAAAAGAATTTTGTAGAAAAGCCGGGAATCGATGTTAAAAAAATCAGATAATTTTCTCTGTTTGTTTATTTTTTATACTTTTGCAACACTTTTTTCTAGGCAATGGCAAATTTGAAAGCATATAACGTTGCACTTAAAGGACTTGGATTAGGCAAGCATCGGTTTGACTATCAGGTAGGATCAGCGTTCTTTAAGTACTTCGACGGAGGAATCGCCGATGACGGGAATGTTGACATTACGCTGGAGCTGGAGAAACAAAGTGCATTGATAGTTCTTTGGTTTCATGTCCGTGGAACGGTGAAAATACAGTGCGATCGCTGTTTGGACTTGTTTGACCAGCCGGTTGACAGTCAAAACAAGGTTTTCGTAAAGTATGGTGAAGAAAAATTTGAAGAAGGCGATGATGTGGTTTGGGTTGCACCGGATGAATCTCACATCAACGTGGCGAAGCTGATTTATGACTTTATCATTTTGTCGATTCCAATAAAACATGTACATCCGGATGATGCGAATGGAGAAAGCCTTTGTAATCCGGAAATGTTGGAAAAACTGAACCTATTGTCTGTGCAGGACGTTGAACAAGAGGAAGAACCTGAGACAGATTCACGATGGGACGAGTTGAAAAAATTATTAGAATAACAAATAAAGACTTTTTAAAATGGCACATCCAAAACACAAAACATCAAAATCCAGAAGGGATAAGAGAAGAACACACTATAAAGCAACGCCATCAACATTGGCTACGTGTTCTAACTGCGGCTCGACTGTAAAATACCACACCGTTTGTCCGGAATGTGGATACTACAAAGGCAAGCTTGCAATCGAAAAAGACGTTACTGTTTAACTTTCATATCATGATCAGAAGAGCCACTCTTCTGATCTTTTTTTTACCCCATTGTAAACTTTTCGAACGATTTAATTAGTTGTTTTAAAATGACTTAGGGTTATTCTTTTGCCCGCTTTTCTTTGCTGTTCGAATTTTTCACCCTATCTTTCGCAACCAAATTAACAACGTTTTGTTTCTCCATTTCCAGTAGCCTTTCAGTCAGGGATTGAAAGCGCTTTTTTGATTGATATAAAGATTAAATTATGCAAAATATTCGTGCCGCGATTACGGGCATTGGTGCTTTTCTGCCTGAGTATAGGCTTAACAATGAAGAACTAAGCACCATGGTTGATACGACCGATGAATGGATTATGCAACGCATCGGTATTAAGGAAAGACGTATTCTGAAAGAAAAAGGGAAAGCGACTTCAGATATGGGGGCAGAAGCCGTTAAAGAGCTGTTAAGAAAAACCAATACGCATCCTGATGAAATTGATTTGGTGATTTGTGCCACCATTACTCCTGATCGTCCCTTGCCCGCTGCGGCCAACGTAATTAGCCGTAAAACGCGGCTGGTTAACGCCTGGAGCTTTGATATTAATGCAGCCTGTTCAGGCTTTGTATTTGCTTTAACTACCGGGTCGAAATTTGTGGAAAGTGGTCAGTATAAAAAAGTAATTGTCGTAGGAGCCGACATGATGTCTGCAATTACGGATTACACGGATCGTACGACCTGCCCATTGTTTGGTGATGGCGCTGCCGCTGTTTTGCTTGAGCCAACCACGGAAGATGTGGGCATTATTGATCACATCAACCATACCGACGGGAAAGGACGTCACTACCTGCATATGAAAGCCGGAGGTTCTAAGATGCCGGCATCGATGGAGACTGTTCAGAATCGGATGCACTATGTCCACCAGGATGGACAAACGGTGTTTAAATACGCTGTTTCGCGCATGGCCGATGTGGCAGTTGAAATTATGGATAAGAATAACATCACGCCAGAAAAACTGGCTTGGCTTGTTCCTCATCAGGCCAATATGCGGATTATTGATGCAGTGGCTCGTCGTATGAAGATTAGTCCCAAGCAGGTGATGATTAACATTCAAAAGTATGGAAACACCACGGCCGCTACGATTCCATTGTGTTTGTATGATTTTGAAAGCCAGCTGAAAAAGGGCGATAACATTATTCTGGCTGCTTTTGGCGCAGGTTTTACTTGGGGATCGGTCTATTTGAAATGGGCCTACGATTCAAGCAAATAATCTTATTCATAAAATATAAAGGAACCTTCTAATGAGTAAACTGTTAATTCAAAGCCATCAGGAATTTGAAAGTTACCTGGGGCAGAAGTTGGGTGTTTCAGATTATCATACTGTTACGCAGGAGCAGATCGATCAATTTGCGGATGCAACGCTCGATCATCAATGGATTCATACGGACCCGGAGCGGGCCAAAAATGAAGGTGCCTTTGGTGGTACCATTGCACACGGCTATCTGACGCTTTCGTTGCTGCCTTACTTGTGGGATCAGGTTATTGAGGTGACCAATTACAAGATGCTGGTTAATTATGGTATTGATCAGCTTAAGTTTGGAGCGCCCGTAGTGGTAAACAGCCGGCTTCGGACGCATGTTTGGCTGAAAGAATGCACTAACTTGCGAGGAATCAGTCGTGTGAAACTTCGGGTGCAAATGGAAATTGAAGGCAATAAGAAGCCTGCTTTCGATGGACACATTACCTTCCTCTATCATTTCAATGATTAACTGGAATATCTTAAAATAAAATAGCTTCATGCACGTTTCTAAAGGGAAAATGAGTCATTTTCCCTTTAGAAACGTGCATGATCTGTGTACTGAAAAATCGGGGGAGCCCGATTTTAACTTTTGGTCATGTTGGAGATTCTATTGAGGAAAGTCAGTGGATTAAACCAGTTTCTTACTATATTTGATGCTTCTCAAAAAAACAAACAACATGGCAAGAATGAACAATGAAGTTGATTCGCAGGGGATTAACTTGATCGGGAAAGGTACTCGAATTACGGGTGATATTGAGTCGGAAGGCGATATCCGGATTGATGGAGAATTGATTGGTAACCTGAACTGTTCCGGACGTGTTGTCATTGGTGTTACCGGCAAGGTAGATGGAGAAGTCACTTGCAAAGACTCTGAAGTGTCGGGCTGCCAAAAGGGAAAACTTTTGGTTGAACAACATTTAAGCCTAAAGTCTTCATCCAAAGTATATGGAGAAATTAGCACCGGAAAGTTAAGCATTGAACCCGGAGCATTATTTTCAGGTTCATGCCAGATGGGCGAACAACTCAAGCATGAAGAATCCCAAAAACTTCAGGAAGCCTAAGCGAAAATTTGACGATTTCATCCGCTATTCGAACATCGCCTTTGAAATGATTGCAATCATGGTCGGAGGTGTTTTTTTGGGTTATAAGATCGATCATTGGTTGGAATTGTCTTTCCCCGCTTTTACCCTTGGGCTGATGATTCTTTCTGTGATAGCTGCCATTTATCATGCCATTAAAAATTTTCTGAAATGAACAAACTCATGAAGCGATTCCTGTATCGGTCCGTCCTATTAACCATTGTACTTATGTTGGCGGGCTGGGGGCTTTATGCTCAGCTTATTCCGCAGTATTCCTTGCCGGGATGGCCATTTATTCTGATTTTTTTCTTTTGTACAACAAACCTTGTTCATTTTTATTTGTTAAGGATTGCCGAGAAAGATATCGCAAAATTCTCAACCCACTTTATGGCCTTAAGTACATTGAAAATGTTGTTTTACCTGTTCGTTGCTCTTGGCTTTTTTTTAGCGAGCCGAGATCAGGCAAAACTGTTTTTAATTAACTTTTTAGTGGCGTACATGGCTTATACGGTAATGGAAGTAGCCGAGATCAGCCATGTCGTAAAGTTGAAGAAATAGCTTGAATCAATCGAATTTTTTAGTAATTTGGAGTACTTTTTTAAAAAGGACATTCAGACTCATCTATATGTTATGAAAGCAACGAAAAACCAAAGATACAGCGCTTTTATTTTATTCCTTCTAATCTCTTTTAGCTTGGTGTCAACTCCTGCATTTGCGGAAGGCGATACACATGACGTACACACCAATGAATTTGTGCCCGGAGAATTTATTATGCACCACGTAGCTGATGCCTATGAATGGCACTTGGCCACCATTGGCGAAACACACATTACGGTGCCTTTACCCATCATTCTTTACAGTAAAACGACCGGCTGGCATGTGTTTATGTCGTCGAAGTTTAAGCATGGCGAAGAAACCTACCACAATTTCAGACTGGCGCACCACGGTGAGAACGCCGGAAAGATAGAAGAGCTTAACAGTGAGGGGGAATATGTTGGCTTACCCATCAACCTGTCCCTTTCCAAATCGATAACGGGGGCAATTATCAGCGTATTTTTCATGGTTTGGATTTTTGTTGCAGCAGCCAAATCGGCCCAGCGCAATAAAGGAAAAGCACCCACTGGCGTGCTGAACGTGGTGGAACCAATCATTGTGTTTGTTCGCGATGAAATTGCTAAGCCAGCAATTGGAGAGCATAAGTTTGAGAAGTTTATGCCTTACCTGCTTACCCTGTTTTTCTTTATCTTGCTGAATAACTTAATGGGACTTATCCCGATTTTTCCGTTTGGAGCCAATGTTACCGGTAATATTGCGGTGACCATGGTACTGGCCTTGTTTACCTTCGCCGTTACCAATCTGAATGGGAACAAGCATTATTGGAAAGAAATTTTCAATCCGGATGTGCCATGGTGGCTGAAATTCCCCATTCCGATGATGCCCATTATCGAGCTGTCCGGAATGTTCACCAAGCCGTTTGTATTAATGGTTCGTCTTTTTGCCAACATGATGGCTGGACACATGATCGTTACGGTGTTCCTTAGCTTGATCTTTATATTTGGAAAATTAATGGGAACGGTGGCCGGTTTGTCTATCAGCCCGGTATCCATTGCCTTTTCATTGTTTATCATGATGCTTGATATTCTTGTTTCGTTTATTCAAGCCTACGTTTTTACCTTATTGTCCGCCTTGTATTTTGGCATGGCAAAAGCAGAACATCACTAGTTTTAATACTATAAATTAAAGTTTATGTTATCAACTATTTTGACAGTTTTATTGCAAGTTACTGATGCAGTAGATGCAGCCACTGCAGCAGCTACTTTTGAAGGGTTTGCTAAGTTAGGAGCTGCTCTTGGAGCTAGTTTTGCAGCAATCGGTGCTGGATACGGTATCGGTAAAATTGGAGCCACAGCAATGGAAGCAATTGCGCGCCAACCTGAAGCAAGTGGTGATATTCGGTCAAGTATGATCGTATCAGCCGCCTTGATTGAAGGGGTAGCGTTCTTTGCTGTAATTACCTGTGCCTTGGTCCTTTTTGTGTAAAGGAAATTCATTTACTGTTCGTCCGCTCCCGGGGTTGCCGGGAGGCTGGGCGACATTAACTTAAAACTAGAATTATGGGATTTGTCACTCCGGATTATGGAACCCTGTTTTGGATGACTATCATCTTTGGGATCCTGCTGATTATCATGAAGAAATTTGCATGGAAACCCATTTTGAACGCCTTAAAAGAACGGGAAACATCGATTGCCGATGCACTGGCATCCGCCGATAAGGCTCGTGAAGAAGTGGAAGACTTAAAAGCCGACCATGAAAAAATTATTGCCGAGGCTCGTAAAGAAAGAGAAGTTATTCTGAAGGAGGCCCGCGATTTAAAAGATAAGTTGCTTATTGAGGCGAAAGCACAAGCATCCAACGAAGGACAAAAGATTGTTACTGCCGCTCGTCAACAAATCGAAAACGAGAAGCAGGCAGCCATTTCTGAAATTAGAAATCAGGTGGCTGATTTGTCTGTATTGATTGCCGAAAAGGTCATTCAAAAGGAATTGAAAGATAAACAAGCTCAGGAAAGTATGGTGGAAGACCTCCTGAAGGATCTTAAATTACAATAGAGGTTTATGGATCAAAGTAAAGTTACAGTTCGTTATGCCAAAGCGTTCTTTAGCCTGGCTAAGGAGAAAAATATGCTGGAGGAAATCAAAGCTGATGCCAGTCTGGTTGAGCAACTGACGAAAGAAAGCGCTGACTTTGTCTTGCTTTTAGAAAGTCCGGTTATTAAAACATCCCAAAAAATTACGCTGCTGAAGTCAATTTTTGAAGGGAAGGTAAACGAACTGACAATTAATTTCCTGACCCTTGTTGCCGAAAATAAGCGTGAAACTTATATCGGTGACATGTGTCGTCACTTGCTGACCCTGTATCGTCAGGATCAGGGAGTCAAATCGGCTGTTATTACCACGGCCGTCCCACTGCAAGAAGATCTCATTACCCACATCAATAAAAAACTCGAAAGCGAATTCAATACCCGTGTTGAATTGAGCCAACGGGTAGACAGTGACCTGATTGGAGGATTTGTTTTACGGATTGATGACCGTCAAATCGATGCCAGTCTGGCGAGCCAATTACGCAAGGTCAAAGAAACACTTTTACAAACTGAAATCAACAAGTAAAAAAGATAACAATGGCTGATATAAAACCCGCTGAAGTATCCGCAATACTGAAACAGCAACTGGAAGGCTTTAAATCGGAAGCCGAATTGGAGGAAGTTGGAACAGTACTCACGGTTGGAGACGGCATTGCCCGTATTTATGGACTTTCAAATGTTGAAGCAAATGAGATGCTCGAATTTGAGGGTGGTATTAAAGGGATTGTTTTAAACCTGGAAGAAGACAACGTTGGCGCTGTACTACTCGGACCTTCTGAAAACGTTAAAGAGGGCGATACGGTTAAACGACTCAAACGAATTGCGTCTATCGAAGTAGGTGAAGGACTGCTGGGACGTGTTGTCAACACCCTTGGAGAACCTATTGATGGTAAAGGGGCAGTCAGTGGTGAAAAATTTGAATTGCCTTTGGAACGTAAAGCTCCCGGGGTAATTTTTCGTCAGCCGGTAAACCAACCTTTGCAAACAGGAATTAAAGCGATTGACGCGATGATTCCCGTAGGACGCGGACAGCGCGAACTTATTATTGGTGACCGTCAGACTGGTAAAACAGCTGTAGCTATTGACACCATTATTAACCAGCGGGAAAATTTCGAAGCCGGTAAGCCGGTTTATTGTATCTATGTAGCTATTGGGCAAAAAGGTTCAACCGTTGCCAACATTGCTTCCACGCTGGAAAAGTACGGAGCCATGGATTATACTGTTATTGTTTCAGCAACAGCAGCTGATCCTGCAGCACTTCAATATTATGCCCCCTATGCCGGTGCTTCTATTGGAGAATATTTCCGTGATACAGGCCGCGATGCCTTGATTATTTACGATGACTTGTCGAAGCAAGCTGTATCCTACCGTGAGGTGTCTTTGTTGCTTCGTCGTCCGCCGGGTCGTGAGGCCTATCCGGGAGACGTTTTCTACTTGCACTCACGCTTGTTGGAACGGGCTGCAAAAATTATCGACTCGGATGAGATTGCCGCTAAAATGAACGACTTGCCCGAATGTCTGAAAGGCAAAGTTAAAGGCGGGGGCTCTTTGACCGCACTTCCCATTATTGAAACGCAGGCCAGTGACGTGTCGGCCTATATTCCGACCAACGTAATTTCCATTACTGATGGTCAGATTTTCCTTGAGTCAAACTTGTTTAACTCAGGGGTGCGCCCTGCGATTAACGTAGGTATCTCTGTGTCGCGTGTAGGTGGAAATGCTCAGGTGAAAGCCATGAAAAAGATTGCCGGTACTTTGAAACTGGACCAGGCCCAGTTCCGTGAACTGGAAGCCTTCTCGAAGTTTGGTTCCGACTTGGATGCTGCGACCATGCGGGTTCTTGACAAAGGGCGTAAGAACGTTGAAATTCTGAAGCAGGGACAGTACGCTCCGATTAAGATTGAACACCAGATTGCAATTATATACTGCGGAGCCAATGAGTTGCTACGTTCAGTTCCGGTTGAAAAAGTAAAGGCCTTTGAAAAGGACTTTATTGATGTCATGGAAACAGAACATCGCCCTATTTTGGATGAGTTGCGAAAAGGCGTTCTGAATGACGAAGTTTCCGGGGTACTGGAAAAGGTAGCAGGAAGTGTAGCAGAACGATTTAAATAATGGAATGACAGCCGGCTGCCCAGCAGCCTGTCATTTAATGATTTTTTGAAAAATGGCCAGTTTAAAAGAAATACGAACACGAATTTCATCGGTAAAAACGACGCGGCAAGTAACCAGCGCGATGAAAATGGTATCGGCAGCGAAGTTGAAAAAAGCGCAGGATGCCATTCTTCAAATCAGACCGTATGCCGATAAATTGCACGAAATATTAAGCTCGTTGAGTTCCAGTCTGGAAAACAGCGAAGACTCGGTATATACGCAGCAACGGAAGCCCGAAAAGGTTTTGCTGGTCCTGATTAGCTCAAACCGTGGCTTGTGTGGCGCTTTTAATTCATCCATTGCTAAAATGGCTTACGAGGTGGCCACCACCAGGTACCGGGACCAGCTTATGGCTGGTAACCTTGAATTTTTAATTATCGGGAAACAAGGTGAAAAGTTCCTGAAGTTAAAGCGAATGCCAGTTGCTGCGCAGGCCAATGATTTGCTGGAGACGCTCACTTTTGAACAAACATCAGAACTGGCTTCACGCTTGATGAATGATTTCGCCGAGCACCGGTTTGACCGGGTTGAACTGGTTTACAACGAATTTAAAAATGCGGCTGTGCAAATTTGTACGGCCGAACAGTTTCTGCCGGTTGAAATCTCGCAGGAAGATGAAGATGACACCGCTAGCTTCGATTTCATTTATGAGCCGAGCAAACAGGAAATTGTTCAGGAGTTGATTCCGCGATCACTGAAAATTCAGTTTTACCGGGCATTGCTTGATTCGAATGCCGCCGAACAGGGGGCACGAATGACAGCTATGCACAAGGCCACTGATAATGCCACCGACCTGATTAAAGATTTAACCTTAACCTTCAATAAAGCCCGTCAGGCTGCTATTACCAACGAAATTCTGGAGGTAACCAATGGTGCCGAGGCCTTGAATGGATAAGCACAAATATGCCTTTAAAAAGTCTTAAAAAGCCTGTCAGAAACTGACAGGCTTTTTTGTTGTTCTCTGGGCTGAGTTTACTGTTTTATCCCGAATCGTGTATCGAAAGCCAGGAGAGAAGTACCTGCAGGAATTGGCTGCCGGTTTTATTCTTAGGTAAATTCAAGTTGTGTTCGAAGTTGTTCTAACGCTAGGAGGATCCGGATTCCTGGATAAAAAAAAAGCTCCGAAGTCTTCTTCGGAGCTTTTAAATATGGGGTGGATGAAATTCGCTAGATAATGAATTTGATCACAAACAAAACTGCCAGTACATACATGACAACAGAAACATCTTTGTGTTTTCCTGTCAGCAGTTTCAGAATCACAAAGGCCAACATACCAAATACGATACCCTCAGCAATGCTGTAGGCTAAAGGCATCATAATGATGGTGAAAAAGGCCGGAATTGATTCGGTGTAATCCTCCATGTCAATTTTCAGGATTGGTGAAAGCATGAACAAACCGACAACAATTAAAGCCGGAGCGGTTGCTGCACCAGGAATCATGATAAACAATGGAGCGAAGAACAATGAAATCAGGAATAAACCGGCAACTGTCAGTGAAGTTAATCCGGTACGCCCACCTTCGGCAACACCCGATGCACTTTCAACATAAGTTGTAACGGTACTGGTTCCAAGCATTGATCCGAATGTGGTACCGATGGCGTCAGCAAAAAGAGCTTGTTTCGCGCGTGGTACTTTTCCGTCAGGAGTCAGCATATCTGCTTTTGATGACACGCCAACCAAAGTTCCTACTGTATCAAACATGTCGACAAACAGGAAGGTGAAAAGCACGATCAGCATGTCGATTGTAAAGATCTGGTGGAAATCAAATTTGAAGAAGATTGGACTTACAGAAGGAGGTAAGGATACCAAATGTCCTTCAGGTAAGTGGGTAACACCAAATGGAATTCCTGCAATTGTGGCTGCAAAGATTCCAATCAATAAGGCACCTTTCACTTTCAGGGCCAGCAACACACCAATCAACAGCACGCCAAACAAGGCGATTAATACACTTGGAGAACCCATGTTTCCTAAGCCAACTAATACAGCGTCGTTATTCACGATAACACCGGCACCTTGCAAACCAATAAAGGCAATGAATAGTCCGATACCTGCCGATACGGCATGCTTCATGGAAAGCGGAATAGCATTGACAATCAGCTCTCGAATGTTGAATGCAGTAAGCACCAGGAAGATAAGTCCTTCCAGGAAAACAGCCGTTAAGGCAAATTGCCAGCTGTAGCCCATTCCAAGAACAACCGTGAAAGCAAAAAAGGCATTCAGTCCCATACCCGGAGCCAACGCAAAAGGCAAACGGGCAACAAGGGCCATAACCAAGGTTCCAATCAAGGCTGAAAGGGCAGTGGCTGTAAACAGGGCGTTTTTATCCATGCCGGTGGCACTCAAAATACTGGGGTTAACCGCCAGAATATAGGCCATGGTCATGAAGGTGGTAATTCCCGCTAAAACCTCAGTTTTTACGGTTGTTTTATTTTCTGCGAGTTTGAAAAAACGATTCATTTTTGGGGTCGTTTAGGATTAGAAAGTCCATTTCGCAGCAACGGTAGGATTAACCATGAATCCGTCTTTGCCAAAGTTATTGCTCATTTCAATTTCCGTACCGATGGCAAAATTCTTGCAGAAGTTATACCAAAGTTGTGGCTCGGCTAAGAATCGGTAGTCTGAACCCCAGAACATTTCTTCTTTCCAGAAGTCAGCAAAACCAGTGAAGGTCAATTTGTTTTCCAACATTTGAACTGTCCAAACAGCTGTCAATTGGAAAGCAGCGTCTTCTTTATCTTTAATGTACTTGTAATTAGCTTGTAAAGTCAAAATTTTAGAGAAATCAGCCGAAGCAAAAGTGCGTTCAACACCGGCCAACCAGCAATTCTCGATAGGCACAAATGGAGCGTCGCCATCAAGCTTAAAAACTCCGCCGTTGAACTCCACACGAGGCATAAATTTCTGAGTCTCATTCCATTTGAATGCACGGGCAATTTCCCAGTATGCCAGTGAAATACCATTATCAACATTACGAGAGTCTGAACTGTAGTCCATGTCTACAAAGAAGAAAGTAGAACCATACTTGTCAGGACGGAACATCTCAACAGTTGTAGTGACTAATTTGCGGTCTTTGCCAAAATCGTAGTGTGTTTGGATGTTTTGAGCAAAAGCACCCATAGTCAGAATGCTCACAAAAAGAGCCAGTAAAAGTTTCTTCATTTTGGTTTTAATTTTTAAGTTTTCGAAAAAAAAATAAAGTGCTAAAATAATAAAAATCACCACTGCCGCAGTTAAATAGTAGTATCTGAAACTTATTTGTAATCAGTCCAGATGATGGTCTCGTATCCTGATAGGATATTTTTATTTCTAATTAATAGAAAATGAGTCACATATAGCTTTGCTTGTTGATTGAGTGAGCGGAGGATATTTAACCGTAAAATTGAAAGGCATTTAGAGTCCTTTCTTTGAATTTTTGTATGGAATAGGTCATCGTACGTTTCAATGCTGCTTTTTATGCAGAAGACTCCTTTCATTCTGACCAAATTTTTCACCTGTAGCCGCCCTTCTACCTTAATTAGGGATTCGTGCCATTTCTTATGTTACTCTGACGGGAGAACTGGCAACTCAGTCTGGGGCGGGAAAGGCTGAGGAAGGGCTGATCAATCGGCATTTGTCTTCAAAAAGAGGAACTTCGGGAAAAATACTTAAATTAGCCAACCAGCCTAAAGGTTGCGCATGCAATTCTTTTGAAGCTGAAAATGAGATTAACGGCGCTTGTGTGCAAGACAAGTTTGCCTTAAACAAATAACAGTTAAATTGCTTTTATGAACCAGACATTACCTCCTCAGGGTTTAATCAAGCTCTACAGAGAATCTATGTTGCAGAATTGGGAATTACCATTGTTTACAGATTATGGTGGTTCAAGCTACCGTTACGGCGAAGTGGCGCAACAAATCCATCAAATCCATCTTTTCTTGCAGGAAATTGGTATTCAAAAAGGGGACAAGATTGCTTTGTTTGGACGAAATACAGCCAATTGGGCGACTTCGTTTTTGGCAATTATTAGTTATGGAGCCGTTGCTGTTCCGGTGTTGCCCGATTTTAATCCAGCTGATGTTCACCATATCCTGAATCATTCCGAGTCAAAACTGTTGTTTGCCGGTGATGTTTTGTTTGAAAAACTGGACGTGGAGCAACTCAAGCAGGTGCAAGCGGTGGTTAGTCTGATGAATTTTAGTTTGCTGCTTAATCCGGGCAATGGAACCGCACAGGCCTGGGAAAACCACTTGAAGGCTAAAACCCGGGAACTGATTGGTCCGGGTGATTTTGTGCTCGAAGAGTTAGCCGATGAGGAGCTGTGTGTGTTGTCATACACCAGTGGAACATCCGGCTTTA
The DNA here is from genome assembly GCF_947495665.1 of uncultured Sunxiuqinia sp. Taxonomy (GTDB): domain Bacteria; phylum Bacteroidota; class Bacteroidia; order Bacteroidales; family Prolixibacteraceae; genus Sunxiuqinia; species Sunxiuqinia rutila. The sequence continues at coordinate 125,284 of NZ_CANLZV010000012.1, forward strand.
CCAAGGGGGTGATGATTCCTGCCCGGAGTTTACTCTCGAACATTATTTATGCACGCGAACATATGCCGCTGAAAACAGGAGAGCAGATTGTGTCGTTCCTACCCATGGCGCATGTATTTGGCCTGCTGTTCGAGTTTTTATTTCCGGCAACATTAGGTTGCCACATTACCTTTTTGAGTAAAACACCCACTCCGCAAATTATTACAAAAGCTTTTGGCGAAATCCGTCCCCATCTCATTCTGTCAGTTCCGCTGGTTATTGAGAAAATTTACAAGAAAAAGATTCTGCCTACCCTGGAAAAACCGGTGATGAAATTTCTGTTGAAGGTGCCGCTGGTTTCAAGCATCCTGAAGACGAAAATTAAAGAAAAGCTGGTGGAAACTTTTGGAGGACGTTTCTATGAAATTGTCATCGGAGGGGCTCCCTTAAGCAAAGAGGTGGAGCAGTTTTTCAAGTCCATCGGTTTTCCGTTTACCATTGGCTATGGCATGACTGAGTGTGGTCCTTTAATTTCATATGATGCCTGGGACAGCACCCAAACTTCGTCAGCCGGTAAGGTGGTTGATCGAATGAAAGTTCGCATTGACTCTACAGACCCGTATCGGGTTGTTGGCGAAATTCAGGTGAAAGGACCCAATGTGATGCAAGGCTACTATAAAAATGAAGAGGCTACCCAGCAAGCCTTTACCGACGATGGATGGCTCCGGACAGGTGATCTGGGGCTGATTGATCCGCAGGATTTTGTATACATCAAAGGGCGCAGCAAAAACATGTTGCTCGGATCTTCCGGTCAGAATATTTACCCAGAGGAAATTGAAGCCAAGCTGGCCAACCTGCATGGTATTCAGGAATCGGTTGTTGTTGGGCGCGAAGGCAAACTGGTAGCGCTTGTTTATGCCGATCCGGAAGTGATTGCTGCTGATGGCCTGGACGAGGATGGTAAACGAAAGCTGATGGAGGAGAACAGACGATTGGCCAACCGCGAATTGCCTAAATACAGCCAGCTCGCCCAAATTGATTTGGTTAGCGAGGAATTTGAGAAAACACCCAAGCGAAACATTAAACGTTATTTATATACCGAATAAAAAAAGAAAGCCGGATGATCATCCGGCTTTTTCTTTCTACAAAAATAAAATGGGTTGATTGGGAAGAAACCATTGTATAGGTTTATTCAGTGGGAAGCCATTTGGTAACCCCCTTTTCTGAAAAATTGTATGAACTGCACGTTTTTTGGCCAAAACTGGCCTTCCGGACTCATGAACGAACATTTTTAAAAACTTACTTCCACCTTCCAAGGGCATAATTCAGGTAGCGGTTAGCCTTGGAAAGTTCGCGAAAAGCATCAACAGCTATCCCCACAAAATCATCACTCAACACCGTTTGGTCATCCAGCGAAAGTCCGAATGTATATGATTTGTACCGAAGCAAATCAATGTCCTCAAAATCTTTAGGGAAACCCTTTGGGGCTGTTTTTAGCTTTTCTCCTTCAATGGAAGGATAATAGTTTTTGAAGTCCGCATCGTGAATAACCTCTTTGAAGCCTTCCGGGTGGTGATAGATTTCGCTTCGGATGGCTTTGAGCTCAGCAGCTTCCGGCCGCCAGATGCCACCACCCAGAAACGAGTTTCCGGGTTCAACATGAATGTAATAACCGGCCATCCTGCTTTTTCGTCCTCCCGGGGCAATAAAGCTTCCCATGTGGGTTTTGTAGGGTGATTTGTCATGCGAAAAGCGGACATCCCTGAAAATGCGAAATAGGCAATCCTTGGGATCAATCAATGGTACCGACTCATCGAACTTGTGAATTTCCTGAATCAGAAGTTCTGTAAAAAAGAGCATCTGTTCCTTGCCTTCTTCATAACGTTTCCGGTTGTCATTAAACCAATCTCGATTGTTGTTCTTGCGCAAATCTGTCAGAAAATTCAAAAGTGTTTTCATGGGCGAATCAGTTAAATAAGGCTGTTCTTTTCAATTTCAGGCTTGAAGGTATTCATGTTGTTTGACCAAAACAAGGGGAATTGCAAATTGAATGCTACTTTTGCTTTTAACATTCTGATGTATGAAAAAGTTTGCCTTAATCGTTGCCGGAGGTGTTGGCGCAAGAATGGGAGCAGAGGTTCCCAAACAGTTTATTTTACTAGCGGGTAAGCCCATCCTGTTTTGGACCATTCAGCGTTTCCTGGATTTTGATCCTGGAATCGAGCTTACACTTGTGTTGCCCGAAAATCAATTTGAACGATGGCATGCCTTGTGCCGGGAGTATGCGTTTACTCCCGATGTTCAATTGGTGAAGGGTGGACAAACGCGTTTTCAATCCGTCAAAAACGGCTTGGATGCGATCAACGAAGAAGGCATTGTTTTTATTCATGACGGAGTTCGCCCTTTGGTTTCGCATCAAACCTTGTCTAACTGTTTTCAGTTGGCAGTGGAAAAAGGCAATGCCTTGCCGGTTGCCCCGGTTGTTGAGTCGCTGCGACAAGTGACTGAAGACTCAAGCCGGCATGTCGATCGCAGCCAGTTTCGCTTGGTGCAGACTCCACAAACCTTTCAAACTTCAATTATTCAATTAGCTTACCAACAACCAGAGCAGGCTTTTTTCACTGACGATGCCTCGGTGTGTGAAGCTGCTGGCATTTCCATTCATTTGGTGGATGGGAATCCTGAGAACATTAAAATTACCACGCCGGTTGATCTTTTGCTGGCCGAAACCCTGCTGAATAAATTGCCCTGATCGACCTGGTTCCTTCAACAGGCATTTACACCCCATTCCTCGATTTATATCGGCATTCGCCGATTGCAGTCCGGTAAACTTGCTGCAATGAAATAGTTTTGTTCCCGGCATGAAAACAATCTTTATAGGCTGATGTTATTTCTGTGTAAACCATGGAAACTAAATTTGTTATTTTAGTTTCCTTCATTGTCAGAAGCTTATATTTGTTAAGGCATGGAAAACAAAAAAGAATACATCTTGAAACAGGTTGCCCAATTGTACATGCGCCATGGAATCCGAAGCATAACAATGGATGATGTGGCGGCGGAGTTGGGGATGTCTAAAAAGACCGTTTACCTGTATTTTAAAGATAAGGCAGATTTAGTGGGTGAGGTGGTGACCAACTTTTTAATGAAAGATGAAGCTTTTCATTGTGAGGAAAACAAAGGGTTGAATGCGATTGACCGGGTTTTCTGGATTCGAGAACACATCAACAATATGCTCGATCTGGTTCACAACAATATGGAATACGACCTGCGGAAGGGCTATCCCAAGGAGTACAAGAAGATAACGGAATACAAGCGAAAACGAATCTACCAGGACAACCTTTCCATTATGGAGCAGGGAAAAGCTGAAGGCTTATTTCGCGAAGAGGTGGATAATGATTTTGTAGCGCGTATTTCCGTTGGGCGTTTCCTGCTGGTGTTTAATCCCGATCATGAAATCTTCTCGGAAGAAGAGGTGCGGGACATTCGTCTGTTTGACCAGGTGATTGATTATCATTTTCATGGTATTTGTACCGAAAAAGGCTTGAAATACTATAAACAACAATTAAACAATGCTCAGAATGAAAACTAAGACAAAACAGCTTGTATCCCTGCTTTTGCTGCTTTTATGGACAGGCACCTTGAGGGCGCAGGATGAACTTAAGTTTAGCCTGACGGAAGCACAGGACTATGCGCTTACGAACTCTTTTGTCATTCAAAACAGTAGCCTGGATGTGTTGGCGGCCCGGAAAAAGGTGTGGGAAACCATTGCCATCGGTTTGCCTCAAATCACCGGTGAAGCCAACTACACCAAGTTTCTGAATCTGCCGGTTTCGCTTATTCCGGGTGAGTTTTTTGGCGAAGAAGCCGGAACCTATATCCCGGTGAAATTTGGACAAGACTATAACTCCGACTTTGGATTTACCGTCAACCAGCTCATTTTTGATGGCTCTTACATTGTTGGGGTCGGCTCGGCTAAAGTGTATTTGCAGATGGCTACTCAAACCAAGGAAAAGACTGAAATCGAAATAAAGCATGCTGTGGCTCAGTCCTATTTTATGGTGCTGGCTGCCGAAGAAAACCTGCTGGTGATGAACGAAAACCTCGTCAATTCGCAAAAGCTGCTCAGTGATACCCGCGCTTTGTATGAGAATGGTTTTTCGGAAGAGCAGGACGTGGATCAAATGCGTTTGCTGGTTCAGAAAGCAGAGAATGAAATACTGAAGGCAGAGCGTGAAATCCGCGTGGCACGCATGGTGCTGAAATACACCATGGGCGTTGACGTGGAGTCGCGCATTGAACTGACGGACTCCTTGGATGGCTTCATCAATCCCTTGCTGGAACAGCAGGAAGCAGTTGGTGGTTTTGACTATGCTTCGCACATCGATTTTCGGATGCTGGATACCCAGCGTCAGCTGAGCATGAAAGAACTGAAGCTGGCGAAGTCCGCTTATTTGCCCAACATCAGTGGCTTTTATAACTGGTCGAAAACAGCCTACGGAAACAGTGCCAACTTGTTTAAAAGCAGTGTTCCGTGGTTTAAATCCTCCATGGTAGGCCTGAACATTTCAGTGCCGATTTTTACGGCAGGTCAGCAAATGGCCAAGGTGAAGCAGGCTCAGTTTGCTTACCAGCAAGCCGAAAATGAACAGAAACTGGCCGAACAAACCTTACAGAAGGATTACCTGACTGCCGTGGCCGATGTGGAAAGTGCGGTGGATCAGTTTAAAAATGATGTGGACAACAAGCAACTGGCTCGCAGGATTTACGACAAAACAACGGTCAAATACAACAACGGAATAAGCAGCAGCGTGGAGCTTTCGCAAACGGAGACCCAGTATATTCAGGCCCAGGCGGCTTGGGTGGCCTCGGTCATTCAGCTGTTGAATTCAAAAATAACCTTAGACAAAGCGATTGGAAAACTTTAAACACAAAACACGATGAACCGACTAGTTAGAAACATAAAATTGATACCCCAGCTTGCTGCTCTTTTGGCCGTGATTGTTTTGGCTTCCTGTTCAGCCGGAAATGCAGAGGATACCCAAGCCAAGCAGGCGCAGCTGGTTGAATACAAGCAGCAAATGCATGAGCTGGAACTCAAGATAGCCGAACTTGAAAAAGAATTGAAGGACAGCCTGGAAGTAGAGAAAATACAAGTGGTGCTTTCCGAGCTTCAGCCGCAGATGTTTGAGCATTTCATCGAGGTTTCCGGAAGTGTGGAAGCCGATCAGGAGGTGAATGTCAGCCCCGAAGGTTCCGGACAGATTCTGGAAATCCAGGTTCAGGAAGGAGATCGCGTGTCGAAAGGAACCGTTTTGGCCACACTGAACTCGGAGCCGATTGAGCGCACCATTGATGAGGTGGAGATTAACCTGGAGCTGGCCCGGACAACTTTCGAGCGGCAAAAGAATTTGTGGGATCAGAATATTGGTTCAGAGTTGCAGTTCCTGCAGGCCAAATCAGCCAAAGACGCGCTGGAGAAACAGCTGCAGGGCTTAAAAGCACAGAAAAGCATGTCGACCATTACCGCGCCGGTTGATGGAGTGATTGATGTGATTTACCAAAAGCAAGGGCAGATAGCCAGTCCACAGGTGCCTTTTGCCAAGCTGGTCAACATTCAGAAAATAAAAGTGTATGCCGATGTGGCCGAGTCCTACCTCACCAAAATAAGTGAAGGCGATGACGTACAGGTTTATTTCCCGGCCATTGGTCAAAGCCGGAAGACCAAGGTGCAGATGATCGGAAATTACATCGATCCGAACAACCGGACTTTCCGGGTCCGGATTGATCTTCAGAACAAGGATAACCTGATCAAGCCCAACCTGGATGCCGTTGTTACCCTGCGCGATTATGTGGCTGAAGAGGCCATCGTTATTCCATCGCTGTTGATTAAGGAAGACTTTAAGGGCAACTACACCTTTGTTGCCCGCAATGAAGAGGACCAGCTGGTGGCCCGAAAGGTTTACATCGAGCCGGGAATGTCGGACAACAACATGTCCGAAGTCCTTGGAGGTCTGAATGCGGGCGAGCATGTCATTGCCGAAGGCTTTAGCCAGGTGGTGGACGGAACTGTTTTACATGCCAATTAATGATCAGAATGTATCGTTGCAAAAAACACAAACATGGATAAAGTTAAAAAAGGGGAAAATACGGAACAGATACACCGGAAATTTGGTCCGGTTTACCTGGCCTTGAAAAATAAAACAACGGTTTATATTCTGACCTTCATGCTGGTTGTTTTTGGACTGTTTTCCTACAACCAGATGCCACGCGAATCGTTTCCCGAGATTGTGATTCCTTACATCTTTGTGCAAACCGTTTACCCGGGAAATTCGCCGGTAGATATCGAAAACCTCATCACCCGTCCCATTGAGCAGGAGCTGAAAGGGATGGACGGGGTCACCAAAGTGTCTTCGGCTTCCTACCAGGATGTGAGTACCATTGTGGTGGAATTTAACACCAATGTTGAGATTAAACAGGCCTTGCAGGACACCAAGGACAATGTGGACAAAGCACGTTCAGATTTGCCCGGCGACTTGGAAGATGACCCCCTGGTGATGGATTTGGACTTTGCGGAGTTCCCGATTCTGAACGTCAATATTTCGGGCGATTTCAGCATGCGGGAGCTGAAAGAGTATGCCGAGCTTCTTCAGGATGAGTTTGAAAGTCTGTCCGAAATTTCGGAAGCAACCATCCGGGGGATTGATGACCGGGAAATTCAGGTGAATGTAGATCCCTACAAAATGGAAACCCGTGGCGTGAGCTACAACGATATTGCACTGGCTCTGCAGATGGAGAATGTCACGATTGGAGCCGGCGAATTTACAGCCGATAAAACCCGCCGGGTGGTGCGTACCGATGCCGATTACACCAACATGGATCAGATTCGGAATACCATCATCAAACTGAATGAAGGGAAAGAGGTGTATGTGCGCGATGTGGCCGAGGTGGTGGATGGCTATAAAGAGAAGTCAACCATCTCGCGGCTGGACAACAAGCCGGTGGTTACGCTGGCCGTGGTTAAGAAAAGCGGGGCCAACATTTTGGAAGCCACTTCAAAAATCAACCAGATACTGAAAGACCAGGTCGATAATGGCTACCTGCCCCGTAACCTGGAGATTATTGTGACCGATGACATGTCGACCTACATTGAAAATGAAATTGCCACCCTGGAGAACAGCATCATCATGGGAATGATTCTGGTGATTTTTGTGTTGTTCCTCTTCCTGGGGTTCCGCAATGCGTTGTTTTCAGGTCTGGCCATTCCCATGTCCATGTTTTTGTCTTTTATCATTCTCGACCAGTCGGGAGTCACCCTGAACTCGATGGTACTGTACGGTCTGATCTTAGCCTTGGGGATGTTGGTGGACAATGCCATTGTGGTGGTTGAAAATGTGTATCGCTTGCACGGCCTGGGCTATTCAACCCTGAAAGCCACTAAAAAGGGCGTGAGCGAAATCGCTTACCCCATTATCACTTCCACACTCACCACGCTGGCTGCCTTTTTCCCGCTGATGTTTTGGGAAGGCATTGTCGGCGAGTTTATGAGCATTTTGCCCCGCACCTTGATTGTGGTGCTGGCCTCGTCCTTGTTTGTGGCGCTGGTGCTTAATCCTCCGTTCATTGCCCGGTTTATGAAGATTGATGATATCCGGGTGAAGATGGACTGGAAAAAGACCTCAAAGAAAGCAGCTATTCTGGCTGCAGTCTCGGTTGTTTTCTACGTTTCTAAAATCTATTTGCTTGGAAATATTTTACTGACAGTGGCCTTGCTGATGGTGCTCAACCTGCTTGTGTTTCGGCCGGTGGCGCGTTGGTTTCAAACCCGTTTTTTGGTGTGGCTGGAGAATTTTTACGAAGGGCAGTTACGGTTTGCATTGAGCGGTAGAAAGCCCTTGTACTACTTCATCGGGACCTTCCTGTTGCTTATTGCGTCCATTAAATTTTACGATATCCGGCAGCCCAATGTGGTCTTCTTCCCCGATACCGATCCGCAAACCATTTATGTAACGATGGAATTGCCGCTCGGAACCTCCATTGATCGGACCGATGAAGTATCGCGGCGGGTGGAGACGATTATTAATGAAACCATTGAGCCGTACATGAAAATTGTGAAGTCGGTGACCACCTCGGTGGGGAACGGCAAAGGCGGGATGTTTGAAAACGATCAAAGCCCCAATAAATCGCTGACTTCTATTTCGTTTGAGGAATATAAGCTGCGCGATGGCATCAACACCTCCAAAATCATGCAGGAGCTGTCGGCCAATCTGTCTGGTTTTGTGGGGGCTAAAATTTTTGTGGAGAAGGAAGAGAACGGGCCGCCCGTTGGGGCTGATGTTAATATTGAAGTGTCGGGTGATGACTTTGAAACCTTAATCAAGATCACCGACGATTTCATGTCCATGATTAACGAAGATAACATTCCGGGGATTGATGAGCTGAAGCTGGATATCAATGTGCATCAGCCGGAAATGTTGATTAAGGTGGACCGGGATAAAGCCCGTCGTTACGAGCTTTCGACTCAGGAAGTGGCCATGACTTTGCGTAACTCGCTCTATGGTTACGATGTGGGTGACTTTAAAGACGGAGAAGATGAATACGATATTTTTATTCGACTGAAAGAAGAGTACCGGAACGATGTGTCTACCTTGATGAATCAGAAGTTGATGGTGGAGGGGAACAAAATCCCGATCTCGGCCGTGGCCGATTTTGAGTACTCATCAACCTACGACAAGGTGAACCGCATCGATCATAAACGGGTGCTCACCATCAGTTCGAATGTGACGGAAGGCTACAATTCCAACGAAGTGAACGACCGGATCCGACAGGTGCTGGCCGAGTATGAAATGCCTTCGGGCTATAATTATGCCTTTACCGGCGAGCAGCAGGAGCAGGACGAAAGCAGTGAGTTCTTGATTTTTGCCTTGCTGGTGGCTGTCGCTCTTATTGGGCTGATTATGGTCACCCAGTTTAATTCCTTCATCCGGCCCATGATTATTATGATTACGGTTTTATTCAGTACCATCGGGGTGTTCCTTGGTCTGGCCGTTTTCAAAATGGAATTTGTGATTATCATGACCGGTATTGGAATTATTTCGCTGGCAGGTATTGTGGTGAACAACGGCATTGTATTGATTGACTACATTGATCTGATGCGGCAGAAAAAACGGGAAGAGCTGGGCTATAGTGAAGGGGTTTTCCTTTCGGTGAAAGATGAGGTTGACTGCCTGGTGACGGCTGGTAAAACCCGATTGCGCCCCGTGCTTTTAACAGCCATTACGACGGTGTTGGGGCTTGTCCCGCTGGCCATCGGGTTAAACTTCGATTTCCTGACGCTGTATACGCATTTTGAACCCGACTTCTCGTTGGGTGGTGAAAGTACGGCCTTTTGGGGACCCATGTCGTGGACGGTGATCTTTGGCTTAAGCTTTGCAACCTTCCTCACCTTGCTGATTGCACCGGTGATGTACATGCTGACCATCCGGATCAACTTCCGCATTAAAAAGATGCTGGGCGTGCTGCCGGAAGAAAATCAACCGAAAAAGGTTTCAGAATAAGTTCATTTAAAAAATCCATGGAAGAGCTTCACAATTGTGTGAGGCTCTTTTTTTGCAACACGGAAAAGCTTTTGTCAGAACAAGCATGGCTGCTGCTAAAAATCTTCTTCCAGAATGTCGCAGGCGGTGGCTACAAAATGCGGACAAAACTCTTTGAAGGCATCTTTCTCCTTGGCTTTTACTTGTCCTTCGGGTGTGGAGATGTCACAGCCAATCAGTTCTTTGCAAATCAGTGAGCCGTGACGGGCTTTAAAGCGGGCATTGAATTTCAGAATCAACTCTTTGGTGCGATGTTTTTCCAGCAGATCGGTGCTGCTGTGCCCGTGCTTCATGCCAATAACCAGGTACGATCCGGTGACAGCACCACAGGTTTCGGCACAAGCCATGCCGCCGCCAAAACCGCTGGCCAGCTTGAGGGCGGTGGTTTCGTCCAGCCCCAGCTCGTCGGCAAAACTGGAAAATACGGATTGAGAACAGTTGTAGGAGGGAAACTTCTGTAGAGCAAGGGTTGATTTTTTCATGACGTGTGGATTTGCTGTTAAAGATACGCAGAATTGCGAAAACCGGAGGGTGTTCGTTGGCGGTAAAGCGTTTTCAGTTGGCAGTTGACAGTTGTCGGTTTTCAGTTGGCAGTTATCAGTTTGTCTATGATGGTCATAAAAATTGATGTTCGGATATTCAGATAGTCTGCTATTCAGATTGTGCGTGAGTTCATACGTTCGTGTCTTCGTGCCTTCTTTTCTCCTCCTTGTCAGGCGTGGAAATTGGCCTGAGCCAGACAATCGGCTTTTGCCCACAGCAAAAGGAAGGTGCTTTTTTCGTTCCTGAGTTCGTACGTTCGTGACTTCGTACGTTCGTGACTTCGTGATCTCGTGTGTCCCTCCCTTCGCGCTTTCTCTGCGTTCTTTGCGGTTAAGATGACTGTTGTCAGCATTAAGAAAACTTGTCCTTTTGGTTTGATCCAAAAGAACGAAAAGATCAAGGCGGACGATGCTTTTGAACGAAAACTACGGGTCGGTCACTCCCCGAAAACCAACTCCTCCCGTTGGTCGTCAAACAAGGTTTTCTTAGCAGGGCCCGTGTGGATTCCTTCCCTTGTTTCCGGTTTCAAAACCCTCGTAGGCCGTCCTTTTCACCTGGCGGTGAAGTTGGGGAATTGGGTTTATAAAAGTTCCGGAGTACCTAAGTTCACTAGCGGTAAAGAGCATGGGAGATCACCTTGCTGCCTACTGCCTGTCTCATCTGCTCACTTTTCCTTAACCCGACTTCAGTTCCCATTTTGGTGACTTGTTGCCTGTTTTTGCCGACTGTAGTTTGTTTGGAGGTAACTCGAGTCATGCGGGAACTGACTTCAGTCAGCTTGGAGGTAACTCTTCGCATCTTTTTACCGACTGCAGTCACCTTTTGGATGACTTGAGTCAGATCAGAACTAACTGCAGTCACCCCGAAGGTAAGTCGAGTCAGGTCAGAACCGACTGCAGTCACCTCAGAGGTAACTCGAGTCATGTTTGAGGTGGGGGGGGG